>JAHHGV010000065.1 GCA_019359695.1 Brasilonema angustatum HA4187-MV1
TGAACTCCCGGTCAATGTGATATTTTTTCTGTAACACTTCAAGTCTGCCTTACGATTGAGTACATTTTTTCCTATCTCAATCACTGTAAGGCTTTTGGGTTTCGCACCGCGAACTAGTCTAAAGTCCGGATGTAAAACACTACTGTTATACAAAAGATATAACAGCAGTGTACTACACAATTGTTATACAGAATGTGTACGATATAGTTATACGATCTATACAACAATTCTGAAAAAGCCTCAACTCAATTTCAGATTCAGTGCTGAGGTGGTGCCTTTGCGAAGTGATGAGAACAATCGGGAACGAAGGATGTTTTAGAAGACAAAGTGAGTTTCAACAAATTACCACATTATTTCCAAACAGACTCGCTAGTATCATTAAATAATACAAAAGGGGTCTTCGTGTATAGAATGCTTTACCTTAAAATAGTAACTGAAGGAGAGCTTGTCATGAAGTACTTAAATAAAAAGCAATGGCTCTTAACTTTATACTCTGGAGTATTTATGAGCTTATCTCTTACAACAGTAGCACAAGCACTGGAGCCACAGGTTGAGATTGCTCAGGTTGTTTCTAGTCCTATATCACCAAACAAACCGGTGTCAAAACTTGACCGCAAGCTGCCGAAAATTTTCCCTATGGCTGAAGCAAAAACACAGAGCGCTTCTAAGTTCCCTCTACCACCCGACGATCCTGCCGCGCAACTTGATCCGAGTTTGTTGCATGTTCCCCCTAAGCCTGAACCTAAAGCAGACGGCGTAACAACGACAGATACTCAAACACCTAGGCAAGAGGTTAGTTATGACGTGAAAACAGGTTCTGTTCAAGTTGGTGCAACAAAGCCAGTAACTTCCAATTCGACACCGCGCATGATGACTCCCTATGTTGGAGGTGATTCGAGGGTTATACCTGAGTCTTCAGAAATTGAACATCCAGATAATTGAGGCTAATGGCAGCACTCTCTGAGCTAAATGTGATTATTAAATCAGGGGACTGAGAACATTCTCAATCCCCTGATTTTTCCTAGCAAAAGTTGGGGTTCCTTAAACAACGCAATAATGTTGAGCAGACCAAAAAGCAAGGAAATTCTGATTAGTTACCACTTGAGATCCAGGCTTGGATATCGTTATATTTGGCAGAATCAATTCGGGTACCACCGTTCGCTGTAACGTCAGCTGTTACATTTGTCGTATTTACACCAAAGACATAATACTGATCGTTGACAATACGATAGATTCCACTACCACTTTGACCATCATACATGTCGATTGTATAGAAAAGGCGCTGGGCTGTTGAACTCAGAATCGGACCGTAACTATAGTAGAGTTTTACAGGGGGGTTGCCTTTATCCCCAGGATAGCCTGCTATGTAGGCTATCACACTATCTACTGATGGATAGTAGGCAAGGCCTAACCAACCGACATTGTTACCAATACTCTGATTGAGAGTGATGAGGGCAATGTCATAATTCAAGTCTCTATTCACAGTCCAGTTTGTATAGCTCCGAATGTTGGTTGAAGAAAAAGAGCCATAAGGTTTGTAAGTTCCATTTAAACCAGGAATAACCTCGACTTTAGCAAACCCACCGTGACTAGGGTCGTGTACACAATGACCTGCTGTTAAAACATATTTAGCACTGATCAGGACTCCTGAACAAAAAAACATACTTCCATCAGGATAGGTGATGTAGAGTCTGGTCATCGCCCGCCAAGGGTACACTGTCGTATCATTAATCAGAATGCGATCATCGAAACCAATAACAGATTGAGGTGTAATACCTGAGCTTGAGCTTTTTTCTGGTTTTGCTACTGAGTTAGGGGCTGAACCTAAACTAGGCTTAATTCCATCTGAAGAAATAAGTGGGACAATAGTCTGTGGGGGTTTGGTAGGACCTATTTGGACAATACCAGTGTTGGTATTGTAACTAACCTCTGTAGTGCCAGAATTAGTTGTGTCTATATGACTATCTAGAGGGGCTATCTTCTCAGGAACATTTTGTAGTTTCGGATCTAATTTTGCTGCTGGATCATCAGGAGATAATGCTCCGTTATGTAATGGAAGCGGCTCTGATTGAGCGCGTACAGCAAATAATCCAACTAGTGCGGAAAAAACCAAGCAAGCGGACAATATCTGGTACAGTTTAGTACTCATTGGTGGAAGCTCCTGGAATTCCTGTAAGGGAAAATGCACTTAATAGTCACCGTGCCAATTCGGGATTTTTGTACATTAATAAATATTTGCGTAAATTTCTTTAAGCTGTTAACATTTACTACAGTTCAAATCCGAACTGTAGTAATTTGTGATATCGATTTTTCGTTTGCGTGAAAAACCACTAGGTGAATGGCGATTGGGTTTTAGCCCACAGCACTTTGCGCAATCCCTATATCAAACCCCCTTGAGATGTAGTAGGAGATTGCAATAGAAATGGCTGGTAATATAACTTTACCAACAGAGTAAATATGCAAACCTTTTTTGTTTTTTAAAAATCAAATAATTTCTTAACTTACAAAGAACCTTTTTGGTACGATGCCCTCCGTAACACACATTCATGTATATACGAAAATTATTGTCACATATAGTGATTATCAAAATCTACCAGTAAATAAGACAAATTTTACAAGTCAATCTTAAAATAGAGTGATCGCACTTTCTTGTGCAAAAAAATTACACAATCTAAAGCCTGTGTTTGTTCCACAAGGGAAGGAGAGCGATCGCTTTTTCTTGCTTAACGGGACTTAAACATTTTTGAGTGAAAAATAAGCTTCAAACCCATGTATGGTAAGGGAAATACACCAAATTCTCAAAAGCGCAAACCCAGATAGATCAACAAACCAGACAAAACGATGTCAAAGTCTTTATGTATAAAGACTTTGAGGCTTTTTTATGGGTGTTTTTTGTCTAAGTCCCGATAGTAGGTTGCACAAATCGCTTAATTTCACCACACGCAATATAAGACTTGCCATCAGGTGCTGTTTTGATTTCATCAACAACGTAAAGCATTCCTTCCTCACGAACGGAGCGGGGAAAACGCATGTTCCAATCCGGTTCATATCCATCAGAAACCACCCTAGCACGTAGCTTGCTGCCATCTTTGACACACTGAACTAGAATGCCGTCCTTCGTAGTGTCAGTTGTGGGGAGGTCGGCTGCACTGGCAGGACCTTTGGAAGCTTTGCCTGTGCTAGCTGACCTCGATTGCCTATGGGCAACGAAGATATCTGCTTCACCAGGTTGAGCAAAACGGGTGATGTTGCCGTTTACACGGTAGAAACTGCTATCGCTTGAGAGTTCCAGTCCTTCAACGACATAGCGTGCTCCTTCGGCACGAATGGCTCGGGGAAACTGGACGTTCTTGCTTGAATCATAACCCTCGGACATCACTTTTACTCGCAGCTTACCCCCTTCACGAACGCAGTACAGTTCCACACCAGAACCGACTTCATTCACAACTGGCATCGCGTACACTTCATCGCCAGCAGTGACACCGCGACCCACCAAATCGCTGCGATTGCGCGTCATTGTCTGGTAAGTCTGATCCCGCAGTTCTTTACGTCCGGCATTGCCCAGAGCTTTTTGGGCGATCCGACCCGCGAAATACTCCAGCTGATCTATCTCTTCAGCAATTTCAAAATTCTCATTCAATCCTTTATCCCGCAAATCTTGCACAACCGCACGCAGGATTTGCTCAGCTTCCTGATGTCTGCCATGTTCAGCTAAATCGAGGGCAGTTTCTTTGGCTTTAGCAATGGTGAGGCGGCTCAGTTCAAGGATGATACGGCTTGTAGAGGCAAGAGCTGCTTCCTCAACGGTGCCAACTTTGGCAATGATATCTGCTGTGCCTGACACGCTTTGAATCAAGTCGTCTTGAACAACATCAGCGCTGTAATGCAGCTTCATCACAGGTAAGGAGCCAATTTGAGCAGAAGATATCAGCAAACTCAACCCCAGAAGTTTGTCTTCACCCTCGTAAAGTTCTCCCAACGTAATGACAGCAAGACCCGCCTCATTCTGGCTGACTTTCGCAAGACTTAAAGTATCAACGAGACTGACACCATCAGCCAATTCAAGTGTCAGGTTGAGGTTCTGTCCCACTACTGCCCTCAGAGAATCTAGCTCAATGCTAAACACTTCTGTTGCTTCGTCAATACTCTGAATGAAGTAGAAGTTGCCGTTGGCAGCCCTTGCCATACCGATCAGGAGATCTTCATTGAAACCCTGATCAAAACCTAAGGTAGTTGTAGTGATGCCTTCCTCAGCTTTTTGCCCTGATGTGGCTGTGAGTACCTTGGGGTCTTGAATGCCCATATTAGCATGACCATCGGTTAGCAGCAGAACACGGTTTATTTTTTGCGGATCAAGTTGCTTCTTCACATGTTCGCAGCCTTTAAGCCATCCGCCGGATAAGTTGGTAATACCACCGGCTCTCACCTTGCGTATGGAATTTTTCAGCGCGGCTTTGTCAGTCACTGGCTGGGGTGGCACAACACTGTCCACTTCATCGTCGTAAACAACCACTGAGAGAATGTCGTCTGGCTCAAGTTGATCCACCACAGATTCAGCAGCTTTGAGTGCATGATGCAAGGGACCACCTGCCATAGAACCTGAGCGATCAATGACAAGAGAAAGGTTAAGGTTACGTCGGGGAGATTCAGCTATGTCAGCACGAAAACGCAGCAGAATATTAGTCTTTAATGAAGATCCTGCAGGTAGGATAGCTTGGTCAAAGTCGTAACTTGTCTTGATCATTTTGTATATCCCTCCAAGTTGTCTGTGATAAGCCGCAAGCTTTATAATGCCGGGACAACCAGTGCTCTCTTTATTTTAATATGAAATCAGTGTGTCCAGTGTGAGTAGGGGTAGTTCAAGTAAACTTTTATAGCTTTTGTATCTGAGAAATTTAATTGCCACTTGATATCTGACTGGACTTTGGACATTCTCGCCATTATAGCCAGTTAAGAAAGTGCGGTTTCGTGGATCAAACGCAATCACCTTGTTGCTTTCAGAAAGAACCGTTAGAATTTCGGATAGGTTACGAGAGTGATGGTAATTGCTTAATCATTAATTGAATGAAAACTGACAACACCGCCCGGGAGATCCGCGCGGGAGCAAGGAGATAAGACGCAGATGGTGGAGATCTTGTTCGTGCACGGCGCATTCGTCCGGGATGGCGCATGGTGGTGGCAGTCGGTCGCCGAGCGAATCCATGAGCAAACCGGCACGGTGAGCCGGGCGGTCGAGCTGCCGTCCTGCGGCGAGGGCGCTATGCCCGGCGCCGCCGATCTGCTCGAAGACGCTCGGGCGCTGCGCGCCGCACTCGATGACGTGGACGAGACCGTCGTCGTCGGGCACTCCTACGGCGGCACGGTCATCGCGGAGGGCGCCGACCACCCTGCCACTCGCCACCTGGTGTACATCAGCTCGTACCTGCCGGACGTAGGGCAGTCGCAGGCCGACATCATGAGCGGCGAGCAGAACCCGGTTGGGCTTGCGCTGGGCGACGACGGCACAGTCCGCCTCGCCGGCTACACCGCCTCGTCGTTCGGCGACCGCTTCTTGCAGGATCTGACAGACGAGGAGACCCGAGCCGAGGCGTGGGACCGTCTCACCGCGCAATCGGTAGGTGCCTTCGGGACGCCGACGACCCGAGCGGCGTGGCGGGGCAGGCCCTCGACGTACCTCGTCTGCACGGAGGACCGCAGCACCTCCCTCGCCCTACAGCGCTTCCACGCCGGCCGGGCCACCCGCTCGATCGACCTTGCCACCGGCCACCACCCGTTTCTGTCCCGCCCCGACCTTGTGGCCGAAGAGCTCATCCGAGTGCTACACACCGATTGACGGCACGATGATGATCGGCGAGCCAGCGACCAGCGCCTTCGCGCTTCCTTAACTACTTAAGCCATGCCATCAATCAGTTTCTTGTTTTTCTTAGAGCGTGAGCCATAAAGGTGCGCTGAAAACAAGGCTGCAAGCGATCGCTTAACAAGCGTGCTATTCAATTAATGACCCATAGGAGCCTTCGCACCTGCACCCCCTTTACCCAAGAACATCAGCAATACTAAGGAACAGAGGAAGACAATGCCGACAAAATGAAAGATATCTGCATAGGATAAAATTGCTGCTTGCGTGCTGACCAATTGTTTCAGGCTTGCAAACGCCTGTTGTTGAGCCGTTGTCGCATCTGAGCCTCGGCTCTGAAAAACGCCAGTCAACGCATCAAGGCGTTGCTGAGTTTCTAAATCGTAAGGAGTTAACTTTGCCAGCAGTACTGCTGAGTGGAAAGCTTCCCGTTGCTCCAACATGGTTGTCAAGATTGCAATCCCAATACTGCCACCTAACTGACGAGTAAGATTATAAAAGCCGGAACCAGCAGAGACATCCTTTTTGGGCAATGGAGCTAAAGTTGCCAAGCTTAATGGCAAAAACATGAGAACCGTCACAGCTCCCCGCCAAACTAGAGGCCAGAATAAATCATCGGCACCCGTTTGAGGCGTAATTTTGCTAAGGTTAAACATAACCAGTGCCGAACCAACTGCCCCCATACCAATGAGCAGGCGGGCATCCACTTTGCCGGAAATCTTACCCAGCAAAACCATGACAATCGCTGATGCTAACGCACCAGGAGCTAGTAACCATCCGGTTTGTGTTGCGGAAAATCCCAATACGCTTTGAGTAAATAACGGCACTGCAAACAGCGCACCATAAAGCCCCATGCCCAAAATGCCAGAGTAAACGCTACCCGCTGCTAATGAACGGTGACGCAATACCCGCAACTCCACCGCAGGCGCTTTTGTAGTTAATTCTCGCCAAATAAATAACGCCAGCCCAACGACACCAGTAATAGCGAGAGTAGTGATAAAACTCGATTCAAACCAATCGTCTCGTTCGCCTTCTTCTAAAACAGTTTGCAAGCTGCCGACTGCAATCGCCAATAGCCCAATTCCCCACCAATCAACGGGTTGTTGAGTTTGCTGATTTTTTGGAGGATCGGGGCGCAAAAAGAATATCGACATTGCCACTGCCACAATACCAATCGGCAGGTTAATGAAGAAAATCCATTCCCAGCCCAAATTATCAGTAAGAAAGCCTCCTAAGGTCGGACCAATCGCCGGTCCAGATATCACCCCAACTCCAAACACCGATTGGGCAACACCTTGCTCCGCAGGTGGAAACGTTTCAAATAAGATGGCTTGCGCTTTGGCAAGTAGTCCACCGCCAAATAATCCCTGAACAATGCGAGCAATTATTAAAATGGGCAGATTAGGAGAAAGGCCACACACCACTGAGGCGAATGTGAATCCTACCATTGAAAAGACAAAGTATTTTTTTTTACCAAAGACATCTCCTAACCAGGCAGAGAGTGGAATCAGAATAACGTTGGCGATCGCATACCCACTCACCACCCAACCGACTTCACTCACGGTTGCCCCCAATGTGGCTTGAATATCAGTCAGGGCAACGTTAACAATACTGGTATCAATCACTTCCAAAATTGCGCCTAAGGATGCCGTCAGTGCGATCGCCCACTTCAGTGGTCCTTGCACATAACCTGCGGAATTATAAGCAGAACCTTTCGAGTTTTTTGAACGAGTCGCTCGCTTTGAACGAGACGAAGAATCATCGGTTATAGCCATTGTTGATAGAAAGTTAATATAAACTGAAAGCTAAGTGATTAATATCTAGCGTTTGTGGATCTGTTTTTTGCAACAGAGGTTGTATCCACTATGACTGTGACGTTCAATCCAGGTCTGAGTTTGTGTTCTGGATCAGTATTGGAGTCAAACACTAAACGTATCGGAACCCACTGCACGACTTTATTGAAGTTCCCTGTCGCATTGTCGGGTGGGATGAGGGCAAAGCTAGATCCAGTGGCAGGGCTGATACCTGCGACATGAGCGTGAAACGTTTCTCCAGGATAGGCATCCACTTCAACGTCTGCCTTTTGCCCAATGTGTACCCGTCCCAGTGCCGTTTCCTTCAAATTCGCCTCCACATAAACCTCATCCGTCTGGAGCGGTACCACCGATAGTAGGGGTTGTGCAATCTGGACTTTTTGTCCCACCTGAGCCGTCAAACGACCGATATACCCGGTCACTGGAGCGTAAATCCTGGTGTATTCCAGTTGCTGACGTGCCAACGCTAGGGCGGCATCAGTCTGTCTCATTTGCGCTTGCGCCGCTTGCAGCTCGTCTTTCTGCACAGTTAGATTTTGCCCAGAGATTTGCGTTTCTTGCACCTGCCCCTTGGCTTGTTCTACCTGAGCTTGAGCTGTTTGAAGTTGGGCTTGAGCATTTGTGAACTCTGCCTGGGTTTGAGCAACGCTTTTCTGTGCAGCTACTAGCCCTGCTTCAGCATTTTTGTATCCAGCCTGTGCGCTATCAAACTGTTGGGCTGAGATTGCCCCTTCCCGGTAAAGGGCTTGGTAGCGACGAAAATCCGCCTGGGTTTTGTTAACCTCAGTTTGTGCCTGAGCTACATTCGCCTGATTTGTCTCAATCTTTGCCTGAGCTTGATTAACATTGGCTTGTGCTGCTTTGACAGCAGATACACTTGCTGCTAGCTTTGCCTGAGCTTGTTGTACCTGCGTGGGATTTGTTTGGCGAGTCACGCTCACAGTATCAGCCGCCTTTTGCAGTTGAGCTTTGGCGTTCGCCAAATTCGCTTCTGCTTGATGTGCTTGCAGGTTTAAATCCTGATTTTCCAGAACGATTAAGGGCTGTCCTAGTTTCACGCGTTCGCCCTCCTTGACTAAGACTTGCTGAACCGTTGCAGAAATTCTGGCAGAAACCGGCGACAGGTGTCCATCGATTTGGGCGTTATCGGTGCTGACATGGGTACTTTCAAACTGCCACCATCGCAATCCGAAGACTCCTGCAACGGCGAAGGCGATCGCACCACCTAGCAGCAGTATCCATTTTCGATGCTTACCAGATTTGTGCTGCTTGTTTTCATCAACAGCTTCATCCTCATCAATGTTTTCCTGTTGCTCGACGACAGTGTTATTAGAAGTAGCCGTATCTTCCTCTATGACTGGCTCTGTTTTCTGCTCGTTTGGTTTTAATGTTGGTTTTAATGTCGCACCATTGCCATTGTAAGCAACAGGTGGCTCTGGAGTTGAGAGATTGGTTGATTCCCCTTGCTTCATGACGACCTCGTGGGAGTGTGGAAACTCTGTGTCTTTAGACCAGAGAGGAAACACGACGCGGTTGATTTATCAACCCTTCGGCACTTTCCTGGGTAAACCGTCCAATTCTCTAAACTAGGCATACGAGTAACCATCCTTCTTGTGAATGTGTTTACAATACTTGTGGCTGATTCCTTGGATTAGTCCTTCTTTAGTTGAAATGTTAAAACTACCTGTTGCACGTGTTGCAATCCTTCCGACGTACACACCAACTTTCTTCCCGGAAGTCACAACAGCTTGAACAATATCGCCAGTTTGAAAACCAAAGTGAAACTTAGTTCTTGAACAATGACGACTGGGGAAACCATACTTGTCAGTGCGACATTGTTGACGTCTGCCGTGTCCGAAAGCTTCGAGCCGTAAAGGTTTGACACCTTTTATGTTAAGAATAGGCGTTGATTTTCCAACACAGGCAGCATCTAACCAATGAGATTTCTGCAAGTTTTGTTGACTGCGATTAAATTTAGTCAGCCCTCCTGAGCCAGTCTCAACGAGTAGACCTGTAGCCTTTAGAACTTCTAGCAATGCCCATCTAGTTGTGTTAACTGCTGCTGCATCGGCTAGTGGTCTTTTAGCTTGTTTCAAGATTTTCTCTAACCTTGTAGGGTCTTTTTTGAGAAAATCTTTGATATTTTTAGTTCCTTTCTTTACGTTGCATTTATGACAACTTAGCGTGAGGTTTGTGATTGAGTTACTACCTCCTTTAGCTCTTGGATGGATATGCTCTATTTGCAATGGGGTGTCTGTAACTCCACAGTAGGCGCACTGTCTACCCCATTTTTCTAATAAAAATTCCCGTGTTTCATAACCTGCAAGTGTGCCTTGCTGGTATTCCTTACCTTGAATATCAGGATTACGCATCAACTGCATATCAAAACGTACTAATTCTTGACTAGTCGCTTCAATTAGTGCAATCTTACGCCGCTTCTTAACCCAAGTTTTGAGATTCTCAATACAACTTTGTAAGCTAGGCGGCAACCATCCTTTAGGACGTGTTCTATTTAAGAATCTTGCTTGCCGATACCTGGTTTTGCGGTTTCTCCTACTACGTCTTAGCTGCCTTCTAGAGGTTAGCGCTTCCCTGATTGCAAAACCCCTATGCTTTAATTCAGCACCAAAAACAACCTCACCAGTAAAGTCATTGACTAAAGCAATTCCTGTGTAGTTAGCGCCAGGGTCAAGCTTTAGCCTAAGTGGTGTTACCAAACAATCGAGATGAGATTGTTTCAAAATCAAAGTAAACGGAAACCGTCTATAAATTGCTGCTTTTTTGTTCCTTAATAACTGCCTTGCTTGCGCTGGATGTATTGGGTCTAAGGGTTTTTTCTCTGAATCAATAACAAATATTTTGGACATAAAGTCCCTCCTTTCGGGTAAAGTTAGCCTTGACAATGTTTAAGGTCGGTAACTATCCAAGTAGCACTGGCTTAACCCATAGACCTGTTTAACTACTCGGTTCTAGAGCAAGGGACTGGCTACGCATCCCTTGATAGGTCTTGAACTCTTCCCCTAAACGTAGTACGCGAGGTACTTAGTCTGGTCAACTAGAGCTTCTGGCTAAAAGCTCCCGACTTCAAGTTGGGGGCTGTTGACGTTTTTCTCAAGCGATCATCCGACTACAAAATGACAATTTGATTAAATGTGAAATTTAAGAAGATAACCACTCACGCGCACCTTGGGGGGAGCACGGAACAGGCAACAGGCAACAGGCAACAGAACGACCAATCTACTTGTATTTAGTTTTAAGAATGACATATAAAGAACAGAAAACAGAATGACGAATCTATCTATTTTTAGTATTAGGAATGACATATTATTTTAGAATTCCGAAAAAACGATTGGTGATAGTTGAGGGTACGCGTGGGTCGATATAAGATTTAAGAACGCACGGCAGGTGCTACGTGTTTCCATGTTATGCAGCACAAACAACGCTCAAATCACGATCCAGTCGAGTGATAGCTTGGATTTGAAACCGATGTGCCAATGCTGCGTACAAACAGATCGACACACTCTTCGATGTAGCGATCGCGGCTATAATCCCGTGAAATCGACCAGACATGACGGCGTAGCATTCCAGCCAATAGCATTCCAGTGAATACATCCACTGCGAGGGACAACTCTACATCGGAACGGACAGTTCCACGCTCAATTCCATTGCATAGATACGCAACAAGCTTTTCACGCAAAGGTTGACCAGATTGTTGGAAGACTTGCAGGGCTTCATCAGGGTGTCGCTGAGCTTCGCCAATGAACATCCGAACCAACGCTTCATGCTCTCCAAGCATTTGATCATAAAGCTGGGCATAGTGCAGTAAATCGCGCCGCAAATCTTGCGTCCATTCATCTTGGTGGGCAAGTGTTTCTGCTATTAATCCGGTGATGTGTTCAGCAACCGCGCTCAGAAGTTGCTCTTTGCTCTGGAAGTGACGAAATAAAGTAACTTCGTTCACTCCTGCAACTCTTGCAATTTCACGAGTTGTGGCTCCAAGAACTCCTGCTGCAGAAAAAACTTCAATAGCTGCTTTGAGTAAGCGTTTACGCGTTTTTGCTGCTCCTGGTTTTAAATTAGTCATCATCAAATGACATGTAAGTGCTTACTTACATATAGTAACGCAAATCAAACAAAAAAGTCCGGGCACTCTTGTATTTGCCTTCCTATACTCTTTTTTTAATTTTGAATTTGAGCTAAGCGACTAATTCTTCCTCTACTAAAGTTGCTAGCTTTTGTGCTGCACCCGGTTCACCTCGGATACTTTGCAGCTTTGATCGAATTTCTGCTAACTTTTCTGGATGAGCAAGAAAATCTAAAACCATTTCTCCTACTTCTTGGGATTGAAGTTTACCAACTAATTCTGGTACGACCATTTCTTGCGCCCAAATATTGGGCCATGCTAGCAAACCCAATCTTCTCAGTACCAGCCAGTTAATCATCTTCGCAAAACCAGAACCAACCAAAGGCAAATTTGCTAGCAGTCCGGGCAAACCATCCCAAGATCTCATTGCATCTAGCTGTTGTGTTGGTAGCAAAACAATCATTGGTACAGCTAAAGCACCCAGTTCAGCAGTGTTTGCCCCAACTGTCGTTAGGCACAGACAGCACTGGGATAATAAGTCGTATGCAGGCGTCTGAGTCCACAGTTCGACACATAAACCTGTTCCTGTCTTCAGGAAGGGAGGCTCTGAATCAGTGCCGAGTTTTGGGACAATTAAAGAAGCACCACTAAAACCAAAGGTTTGAACAAAAGAGTTTTTCTTTGGATCGGCAAACTTAGCTAAAGTTTGTAAGTCTAAAGTCGGGGCAACAGGTATGACAAACTTGGTTTGTGGTCTCTTGCTATGGACGTATTCCGCAATTGCCAACGTTAAAGGAACCCCTTGCATCAACTTTGACGGCTTTGAACCAGGCAAAACACCAATCAGTTCGGTGCTGGGTTGTGAGTGCTGAGTGGGCGGATTAGAGGAATTTTCTCCCCAGCTCCCCAGCTCCCCAGCTCCCCCTGCTTCCAAACCCTGGGCTTCTTGCATCAAATCTCCCACAACGCTAAACTTGTGGGCAAATTTTTTAGGAACACGCTCAGCAACTGTATGTTTCATGACTCCAAAACGGTCAATCATACTGTGCCAACGTGCATCCCATTCAGCGTAAACAACGGTGCGATACCCTAGTCTTTTGCCGATGACAACGGGGAAAAACTGATCCCCGCCCAGAAAAACAACAACACCGCGCTTGTACCAGTCCCAATTTTCAAATGTCTTTCCCCAAAGCAAGAACTGCCAAAAATGTTCTGCTGACTGCACTCGGTCAACTTCAGCATAAGATTTCGCAATATCTGCTTCTTTACCACTGGAGTTTGGGCAAGGTGACAAAACCACAGAAATTCTTAATTTATTTCGGTCATCTCCCAGTTGTTGGCGTAATTGCCTAACGACTGGGCGCACCCAAGTTGTTACTTCCCCAGGACCATTTGAGAGAATCAAAATATCAGCAGTCATGAGTCATGAGTCATTGGTGAGTCCAGCGCTGCACGAGGGTTTCCCGCCGTAGGCGACGGGCGTTCCCGATAGCCGTAAGGCGTGGCGTTAGCCATAGGGCGAACCCGTAAGGGTCATGACTCATTAGTCAATGTTTGGGAGGTATTAGTTCCCAGCACCTACTAAGCCAAAGTATTAATTTTTGAACTTACCAAACGTGCCGATTCCAAAGCACCAGCCATCCATCCTTGCAAGTAGCTTAGATGCTCCCCACATAGATAAATGTTGCCATCAGGTTCGTTGAGTCTAGGATAGTACCTCTGTCGAGCCTCATCTGTGTACTCTGCCCAGGCACCCAAGTTGTATGGGATTGTTGGCCAATAAAGTGTGACACCGTTCTCAAACTCGTTTCTGTATTGAGGGTGGATGTTATTCCCTTGTTCCAGCGCTAAAGAGAGGCGTTGAGATGGAGACAGAGGTCCTACTTTGGTGTCATCAAATTGGTAATAGCCGATCATAATTCCTTTGTTAGACAGGTAACCCTCCGACGGATACCAAATCTGAACAATGTCCTGATCAGTCCAAGTAATACCACCGAAGATTTTCTCATCTTCTTCCCAAAAACGGCGTCGGAACTGCAAGCCACCTTTACCTGCTCGTGCGTAGAGAGTAGCAACGTTATCAATTGCCTGCTTTAAATCGGGAGAAAAATCCGACGGGATACCTTTGAGTACTGGCAGCGGAATGGTGCAGATGCAGTAGTCGCCTTTGATTTGTTGGTTTGTGCCTGAGCTATTGGTGTAAACGATGCTAACACCGTTAGGTGTCTTGCGAATCTCCTTGACCTGTGATTGGTAAGTAATCCTATTGCCGACTTTACGTTCAAAGGCTTTAGCTATCTGATCGATCCCACCAACCGGCTGCAGCATCGTCATCTGTTGCTGCCAATCCCATTCCTCTGCTTCGTAGTTGGCAAATCCTAACTGAATTAACGCACTCAGATCGTAAGGATCTAATTGTGTGCCTGGTTGCAAGCCAGCGCTTGGATAATTAGTAAAGCCACGTCGGCTTGAACCTTTGTAAAACAAGTCTGGAGATAAATCCCCATACGTCCGAAGAAACTCAACGAGTTTTTCTTTGTCTTGAGTTGTCAAAGGCGCGTTAATTGCATTTTGGTTAACGGCTTTAGCCAACAGTTCTGATATATAGCCACGGATATCAGTTATGGCTTCGCGTGCACGAACTTTTTTACCCGACAAGGAACCTGCATTCTGAGTGTTGTAGTAATATTCTCGTCGGTTAAGGTTTTCTTTCACCTCAACAGCAACGCCAAATTCCCTACAGTAGTCTAGTGTGACATGTTCCTGGGGAATGCGAGCTGGACCAGGATTAAAGTACAAGCCTGAATCAAATTGAACTGTCTGCGTTTGACCTAAAGTATCAGTAAACTGATCTCCACCTCGAAGCGTCCAGCACCGACCACCAGCACGTGAGCGTGCCTCCAGGATAATACAGTCATAACCAACTTTGCCTAACTCATAGGCACAAGCCATTCCTGCCAACCCTGCACCAAGGATAATAACGCGTTTGCCTCTCCCGTTAGACTGTAACCGAAATGAACCTCTTTGTGATGGACTCTGTGCAGTTGCTGGTTTTTCTAGCAAGCCCAAAGCCTTCATCGCCGCGTAGGCTGAACCACCAGACACAGCAACAGTTGTGATAAAATCTCTTCTGTTCATAGCTACTCCTCACGAGAAAACCCTGGTATCAACTATTTCTTTGGTGTTGATTAACCCTTGGGAAGGATATCAACCCCCAATTAATAACTTCTGGCTAAATAAACCTAAAGGTTATAAACTAATCGAGATTGGGACTGACATCTTGACAAAAGTATGATTATGTGAATTTTCTGAATAGAAAGTAAGCTTAAAAAGTTTTCCTTCTACATTCCTAATAGATGTCAGCAAAATCAAGTTATGCAGCTGTTCATATACAAGGCAAAAGTGAATAAGTCTAAGTAGTCATGAGTGATAAAATATTATTAAATGTGTGCGTATAGAACTTAAATAAATAGAGAAATGCCCTCGTCAAAGGCACTGAGCTTTGGGCGATAGCTTCTCTACGAGACGCTGCGCGAACGCTGCTGTCTAAGGCAAATCGCCAATGCTCAAAGCGTCTGGTTTGTCTATTTTGTCCAAAATAACAGTATTGTTACTTTTTGCTCACGCAAAAGTTCTACAGAGGTATAAGTTAGTTTTGACTAACAGTCGCCCACCTTTTGTATACAGACACTCCTCAAATACACACGGTGGTGAAACTAAAGTAACTAATTTATCAAAGTTATATAAATTTATATTACTTATATCTGAGTGAATACTTTACTTATACGTCAATAAATTTTACAAAATGTTTCGCTTTTTATATCGTTTTGTGTCAGATGGGCGACAAAATCCCCATTAAGCAAGCATTTTCTGATAAAAATCTCATATTGCCGAACAAACAAAGTCATCATTAGGCAAATTTTGCCTGACATAACTTTACAAAACGAGAACACGCATCAAAGGAGCCAAGGAAGCATGTTCACTCACGTCAAGTCCACCATTAGACATATTGTGCCTGATAACCTACGGGGGCGTCATTTAATTAAGGTGGTCTATGTCGTGTTAGAGTCCCAATACCAGAGTGCATTGTCACAAGCGGTTCGGGAAATTAACCAAAATCATCCCAATTTGGCGATTGAAATTAGTGGTTACTTGATTGAAGAACTCCGAGACCAAGAGAACTACCAGGAGTTCCAAAAAGATATGGCAAGTGCCAATATCTTTATTGCCTCGCTGATTTTTATAGAAGACTTAGCACAGAAGTTAGTCGCAGCAGTAGCACCATATCGCGATCGCCTGGACGTTGCGGTTGTGTTCCCCTCAATGCCCGAAGTTATGCGCCTAAATAAAATGGGCAGTTTCTCCTTAGCACAATTGGGGCAATCGAAAAGTGCGATCGCACAATTCATGCGGAAGCGCAAGGAAAAATCTGGCGCTGGCTTCCAAGATGGAATGCTCAAGCTGCTGCGGACACTGCCGCAAGTCCTGAAGTATCTGCCAATGGACAAAGCACAGGACGCCCGAAATTTCATGCTCAGCTTTCAGTATTGGCTGGGGGGTTCTGCAGACAACTTGGAAAACTTCTTGCTGATGCTAGCTGATAAGTACGTCTTGAAAAATAATGTAGAGACGAGAACTTTTACGTCAGTACAATACAAAGCACCAGTTGTCTATCCCGATATGGGAATTTGGCATCCTCTAGCGCCGACAATGTTTGAAGATGTCAAGGAATACCTCAACTGGTACAACAGTCGTAAAGATATTCTCAATGATTTAAAAGATCCCTTAGCACCTTGTGTTGGATTGGTGTTACAGCGGACACACCTTGTGACTGGTGATGATGCCCATTATGTGGCAATGGTGCAGGAACTCGAAGCTATGGGCGCACGGGTTGTTCCTGTGTTTGCTGGAGGTTTGGACTTTTCCAAACCTGTGGATGCGTACTTGTACGAACCAACAACAAAAACCTCATTAGTGGATGCTGTCGTCTCCTTGACAGGTTTTGCCCTAGTAGGTGGACCAGCACGCCAAGACCATCCTAAGGCAATTGATTCCCTGAAGCGGCTGAACCGTCCTTACATGGTAGTGTTGCCTCTGGTCTTCCAAACAACGGAAGAATGGCAGGATAGCGATTTGGGATTACACCCAATTCAGGTGGCGTTGCAAATTGCCATTCCTGAATTAGATGGCGCAATTGAACCGATAATTTTATCAGGACGGGATGGGACAACAGGGAAGGCGATCGCCCTGCAAGATCGCATCGAAATAGTTGCACAACGCGCCCTCAAATGGGCTAACCTGCGCCGCAAGCCAAAGTTAAACAAGAAAGTTGCCATCACCGTTTTCAGTTTCCCACCAGATAAAGGCAACGTGGGAAGCGCCGCATACTTGGATGTGTTCGGCTCAATTTACGAGGTGATGAAAGCACTTCAGAACAACGGGTATGATGTGCAAGACTTGCCTGAGTCCGCCAAGGAGTTGATGGAAGAAGTCATCCACGACGCGCAGGCGCAGTACAACAGCCCCGAACTCAACATTGCTTATCGGATGTCGGTTCCTGAGTATGAAGCATTCACACCCTACTCACAACGCCTTGAGGAAAACTGGGGACCACCTCCCGGACAACTCAACAGCGATGGACAAAACCTGCTCATTTATGGTAAGCAATTCGGTAACGTCTTCATTGGTGTTCAGCCCACCTTTGGTTACGAAGGTGACCCCATGCGGTTGTTGTTCTCGCGTTCTGCAAGTCCACACCACGGTTTTGCGGCGTATTATACCTACTTGGAGCAAATTTGGCAAGCTGACGCTGTGCTGCACTTCGGGACTCACGGTTCCTTGGAATTTATGCCAGGAAAACAGATGGGGATGTCTGGAGAATGTTATCCAGATAATTTGATTGGCACAATTCCTAATCTTTACTACTACGCCGCAAATAACCCCAGTGAAGCGACAATTGCCAAGCGTCGCAGCTACGCAGAGACAATTTCCTACCTGACTCCCCCAGCAGAAAATGCTGGATTGTACAAAGGTTTGAAAGAACTCAGCGAGTTGATTGCTTCTTACCAAACCTTGAAAGATACTGGACGCGGTATTCCCATTGTGAACACCATCATGGATAAATGCCGGATGGTGAACTTGGATAAGGACATCGCCTTGAGCGAGCAAGATGCCAAAGATATGACCGCCGAAGAACGCGATAATATTGTTGGCTCGGTTTATCGCAAGTTGATGGAAATTGAATCGCGATTGTTGCCATGTGGATTACACGTTGTTGGTAAACCACCATCGGCGGAAGAGGCGATCGCTACTCTGGTCAACATTGCCAACTTAGACCGTTCAGAGGAAGAGATTCAAAGTCTACCCCGGATTATCGCAAGCAGTATTGGGCGTAACATCGACGAAGTATACCAAAACAGCGACAAAGGCATTTTAGATGATGTCCAGCTGCTGCAAGACATCACAATGACAACCCGCGCTGCAGTTTCCGCCCTTGTGAAAGAGCAAATCGACGCAGAAGGACGAGTTTCCCTCGTTTCCAAGCTCAACTTCTTCAACATGGGCAAAAAAGAACCTTGGGTAGAAGCACTGCACAAAGCAGGTTATACCAAGGTGGATGCGACAGCACTCAAACCACTGTTTGAGTATTTGGAATTCTGCTTACAGCAAATCTGCGCTGATAATGAACTGGGCGCATTACTCAAAGGCTTAGAAGGCGAGTACATCCTTCCAGGTCCTGGTGGTGATCCGATTCGTAACCCAGATGTTTTGCCCACAGGTAAAAATATTCACGCCCTCGATCCCCAATCGATTCCTACAACTGCTGCTGTACAGTCGGCGAAAATCGTTGTAGACCGATTGCTGGCGCGTAACAAAGCAGAAAACGGCGGCAAGTATCCCGAAACCATCGCTTGTGTGCTATGGGGAACTGATAACATCAAAACCTACGGGGAATCACTGGCACAAATTATGTGGATGGTGGGAGTACGACCGGTTCCCGATGCTTTGGGACGGGTTAATAAGTTAGAATTAATACCTCTACAAGAGTTGGGACGTCCGCGTATTGATGTGGTTGTCAACTGTTCTGGTGTCTTCCGCGATTTATTCATCAACCAAATGAATTTGCTAGATCAAGCGGTGAAAATGGCGGCGGAAGCAGATGAACCACCATCAATGAACTACGTCCGCAGACATGCTCTCGACCAAGCAGAGGAAATGGGGATCAACCTGCGCCAAGCAGCAACTCGCGTGTTTTCCAATGCTTCTGGTTCCTACTCGTCCAATATCAACT
This sequence comes from Brasilonema angustatum HA4187-MV1, assembly GCA_019359695.1. GTDB lineage: Bacteria > Cyanobacteriota > Cyanobacteriia > Cyanobacteriales > Nostocaceae > Brasilonema > Brasilonema angustatum. The sequence continues at coordinate 19,044 of JAHHGV010000065.1, forward strand.
TGGCGGTAGAAAACAGCACTTGGGACAGCGAAGCCGAGTTGCAGGAAATGTACCTCAACCGCAAATCCTTTGCCTTCAGTGCCGATAACCCCGGTACGATGGCAGAATCCCGAAAGATTTTTGAAACAACCTTGAAAACTGCTGAGGTCACTTTCCAAAATCTCGACTCATCCGAGATTAGCTTGACGGATGTTTCCCATTACTTTGATTCTGATCCCACAAAGGTTGTCGCTACCTTGCGGGGTGATGGTAAAACACCAGCATCTTACATCGCCGACACCACCACAGCTAATGCTCAAGTTCGTACCTTATCAGAAACCGTGCGTTTGGATACTCGTACCAAATTGTTAAATCCCAAGTGGTACGAAGGAATGCTGTCTCACGGTTACGAAGGTGTGCGCGAACTCTCCAAACGCTTGGTAAATACAATGGGTTGGAGTGCAACCGCAGGTGCTGTGGATAACTGGGTTTATGAGGACACCAATGAAACCTTCATCAAAGATGAAGCAATGCGGAACCGTTTGTTGAACCTCAACCCTCATTCTTTCCGCAAAGTTGTTTCCACTTTATTGGAAGTCAATGGGCGCGGTTACTGGGAGACAAGCGAGAGTAATTTGGAATTGCTACGCGAATTGTATCAGGAGGTTGAAGATCGGATTGAAGGAATTGAGTAGGTTATAACCGTGTAAAGACGCGAAATGTAGAGACGTTGCCCTTCGGGTTCGCCAGTCGCCTGCGGAGGGTTTCCCTCCCGCAGCGCTGGACTCACATGCAACGTCTCTACACGTTGTCTGTTATGTAGAGATATTCTGTGGAACGTTTCTATATGATTTTTCACGCAACGTCTTTACACAATTTTTTGAAACCAACTGAATGACCTTATTCAAAAATAAATATCGTGTTGAATCTATTCGTTTGCCGAATCGGGACTATGCCGCAAATGGATACTATTTTGTGACCATATGCACCAATGAACGCCAATGGTTTTTTGGTGATGTAATAAATGGTCAGATGCATTTATCAACGATTGGGCAAATAGCAGAAAAATTTTGGGTAGAAATTCCTAAACATTGTCAAGATACCTATATAGACACGTATGTAATAATGCCCAATCACATGCATGGAATTGTTGTTATTGAACGTTCTGAATGTAGAACTTTCGGATGCAATGTCTCTACAAATTTCAATCAATCTGATATCTCCAAAGCAGCGTCGGAAATTTCTCCCAAAGCTGGTACTTTAAGTGTAATTTTACGTTCTTACAAATCTGCTGTTACCAAATGGTGCAGAATGAACGGTTATCCTGAGTTTGCTTGGCAACAGCGATTTTATGAACACATAATTCGCGCTGATGGTTCTCTAGACCAGATTCGAGAGTACATACTTTATAACTCTGTTAAATGGGAACATGACAAGAATAATCCAGCAAATTTGTGGATGTGATGCATTGCATTCCACGTTGTAGAGACGTTGCATGCAACGTCTCTACAATAGAATCGGTAAAATATAGATACCCCAATCTTAAATCCCCCTATGAATGCCCTAATAGTTAATCTCAATCCTGTGATTGAACTGACAGATGAGCAATTTTTCCAGCTATGTCAGGCAAACCGCGATTTGAGGTTTGAACGCACTGCTACAGGAGAATTAATTATTATGCCACCCACAGGGGGAGAAACAGGAAACCGTAATGCTGGACTAACTGGTCAAATTTGGTTATGGAATGAACAAAAAAAACTAGGTATAGTTTTCGATTCTTCAACAGGGTTTAAACTTTTTAACGGCGCGGATCGTTCCCCTGATGCTGCTTGGGTGAAACTGGAACGCTGGAATGCACTGACTCAAGAACAACAAACAAGATTTCTACCACTTTGTCCTGATTTTGTAGTTGAATTACTTTCGCCGAGTGATAGTTTGAAAGTGACTCGGGAGAAGATGAAAGAATACCAAGAGAATGGTACTCGTTTGGGTTGGTTAATTAATCGTAAATCTCGGCAAGTAGAGATTTATCGAATTGGGCAAGAGGTTGAAGTGTTGGAATCTCCTGTTAGTTTGTCAGGCGAGGATGTGCTACCTGGATTTGTGTTAAATCTTGAGGCTATTTGGTAAATTGGGGCGTTTGTAAAGCAAATGGAAACAGGTGTTTCTGCTCAACAACTAGAATTATTTCAATTATAGCTGTCGCCAAAGACAATCAACCTTTTTAAAAACCAGCAGCAAATTCCTTTGCAAAATCTTCCAACTTTACTTTGCCCATAGCAATTGGCTTATGCAGTTCGTAATCCTGCCGCAATGCGCCGCTGTGAATGCTGGCACCCAATTCAACAGATTTAGCGGCAATATGTGCCGGCATTCCTTTCTTTTCCAAAGCATCTTGCATTTGCTCATCAGTAAAAGTTACCCATTTTAAATCCGGCTTACCAATAGCGATGCCTAAGATATCAGCGGTTTCGTTGGCAGTATGCTCGTCGCTCGCCACATAGCGCACTTTCTTGTCGGTAGCAGGTGTTTCTATCTCTTCTACAGCGGCGGCGGCAATATCTCTTGGGGCAACCATTACGATCTTGTCGTCACCACCATAGTTTGCACCGATAAAGCCCTGACCTTTTATCATGTCAACAAAGCTGTAAAGATTGTAGTAGATGTAACCAGCGCGCAGATGCGTAATGGCTACGTCTGACAGCTCATTCAGAATGCCTTCTACATCATGAGAACCGACGATGAATCCGGTGCCCTTATCTAAATGTGCGCCCCAACTGCTGAGATGAACCACACGCTTTACGCCCGACCGTTGAATGGCTTGTGCATAGCTGCTGCCGATTCTCCGGTAATGCTCTCTCGGATCGGGTGCGGTAAAGTTTGGCGGCACCATAGCATAGACGGCATCGGCTCCGGTAAAGGTAGACACCAGAAAATCAACGTCTTCCAATGAGCCGATGGCGGCGATCGCGCCATTGGCTTCAATGTCTTTTTGCTTTTCCGGCTTGCTGCTGATAACCGTAACTGTATGACCTTTTTGTACTAACTCGGTTGCCAGGGGCTTGCCGATGTTTCCTAACGAACCTGTTACTATAACTTTCATAAATATTTCGTTTCACGTGATTTGATTGGGTGGAAGTCAGAAGGTAACCCTCAAGCGGCATAACGTTGCCTATGACCTGCCACACCTGGCTTTTGCCCCAAAGAGACCGGGGAAGATCGCGCTCAGGTTTTTGCTCACCATTACCGATCGCCTCCACATGTGGTCTAAACGTCCAGTTGATTCGTTCGCCAACTGGACGAGCGGTTTTTGGAACCGTGTGAACCCAGTCTTCTTGACAGCCAGGAAGCATGATCAACAAAGACCCGCTCTCTAGATGGTATTCAACAGTTTCACCGCTGTCCTTGTGCCGCAGCTTAAATTTGCGAGTGCTACCTAAGCTTAAAGAGGCGATGGCTGCGCCAAAGCCTTCGGCTAACGCAGGTCTTTTACCGATCTGAGGGAAATTATCAGAGTGCCAGCCAATTGAGTCTTTGCCTGTTCGGTAGCGATTACCGACTACAAAATTGAACTGATATCCGCTCAATGCTTGAATGCGATCGCGGGCTTCTAGCAAGAAGTCGGGCCAGGGAGCGGCTTCAATCTTGGTGCCACGATATTCGTAGTGCAGGTCGTCGCCAAACAGGGACTCATCACGCGGTACGGGAATTGATTTTCCATATATATTGATTTCGCTCCGAGTCCATTCGAGTTCCTTGGACTTTTGAAACCAATCGAAGTCATCTACCGAATTGAGAAAATTCGGGTAAAACAGAACGGGCGGCTTTATTTTGGTTAGCAAACTACTCATGCTGCATCTCCCTTTATTGTTATCAATAGTCATGGTTGATCCTTAACAGGGATGATTGAATTTGGATTTCGGCATCACTTCACTACGGCTTGCTAAAGTCGATTTCGAGTCCGTAAATGTGTCGTCCGACTTCCAGGCATTCCGAAATCTCATTGCGTGTCCGCTCCTGCATACGCGCCTCGCACTTTTTCACGGCCTCCGTGACCTCGGCGGCCGGATTGGCCACTAAGCCGTCGGCCAGTTCGAGCGAGTCGAGCAGTGCAAGGTTCACCCCCTTGCCGGTGAACGGCGGCATGGCGTGCGACGAGTCGCCGACCATGGCAAGACCCGGCCGCGTCTCCCACCGGTGGTCCGGCGGCATCACGGACAGAGGCCAGCGATGGAAATTGCCGTCGACTTGTGTCAGCATCGTCAACAGCTCGGGCGACCAATCGTGATAAGCGGCAGTGATAGCGTTGAGGACGGCCTTGCTGTCGTCGAGCGCGAAGCCTTGCGCCGCAGGCCAGTCCTGGGCAACCACCATCGAGTAATAGAGAAGGATCAAGTCGCGGGAGCAGCGTTGCACGAAAATGGTCTGGTGATGCTCGGCGAACATCACCGAACCCTCGCCCAGAAGGTTCGACAGTTCGGAGCCGCGCCAAAGCTCCTTGCGGATCACGCCCGCAAGCATCGTCATGCCGGTGTAGCGCGGGCGGACCCGCGTCAGGCAGGGCCTGACGCGGGAGCCGACGCCATCGGCACCGACGACGAGATCGGCGGTGACGGGTGCTTGATCTTTAAACTCTATGCGCCACCGACCGTCCACCTCGGGCAAGACATCGTTGACGGCGTGGCCCCAGGCAATTGTGTCGGGAGCGAGCGAACCAAGCAGCATCTGACGGAGATCACCGCGGTCGATCTCCGGCCCGGCCTCCTCGTGGGTTCCGGCTTCGTCCGCAGGGTGCGGCTTGCCTCGCGAATCCAGCATCTTGAAAGCCTTGGCGTCACTACGCGAGAGGCGACGGAATTCCTCCATCAGCCCAGCCTGTTCGATCGCCCGTTGGCCGGCGTTCTTGCGCAGATCGAGGCTGCCGCCTTGCGACCGCGAGGTCGGCGAGGCGTCACGCTCGAAGACCTTCACGGAGAAGCCCTGTGTCTGTAATAGCCGCGCCAACATCGTACCAGCTGGACCAGCTCCGACGATGGCGACCTTACCTCCGTCCCGTAGCTCTTCGCAAGATTTCATGATAGTCCCTCATAGTTCCTTTGGATTTGGTTGCGCACATAGACGGGTGCTAGGTAATCAGTGCGAGTCCTGATTCTGACAACATCTTTTCCATTCCCTTTCGCCTTTAATTTTTGCGTCGAATGTGATAAAGTGCATCATTATGAATGCTAGCGTATTGACAATATGTTGTCAATCATCGTTTTGCATCTTCTGCGTAATGGCTTCCAGAAGTGCCACGGCACGAGTGATTTGTTCCGCGTCAAAGTCTTCGGCGATCGCATTTGTCCACTGCCATTCGCGCTCCAACGCATCGTGATACGTTGCCCTGCCAGCTTCCGTAAGAAGCAAGTGCATCGCTCGGGCATCGCCGGGATTTTCGGCAAACTCAACCAGACCGTCGCTTGCCATGTCGTCAGCGAGTCGTTGTACGGCTTGCCGTGTTAAGCCCATATGCCGCGCCAATTCGCTTACCGTGACGCGCTTTTCAAGTGCAAATAACTCACTCAGCATTTGCCACCGAGCATTGGTTATTCCCGTACCCCGCATTAGGCGTGTTCCTGATTTTTGCACCGTTGCGTTCATACGAAGTACGGCGCGAATCAGATCGGTTAAAGCGTTCGACGCGGGCGTTTTTTTCTTATGGTAAAAAGGCACGTTCTTGTTTCCCAAAATTCGGGCATCTATCGTATTATCGGTAAATTGACAAAGAAGCTATTAAAATTTATCAAAATAATTTTATGAAATCTTCCAACTCAGACCAAACCTATTTAGAAGATATTACCAAGCTCAATTCCGAAATATCCGACTTGGCAGTTTGGTTGCAAAACCAGCAGTAAGAACTATTTACACATAATAGGCAAGTACAGAATAAAATTGAGAAGCGATCAGCAATGCTTCGGCTCCCTGCTGGAGCATCGCCTTTACAAGAGTATGAATATCAAGGGTGCGTTCGCCTACATTAACCTCATCACCAGGAGTGCGATAAGCCGAAGGCGATACGCGTAGCGTATCGCCAAGTGTTGATAATATCCCTATTACAGAGAAGGATTACGATTGGGAATAGAACTATACCAGCGGTTCAGTTCTGTGATCGAAAACTTTCTCACTCCTCAAACAGGCGATCGCCCTTATGCAACCGATGTGCAATTTGATATGTTTGGACTTGCGATCGCATTGTCGGCGCGTGTGCTGCTATATACCTTGTTACAGCAACCAAGACGTGAATACCAGCAGGAGTTACACCCAAGACAGAATACTGACGGAAAGCGGCTTCTACTTCTTGAGTAACATGAAAATCCCGATTTTCTCGTAGCATTAATTTACCCAGCATTGCCAGTAGTTTTTGTGGATTGCCACCACCGTAAAGATACTGGGCTACTAACTGACCTGCTTCATTCACCTGCTGTTGACGATTCAACAACTCTGGCAATTGTTCAAGCAATTTCTCTGGATTTTCAACTGGTTGTTTTGCTTCTGGAAGTCGGGCCGGTGGCACATTCAAAAAGCGGTTGAGGTACACACTTATAGCAGCATCAAACACACCCCGAAGTAACTCTAACGACGGCACCCGTTGCAATCCTTGATGAACTGCATTGGCAAAGGTGAAGGGATGGTGTGCTGTGTCCCAGTCTCCAAAATCGTTATTGGTATTGAATCGGGCAACCCGCAGGGCGGCTGTGTAAGTAACGACACCTGCTAATTGCTCTTGAGTGCAACCTTGTTTGAGTGCAGTCAATAGCGCGTCGGTTATAGCTTGGGCATCTTCACCTAATAGAATAGGAACCAATTCTTCTCGACCAGACCAAGTTCCCCATTGAGGGCGTCCTTCTTCCAAGGCTGCGGGTAACTCCTCAAACGCAGACTCTAAAATTTCGACTAAATCCACAGGGTAGCGCCAGGAATTTGACTCTTCCATGCGGGAGGCATTTGCCAAACCAGAAATCAAACTTGCTAAAACTTTCTCAGCACCCTGCCAATCGATCGCATCAAGTGCTTCTAACGCCTTGTTAATAAAGTCGAGTGTATGACCGACATCAATATAGCGGTGGTCTGTAGCAGCAGCAAATAACATATCTGCTATTTGTTTGTTATCAGCACCCATCCGAATTGCAGATATTAGACAACGTTCTGCCGCTTCACTATCCCGACGTTCGATAAACTGACGGAACCAACTTTTGAGAGTCTCGATGTCAGCTGTGGAATTGGGCAATGGATGAACTACAAAGTGAGGTGGCGCACCTGCACTGTCACGGGCTACAGCTGAAAGTCCTTGATAAAGGGCAAGAGGTCGGTCTTCTGCATCCAGATAGGGCAGCAAGTTCATCATGCAGGTGTGGATGGTTAAGCCTGCGCCCCAACCTTGTTTGTTGTAACGGGTGCCAAACTCTAATCCTGCTTGGAAGGATTCGCTAGCATCTACCCCCATGTCTAGTAAGGCAATCACAGATTTGGCAATCACCAGAGAAATGCCTTGTTCTAACCCATCCTCAAGCCGTTGGCGGTGGTGGACATAAGAGTCAACTTGAGGACTCAAATTCACCCACACTTCGCCATCCCGAATTTCTACAGCAAAGGCACGAACATCATCCGCCCAAGAATCGAATGTTCCCCCACTCGCAAGATCAAAGCGGGCATAGTGCCAAGGGCAAGTGACAATGCCATCTTTACAAGTACTCCCGTGGAGGGGAAAACCCATGTGAGGACAACGGTTATCTATGGCATAGACTTTGTTGTCTGAGTAGAACAGGGCAATGGTGTGCTTTTCCAGATTAACGATCAAACTCCCTGCTGCTTGAACATCTGCAAGTTTGGCAGCACGAACGTATCGGTTTTTACTTGTTGTGGGTTTTAAAGTTTGAGTCATATGCACCTTTAGTGAAAAGTAGGGGATCAGAAGCACCGGTGATATCCTCTACTTTCTACTCTGGCGAATTTTTTAGAGTTTGAGCAGAAATTGATTCTAAATTTTGTTAAGTTGGTCAATGCCCGTTTTGTCCGGCTTTCCCTGGTGCTGTTCCAGAACCAATATGGGCGTTAATTTTTTTATCTGTGTTGTTTGCAGGGATTTTGCCTTAAGGCGATCGCCTCAAGGGGGCGATCGCCTTGAAATACACATTTACTGTAGGGTAAGTATAGGCAATACCCACCCTACTTCATTCACAGGCTATATGCCTGCCAATCAAGAGCTACAACGCTACTTAGCACTTAAATAAGCTTCCAATGCTTCAGAACCACCAATGAGTTTGCCATCAACAAACACTTGGGGAACAGTGGATGCACCTGTGACAGCTTGTAAAGTGCGAGGTGTGACATCTTTACCCAAAACAATTTCTTCGTAACCAATGCCACGGTCTGTCAACATAGATTTGGCACGGGCGCAGTAGGGACAACCAACTCTTGTAAACAGAGAAACCAGTTCAGGTTTCCCGGCTTTAGGGTTGATATATTGCAGCATTGTCTCTGCATCAGATACCTTAAAGGGATCGCCTGGTTCTTCAGGCTCAACAAACATCTTTTCAACGACCCCATCTTTGACCAACATAGAATAGCGCCAAGAGCGTTTGCCAAACCCTAGGTCTGATTTATCCACAAGCATTCCCATGCCTTCTGTGAATTGACCATTGCCATCAGGTATAAAAGTTATATTTTCTGCTTGTTGGTCTTTTGCCCATTCATTCATCACAAAAGCATCATTCACGGAGACGCAGACGATATCATCCACGCCATTTTCTTTAAAAACTTTTGCTAGATAGTTGTACCCAGGAACATGAGTTGATGAGCAAGTAGGAGTAAATGCTCCCGGTAGGGAAAAGACTGCCACAGTTTTACCTGCGAATAGCTGATCGGTAGTCATATCCACCCAATCACTGTCCTTGCGGGTGCGAAAGGTAATACTGGGAACTTTTTGCCCTTCTCGATTAGCCAACATAAGCTTAGCTCCTTAGTGAATCTACTTCTAAATCATACTCATAATGAATTCGACTTTCAAGGGCAAATTTTATGAATATGATATTTGGTAGAGAAATTATTTGATCTAGGTCAGCCCTCAGGTACTGTGGCTGCTTTTTTCTTCCAGTTGATAATGATACAGCAAAGCCGCAACTGCGCCACCACCTAAAGGACCAATCCAATATAGCCAGAAATCCTGGAGTCTACCTGTTATTAAAGCAGGACCAAGATAACGCGCTGGATTCATTGCCGCACCAGTAATTGCACCACCAGCCAGGATATCTAAAGCTACTGTCAAACCAATAAACAAGCCTCCCATTTTGGGTGCGCGTTTATCAATGGCTGTACCAAAGATAACGAATACGAGAAAGAAAGTCATGATAAATTCCATGACTAAACCCATCAAAGGAGTAATATTTTTACCGAGAGATGGCGTACCCATTCCCACAGCTTGGAGTGCTTCTAGGGGAATAGCTAGCTTGACTATACTAGCGGCGAAGATTCCGCCCAAACATTGGGATATTATGTACCCTACAGCATTTTTGCCATCAATTTTGCGAGTTAATAAAGCTCCAAAAGTCACGGCGGGGTTAAGGTGACCACCACTGATAGCAGCTGTCGCACTGACCATAACAGCAATTGTAAAACCGTGGGCAAGGGCAATTGCTACTAAATCGACAGGTGAGAGAGTTCCAATTTTTGTAATGTGATTTGTAGCGATAGAACTAATGCCAACGAAAATTAGGGCAAAAGTCCCTATAAATTCTGCAATTAAAGCCTTTGGATTCATAGCCCTTGGTGATCTCCACAATTTCCAAATCAACTAGACTTTAAACTAAACAGCGATCGCAAAAAGTTAAGCAGGCTATGAGTTAGTTGTATAAAGATAAAAGAAAGAGTATCTGTGTGAGACAGATATCTCGTAGCACGAACTTTAGTTTGTCTAAAAGCTGATATAGCAGGGAACGCTTAACGCTTAACGCTTAACAGGCTTGAAAGTATTGTGGGATTCGTATTTTCTCATTAGTTTATGTCCTAATCTACGCTTCGACTGCTATAAACCATATTCTATAAAAAATTATAAATAAAAAAGAAGGCAACAAAGATATCACCTTCTTCTTTTTATTCATTTCGTCAGTGAGAAAAACCCTTTAACCAACGACAAAATTTACTAACTTTCCTGGCACCACAATCACCTTTTTAATTTCCTTACCTTCGATGAAACGCTGGGCAATTTCTGACTCACGGGCATACTTTTCCAACTCTGCTTTATCTGCTTGTGCTGGAACTTGAAGATCTGCACGCTTTTTGCCGTTAACTTGAATCACCAAAGTGATTTCATCAGCAACTAAGGCAGATTCATCATACTTGATCCAAGCTTGTTTGTGGACTGATTCGTTATTACCCAATTGCTGCCACAATTCTTCAGCAATGTGAGGTGCAAAAGGTGCCAGTAACACTATCAATGTCTGAATACCTTCTGCATAAACTGGTGAATCTTTGCAGCTAGCGTCAGCCAAAGCGTTACTCAACTTCATCAATTCTGATACCGCCGTATTGAATTGATATTCACCTTCCATATCTTCCGTAGCTTCTTTGATAGCAATGTGAATTGCCCGCCGCAAGTCTTTTTCCGTTTTACTCAATTGAGTTTGCTTATGATTAGCGGCTTTGGGTTGGGGGGTAAAATCAGTTACCAATCGCCAAACCCTGTTCAAGAAGCGGAATTGTCCTTCCACATCAGCTTCATCCCATTCCAAGTCTTTTTCTGGGGGCGCTTTGAACAAGATGAACATCCGGGCAGTGTCCACACCATATTTGCTGATAACTTCTTCTGGTGCGACACCGTTGCCCTTAGACTTAGACATGGTGGCGTAAAGGCGTTGCAATAATTCACCTGTTTGCGGATCGCGAGGGTCATCCGGATTGCTGACAAGATAGGAAGGAATCCATTTATCTTTTCCAGACTTGTTAGGATTTAAATAAGTTAAACCCTGCACCATGCCTTGAGTCAATAAGCGTTGGAAGGGTTCATCAAAATTCAACAAACCTCTGTCTCGCAATACTTTTGTAAAGAACCGCGAATACAACAAGTGCAAAATCGCGTGTTCAATACCACCTACATATTGATCCACTGGCATCCAGTCATTTGTCTTCGCTGAATCAAAAACCTGTTGCTCATTTTTAGCATCGGTAAAGCGCAAGAAGTACCACGAGGAATCAATAAAGGTGTCCATCGTGTCAGTTTCCCGCTTTGCCGGAGTACCACAAGTTGGGCAAGGCACATTCACCCAATCTTCTAATTTAGCCAAGGGTGAGGGTCCGCGTCCAGAAAATTCAACATTTTCTGGCAACTGCACTGGCAAATCTTCTTCTGGAACTGGTACTGTGCCACAGCTCGGACAGTGAATCACTGGAATGGGTGCGCCCCAGTATCTTTGCCGTGAAATCAACCAATCGCGCAAGCGATACTGTACCCGTGCTTTGCCAAAACTTTGTTGTTCAGCGTATTCCACGATCGCACTCTTAGCATCTGTGGAAGCCATGCCATCGAATTGACCGGAATTAACCACAATTCCTGGTTCTGTGTATGCCGCTTGTGGAGTAGAATCCTTATCTGCTTCTGCCTGTGGTACAATCACCACTTTAATAGGCAGATTCTGTTCCTTGGCAAACTTAAAATCTCGTGCATCGTGTGCGGGAACGCCCATCACTGCGCCCGTACCGTACTCGTACAGCACGTAATCAGCAATCCAGATAGGAATTTCTTCCCCAGTAAACGGGTTTATTGCTTTACCCCCAGTGGGAATTCCACGCTTGGGTTTATCTTCAGCGGTGCGTTCCAACTCGCTTTGATTGGAAACCTCTTGAATAAAAGCTTCTACTTCTGCTTCTCGTTCTTGTGTCGCGACGCGCTTTGTCAAAGGATGTTCTGGCGCTAACACAACGTAGCTAACGCCAAAAACTGTATCTGGACGTGTGGTATACACGCCGATTTTTTCTTCCATCCCAACAATGGGAAATTCCAAGTACGCCCCTGTGGATTTACCAATCCAGTTTGCCTGCATCAACTTGACGCGTTCAGGCCAACCTGGTAATTTGTTGAGGTCATTCAACAATTCTTCAGCGTAGTCAGTAATCTTCAAAAACCACTGCCGCAAGAGTTTGCGTTCAACTTTGGCACCACTACGCCAGGAACGTCCTTCGCTATCAACTTGCTCATTTGCGACGACAGTTTGGTCAATTGGGTCCCAGTTTACAGCAGCTTCTTTTTGGTAAGCCAACCCCGCTTTTAAAAATTGCAAGAAAATCCATTGCGTCCACTTATAATAATCAGGCGAACACGTGGCAAGTTCGCAATCCCAATCAATTGACAAACCAAGACGCTTTAATTGTTGCTGCATCTGAGCCATATTTTCATACGTCCACTTTGCAGGCGGTATTCCTCGATCAATCGCGGCGTTTTCTGCTGGTAAGCCAAAAGCATCCCAACCCATAGGATGTAGTACCCGATAACCTTGCATCCGTTTGAGGCGAGCAATTACATCAGTAATCGTATAATTACGGACGTGACCCATGTGCAGGCTGCCCGAAGGATAAGGGAACATGGACAACGCGTAGTATTTTGGCTTATTGCTATCTGTAATAGTTTTATCTAAGCCTTGTTCAGTCCATGTTTTTTGCCATTTTTCCTCAATTGCTGCTGGGTTATATCGGGACTCCACAACGAGAACTCCTAACTGAATTTAATAGTCGCTTCTGTTTCGCTATTGTGGCATACTCTAGAGTTACCGTGATGGCTGCAATGCGACTCTTGAACTTGTTTTATATGTTTTTATTGTTCTGTCGAATTTCTTGATCCAAGTTGCCAGTTAAATCAGACTGCGTCCAAAAACAAAATCTCTTGACCCTGCCATTATCTTTGATGATAGCAATGCCTGTGCTTTGGCTTGCGGGTTAATGCTTTGTATTGGACACAGTAACTAGTAACCTATAATACAATCAAGCAAGTGCAGCAACCAGGAGGGTGTTTTGAACAAAGCCAGCAAAGTAGAACCCATTCTCAACGCATGGTTAAAGTTCATTGCTTTGGAGGATTATAGTCAAGCCAAAATTTCAGCAGATAAAGTAAAGCAGCGAGATGTAAACCTGAAAGGCAATCGTGTATTCATTGAGCAAGATACCTTTTCAGAGTTGCAAAAAGAAGTTAATAAAGGGCAATCAAGTCAAGAGACACTCTGGGCATTATCCTTTCCTCAAATTCGTACGCAAGAAGAAGAAAAATCTTATTTTCGTCCTCTATTTACCTTGGACATAACATCCATTCTTCAAGGAGCATATCAAGCAGAAGGATGGAATATTGATGAACTGAAACTGACGGAAGCCGGAGAAAATTTAGCCACCTTTATCAAATTAGATGACGAAGAACGCGAACAATTGAACATTCAAAATGGGTTGAGGCACTTACTGAATAATATCTTCGGATTAGATTTTGAAGAAACTTATGAAAACTGGATTAAATCAGTCAGTATACCTCGCTCATCTGAAAATCAAGAGATTAAACCACAGCCGTACTTGTTTGAGTTTCAGGGAAGTCAGTTTTATTGGAATCTCAGATCTGACTTAAAGGATATCCTCAAAAATTATAAGGATAATCAAAGATATTGGTTTAGACAAAAGCATCCAGCCTATGAATATCTATTTGGCAAACCAGAGCTTCCAAAATACAAAATAACGTACATGGGTGCTTTCCCAACAAATTCGCCTGCCGACTCGCAATTGAAAGCACTGAAACACGCTCAAACAGAAACCATAACTGCTGTCCAAGGACCTCCAGGCTCAGGAAAAACGACTCTCATCCTTCATGTGATTGCTCAACAAGCTGTAAAGCGGGCAATACATTTAATTGAAACTGGTGAGGATATCAATAACTTGACGGTTGTTAGCAGTACAGTCAATAAAGCTGTTACGAATGTCATTGAAAAACTGGATGACTATCTAAAAGATAAACCTCTCAACGAGAAATTTTTATATCTAAAAGGAGGAAGTAAAGCTAATATTGATTCTCCTGGAGGCGCTAAAGAACAGTTACAAAGTGCAATTCTTGATTATTTAGAAAAGAATAATTTTGATGAAAATATTTACAATGATTTAGCAGAAGAAATAAAAAGAATCAAATCCGATTTAACATTTCACGAGAATAATTATTTAAACCTGTGCCGCCAACGTGCCTCAGATGAAGCGCAACAACCTCAACTTCAGGCAAAAATACAAAAACTAGAATTAGAACTGGAAAGCGCCAACGCCGCTATCATTCAGTCTGAGAGAAGGGCAAGACAATTAGAACTTTATGCACAATTTCCAATAGATATTTATCAAAAAATTAAGATTATTTTTGATAATGCTATATTACAGCTACCCAGAGTAAATTTACCCTGGTGGAGAAAGCTGTGGCTTTGGGTGACTCGCACAACAGAGACACATATTGTGACAAGAACGGCTTCGAGATGCCAAGAATATATTCTACAAACCCGTGATACTCCTTTTCCTGTTGAAAACCCTACCAGTCGTAGTATCTTGGTTCAACAAGCGGGGTTCATTGAAGGAAGACTTGATAAAGCCAGAGAGTTACAAGGTGTACAAGTCCAATTAAAGGAAAATTCAGATAATATAATCCGTTTTGGTAACGAGCGTGATGAAACACTTAGAAATTTGACTGCTTTAGAAGGCAGGTTGGAAACTCAACCAAAAGATTTTTATAGTTCCTTCCATGAAGACTATCATGAAGAACACAAAAAATTATTTGAATTATCGCGGCAATTTCTTAATCAACACGCACTGCGAAACAAGAAAGATGTCAAGCAGGCTTTGACTTCATATTCAAACTTTTTCTCTGGAAATAATCAAACTCCTAACACTTTTGCCAAAAATTCAGATGACTACCTGAGAGTTTTGAGTTTGATATTTCCTGTCATTACTTGTACTTTACAATCTGTGCGAAATATGCTGCCATCGGTGAAGGAATGCATTGATCGCACGATTGTAGACGAAGCGGGAATGATTCCACTACATCAGACGTTTCCATTGCTAGTGCGATCGCGCAACGCCATTATTGTTGGTGATCCATTACAAATTGAGCCTATCATCTCACTAGCAAGCCAAAGACGCGAGCAATACTGCAAAACAGCTTTTCTTGATTGTGGATTATCCGAAACTGATTACCATTGTTACAGCCCGGAGCAGATAGAATGCGCGACTACCTATCATCGAGCTGCGGGAGCAAGTGGAGAAGAAGGTGATACAGGTGAAGGTATTCGCCTGATTGAACATTATCGCTGTCAGCCTAGCATTATTCAATATTGCGATCGCATCGTTGGGTACGGATTAGAGGTAAAAACAAAACCAACCTCTTCACCATTAGAAACAAATTTAATTGCTTACCACGTTGAGGGAAACATCAAAGGTAAAGTTAATCAGCAAGAGCTTACTGCGGTACATGAATTAATCAAACATCTGGTTAACCAGGGTTACTCACCAGAAGACATTGGTGTGATTTCACCTTTTCGCGTTCATGCTGATGCATTGAAGAATAGTTTACTCAAACAATTTCCTGCTATGCGGAAAGATGATAAAGATTCTAATATTGGCACAATTCACAACTTTCAAGGTTCTCAAAAGAAAGTAATTATTTTATCCACAAAGGTTTGCCAACCGCTGGATAACTATAACTGGATTAACAAACGACCGAATCTTCTCAATGTTGCTGTATCTAGAGCAGAAGAACTTTTTATTTTAGTTGGGAACCTTTATCGGTTAGAGAAAGCAGGAGGTTATACCCGTCGGCTTGTTGAACATATTCGAGAGCATGGAGTTATTTTAGAGTACAAGACTGAGGCAGAAATTCCTGAGCAGCAGGCAGGAAGTCAGCCAGTTTATGATTGTAACCATTTAAAACTTTTTCAAGATGCTATTGAGCAAGCTGAACAGGAACTGACGATTGTTACACCTTGGATTCGGGGAAATGAACCAAAACGGTTTGTGAATGAAATTGTTTCTTGTGATTTGAAACAAAAAATGAGATTTTAACTCATGATATGCTTCAAAAATGAGTGTCTCAGTTTATCCTTCACTTTTAAAATTCGAGTTTTTTACTAATAATGATTATCGTGTAGGGAATGAAAAGAGGGATACGAGCAATGCTCGTATCCCTCTTTCGGCTTGATTATCATTATTATTCAGCTAAGATTTGAATAGGCGATCGCCC
>JAHHGV010000066.1 GCA_019359695.1 Brasilonema angustatum HA4187-MV1
AATATTTAAGGAGGAGAAAGCGGTTGCCGATGGCAACCGCTTTCTCCTCACCTCAAAATGATTATCATTATTGTAAAAACCTGGCTTCTTTGTTTTTATTGATTAATTTATTCTTTGGAAGTCCCTAGCTGCAAATAAGTAATAGTTTGTAACTATTCTTGATTCATTGATTTCATTATTTTTTTCTTATTTTAAATATTTGCTTAACTGTCTTAAATGTCTTAACTGTCCATTTAAATATCTGCTTAACTGTCTTAAATGTCTTAACTGTCTTAAGTACAGTTGCATTTTTTTTGTGAAGCTAAGATGATTTATACGCTAAAATTCAAAAGGTGCTTTTACAGTGGGGGGGGAGTTGTAATAAAGGTTACAATACTAATTGCTGAAATTTGGAAAATAGCAGCTAGTAGTCTGCCAAAGTTACTTTATAGGGTGAACCATCTCTGAGAAACCGGGTTTCTTTACCCAGCGAAGTTCTTGTGGTGAAACACTAAGATCAACGATATTAATAGAAAAAGTTTATGCGTATGCGTAGCGTGCGTTTTGCGCTTAGGGTAATGGTTTCGTTCTATATGAATCATATTTTATTTTTGAAAAACACTATGAGATAATACGGGGGTTTTTTTGTCTAAACAAAGAACAATAATAAATCAGCATTTACGAGCCGCAATCTACAGCAAAGTAGCAGCGCTGAATCCCAAGGGGACATGCTAAGGATATAAAGAATTCCTACGGTTCTGTAGGTTTTCCTTTGAAAAATATTGACATTAAAATTATCTGTAACAAATTTAAAGAAATCTAATGGACAAAATTGTACAAAAAAGTTATCCACTCTCCTCTGGACAAGAAGCAATGTGGTTTATCCAGCAAATTTCTCCAGAGAGTGTTGCTTATAATATGTTTATTACTACAATAATTAATTCTTGTTTAAATATTGCTATTGTTGAGCGTATATGGAAAAAAATTATTGAAAATCATCCTATTCTCAGAACCACATATACTAGTCACAGAGGCAAACCCGTTCAGCAAGTTAATCAGCAATATAAATTTAATCTTGAGGTAATAGATGCCATCAGTTGGAGCGAAGACTACTTAAAAGAGAAGATCTTTGCTATTACTGACCGCCCTTTTAACTTAGAAAAAGATTTAGTTTTGAGGGTGAGTTTATTTACTCGTTCACCAGAGGAACACATTCTCTTGCTAACAATGCACCACATTGCAGGTGATCTGTGGTCTTTTGATCTACTGCTAAGTGAATTTCAAACTTTGTATGCTAGAGAAATTGAGCAAGTTAGTCAAAAGCAAACCCAGGTAGTAGCAAATGATTCGACTAATAACAAATCTTATCTAGATTTTGTCCACTGGCAGTCCGAAATGCTTTCCAGCGTTAAGGGAGAAAAACTTTGGCAATACTGGCAACAAAAATTAGCTGGTGAATTGCCAATTTTGAATTTACTTGCAGATAAACCCCGTCCCCCAGTACGGACTTATCAAGAAGCAGCACATATCTTAAAGCTAGATGAACAGTTAGTTCAAAAACTAAAGAATCTAGCTCTAACTTCTGGAACAAGCCTTTATCAGATTCTGCTAGCAGCATTTTACGTGCTACTTTACCGCTACACCAATCAAACAGACATTCTGATAGCAAGTGCAATGAGGGGTCGGTGGGGTAGAGATTTTCAAGAGATTGTCGGCTACTTTGTTAACCTGATCGTTTTACGAACTTCTGTACAGGAAAACGCTACATTCACAGAATTTCTTGCTCAAGTCAGCAAGATAGTTAGAGAAGCCCAAAAACATCAACATTATCCTTTTGCTCTCTTGACAGAACAACTCCAGCCAGAGCGAGATGCCAGTCATTCTCCTATATGTCAAGTTAGTTTTACTTGGCAACGACAACGTTGGTGCGAACCAACACAAAATTCATCGCACATTCAAGAACAAGTGCTTCAGATGGAACCATACCTGCTCGGACATCAACGCGGTGCAGACTTGGATCTAAATTTAATGGTGATGGAAGCTCAGGGAGTATTACAGCTATGCTGGCAATACAATACTGACTTATTTGAAGCGACTACAATCACGGGCATGGAACAGCATTTTGTCAACTTGCTTGAAGGTATTGTTGTTAACTCACAGCAGCAAATTTGGCAATTACCTCTGCTAACAGAAGTTGAGCAGCAGTTATTAGCACAATGGAATAATACTCAAGCAGATTATCCACTAGATAAGTGTATCCATCAGTTGTTTGAGGAGCAGGTTCAGCGCACCCCGGATGCTGTGGCAGTGGTGTTTGAAAACCAACAACTGACTTACCAACAGTTGAATTGTCGCGCAAATAAATTGGCATATTACTTACGCTCTTTGGGTGTAAAACCAGATGTACTGGTAGGGTTGTGCGTAGAGCGTAGTCCCTTAATGATCATCGGACTATTGGCAATACTCAAAGCCGGTGGTGCATACGTACCCCTTGACCCTGAGTATCCCACCGAGCGTCTGAGCTTTATGCTAGAAGACACTCAATTGGGAGTACTGCTCGCCCAACAGCACTTAGTTGATAAATTACCCCTAAATCAAGCAAAACTGGTTTTTATAGATCAAATACAGTCACAACTTGAGTATAACAATCAAGATAATCCTGTTATTGAAGTCACAGCATCTCATCTAGCGAATGTGATTTACACTTCGGGCTCTACGGGTAAACCTAAAGGTGTGATGGTCGAGCATAAAGGACTAGTTAACTTAGCTCAAGCTCAAATTCAAACTTTTAGTGTGCAATCTCATAATCGCGTTCTCCAGTTTGCCTCCCTCAGTTTTGATGCTTCTATCTCAGAAATAATCATGGTTTTGGGATCTGGGGCAACACTTTACTTAGGAACAAAAGACTCACTCATGCCGGGTATGCCCTTAATTGAGCGATTACGCGACTATGGCATTACCCATATCACCCTACCACCATCGGCATTACCAGTCCTACCAGATGAAGAACTCCCATCACTGCAAACAATCATTGTCGCTGGCGAAGCAAGTTCAGTTGAACTAATCAAAAAATGGTCTGTAGGTAGAAACTTCTTTAACGCTTATGGACCGACAGAAGCAAGCGTCTGCGCCACAATAGCTAAATGCACTCCAGAGGACAACAAAGTTACCATTGGTAATCCTATTGCTAACACGCAAGTCTATATTTTAGATTCACGATTACAACCAGTACCAATTGGTGTGCCAGGAGAGTTGCACATTGGTGGTGCAGGATTGGCAAGGGGTTATCTCAACCGAAATAAGTTAACACAAGAGAAATTCATTGCCAATCCCTTCCAAAGAAGCAGAGGAGCAGGGGAGCAGGGGAGCAGGGGGAAAATAGAAGACCAATCCGCTAATTCCGAGCGTTTGTATAAAACTGGGGATTTGGCGCGTTATTTACCAGATGGCAATATCGAATATCTGGGACGTATTGATAATCAAGTAAAAATACGGGGCTTTCGCATTGAGTTAGGAGAAATTGAAGCTGTGCTAACTCAGCTACCAGAAGTTCAAGAAGCAGTAGTCATCGTCAGGGAAGACCAAGACGAAAAACTCGAATCACCACAGAAACTAGAAATATCAACCGGCAAAATAGAACTTTGGCCATCCGTAGCCGAATACTATGTCTATGACGACTTACTGTATTACGCTATGACCAACGACCACCGACGCAACAATAGTTATCAAGTGGCAATTAATCAATTGGTCAAAGATAAAATAGTCGTTGAAATCGGCACAGGTAAAGATGCAATCTTATCCAGATTTTGTGTTGAAGGAGGTGCTAAGAAAATTTATGCAATTGAAAGAAGTGAGGAAATCTGCCGCCAAGCCAGAGCTTGTGTTGAAAAGTTAGGCTTAACAGACAAAATCACAATCATTCATGGCGATGCAACGAAAGTTGATATTCCAAAACTTGCTGATGTTTGCGTCTCGGAAATTGTTGGCACAATTGGTGGCTCGGAAGGAGCAGCAGTAATTATTAATAACGCTAGAAGGTTTCTCAAGCCTGATGGTTTGATGCTTCCTGAAAGAAGTGTGACTAAGATGGCTGCTGTCACTCTCCCAGATGAAATATTACACAACCCCAAATTTGCTGAAACTCCCGCACATTACACCAGAAAAATCTTTGAGCAAGTCGGCTATCCATTTGACTTGAGGGTATGTATTAAGAAATTCCCGCAAGCAAATGTTCTGTCCACTGTAGATGTGTTGGAAGACTTAAAGTTTAATGAATTTGTTAGCCCAGAACTTGACCACAAAGTGGAGTTTAAAATTCAAAAAACTGGGCGAATGGATGGCTTTTTAGTTTGGTTGAATTTGCATACGATTGCTGGTGAAGAAATAGATATTCTCGAACATGAACATTCCTGGGTGCCTGTTTATTTTCCGGTATTTGAACCAGGAATTGAGGTGGAATACGGTGATGTCATCCAAGCAGTTTGTTCTAGAAAACTTTGCGAAAATAATCTTAACCCAGATTATGCAATTAAAGGTCGTTTGCTGAAAAAGAATAGAGAAATTATTAATTTTGAATACGTCTCTTATCATTATAAGAATAATTTTCGACAAACACCTTTCTATCAACGATTATTTGCTGATGATGACATCGTTTCCAAGGTTGACACCTCTGCTGAGAAACGTCTGGTAGCTTACTTAGTCCCCGCTCTTGACCATCAAGTATTACCCCAGCAAGTTGCTCAATGGCAGAGTGAGTACGTCAGTAACTGGCAAATGCTCTATGAGCAAGCATACGGACAACCGCAAGCATCCATAGATGACCCCACATTCAATATCAGTGGTTGGAACAGTTCATACAGCAAACAAGCCATCCCAGATTGGGAAATGCGGGAGTGGGTTGAAAATACAGTCACCCGCATCCTGTCTCTATCACCACAGCAAGTGTTAGAAATTGGTTGTGGAACGGGGTTACTGCTGTCTCGCGTTGCCAAGAATTGCCTTGAATATTGGGGATGTGATTATTCCAGCGCAGCCTTAGCGCACGTTGAGCAGGTATGTAAAACGGTGCTAGGTCTAGATAATGTGCGGCTATTGCACAGAATGGCGGATAATTTTGCAGACATCCCCAAAGGTAAATTCGATACTGTAGTTATCAACTCGGTACTGCAATACTTCCCCAGCGTAGAATATTTGTTGCAGGTTATTGAAGGCGCGATCGCGGCAATTGGTCAACAGGGTACATTATTCGTGGGGGATGTCCGCAGCTTACCTCTGTTGGGATCATTCCATGCCGCAGTGCAGTTGTCCCAAGCAACTGAGGACAGAACTATTGAGCAATGGCAGCGAATGGTACACTCTAGTGTGGCTGCTGAAGAAGAATTGGTGATTGATCCGAGGTTTTTCATTGTCCTCAAACAACGTTTTCCCCAGATTACTTGGGTAGAGATTCAGCCCAAACGCGGTAACAGTCAAAATGAGTTAACCCAATTCCGTTATGATGTTATTCTGCATATCGGTACTGATGTTCAAACAGTGGTAGTTCCTTGGTTAAATTGGCAACTAGATAACCTCTCGTTGACACAGATACAAAATCAACTGCACTCACAACAACCAGAACTTTTAGGAATCAGGCGTGTACCTAATCAACGAGTGCAGCAAGCACTACAGATTTGCCAATGGTTGGAAAATCCTCCTAGTGTCGAAACAGTGGGGCAACTGCGCCAACTGCTAACACAACAGCCAACAGTTGGGATCAATCCTGAAGAGTTTTACCAGTTGGGGCAGCATCTCGGTTACACTGTCCACCTAAGTTGGTGGGAAAGTAGCCAAGATGGTTCATTCGATGTGGTGTTCTATCGCAATCAAGTACATAAGACTGCTTTTTGGGATAGTTCGACAATCACACGCCTTCCTTGGACTGACTACACTAACAATCCTCTATACGGTAAGCTAGTCCAGAAGCTCGTGCCCTTAGTGCGGGAATCTCTGCAACAGAAGCTACCCGATTACATGGTGCCGCAAGCTTTTGTCGTCCTCAACGCCCTGCCCTTAACACCCAATGGTAAGGTGGATCGTCGCGCTTTGCCAACACCTGATACAGCAACTAGAAATCTTTCTACTGGCTTTGTTTTGCCGCGCACGCCCATTGAAGCTCAACTTGCTCAAATCTGGAGTGAAGTCTTAGGAGTTGAACGCATTGGCGTTAAGGATAACTTCTTTGAACTAGGGGGACATTCCCTACTCGCTACCCAAGTTCTGTCAGAAATCAACTCAGCTTTTGGACTCGATCTATCTATACAGATGATGTTCGAGTCTCCCACAGTAGCAGGGATAGCAGCGTACATAGAAGTAGTGGATTTGGTAACACAAAATTTATCAGTTAAAGAAGTCGGTAGTGAGGTAGTGGAGTTTTGAGCATGACTAACAGCATTGTTGAATTCATTCGTCACCTGACAAACTTAAGTATTGAACTAG
The DNA here is from genome assembly GCA_019359695.1 of Brasilonema angustatum HA4187-MV1. GTDB lineage: Bacteria > Cyanobacteriota > Cyanobacteriia > Cyanobacteriales > Nostocaceae > Brasilonema > Brasilonema angustatum. The sequence goes on from JAHHGV010000066.1 coordinate 6,454, forward strand.
AGGTCGATGGCGTTAGCGGAGCGGCTCCGGAGGAGCTTCGCTTACGTTGTCATGCACCTGAAGGGGTGTTAACTTCAACACTACGTCAGGAAATAGCTGGGCGGAAAACAGAAATTATGCTGTTTTTACAGCAAGCAAAGCAGGTTAAAGCTGCTCATCAGTTGTCAATTCAACCAGTGCCACGGGACGGTGAACTACCGCTATCTTTTGCACAGCAGCGGCTCTGGTTTTTGCACCAGCTTTCACCCGATAGTCGTTCTTATAATATGCTATTGATTCTGCGGCTAGAGGGGTCGCTGAATATAGTTGCACTAGAGCAAAGCTTGGGTGAACTTGTTTGCCGCCACGAGATTTTAAGAACAACTTTTCCCACAGTAGACGGAAAACCTGTTCAGCGAATTGCCCCTTTTACTGCCTTAACTTTACCAGTCTATGATTTGCAGGGGTTGTCAGTTCAGGAACAAACCGACCGGATTCGGGAAATGGCCAATTCTCAGGCATCTCAGTCCTTCGATCTAGCTGTTGGGCCATTAGTGCAATTCACTTTACTCCAACTGAGTAACCACGAGTATGTACTGCTGTTGAAGATGCACCACATTATCTATGATGGCTGGTCTTTGAACATCTTCTTTGGTGAGTTATCAATAGCTTATGCAGCTTTCACTCAAGGATTGCCCAATCCACTAGCCCAACTGCCCATCCAATACGCTGATTTTGCAGTTTGGCAACGCCAGTGGCTGACAGGCGAAGTCCTAGAACGCCAACTGAATTACTGGCAGCAACAGTTAGCGGGTGTCTCTAGCGTACTAGAACTGCCAACTCATAAACCACGTCCCCCAGTTCAGACCTACATAGGTGGAGTTGAGCGTTTTCAACTGGATCGTCACCTCACACAAAGCCTCAAGCAGCTGAGTCAAGAGTCAGACGCAACGTTGTTTATGACTCTACTGGCAGCTTTTTTGGTGTTAATTTCTCGTTATAGTGGTCAGTTAGATATTGTTGTTGGCTCGCCGATCGCTAACCGCAACAACAAGAGCGTCGAGCAGCTAATGGGTTTTTTTGCTAATACCCTAGCATTAAGGGGTGATCTCTCTGGCAACCCCAGCTTTGCTGACTTCTTAGCGCGAGTGCGGCAAACAACCTTGTCAGCATACGCCCATCAGGACTTGCCCTTTGAGATGTTGGTTGAAAAGCTACAGCCTGAGCGAGATTTGAGTCGTAATCCCCTGGTACAAGTGATGTTTGCCCTTCAGAACGCTTCACTGTCTTTTGGGGATTTGCCAGGTTTAACCATCCAGAACATGTCCGCGCCAATTGATGAAATGGTCAGGTTTGACTTGGAAGTGAACTACTGGGAAGCTTCAGGAGGTTTGGAGGGTGTTTGGAGTTACAGTGCTGATTTATTTGATGCAACGACAATTACTCGCATCGCCCAAAATTTTCAAACTTTACTACAAGCAATTGTTGCCAATTCTAAAGAGCGAATTGCAGAATTACCACTGTTGACGACCGCAGAACGTCATCAATTGTTGGTGGAGTGGAACAACACTCAAGTAGACTATTCTGGTGATAAGTGCATCCATCAGTTATTTGAGGAGCAAGTAGAGCGTACCCCGGATGCTGTAGCAGTTGTATTTGTAGACGCGCAGAGCGCGGCTTCTCGAAGAGTAAATCAACAATTGACTTATCGACAATTGAATTGTCGCGCTAACCAGTTAGCACATTACTTGCAGTCTTTGGGTGTGGGAGCAGATGTGCTGGTAGGGTTATGTGTAGAACGCTCACTGGAAATGCTTGTGGGAGTACTGGGTATTCTCAAAGCGGGTGGGGCTTATGTACCGCTTGACCCTGATTATCCAACTGAGCGTTTGAGCTTTATGCTAGAAGATGCTCAAGTTAAAGTATTGGTAACACAACAGCGATTAGTAGACACTATTCCTCAACATCAAGCGCATGTCATCTGCTTAGACACCGATTGGGAAAAAATTGCTCAAGAATGCTCCTCAAACCCGGAAAATACCGCAGCACTCGATAATTTAGCTTATGTCATCTATACTTCTGGTTCTACAGGGAAGCCCAAAGGTGTTTTAGTCAACCACTCAAATGTAGTGCGTCTGTTTGCAGCGACAAACTCTTGGTATCACTTTAACTCTCAAGATGTCTGGACATTATTCCACTCTTATGCATTTGATTTTTCCGTATGGGAAATTTGGGGTGCTTTGCTTTATGGTGCACGACTGGTAGTAGTGCCATACCTGGTGACGCGATCGCCTGAATCTTTCTATCAATTATTATGTCAAGAAAAAGTTACTATTCTTAATCAAACTCCTTCAGCCTTTCGCCAGTTAATTCAAGCTGAACAATCTATGACGGCTACTGGCGACTTAAACTTACGCCTAGTAATTTTCGGTGGGGAAGCCTTAGAAATCAACAGTTTACAACCTTGGTTTGAACGCCACGGCGATCAGTCGCCTTTGTTAGTGAATATGTATGGAATTACGGAAACCACTGTACATGTAACTTATCGTCCATTAAGCAAAGCTGATTTGAATGGTACGCCAAGTGTAATTGGTCGTCCGATTCCCGACTTACAGGTGTATGTGCTGGATAAATATAAAAAACCAGTACCAATTGGTGTTGCTGGCGAAATGTACGTTGGTGGAAAAGGGGTAGCGCGTGGTTATCTAAATCGTCTTGAACTGACACAACAACGGTTTATCTCTAATCCTTTTAGCAAGAACCCCCAAGCGCGACTATATAAAACAGGAGATAAGGCGCGTTATTTGCCTTCGGGCGAGTTAGAGTATTTAGGGCGCATCGACAATCAAGTAAAAATTCGCGGCTTCCGCATAGAGTTGGGAGAAATTGAGGCATTACTAGCTTCTCACCCAGCCGTGTGGGAAAACGTGGTGATGCTACGAGAGGATGAACCGGGCGACAAACGTTTAGTAGCTTATGTAGTGCCGCAGATTGAACAATCTCCCACAGTCACAGAACTGCGTCACTTTCTGAAAGCAAAGCTACCAGAGTACATGGTGCCAAGTGCTTTTGTGCTGCTGGAGTCTTTACCCCTGACTCCCAACGGCAAAGTAGATCGCCGTGCCCTACCAAAACCAGAGTTAGACAGCACACTGCTAGAAAAATTTGTCGCCCCGCGCACACCCATTGAGGAAATGCTGGCACAAATTTGGGCGCAAGTTTTAAAAGTAGAACAAATTGGCATTCATAATAACTTCTTTGAACTGGGTGGACATTCCCTATTAGCAACGCAACTAGTTTCACGCATCCGCAACATTTTCAAAGTAGAACTACCATTGCGTAGCTTGTTTGCCGCAGCCACAGTTGCCCAATTGGCACAAAAGATTGAGCAGTTACAGCAACAAGACTTAGAACTAACTGCCCTACCCATTTTACCAAGGGCAAGAGATGCAGAATTGCCACTATCATTTGCCCAAGCACGGCTGTGGTTTTTAGACCAGTTCGAGCCGAGCAGTGCTTTCTACAACATACCCTTTGCTTTGCATATAGTCGGAACTCTGAGCGTGACTGCCTTAGAACAAAGCTTACAAGAAATAATTCATCGCCACGAAGCCTTACACACCAACTTCATCACAGTTGATGGACAACCAACGCAAATTATTCAAAAACAGACGAATTGGACAGTATCAGTTGTTGAGTTGCCACATTTGCCAAGCAGTGAACAAGAAATCGTCACACAGCAATTAGCAAAACAACAAGCTATTCAGCCGTTTGACCTGGCAAACCAAGCATTAGTCAGGGCAACATTAGTAGTGCTGTCCGAGACAGAACACGTTTTATTACTGTGTATGCACCATATTGTCTCAGACGGCTGGTCAATGGGTGTGTTTATCCAAGAACTAGCGGCACTGTACAAAGCTTATTCTCAAGGTCAGCCCTCACCGTTAGCACCACTACCTGTGCAATATGCAGATTTCGCCATTTGGCAAAGACAGTGGTTGCAAGGAGATGTACTACAAAGTCAATTGAATTACTGGCAACAAAAACTGGCAGACGCACCAGCTTTATTGTCGCTACCCACAGACCGACCCAGACCTGCTGTGCAGACTGACAACGGAGCATATCAAGAGTTTGCACTTTCACAGAAGCTAACTGGTGAACTGACACAACTGAGTCAGCAACAAGGAGTCACCTTGTTCATGACGCTGTTGGCAGCATTTGATACGCTACTTTATCGTTACACAAGACAAGAAGATATTTTGGTAGGTTCGCCAATTGCTAATCGCGATCGCTGTGAAATAGAAGGGTTAATTGGCTTTTTTGTCAACACTTTGGTCATGCGTTCTAACTTGGCAGGCAACCCCAGTTTTTTGCACCTGTTGGGTCGTGTTCGTTCCATGGCAATGGAGGCATACTCTCATCAGCATTTGCCATTTGAAATGCTGGTGGAAGCATTGCAGCCAGAACGGAATCTGAGCCATACACCACTGTTCCAGGTAATGTTTGTCCTCCAGAATGCGCCCACATCAGGAGTAGAACTGACTGGGCTAAGTGTCAGTCCATTCCCAATCAAAGGCGCAAATGCAAGGTTTGATTTAACTTTAATCATGCATAACACTGCCTCTGGGTTGGTAGGAATTTGGGAGTACAACACTGACTTGTTTGATGCTAGTACCATAGAGCGAATGACGGGTCATTTTGTTACCTTGCTTGAAGGTATTATTGCTAACCCAGAACAGCAAATCTCCCAATTGCCCCTACTGACACAACAGGAACAACAAAAGTTACTTGTCGAGTGGAACGATACAGGGGTGAGTTATCCACTCGATAAGTGCATTCATCAGTTGTTTGAGGAGCAGGTGGAGCATACACCCAATGCAGTGGCAGTAGAGTTTGTAGACGCGCAGAGCGCGGCTTCTCGAAGAGTAAATCAACAACTTACTTACTATGAATTAAACTACCGCGCTAACCAGTTGGCGCACTACTTGCGCTCATTGGGTGTAAAACCAGATGTCTTAGTCGGTCTGTGTGTAGAGCGTTCTTTAGAGATGGTCATAGGACTACTAGGGATTCTCAAAGCAGGTGGTGCATACTTGCCACTTGATCCTGAGTATCCGCCTGAGCGTTTGAGCTTTGTTTTAGAAGATGCTCAAGTTTCAGTTTTGCTAACCCAGCAGTCACTCGTTGACAGACTACCTGAGCATCAAGCAAAGCTTGTTTGTTTAGATACTGACGCTGAACTGATTTCCCAGTTCAGTCAAGATAATCTTATCTCTGGCGTACAAGCCAATAATTTAGCTTATATAATTTATACTTCTGGTTCTACAGGTCAACCTAAGGGTATAGCCATGAATCAGCTTGCCCTTTGCAATTTGATTATGTGGCATAGGGACAATCTGAAAATTGCTCGTGGAGCAAAAACCCTGCAATTTGCTTCGATTAACTTTGATGTCTCCTTCCAAGAAATATTCACCACCTGGTGTTCTGGAGGCACACTGTTCCTAACTGGGGAGGAATTACGCCGAGATGCCTCAGCTTTGTTAGGTTTTCTTCAACAAAAAGCTGTTGAAAGACTATTTGTTCCCTTTGTTGCCTTACAGCAACTAGCTGAAATTGCTGTTGGTAGCGAATTAGTTAATACTCATTTGAGAGAAATCATTACCGCTGGGGAACAGTTGCAGATTACTCCCGCTATTTCTCAATGGTTTAGCAAACTAAGTGATTGTACATTGCACAATCATTATGGACCGTCAGAGAGCCATTTAGCTACCAGTTTTACTCTGAATAATTCAGTAGAGACTTGGCCGCTACTTCCTCCGATTGGGCGACCTATTGCCAATACACAAATCTACATACTAGATAAATATTTACAGCCTGTACCCGTTGGTGTACCAGGAGAATTGTATATTGCTGGTGTCCTTTTAGCGCAAGGCTACTTCAACCGAAGCGAGTTAACAAAAGAGAAATTTATCCCTAACCCCTTTAAAAGAAGCAGGGGAGCAGAGGAGCAGGGTAGCAGAGGGGAAACTTTTAATTCTTCTGAGTGCCTTTACAAAACAGGAGACTTAGCACGCTATTTACCTGATGGTAACATCGAATCCTTAGGACGCATTGACAATCAAGTTAAAATTCGAGGTTTCCGTATTGAGTTGGGTGAAATTGAAGCAGTACTGAGCCAACATAGTCATGTGCAGGCATCTTGTGCGATCGCCCGCGAAGACATTCCTGGGAACAAACGCCTAGTCGCTTACATTGTGCCTCAAAAAGAGCAGACACTCACAGTTAGCGAACTGCGTGGCTATCTGAAGGAAAAGTTACCAGAATATATGGTGCCAAGTGCAATAGTTATCTTAGAAGCTCTACCGCTTACCCCCAACGGTAAACTAGACCGTCGCGCTTTGCCAGCACCAGATTTACACAGCCAATTATTGGACAAATATGTTGCCCCACGTAACCCAATCGAAGAAATTCTGTCACTAATTTGGGCGCAAGTGCTAAAAGTAGAGCAAGTGGGTATTTATGATAACTTCTTTGAACTTGGAGGACACTCGTTACTAGCAACGCAACTAGTTTCACGCGTGCGTACCAGCTTGAAAGTAGAACTACCATTACGTAGTTTATTTGCTGCACCAACAGTTGCAGAATTGGCGCAACCGATTGGGCAATTGCAGCAACAAGATTTAAAACTCACAGCATTACCCATCGTACCAAGAGCTGAGAATGCAGAATTACCACTGTCGTTTGCCCAAACACGGCTATGGTTTTTAGACAAGTTAAACCCAAGCAGCGGCTTCTACAATATACCCTTAGCTTTGCGTCTAGTCGGAACTCTTGAAGTTGCAACTTTAGAACAAAGCTTACAAGAAATTATTCATCGTCACGAAGCTTTACGCACCAACTTCATCACAGTTGATGGACAACCAACGCAAATTATTAGGGAGCACTTCGACAAGCTCAGTGCATCGCAGGGAGCAGGGAACACTTCGACAAGCTCAGTGCATCGCAGGGAGCAAGGGACTGTATCAATTATTGACTGGCAACATCTGCCAACACTTGTACTGAGCGAAGTCGAAGTGAGTGAACAAGAAATTGCTTTGCAGCAATTGGCGCAAGAAGAAGCGCAACGACCTTTTGACCTGGCAACTGAAGCATTAATCAGGGCAAAATTAGTAGTGCTGTCCGAGACAGAACACGCCTTATTAATGTGTATGCATCACATTGTTTTTGATGGTTGGTCAATGGGTGTGTTTGTTCAAGAACTAACAGCGCTGTACAATGCTTATTCTCAAGGTCAACCGTCACCGTTAGCACCACTGTCTGTGCAGTACGCAGATTTCGCCATTTGGCAAAGAGACTGGTTGCAAGGAGATGTATTACAAAGTCAGCTGAATTACTGGCAACAACAACTAAAAGATGCACCAGCTTTGTTGTCGTTACCCACAGACCGACCAAGACCTGCTGTGCAGACTTTCGCTGGAACATATCAACAGTTTACACTTTCAGTTGAGTTAACTGATAGATTAGTAAAACTGAGCCAGGAGCAAGGTTGTACCCTCTTTATGACGCTGTTGGCAGCTTATGATACGCTGCTTTACCGCTACACAGGACAAGAGGACATTTTGGTGGGTTCGCCAATTGCTAATCGCGATCGCAGTGATATAGAAGGGTTAATTGGCTTTTTTGTCAACACCTTAGTCATGCGTTCTAACTTGGCAGGTAATCCAAGTTTTAGCGAATTATTAAGTCGTGTTCGAGAAGTAGCTTTAGGAGCGTATGCTCATCAAAACTTACCTTTTGAAATGCTGGTAGAAGCATTGCAGCCAGAACGGGATCTCAGCTATACACCACTATTCCAGGTGATGTTTGCTCTCCAGAATGTGTCCACATCTCAAATAGAGTTGACTGGGTTGACTGTTACTCCATTGATAGCAGAAGGCGCAACGGCAAAGTTTGATTTAAGTTTATTAATGCAAAACACCGCTACTGGCCTGGTGGGTTTTTGGGAATACAACACTGACTTGTTTGATGCTAGTACCATTGAGCTACTGACTGATCATTTTGTGACCTTGCTTGAAGGTATTATTGTTAACCCACAGCAGCAAATCTCACAATTGCCACTGTTGACAGCAGCTGAACAACAGCAGTTATTAGTGGAATGGAATGATACTCAAGCAGATTATCCTTCTGATAAGTGTATTCATCAGTTGTTTGAGGAGCAAGTTCAGCGCACACCCAATGCTGTAGCAGTCGTTTTTGTAGACGCGCAGAGCGCGGCTTCTCGAAGAGTAGATCGACAACTAACCTATGAGCAGTTGAACAGTCGTGCTAACCAGTTGGCTCATCACTTACGCTCATTGGGTGTAAAACCAGATGTGCTGGTGGGTATTTGCGTAGAACGTTCTTTAGATATGGTGGTAGGACTGTTGGGGATTCTTAAGGCAGGGGGAGCTTATGTACCACTTGACCCAGAGTATCCTACTGAACGCTTGAGCTTTATGCTAGAAGATGCTCAAGTACCAGTGTTGCTGACTCAACAGCGACTTATTGACAGACTTCCTGAGCATCAAGCAAAACTTGTCTGTTTAGATGAAACTTGGGAACAAATTGCCCAAAACAGTCAAGATAACCCAACCAGTGGAGTCAAAGCTTTTCATCTAGCGAATGTGATTTACACTTCAGGATCTACAGGTAGACCTAAAGGTGTCATGGTTGAGCATAAGGGATTATGCAACTTAGCTCAAGCTCAGATTCAAACTTTTGGTGTAGACTCTGATAGTCGCGTTCTCCAATTTGCTTCTTTGAGTTTTGATGCTTCTATTTGGGAAGTCATGATGGCTCTAGGTTCAGGTGGAACGCTTTACCTGGGAACAAAAGACTCTCTACTGCCAGGAAAACCGTTGATTGAGCAATTAGGCAATCATTCCATTACTCATATCACGCTACCACCATCAGCGTTAGCAGTTATGCCTGTGGAGGAACTTCCAGCACTGCAAACAATAATTGTAGCAGGAGAAGCTTGTGCTACTGAATTAATTAGGCAATGGTCTGCTGGCAGAAACTTCTTCAATGCCTACGGACCGACAGAAGCTACTGTCTGTGCCACGGTCGCAAAATGCAATGACGATGAGAAAATATCTATTGGTAAGGCGATCGCCAACACACAAGTCTACATCTTAGACGAAAATTTACAACCAGTGCCTGTGGGTGTGTCAGGAGAGTTGCATATCGGTGGTGTTGGGTTGGCAAGAGGCTACCTCAACCGTCCAGAGTTGACACAAGAGAAATTCATCTCCAATCCATTTGAGGAGAAAGGAGAGAGTAAATTATATAAAACCGGAGACTTAGCACGTTATTTACCAGATGGCAATATTGAATACCTGGGACGCATTGACAATCAGGTAAAAATTCGGGGCTTCCGCATTGAATTGGCAGAAATAAAAACACTACTGGGGCAACATGGGGATGTGCAAAACTGTTGTATCATTGCTCATGAAGGAACTCCGAGTAATACTTGTACTGAGCGAAGTCGAAGTAAGCGCTTAGTCGCCTATGTAGTGCCACAAAAAGATGTGACACCCACAACGGATGAACTGCGTCAATTCCTTTCCAATAAACTGCCTGGGTATATGGTGCCAACTGCTTTTGTGATGTTGGAGTCCTTACCCCTGACACCTAATGGTAAAGTAGACCGTCGCGCTCTGCCTAACCCAGATTTACATCAGGAACTGTCAGATTATGTCATGCCAAATACAGAAGCAGAAAAAATCATTGCTGGCATTTGGCAAAAAGCATTAGCAGTAGAAAAGGTAGGAATTTACAATAATTTCTTCGAGCTAGGAGGTCATTCGTTACTCCTAGTAAAAATTAATCAGCGATTGCAAGAAGAATTTGGTTTTGAACTATCCATCGTTGATATGTTTAATTACCCAACGATACATAGTTTAAGCCAATACTTAAGTGCTAAAATAAAAAAAGAAGATATAATAAATGAAAAAAAATATCGTAGTCAATCTCATAGTGAAAGTAAAACTTTAAGAAACCAACAATTACAATCGCGGCAACAATATCGCTCTCAGAGAAAAAGGTAAAAATGACAATAAATCCAGTAGATAATAATGAATTTAACAATTATGAAATAGCAATAATTGCTGTTGCGGGTAAATTTCCGGGCGCAAAAGATGTTGAATCATTTTGGCAGAATTTACGAGAGGGTGTAGAATCTATCTCCTGGCTAACAGATGAAGAATTGATCAATTCTGGCGTTTCTCTAGATTTGCTGAATAACCCTAATTATGTAAAAGCTAATGCTGTTCTATCAGACATTGAATTGTTTGATGCAAATTTCTTTGCTTACAGTGCTAAAGAAGCTGAGTTAATAGATCCACAACAACGTCTTTTTTTAGAATTGGCTTGGGAAGCCGTAGAAAAAGCTGGTTATGATCCACAAACTTATAATGGTTTAATCGGGGTTTATGGTGGTGTAGGTATGAGTAGGTATTTGCTCAATAACCTCTACCCTAATCATCAATTATTAGAAACGATTGACCCGATCCAATTAGCATGTTCTAACGATAAAGATTTTTTACCTACACGAGTTGCATATAAGCTTAACTTGACAGGTCCCGCAGTAAATGTGCAAACAGCCTGTTCTACTTCTTTGGTTGCTGTTCATTTAGCTTGCCAAGGTCTCTTAAATGGTGAATGTGACATAGCTTTAGCTGGTGGAGTTACTCTCAGCATTCCCCAAAAAATAGGTTATTTACATCAAGAGGGAATGATTCTTTCTCCTGATGGACACTGCCGTGCTTTTGATGCTAAAGCAGAAGGAACAATTGCTGGTAGCGGTGCTGGTATTGTGGTATTGAAAAGATTAAAGGATGCGATCGCCGATCGCGACTACATCCATGCCATTATTAAAGGTTCAGCGATTAATAACGATGGTGCAATGAAAGTGGGCTTCACTGCTCCTAGTGGTAGCGGTCAAGCAGCAGTCATTGGCGAGGCTCAAGCTATAGCGGGTGTAGATGCTGAAACAATTTCCTACATCGAAGCTCATGGTACTGCTACACCTATAGGAGATCCGATTGAAATTGCTGCTTTAACTCAAGCTTTTAGGCAAACTACTGATAAAAAAGGTTTCTGCGCTATTGGTTCGCTAAAAACCAACTTGGGACATTTAGATACAGCAGCAGGTGTCGCAGGTTTGATTAAAACTGTATTAGCACTGCAACATAAAATGCTGCCTCCTAGTTTGCACTTCGAGACACCATCACCCAAAATTGATTTTGCCAACAGTCCTTTTTATGTCAATACAACTTTGACTGAATGGCAAACAAACAACAACACCCCTCGCCGCGCTGGAGTTAGTTCTTTTGGGATGGGTGGTACGAATGCTCATGTCATTTTAGAAGAAGCAATACCAGTCAACACTCAACAGTCAACAGTTAACAGTAAATACGTTCTGTTGTGTCTGTCGGCTAAGACTGCGAGTGCGCTGGAGAAGGCGACAGCTAATTTAGTTACGCATTTAAAGGGACATCCTGAGCTTAACTTGGGTGATGTAGCTTATACCCTCAATAGTGGTCGCCGGGGTTTTAATTACCGACGGATGCTAGTTTGTCAAGACTTAGAAGATGCTGTCAAAACTCTCAGTAGTTTAGAGTCAAAACAAGTTTTTACTAATTATACAGAGATTACAGAACGGTCTGTTGTTTTTATGTTTCCTGGTCAAGGTTCTCAGTATGTGAACATGGCACGGGAAATTTATCAAACCGAGACAGTATTTCAAGAACAAGTTGATTATTGCTCAGAAATTCTTAAACCCCTACTAGGGCTAGATTTACGTCATATTCTTTACCCCAGTGACGAAAATATTGATGAGGTATCAAAGCAACTTCAACAAACAGGAATTGCCCAAAGCGCTATTTTTGTAATTGAATACGCTCTAGCTAAATTATGGCAGTCATGGGGAGTGGAACCACAAGCTGCGATCGGTCATAGTATTGGCGAGTATGTAGCAGCAACTCTAGCAGAAGTTTTTTCCCTAGAAGATGCGTTATCTCTGGTAGCAGCACGCGGACAGATGATGCAGCAACTTCCCACTGGAGCAATGCTTTCTGTTCCTCTGCCTGTAGATAAGATAAAATTCTTATTAGGGCAAGAACTTTCTATTGCAGCGATTAATCAACCATCGCAGTGCATAGTATCCGGTTCAACAGCAGCCATAGATGTGCTACAAAATCAGCTTGCTGCTCAAGGTATTGAATGTCGCCGCCTGCATACTTCCCATGCTTTCCATTCGCACATGATGGAACCAATCTTAGAGGCATTTGCAGAGCGAGTCAAAAAGGTTACTTTAAATCCTCCAAAACTTCCTTATATTTCCAACCTTACTGGCACTTGGATAACAGTCACCCAAGCAACAAATCCTGACTACTACGCTCAACATCTGCGTTTCACAGTGCTGTTTGCCCAAGGTGTAGAGAAATTACTAGCAATACCTGAGCAAATATTACTAGAAATAGGACCAGGACACACACTAACTACATTAGTCAAAAGACATCCAGACAAAGCATCTGCACAAACAGTCTTAACTTCGGTACGTCATCCTCAAGAAAAGCAATCCGATAGTCATGTTTTATTCAACACATTAGGTCAACTCTGGTTGACTGGGGTCAAAGTAGATTGGTTTGGATTCTATAGTCATCAAGAATACTATCGTCTTCCTTTACCGACTTATCCCTTTGAACGCGAACTATATTGGATTGATCCCCCAGAAAAAACAGCTTGGGGACAGTTGCAAACTTTACCCACAACATCACAATTGTGGACATCGCTTACACAAGCAGGTCAAAAGCAAGCAAGTGTTAGAAATGCTGAACTCAACGAGTTAACATATCAAGAAAACAGACAGTGCTTAGATCGTTTATGCACAGCCTACATAAACTCTGCATTCCAGCAATTAGGAGCTTTTAGCAATCCTGAAGAAAAGTATTCTTTAGAGAATTTATTGGCGCAAGGTCAGATCACTCCCCGCTATCAGCAGTTGTTTTCTAGATGGTTACAAATATTGGTGGAACAAGGACAACTACAGCAGCAGGAGGGATTATTTACTCGGTTCGTGCCATGTTCACAACATATTAATGAACATTTAGAAGAAGTCCAAGCGAGGTTCGCTTCTACATCTTTAGTAGATTTAGATTTAGTGCAACGCTGTGGTGAAAATTTAGCTGCTATTGTTCTTGGTGAACAAGAACCATTAGAGATTTTCAATGAACTGGTTTACCAAAAACAAAACAAAGGTTCATATTTAGAAGGAGAAAACAACGGTTCACATCCAGAATCTTCCTTAATTACTTACTACAACTCTATCTTGCGCTCAAGCTTGGAACAGGTGGTCAAGTCATTACCATCATCTGTTCACCTGAGAGTTCTAGAAATTGGTGCAGGTACTGGTGTGTCTACACAAGCATTATTACCTGTGTTACCACCCAAACAAACCGATTATACTTTTACTGATATTGGTAGCGCCTTCCTGACTCAAGCTCAACAGAAGTTTAAAGACTATCCATTTGTCGAATATCGATTACTAGACATAGACAAATCTCCAACTGAGCAAGGGTTTGAAAAGTATAGCTTTGATGTAGTCATAGCTTCTAATGTGTTGCACGCAACTCGGAATATAGATCAAACACTCCACCATGTACGCTCTTTATTAGCTCCTGGCGGCTTCCTCTTATTATGGGAAATAACTCAGCCGAAAATAGAGTTTGATATCACTTGGGGTTTACTGTTGAAACCTTTAGACGATAAAAGACGTAACCTAGGTCAGCCTTTTATCATAAAAGACCAGTGGTTTGAAGCACTATACGCTCAAGATTTTGTTCAATTTGCCGCTTTTCCTGAAACTGATGCGTTGGAACATCAAATTATTATGGCTGTTGCTTCTGCATCAGCCGCATTTAGTACAAAATCTCGGCAAAAAGAGACTGACGAAAAATCAGAGATTTCATTACAAAGAAAGCCGGATGTTTTTCAATCAGAAAAATTATCTACACTCCACTCAAGACCCGATTTGCCCAATTATTATATAGCTCCCCGTGATGACAAAGAGCAAACAATTGCCGACATTTGGCAAGAATTATTAGGAATTAAACAGGTAGGAATTCATGACAACTTTTTTGAATTAGGAGGAGATTCTTTAATAGCCGTTCAGGTTATATCCCGATTACGAAATGATTTCTCTACTAAATTATCTGTAGCAAGTTTTTTTGAATCGCCCACAATAGCTGATTTAGCACAAAAACTAGAAGAAAAACAAGTGAGAAAAAATAGAAAGGCAGGTGCAATTGGTAGAGAGAAGATAGAAATATGAGCAAAATGAAAAAGTTTTGATACCAAGAACGAACGTTACAAGATAAGTTGTGATTAGCTTACACATTCTGCTGAACTCGTTGACAAGATAAAGGACATGATTCTATGAATCTCAAGCAATTTGTAGTAGAACTCTCTCATCAGGATGTGGAGTTGTGGGTTGAAGGCAATCGCTTGTGCGTTGATGCTCCAGAGGGAGTATTGACACCACAAACTCGTGACTTATTAGCTAAGTATAAAACAGAACTTATCTTGTTGCTGGACGAGAAAAATACGGATACCGCTACAGATTTACCTTTGATTAAAGCCGAGCGTCCTCAGAACATACCTCTGTCTTTTGCTCAAGAACAACTCTGGTTATTAAACCAGTTGGAACCAGATAACCCCTTCTACAACGAATACGTAGCTCTAAAACTTCACGGTCATTTGAACGTCGTAGCGCTAGAGCAAAGCCTCAACAAAATCATCTCTCGCCACGAAGTTTTACGTACCAACTTCCAGACCTTCAGCGAGCAGCCAGTCCAAGTCATTGCTGACAGCTTAACTTTAAGTGTGCCAGTAGTAGACCTTACAAAACTACCTGAAAGTGAAAGAGAAATCGCTTACCAACAATTAGCCACAGCAGAAACTGCTCGACCCTTTGACCTTACTAGTTCTCCTTTAATCCGAGTTTCTGTAGCTAAACTTACAGAGGTAGAATACGCTTTGGTACTAACAATACACCACATTGTCTTTGATAGTTGGTCAATGGGCGTATTGATGGGCGAGTTAACAACCATTTACTCAGCTCTGTGCAATAACTCGTCCCCAGAACTGCCTGAGTTACCAATTCAGTATGCCGACTTTGCTATTTGGCAACGGGAATGGTTGCAAACAGAAGTACTCCAAACGCAGCTTGATTACTGGAAGCAACTACTCAAAAATGCTCCTACCTTATTAGAACTACCCACAGACAAACCAAGACCAGCGATTCAAACTTACCGGGGTGCAACTCAATATATAAAATCTTCAAATGAACTGAGCAAAGCCCTTGCTAATTTTAGTAGGCAAGAGGGAGCCACCTTATTCATGACGCTGTTCGCAGCTTATGTCACCTTGCTTTATCGCTATACAGGCTCCGATGACATTGTAGTGGGTACGCCCCTTGCTAACCGCGATCGCTTGGAATTTGAAGGGTTAATTGGCTTTTTTGTCAACACTTTAGTGCTACGTACCGATTTGTCAGGCAACCCCAGTTTTCAGCAGTTGCTAAGTCGAGTGCGGCAGGTAACGCTGCAAGCTTACACTCATCCAGATCTGCCCTTTGAGGAGTTGGTCAAAGCATTGCAGCCACAACGAAACCTCAGCCATACACCACTGTTTCAGGTGTTGTTTGTCCTCCAGAATGTTCCCATATCTGAAGTAGATTTGGCTGGCTTAACTCTCAGTTCTTTGCCAGTAGAAGGTGCAACTGCCAAGTTTGATTTAAGTTTATCAATGCAAAACACTGCAACCGGACTGGTGAGTGTGTGGCAGTACAATGCTGACTTGTTTGATGCCAGCACAATCGAGCGAATGGGAGGTCATTTTGTGACCTTGCTCAAAAGCATTGTTAACAACCCACAGCAGCAAATTTCCCAATTACCACTGCTGACAGAAGTTGAGCAACAGCAGTTATTAGTTGAGTGGAACAATACCCAGTCCCACTATCCCCAGGATAAATGTATTCATCAATTGTTTGAGGAGCAGTGTTTGAGTACACCCGATGCTGTGGCAGTTGTATTTGAAAATCAACATCTGACATACCGTCAATTAAACTGCCATGCTAACTCTTTAGCGCACTACGTCAAATCTTTGGGTGTGAAACCAGATACGCTGGTCAGTATTTGTGTCGAGCGTTCTTTAGATATGGTGGTGGGAGTGCTGGGCATTCTCAAAGCGGGTGGGGCATATCTGCCACTTGACCCAGATTATCCGCCCGAACGTTTAAACTTCATGTTAGAAGATACTCAAGTTCAAGTATTGCTGACTCAACGGCGACTTGTTGACAAACTTCCCGAGCATCAAGCAAAACTTATTTGTTTAGATGAAGTCTGGGAACAAATCGCCCAAAACAATCAAGATAACCCAACCAGTGGAGTCAAAGCTTTTCATTTAGCTAATGTAATTTACACCTCTGGCTCAACAGGTAGACCTAAAGGTGTCATGGTTGAGCATAAAGGACTATGCAACTTAGCTCAAGCTCAGATTCAGACTTTTGGCGTCAACTCTGATAGTCGCGTTCTCCAGTTTGCCTCTTTTAGTTTTGACGCTTCTATCTCAGAAATTTTAATGACTCTGGGATCGGGGGCAACGCTGTATTTGGGAACAAAAGACTCTTTGTTACCAGGGCAGCCATTAATTGAGCGATTACGGGATTATTGCATTACCCATATCACCCTACCACCATCGGCACTGGCAGTTATGTCACAAGAAGAACTGCCAGCACTGCAAACAATAATTGTAGCTGGAGAAGCTTGTTCTGCTGAGTTAATCAAGCAATGGTCTGTTGGCAAAAACTTCTTCAATGCCTACGGACCAACAGAAGCTAGTGTCTGTGCCACGATTGCAAAACACACTGATGACAAGAAAATATCTATTGGTAAGGCGATCGCCAATACACAAGTGTACATCTTAGACCAAAATTTGCAACCAGTGCCCGTGGGTGTACCAGGAGAGCTACATATTGCTGGTGTTGGGTTAGCAAGAGGCTACCTCAATCGTTCCGAGTTGACACAAGAGAAATTTATCTTCAACCCCTTTGGTTCTGGTCGCCTCTATAAAACCGGAGATAAGGCACGTTATTTACCAGATGGTAACATCGAGTATATTGGACGAATTGACAACCAAGTAAAAATACGCGGCTTCCGGATCGAATTGGGAGAAATCGAAACAGTCCTGGGACAACATAGTGATGTGCGGGTATCTTGTGTCATCGCCCGTGAGGATAACAAGAGTGATAAACGCTTAGTTGCCTATGTGGTAGCACATCAACAGTGTACACCTACAATTAGTGAACTACGGCAATTCCTGAAAGCAAAGTTACCAGACTACATGATGCCTCAGGCTTTTGTGATATTGGAGTCCCTACCACTAACACCAAACGGCAAGGTAAACCGTCGCGCTTTGCCCACACCAGATTTACACAGTGAGCGAATAGACAAATATGTTGCCCCACGTAACCCAATTGAAGAAATGCTGGCACAAATTTGGGCGCAAGTACTGACAGTAGAACTTGTAGGCATACGTGATAATTTCTTTGAACTTGGGGGACACTCATTACTAGCAACACAACTGGTTTCACGTATCCGCAACATTTTCAAAGTGGAACTACCATTGCGTGAGTTGTTTGCAAAAGCAACAGTTGCCGAATTAGCGCAATCGATTGGGCAATTGCAGCAACAAAACTTAGAACTAACTTCTCCACCCATCTTAAGGCGGGCAGAGAATGCACAATTACCACTGTCATTTGCTCAACAGCGTTTGTGGTTTTTAGACCAGTTACAGCCTCTGGGTAGCTTATATAACATACCCCTAACTTTACGTCTATTCGGAACTCTCAATCAACCTGCCTTAGAACAAAGCTTACAAGAAATTATTCATCGCCATGAGGCGTTACGTACCAATTTCATTACAGTTGATGGAAAACCTTCTCAAATTATTCAAACACAAACGAATTGGTCACTATCAATTATTGACTGCGAAGATCTCCCAACAAGCGAAAAAGAAATTGTTACACAGCAATTAGTACAAAAACAAGCACAACAACCTTTTAACCTGGCAGATGAACCATTAGTCAGAGCAACGTTAGTCGTGCTGTCTGATACAGAACATGCTTTGTTGGTGTATATACATCACATTGTCTCTGATGGTTGGTCAATGGGTGTGTTTATCCAAGAGCTAGCATCGCTGTATAATGCTTATTCTCAAGGTCTGTCGTCACCGTTAGCGCCACTGCCGATTCAGTACGCAGATTTCGCAATTTGGCAGCGAAACTGGTTGCAAGGGGATGTACTCCAAAGCCAACTCTCTTACTGGCAACAACAACTAGCTGACGCACCAACTTTATTGTCGCTACCCACCGATCGACCCAGAGGGGCTGTGCAAACTTACCACGGCGCATATCAAGAGTTGGTACTCTCAAAAGAACTAAGTGTTGCGCTCAAACAATTGAGTCAAAAAGAAAGTTGTACCCTCTTCATGACGCTGTTAGCAACATTCCAAATCTTGCTATGGCGCTATAGTGGGCAGGATAATATTTGCATAGGTACGCCGATCGCCAACCGCAACCGTGCAGAAGTTGAAGGGCTAATTGGCTTTTTTATCAATACCCTTGTGTTGCGTACCCGCTTAGATGGTAATCCCAGTTTTAGGCAGCTACTATCACGGGTGCAAGAAGTAGCTTTGGGAGCATACGCTCATCAAGATTTGCCTTTTGAAATGTTGGTGGAAGCATTGCAACCAGAACGAAATCTCAGCCATAACCCAATTTTTCAGGTGTGGTTTAATTTACAGAATTTGGCACAAACCCAAGTAGAACTTTTTGGGCTGTCTTTAGAACCTATATTGATGTCAGAAGCAGCTTCCAAGTTTGACTTAAGCTTGTATGTTGCAGAACACGAACAAGGAATAACTCTGCAACTACTTTATAATGCTGACCTATTTACTTCAGAACGAATGGTGGAAATGGTGCAACAATACCATCATTTGCTGAATCAAATTGTTGTCGATCCTGATAGTGCGTTAGCGAAACTTACCGTTCGCGGAGCGTCTCCGATAGGAGAAGGTATCGCCTCTTATTCTCTTGTCACACCACAAGCCCGACTTTTGTTGCCAGATCCCACAACAGCTATACCAGAACCAGAATACGAATTAGTCACAACAACGTTTACCTCTTGGGTAAATAGCACCCCAGAACGGTCAGCTGTGTGTCAAGCATCTCGCACTTGGAATTATGGAGAATTAGGCAAAAGCGCTCAAGCTTTAGCAAGGGTGATGCTGAGTCACGGAATCAAACGGGGAGATGTCGTAGTTTTGTATGGGACATCAAGTTTTGGATTGATTGCCAGTGCGATCGCTGTTCTCTTGAGTGGAGGAGTGCTACTAACCATCGATCCGCAACTTCCCAGCCAACGCCACCGACTGATGCTTCAGGAAGCTAAAGCTAAACTCATATTGTACGTCGAAAGTCAACCCTCTAAAGATTTGGAAATATGGCAGTCTTTAACTATCATCTACGTAAATCCAGACACAGTAGCGGCTATAAATTCTTTAGAAAGCAGTCATACAATACCCCTACCGGAAATATCTGGTGATGATGCAGCCTATATTTTCTTTACTTCTGGTACTACTGGCGTTCCTAAAGGAGTGTTGGGGTGTCACAAAGGAATGGCGCATTTTCTCAACTGGCAAAGACAAACTTTTGGAATTGGGCAACAAGACCGCATTGCCCAATTAACAGGATTTTCCTTTGATGTCGTCCTTAGAGATATTTTCTTACCTTTGACCAGTGGTGCAACCTTGTGTCTGCCAGCACAAGGAGATAAGTTAGAACCGACGAAAATTTTGCGCTACTTAGAACGCGAGCAGATTTCTGTTCTCCACACAGTTCCTTCCTTGGCGCAATCATGGTTAGCTAATGTCCCCTCGGAATCTCTGCATAACTTACGCTGGTTATTCTTAGCTGGAGAACCTTTGAAGAAGACACTCGTACTACAGTGGCGAGATGCTTTCCCCCAAGCAGGTGAAATCGTTAATCTGTATGGACCAACAGAGACAACTTTAGCGAAATGTTATTACCAAGTACCTAGCGAACCGAGAGAAGGGGTACAGCCAGTAGGACAAACACTTCCTGAAACTCAAGCACTAGTTTTGGGTGCAAATCACCAACTGTGTGGCATTGGGGAACCGGGCGAGATTGTTTTGCGGACACCATTCCGCAGTTTGGGCTATATTAACGCCCCTGAAGAAATGCGCTCTCGGTTTGTCAAAAACCATTTTCGCAATGATGAAGGAGACTTGCTGTATTATACAGGCGATCACGGTCGCTATCTTCCAGATGGCTCTCTAGAAATTCTTGGTCGCCAAGATCGTCAAGTTAAGATTCGCGGCATACGTATTGAACTTGGAGAAATTGAGACAGTATTAGGACAACACCCATCTGTGCATCAGACTGTAGTAATTGCCCATGAAGAACGCTTAGTGGCTTACATTATCACCATTCAGGATTCAACACCTACCATTAGTGAAATTCGACGCTTTCTTTCCACTAAGCTGCCACAGTACATGCTACCTTCTAGTTTTGTCTTCCTAAATAGCTTACCACTGACACCCAACGGCAAGATAGACCACCGCGCTTTACCTACACCTTCTAACATTAATAACTTAGACACATTTGTCGAACCCCGTAACCAATTAGAACTGCAACTGGTGCAAATTTGGTCAAAGATTCTCAAAGTTGACAAAGTGGGAGTACAAGATAACTTTTTTGACCTTGGTGGTCATTCGCTTTTAGCTCCTTACTTAATGACTCAAATCAAGCAGCTGTTTGGTAAAGATTTACCTTTAGCAAGCCTCTTCCAAAACCCAACTATTGAACAGTTGGCAACAATTTTACAAATAAACTCGGATTACTCAAATTCGTCATGTCTAGTACCAATTCAGCCAAACGGTTCAAAGTTACCTTTCTTCTGCATTCCCGGCGCTGGTGGCGAGCCTTTCTACTTGTATCACTTAGGGCGTTATTTAGGAGTTGACCAACCTTTATACAGTTTTCAAGCAAACAATCTAGATGAATTAGAATCAGCCACCCGAATTAAGGATATGGCTAGTCATTATATTCAAGCAATGCAAGCCGTTCAGCCACAAGGCCCATACTTTTTAGGAGGGCATTCTTTAGGAAGTATAGTAGCTTTTGAAATGGCGGCTCAGTTACTTCATCAAAGACATGAGGTTGCTCTAGTCGTCATGATTGATATGTCAGCACCAACCTCTAAAGACAAAAAAGCACGTATTGAGCGTCTTGATTGGGATCATGCTAGGTGGTTGATTGAGTTGGTCAAAGCAGTAGAAGTTTCTCTATCAACGAACGAAGTTTCTCTATCAACGAACATCGATATTTCTTACGATACCCTGCGATCGTTGCCTGTGAAGGAGCAACTAAAATACGTTTTACAGCATTTAAAAATGGTGAATATGCTCCCTCCTAACGCTGAAACTACGCAGTTGAAAAACATGGTGCAAGCTTTAAAAGCTAACTCTCTATCTCTAATTAATTATGTACCACAACAAATTTATCCTGGTCGAATTACCCTTCTATGTGCCAGCGAGACTCCTCCGGAACGGTTGGCTAGCAAGTTTTCTGAGATTTCCCAGGATTCTACCTGTGGCTGGAGTGAGTTTTCTTGCGAACCAGTAGATATCCATTTTGTTCCGGGCAACCATATCACGATGATGGCTGAACCCCACGTCCAGGTCTTAGCCGAACGGTTGAAAGCTTGTATCCAGAAAGCACAAGCAAACATCTAAACCTTTCAATTAGTCTCCTTTAGTATTATTGGGAAGGGTTTAGTTAAGTTTAAATTAAAATGTCAGAGAACTGCATTATGACTACTTTTCATCAGATGAAATCCAAGGTGTGGGAAAAAAAGCAAGAGTATCCCTTAACTACAGAGTCTTTAAGAATGCTCTTGAATAACCGAACTCCTTTAATTCGATTAAAAGAATTTGCTACACCACAAGAGTGTGAGAGTTTAGTAGCTCAAGCTCAATTGTTCAACTTTGACTGCTATCAAGATGTGCATCCCAAGATTGAGCGAATTGGTATCACAGTATTTGAATATAATCACATTAGTAAAACAGCTTATTTTCAAGCAGTAGAACGCACAACTAAATTAAGAGACTGCATTATGGCAGCGTCTTTCAATCCATTAGAACGCTTAATGGTAAAAATTCGACAGTGTACAGGCGCGACTGTGCGAATTGCTTCAGAACCCTTCTATGGTAATTATTATGCAGGGCTGATTAGAAAAATAGAGCAAGGTACTCAACTTCATATTGATTATGCCCCGTTAGAACAATCCCAATGGGAAGTTGGTACAGTTATTTCTCAACTTTCCTGGAATTTGTATTTAAAATTTTCTCCTAATAATCATGGCAAAACACGTATTTACGGTCGCCAGTGGCAACCAGGAGATGACCAATATAAACTCGATTCCTACGGCTATAGTGATACAGTAATTGCAGATGCAGATATGATCGCTTTCCAACCTTATGTAGGAGATGTATTCATTTTCAATACACGCAATTTTCACACTGTTGAGCCGATGAATGGACGACGTGTGACTTTCACTTCCGCGATTGGATTACTACCTAACGGTGAAATTATTTTGTGGTCTTGAAGCTGATCAGTAGGAGGTAGGAAGCAATTTAGTAAACATAGTGAGGAAGTGATTCTATGCCTTTAGCAGCTGTGATGACTGCTCCTAATCACCCAATTGAAGTCCAACAATTACCAGATCCAATTCTGGAAAAAGGTGGAATCATTATTGAAACCTTATATAGTGAAGTTTGTGGAACTGATGTACATTTACTACGTGGGCACCTGCAGGGAGTACCGTATCCAATTATCCCTGGGCATTTCTCAGTTGGTCGTGTGGTAGAAACAGGTGGACTCCTTTGTGATGTCAATGGTAAGTTAATTCAACCTGGAGACTTCGCCACTTTCTTGGATGTCCACGAAACCTGTTACAACTGCTGGTATTGTCTAGTAGCCAAAGCATCCACTCGCTGTCCACAACGCAAGGTTTATGGTGTTACCTACTCAGCGAAAGATGGGTTATTGGGTGGTTGGTCTGAACTAATTTACCTCAAACCAGGGGTTAAAGTTCTAACTTTACCCGAAGAAGTCTCACCAAAGCAATTTATTGCTGGGGGGTGTGCGTTACCAACTGCACTACATGCAATTGATCGAGCGCAGATTCAAATTGGCGATGTTGTTGTAGTGCAGGGTTGCGGACCTGTGGGTTTGAATGTAGCAATTTTAGCTTTGCTATCAGGTGCGGGCAAAGTGATTGTCATTGATAAATTTGAGAGCCGATTATTAGTTGCCAAATCCTTCGGTGTAGATGAAACCCTTGTAATTAACGCTAATGAGCCACGACAACATATTGAGCGGGTTTTGGAATTGACGCACGGACACGGTGCTGATGTCACTATTGAAGCCACAGGCATTCCCATTGCTGTCAAAGAGGGTTTGAACATGACGAGAAATGGAGGTCGTTATGTTATTGTCGGGCATTACACAAATACGGGTGAAATTCTCATCAATCCACACTTGGAAATTAATCTAAAACATATTGATATTCGCGGAACTTGGGGAATTGATTTCAGCCATTTTTACAGAATGATTGAATTACTAAAACGTCATAGTGCTCCCGGCAAAAATATTGCTTGGTCAAGCATAATTAGTCGTTCATATACTTTAGAAGAAATTAATCAAGCGCTGGCAGATGTAGAACAAGGGTGTGTATTAAAAGCTGTGATTCAACCTAATCTTTAAATATTTTGATTACCAATAAACCTGAGGATTATCTATGAATATCACTGTCGAAAATAATTTTAATCAAACTTCAGTAGGTGAAATTGAACGTATTCATAAACCTACGCCAGAGGACTTTAAACGCATAGTCCTCTCTTATAAACATCCTGTGATTTTTACTGGGATGTTAGATGAATGGAAAGCATATTCTTTATGGTCATTAGATTATTTGAATACTGTTTTAGGTGATAAAGAAATTACTGTTCGCGTTTCTGAAAATCAAAAATTTACCTACACTCCAAATAGTGACAAAAAGTACCAGACAACAAAAATGAAATTTACTGAATTCACAGATTGGATTGTGAATAAAAAAAATGACAACCAATACTATTACCTTCAGGGATATCCATTTGATACTACCTTTCCGGAATTATTTTCAGATATAAAAATTCCAGATATTATCGATAAAAACCTATGCCTCGATACTGCTCACTGGATGGGTATTTCAGAGATGGAGATTCCAGATTTTCTTGATAAAACCTCATCACTGGCTACTATTTTTTGGATGAGTACCAATAGCAATATTACGCAACTACATCACGATTTCGTAGAAAGTGTGTTATGTCAAGTGCGTGGTCGAAAGCGAATTTTACTGTTTGAACCAAAACAAAGTCCCTTTCTATATCCTTTCCCTAAAAATTCAAAAATACCATTCCTGAGTCAATTAAATATTGACCAACCTGACCTGGATAAATTTCCTCAATTTAAAAATGCAAAATATACAGAGTGTATCCTAAAATCAGGTGAAATACTATTTTTTCCCTCCTTTTGGTGGCATCAAGTCTACTCTCTCGATGAGCTAAATATTTCTGTTAGTTTTGTTTGGTATACAAAACTTAAAAAGTTTTTTAGACGCAAGATTTTCCAGGAAAACAAATAGCGGGACTTAGACAAAAAACACCAAAAAAAAGCCTCAAATCTTTATACAGAAAGACTTTTACATCGTTTTGTCTGGTTTTTTGATACATCTGGGTTTGCGCTATTTTTGAGCATTTGGTGTATTTCCCTTAGTCTGTATGGGTTTGAGGCTTATTTTTCACTCAATTTTATTTAAGTCTCAATAGGGTCAAAAAACTTAGTTTCAATCGATGATAAAAATATCAGAGACTACTATTGGCTGGAATAACAGGGAGAAGATATGCTAAAAAACTTACGAATTGCCTTTATCGGCGGTGGCACGATGGGCGAAATGATAATTAGTAGATTGTTATCAACAAAAACTGTTCAAAAACCTGAACTAATTATAGTCAGCGATCCACTTTCTACTCGATGCCTTGATTTAGAAAAGGAATATGGACTAAGTACTACAAAGAGCAACATAGAAGCTGTGCAAGGTGCATCGATTGTAATCTTGGCGGTGAAACCGCAGGTTTTGGCAGAGGTTATGGCTATGCTGAAGGATAAAATTCCACCTGATACTTTAGTAATTAGTATTGTAAGTGGAGTGAGTATTCCATCTCTGTGCCAAGGGTTAAATCATGCTGCTGTTGTTCGTACAATGCCGAATATTGCAGTACAAGTTGGTCATGGAACTACGGTGTGGAGTGCATCATCAAGTGTGACAGAAATACAGCGATCGCATACCCAAGTCATTTTACAAGCATTAGGCAAAGAATTTGCGACTCAAAATGAACATTACCTTGATATGGCAACGGCGCTGAGTAGTGCGGGGACTGGATTTGTATTTCTCTACATTGAAGCGATGATTGATGCTGGGGTGAGGATGGGTTTAACTCGGACACAAGCCCAAGAACTAACATTGCATACGATTGCTGGTAGTGTAGAACTTATGTTTCACACGAGTGAACATCCAGCAGTCTTACGCAACAAGGTAACTAGTCCTGGGGGAGTGACTGCTGCTGGTCTTTACGAGTTAGAAAAAGGTGGTATGCGAACTGTCATCTCTAATGCGGTGCTTGCTGCTTTGAGCCGCACTCAAGAATTAGGTAATATGAGTTGAAATTTTAGTCTTCCGTGGATTTTTTTATTTGGTAATTATGACTGATTATTGAATACTAAAAAGTATTAAATTCCATTTTTAAAAATTGCAGTTGATTTGTCAAATATGCCAACCCAAGTTATTCAAGCTCAACGGTCAACAAATGCTTTTTCAGGTTTTATCCAATTCTGGAAAGATGTAGCAGCGATCGCTGGTCCTTACTGGTATCCCAGCAAGCCAGGGGAAAGAGCCTTTTCAGATGTAATTCGTGCTTGGGGAATGCTTATTCTCCTAATATTGTTAATAATCACTCTTGTAGGTATAACTACATTTAATAGTTTTATTCATCGCTATTTAATCGATGTTATCATTCAAGAAAAAGATTATTCTAAATTTACTTATACTATATCCTTCTATGCTGTTGGACTTGTATTGATTACGCTTTTAGTAGGATTTACGAAATTTGTTAGAAAACAAATTTCTCTTGATTGGTATAGATGGCTCAACAATCACATTTTAAATAAATATTTGACCAATCGTGCTTATTATAAAATTAATTTTAAAGCGGACCTTGATAACCCAGATCAACGTTTATCTCAAGAAATTGAGCCAATTACCAGTAGTGCCCTCGGTTTTTCAGCTACTTTCCTAGAAAAAGCACTGGAAATGATAACTTTTTTAATAGTTGTCTGGACAATTTCACAACAAATAGCTATTGCTCTAATTATCTATACAATAGTAGGCAACTTTATTGCTATTTATTTAAATCAAGAATTAATTAAAATTAATCAGGCAGAACTTGAGGCGAAAGCTGATTATAGTTATTGTCTAACTCATGTTCGCAATCACGCTGAATCAATAGCTTTTTTTCGAGGAGAAGAACAGGAACTAAATATAATTCAACGCCGATTTCGTATTTTGATAAAAGATATTAAACAAAAGATTGATTGGGAGAGAAATAAGGAAATTTTTAACAGAGGATACCGGGCTGTTATCGAACTGATCGCACTCATAGTACTCGCACCTTTATATATTAAAGGTGAAATTGATTTTGGACAAGTTGGACAAGCTACTACAGCTTGCTATATGTTTGCTGGTGCTTTGGAAGAATTAATACGTGAATTTGGCACTTCTGGAAGATTTTCCAGTTATGTTGAGCGTTTATCTGAATTTTCAAGTGCGTTAGAAGCAGTCACTAAACAACCAGATAATGTAAGTACTATTAAATCAATAGAAGAGAATCATTTCGCTTTTGAGCATGTCACCTTACAAACGCCAAACTATGAACAGGTTATAGTCGAAGATTTGTCACTCGTTGTTCAACCAGGAGAAGGTTTATTGATTGTTGGACCGAGTGGTCGAGGTAAAAGTTCTCTGTTGAGGGCGATTGCTGGTTTGTGGAACGCAGGAACTGGTCGGCTGGTGCGACCTCCTCTAGAAGAAGTTTTATTTTTGCCCCAACGTCCTTATATAATTTTGGGAACTTTACGCGAGCAATTACTTTATCCTAATACAAATCGTCAAATGAGCGATGCAGAACTCAAAGAAGTTTTGCAACAAGTCAATCTGCAAAACTTGCTAAGTAGAATCGAAGGCTTTGATACAGAAGTTCCTTGGGAGAACATATTATCGCTGGGAGAACAACAACGCCTTGCATTTGCACGATTGCTAGTTACTCATCCTAGATTCACTATATTAGATGAAGCAACGAGTGCTTTAGATTTGAAGAATGAAGGACATTTATATCAACAGTTACAAGAGACAAAAACAACTTTTATCAGTGTTGGACATCGAGAAAGTCTATTTGATTATCATCAATGGGTTTTGGAACTTTCACAAGATTCCAGTTGGCAACTAGTAACCGTGCAGGATTATCGGACTCAAAAAGCAAAAGAAATTGTCACTAATCCTCCTGAAAATACTCAAATCAAAATAGATGATTTTTCCAATAATGAATCCCAAATCCAGCCAGAAGTAACGGCAGAAATAGGCATAATCGAAGGACTTTCTCATAAAGAAATACAGATATTAACAAACTATTCCCTTGGCACCGTTAGAAGAAAGGCAAGCCAAGGTAAGTCCATTAAAGGCAAGGATGGCTCTACCTACCGCTACAACAAAGACCCCAAGGTTTTGAAATGGGTGAAAGTTTAGTAGTTACTCATACTTTTTAGGTAAAACTTTACATTAACTTAATTCCTGGTCACCTCTGCTCATAACGCTAAGGGACTTCCAAGCAATAAAATCACCCAAAGCAAGAATAATAATCATTTGGAGTCAGGAAGGAGAAGCAGCCGATGGCTGCTTCTCCTTCCCCTTTTTGTAGTAAATTTAATTGGCACTTTAATT
>JAHHGV010000067.1 GCA_019359695.1 Brasilonema angustatum HA4187-MV1
GGATTTAGATAAAGCGATTACAGAAGCTTTTGAAACTGTTAATTTGAGTGACATTATTGGCTGGTTTAAACATTGCGGTTATTGTATTGCACCCAAATGAGAACCGCTATATCCCTCTTCTGTCACTCTCCGAAAACATTTACCATTTTTGAATTCTAGAGCTTTTATTTGGTAAGGGATCGCACAATTTTTTTCTAATAATAAAGACCACACCCATTTTTTTCTAATAGGATAGCTTGTATTGTTTGCCTGATAAGCCTTCCAGAGATTGCTCACCCGGAAAGTGACAGAAGAGGGATATTGAACACCATGAAGATTACCAAAACCTAGCTGGTACTCTCTTTATCGCTGTTAGTGTTGTTGTCTTGCTTGTAGTTACTTTTGGTTGTGCCTCAGCTTTCATTTGACTAATGATATCTGCTTTGATTTCGGCTAGTTTTTCAGAGTATCCATACTTGGAGATTACTCGTGTTGAACCGTCTTTTAAGATAAATTGTATTGTTGATTTGCCGAACTCCTGCATGTTCTCGGTTTCTAAATCTGTTGTAAGAGTGTTAAACCTCTTTCTTTGAGATGGTTCAAAGTCAAATTCTACTGAAACTATTTCTGATTTCAGAATAATGAAGTCTAGGATAAAAATGTATTGAGACATTGGGATAACTCTTATTTGATAATAATTGATTGTTTACTGGAGTTTAGATTAAATTCGATTTTTAAGGCTACAACCCTTGTGTTACAGGCATTTTAGACTTGGGAATTTAAACACGCCTATAAATTAGGAAAGCCTGTCTGCATAAGGGTCTGGCAGTTTGATAAGCAAAATTAGTCTAAACTCCAATTAGTTTAGCTATTTGATTAAAATACCCTGATAATACCCTGATTTTTGATCTGAAAAAAACAGAACTCCCTTGTTGGCATAGTTTTTGCACAGAGATTTGTGTCATCGAATTTTATAAACATCCGTAATAGAAAAAGGTATGGTTGTGCGCTCCGCATCACGTGGGCAGAGTCTTAGGGCACTCGACTGGTTGAACGTATTTCTAGCAGATATTCAAGGGGGTGTGGGACCGTTTCTGGTTGTTTACCTCACCTCAAGTCTGCACTGGAATCCAGCTCGGGTGGGGTTGGTAATGACGATTTCGGGATTGGTAGGAGTGGTTGCTCAAACACCTGTTGGAGCATTAATTGACCAAGTACGCAATAAGCGATCGCTCATCGTCATGGCTGCTGTGCTAATTGCCATTAGTTCAATCGCCGTCGTCATCTTTCCATTTTTTCCCATAATTGCAGCAACTCAATCCCTTATCGCCATTGCTGGAGCTTTCTTTGGTCCGATAATTGCCTCTATTTCTCTGGGATTGGTGGGGCGACAGGGAATGGAACGCCGCCTTGGGCGCAACCAAAGCCTTAGTTCAGCGGGAAATGTAGTAGCGGCATTGCTAGCAGGATTGATCGGTCAATTTATTGGTCAGGGTGCAATTTTCTACTTTATTGCACTGATGTCGGGAGTCGTGATTATTTGTGCTTTACGGATTCGCAAACAGGACATTGACTATCGACTCGCACGAGGAGGCGATGATAGCGATTCTTCTGGGAAAAAGCCAAGTGAAAATGCGCATGTTTCTAATATTACACATTTGTTGAGCAACCGCCGCTTGCTCATTTTTGCCTTTTGTGCAGTCTTATTTCACTTTGCCAACGCAGCAATGTTGCCCTTATTAGGTGAAGTATTAGCTCATCGCAAGGGTGGTAGTCCTACGTTGTTCATGGCTGCCTGCATTATCACAGCTCAAGTGGTAATGATTCCGTTAGGAATTATCATTGGGCGACGAGCAAGTCGAAGCAAGCGCAAACCCATCTTTTTACTAGCGTTTTTGGTGTTGCCGATTCGTGGCGTGCTGTATACTCTAAGCGATAACCCTTTCTTCTTGGTGGCAGTGCAATTATTAGATGGTGTGGGCGGAGGAATTTTTGGAGTGATGCAGCTGTTGGTAATTGCTGATTTGACCAAGGGAACGGGACGTTTCAATTTAGCACAGGGAGCAATTGGGACTGCCGTTGGGATTGGTGCTTCTTTCAGTAACTATCTGGCTGGGTTTGTTGCTAAATCCGCTGGGTACGATGCTAGCTTTTTGAGCATGGCTGCAATTGCTGCGATCGCCCTGGTATTTTTCTGGTTCTTCATGCCCGAAACGCGTCCAGTCTCTAAGTCCGAGATATCTTACATTGAGCAGGTAGAGTCATGATATTTCTGAGATATCTTGTCATTATACTCACCTACATCGGATTGGGACTCGGTTACTTGCCTGGACTGCGGATGAATCGTGCCACAATCGCCATTGTTGGTGCAGCCTTATTGATGGCGTTGGGAGTGCTGGATTTGCGTGCGGCATGGAGTGCGATCGACTATCAGACACTAATTTTCCTGTTTGGCATGATGGTTATCAGTGCCAATCTGGCTGCTTGTGGTTTTTTTCAGCTTACCCTCGATTACACAATACGCCGTATCCACAATCCATTCGGGCTACTTGTGGTGTTAACGTTTGGCAGTGGTATTCTCTCGGCACTGTTCCTTAATGACACAATAGCCCTGATCCTCACACCTCTGGTAGTTGGTTTAACCCAATTGCTGAACCTCAATTCTATTCCTTACCTGCTGGCTTTGGCAGGTGCAACCAATCTCGGTTCTGTTGCTACCTTAAGTGGTAATCCTCAAAACATCCTGATTGGTTCTTTCTCTGGTATTAGTTATTTGGACTTTGCTAAAGCATTGACACCGCTTGCTTTGCTTGGTTTGGCGATTCAGGTGGGCTTGCTGTGCTGGCTATATCCTGAGGTGCGATCGCTTCAGCCTTACCAAAAAGTTGAACTACCCCGCTACCGCATCTTTAAACCACTGCTTGTTAAGAGTCTACTCATTACTACCGCATTGCTGGTGGCGTTTTTGGTGGGCATTCCTACTGCAGAAGCGACGCTTATTGCTGCTGGACTACTGTTGATAACACGTCGCCTCAAGCCAGAACGAATTTTACAAAAAGTAGATTGGGATTTGCTGCTGATGTTTTGTGGGTTGTTCATTCTCACCGAGGGTGTGCAGAAACTCGGTTCGCTGGAATGGTTTGCCCGTTTTGTTGATCATCCCTTGAGCATTCTGGGTGTGACTGCATTGTTGTCGAATTTGGTGTCGAATGTCCCTGCTGTACTGCTGTTACATCACCTAATTCCTCATCCCGATACGCGCACTTGGCTACTACTCGCAGCAGCTTCAACACTAGCAGGAAATCTGACACTGCTGGGGTCTGTGGCAAACTTGATTGTAGCGGAGGCGGTTGCTAAGCAAGGACATCAGCTGACTTTTGGGGAACATCTGCGATTTGGACTACCGCTGACTGTTATTACCTTAGTGCTTACCTATTTCTGGATTTACTAAGCTTACTGGAGTTTAGACTAGTTTTCTTTCCACTTCCCCAAAGCCTGTTGTATAGGGGCATAAAGCAGCCCCTACCAGGAAACTGAAGGTTAAGAAATCTGTGTTTCTAAATATTTTTATTTAGAGGCAGTGTGTCCGAAACGACCTTTATCGGGCAGTCTGCAACGCCAAATCTTGGAACATTGGGGTGCTGAGGTAACGTTCGCCAAAGGAAGGCTGAATCATCACGATTAAACGACCTGCGTTTCCTGGGCGTTTGGCAACTTGGATTGCAGCATATAAAGCAGCACCAGAGGAGATACCAGATAACAAACCTTCTTCTGTTGCTAAGCGTCGTCCATAGGCGATCGCCTGATCATCACTAACGCTTATCACTTCATCGACTAACTTCTTGTCGAGAACTTCGGGGATAAATCCGGCACCAATACCTTGAATTTTATGTGGTCCTGGTTTACCTCCAGAAAGGACAGGACTGTTAGCTGGTTCTACGGCGATCGCCTGAAAATTGGGTTTGCGCTCTTTGAGAACTTCTGCAACACCAGTTATTGTTCCGCCGGTACCGACACCTGCAATCACAATATCTACTTCCCCATCAGTATCTGCCCAAATCTCCTCTGCTGTGGTTTCTCTGTGTATTTTGGGGTTAGCTGGGTTGCGGAATTGTTGCAACATATAAGCATTGGGAGTGCTAGCAACGATTTGTTCAGCTTTGCCAATAGCGCCTCGCATTCCTTCAAGTCCGGGTGTCAATTCCAAAGAAGCACCATATGCTCGTAGCATGGCGCGTCGTTCCAAACTCATTGTTTCGGGCATTGTCAAAATCAAACGGTAGCCACGCGCCGCCGCCACCATCGCTAGTCCAATTCCTGTATTACCAGAGGTAGGCTCAACTAAGATGCTTTTTCCTGGCTGAATTAACCCCTCCTCCTCAGCCGTCTTTATCATGCTTGCAGCAATGCGATCTTTCACCGAAGCTGCTGGGTTCATTCCTTCTAACTTTACAACAATCCTGGCTATACATCCCTCAGCCTGAGGGATTTTGTTTAGCTGAACTAAAGGAGTTCTTCCAACCAGTTCTGTTATGTCACGAGCAATCCGCATATACTAACTCCTAATATAGATGCCTTTTCTCAGGGTGTGTAGAAATTAAGCTGTAGCCAATGTGCATGAATAAAAATTTGAAAAAGTTACTCTAGTTCATTTTAGATTATTTTAAGATAATTACTAATGTTCTATTATCTTTGAACAAAGTCAAAAACTCGGATTTTTTTGATTTATTTTCATAATACTCAACTTTCTCTTAGCATAACCATACAATTGTTGAGTACAACTTTTCTTTTTCCTAAATTTAGTGAAAACAACTTATCAATTGCAAGCTCTATATAATTTTGATGTTGAGTACACCAGACCTAGAACCCCATTCTGTAAATACTAGTACTCTAGCATGAAAAGTCTAGTACCTCTACCCAAAAAATTTTTTTGAACAGTGATTAGATAAGAATGACAGGCTTTGAGTACAACCTTAATAAATTTAATAATCTTGATCCAGACTCGATAAACTCTCTTCAGCAAAGACAACTGATATAAAAGATATAGGATTTACGCAGAGATTCCCCTCTACCCCCCAAACTTCTAGACGCCAGTCTAGGAATGAGGGGGGGCTTCTTAAACAATTAACGCATTCGCTGCCTGCGGCACGCTGCTAAGACATTCAATCCGTAACAAAAGCTGTCAGCCAGCCATGCTGGAAGTATAGAGTGAATGAGAGTTTCTCACGATCCGGGGACTGCTTTACCGTTGGGTGCTAGCAATTGGTCTACTTCTTCAAAGAGTGTACATTCTGATATGCGCCACAGCTTAGTCCTCAAACAGTTAGTAGTTAACAGTTACTCATGAGCGCTGAATGAAATTTAGACTCGTTCAATTACTCACAGTTTGTACAGTCACTTTAGTGGTGCTTTCTCCAGAGATATTAGTATTTAGTATGGTTTGGGAGCGCCATATGGAGCTAGTACAAACAAAGAATTCAACCTGTGAAGTTAATCAGAATAGTACGAGTCAAGTTGGATTAGCTCTGCAAGAAGGTAAAAACTCCTATCAAGATAGCTCTTTTGTAGAATTTTCTGTCACAAACTTTGTCAAGCAATCTCTAAATCATAAAAAACTAGACAAAACTGTCAAAATATTACAATGGTTCCTTTTATTATTTCCTATAATTCTTGGACTACTTGTTTTTTTCTATGACAGATATCTCATTTATCGTGCGGGTGTTTTTCAGCAACAAGTAGAAATGTTAGAAAGACTTTGGCAACAAGGTATTGAACAATAAACCAACTATGACAGAACAAAGAGAAAACTTATATTTCAACCTCATTGACCAGCTGCTTCGTTGTCCCAATGGTCAAGAGCCAGAAGTTTTAGAAGCTCAGCCAGAATTGCTTGATGCTGGTTTGATACAGACAATGTTACAAGTTGCAAGTGGATTTGCACACAACGATAATCAAGATGGAGCGCAGTTTCTTATCCATGTTGCACGTGAGTTATCCAAGGAGCTGGGACTGTATCCTGATGTTCCACAAAAGGAGTAAATAATGTTATTGACTGCAACGGACGCGGGACACATAGCGTTAGAATTCCTGATGGCGGAGTGGAATATTTCAGAAGAAGATAGACAATGGTTTGTCATTGTTAACTCTCGCCTAACTGGTGAAAATTGGTACATTGTAGAACTTGCTGTCGCCGGATTTCCTGATAGGTGGTATGTCCAAGTTTATGATACTGGAGCGTGTGATCCGAATTACACTTTTATTTCACCAATTCATGGTTCACAGAAATATATTGACACGAATGATTTACCAGTTATGGTAGCAGAAGTGTTGTTTTCTGAGCGTAATGTTCGATAACAATGAAAATTACAAACTCAGATTGAAAATATTAATGTGTGTTAGAGCGTGTTTATAAAGGCAAAAAGCTTGATTTGTCATGCTGAACCCTTCACTTCGTTCGAGGGTAAACTCCGCGATAACGTAATAAAGCATCTCTCAGCTACGGTGCAAAATCTAGATTCTACCTTCCGGCAAGCCGCTACGCGTCTACGTTCAGTTTCACTTTACTGCTCTCCCTTGCCCGCTGCGCGCTCCAGAATGACAGATTGATTTTATAAACACCCTCTTACTCAACACACATTAAAGTAAGATATAACTTATCTTCCATCGCTAGATAATTAAAAAGGCGTAGAGTAAATAATGTATACTCTACGCCTTTTTTTATCATTTTTTATTGAATGATCTTCAATCATGATTCCTCACTATTGTTATAAAGATAGACCCTTAATTTTATAATAATTTCGGATATTTATTCACATGAATATAGGAGAATTATGTTATATTAAATAATGTGACAATCCTTACAAAAGGATAGCATTTCATGATCAGTGAAGACATCCTAGCAGAAGAATTCATGAGAGTCGTCACTCACTATTACCCAAAAGTCGGAGAATTACTAGACAGCTGTTATGTGAAAGTTATCTCCTCTTATTGGGGACGACCTCCTAAGCGCTTGCGATACATAGGAATTTATTGCTCTGAAAAAATGATGCCCGATGTGCAAACTCACAAAGAAATTTTGCGAGAACTAGCAGAAAATATGGGACTCGTTCAGGTAGTCTTCCTCAACGCAACGCGACTATTGCGCGATCCAATGTCGAAGGTCAAGCAAATACATCCACGTTTGTGGTTAGATTTGCATTGGCTAACAACATAGGAATAATCAAAGAACCCAACTTCTTCCAAACCCACCTTGCAATTTGAAGGGGTTTCTATGAAAAATAAATCCTTCCTTCCTCCAGAGGATTTACCTTCAACAGAAGCGACGCACCTTGACAAAATATTGCGATCGCAACTCGAACATTCCACTGGCAGATGCTTTTTTGAAGCGTGTGATCAGATCACACGAGCATTATTGTCTAACTGTCAGTGGTATATCACGACAGATGGTGGCTACCTCATGCTAGTCATTGATTGTCCTGACATTGTCAGTTACTGGCATATAGTCAGCAATATTGCACCGATTGGAAATAGGCTAGAACGATTTGCCAGTAGCGCTAAAATCCGCGTTTATCCTCCATTTGGTAAGGGAACGCCGTTTGAAATTAGCGTTAACGAAATATCGGCTTATCGAGATTGGTTATGACCGAAAATCGGAGGGTGCAAGCCCCCCATAGCCATAACATAAAGCAAAGGAATAGTTTGCTTTATGCTATGGCTGCTTTTTAGAGCAGCGCCGCAAAAAACTGCGAGGCGAGTCGCCAACTCCCAGTCCCGAACAACCATCAGAAGGAGTCAGAAGACAGAATATGTCCTGCGGAGGAGCTGCGCGCTCCGCGTAGCTCCTCCGCAGGAAGGACACAATTCAGTAGGGATAGTGTATAATTTTATTGTTATTATTGAGTAAAAGAGATGAAAACTCATAACGCGAACGCGATTAAACCCCAAAACCAAGCAAAATCGGGTGCAGACATGGGAGAAATGCCAGAGTTGGTTAGCGAGTTGGGAGAAGAGTTGACGGCAGAAGAAATGATGATGATAGTGGGAGGAGATGGTGTGCGAGTGCAGGCTGATTTGGCTGCTGCGTTACGTGATGCTATGAATTATTAAATTTTACTAATGGTAATTTTTATATCTCATTAATGCAACTTTCGTCAAACGCTCTATTTGCTTGGACAAACTTCTTTACTACTTCTGCCACTTGTGGGCACTCCAATACCTGGCACTGCTCCCACAGTGTCAATTGACCTGGTGAGCATTTGTGCTTATCCTTGTTTCTACTAATTTTATGACCAGCCAGCAAGCGACTACCCCAATTTGACTTGCTGGCTAATTTTGCTTTCGGTTTATATCGTTGACAAAAGCCCTTATATTTCTTGGCACATTCATCTAAAGTTTTGCCCAGTCCTAAAAAAGCTGGATGCCATTGAGTCAGTCCATCAAAAGTTAATTGGTCATAAGTGCCGTAATTGCTGAAGTCGTAGAAAAAACTACGTCGCATTTGGGCGGCTCTCGGATTGCCATGAATATAGCGTAGGGTATTTAAAGCTCGTTTAGTATCCGTGGGAGGAAACCCATCACAAAAATATCGCTGTTCCCAAAAGTGTCCTGTGCGATTAAGCATTCGATTGAAACACATTGCTGTGTACCAGTTGAGAAAATGCATGATTTTAGGCAAATCTTTCCCTAGTGCGGGTTCGATGAGGTAATGGACGTGATTGCTCATGATGCACAGAGCATAAAGTTTGAAATCATATTTATCCAAAGCCTTCTTGATTGCATATAAGAAAACTTCGCGACATTCAAAGTCTGGCAAGGTTAAATTCACGGTTATTGCAGCGGACAGTAACGTGGTAAGAAAATCCTGGTTGTAAATTTCGACTTTGACGACTCATAATACTATTTCATCTTCCGTTGTAAAAAGCGTGAGTTTCGCACTCCTGACTAGTCTAAAATTCAGTTTGAACTTGTGAACTAAAGTTAACACGCGCGAATCAATAAAAGGGAAGGTAAGTAATGTGTGGATTTGCAGGTTTCGTAACTAGTGGAGTTGAGTTGTACCAGAATGCCCAACGCCTTAATATTTTGACCCAAATGAGCGATCAATTGTCTCAAAGGGGTCCAGATGACGAGCAGTTGTTTGACTCCAAACACTTATCTCTAGTATTTAGACGCTTATCAATCATAGACGTTGCAGGAGGAAAGCAGCCAATTTGGAATCAACAGCAAACAATTTTCGTAGTCTGTAATGGGGAAATTTATAATTATAAAGAGCTACGTTCACAGTTAGACTTGCGTTATGATTTTCGTAGTCATTCCGATGCTGAAGTAGTTTTGCACTTGTATACTGAACGCGGTATAGAAGCACTTCAGCAGTTGAATGGTATGTTTGCGCTCGCCATTTGGGATACCCAAAAGCAAGAATTAATTTTGGCACGCGATCGCCTTGGCATTAAACCGTTGTACTATTGTCAAGTCGGTGAGCAATTTATATTTGGCTCCACATTAACATCGTTATTGGTACATCCAGATGCTCCTAACATACCCCAATGGCAGGATAAAACAAATTTAAATGCATCTACATCCTATGTTAAAGGAATCAAAAGATTACCAGGCGGACATTATTTAACCTACAACGCTCAACAGGCGACTCTTGATGTCAACTGCTATTGGGAATTGAGTAACTATTTCGTAACTGAATCAGAACAAGACCATCGTCCACTCCAAGATTACATTACAGAGTACCGCGAACTGTTTGCTGACAGTGTGAAAAAACAGTTGATGAGTGATGTACCTGTGGGAGCTTTTTTGAGCGGTGGTCTTGATTCGAGTGCCATTGTAGCAGCAGCAAGTCAATACAAAAAAGATTTACATTGTTTTACAATGGTCTCTGATTTTTCCTTAGAAGTTGGAGATGCCCAAGCAGCGCGCGACTTGTGTGATTATCTAAACTTACCCTTTCATTCTGTTTGGTTTGACCCAGAGAAATTTCTAGAAACCATCAATTTTTCTTTAGAAAAATTTGAATATTTTATTTGGTTAATAGATGCCCCGGTATTTCATATAGAATTCATGTTAAAGTCTGAACTTCACCGCTATGCCAAAACTCTGATACCTGAGTTGAAGGTGATTTTGTTAGGACAGGGTTCTGATGAATTTGCCGGAGGTTATTCAACTCCAGAAGATAAAATCCAATCAGACTGGAATAGTTTCAGCAGTAATTTGACTCAAACAGAGCAAAACTTAAGTAAACTCAAAAAGCCGACGAGCTTAAAAGATGGGTCATCTCTGTTTGACTTATTGGGAGATGAGTTAATATCTTCACCATTAGAGTGTACTGCTTTCATGAGAGAAATGTTACGGCGCATCGTAACGCTACAACAATACAATCTCTGGCACGAAGACAGAAGTTCTTCTGGTCAAGGTATCGAAGCTCGTGTTCCTTTTTTGGATCATCGTCTGGTAGAATACTTGGCGGCAATTCCACCCAGTATGCAACAAACTCTGTTTTGGGATAAGAAAATTATTCGAGAAATGGCAAGACAATGGTTACCTGACAACTTAGCATATCGAAAAAAATCTTACGGACGGGAACCGCTTAGTTGGCAAAAAATCAAGTATAAAATGTTGGTAGCAATTTTTGATAAGTTTCAGGAAAAATACCAAGCGCTAAGTGGTTTTGAGAATTTTCAGTTAATAAAGTCTAACTTGCAAGTCTGGTTTACTGAAGCTAATGTCAATGATAATAAGGGAATTCATACTACAAAGAAGTTGTTAGATGCTATGGCAATGATGGTATTTAAAAACCTTTGTTTGAATCGGTGCTCTGAAGTTTCACTGAGCGATTTCAAAGGGCGATCGCCTCTTGTGGAATTTCATAGCTTTGAATAAAATACACTTGCGAAGTAAATTTCATTAAATTGTGTAGGTTGGGGAGCCACTGCCGTGCGCGGGTTCCCCGCGTTGAGGCAAGTCTGGCGTTTGACGAAGGAAACCCAACATTTTCAAGCATTTGTTGGGTTTCGCAAAACCTCAACCCAACCTACAATTACTTATGCAATTATGTACTTTAGTTATAGACTACCTTATTCAACAGCCACTCATACCAATTTTCTAATCCAGTTCCAGTCAGTGCAGAAACCTGAAAAATTTGAATTTGAGGATTCACCTGCTTCGCGTATTCTACACAACGCTGAACATCAAATTCTACATGAGGTAGCAAATCTATTTTCGTGAGAATCATCACCTGACTTGCGCGGAAGATATGAGGATATTTTATCGGCTTATCTTCTCCTTCCGTGACTGAGAGAATAACGACTTTAAAAAGTTCTCCTAGATCAAATAAAGCCGGACAAACAAGATTGCCAACATTCTCAATCATCACCACTGAATCGAGGGGTGGATTGAGTTGTTGTAATCCTCTATCCACCATTGCTGCATCTAGATGACAACCTGTACCAGTGTTTATTTGAACAACTTTACAGCCTGTTTCTTGAATTTTTTTGGCATCATTTGTTGTTTCTTGGTCGCCTTCAATAACGTTGATAGGCAACTGATGTTTTAAATCATTGATAGTTCGAGTTAAAAGAGTCGTTTTTCCTGAGCCAGGTGAACTCATCAGATTTAATGGGAGGATATTTCGACCCTTAAACCATCCTCTATTTTGGGCAGCAATCAAGTTATTTTTTGCTAAGATATCATGCTCTAAAGCCAGAGTTGTGCCATGTACCTTGGCATGAATTTGAGATGCTTCTGTGACATGCTCCTGACTGTGGGAATGCGTGATGACAGTACCATCTGGTAAAGTATGAGTATGGTGATGGTGATGGTCGGTATTATTTGAAGAGTCCATTGTTGCGACTTCGCCTGTTTCCGGATTAGTCATTTTCACTTCAGCATCATCGGAACAACCACAAGTTACACACATAGTTCCTCTATTTCTATTTCCTTAATTTTCAGTTCTTCTCCAGCTATTAAATCCAAATGCGCACTTCCACACTGACAACTTCCAAAAGGCTTTTCTAAAGGAATTTCTGCACCGCATTGACGGCATTTTGCTAATCCAGAGATTTCTAAAATCTCTAACTTTGCCCCTTCTAAAACAGTTCCTTGAGTACAGATATCAAAACAAAATTCCACGGCATCTGGCATGATAGCTGAAAGCTTGCCAATTTCTAGTAAAACTCTTTTGACTTTTGTGCCATTGGCATATTCAGCTACAATAGTCACAACATTTTGAGTAATTCCTAATTCATGCATTTAAGTGCTGAGTGAATGCTTAGTCAACCTTCAATGGTAGAGGTGATTTTTGCGGTGTAACGTACTAGAATTAACAAATTATTGAATTAACTCGGATTTTGC
This sequence comes from Brasilonema angustatum HA4187-MV1, assembly GCA_019359695.1. GTDB lineage: Bacteria > Cyanobacteriota > Cyanobacteriia > Cyanobacteriales > Nostocaceae > Brasilonema > Brasilonema angustatum. Next base: position 12,337 of record JAHHGV010000067.1, read on the forward strand.
ACCAGAATGTTAGTCTGCTAATAAATAAATTCTGAGGCGAAGAGTTCAAGTCCGTTAAAACTTGCACCTGGTCATAAATGTAAAAAAAATTACATTTTATTTCACTTGGTTCTCGTCCGCCTAGGACTGTAAGTCCCAGGCTAATAGGCGAAGTCCATTAAAATGGACTAAAACTGGAAATATTTTTTAGTATATTTATAGTGGTTGACTCGTAATGGTGCAAGATCTGAATTAAAACAGACTCAAAGACTTACCCAGTCCGTTTTAACGGACTTGGACTATTAGCCTTGAACTTGAGTTCAAGGCGTACTATGGATGAGGTGCAAGATGTGAATTAACAAATCCTTGGTAATTGCTCACCAACAAGCATATCGACAATACGTTCAGCACCAAAAGCAGTTTTTAACAAGACAACACCAGAAGGTGAGGAAATCACTTCACCAATAATACAAGCATCTTTTCCGGCTGGGTGAGATTTCATAGCTGAGACAACGGTGTCAGCATTTTCTTGTCCTACTACAACTACGAACTTACCTTCATTTGCCAAATACAATGGATCTAAACCTAAAAGTTCACAAACACCTTTAACTTCTTCAGGCACTGGGATAGACTGTTCATCTAGGCGAATTCCCACACCAGAACCCAGAGCAAATTCATTTAACACTGTGGCTAAACCACCACGTGTTGCATCCCGCATAGCATGAATATCAGGACAAACATTTAGAATAGTTTCAACTAAATTATTCAACGGCTGACAGTCGCTTTCAATATCGGAGTCTAATGCTAATTCTCCACGGGCAATTAAAATTGCTGTGCCATGATTGCCCAACTCACCATTAATAATAATTGCATCTCCTGGTTGAATATTGTGGGCAGAAACATTTACTCCTGTTGGAATAATACCAATACCAGAAGTATTAATAAATAATTTATCTGCAGCACCATGATGGACAACTTTTGTGTCACCAGTTACAACTTGTACGCCAGCTTTTTTCGCTGCTGCTTGCATACTTTGCGCAACACGCCGCAAAGTTTCTACAGGCAAACCTTCTTCTAAAATAACACTACAGCTAAGATATAACGGTTTTGCACCACTCATTGCTAAATCATTAACCGTGCCATTAATAGCTAATGTTCCAATATCACCACCAGGAAAAAATAAAGGGTCTACAACATAAGAATCAGTTGTAAAAGCAAGTCTGTCTCCCTGTTTCATGAGACTTGCTAAATGAAAACTGGCTTGGTCTTCTAATTGAGACAGAGTAGGATTATCAAAAGTCTTGATAAAGATATCATCAATTAAATCGCGCATTGCTTTGCCGCCACTACCATGTGCGAGGGTGATATGAGTGTCTCGCACTTTACCTTGATGACGGCGGACTTTTTCGATTTTTTGAAAAAGGGAATTCTGTGGTGAGTCAGATAAGGAGAAGTTCATTCTAAATTCTGTTTAAATATTTTAGCGGATTTATCCGTGGGGACTGACAATTTTGTTAGCGCAGCGGGACGCAGTCCATTTTGAACTTTGAATTTTGAATTTTGAATTCCCCAAAGGGGTGATCTAATCTAGAACGATTTCCTAGAGTCACGCCTAAAACCTTGAGGTAATTCCCCATTGCTAACTGGATTGGTTCCCATTGTTTTAACGCCGCCAGCACATCACCGCCAGATTCTTGTAACCCTTGCGCGAGTTCAATAGCATTTGTCACAGCTTTAGAAATCCCCGCAGCCGTGTGAGGACGGACGACAAATGCAGCATCACCAATTAAACACACCCGTCCAAAAACCATACGTGGTACAGATAAGTCGTAGATGGGTTGAATGAAGGGTTTGTCTGTCAGTTCAAACAAATATTGAAAGATTTCTGGTAAATATTTCTTTGCTACTACTCTCATCTGTTGAACAACTTCTTCTCGAACCTCTCCTTGAGGCATGAAAAACTTTCGTACTCGTCCTTGGTGGTTAGTCATGACTGCATTCAACTGTTCGCCATCTGGGACATTAAAGTACCAAAGCCAGTTGAGGCGGCGTTTTCCTTCGTCTAACTCCCCGTTTGGTCCAGGTACCAGATAGCACAGTGTCTGCATGCTAGGTCCGTGAAAGAAGGTGAATTTCTCGGCAAAGAATTTTGCAACGTCTAATGAAAATACATTTTCGTCTATCAACCCTCGCCATGCAACATAGCCTGCATACTGAGGAATAGCATCCAATATCAGTTGCTGACGTATGGTTGAATCAATACCGTCAGCCCCAATCAGTAAATCACACTTTTGTTCCCGTCCGTCTTCAAAGTGCACCACCAAGCAGTTATCACTCTGTTGAAAACCAATAACACTGTTCCCTTGATGGTAACGTTCAGCTGGGAAAACTTTCCGCAGTTGATGATACAGCATATCCCAAGAAATCATGGCTTGGGGTGTTGACTCTTCCCAAATGATGCTGTCATCTCCGCTTATATATTGTCTTTTGCACGAAGTCATACCCACCGTTTCTGGTGTGCTAATACCGTATTCTGCCAGAAACCGATTGATTTCCATCTGCACAACAAAAGCAGCACCGTGACTTTGGACACCACCAAATGTAGGCGCTACCCCTTGGTAGGAAGCGCGTTCAAAAATGTCTACATCACAACCGATACAGTGCAGCGCTAAGCCTGCACATAAACCACTTATTGAACCACCTGCAATAAGCACACGGAGGGGTTGTAAGTTTTGTTGTGTGATGTCCGCTTTGACTTGCATGGAGATGCTTCTGTAGAGTTTTATCACTTGCTTAAAGTCTACAGGTTTGACTCTACCACTGATAGTGACTCATAGAATGCATCATTATGAATGATCTTGTGGTTTTGTGATCGTGTCTACCACTATGCTTATCTGAATGTAGTAGACCTCGAACAGCCTAATTTTCGCTTTCAAATTTTTCTATGTGAACTGTCACCCATTCAGGTTTAGTGTTCAAAGTAGAAACAAGTGCGTGAGTAACTGCTTGCGCCAGTTTCCGCTTAAGTTTAATAGAATCACATTCAGCAATTTTGACGGTAACAGATGGCATATGCATTCCCTAATGATTTTTTCAGCTTTGGTTTTTAACTTGTGATTTTTCTATGCTCTTAGCTTTTCTTTGTCAAGCATCATTTTTTTAGCCATGTGAGAAAAGCTACCATACTTATAATAAGCTGCACAAGCACCTTCAGAAGAAACCATGCAAGTTCCAATCGGTGTTTCTGGAGTACAAGCTGTACCAAAGACCTTACACTGCCAAGGTTTCAACACTCCTTTGAGGATTTCTCCACAAAGACACGCTTTATGGTCAGCAACTTTGCGGTTGGGAAGGGTAAATTTTAATTCTGCATCAAATTGAGCATATTGGGCACGGATTTTTAATCCAGACTTGGGAATCTCGCCTAAACCGCGCCACTCAAAACTTTCTCGCTGTTCAAAGACTTGATTTATGGCGGCGATCGCCACCTGATTTCCTGTCTTCTCTACCAATCGGTTATATTGATTTTCAACTTCACAACGATTTTCTACAATCTGTTGCAACACCATCCAAATGGATTGGATAATATCTAAAGGTTCAAAGCCAGAAACCACAATGGGTTTTTGATATTGTTGAGAAATAAACTCATAGGGGTCACTGCCAATCACCATACTGACATGACCCGGACCAATAAATCCATCAAGTTGTAAATCCGGATTATCTAAAAGTGCTTTGAGGGCAGGAATCACGAGGACGTGATTAGAAAACATACTGAAATTCTGAATTTTTTCAGATGCTGCTTGCAAGATAGTCAAAGCAGTGCTGGGGGCAGTTGTTTCAAAGCCCAAGGCGAAGAAGACAACTTCTTTCTCAGGGTTGTCCTTAGCAATTTGTAGACTATCGAGGGGAGAGTAAACCATACGAATGTCCGCCCCTTGTGCTTTAGCTTGCAACAAGTTTGTTTGGGAACCAGGAACCCGCATGGCATCTCCAAAAGTCGTGAAGATAACGTTTTGTTTTAGGGAGATAGAGATAGCATCATCTAGTCTTCCCTTTGGCATCACACATACAGGACAACCTGGACCATGAATTAATTCTATTGCCTCAGGTAAAATTTCTTCAATTCCATATTTGAAAATAGAATGAGTGTGACCACCACAGACTTCCATTATTTTGATAGGCTTTTTGAGCCGTTGAGATAATTTTTCAATGGCGCGGAATAAAGCATCAGCTTTTTTAGGTTCTCGAAATTCATCAACGTATTTCATATTAAAATTATAAGAAAAATTTGATTGCGTTTAGATCCCCGACTTCGCAAAAGTTGTCGGGGATCTTGTTTTTTCACGAACGTGAGTACGTGCCCGTAGGGCTTATCATTTAGGACTGCTATATGAATCCATTGCTACTGCTTCTGCTAATTCTTCCAAGAGTTGCAGTGTTTCCATAGCTTCTTTTTCATTAATTCGGTTCATCGCAAAGCCAACATGAACTAGCACCCAATCACCTACACATGATTCCACTGAATGTTGTTCATCAACGATACAAGCAATATTGACTTGACGCTTAACACCACCAACATTGACAATAGCTAATTTTTGTTTCACGTCAGTGATTTCTATAATTTTACCTGGAATTCCTAAACACATTTTATTTTTTCTGCTTTTGTGATACTTCTTGAAGAAAAATTCTTACTTTCTGCTAAAAAAATTACGAATGACAATCAGTAACTATTGACTCATTAGTTGAGCAGCTGCAATCATAGCTTGTCCTAGTGATAAACCACCATCATTAGCTGGAACTAAACTATGAGTAAGTACATTTATCCCTAATGTTTGTAAGCCTTGAGTAACTTGCTCTAACAGAATGCAATTTTGAAAAACTCCTCCTGTTAAGACAACCTGATGAATGTCATTTTTTTGACGCAAGTTATCAACCATTTCTACAATACTATGAGCCAAGCTTGTATGAAATTTAGCAGCGATAACTGCTTGAGGAGTCTGCTGCTGTAAATCATTCAGCAAAGCTTGCCACATTGGATATGAATCTATATAATAAATATTATCTAAAAAATAAAATTGAAAATTATAATTTAAATATTCTTTATTATTTAATAAATTCGTATTAGCCAAAGCTTCCATTTCAATTGCTGCTTGTCCTTCATAGCTACATTGTTCTCGGCAGATACCAATTGCACCCGCAACAGCATCAAATAAACGCCCTACTGATGAAGTAAGAGGAGCGTTAATGCCTTTTTCGACAAGCTGATTGAGAAGTTTCAGTGGCTTTTGTTCAAGAAATTCTAAAATATCTAATTTTTTGTATTTTTGTTTTAAATCTTCATAATTAAAGGCAGATATTAACTGGGCATAGGTATTACGCCAAGGTTCTCTCATTGCTTGTGTTCCGCCAATCATTGGTACTGGCTTAAATGTTGCCAATCTCTTAAAATGGCGATAATCTGCTAACAGAAATTCTCCGCCCCAGAGTGTTCCGTCTTCACCATAACCCAATCCATCTAATGCAATACCTAAAACAGGTGGTGAATTAATATGTATGTCATTTTCTGCCATGCAAGCAGCAATATGAGCATGATGATGTTGGATGTGAAATAGGGGCACGGCTGTGCCGTGTCCGTACTGATTGTGTGCAAGTTCTTTTCCAAGTTTTGTTGATATATATTCCGGGTGTAAATCAACAGCGATCGCTTCAGGTTGATGCTCAAATAAATTTAAGTAGAGATTGAGCGTATCTTGATAGGATTTTAAAGTCGCTGTACTTTCTAAATCTCCTATATGTTGAGATAGAATTGCTTTCCCATCTCGCAATAAACAAAAAGTATTCTTTAGCTGACTGCCCATTGCTAAAATGTGAGGAGCACTTTCAAATCCAGATGGTAAATTAATAGATGTTGGTGCGTATCCTCTAGCACGACGAATTGTTAACACTTTTTCACCAACAACCCTCACCACCGAATCATCAACTCGGTTTACAATCTCCCGATTGTGCAGAAGAAAATAATCCGCAATTTTTCCTAACTTCTCACGCGCTTCGACATTATCAATACATTGCGGTTCATCAGAAAGATTACCACTTGTGAAAACAATCGGGCGATTCATCCGCCTCAGAATGAGGTGGTGTAAGGGGGTGTAAGGTAGTATGAAACCCAAAGTGTTTTGCCCTGGTGCAACTGAAGGCGCAATTTGATTTTGAATTTTGGATTTTGGATTTTGAATTTTGAATTCTATCCTCCCACTTCCCCTTTCTTCTTCATCGTCTCCAGCTTTCGCCTGAATCAACACAACAGGCGCGGCGGGACTTTCTAATAATTCTCTTTCTTTGGCGCTGGGGGTGCAGTACTCTTCAATAACTGATATGTCTCGCGCCATTAAAGCAAAAGGCTTTTGATTGCGCTGTTTACGGCTGCGTAATTTTTGCACAGCCGTTTCCTGAGTGGCGTCGCAAGCTAGATGAAATCCACCTAACCCTTTAATAGCAACAATCTCGCCTTTTTGTAATAAGGTACAAACGGCATCAACATCGTCAAGCATAGAAAACATATAAGATGTAATTGGTTGATTATCTGAACGTTCTAACCAGGCTTTAGGACCGCAAATTTGACACGCTACGGGTTGGGCGTGAAAGCGACGGTTTTCAACATCGTTGTATTCCCAACGACACTCTGCACACATAGCAAAAGCAGCCATACTTGTGTTGTCGCGATCATAAGGTATGGCGCGAATGATACTTAGGCGAGGACCGCAATGAGTACAGTTCGTGAAGGGATAACGATACCAGCGGTTGAGGGGATCAAAAATTTCCGCTTTACATTTCGGACAAGTCGCAGCATCCGCAGGAATTTCTGTTTTCACTGCGCTGCTGACACTGTCAGAAATGACAAAATCTTGAAAGGTAGATTCGCCTTCATAACGCTTGCGCGTTACTTCATCAATTCTCGCTAATGGCGGACACTCTTTCTGTAATTTTTGAACAAATTTTTCTATAGATTCTTCACAGCCAGATACCCTAATGAGGACACCTTGACCGTCATTACAAACTTCGCCTTGCAACCCGTATGCTTTTGCAAGTCTATATACAGTGGGGCGGAATCCCACTCCTTGAACGATACCGCGAACCCTGATGATTTCTTCAGTAGACATGATATTTGAACTAATTACGTAGATGCTAAAGACAGAACTCAGAACTCAGAACTCAGAACTCAGAATACAGAACGGGCTGCGCCCTTGCACTCTACAGAATACAAAACGATTTCTTATCTTTAAACGAAGGCCTTGTACAATCTATTTACAGACTGTGTAACTGAATTAACACTGAGTTATGTAAACTTATTTTGTGTTCTGATTCAAGAGTTGCTTAGTTCTTTGGTAGTTATCTTCCAAAGTAAAACTCGGTTATTTCCGGAATCTGCTATGACCGCAGTATTTCCACACACTTTAATTCCATAAGACCAATTCAAGCTATCTCGTTTGGCTAACCCAAAATCACGATTTTCACCTTTACTTTGAAAATCTCTTTGTCCAGCAAGTGCATGACTTTCGCTTCCGTGCAAAGACAAAATTGATTCTGGCTTTTTCCAGCCTAATAGCCTTGAATTAGCTGTATCGCTAACAAGTAACCACTCACCAGCAGCAGTGACACCATAAGGCATACTCAAACTATAAGCACTAGGAAAATAAACTCCTTGATTGATTTCAACTGAATCAAAAGTTTTTTGTCCTAAAACTACTGCACAAGGGGCATTGTTTTCTGTTGGAATTCCCTGCCAAATCATCACACGGTTATTACCCGCATCAGTGACAACTAAATTTTCTTCCCAAACAGTGATGTCATGACACCAACGCATACTCGATGCTGAAGCAGTATCACCGCCATTTTCATCACGGGAGATCATATGGTGTTGTCCCAAGACAACATCAGCAGGCTGACCATTTTCTTGTGGTAATTGATGCCAAATTAAAACTCGGCGATTGCCTGTGTCCGCAACAAATAGCTTTCCTTGATGATAGAAAACTCCATAGCACCAGTTGAGAGTATTGGCTGCTGCTTGTTGAGTTCCTCTGTTTGGTTCGTTGTCAGTGAAATGAGTTTGACCTAATACTAAATCGGCTGGAACATTGCTATCTTCTGGCAATTTTTTCCAAATCAAAACGCGATGATTCCAAGCATCTGCAACTGCTAAACCTTCACCACAAGCACAAATTCCAGTTGGTACACTGAGTGTTGTCCTTCCCGGACTACCTTTGGCATTTTGTCCTTCATGGTTAAAGTCTGGTTGTCCAATCACCCAATCAGCAGGTTGACTATCTTGAGTGGGAACATTCCGCCATCCTAATAAACGATGATGTCCTGTATCTGATACCCACAATGGTCCAGTTTCAGATATCAAACAAGCACCACGAGGACCAAACATTTCTCTACTGCTGGGTAAGACAGGTGTTGCTAGTTCACCCACATCAAGAGTCGTTCCTAAAATAACTTCTGCACCTTGAGGCAAAAAAGGTGAAAGTTGGGAAACTTTTGCCGCTTCTGTTGCATCTTTAGGTGTAAGAGTCATTTTACTTGCTGTGTTCATCGGTTATTTTGGAATAAACAAATGCCGCTTTTTTCAGTGATCACTTACCAGTTTTCAGTTAGCAGTGTCGTTTTCCGTTGAGTTCCAAACAGGTATCAGTTAAGAGTTAGGACTTATCAGTGTCGTGTCCCGTTGTTCACTGTTTGAAACCCCTCAAAAAAATTTTAGATTAGAAGTAATTACTGAGTTGAAATTTGTTTGCGTGCTCAGCCGTTTAGAACTAAACTTCCGGGCTAATAATAGCCTCAGTTAATTTTAAGAGACGGAAAACTTTATAATTTTTTAGCTTTCTGTCTGAGATTTACTTCATCTTGAGTTCTTTATGTAGAAATGGCATTAAGATACCAGTCAAAAAGCTAGAGACAGTAACTGGTATCCAAAGGCTAACTTGAGTTTGTGCAAGCAAAAACAACAACGATGCACTTATACTAATACCAATTGCAGTTTGCTTGACAAAATTCATGGGGTCGCGCAGTAGCTTTCCCTTAAAAAATAGCCTAGCGCTGAACCATCCTATTTCTAACATGATTCCTCCTAAAAATTTTTCAACGCATTCAAGACTATTAGCCCTAAGATTATTCCAGGAATGACGCCAGCCGGACCAAAGAATCCACCAAGTAGTGCAGCTAACTCATAGCCTAAATCTTCTTTGGCTAAAATGATTCCGCCAATTGCACCGCCAATCATAGATAAGGCTGTTGCTACTAAAAACCACACAAATCCCGTCATCAGATTTAAGTCGCCAGCGATTAAGCTTGTGAAAAAATCTTTTAAAATAGGATTTGTCAAAAGGTCTGTCATTCTTATCTCCTGCACGAAAATTGTTAGTTGTTATTTTTTTAAACTACCAACTACTAACCATTATCGATTTCTGTCTCAACTTCTTGCAGTACCTGTGCTACAATTTGGGATTGTTCTATTTGTCCATGTTGAGTAAAAATTTCCCAAGCTTCTTGATAATAGGCACGCGCTTGCAAGAGATTTTTGAGATTTCCAGCTTCTGGTTTCTCTGAGTCGTCTGGTAAGTTCAATAAGGCGTTGGCTTTGTTAGAAATTGTGTTGGCGTATTCTAAGGGTGTGTCTTTAGGGTTACGCACTTTTAACGCTTCCTCATAAGCGGTGATCGCCCGCACAACATTCTCCAAAGGATGCGAACTCGGTAGATATTGCAAAGCGTTGCCCAGATTATTCTGCAACATCGCATATTCCCTGGGATGGCTGATTAACTCAATATGCTTCAGCGCCTCCTCAAATGTCTGCACTGCTAAGCCTTGACGCAGGTATTCTGTTTGTGTTGTCAAAGGCGTCGAGAGGTAAGCAATTGCAATATTGTTGTGTAAAATCGCATATTCCTGCGGGTACTTCTGCCAGGTAAACACCTGCAAAGCTTTCTGATAAGCCTGGATGCTATCTGTCACCCGCGCTAAATTAAATGGCACAAGTGACTGCAACACTAACCCAAAATTCATTTGGGTTTCTGCTACTTCCACGGGTGTTGCAAGCTGTTGTATAACAGGTAGGGCTTCATCTAATCGTTGTTTCGCTTCTAATAACAGTTGTTCCCCAACATCGGGAATAGCCTTCAAAGCAAGTGCCATTCCTACCTTTGCCCTAGCTTGCCAAAGTAAATTATCCTCACCACATAAATCATACGCTTGGTGACATAGCGAAACTGCATTCCATAAATCTTGGGCAGTTTTCGGCTTTTTTTGAAAGCCTTGCGCCATTTCAATCAGCATCTCAATTTTTTCTTGTGTCGTTGCGGGCGTTGAGGCTATGATATCCATTGCCGCCTTCACCGCAGAATCTGTCATGCTGAGGGTCATTACCATCTTCCTATAGCAGGTTGGACAATTGAGTCTTTCAAGTTCGCACACCTTTAAGATGCATATTTCTTGCATCTTTGGGTTGTACCAACCAAGCTTGTTTACGCAGATAATGAGTTGTGTCTTGGTAAATCCCCTCTTTTAAAATTAGGCGCTTGAGTTCCCTTTTAGTCAGAGGCTTGAAGATATAGCAACGGACAGGAAGCTTAGGACAACAATAAATTCACAATATACGCGCTTTGAAGGTGTCTACCGTCGACTTGTCCTAACGGGTTTGGCGACTGCTATAAAAGGGATAGAGCTATATTAAGCGTTTAGTATTTTGGCTAAAAAACCGATAAATACTCCTTGAATTAATTAAGTCTATTCTCTTTTAAGATAAAACATTTCTGTTGAAAAAAGTATATTTTTTTGTTTGATTTAGATAAAAATATCTTAACTTATATTTATATTCACTTTATACTTTAATAGGAATCCGCTTTGGTTTATGAACTTACTAGTTGAGGTAGGGAATGCTTAACTTCTAAGGCTTAACTCTTAACATACACTGTACTGAGTTCTGTTAAAAATTCAAATAGAAATCCTAAAATTTTCATTTGTTTCCAAAAAATTCTTTGAGATAACAGATTTTTTAATTATTTCCCTAAAAAAAACTAAGATTATCTTAACAGAATCTAGCTGTTATTTTATCTATCATTGTTCTCAAAAAAAGTTATAGGTTAACTGTTTTATCAAAATTAGACTAAATTTCGTTTCAAAATGTCTAAATCTTTCTGTGAAAGATAAACAATAGAATTAAAAAATACATGATATAAAAAATAAAGAATGAAAAACAGTTGAGACGCGACAATAACGTCACCTGAATCATGCAGGCTAAACAATAGAAAAAAAAGATAGCTGATGACTAACTTACTATGGCTGCAAGGTGGTGCATGTTCAGGCAACACCATGTCATTTCTTAACGCTGAAGAACCCACAGCTTGTGATTTAGTTACTGACTTTGGCATAAACGTCCTTTGGCATCCATCTTTAGGACTGGAACTAGGTGCAAACTTGCAGACAATGCTGTGGGACTGTCTTTTGGGCAAGATTCCTTTGGATATCCTGGTTTTTGAAGGCACAGTTATTAACGCACCTAATGGCACAGGAGAATGGAACCGCTTTGCTGATCGCCCCATGAAAGACTGGTTAAACGACCTATCCCAAGTTGCTAACTATATAGTCGCAGTGGGAGACTGTGCAACTTGGGGAGGAATTCCAGCAATGGCACCTAATCCTAGTGAATCGAAAGGATTGCAATTTCTCAAACGCAAAGAAGGGGGCTTTTTAGGAAAAGAATTCCGGACAAAATCGGGATTACCCGTGATCAACATTCCTGGATGTCCCGCCCATCCCGACTGGATCACACAAATATTAGTGGCGATCGCCACTAATAGAATTGGCGATATTGTCCTTGACGAGTTGCATCGTCCACAAACTTTCTTCAACACCTATACCCAAACAGGCTGCACCCGCAACATCCACTTTGCCTACAAAGCATCAACCACCGATTTTGGTCAACGTAAAGGATGCTTGTTCTACGACTTAGGTTGTCGCGGACCAATGACTCGTTCCTCCTGCAACCGCATTTTGTGGAACCGCGTCTCCTCCAAAACCCGCGCCGGGATGCCTTGTTTAGGTTGCACCGAACCCGAATTCCCCTTCTACGACCTCAAACCAGGAACTGTATTTAAGACACAAACCGTGATGGGAGTTCCCAAAGACTTACCCACAGGAGTGAACAAGAAAGACTATGCCCTACTCTCCATTGTGGCGAAAGACACAATGCCTCATTGGGCAGAAGATGACTTTTTTACAGTTTAGTCATTGATCCTTAGTCATTAGTCATTGGTCATTGGTCATTAGCATTCATTCAAAGCACAAAGCACAAATGACACAGGACAAAAAACAAATGGGAAATCAAACATTAGACATCTCCCCAGTCGGGAGAGTAGAAGGCGATTTAGATGTCCGAGTGGAAATAGAAGACGGGCAAGTCGTCAACGCTTGGACACATGCCGAACTCTTTCGAGGATTTGAAGTTATCCTACGCGGGAAAGACCCCCAAGCAGGATTAATTGTCACACCTCGTGTGTGCGGTATCTGCGGTGCTTCTCACCTGACAAGTGCAGCTTGGGCATTGGACACCGCTTGGGGAACAGAAGTCCCGCGTAATGCAATTTTGGCAAGAAACTTAGGTCAAATTGTCGAAACAATCCAAAGCATACCTCGTTACTTTTACGGTTTATTCGCTATTGATTTAACCAATAAAAAGTACCAATACAGTCCTTATTATCTAGAAGCTTGCAGACGCTTTGCCGCTTTCACTGGTAAGTCTTACGAACTTGGCATCACAATTTCTGCTAAACCTGTCGAAATTTATGCCCTCTTTGGCGGTCAATGGCCCCACAGCAGTTATATGGTTCCTGGTGGCGTGATGTGCGCCCCCACCTTAACAGACGTGACTCGCGCGTGGTCAATTTTAGAATACTTCCGCACCAATTGGTTAGAACCTGTGTGGTTAGGTTGTTCTTTAGAACGCTACGAACAAATTCAGACTTATGAAGACTTCATGGAATGGCTAGACGAAAGCCCAAGTCATGCAAACTCTGACTTAGGTTTTTATTGGCGCATGGGTTTAGATATAGGTCTAGATAAATATGGTGCTGGTGTAGGTCGATATGTTACTTGGGGATATTTACCTCATGAAGCAAAATACCAGAAGCCAACAATAGAAGGGCGAAATGCATCCCTGATTATGAAGAGTGGAGTCTACGACAGTTTCAGCGACACCCACACTCTCATGGATCAGACTTTTGTCCGGGAAAATACAACTTACTCCTGGTATGAGGAACTGACATCAGACATTCACCCCTTTGACCGCCTAACCAAACCAAGCAAAAATAATGTCAAAGACTTCAATGGGCAATACACTTGGTCAACAGCAGTACGTCACAAAGACTTAGGACGCTTGGAAGCAGGACCACTCGCACGTCAGTTAGTGGCTGGTGGTAAACATGGCGAGTCTTGGCAGCACTACGATGGGTTTATTCTAGATGCATTCAAAGAGTTGGGTGGTGCCAGTATTCATATACGACAGCTAGCACGAGTCCACGAAATTGTCAAGTTATACAGACAAGCAGAACGCTGCTTGCGCGAGTTCCGCCTGAATGACACCTGGTATATCAAACCCAAAGAAAAAGATGGGCGCGGTTGGGGTGCAACAGAAGCATCGCGCGGTTCCCTGTGTCACTGGTTGGAGATTGAGGGTGGTAAGATTAAGAATTACCAAATTATGGCACCGAGTACTTGGAATATCGGACCGCGTGACGCAGAAGGAATACGCGGACCGATTGAGGAAGCTTTAGTCGGGACACCTATTTTCGACTCGACCGATCCAGTGGAAGTGGGTCATGTGGCGCGATCGTTTGATTCATGTTTAGTTTGTACTGTCCACGCCCATGATGCCAAGACAGGTGAGGAGTTGGCGCGTTTCCGTACTGCTTGACACTCTCCCACCGCGTTCCTTGGAGTAACAGGTATAGCCGGGGATTTTAAGTGAAATACACATGTACTGTAGGGTGGGCATTGCAATGCCCACCCTACAGTACATGAACTTTTGTAACAAAAAATGAGGTTTTGCATAAAACACTACGCTTGAAGCTGATAAATAAACAGAAGTTCACCTATCACTTTTCTTAAAGAGGTAGTACCATGCGTCTTTAGTGGTTGGCAATCTTAAGCGTCATAATTATGTTTCTGGTTCTGACGATACAAACAAGTAGGTATCCTCAAAGCCTGGGCTAAGTCAAAAGCAGAGCAACAAAGTTATATGAATTTTATTGGCTTTTCTCTGTAAAATACGGGCTTTAGTTTTCATGCTGAGTGACCAAATACCATCAATTTTTATTGGTGCAAGATGTATGTTTATTTATTTTCATATTTAGAGGAAAAAATGAATAAGATTCATTTCTGGAAAAGTTATTTTGCCTTGACTTCTAATTTTTTGGTATCGATAGCTCCTGCTACACACCTGATTACTTTACTCGGTCTGCTGCTTGGAGTACAACAAGCGGCATCTGCTGCGACGCTTACGTTTGAGCAAGCATCTGTAGGGACGCTATCAACCTATACTGAATCTGGTTTTACAACTTCGGCAGTTTCTGGTCCCTGGGTTGTAAGTGACTCATACGGTAAACCGGCTCCCTTTATAAAATTTACGAACGAGGCTGGTCTAAACCCGCTGACTGCTACAATTCAAATTACAAATAATGACTCTAAATTTACATTCGGCTCGGTCGATCTTTACTCCAGTGTAACTCCAATCCCTTACGTAATAACGGGCTCGTTAAATTCAACAGCGGTATTTTCTTTTGAAGGTACGGTTCCAAACACTTTTGGTAATTTTAAAACTGTAGTCAACTCGAACTCGAATTACTTAATCGACAGCTTGACAATCTCTCTAACTAACCCGGCAGTAACATGTTGCTCTAATCCTATGGGGCTTGATAATATCACTGTGACACCTATTTCCACTACTTCAGTTCCTGAGCCAAATAGTTCTGTATTTTTTTTGCTGGGACTCCCGGTTGTCACTTGGCTTAGCCGACGGAATCTGACCCCTGGCTCAACAATCCGTAGAGACAAAAAATTGTCTTGAATATGTTCGATTTATAAAACAGAAAAAGCTGATTGGAATAGGTAAAAGACTTGACTAAACTCCTTATAGGAAGTTTTTGCAGTAATTCAGGCGATGAACCTAGACAAGAATGCTGGTACACCGCTTTTGATTGTCCAAGATTCTAATTTTACAAACGAAAACAGCGATCTAAGTAAGTCGGCGTTAAAAAATCAACCTATGTAACAAAATGTAAAATCAGCAAACAGCTTAGAAATGACTCATTCCACAATTTTTACAAAACTCAACATACATTGGTTTTATCGTGCCGACTTACTTACAAGAACAATTCACTAGGATTAATTAATATCCCTTGATGGTTTTTATAAAATCAAAGATGGTTTTCGGTTACAACAATTTTGATAACCAACCATTACTCCCCTACAATTGCCATAGTTTACAAGTTATTTGTTCAATAACTTCTTAATTTTGCTTTTCAAAGAATAGAGCGAACAAGCTTATGGCAGGCAGAACAGATATTTATCTTCGGTCCATGATGACCCTTTTTCTGTCTAGAAATCAGATGATGAACCGTTAACGGCTGCACTTGTCTTTCACACAACTCGCAACTCATGCTGTTGACCTAATGCTACTGATACTATTTGTATTATTACGTAATACTTAAGATGGTAATGGTGGGTTTATTTCCCATGATCCATTACCAATTACCGAATGCTTAATAGTTACTGGTTCTCGGTACCACTTTTTTGTTGGCTACTTGAGAGTGTTGGTTCAAAAATCAGATACGTCCCTCCTAACCCTTCTACAATTGTGCGAGTATTAGCAACCATCATTTTTTGGTAAGTGTCTGCTTCGCTTCCTGGCGCACCTAAGTTATTAACAAATAGCTTTCTTTGTGACACTTTCGCTTTTGTATTTTCAGTCACAGAGTTAATCCAATTAGAGTTGTTTGTTGTTGTTTCTGTAAAAAGCGTAGGAATCTTAGATTCTTTAATGTATGTAGCCAGTGATTCTATTCGTGTTGCACTAGGTTTTTCTCTATCGCTTATAGCTTCTAAAGCAGATGCATAAGAAAGACCGTATGCTTTGGCATAATAACCCATTGCATCATGAGTTGTTACTAATTCGCGTTGTTTGGCAGGAACACTAGATATTCTTGACTTAATCCAACCATCTAGTTTTGTGAGTTCATTTCTGACTTTTTCCGCGTTGTTACTATATAAAGATGCATTCTCTGGTACTGCTTTACTCAGGTTATTGTTAATAACATTTACCATCCTGATACC
Source organism: Brasilonema angustatum HA4187-MV1 (assembly GCA_019359695.1). Taxonomy (GTDB): domain Bacteria; phylum Cyanobacteriota; class Cyanobacteriia; order Cyanobacteriales; family Nostocaceae; genus Brasilonema; species Brasilonema angustatum. The sequence goes on from JAHHGV010000067.1 coordinate 28,696, forward strand.
ATTTTTCGCATTGTGCCAAACATAAGGATCAGAAACTGTTTTATCCTCTTCTTCAAACTTTAGCGGCTGAGGAACAGCACGTTGAGCAACTGCGATTTTTGCCCCACTATTTTTACTCGCCTTGATCAGCTTGACTACACTCGGTTCTAAATTGTATCCACTGAAAAGAATCAATTTAGCTTGCTGGATGGCTTGTTGATCTTCTGGTTTTGGTTGATAAAAGTAGGGATTTGTATCAGGGGGAATTAGGCAGGTGAGATTAATTGTCTCCTGTGCTATTTGCTTGGTTAAGTCACATAATATACTTGTTGTTGCTACGACTTTAGGAAGATTAGCATTGTGTTCACTGGAGTTGAGAGTGCCAGTAGAAGTGTTTGCCATACTACCTAAATTATGACACCCAAACAATCCAAGAGTAAAAGCAACGAGAGCAGCACGTAATGGTTGGATTAATTGTAACTTTCTTGACATAAATACTTCTATAAGAACAAACACAATAATAATGCTGTATCTTCCTTTTAGGAGTTGTTTTAACCAGCTATATTGTGCATCTTTAGGCAATTATAGAAAAATTCTCATAAACGAAACCCCCTGTTTCACTACTCCTACTAATTTCCTCATGTCGGGATAAACAAGGAAAACTTCTTAGTGGAGGATAAAACAAGGGGTATCGTAGCTTTACTGTTCTTTGTTCTTTTACAGGAAGTTTAGTGTTAGCAGTCTACTAATTCTGGTGTTTGGTTAAGAATTTGACTCTTAATGGAAATAAAATCTTGGTAAGCAGCAGAATCTAATCTATTTGGGTGAAAGACAGCAACGCTGTGACAATTCTGAAATGCCAATTTGATACCAAAATAACGCTCAACTGCTCCACGTATAGCATCTCCACCCATCATCCGCAACAATTGAGCACGCGCTTTTTCACTTGGTGGCGCTACAGCATGATTAGCCCATTCTTCTCCTCTTGCCAAACGTTCAGCTAAACCTTCAACAACACTCCAAGCATAAGGTAACGAATCTCTAATGGTGGCTACAAAATCTGCTTCGTTAACCTGACCTGCTTTTGCTTGTTCAATGAGATGCACACTCACGTTTAGAGACATATATCTTTCCTTTGGTGAACATTCGAGTCAACTGTGACTCAATTCCTGAACATAATAATCATTATCAATCAAGATATTGACACCATCGCAAAGAAAAGTAATATTCCACAAAAAATATTAATGCCATTGGCAAAAAAATTTAACATTATAAGGATGGCTGAAAACCCTGTGGCTATGCCTACGGCACGCACTCGCGTTCAGCCCTGGGATGCTTGAAAATAGAATTCAGCAATCCCTGATTCAGAAAAAAAGAAATTATTTATCCCCAAAGCCTTGACCAAGCTTCGTTTTTGACCAAATAAACAACTCACCATTTTCACCACCTGCAGCAAGTTGGTTACCTTGAGGATGCCAAGCGAGTGTTGAAAACCCGGATGAAACACCTGTAAGAATTTGAGAGACTTCCTTTGCTTCTTTCCACAGACAAATCCAGCCATCAGTACCAGCGGAAGCAAGCAGAAAGCTTTTGGGTGCAAAGGCGATCGCCTGAATGATATCAACATGATTCGTTAAGACTGTTGCTTCCCAACCCAAGGAGTCATCCGCCTGCTTCTCCCACACAACAATACCATCAACACTGGAACAGGCGACCAGAGGTGCGCCTTGTTGAGTCGCTAATTCTGACCATGCAATTTGGCGAATTTTGCCAGGAAAACCTTGCATAAGCCAAGGTTGGGCTTCGCCGTCAGAGGATAACATCTGCGATTCCACAACAGTAATGCTACGGTCCATATTACCAGAGGCAAGGTATTTGCCATCCGGCGACCAAGCTATTGCTACACTGACAGAAGGTATATCTAGGATATATGGGTCTTCATCCCAGTTTTGAGAGTCCCATATCTTGACTCCCAGGTAACCGCCAATGGCTAAGTACTCTCCATCGTCACGCCAATCAATACCCAAAACCGACGAGGCATCAAAATTCAAGGTGACGACTATTTCACGAGTATCAGCATTCCATACTTGAACATAACGCCCTAAGCTGAAAGCGAGATGATTGTCCGTCGGACTCCATGCTAGCTTATCAACCCACGCAGGAGAATTTTCTAAAGTGGCGATTAATTCGCTTTCTCGCCAAATTTTTACCTTTCCATCTTGTCCACCAACGGCTAAAAATTGTCCATCTTTGGAAAAGGCGGCACAATTTACTGATTCACCATTACCAGTTTGTAAAGTTGTCAGATCACCATCTTGCCACAGCACAACTTCACCAGCAGCAGAAGTTGCTGCTAGAGTTGTACCTTTTGGGGACCAGGCGATCACCGTAACATAATCCGAAAGCGTCCCCGAATATTGCTGTTCAAATTCTTTGGAGTTGAGGGTTGAGGCGTTCATGGTTGTGTATGGAAGATGAGGAGGGAAGGAGGGAAGGAGAGAAGGAGGGAGGGAAGGAGGGAGGGATATTTTCCCACACTCCTACACTTTTTGACTTTTGACTTTTGACTTCCCCGTTTGCGTAGCGCCCCGAAGGGGCTAGGGGCTGACTCCCTCATCTTTTCTTCAGGCCAAACAAGCGAGAAAATCTTGTTTTAGTTGGGCTTCGTCTAAGTTACGACCGATGAAAACCAGTTCATTTTTGCGGGTTTCACCTTTTTTCCAAGGACGATCCGCTTTTCCGTCAAATAACATATGTACCCCTTGGAATACAAAGCGGTTATCTTCCCCAGCAATATTCAAAATACCTTTCATACGGAAGATATCTGGTCCTTGGGTACGCAGTAACTCTCCCATCCAATCATATAACTTGTCGCCATTGAGTGTGCCTTCTGCTACCAAAGCTACAGAGAAAACAGTTTCGTCATGTTGATGCGCGTCTTCACCCAGAAATTCTGGATCAATTTCTAAGGCGCGGTTGAGGTCAAAAGCTTTCACACCCAACAAAGCATCCATTGATACCTCAGATTCACGGGTACGGTAGATTTTAGCCATAGCATTCATCCCCCGAATCCGTTTTTCTAGCTCATCAAGCTGTTCTGGTGGCACTAAATCGGTTTTATTTAGTAAAATCACATCGGCAAAGGCAATCTGTTCTTGTGCTTCATCGGCATCCCAGTGCTGCCATATATGTTTAGCATCCACCACCGTCACCACAGCATCTAACTCTAGTTGATCGCGCATATCTTCATCCATAAAAAAGGTCTGAATCACTGGCGCGGGGTCAGCTAAACCTGTGGTTTCTATGACTAAGTGGTCAAATTTATGACGACGCTTCATCAAATTACCGATGATGCGAATCAAATCGCCACGCACCGTACAACAGATACAGCCGTTGTTCATTTCAAAGATTTCTTCATCCGTATCAATAACCAATTGATTATCAATACCCACTTCTCCAAATTCGTTGACAATTACAGCAACTTTCTTGCCATGTTCGTGGGTTAGGATGCGATTTAACAGTGTTGTTTTGCCCGCTCCCAAGTAGCCAGTCAGAACAGTAACGGGGACTGAATCTGTTATTACCTCAGCAACCATGCCCTAGCCTCTTTCCTATATAGATAATCATTATCGCCTATCTTAATCGCTTTATATTTTAATGACGACTTGTTGCTGAATTTGATTCTGGAAAAATAACAAGACAACTGTGGTAATTTTTTTTACACAAAAATAAATGTTAAGACTTTAGCGCAAAAGAGTAGCTTGAGCACTTCTTTATAAATTCTTGGCGTTGCGTCTGTGCATAAAACACCTTCGTTTGCCCCTACTAAAAGGTCAATCTAGATAATACTTTTAATCTCCATAATCCGATGTGGTTGTGGGGATTTGTTTTGCTTACTCCCTTCACGGTGTAAGATTACCGATGTAATTTCTTCTCCCCTGCACCCAAGCGCTCCCTTGCTCCCCTGCACACCTTACGGTAATTTTCGGGCACCGAAAGGAGTAGACGATCGCCTGAGTGATCACGAAGTCCAAAATTTATTTAGCCCATGTAGTGTGACCCCCAACAATCCCAATACTGAAAAATATGAGGCGCTGCTGCTGAACAACAACATTCACAGCCAAAGTGAAACCTCCTGGTGATATGCTGGAGACTTTTGCCTGAAGGAATGGATCTTGTTTTGCGTAAAACTGGCTTATTCGTGTGATTCTATCTGTTGTAGACACAAAAAGCTTGGGGAGTGCAGCGTGGGAAAGCAACAAAATAATGGTAAAACCACGAATGGCAACACTAGTGTCAAAACAATTTTGATTTTAGCAGCCAATCCCACAAATACCGCAAGACTACAACTAGATAAGGAAGTGCGGGAAATAGAAGAAGGATTACAACGTGCTTCAAATGGGGGGCAGTTCAGGTTAGTAAAAAAAGGGGCAGTGCGATCGCGTGACTTCTACCGAGCAATTTTAGAACACCGACCACAAATAGTTCACTTCTGTGGGCACGGTACAGGAGTTGATGGTATTGTTTTAGAGGATGATACGGGGCAACCAACACAGATCGATAAGGATGCACTTTCAAAACTGTTTAAGTTGTTTGCAGTTAAGGGGGTTGAGTGCGTAGTATTGAATGCCTGCTATTCAGAAGTACAAGCAGAAGGTATTAGCCAATACATTAAGTATGTCATTGGCATGAATCAGACCATTGGGGATAAAGCTGCGATCGCTTTTGCTGTGGCATTCTATGATGCTCTAGGTGCTTCTGAAACAGTAGAGTTTGCTTTTGATTTGGGTTGTTCACAACTGGTAGGATTAAAAGAAAACCAAACGCCAGTTCTCAAGACAAGATTAATTCACCCTGCTGATATTCAGTTTGAAGCTGGTGATATTCCTCCTAATCCATATTTGGGGTTGTCGGCTTTTGGTGAGAAAGATGCAGCGTTCTTTTTTGGGCGAGAGGAGTTTGCTAATGAATTGTTTGAGATAGCTCACCACCAACAATTGGTTGCAGTTATTGGTGCGAGTGGCTCTGGTAAATCTTCTGTCGTGTTTGCCGGATTAATTCCTAAGTTGAGAGAAGAAGGTATTTGGTTAATTGACTCATTGCGTCCCAAAAGCCAACCATTTGATGAACTAGCCTTAACTTTAGTGCGTCAATTAGAACCAGATATTAATAAAGTCGAAACAGCAATTCAGGTTGGTAGATTAGCACAAAGTCTAAAAAAAGGCGAAGTTAAGCTACATCTGTTAGCGTCTCAAATTTTAGAAAATAAACCGTCGAAACACTTTTTGCTGGTTGTAGACCAGTTTGAAGAACTTTACACTCAATGTCTTGACAAGGAAGAACAACAGCGCTTCATTGATACTTTATTGGCAGCAGTTCAACACAAAAGTATCACGTTGGTTTTTACGTTGCGTGCTGATTTCTACGAGCATGTTCTCTCTTACCGTCCATTCAGCAATGCATTACAGCAAATTGCATTTAAACCACTGGGGTTAATGGAGCGAGAGCAATTAAAGCTAGCCATTGAAAAACCCGCTCAAAAGTTAAATGTACGACTGCAAACGCATTTAGCCGAAAGAATACTAGATGATGTCGGGGATGAACCGGGTAATTTGCCTCTACTAGAATTTGCTTTAACACAATTGTGGGATAACCAGAAAGATGGTGAACTGACTCACAGAGCCTATGATGAGGTTGGTGGTGTCAAGCAAGCACTAGTGAAACATGCTGAACAAGTTTATTCTAGACTAAGCCACTCCCAACAGCAGCAGGCACAACGAGTATTTCTGGCATTAGTAAGGTTGGGTGAAGGAACAGAAGATACGAGGCGCGTTGCTACTCAGAATGGTAGAGTCGAAGGGGACTATTATGTCCCGCTCCTCTCTATTAGATCCGGACGTGCTCATTTCTGAGCATCCGGCTCCCGATGTTCTAGGGTTTCCCCTTGCTCATGTGGATATAATCGTGACAG
>JAHHGV010000068.1 GCA_019359695.1 Brasilonema angustatum HA4187-MV1
AAGAATTGCGCGCCGCAGAAGACCCAGAGTTTGAAACTTTCTATACCAAGAACATTTTGCTCAACGAGGGTATCCGCGCTTGGATGGCTCCTGCTGATCAACCTCACGAAAAATTTGTATTCCCTGAAGAGGTACTACCACGTGGTAACGCTCTCTAATAATAGATCAATCGCTTTCGGTGGTGGTCGTGACCAAGATTCCACCGGGTTTGCTTGGTGGGCTGGTAATGCCCGTCTCATTAACCTCTCCGGTAAACTCCTGGGTGCTCACGTTGCCCATGCTGGCTTAATTGTATTTTGGGCTGGAGCGATGACTTTGTTTGAAGTCGCTCACTTCATTCCCGAAAAACCCATATATGAGCAAGGCAGCATCCTGATACCTCACCTTGCTACCTTGGGATGGGGTGTAGGTCCTGGTGGTGAAATTATTAACACCTATCCCTACTTTGTGATCGGTGTACTGCACCTTATCTCCTCAGCTGTACTCGGTTTTGGCGGTATTTATCACGCCATCCGTGGTCCAGAAACCTTAGAAGAGTATTCCTCTTTCTTTGGTTACGACTGGAAAGATAAGAACAAGATGACCACCATCATCGGTTTCCACCTGATCATTTTGGGATCTGGTGCTTTACTGTTGGTACTGAAGGCAATGTTCTTCGGCGGTGTCTACGATACTTGGGCACCTGGCGGTGGTGATGTTCGCGTCATTAGCAACCCAACACTAAACCCAGCGGTCATCTTCGGTTATTTGGTGAGTTCTCCATTCGGCGGAGAAGGCTGGCTCGTAGGCGTCGATAACATGGAAGATGTCATCGGCGGTCACATTTGGGTGGCTCTCATCTGTATTTTTGGTGGTATTTTCCACATCCTTACCAAGCCTTTTGCTTGGGCACGTCGTGCTTTAATCTGGTCAGGTGAGGCTTATCTCTCCTACAGTTTGGCAGCTGTATCTCTGATGGCGTTTATAGCTTCTTGCTTCGTCTGGTTCAACAACACTGCCTACCCCAGTGAATTTTATGGACCAACAAACGCTGAAGCATCTCAAGCTCAGTCTTTCATCTTCTTAGTGCGTGACCAAAAACTGGGAGCTAACGTTGCTTCTGCTCAAGGTCCTACTGGTCTAGGTAAATATCTGATGCGCTCTCCTAGTGGTGAAATCATCTTCGGTGGTGAAACCATGCGCTTCTGGGATTTCCGTGGTCCTTGGCTTGAGCCTCTGCGCGGTCCCAATGGTCTTGACTTGGATAAAGTAAAGAACGACGTTCAGCCTTGGCAAATTCGTCGTGCATCTGAGTACATGACCCATGCTCCCAACGGTTCAATTAACTCTGTGGGTGGCGTGATTACGGAGCCTAACTCCTTCAACTACGTGAATCCCCGTGCTTGGTTGGCGACTTCTCACTTCGTGTTAGCTTTCTTCTTCCTCATCGGTCACTGGTGGCACGCTGGTCGTGCTCGTGCAGCGGCTGGTGGTTTTGAGAAGGGAATTAACCGCGAAACTGAGCCAGTGATGTTCATGAACGAACTCGACTAACAGATTTGTTTTATCACTGACAATCACTTACTTGAAAAGCTCCTGTATCAAAGTGGGGGCTTTTTTTTAACGCAGTTCGACGGAATTCAAGAGTCCGCCATGCGGCAGGGCTGTTTCATTCCCTGTTAATTACATGGTCTTGGTCTCTGCTGAGTGGACCATATCCGGCGACTGGTGCGATAAGCTTGCACAAAAGATGCCGTGGCACCGCTGGCTACCAGACTAACGTTCCCGATTACTGTAATCTGTGCTGCCAATTCCGTGGTGATTATCTCGATAATCGTATTTGCACTGACACCTTGGACAAGTTTGCAACCCGTCGCCTTGGCGATTCTTGTGCCTTGTCCGGGTGTGTCCCCTGGCTCTCCGCATTTAGACCTAAAAGCGTTGGAGGAGTTTCTGGGTTCGTCGTCGAGTCCTGCTGGAGCACGATAGTTGGTGTTCATGCTCAGTGCTAACACCTTGATCTTCTCGGCGACTAGCTTGGCGGTGACCGATGCCTCGGTGATGTTGTAGGAGAGGTTGGAAATTGCCTTGCAGACTGAGTCGTGACCGGCGGCGTCGCCAAACCAAACAATACTTGGCATCACCACGCCAACCGATCTTGCCACCGGGTGGTTCGGCTACCTGATCGAGTCCATAGAATTGGGCTTCTGGAGTGTCCTGGCCGGGAGAGGTCATCCAAGAATCTATCGCTTTGGCTTGGGTAATATTGGCTACTCAAGCTACATTGGTGCTTGAATGCGTAGGGATGTTCGTCCGTAACCGGAGCCGGAAAGTCTTTGTAGTCACCAACCCCGAACCAGACATCAGACCCTAGCCCCTGGATTCTGGTCATCACATCCACGATGCCACTCTTGACGGCGGCGATCGCTGGTTTCATGCTACCAGTCGTGTCCGCGAGAAAATAGACATCCACTTTTGGCACTACCCCAAATTTCGGGATAGTGACTTTCACCACTTCGGCTAACGTTTGATCTATGGACAGAGTGAGATCGTTCGTTGCAGGTGAAACCTGAATCGGAATACTCATTAACTTGAACAACTCCTTTGAACAAAAAGTTTTGCCTTCAAAAGGCACAATTCCCAAAGGTGTGATCTCAATTAGACTCCTAGGACTTACGCATTAACAAAAAGCTGTCTGTGTTAATTCGACACAAGCTTCTACTAGAGGTGTTTAAGGATGTGTTGCCTTACTCCTAGGAGATTTACATACTAAATAATAGATGTACAAAGTGAGGATATTGTGAAGATTATGTCAAGTTTCTCAATGTAAATGTGCTAAAGAGAGCAGTTTTCTTAATACATAGTGTTTATTAGGCTGATGATTAAAAGACTAGTTTCCGCCTAAAAAAGATCTCAAATGCGTTCTAGAAACCCAAACTAAATAGTCTTAAACTCGCCAATCAAACTCATTACTACTAGGAGCGAGGCTAATTAACTCTTCAATATTGCGTTGCATCGTGTTGCAAATCACATCTAACGGTAGATCACTGGGATCGTGCCCGAAAGGCTCTTCGATTTCCGAGCCAATTTCTTCAATACTCAATAAAATGAAACTGATAAAAGCCGTAACAAGACCAGTCCACCAATGTAAATCACTAACTATTTCAAGAGGCAATATTATACAGAAAACCAATAATAATTGTTTGAGTACGATACTATATACCAAGGGCATTGGAGTTTTTAAAATGCGTTCACAGCCACCCAAAATATCTACTAACTCATTCACCAAGTTATGTAAGGCAGTCAACTGAAAAATATCTAGACAATTACGTTCGTACTGATACTGCAAATAATCTCTAATCCATAAGGAAATTTGTAAAGGAGGATGATGAGTATCTTTAAGTTTTAAATACTGCTTTTCGGACATTAACGATGCTAACTGCTCGTCCACAGGCTCTGCTCTTAGATGTAACTTCATCGCGACAGCGAAAGCAACTAGTAACCGAATTGTTGCCTCTTTTTTAACTTTATCTTTCGGTGATTGCTCTTTAACTGTTACGTAAATTCCTTGACCCAAGTTACGAACTGCATTAACTAAAGAACCCCACAGTTTACGACCTTCCCAAAACCGCTCATGCGCTGTGTTTGTCCGGAAAACCAATAGTAAAGTAAAGCCAATATTGAAAGCAAAGATAGCATTGGTAAGGACACCACTCTGATTTCTTAATCCAACGAATAATTTAAAATAATCAAAGAATAATGATATCACAAAACCATACAAGCCAATACAGATGACCCAAGGAAGAATGGTTGGAATAACTGATCTTTCTAATCGGATAATGACCTGAAAAAAATTTAGTTTTTTGCCCTTGTATAGATGATACTTTCCTGATAAGGAATTATCTGCGTTTGTGATAAAATGTTTCAAAAATTTTGGTATTTTAGTAGGATTGAAACGGCTCATCTTTGAAAGCTCCAATAATTGAATATAGAAAATGACAATAAAATGAGGGCAAAATATTAATTAACATAAGTTGCTAGTTAGTCCCTATAAACGGTATATAAGTCATATCATACTAAAACTCCCTTTCTAGTATTACTAAATACTCTTTTTTAAGACATGTCACTTCAATTCAGGCGTTTTTTGATAACTAGCAACTTGGGTTAATTAGTGTCTATTTACATACATTTTGATGTATGATTTTGCCTGATGATCAAGTAATATCGCCGCCACACACATCATCTTCAAAAAAACTTATTTAGTCGTCACTCTTACGTTATATCTTTCTGGTTAAATTAAGAAGACACACAGATCGCAAAAACAGATCGCAAAAAACCCGAGACTGAAAATCTAACAGTCTCCAAATCAGACCAATCGCAGCTATAATGCAAACAACCAACTATTTGCGGTCTGAATCAACTTTTGGAAACTCCTGAATAATTTGATAAATACTCAATTTAGCCGCTAAAAACCCAGTACGAGACTTAGTGGAATTTTGGTATATTTAATTCTCGACTTAGCTTGTAGCAATAGATTGCACTCCTACCTACGGATGATTAGAAGCTACTGTCATTAAACCTAGCGATAACCGTATTTTGCGATTAAGAGTCGGCTGTTAGCTTGATTTTTCTAATCCAAAATCCGTCTTGAAAAGCTTTGAGTCTCCTCTGGAGACGCTGCGCGAACGGAGGAAACCTCGGCTCAAACTTTTCGCAAAAGATAAAATTGGTATAGTCTAGACTCAACCTAATCCAGTGTCAAAGAACCTGCAAGAAACTCACTTAAACCGTGCGCGTGCTAGTCTAAGCCTTGCGCTGTCTTGGTATGGAAATCTTCGCAAACCGGGACAGTCGTCATCAAACTCACAATTAGCAGGTTTGGTCAAACCAGAATTGGAGCTTTTGACCTCAACACTTAACAAACTAGACTATAACCTGGTTCGTATTGCTGTTTTTGGTTTGGTGAGTCGTGGTAAGTCAGCGGTGTTGAATGCTTTACTAGGACAAAAGATTTTACAAACTGGTCCTCTTAACGGTGTGACTCAGTACCCCCGTTCTGTACGCTGGAATCCTGGTGGTAAGGTGCAGGTGGAGTTAATTGATACACCAGGCTTAGATGAAATTGAGGGTGAATCTCGGGCACAAATGGCACGAGAAGTCGTGCTTCAGGCAGATTTAATTCTTTTTGTCGTATCTGGTGATATCACTCGCACTGAGTATCAGATGCTGTGTGAATTGCGTCAGGCACAAAAACCTTTAATTTTAGTGTTCAACAAGATAGACCTTTACCCAGATACAGACAAAACAACAATTTACAATAATTTACAACACTTGGGTGCAGGAAATCCCCAAGGAAAACCCTTAAAACCTGATGAAATTGTCATGGTGGCGGCGGAACCTGCACCAATGGAAGTGCGGGTTGAATGGTCTGATGGTAAAGTCGCACATGAATGGGAGACTCCACCACCACAAATAGACGAATTAAAAGAAACAATTCTTAAAATTCTCAATCGTGAAGGGCGATCGCTCCTGGCTTTAAACGCACTCATTCAAGCACGAGATGCACAAGAGGCGATCGCCCAAAAAACCATCGACTTTCGCCAACAACAAGCAGAAGACCTGATTTGGCAATTTACCAAATACAAAGCTTTGGCAGTAGGGCTAAATCCCATCCCCTTGTTAGATATTCTCGGCGGAACAGTTGCCGATTTAGCTTTGATTCGCTCACTAGCACGCTTGTACGGCTTACCAATGACTGGGTACGAAGCAGGGAATTTTTTAAAAACGATTTTATTAAGTTCTGGTGGCTTACTGTTAGGAGAACTAGGCAGCAGTTTCCTGTTAGGTTTGGGTAAGAGTACAGCTGCAATTGCTTCTGGAGAAAACCCAATAAATATCACTGCTTATGCGGGAACTGCAGCCACACAAGCTGGTATCGCAGGCTACGGAGCATATACTGTGGGAAAAGCGGCACAAGTCTATCTAGAAAAAGGCTGTTCTTGGGGACAATTGGGAGCGAGTACAGTTATTAAAGAAATCTTAGCTGAAGTGGAACCAAATACGATTTTGTATCGTTTGCGGCAAGAGTTAGGGGGATTTTTGGGGTAATACCATTTAGGATTTTAGATTTTAGATTTTAGATTTTGGAGCCAGCGCTGGACTCACCGTAAGGCGTGGCGGCGCACCCGTTGGGTAGCAACCGGCGTACCAAGAACGCCAAGAGGTTATTTGTCTCGAAGTTCAGATGCTGCAGATTGAGTCATTTGTTGCAGGACTTCTAAATCAGGCGGTGGGGTTTCACTCTCCATTCCCAACCACAATAGATACTCGATATTTCCAGCAGGACCAGTAATAGGTGACCAAGTCAAACCTTTATACTTCGATCCTAATTCACCAGCCGCTTGCAACACCTGAAAAATTGCCTCGGCTTGGTCTTTAGAATCACGCACAACCCCTTTTTTACCAACGCGGTTTTTTCCCACTTCAAATTGGGGTTTCACTAACAATACAGCCTCCCGAGGAGATTGCAGCAGCTGCCATAAAGCAGGCAAAATCTTGGTTAAGGAAATAAACGACACATCCACCACCGCCAAATCAGCCAGTTCAGCGTCACCATACAACTCTTTTGGCGTCAAATACCGTAAATTGGTGCGTTCCTTCAAAATCACGCGAGAATCATTTCGTAAACGCCAGTCAACTTGTCCATAACCAACGTCAACCCCATAAACCAGCTTTGCCCCAGCTTGCAGCAAACAATCACTGAAGCCACCTGTGGAGATACCACCATCAAAACAAATACGCCCTTCCACAGGAATTGCAAACACATCAATTGCTTTGGCTAACTTTTCTCCTCCTCGGGAAACAAAGCGCGATCGCTCTTTAATTTGAATTTGAGCCGCAATATCAACTTCCGTACCTGGCTTGTCAATTATCTGACCATCAACCGTGACTTCTCCCGCTTGGATAAAGCGTTGTGCTAAGGCGCGAGACGAACTTAAATTGAGTTCTACTAATAGAGTGTCGAGTCGTTTTTTTACCAATTATCTTTATCTACTGTGGTGTTATTAAATTTAAAGCACTATTTATAATTTTTTCTCGATCAACCAGTTGTTCTAATTCTTCTGGTTGATAACGTCCCTCTTCTACTTCGAGGGTTGCCTCATCGATAGCATTTAAGTACGCTTCTTGTAGGGTTTCCACCAATTCTTCTGAAGATAAGTAATAACCCCCAGCTTTACGACGCTTATTCTCTCTCTGAATTTCCCGAACTGAATTACGAATAGAGACATCCCAAGAGCGAGTTGTGCGATTTTCGGCTTGCTGTTTAATCAGATGTAATAGCAGAATTATGGCGTAGCTACGAATTGTCTTGATTATATCGTTACGGCTCATCTCTTCTAATTCTTCAACGATGACCAACGCTCCTGGTACATCACCTTTGAGCAACAAATCTTTTAACTCTAGTAATTCTTCCATAACCAGCGCCTCAATCGTTGGCACTTTCTATTGTGGCGAATTTTCAGCTTTAGTGCGGTATGCATCGCGAAGTTAGAAAAAAGCGAGTTACCTCAGGGAAACTCGCCTGATTTTAAAACTGACAGAGCAATTTCAATCAATGAACAGTGAGTCCAGTGCTGCAGGAGGGTTTCCCGACAGAGGCATCTGGCGAACCCGAAGGGTTAACAGTGAACAGTTATCAAGCAACTGATAACTGATAACTGTTAAACATCTGTTTCGCTAAACTCTTCAGTCATGTAGTCAAATGGCTCATCGATAAAGGAAGTATCTGTCACACCTGCTCCAGCCGCTTGCTCTTTCGCAATCTCCTTCATAATCTGGATACCACGAACTGTTGGACCAATTGGCACTCCCAAAGAATTGTAAGTTTCCCGTAGCCCTTGCAGCACCCGTTCATCTAGGACATCCATACTGCCAGCAACAAGAGCATAGCTAGCATAGCGTAGGTAGTAGTCCATATCGCGCAGACAAGCCGCATAACGACGAGTGGTGTAGGCATTTCCACCTGGGCGAATCAACTCTGGCAGTTCATCAAATAGTCGAGAACCAGCCTGCTTGACAATTATCGCCGCATTTGAATTGATAGCCGCTGCTGCTTGTACACGTGCCGTTCCGCTTTCAAAGTAGGACTTGAGGCTGTCAATGGCATTCCGATCGAAATACCGACCTGCAACGTCATAATTCTTAATTAAGCCAGTTACTGCATCCCGCATTTCTTTTTCTCCTAATTAATCCTTTCTATGGTTTGATATTAATTTGACTGCTTTTAGCAAGCTTTTATGCTTCTTGTAAAAAAAGCCTCAGCACAAAAACAATCTATAGCGCTAATTATGGATTCTATGCCAAAGTTGACCCCTGCGAGATCAACTGTCTACTTTTGTGAAACTAGTTAAGGAAAGGTTAAATATAATCTTTTAACTTCATGTTATGTTACAAAAGATACAAAATCATCCAAATTTAAATCTCTACGATATTGCAGGTGGCTCATGGATGTGGATTTACAAGCGGGGTCAACATGCTTTGAACACTCTAGTCTTACTATTAGAAAATCGGCAGATTAAGGAGTAACCATGACAACCCCACAAGAAGTCCTGAAACAGATTCAGGACAATAACATTCAGATGATTGATCTGAAATTCATCGATACCCCAGGAATTTGGCAGCATTTGACGGTTTATCACAACCAAATCGATGAGAGTTCTTTTACAGAGGGCGTACCTTTCGACGGTTCTAGTATCCGGGGTTGGAAAACCATCAATGAATCAGACATGTCGATGGTACTCGATCCAAACACTGCCTGGATCGACCCTTTCATGCAAGAACCAACTCTGAGCATCATTTGTAGCATTAAGGAACCACGGACAGGTGAGTGGTACAGCCGTTGTCCTCGTGTTATTGCCCAGAAAGCAATAGATTACTTAGTTTCCACTGGTCTTGGTGATACAGCGTTCTTTGGTCCGGAAGCCGAGTTTTTCATTTTTGATGATGTCCGCTTCGACCAAACCGCGCACCAAGGCTACTACTACGTAGACTCAGTTGAAGGTCGTTGGAATTCTGGCAGAGAAGAAGGTCCTAACCTGGGTTACAAACCTCCCTTCAAACAGGGTTACTTCCCAGTTCCCCCTACAGATACTTTCCAAGATATCCGTACAGAAATGCTGCTGACAATGGCAAAGTGCGGAGTACCAATTGAAAAGCAGCACCACGAAGTTGCCACTGGTGGACAGTGCGAATTGGGCTTCCGCTTTGGTAAGATGATTGAAGCCGCGGACTGGCTGATGACTTATAAATATGTCATCAAGAACGTAGCCAAGAAGTATGGCAAGACCGTCACCTTTATGCCTAAGCCAATTTTTGGCGATAACGGTTCTGGAATGCACACTCACCAGTCCATTTGGAAAGATGGTCAACCGCTGTTTGCTGGAGATAAATACGCTGGCTTGAGCGAAATGGCATTGCACTACATTGGCGGTATCCTCAAGCATGCACCAGCATTGTTGGCACTTACTAACCCCACAACCAACTCTTACAAGCGCTTGGTACCCGGTTATGAAGCACCCGTAAATTTGGCTTACTCCCAAGGTAACCGTTCTGCTTCTATCCGCATTCCTTTGTCTGGTACTAACCCCAAAGCCAAGCGTTTAGAGTTCCGTTGTCCTGATGCGACTTCTAACCCCTACCTGGCATTTGCTGCAATGCTGTGCGCTGGGATAGATGGGATTAAGAACAAAATCGACCCAGGTGAACCTCTGGATAAGAATATTTATGAACTTTCTCCTGAAGAACTAGCGAAAGTTCCTTCAACTCCGGGTTCTTTGGAACTAGCATTGGAAGCACTGGAGAAAGACCACGCTTTCTTAACAGAATCAGGCGTGTTCACCGAAGACTTCCTTCAAACTTGGATTTCTTACAAGTTAGATAATGAAGTTAACCCCATGCGGTTACGTCCTCATCCCTACGAATTTGCCCTCTATTACGATGTTTAATTCCTGACTTCCAGAACGCACTCTTCGGCTTAAGCCAAGGGTGTAAACGGTCTTTTAGCGCTATTTGAGCGCAGAAATCACATAAGCTGAGCCACCCTCACAAGATGGGTGGCTTTTTTCTTGATTTATTCCCCAAGCAACCTTAATGCTATGGGACACGATATAACTCATGATGCCAAGAATTCTCGGTGTACGAATAGCAATGCCTTTCGTGAATACGAAAATTATCAATGTAAAGAGCTTCGATCCAGTCAGCTTTGCAGTAAAAGCCTCTCAAGTGCTGTGGAGGTGGAACTTCTTGCTCGTTTGGATATTTGGTTTTGAGATTATTTATAGATGAGAGTAGCATTTGTTGGCTTTGCAGCTTTTAACCAAGTGGCTGATACTCTTGGTTAAAACGGTCAAGGAGTTTGAATAAGTAGGGCGCACGCAACCAGCTTTGTTCTACTAGAGATTTCGGCATCATCTCTAACTCTCCCCGAATTCTATACTGTCGTGCTACACTAGGCCACCAAAGTAAAAGTTCATAAGCGGGATTATGTAGGAGTTCTTGCCATTTACCACTTTGCTCACTGCAATGAAGTTCAAACGAACGCCCAGAGATTCCATTCAGGTTCATGACTCGCGTTCTTGGAGAATTCTCAACTGCTACAGTTGCAAGAGAGCACACGGAGGTACAAACGTCATTTAAGGATAAAGCTCGTTGGCGTGAACTAACTATCTCTAAAATGGGGTAAGGAACTGTAACTTAATCCCTACCCATCTCTACTCATTACTAGTCATTTTTTGGTAGATTTTCAACAATCAATCGGTCAACAAAATCTCTAAGCCGTTCTTGCCAGTCAGGGACGGCTTTAAGTTGTTCTCTGACTCCTGGCAAAACTTTGAATTGGACAGGGACTTTATCATAAGCCACTTGATTTTTTGGCTGAAATTTGATTCTAGGCATTGTTAGCGCTTTTATGGTCGAGTATACTAGATAAAATAGCAAACATTGACAGCGCTCGTTTCAATGCAACTTGTAGAAAAACACGTGATCAATCGCAATCACCGTCTGTGGAAAGAGTGCGACCAACTAGCATTCAAATCTAAAGACTTATACAATGCTGCTAACTACATTCAACGTCAATACTTCTTTGACTCTGGCAAGTACCACACATTACCAACTCTCTACCATCTAATAAAGAACCACCAAGCTTATAAAGCGTTGCCTACTAAGGTGTCAAAGCAGATTTGCAAAGTACTTTGTCAGGCATGGACTGGGTTTATGGCTGCAATGAAGGCTTGGAGAAAAGACATAGCTGGGTTTTTAGGTAAACCAAGACTACCAGGGTACAAACACAAAACAGATGGTAGAAACATTGTTATTTATCCCGACGAGAGTGTGTCAATACCAGGACTTAGAAAAGGTTTTGTAGTGCTATCACAATGTAGTATTAAGCTACCTACAAAAACTTCAAACGTTGACCAGGTAAGAATTGTACCTCAAAAAACTTGCTATGTAATTGAGATTATTTACTCGAAAGAGTTAGTACAACAGACACAAGGTTACAGTGCAGCTCTTGACGTCGGTTTAAGCAATTTGATGACTGCTACATCTAACAATCCAGGCGTTAAACCTTTGGTTGTGAATGGCAAACCGTTAAAATCTATAAACCAATTATTTAATAAGCGCAAAGCTCAAGCTCAATCCCAACAAGCCCATAGACAAGTTTTAGACTTGGTACATAAGCGCAATAACCGTGTTTCCAACTACCTCCATACTGCTTCTAGACGTGTCATTGATTGGTGCTTGGCGTCGGGTATCAGTCGCTTGATTGTTGGCAAGAATGATCGCTGGAAGCAAGATATCAATATTGGTAAATCCAATAACCAGCAATTCACCGCAGTACCTCATACTCGACTTATCCAAATGCTTGAGTACAAAGGTGCTTTGGTTGGAATCAAGGTGATGACGACTGAGGAAGCGTACACCAGCAAGGCGAGTGCTTTAGATGGTGATGCGTTGCCCAAGTATAGAGAAGCCACGCCTCGCTTCTCTGGCAAACGGATTAAGCGTGGTTTATATCGGTCTGGTACTGGCAGATTCATCAACGCTGATGTCAATGGAAGCTTGAATATTGGACGAAAAGTAATTCCCGACTTTATGAAGGGAATAGAGGGATTGCCGTTTATCCCTGTAGTGGTTGATCCACTACGAATGCATTTGACCACATCTGCCTAGGCTTGACTAGATATGAGTAGGTTTATGCAAGCGGTCAATACAATCGTTGGTCATACTGACGGGATTTTGGCAAATGGCTATGTGATATGAAGGAGTACGTTACGGAACGGTGAGTTGAGGTTGCATTTGGTTTATCAAAAGCAAATCCCCACAACTTTTTATAGTTGTAGGGATTTGCTTTATCTTTTATTTGGTGGCGGGAAGTGGATTTGAACCACTGACCTTCGGGTTATGAGCCCGACGAGCTACCAGGCTGCTCTATCCCGCGTCGTCTCTTCGTCTTCCTCAGTATAACAGCAAAGTTAGAAATTTGGCAACTATAAAATTGATAATTCTCCAATAACTTCTAAACGCTTGTATTTACCGAGGTTCATGAACTTTTCTGACAGGGCTTCCGCAACGCTGGGAGTAATCCAGCCCAACTGCTTAAGTAGATGAATGGCAACAGCATGCTTTGCTCGCTTTGCTCCGTCCATGACTTTAATTGCCAATCCCATGCCCTCACCCAATCTGGCAATGCACTGTACTCCTTCAGCACCAGCTTTGCTGACGAGATCTCCAAGGGCTAAACGCATCAGTTCGGTATCTAATTCTCCCTCTCCTGCCACCATCACAGAGTGATGCGTCATAGCACGCACAATACGCTCCATGTCCAAAGTACTACGAGAAGCAAGCTGAGCATACAACGACGCCATTTGAGCGAGTTGCATCAAATACGTAGGTGCGCCACAGTCATCATGAGCACAGATGAATTCCTCTGCTGGCATTCGCAGCAATTCTGATACTTTGGTGAGAATCAACTGCTGCACTGGGTGTTTTCGCTGCAGGTAGTTATTTAATGACCAATTACATTGTTGACAAACGGCTAGCATACCTGCGTGTTTGCCAGAGCAATTGTATTCCAAACGACTGTACTTACCTTCTGGAATTGGACATTGGAGTGCTGAGGGGTCTACATCAGATCGCCAAAGTATATTAAATGCCTGTCTGACTTGCTCTATTGTTCCTTTATGGGAACTTGTCATAATCGCTAGGTCTTTATCGCTTAGGTTATAGCGTTCTAAAGTCCCTGTGCTGGTTACTGCGATCGCCTGAAAGGGTTTGAGCGCCGAACGGACAAATGTGGCAGTTTCAGCGTTTCCAGCAACGGATAGTACTCGTCCTCGATCATCACAGACGACGGCTTGGACGATATGCTTTGATTCTATAATGCCTTCACGCAGTAACCTGACTTCTAATGCGGCGGCTTGTGTTCGTTTTCCCATTGTCATGGGTAGAAATTTACCATAATTTTGTCCTTTGTCCTTAGTCTTTTGTCTTAAGTCTTTTGCAAATAACAAATTACTTCATGACTCATGACTCATGACGATTACACTAGGTGCCAAACTATCGTACCAGCAACGAACAATACAGCCAAGCCAGCAAAGGTCATTTGTAACCGACTTATAATTGGTTTTATAGAGTATGAAACAATCAGGCGATCGCGTGTCAGCACTTCCTGTGGTTTCATCCAAGTTTGACCGTCATACCATCCTGACTCTTCGTAAAAGATGATTGGACTCATCAGGCGATCGCGGATATAAGACCAGCCCAAATAGAGCCGTACTACTACCAGCACGACTCCCACACTTGATCCTGCTATACTACTGATAATAAACTGTGCACTCTGCTTATGTGGCGCAAAGCTTGCTGCTGCGACTGGGAATGCCACCAACCACGATATTCCCCAAATCCACGCTATTTTTGTGATATACTGGCGCAAATTTAAGGTACAGTCACGAAACAGCCAGGAGGATTTTAACTCTTCGTACTCATTGAGTGGTTGCTGTTCAGAGGGAACTGGGCAATTTGAGACCGAAGATTTTATCATGTTGGTTGACCCTCACCATCTACGGAAGTTGAAAACTCGATACGTTCTGCATGTCCCCAAAACGCTTCTAGATTATAAAACTCCCGTTCTTTTGGCAACATGATATGAACAATGACTTCTCCATAGTCTTGCGCCACCCAGGAAGCCTCAGATTTTCCTTCTACTCGCAGAGGACGCCTTTGCAATTCTTGTTTAATTTTTTCTTCAATTGCCTCGGCGATCGCTCTCACCTGTACTCTCGAATAGCCCGTCACCACCACAAAGTAATCTGCCAGGTAACACACATCTGATACCTTTAGCAGTAATATATCACCTGCTTTGCGGTCAGATGCCGCTTCGGCGACCTTCAATGCGATCTTTCCACTTACATCGTTGGCATCAACAAGTGGGCTTCCTACCAGATTATTTGTCACTGCGATCGATTGTCTTGGGAAGTTGCTTGGGAAATAATCAGACATTAAACCTCAGCTGCTCTCTTTTTTTTTAACAATTTTTTACAATGACTCGCGAACTACAATTGAATTGCAACTGTGAGAGTTTGTTTTTTTGAATACTAACAAAAAAAACAGGCATCTATACGGTTTTTTGTACAATCGGCTGTTTGGCTTTCCACTTTTGTAAGAACCAGTTACGCGTGAGGATGACTCGCGGATGAACCAAACAATAACTCTCAAGCAATAATTTGAGAGTATAGTCACAAGTCAAAGCCACAGCCTGATGAATATTTTGACGGCTAAGTTCCCTTAATGATTGCAATTGTGGGGTATCGCCTCGTCCTGGCTCTATGCTATCAGCCAAAAACACGATAGAGCAAAGCGAACTCATGCCTGGTCTACCTAAAGTGTGATTGGCAATAGCTTTTAACACTTCTTCATCGTCTACGCCGAATGTCTCTCTTGCGACGATCGCGCTTACGTCTGCATGCAACAAATGGGGATTTGCTGCCATCACTTCGTCTACTTCCAATCCTTCTTTGTGTGCCATGTGCAAAAGTTTCTGTGGTTTAAAACATTTTGCTAAATCGTGCATTAACCCAGCGTGTGCAGCTTTTTCTCGATCCACTTTGTAATGAACTGCGAGATCCATTGCCATTTGCTCAACTCTGAGAATGTGGTTCACTCTGGGAGTTGGAACATTCTGTGTTAACCAGGTTAAGACTTTTTCGCGCATAAAGGCAATCCTCTGACAATGGAGGCTTGTTGCTGTAATAGAGTTGAGTGATGAATATATAACTTTATTCTAACGAAGTTTTACTATCTAGATTCCTTTGGTCTGAGGAGGAGATGTTTTTGGGCAAAGGAATTGACAAGTGGCTCAATTGTTGAATCTTCAGCGAGCACTGAGTAGAACAAAGACTCGTAGCGAGTTAATGCTTGTTCAAAAGCATACTGCTCAACTGCAAATTTGCGACTATTACACGCCAAAGTTTTCACTTTTTCTGGGTTGTTGTACAAATCTAAAATCGCCTCTGCTAAAGCTTCAGGTTTTTCTGGAGGAACAACCACTCCACCAGCACTTTGTTTAATAGCTCTTGCTGCTGTGCCATTACTAGGCAC
The DNA here is from genome assembly GCA_019359695.1 of Brasilonema angustatum HA4187-MV1. Classification (GTDB taxonomy): domain Bacteria; phylum Cyanobacteriota; class Cyanobacteriia; order Cyanobacteriales; family Nostocaceae; genus Brasilonema; species Brasilonema angustatum. The sequence goes on from JAHHGV010000068.1 coordinate 15,634, forward strand.
TGATCCTACCACTGCCCGACCACTGCCGAGCAATATTTGGATTTTCGATGGCATGTTAAAAGATATAACATTCTTCTTTTGGACCACCAAACCCACATCAGCCGCTGCCAACAATTCTGGTAAACTTTCGCGAGGTTGAAAAGGTAGTAGCAAAACATTATCAGCACCGGATTCGGTGCAAGCCATTTGTAACCGCTGCAAACCTTTTGCTTCCCCTACAATCACAAAGGTTATATTTGGAATATGGCGTAACAAAGAAGCCGCTTTGACAACGGTTTCTAAACCTTGAGTGAGGGCAATGTTGCCAGAGTATAGCACCACAAATTTACCATCTAGGTTATGAGCTACTCTAAAAGCGTTATTTTCTTTTGGCAGAGGTCGGACAAAATTGATATCGACCCAGTTGGGAATTTGTGCAATTTTGCCAAGTGCTACACCTTTTTTTTGTAAATTTTCTACAAAACCGTCAGCAATCACACTAATTTTAGTTGCACTGTGGTAAGCGAATTTTTCTAATGCTGTTAACGCTTTAATAAGCCATTTGTTCTTCAACAATCCAACGTGTAATGCAGCGTCTGGCAATATATCTTGAAGATTTAAGACTACAGGACATCTGAACAACCATCCTAAAAGGGCAGTTGGTAAGCAAACAGGTAACGATGGTGAGGTTGAGAGAATGACATCTGGACGCCAACCTGCGATCGCTGGGAAAAAACTTGTAAGCACGAAGCTTGCATCTAGCAATAGTCGGTCTATTAAGTTGGGCTGCGGACGAATCCAAACATAACTCCGTTGGATTTGAACCCCATTCTTGTACTCAGTCACAAACCACTTGCCCCGATAATTCTCGTATATCTGACGCTCAGGGTAATTCGGCATAGCAGTCACTACGCGTACTTGATGTCCGCGCTTAACCAATCCCTCTGCTAATTCAGTCATCAGGGGAGCAATACCAATTGGTTCTGGAGAATAGTTGTAAGAGTAAATCAAAATACGCATAGTAAATTAGTTTGAGTCTGAAGAACCCCGGAGTCTTTTCTATGACAACATTTGTTGTTAACCTTATTCCGCACTTGTGTGAGTTTATATATGCATTTTCCCTTCAGACGCTACCAATGTTAGCCTTTATTTCTTGAAGATTGAGTAAAATTTGATGCTAGTTTGTAAGAGTTGCGTTAGTATTTTTTTGCCTGAAGGATTGCTATATAAATTATCTATATCATTAAATTCACTTAAGTAGCTACGTAATTATAATTACTTATCTTATGCTCAAAGATAAATATGATTTACGTATAAGTTCAAGAAATTTCTGACAAAAAAAATCTGACACAAGTGCCAGGACATGAAACATTGAATGTTTAGATTTTGTGGGGGTTGGGTAAAACAAGCGAAAAATCTGCGCTAAGGCATTTGCCTGGAAATAAAATACCAGCCGTGTTTAACGGTAACGGGTTGGTGTCGAGGGATCTAGGTCTGACGGCTGGTATTTTATTTTTGCGGTCCACCCTAAGGCAGATTTTTCAGTCATTCGATGAAACGGCTTTGCCGCCCACGCAGCTGCCTCCCGTTGTGGCAACTGGCGTTGGGGATTAGGGGGTTGGGTGAAACCTTGACTCGTGTGTACTCATGAAGCCCGTACAGAACTTTAGGAGAGGCAAAAAAGGCGGCTTTTTCTCAATTACTCTTACTTATTGACCAGTAAACCCGTCTTCTTTACCCTTAGCGTAGCGTTGCCGTTAGGCGATAGCCGTGGCGCAAGCCATAGGCAATAGGTTGTCCGGTTAAGTCAAGGGAAAAATGTAGGGCTAGCCAGAGTAATCACCTGCCTTTTTAGTAAAGTTTTAAGAGCAGTGATCGTTTAGGGGCGTGTTTTGTGATACACCTTTATGCGTCTGTTGATCTGCGCGATCGCTGCTCTTAGGGGGATCCTTAAAAATAAAATACCAGCCTTTGTTTGTTGATCTGTGGGCGTAGTCGGGTACTCGGAGTTATGAGGCTGGTATTTTATTTCCTGGAAAGTGCCTTAAAACCCAGATATGCCATATGCCCTTCTTTAGTTATCGGCATCCTTGAATAGCTTTATCACTTAATCTGCTAGTTGCATCAGTGTTATTCTCATAAAAATCTATTTTCGTCAATATTCATCCAGAAAAATTTTAGATGCATTTGCCCTGTGCTTATTTCCTTATAGAACAGCTTTGAACACTCTTAGCTCGACAAAATGGATTTTGTCGAGCTAATCGTTGCTTTAGACCTGTAAAAATAGATTTAAACAGCGCCACTATTTTTCTTAAATAAGATGGCTACCGTTTTAAAAATTAACTTCAAATCGTAGATTAAGTTCCAGTTTTTTTGATACTGTAAATCTAAACGAATGACGTCTTCAAATTTACGGATACTAGACCGTCCATTTACCTGCCATTCTCCGGTCATTCCTGGTTTGACATCCAAACGTTGCCACTCTGGAACTTCATAGCGCTCTACTTCATCTGGTGTAGGTGGTCTGGTACCGACTAAACTCATCTCTCCTTTGAAAACATTCCAAAATTGGGGTAGTTCATCTAGGCTGGTTCGACGCAAAAAGCCTCCAATCTTGGTTATTCGTGGATCGTTGTCTATTTTGAAAAATGCTCCTTGAACCTGGTTCTGCTTTTCTAATTCGGCTTTTTTCGCTTCTGCGTCAATATACATTGAGCGGAATTTCCAAATCAGAAAGCGTTTGCCCATCCAACCACAACGAGTTTGACTAAAGAAAATTGGACCGGGACTATCGAGTCGAATAGCCACAGCAATAGGGATAAATAAAACTCCTACAATCACCAAACCAACTAGTGATCCAACTATGTCAATAAACCGTTTCATCCAAGAACGAACAGAAGGATGTGTCGTTGGTAGTTCTTCTAATTGGCTTTTTGATGATGTTTGCCCTTGAGACTCAATAGAAAAGACTTTGTCCAGTCCTGTCAGGTTAAGTACTGACATAACCTGAGGGGTAACATTCCGTAGTATAAATTCGATATTTTTTTCATGAGCAATTTTCAAATTACTGACCAAGGCACCTAAACCACTACTATCCATAAAAGTAGTTTGGTGAAAGTCAATGATAATTTGTCTAGTATCGGGATTTGCTAGAGTAATCTCTTGGCAGGTTTGCTTAAAGGCTACAGCCTCAAGCACGCTCAACCGCACTGGTACCTGCACAATTGCCGTGTCATTTGAGAACGTCACCGGAAAATTTACCTCTTTGGGTTGGCTAGTCGTCATGAAACCCTGCACTTTCGTTGCCATGTCAATATAATGTGCCAAACACTATTTAGTCCAAGCGAATTGATAGTTACTTCAGTTGAGATTGGATATCATCAGGGACGATTCACAATAGAACAAGAAGCTAACTTAAAGTTTGAAGTGTAAAGGATGAAGTATGTCAAGAAAGAATAAAGGGTAAGAAATAAAGTATTTCATATTTTATTCTTCATTTCCTACTTTCTGTTTCTCACTTTTGCCGTATCTTCATACTTTTTACTTAATGCTTCATACTTCTTTCGTGAAAAACATTCTTGCTTTTGTGCCAACCTAGCACATACCTATTGCTATCATCACATGACCCTTAAGACTACTGTTACACCTACCGCACGCCTGATAGAGGTCTTTTCCGCCATACAAGGGGAAGGACTGAATGTGGGAACACGTCAAATTTTCATTCGTTTTGCTCTTTGTGACTTGCGTTGTCACTTTTGCGATAGCGCACATACTTGGAATGCACCCGCTACTTGTAGGATAGAGCAAACCCCTGGATTACGTGACTTTGAAATTTACTCGAATCCTGTTTCACTACCCATGTTACTAGAATGGGTTGAGCGACAAAACTTGCCTTGTCTACACGATACCATTACCTTAACGGGTGGCGAACCACTTTTACACACCCCATTTTTGGTAGAATTTTTACCCCAAGTACGCTCAGTGACAAATTTACCTGTATACTTGGAAACAGGTGGACATCGCCCAGAACTACTGAATAGTATACTACCACTAATAGACTCTGTGGGAATGGATTTCAAAATGCCTAGTACAAGTGGCGAAAATCGTTGGCGAGAACATGCAGAATTTCTTCAGATGTGTTGGACATCACAAGTAGAAGTTTTTGTTAAAATCATTGTTTCTCAAACAACAAATCCAAGTGAGTTAGAACGCTCTGCCCAATTAGTAGCATCAGTCAATCCATCTATCCCTGTATTTTTACAATCTGTCACGCCATTAGATGATCCTAGTGCGTTCAAACAACTACCAGTGGTTGCTCCCTCTCCCAGTCAAGTCTTAAATTGGCAAGCTTTAATGAAGCGTTTTCTCAAGTGTGTACGTGTCGTTCCTCAAACCCATAAAATGCTGAATCAACTTTAACTTTTGAGAGTACAAATCTAAACGCGTTAGTAGTTAGTTATTAATTGTCCAACTTAACTACTAACCTTTGTGAAGATATGATCAAGCAAAAACCCAATAGTATAAAGTTTGGATGTAAAAAAATGACATTTCTAGAGAGTTAATCTGTTCTTAATACGGGAGTCAGATGCTGAAAAAAGTCATTCGTAATTCTTTTTATCTTACAGATGATTCAAGCAAAGCATTTGTTTTCCCTGTTAAGCTGCTCGTTAATTGTGTCCGCTGTAAGTTTTACAGGATACATAAAATCGGCATATGGTATTTCCTTGAACAATACCCTCTCCATCAGCGGTGAAAGTACAGATTTATACCCATATAGTGGCAACAGCGCCAATGTCAATCGTTTGGGATATTTTTCGGATCTCTACTACGATCGCTTCAACAATGTGTACTATGCATTAAGCGATCGCGGTCCTGGTGGTGGCAAAATCTCATACAATACACGAGTACAGAAGTTTTCTTTAGATGTGAATCCCAATACAGGCACAATTGGGAATTTTCAAGTACTAGAAACAATTTTGTTCACAAAAGATGGTCAAAAATTTAACGGATTAAACCCCACATTGCTGAATGGCAATGCTGGGACTCTTGGTTTGAGTTTTGACCCAGAAGGATTTACTGTTGCTCCTAATGGTCATTTTTATGTGTCTGATGAGTATGGTCCATCTGTGTATGAATTCAAACCTGATGGTTCATTCTTACGAGCATTTACCATCCCAGAAAATTTAATTCCTAAAGAAGCGAATGGCAAGCTCAATTATGTCGATGGTCGTCCAACTATTACCAATGGACGCCAAGATAATCGAGGATTTGAAGGGTTAACTCTCAGCTCAGATGGTAGCAAACTTTATGCTATGCTACAAGATTCCTTGGTGAACGAAGGTTCTAGCGATGGTTCACCAGACGGACGACGTAGTCGCAATTTACGATTAGTAGAATTTGACACAGCAACTGGCAAGAGTACAGCCCAGTACATCTATCAGCTTGAGAGTTTGGCAGACATTAACTCTCGCATTCCTGGAACAAAAGATGATTTTGGGGCAAATTCCCAAGGGCGTAACATTGGTATCAGTTCTATTACTGCGCTCAATGATAAGGAATTCCTAGTCTTAGAAAGAGATAATCGCGGGTTTGGAGTGGACGCAGTGAATGGATTAGTGGCGGACTCAACCGCAACTCCACCACCTGTAGCCACCAAGCGAGTGTACAAAATTGATTTAACAAATGTAACCAATGTCAGCACAATCAGTTTGGCAAACACCAATACATTACCTACAGGTGTCAACCCAGTTAGTAAATCTTTATTTTTGGATATTGCTGCAACTTTGAGTCCTGACAATCCAGGTGATTGGACAAAGATAGCAGAAAAGATGGAAGGTCTGGCAATTGGTCCGCGACTCAATGATGGTTCTTATGCGCTGCTGATTGGGACGGACAATGATTTTAGTGTCACCCAAGACGACAATTCCACCACCCAGTTTGACATTTGTACTAATGCCAATGGTACCAGCTATAGCAAGAGACCGATTGACAGTGGCTGCCCAAATGGTCAAAAGTTAATTCCTGGGTTCCTTTACTCGTTTAAAGTCAGTTCTGCTGAACTGGGCAAATTTGTCCCACCACAAAAAGTGCCAGAAGCGACAACAACTACTGGGCTTATGTTACTGGGTTTTAGCGGTTTATGGCTCAGACGGCGGAGTCATACTTAAATCAGTGAACAGTTAACAGTGAACAGTTAACAGTGAAGGAGTCAGAAGTCGGAATTCTTTATTTCTTCCTTCTGAATACTGAATTCAGAATTGCTGAATTCTTCTTCAAACTGATAACTGGTAACTGATAACTGATAACTGTTAGATTTCGCCCTCATCGATATTCCTAGATTTTGATTTTGCCTTATTGGCACTACGCTTAAGGGCAGACAGCCGTGCTTCGTATCTAGAACGCTGGCGTTTGCTGGGTGTGGTGTCAATAAGGGTTTTCAAGGCGCTACCCAGACTTTTGTAGGCATTAGGGAGAGTGTAACCGAAGCGAGTTGCTAAGGCGATCGCTTTCTCGTCTGCATCAACTAATTCTTTGAATTGCTTTTCGCCACTATTCTTTTGATAAAGTCGCCAGCCGGAAACTCCGCACAAACCCAAAGCTAATACTAGCAACAATCCATCCTGTACCCACAACTCACCGACAGCGCCGCCTAAACCAATCGCCAACGCCGCCATTTCCCAACCATCTTTGGGAATAGTATCATTTTGAATGCGAGCTACTTCGTGCCAGAATAGTAAATTGCGCTGATCCATCGCCAGTGAATCCCATTTTGCCAAGTCGATTTGAACTTCTACTTGGTCTTTGCCAATTTCCTCGCAGCGGATCATCGGTGGATTAACCTCAGTCGTACCTTCAACTGTGACCCAGCTTTGCAATTCCGGTGGTAGTAAGCCCTTTAACCGCCGTAGTTCACTCATTTCTGCTTTGGCAGAGGAGGTTACATAGGATGTCATAATATCCAGCCCTAGAAAACTTCAGTATATTGAGGGTATCACTTTGGAGTATAGCGATTTCACTGGCGATTCGGCTCATTCGCCAGGAAAACTTCCCCTTCTTTTACGAGCTTCCATCGCCTTTTCTAAGAGATCAAGTAATCCAGGAGCTTGTTCTTGAATGCTGAGTAGAAGTCTCTCACCAAGTTCTACATTACCCGGGTCATGACCCGTTTCCATCACTGTCATCAGACGGGGTATCGCCACAGAATCAACAAGCTGAACTAACCCATGTAAACAACGGTTAAATTGTTTTTCTGTCAGAATCGAGTCTTCCAGGGGAAACTCAATTATCGCACGGATTTCCCCATCTGATGGGTCATACTCCCATTGCAGCATTTTGGTTTCCCAGGAAATATACAGCATTGTTTGAAGAATAGCTACTTTGTGAGGGTGATCGCTCACCCCTGATAACACTTGGGGCGCAAATAAGCGGAAAAATTTTCCCTCTTCGTCCAGCTGGACAACAATCAGGAAATCTTCAACATTATCACTTTCTACACCTGTGATAATACGGTCTTCTTCTTCGTCGATACGGTAGTCCCAACCAAGGTTGTCTAAATAATAAGCAATCTGTTGCAGATCAGCTGCCATAAATGCCTCATATGTTTACAGAGTGGCTGTTATCAGACCTAGTTTAACCTGCTAGAGGTAAGAGCATAGAATACCATTGCTACCTTCTTTTTTCTCGCCTTGTGTTCTCCACGTATAATAAAAAAGTAAGAAAAGTGACTTTTAAGACACCAATTGATGACTTTCCAGCGTTACCATAGATGATTTAGTTTCTGTTTGAAAAGTTATCGGTCTGGTAGCATATTCAAATGAAGTGGAGTTTTTCCTAAAAAAATAACAACTTCAATCTGTATAAAACATGTCAAATATATCTGACTATTGCACAACAAAAGCAGGCATCTTTCAAGAAGTAAAATCAGTAGAGGAAACTCTACCAATAAGAAATGATGCTTGCCGCTCAAAAATTTTTCTCCATCCCCATCCAACTTCAAAAGTTTGCCTTTTTTTCCACGGATTTACTGCTGGTCCCTACCAGTTTGAAGCAATAGGAAAAAAACTATTTGACGCTGGTTACAATGTTTTAGTACCCTTACAACCAGGTCATGGAGTCGCTGGAGATTGGAATGGAGACAATCCCCCTCCTCTACCAATGGAACGCGAAATTTATCAAGAGTTTGCACTTTATTGGTTGAAGGTGGCACAAAATTTAGGACAGCAAGTGATAGTCGGTGGAATATCCACTGGTGGAAATTTAGCAGCTTGGTTAGCTTTAGAACATCCCCAATCAATTGAAAAAGCTTTGCTATTTGCTCCTTACATAAGTGGTAATAATGCGATTATAAATTTTGTTGTGGAAGTTCTCCCAATTTATTATGAATGGCTGAATAAAGATAATACAGGTAATTTTGGCTATGAAGGCTTCCGCATTCCAGCACTGCGGATTTTTTTAGAAATGGGTCAAGAAATTATTGATAGAGTCAAAACGAATTTAGCAGTGCCGATGTTTATTATTTATAGTGAAAACGACCCAGCTATCAATCACTGTGAATTGCAATGTTTTTCTAAAGCGACAATTGAACAACAGCCAAAATCTTGGTATTACAGCTTTGATAAAATATTTGAAGTTCCCCACACAATGATGACAAAAACTGAGGGAAATCAATATCAAGATCTACTCATGACTATGGCTAAAGCTTATCTTGAAAGTGAGGTGACTTGGTCTGAAGTTATGGAAATTGGTTATCAAATACTGCAAGGAAACACTTTTGAGATTGCGACTCAACAGCTAAACTTAACAGAAAGAATTTCCCCAGATTTATCGGTTTTGTTGGCAGTGATGGATAAAAAAATAATTATTGATTATTCAAAAGAGAAAAAATCAGTCTGTTCTTGAAAATAAGTCTTGTCAAATGTTCAATTTATTGGGCAGATATTTTAATTGACTTCCAAATGCTACTCTCTACTTGATTAATCGCTACCATGATGCCATTTTCCGGGTTTTTTAGTAGAGAAAATTTGACTTGTTTAAAATAATCGTAAATAGCTTCTCGTAATCTTGGTTTTTCAACCGCAACTGTATGATTATAATCCCAAACATCCCAAATTATGATACCTATACCTAGAATCGGGTCTAATAACTGTGCTCCAATTTTTCCAGCCACGACACCACCAGTCTTTGCTGCCATTTTTGCACCAACTTTACCCGCAAAAGATACAGCAATTTTACTTCCTAGCTTTGTCACTGTTGGAATCATTGCTTTTGCAAGTAGGAAAGTACTTCCACCAGTCAAAACCTTCAATGATAAATTAGAGATATTTCCTTCCGTATCATTGATAGTCACTGCAATATTATCAAGATAACGCTCCCAATCTCCCTGAGGAATCTTGTAACTACTTTGAATCTTAGAAATATTTTTACCCAATTCTGCAAGATATAAATTTATACTATCTGTTGTAATATTCTCAAATTTTAGTTGTGCAATTTTTGGTCTGAGGACGCGCTTAGCAAATTCTATTTGAAAATCCTCAGTCAATTTTTCGTCTACTGCTTGTCTTGGAGATGGTTTTTTTTCATTAGTCCAATGAGTTACTGCTGAATATAACCACGTAAAAGAAGTACTCAACTCCATCTTCTTTTGATTAAAGTAATTAAAATACCAACTGAGGAAACTTTCATCAACACGAGTCATCAATTCATCAACCCAATTATCTAATTTTTCTGAAGCAAAACTCTCTGCTTGAGAATGTGCATTCTTCACAGCAGTAACGACTGCTTGATCGATATCTTTGGGTATTTGTGGGACGACTACATGAACTTCTTGACTAGGACTTTTACCTGAATCTCCTAGTTTTGTAGGAGATGAATTTGTTATTAACGCTTTGCCTAATAAGGGAATAATCACAATGATAATAACAACAGCCCATATAAAGGGAGTTATTGACTTAATAAAGTTACTCCAAGCTGTAATGCGTTGTGTCTTTTGTTGAAAAGAAGCTTTTTCTTCTACTTTCTGTGATGTCGTTGGTTCTTGAGCAGAAGTAGACTCTAAATCCTGTTGTTGCTCATCTGTCATAGTCTTTGGGATAATATATTACCTTCTTATCTAACTTAAACTAGCTTTCATCGAAATGCAAACTTTACTAGGTATAAAATTTCTATAATCAAAATCCGGATTTGAAAAATACTGTCCCATACTTTTTAGTCTTTTGGAGGGTGCCAACCAGCTATCACCCAATAACTACGAACTTCTAAAGCATCTGGGTCATCACTTAAATGCAGTGCTGCTATTGTTGCTCGACCAATTGGCGTTTTGCCAACAATACGCAAACCATCTTCTGTCCAGTAAAAATGCTCAAACAAAACTTGGGTACGGGGGTTAAAGAGTTTTACCGTCTCGCCTGTTTCTGAATCAACCCCTGTTATTTTATCGCTTTTGTAACGATTGCAAAGTGGACAAGCTAGCCATAGGTTCAATTCATCATTGCTACCACCTCTAGAGATAGGAATGATGTGTTCAATTTCCAAACGCGCCATGACTAAATGTTGAGGACTCAAGCAATAACCACAACGATTTCTTGCACTAGCGCGGACACGACGTTCTACCTCAACAGGAATACGACTACGAGCCATTGCTGTTAATTGAGAGGTGGTCTTAAGCCACGTTCAACAGCAACTTTTAAGGCTCTCGCTTTACGTACCAAACCACCTCGGTAAACCTGCATCAGTTCATCTAATTGTCTAACTTCTACATCATTAAGTAGTCCTTCTCGGTTACCTGCTAACAGATCACTGAAAACCTCTTGCTGTTCTGGTTCCATTTTTAGATCACACAAAACCAAAACCTGCTCATTTGGTAATGACTCAACAGGTAGTTCTGTAATAGCGCGGTCAATCCACTCTACTAATATATCTTCCAGTCGCCGATGTGTAATGGCAGCGATTTCTTTTGCTTGTTGTGCCAGTCTTTCTGGAAGTTCTATGGTAATGATTTCAGCCATTTTTTACTAGCTTTGCTTTATGAATTTGAATCTTTACGACATTTAAAAGCGAATTGGCAAAATCTGGATAGAAGCGGTGCTACGAGGAACTAAGTAAATTGCATATAGCTGTTCTGAAGTATCTGCTAACTCTAACACTTCACGTAAGTTTTCACTGTGAGCAATTAAACCATTAGCATTGTAAGCAACATATTAATTTCGATATAAATCCAATAACATCTGACGGTTGTGGTTTAGCCACTTCAGCATCTCGCGGCTTTCATTTTGAGATGGTGCTTGATTCACATATATTGCAGTTTATAAATTAAGTAATAAATTAAGTAATAAAAAATTTAGGTGTTTTTAAACAGCTTTTCTGTTTACCTCTTATTGTAAGCATGATGGGCAGGACAAGGGTGCAAAACAATTTCTGGTTTCAATACTACCGACTCCTTGGGTAAGAGGATAAGGCGCTTGGAAGTCGTGAGTGTAAATACTTATCTTCCTTGAATTCTGTGCCAACCACCATGACACAATTCTTTAAAAGTGCGTAAGTTTAGACCACGTACAATTATATAGAGTCACAAAAAAGTTATGAAGTTATTTTCTTCTATTTACTAGACAATTACTAATTAGACGAAAACGTTATGTTTTACACCGTAGAAGCTAGTGATACGCTACCGAACATTGCTGAAAAATTTTATGGCGATCGCACTCATTGGCAAAGTATTTACGATGCTAATCCAGATCTCATTGTACTTGTACCTGGAGTAGAACTTTTCATTCCCCTTGACTCATATTCCGAATTCCAAAGCGAATGTGAAATCATTGTTGTTTACGATAACAATGGAAGCCATATGCTTTGATAATTACCGAATGGTAAGGGCACAGCACTGCTAGTGTCCCTACGAAAAACCTGTGTTCTAGCCAATAGAAAACTGCTGCCAAAGGGGTGCGATACAAAGCAGCGTCAACGCCCTAACTCCTTACGGACACGCTGCGCGAACGGGCGGGGTGTAAGGGTGTAGAGGTGTAAGGGTGTAGGGGTGTAGGGGAACCCCCTCAATTTATTGATGGGGCTAAAAACTTCGACGCCGTATTTCTCGCAAAGTCGAGCCAGCGCCCTTCGGATTCATCTATGTCCTGCGGACACGCTGCGCGCTTGGCGGTTCAATAAAAAAAGTGCGCCACGACAAACGCCGACGCACCCAATAAAAATCATTACAACAAGAGGTAAAATTAAATCTTCGCTTCTTCCTTCACCAACTTATCCCAACCCAAATCTTTCAAACTGTTATTCCGACGTAGCGGACGAGTCACCAACTCCAGAATGTCACGTGCATTTGTAAAGCCGTGAATCTGAGCAAAAGTAAACTCCACAGACCACTTAGTATTAATCCCTCGTGCTTCCAACGGGTTAGCATGAGCCATACCAGTAATCACCAAATCTGGCTTCAAATCATAAATCCGCTGCACTTGATTGTAGTTGTCTGGCTTCTCCACAATCCTAGGCAAAGGTACGCCCATTTCCTTGCAAGTCTTCTCCAGCAACTTCAATTCAGCATCTTGATAACGCTTATCCATGTAGGGGATACCAATTTCCGGAACCGTCATACCACAGCGTACCAAGAAGCGTGCGAGGGAAACTTCCAGCAAGTTATCACCCATGAAAAACACAGACTTGCCACGAATAAGTTTTATGTAGTCTTCTAAACTTTCCCAAATTTGTGCTTCCCGTTCATCCAAACCTTTAGGAGTAATACCAAACACCGAGCAGATTTTCTCAATCCAAGCGCGGGTTCCATCTGGACCGATGGGGAAGGGTGCGCCAATCAGCTTACACTTGCGGCGACGCATTAAAGTAGTTGCAGTTCGGCTAAGAAAGGGGTTGACACCAGCGACATAATACCCTTCTTCAAGGACAGGTAATTCCGTAAAGCGCTTGGCGGGAAGCCAACCAGAAACTTTGATACCTTGCTTCTTCAATTCCAGTGTTAACTGAGTGACGACAGGATCAGGAAGGGAACCAAACAGCACCAATGGTGGATGATCCACGTACTCAGATTCTTCGTTGGCGACTTCTTCTTTTTTCTTTCCAAAATTGAGGAGTTTGGAAATAGCGTTACGTTCGTTCTTGTCTGTTTCCGCCACGGGTGCTTTATCAGGACAACGTGTCGCCATTGCTGCTAACACGGTATCTTCTCCTTGAGTGAAGGCGTAGTCCAAACCGTTAGCGCGTGCGACGACGATAGGAATACCAATTTCGGATTCTAGCTTGGGTGCCAAGCCTTCCAAATCCATTTTAATGATTTCCGTGGTGCAGGTGCCAATCCAAACAATGACACTGGGGTTGCGATCGCGCTTTATCTGCGTACACAGCCGCTTTAACTCTTCATAATCATTGAGTTTTGCGGAAATATCTCCTTCTTCCAACTCCGCCATTGCATAACGGGGTTCAGCAAAAATCATGACCCCCATTGCGTTTTGCAAGAAATAACCACAAGTTTTTGTACCAATCACCAAAAAGAAGCTATCTTCAATTTTTTGGTAAAGCCAAGCGACACAGCTAATTGGGCAAAAGGTATGGTAATTTCCAGTTTCGCACTCAAAATTTAAACTTTCTGATTGAGCAAGAGTCATTTTAGTGTTTTCTCCCCTTGATTTATTAAGCTAAAAGCGCGGTTGAAAGTAAGGCAGACTACATGTGGAAGAATGAACACTTCCCTCCAAACTGCCATAACTGACATCTTGCATTATTCTCAACAAGACTAAAAAAACCGGGTTTATAAACGTCAGATTAAGCAATTCTTGCGTCGTTATTCTCAAGAAACCCGGTTTTTGGCCTAGGTGCAAGATATCGATAATCTATGGCACATGGCAGCAGCCACACCCAAATTCAACACAATTTAAGTTAAGTCTTGGGGAACAGACGATCAATCTCTGATTCGTTTAGAGAACCAGAAGATTTATCTTCCCCTAAAAGCGTTTTGTTATCCGCTTCTCCCTTTTGGATTACGGTTTCGCTACCCCAGGAATCTGACAAAGCATCAGCAAACCCACTCTGATTTGATGCGGTTGCTGGAGAAGTTTTGCTGTCTACTTCCTTCAAATCATCAAAGGAAAGATTGCTGGACTCATCAGATGAGTGAGGTGCGTTGTAAAACTCAGTATTTGAAATTTTCTGGTTAGATAAAGAATGATCGATCCCGTGTTGAGTTGCTTGGAACTCTTTTGTTCTAGTCAGATTCTCCCTGGTTGGATTGAGTACCCTTGGAGAATTTGTCAGTGTTTCATCACTTAAATTTTCACTTGATAAATCTGACTCTTCCGCGTGTTTTTCTATACGCAACTTAGGAAGAGCACGGTTACCAAGAGCGAGATCAGGATCGAGATTTAACCCCAGTACTTCAACCAAGGTATCAGGATCAGGATTCAATTTGGAAAACGGCAGCATTAACTGTGCCAGCTTGGGTTCCAACGCATTAATAACTCCCAGGATGAGGTAAGAAGGTGGACGACTCCCGCCATCGGGAGTGTAAACAGATTCTACCTCCATGTGCAAGGAAATCCAGTCACGATTCACCTGGAAAAATTGCAACCACTTCTGCTTTAAAGATTCTGTAAAACTATCAAAAAAAGCCATATTGTCCCCCATCCTGGAATTAAGATGATTTATACAATCATCAAGTCTAATTCTTCTTCTGGATTAGGAACTTGTTGTTTACCCGGATTTAAATAGAAATCGGATAACAAAGCGAACACCTCGCGGTCTGGTGAATCATTTGGTACAACACCTTCCGGACAAGCCAAAATTTGGTCAGCGATGTTGAGATAGTAATCGCAAACGTAATTTAAACAGGGGTCAGATTCTGCCATTTCAAACAAAGTCTTACCTTTGACGCGGGAAACACGAATATCTTCAATCAAAGGCAAAACTTCTAAAACTGGCATCGGAACTGTTTCCACGTACTTGTCAATCAAGTCGCGCTTTGAGGTGCGGTTACCAATTAAGCCAGCAAGACGCAGCGGGTGAGTCCGGGCTTTCTCCCTAACTGAAGCTGCAATACGATTAGCAGCGAACAAGGCATCAAAGCCATTGTCAGTCACAATCATACAGTAATCAGCGTAGTTGAGGGGTGCTGCAAAACCACCGCAAACAACGTCACCAAGAACGTCAAACAAAATAACATCGTACTCATCAAAGGCGTTGAGTTCCTTCAAGAGTTTCACAGTTTCGCCAACCACATAACCGCCGCATCCAGCACCTGCAGGGGGACCACCTGCTTCGACACAATCGACTCCACCGTAACCCTTATAGATGACATCTTCGGGCCACACATCTTCGTAGTGGTAGTCCTTTTCTTGGAGAGTGTCGATAATCGTTGGAATCAAGAACCCGGTCAGGGTGAAGGTGCTATCGTGTTTGGGATCGCAACCAATCTGCAACACTTTCTTACCGCGCTTGGCTAGGGCGACGGAGATATTACAGCTTGTTGTGGATTTCCCGATACCGCCTTTTCCGTAAACTGCTAGTTTCACTGTTGTTTGCCTCTTATAGCTTTTTGTCAAACTCGTGGCTTAAACACTTACCTTCACCTAGCCTGAGATGGCGATATGTGAGGTCTCATGACTGTCATTATTGTGTAAGTTACCCAGAAAATAAAGGGGGCTGTCAAGTGTATTAGGGTTCTATGAGATGAATGATGGTTTAATCAAAAGAATTTGACTGTTGATTATTCTGCATCGCTTTTGAATACTTAAAACAAAAGTATTTTATTTCTTAATAATCTGTTTTTATAAAAAAAGTTACAAAACACAAAAAGCGAAAAATCTTTCTGTATCTATGGTTTTGATTAGAAAGACGTATGTGAAACACAGGGAACAGTAAGTAGGGTGGGCACTACTCACCTCTAGCTCACCGACTAATTAACCACCAGTGCCCACCCCACAGTTAGTGGACTATCCCTGTTGTTAAAGACGGTAAGTAAGGTGGGCACTACTCACCTCTAGCTCACCGACTAATTAACCACCAGTGCCCACCCCACAGTTAGTGGACTATCCCTGTTGTTAAAGACGGTAAGTAAGGTGGGCACTACTCACCTCTAGCTGACTGACTAATTAACTAGTAGTGCCCACCCTACAGTTAGTGGACTCACTACTTATTTTTGAATTTTGAGATTGCTCAGTCCCAAGGGGACACGCGCAAGGGACGCTTCACTCCCAACGCTACGCGATTTTGAATTGTTAAAGTCTTGGGCTTCTAGCCCACAAGTGACAGGTCAATTGGAATAATGTAAAAAATTATTACATATTACATATAAGTTAAATTTTTTCTCAAATATCAAAATCTACTGAGCTTTATGTTAATCAAACAAGTTTATTCAAGAAACCTCTTCTTGCGGTGAATTCATCTCTTGCAAAGTTTGCCAGCCAGCTTCCCACAGAGAACGGTCTTGTAACAATTTTGCGTTTATCCAGAAACGGACATCGGGATCACAAGCTGCTACCATCTCGGCATAAACCCACTTACCTTGATTTTTGCGGTTGATAACTCGGAAATGTCGCCAGCCATCAACTTTTTGCTGCGCTGTCCATTTGGAACCGAGTAAATAGGGAAATTTTTGCTTTTTAGTCATTTGTCAATGCCCTTTGGGCAGGGTGTAAGGGTGTAAGGGTGCAGGGGTGTACAAAAAATACGATTTTTTCTCCCTAAACTCCCAGTCTTGGTCAAAAGTCAATATAAAGCTAGACGGAAATTGATATAAGCAGAGAAAGGCGATGCGGAAGCCGCCGCCAACGCGATCGCCATCGCCCAGATCAATCAGCAACTCAAAATTTTGGGGGTTTAACTTTCATGATCATCCAAGCACAGGAGCAGCGCAACTACTCATCTGAAGAATATTTAGAACTAGAAGTCAATTCAGAACAACGCCATCAATATATTGATGGAGAAATCATCCCTGTGACAGGCGGCACACCCAATCATAACCAAATTGCTGGTAACCTTTGCGCAGCCCTAAATTTTGCCCTCAAGCGTCAGCCTTATCGAGTGTTTGTCACCGATCAACGGCTTTGGATTCCCCAAAAGCGAATTCACACTTATCCTGATGTGATGGTTATTGCGGCACAACTTGAATTTGCTGAAGGACGGAAAGACACCCTCACAAACCCGTTGATGATTGCTGAGGTACTCTCAAAATCTACCAGAAGTTATGATAAGGATGAAAAATTTGCAGCTTACCGAACTATCTCCAGTTTTCAGGAATATGTTCTGATTGATCAGTACACGATGCATATCGAGAAGTACTTCAAAACTGATAATAATCAATGGCTGTTTAGTGAATATGAAAATCGTGATGGGATGCTGTCACTTGGTTCGGTTCCCTTCCAAATTTCGCTAGCAGATATTTACGATAAGGTTGATTTTGAGGTAGAAGTTGATTGACAGTTATCAGTTACCAGTTATCAGGTAAGTATCAGGCGCGTCTGCAAAACTCATCCGGAATACAGTAGTGGCACAGTGAAGCTATCCCTGTTCTGTCACTCTCCGAAAACATTTACCATTTTTGAATTCTAGAGCTTTTATTTGGTAAGGGATCGCACAATTTTTTTCTAATAATAAAGACCACACCCATTTTTTTCTAATAGGATAGCTTGTATTGTTTGCCTGATAAGCCTTCCAGAGATTGCTCACCCGGAAAGTGACAGAAGAGGGCTATCCCTCTTCTGTCACTCTCCGAAATCAAAAATCAAAGGCAATGTTTAAACCTTAGACTAGGGTTGGGTTTGTGGCTTTCTTTTCTAATATGATAAACATCACCATCGCTTTAGACTAAAACTCTTGTGTAGCAAGGATTTCATGTTTTCATCTGGGGAAAGTGACAGAAGAGGGCTATAGCGGTTCTCATTTGGGTGCAATACAATAACCGCAATGTTTAAACCAGCCAATAATGTCACTCAAATTAACAGTTTCAAAAGCTTCTGTAATCGCTTTATCTAA
>JAHHGV010000069.1 GCA_019359695.1 Brasilonema angustatum HA4187-MV1
TAAAAATGCTTCCACAAAAACCTGAGCCTATTTTATTAGCCCAGATTTTTGCCAAGCTTTCTTCTCTCGGTCGTATTCACAATGCTTCTAGTACCGTTCCAGCCTCGTAAATTGGCAAAGGTATTGTATATGGTTTGGCGTTTTGGCAAGCCTCCAGAAGTTGCGATTGAAATTGTCTCGAACAAAGAAGGTGATGAACTAGGGAAAAAACTGGGAATTTATGAACATATGCGGGTCAGTTACTATATTGTCTATGATCCCACTTGTCAATTAGGAGAACAAGTGCTGCGGGTTTATGAACTTCGCGGAAGACGCTACTTTGAAACGACAGAAACTTGGTTAGAGCAAGTTGGCTTAGGTTTAACCCTCTGGCAAGGAGAATTTGAAGGTAGGCAAGATGTTTGGTTACGTTGGTGTTACAAAGATGGTATTGTTGTACAAACTGGGGATGAGCGTGCTTCCCAAGCAGAACAACGTGCTCAATTACTTGCAGAAAAACTACGAGCTATGGGTATTGATCCTGATACTCTGTAGAGAGGTTTCATGAAACGCTTCAACCAAAAAATTATCAAGGACGAATTATTCTTTCACATATTTTTCAATAGCTTGCTTCCACATTAAATATCCTTGACCATTTAAATGCAGTCCATCTTGTGTGTATCGAGCATCTAATTGATTCTGCAAATCGGATAAATGAGAGAAAACATCTATGTACTCATAAGAAAACTCTTTAGCCACTTCTCTCAACTGCAAATTTAGTTGCCAGACGTTCTTATTGTCTTGCCAATAGCGAGTCACTTGATTATTGATGGGTAAAACGCTTTGAATAAATACTTTTGTGTTTGGTATTTTATTTCGCAATTCTGTCAAAATCTGCTTGTATCCAGTTAATGTCTGTTCGACAGATTTATGAGCATTGATAAAGTCATTAATGCCTATCATTAAGAAAATTTTTTTTGGTTTAGATGCCACAACAGCGTTTAAACGATTTAAAACAGAATCTGTCGTGTCAGCGCTAATACCACGATTTTTTATATTTGGATTTTCCAGCAATTCTCCCCATTCGCCTTCATCAGTTAAACTATCTCCCAAGAAAATGATTCCGGAATAGAATTTGGGCAGGATTTCAAACTGGCTTTTTTTCTGTAGATAATAAATTGAGTAATTATTTTGAGTAGACTTGCTGGGAACGATTTTTTGTAATAAAGATGAAACTCCTCCTCTTCTGGCAATAAATACAGTCACTAGCAACAAAAATAAAAGATTGAGCAAGAGCGAAATAAATAATAAGATGACAATTGTATTGTTCATTGTTCTGATTTCATTATCAAAAGGAAAGTGCTTAAGTATTACAAGTTTAAATTGATGAGTTCGTCGGTTACTCTCCACTACAGTTAGCGATGAACTCTTGCACCCGTTGCCAAACTTTATCCAACAAATCAGGACTTTCTACATCAAACCACTCAATTTGAGGATATGCTCTAAACCAAGTCCGTTGGCGCTTAGCAAATTGCCTTGTGTGCAAAACAGTTAATTCTTTCGCTTCATCCAAAGAAATATCTCCTGCCAAATGTTGTTTGATTTCCTGATATCCTAAAGTATTGAGCAAAGGTAAGTCAGTACCATATTTCTGGCAAAGGTACTCTACTTCTGTTACTAAACCATCTGCAATCATCTTCTGTGTACGCTGTGCGATGCGTTGGGTAAGGTGAGCAGAGTCACAGTCCAAACCAATTTGCAAAATCGGATAATTTGGGGGATTCTCTCCTTGCTGATGGGAAATTGGGCGACCAGTGACGTAAAATACTTCCAATGCCCTTAAAGTGCGGACTGAGTCGTTTGGATGAATTTTTTGTGCTGCAATCGAGTCAACTTGTTGCAACATATCGTACAATAGCCTTTGACCTAAAGATTCGAGTTGCGATCGCAATTCCTTGTGCGCTGCAACCCTGGGAATTCTCAAACCCTGTGTGATGGAGCGTATGTATAAACCAGTCCCACCAACGAGGAACAGAGGATGAGAACCAGAAGCAATTAACGCCTGTGCTTGCTCTTGATAGTCTGCAACTGTCATAGTGTTTGTCGGCTTGCAGATATCTATAAGATAGTGTGGTACGAACTTTTGTTCAGCTTCTGTAGGTTTAGCTGTACCAATATTAAATTCCCGATAAACCTGACGGGAATCTGCACTCAGAATAACTGAGTCAAGTCGCATTGCCAAATCCAACCCTAATCCCGACTTACCCGTCGCCGTCGCGCCACAAATCACAATTAATTTAGTCATTAGTCAATGAAGAGTAAACACTGACAACTGACAGCTGATAACTAATTAGGTACATCCCCCTCATAAACTTCTCTTCAAATTGCCCTAAAGTCGCCAGCAAGGCTTTTGTGCTAGAATTTTTGAGTCTTTTGATATTTGAAACCATTAGGCGATTTTAACCCCAATTAACAGGAGAGTTTACATGACGAGCAGTTACAGTGCCGCTCAGATTCAAGTTCTGGAAGGTCTGGAACCCGTTCGCAAGAGACCGGGAATGTACATAGGTTCCACAGGCCCGCGAGGACTCCATCATTTAGTTTACGAGGTGGTGGACAACTCAGTAGATGAAGCTTTGGCGGGTTACTGCACTCATGTGGAGGTGGATCTCAACTCTGATGCTTCTGTAACCGTTGTAGATGATGGTCGGGGTATCCCTACAGATATTCACCCTCAAACGGGAAAATCAGCATTGGAAACTGTGTTAACAGTACTACACGCTGGGGGAAAATTTGGCAGCGGGGGCTACAAAGTTTCTGGAGGATTGCACGGTGTTGGTGTTTCCGTGGTGAACGCCCTGTCTGAGTGGATAGAAGTGACAGTTTGGCGAGATAAAAAGGTTCATATCCAGCGCTACGAACGGGGTGTTCCTGTAACAGAACTGATAGCCAAGCCCTACAAGGAAAACCGCACGGGAACTTCTGTCACCTTCAAACCCGACTCCCAAATCTTTACAACCGTCACTGAATTTGATTACACGACTATATCAAGCCGCTTGCGGGAATTGGCATATCTAAATGCTGGAGTCAAAATTACTTTTACTGATAACCGTCTGGAACTGCTTAAAAGTGATCAACCTAAGGTAGAAACCTACGAATACAAAGGTGGTATTCGGGAATATATTACCTATATGAACAGTGATAAGCAACCACTGCATGAAGAAGTTATCTTTGTACAGGGAGAACGCAACAACGTTCAAGTTGAAGTTGCTTTGCAGTGGTGTACTGATGCTTATACAGACAATGTCCTAGGCTTTGCCAATAATATTCGCACGGTGGACGGTGGTACACATCTAGAAGGTTTAAAGGCAGTTCTAACTCGTACTTTGAATAATGTTGCCCGCAAACGCAACAAAATCAAAGAAAATGAACCTAACCTAAGTGGGGAACACGTCCGCGAAGGTTTGACGGGTGTGATTTCTGTGAAAGTCCCAGAACCGGAATTTGAAGGACAAACCAAAACCAAATTAGGTAACACAGAAGTTCGGGGAATAGTAGATTCTTTTGTCGGAGAAGTTCTCACCGAGTACCTGGAATTTCATCCTAGTGTTGCTGATTCTATTTTAGATAAAGCTATCCAAGCTTTCAAAGCTGCAGAAGCCGCCCGACATGCGCGGGAATTAGTGCGGCGCAAATCGGTGCTGGAATCTTCACCTTTACCAGGTAAATTAGCAGATTGTAGTTCTAGGGATCCTAAGGAGTCGGAAATCTACATCGTGGAAGGGGATTCAGCAGGTGGGAGTGCAAAACAAGGACGCGATCGCCGCTTCCAAGCAATTCTCCCCCTGCGCGGTAAAATCCTGAATATTGAGAAAACTGACGACGCCAAAATTTATAAAAATACTGAAATTCAGGCGCTCATTACAGCACTCGGTTTAGGAGTTAAGGGCGAAGAATTCGACGCATCCCAACTGCGCTATCACCGTATAGTCATAATGACTGACGCTGACGTAGATGGAGCGCACATCCGGACTTTGTTGTTAACTTTCTTCTATCGGTATCAGAGGGCGTTGATTGAGCAGGGTCATATTTACATCGCTTGTCCCCCACTGTTTAAAGTAGAACGGGGACGTAATCATTACTATTGCTATAGTGAGCGTGAGCTACAACAGCGTCTGGCTGAGTTTCCCGATAACGCCAATTACACCATCCAACGCTTCAAAGGTTTGGGTGAAATGATGCCAGAACAACTGTGGACAACCACGATGAACCCAGAAACTCGCACTTTCAAGCAAGTGGAAATTGAAGACGCCGCCGAAGCTGATCGGATTTTCACGATTTTGATGGGCGATCGCGTTGCACCCCGTCGCGAATTCATTGAAACTTACGGTTCCAAACTCAATTTGACCGATTTAGATATCTAAGTTGTGTGTGAATTTGCTGACTACTCGCTTCCCGATACAAAATTACCTATCTTTTCCGGACGCGTTTTTGGCGACGCCAGTCGCCTAGTAAGGGTAAAAGCCCACATTGTAGCTGAAGGGAAGCCCAACGGAAACCCTCGTCATCGTGAGAGCGAGAAAACGCCCTATGGCTAACGCCACGGCTTACGGCTATCGGGGAGAACCTTTGGTTCCGCTAGCCCCTAAAAGGGGCGCTGCGCAAACGCTTTAGACCTCTGGCCGTGCGCTTTGCGCATACGCCAGTCGCCGTGAGAGCGGGAGACCCTCCAAAGAGCGCTGGTCTCACCACATCCTAAGTCCTGGGGAGACGCTCTTGCAACAAGGCGGAAAACCTTTTGGGCTGTCACTTCCGCAGTGGCTCCCCTGCTGCACCGTCCTGGACTTTCCATCATTCGCAGTCCTTGTTGCCCTGCGGAAGAAACAAGGACTGCGAACTGCTTGCTGTTTCAGCGTCCGCCGGAAGGCGTCTACAAGTCAGCACACCCGGTCTCACAACTGGCATACTAGTTGTTGGCACAAAAGGGACAAGACCGAGAAGCTAAGATGTATGAACGTAACTGAGTATCAGTTACTTTATTAACATTTGTTAAAATTTAGAAATTTTAGTGGAACAATACTTAGAAGAAGATATAACAACATGAAAGCAAGCAAAAACAATTTAGCAAAAGTACTATTTAGCGTTATTGTTGCTGTTAGTCTTATAGCTTTGTCTGCTTGTGGTCAGCCTAGTGTGGATAACACAACTTCTCCTCAAGCTGCGAAAACTCCAGCAACAAAAACTCCTACTACCCCAACGGCAAGCAAAAATTTGGCAGAACTGGCACACTCAGCATCCACTCAGGGTTCTTTTACAACGCTAACACAGGCAGTGCAAGCTGCAGGTTTAACTCAACAAATGGCAGAACAAGGACCTTACACAGTCTTTGCTCCGACGAATGCTGCTTTCGCTGCTTTACCAAAAGGTACAATTGAAAAGCTTCTTAAACCAGAAAATAAGCAAGAATTGATCAAACTTTTGAGCTATCATGTTCTACCGGGACAGGTCACCTCTAGCCAACTGACATCTGGACAGGTTAAAACAATTGAAGGTTCTGCTGTGACAGTAAAGGTTGACACTACCACCAGTAGAGTTATCGTAAACGATGCTAAAGTCATTCAGGCAGACATTCCAGCTAGTAACGGCGTCGTTCACGTAGTGGATAAGGTTATTCTACCTCCAAAATTTCCAGCAAGTCTTGGCTCTAATTAGATTCAGTGAACTGTTACCAGTAAACCTGCCCTCACTGGTATGCCTATTTTCCGAGGACACGCTTGTTTAAAGCCATCGTTACCCAAGGGATGGAAGTGATAACTGTGGAGATACCAAGCTACTCACTTGAGATATGAGATATTTAAGGTAACTCCTTACACATATAAAAATTCTTTATTAAAAAGCACTGAGATAATATTTATTTTTATTTGCTTAAGTATAAAAACAAACATTTTTACAACCAATATACTCTGCATTTCTGTTTATTGTTGTTAACTTTAAGTACTGGTTGGAGCAATGTCTTCTTAGAACGAGCAACCAGAATATAGTTTCAATTATTCCCCTTATCCTAAGCCACTGTCTACTTTCGTCCCACATTTCCAGACCTCTCAATTAACCAACAAGGGATTAGTACCATTACCAGAGTGATCAAACAATTGATGATCATCTGTACGGTGCTCTGGTGATAAATATTTCTTAAAACACCTCATAGCAGGCTATGGTATATTTCGTACCTGTCTTCTGAAATTGGGCATGAAATAGGTTATTATCGATAGTCTTAACTGTCAAATCCTTTTTTAATTGATTAAAATTATCCTTGTATACAATAAGAAGAGTTTGTCAAGATTCATAAGGTTGAAGTTTCAACAGTACGTTAACGTGTGATTAAGAGCAGATTGGCTGAGTCTAGATTCCTTTTCGAGCTAACTGATGCTGCCAAAGTCTTAACTCCTAAGTTAAAGTGATTGGCAGAAGAAAGTTAAGTGATCACGAAAAACACCACCGTTACTCTATTTGTTGTATTCATGGTGCTTATAGTACGCCTAATGGAAGAAAATACAAAGCCACCTTAGACAGGTTGTGTAAGACATACTTGTCGCCATATGGCGAACTTAACTCCACTCAGTTGCTTGTAAAGGAAATGTAAAAATGGCTGTAAGGATCTTTTCTGATCTCATTCGATCAAAAATATGCTTTTTCTAAGTAAAGAATGTTCTAAGTAATACATTGGTCTAGATATGAAGCAGGTGTATTGACACGAAATTCAAATGAAAATACCCCAGCAATTCCAAAAAATTTTGGAGAAAATACAAAAGTATAGTCTCTTTATCAATGTCTTACTTTTGATGCAACAGTATTTAGATTGTTCAATAGTTTCATGATTAGGACACAAAAACAGTTCAATTTCTGTGAAACAGGCTACAATCGGAACAGTCTTTACAAAAGAATCTCCCAACAGTCATATTCATTTGTATGGAGTGGTAATTGTTTTTAGTAGTCCAAAGTCTTTATTTAGACTAGTAAGTGAAAGGTGATGTTGCTTGGCAACACACATGGCGTTGACTAAAGATAAGAATTTATCTTCAACCAGGCTTTCTCTCTAGGGGAAAACTCCGTTGTGAAGGTGTATAAATTCTAAATTTATCTTAGGCAAAGTCGCCAAAAGCCCTCTATTGTGTTGGTAAATAGTTCACCTTAAGAGTAGTAAACACATCTTAAGTAATTGATTCTGCAAGGAGCATGAGGAACGCGGCATGAACCAGGCTAACAACGTACTCGAAAATATATATCAGCCTGATGATCTGGAAATAATGAATCAGCCTGAGATTGAGTTAGAAGAACTCTTAATTGACGACGAAGAGGACTTGCTGACGGGCGATGAAGGCGAACTCGATGAATTTTTAGAGCCTCAGTCTGATGAGGACGACTTAAAGTCTGGAAAAGCCGCTAAGGGGCGTCGTCGATCTCAAAGCAAGAAAAAGCATTACACGGAAGATTCGATCCGCCTTTACTTGCAAGAAATAGGTCGAATTCGCCTGTTGCGTGCAGACGAAGAAATTGAATTGGCACGCAAGATTGCCGATTTACTGGAATTAGAACGAGCGCGCGAAAAACTTTCGCAGCAGTTAGCTCGTG
Source organism: Brasilonema angustatum HA4187-MV1 (assembly GCA_019359695.1). GTDB lineage: Bacteria > Cyanobacteriota > Cyanobacteriia > Cyanobacteriales > Nostocaceae > Brasilonema > Brasilonema angustatum. The sequence continues at coordinate 7,609 of JAHHGV010000069.1, forward strand.
AGCCTTACGACAGTGAATGGGCAGAAGCAGTACAAATACCCATGCCACAATTTCGTTATCGGCTACACATTGGTCGCAGAGCGAAAGATAAGATGGTCCAATCAAATCTGCGTCTTGTCGTTTCAATTGCGAAGAAGTATATGAATCGAGGCTTGTCTTTTCAAGACTTGATTCAAGAAGGTAGTCTTGGTTTGATTCGTGCGGCAGAAAAGTTTGACCACGAGAAAGGATACAAGTTTTCTACATACGCGACATGGTGGATTCGTCAGGCGATAACCCGTGCGATCGCTGATCAATCCCGTACTATTCGCCTTCCAGTTCACCTGTACGAAACCATTTCCCGGATTAAGAAAACGACCAAGCTGCTTTCTCAAGAAATGGGTCGTAAACCCACCGAAGAAGAAATTGCCACGAGAATGGAAATGACAATTGAGAAGCTGCGGTTTATTGCTAAATCAGCACAATTGCCTATTTCACTAGAAACGCCAATTGGTAAAGAAGAGGATTCTCGACTGGGCGATTTTATTGAATCTGATGGTGAAACACCAGAAGACCAAGTTTCTAAAAACCTGCTGCGAGAAGACCTGGAAAAAGTACTCGACAGCCTTAGCCCCCGTGAAAGAGATGTTCTCAGATTGCGTTATGGCTTAGATGACGGTCGTATGAAGACCTTAGAAGAAATCGGACAAATTTTCAATGTGACTCGTGAGCGAATTCGTCAAATTGAAGCAAAGGCGCTACGCAAGTTACGTCACCCAAATCGTAACAGCGTTCTAAAGGAGTACATCCGTTAGTTATTAGTCATTATGTCATGAGTCATTGATTTTAGACAAATGACTCATGATTGAGAAAAAACAAAAAGCGGTCAAACCAGTGCTGTTTTGAGGTTAACCCACAAACAGGCTATTGGTGCTTGCGAAAAGCCTGGAAGTATAACACTTCCAGGCTTTTTGTTTATTTATGTATTTATTTATTACCAAGCGCTCTGTAACCAGAAAAGTTACAGAATGCCCCAGAAGTGTAGGAAACCTTGACCAGAGAATAGCTCAATAAGGGCAGCGGCTAAAAAGCCAATCATCGCCAAGCGACCATTCCAAACTTCTGCTTGAGGTGTGAAACCCCAACGCCAAGAATTACGGTCATCAACTACAGGGGTAACGGTTTTTGTTGCGTTTGTCATAACTGGCACTCCAAACTGAATTATTTAAGGTTTGTTACCTTATGTAAACTAATATAACAATTTTTAAGAAGTTGTGTCACTTTTCCCATAATCTTATTGCAATTTTTTGACTTATTTTTAACTTACCTTGAAGTAAATCTCTTTAAGGTAATTGGTGTTCCTCCTTTGTTGAATGAGGTTTAAGTGTCATGAAACTAGAAATGAAGTGCAAACAGATATGCTTCCTACTACTTCCGTTACTGATTGCACAGGTTGGTGTTGCTCAAACGCCACAACAGAAGACGATTGCGCTGCCTCAGCTTCCTGAAAACTTAAAGGTACCACCAAATCAAGTGCTACTGCTTGGGGAGAGGGCTACAGGAGTACAAATTTATCAATGTAAAGCGAAATCCAGCAACACCAAGCAATTTGAGTGGACGTTTGTAGCACCTGAGGCTAAACTATTTGCGCTGTGACTACTTGTTTTATGGCGCAAATCCTTAACTGGGGCTAAGCCAGCACAGCTTAACTTACGCTAGTACTTACGGTTAAGTGAAAGTATTTCTAAAGTAAGCACTGCCTGGCAATTACCCAGCAATGATCAGCATAGCCTCTCTACACTAGAATTGCAGGCTGAGCATTACGAGTGTAGTTCAATCACAGAAATGATTTTTTCTTCACGACTAAGTTGAAGGATACTTTCACCAGGGCTATCTTTACCCAAGATTGGAACTGTTTCTACTCCAAGGCGTACCACTCGTTGGTGATTGGTAACTACAGCCACCTCAGCACCTGCGATCGCTCGTACCATTCCTGCTAAAATGTCAGTCTTGTTGGTGAATTTAAAGGTCTGAGTTCCAATATCACCCCGATTCGCCGCCCGCAAACCACTTACAGGAATGCGCTTAGCGTATCCTAATTGAGTGACCAGTAACAGGTTTTCCTTTGTGTTTGAAGTCACACAACCAACCATTTCTTCTTGCTGGCGCACGCGTAAACCTTGCAGACCCATAGCAGCGCGACCCATAATCGGGAATTGATTGTCATTAACCTCAAACTTCAAAACTCGCCCACCTGAACTTGCCAAAACCAAATGTTCGCTTCCAGTGCTGAACTGAGTGCATAACAATTCATCCTCGTCTTTGAGTTTCAAGATAGTTATTCCACGACGAGTAAGGTTAGTTAATTCTGTAAGGGACAAACGCTTGATTCTTCCTTGCTTTGTCAGGAGAACAATCTCACTATTTTCTGGATGATCTGGTAATATAAAGCGCTTAATCACACCTTCTTGAGCGTCCTGCTGAGCAGAATTTGACAGCAACGTAATCAATGGTGTTCCTCGTGCAGAACGTCCACTGCTGGCAGGGATATCCGCCACATTCACTGGGTAAACCTTACCACCACTGGTGAGTACCAGCAAGTCTTTTGCTGTGTCAGTTAACACACTTTGGAGCACAATGTCATTATCGGACGTACTGTTGTCAGTTCTCGCCTTTCGGGGTGAAGGTTGAGAGCGACGTACATATCCCCTGTGCGTAAACTCTAATACGACTTCTTCTGGCGGGGCTTCCAGTTTAAGATTTTCAACTTTGGATTTTGTATTTTCTATATCCTCTTGTGCTGTGTTGCTCTTGTGTTCAAGATCTCCCCTGTTCCTCTGCTCCTGTGCTATCCTAGTCCGACGATCATCATTGTATTTGCGCTTGAGCGATCGCAAATCTTTCTTGAGTGACTTCAATAATTCTCGTCTATCGTCCAGCAACGTCCGCAACAACTGAATTTGCCCATTGAGTTGCTCATACTCCTTGTGTAAATTTTGCTGTTCTAAATTCGTTAAACGTCGCAATGGCATAGCCAAAATAGCATCCGCTTGCACCTCACTCAAATCCAGTCGGTTTTGCAAGCTCATTTTTGCTGTAGTCCCATCAGCAGCACTTCGTAAAATCTCTACAACCTCATCTACGTGAGATAGTGCTTTGAGTAAACCTTCAACCAAATGCAGCCGAGTTTGAGCCTTATCCAATTCATGAGAGTAGCGACGGTTCAGAGTTTGCTCCCGAAAACTTAAAAACTCCTGCAACAGTTGACGCAAGCTCAACTGACGCGGTTGTCCATCTACCAAGGCGAGGAGAATCGCCCCAAAGTTGCTTTGCAAGGCGGTTTGGTGATACAAATTCTGGAGAACTTCTTGAAAATTGGTATCGCGTTTGAGTTCAATCACGACGCGCATTCCCTGGCGATCGCTTTCATCCCGAAGATCTGCAATTCCTTGAAGCCGACCTTGATTCACCAAGTCCGCGACTTTCTCAATCCAACCAGCCTTATTCACCTGATAAGGCAATTCTGTAACCACAATTGCTGTCCGGCGCTTGTTACCCCTGCTTTGCGCAACTTCCTCAATTTGGGCAATTCCCCGCAGCACAATACTGCCTCGACCTGTGGTGTATGCTTCTTTGATTCCAGCGTTACCCACAATTTCACCACCAGTGGGAAAATCTGGTCCGGGAATGATCTCAAATAATTTTTCATCGGATAAATCAGGGTTATCAATTAATGCTATCAACCCATCTATCACTTCCCCTGAGTTATGCGGTGGAATATTCGTCGCCATTCCCACAGCAATACCAGAACTGCCATTGAGCAAGAGAAATGGTAACTGTGCTGGTAATACGGTTGGTTCTTGTTGGGAATTATCAAAGTTACCGATAAAATCTACCGTTTCATCACCAATTTCCGTCAGCATTCCCTCGTGGCTGATAGCTGCAAGGCGCGTTTCTGTATAACGCATCGCTGCTGGCGGATCATTATCCACACTCCCGAAATTACCATGTCCTGCTAATAAAGGATAGCGACTGGAAAAGTCCTGTACCAGCCTGACTAAGGCATCATAAACTGCTTGGTCACCGTGGGGGTGGTACTTACCTAACACGTCTCCCACCACACGCGCACACTTACGATAGGGTCGATCCGGTGTCAACCCTAATTCGTGCATGGCATACAAAATGCGTCGGTGAACTGGTTTTAAGCCATCTCGCACATCTGGTAACGCTCGCCCAACAATGACACTCATGGCATATTCGAGATAAGACCGTTGCATCTCAGTATGCAAGGCTGTGGTAATGACCTGTCCCTCACAGAGAAGGTTTAACTGTTTTGCCATGAGTTTTTTTTCCTAAATTTCCACTACACAGAATTTGCCGTTAACGAAGACTGCAGCAACCACAGCATCACGGATGAAATATTCTTCATTACACAATCTTGATAGTCACAGGATAGAAAGCGGTAGTATCATCCTTGTTGACAAAGATTTATATTGATTATTTCAAAGAAAGCACACAAAGTTTTAATTAGGTGGTATTGTCCTGTTCACTAGCCTGTGTGCTTTTAGTTAAGATGCACAAACAAAAGTCAAATTCTCATGAAAACTGTTTTGATTGTCGAAGATGATCTGATTAATGCTCGCGTTTTTTCCAAAATCTTGACTAAGCGAGGTGGCTTGGAGGTCAAACATACTGAAAATGTAGAAGAAGTTATCAAAATTGCCCAATCGGGAGAAGTTGACATTATCTTGATGGATGTTTCTCTGTCAAGAAGTGTTTACCAGGGTAAGTCTGTTGATGGTATCAAAATTACACAAATGTTAAAATCCGATCCGGAAACAGCTATCTTACCTATTATTTTGGTAACAGCACACGCTATGGAGGGCGATCGCGAGAACTTTCTCAAACAAAGTGGTGCTGATGGCTACATATCTAAGCCGATTGTGGACCACCAACAGTTTGTTGACCAGATCTTGGCACTGCTACCTCAACAGAACGACTAAACGCACCATTTGGGGCATAAAAGAATGTTTCCCCCCCGGTAAACTGCACCTAGCACATTTCCATAGTAGTGTTCTTTTCTTAAGAACATACCTGGAACAGTAGCTCAACACATAGATTGCGATTGGGCTACTGCTTCTTTGATATAATAATATATATGTACTATTAGATGAGATTTTCAGCAAGTAGCAATGGGAAAGATGAGGGAGAAACTTACTCCAAATCAGAGACAATTTCCCTCCTTTCCCTGATCCCCTGTTCTCTACTGCGGGGTCATTTGTTGCCTGGTGCTAGAATCTGAAGGTTCTTCACGTTGCTGGAGAGCAGCTTGAATGCCAGGTAATTCTAAGAATTTTTTCGTATCAGACAGCAAGCGTGTGCCCCAAAGATTTTGTTTAAGAAAATCTAAATCAGCATAGCGTTCATCAATGCGGACTGCGGCTTGTCCCATTGCTAGAGCTTGTCTTTGATCGCCTTTGGCATATAAAGCTACTGCCAATGCTAATAAGGGTTCTGCGGCTTGTTTCTCCATCCCAACAGCGTCTTGCCATTGCTTAATTGCGCCCTGGATGTCACCCTGTTCATACAAAATTAATCCAACGTTGTTAATGGCGGGCCAGAATTTTTTGTCAAAGGAAATAGCTTTTTTATATTGGATGAGGGCCTCTGGAAGTTTATTCTGCATGTAGTAAGCATTGCCCAAATCAAACAATCCCTCTGGATCATTGGGCTTTAACTTCAAACCCTGCTGGTAGTAACTCGCAGCCACTTGGTACTTTTGCTGCTGAAAGTAAGCCGAACCCAAAGCAAACTGAACGTCGCCATTTTTGGGATTGAGAGATTGTGCCTTTTTCAGAGCGTTAATACTATCATCCAATTTTTTACTTTGCAAATACAACCCACCCAAGAGAAACCACACTTTATCGTTCTTAGGAGCCAGTTGTGATGCTAACCGAGCTCTTGGTAGAGCTAGTTCATACTGTTGAAACTGCGCGAGTTGTGCTGCTTCCTTTGCCAAACCTAAACCTTGCTGCTCCAACTTCGCCGCATCAAGTTGCAGTGTATGAGGTACCAGTGCTTGTGCGTTCGTAGGTTGAGGTATGGACAAACCACAACAAATAACTAAAAGAGAAATCAAACCAATCCGTTTAGGCACACTACCGCCTCTTTGCCAAGAATGAAAGAATCTTTCCGTTAGCTTAAACGATTTCCACTGTTGACGACAGGAAACTTTTACAAACAAGAGTACAAGCGTATTCCCTGACTTGTGACCGATGAACGCTACTTGGGGGACTCGCAGGGAACCTCTGTTGGGGTATGCAAGGGAGCATATGAATCAAACGCGTATGCCTTCGGCACGCTTTGCGCTTACAGCAGTCCCTCCTGGCACACCCGAAACCCCTCATTTGCGCACCTACTCACCAAGGGCATAGTGGTTCCTAATCACACTGGACTTTGGCGAGGCGGCTTTTACCCCATCTCCATCCCCAAATCTGCTTTACCGTCGCTATTTTGTAACAGAGTCGCAGCTATTGTGGATGACAACCTTGGCTTAGCTTTTTGACAACAAGCTATGACTCAAATAATATCATGCTATACCAGTACGCAAGTTAAATTTTCAACAACAAGCTAATGATTTAGATAACCAAACTCAGAATATTAAAGATCAGGTGCAACTGCATTTTCATCCTTTTTGTCTGGCTGTAGAACTGTCATTCTTCCAAAAAATGCCAACTGACGCAAAATTTATAGTGTTCATAATAACTGTAAAAGTCACCCATTCAGGTGAAGTCATAACAAAGCATTTACCAATATTATGAAGATAAATTAAGCTACTATAGATTCTATATGTTTACATACTCATTGATTTATTAATAACTCTATTTTCAAAAGCCTTCTAAAAGTTGTAAAACTCCAAATTATTCGTTTTGCTCTTACACTGAAAAACGCTGATATCAAGCTATTGTCATGACAAGCTATTATGACTATATACTTAGAAACTCCTGTAATTGATAAAAAAGTTAAGCATCCAGTACGCTGGTTGATTGGTTTAGCGGCAGCTGGAGTATTGGTGATTGGTGGAACCACAACATACACAGTTGTCAATCGGGGAACAAGCAAACAAGACATAACTGCACTGACTGTCCCAGTTGAAGCGAAAGATGTGACTGTGCGAATTTCTGCCAGTGGTATAGTGCAGCCTGTTCAGAGCGTGAATATTAGCCCGAAAAACTCTGGAACTCTGGTACAGTTGTATGTTGAGCAAGGCGACAAGGTCAACCAAGGGCAAATTATTGCCAAAATGGACAGTGCAGATATTCAAGCACGAATCGCTGAGGCTCGTGCAAACTTAGCACAGAACCAAGCACAGTTGAATCAAGTCGTTGCTGGTAATCGTCCTCAAGAAATTGCTCAAGCAAAAGCACGTTTAGCACAAGCAGAGGCGCAACTTGCTCAAGCGCGTGCTGGTAATCGTCCTCAAGAAATTGCTCAGGCACAAGCTCAAGTAGATGCCGCTCAAGCAAAGGCGAAATATACAACCGAACAACTCAAGCGTTACCAATCTCTCTACCAGCAGGGAGCTGAGAAAAAACAATTGCTCGACCAAGCCATAAGTGAAGATAATGCTGCTAAGGCGAGTTTGCTAGAAGCTGAAAAACGCCTATCTCTACAACAAATTGGCACTCGTTCTGAAGAAATTTCTCAAAAAGAAGCAACAGTTGCTGAATCACGAGCAGCTTTGCAATTATCGGAAGCGGGTTCCCGTCCCGAGGAAATACAAGCGCGTAAAGCAGCTGTTGCAGCTGCTCAAGCTAAGTTAAAAACAGAGCAAGTAAATTTAGACAATACGATTATCCGCGCTCCCTTTTCCGGAGTTGTCACCCAGAAGTACGCCAATGTTGGTGCGTACGTCACACCAACAACTTCCGCTTCCTCAAGTGCATCGGCAACTTCTAGTTCTGTTGTTGCTGTCGCACGTGGCTTAGAAGTTCTAGCGAGTGTGCCAGAAGCTGATATAGGTAGAATTAAGCAGGGGCAGCAGGTAGAAATTGTCGCCGATGCCTATCCTGATCAAGTATTTAAAGGTCATGTCCGCTTGATTGCTCCTGAAGCAGTCAAGGAAGAAGGTGTCACATTGTTCCAGATCCGGGTGGCAATTGATACTGGCAGAGACAAACTGCGTTCTGGCCTGAACGTGGACATGACCTTTTTAGGTGATAAAGTACAAGATGCCTTACTCGTGCCAACTGTAGCAATTGTAACTGAGAAGGGAAACACAGGTGTCTTAGTACCAGATGCAAAGAATAAACCCCAGTTTCGTCCTGTCACAATTGGAGCACAGGTCAAAGACCAAACTCAGGTTTTAGAGGGACTGCAAGGGGGCGATCGCATCTTTCTCAACCCACCTGCAGATTACATGATTCAGAAAAAGCAGGAACAGGAAAAGAAATGAACATCCTAGAAAGTATCAAGATGGCAGGGAAAACCCTGATGTCGAATAAGTTACGTAGCGCCCTCACCATGCTGGGTATTGTCATCGGGAATGCCTCAGTCATTGCCATGATTGGGGTTGGTGAAGGAGGGCAAAAGTTTGTCAAAAACCAGCTAAATTCCCTAGGATCAAACATTTTGTTTGTCATTCCTGGTAATCGTGAGACTCAGCGTATCAGCAGGAAAGTGGCGAAAAATCTAGTGCTGGAAGATGCGGAGGCGATCGCCTCTCAAGTGCCAACAGTAGCAGGAGTCGCGCCTGAGTTAAATGGTAGATATGTAGCCAATTACCGTAACAGAAATACCAATGTCAACATCATTGGCACAACTTCCAGCTTTCCCAAAGTACGGGAGTTTGATACTGCCAAAGGTCGGTTTTTTACCGACATTGATATAAAGCGCAATAATCAAGTTGTTGTACTAGGTGCCAATTTAGCAGAAAGATTATTTGGTATTAGTAATCCCATAGGTCAGCAGTTGCGAATCAAAAATGCTAGCTTTCAAGTTATTGGTGTCCTAGAAGCTAAAGGCTCAAGCTTGGGATCTGACTATGATGAAGCAGCATTGGTGCCAATCACAACCTCAGCAAATCGACTTGTCGGACGGAATTCTCCCTATGGCATTGCATTAGATTACATTGTTGCTTCTGCTCGTGATAGCAACAGTGTTGATGCGGCAGAATTTCAAGTCACCAATTTGCTACGCCTGCGGCACAAAATTATCAGCGAAGATGACTTTACCATCCGCACTCAGAAGGATGCTTTGCAAACTGTTGGTCAAATCACAGGTGCTTTGACAATTATGCTGGCTGCTGTAGCAGGTATCTCCCTATTTGTCGGCGGTATCGGCATCATGAATATTATGCTCGTCTCCGTTACTGAACGCACTCAAGAAATTGGTTTACGTAAAGCTATTGGTGCAACTCAGCAGGATGTTCTGTCACAGTTCATCATAGAAGCGATCATTCTCTCAGCAGCAGGTGGGTTAATTGGTACTGCGATTGGTGTGAGCGGCATTATGGTAGTATCAGCCTTGACTCCACTAAAAGCAGGAATTTCTCCTGTAGCAATTGCCCTTGCAGTTGGTGTTTCTGGTGGTATTGGTTTATTCTTTGGTGTTGTACCTGCACGTCGTGCGGCTCAACTCGATCCAATTGTGGCGTTAAGAAGTGCTTAAAAGAATTTAAAACAAAGCAGGTAACTAGAGTAGCATTACCCAATTCAGTAAACTGATAGTGGGTTAGGTAAAATTCGGTTAAAAATTTATATGGCAAATACTCAATTACTGACTGACTCCCGCGTTCCCAATCCGGGAAATCAACCAGTTATTATTCGTTTAGAAAATGTTTTTAAAGTTTACGGTAGTGGCGAAGCTGAAGTGCGAGCACTCAACGGTGTTGACCTCACTATAGAGGAGGGTGAATACTGTTCAATCATGGGGCCATCTGGTTCTGGTAAATCCACGGCAATGAATATCATTGGTTGCTTGGACCGCCCCAGTTCGGGACATTATTACCTGGATAAACTTGATGTCGCCCAAATGAAAGATACAGATTTGGCAGAAATTCGGAATAAAAAACTGGGATTTGTATTCCAACAATTTCACCTTTTACCTCAGCTGAGCGCTTTAGAAAATGTAATGCTGCCGATGATCTACGCTGGTGTGAACGGTAAGGAACGACGTGATAGAGCCACAGAAGCTCTCAAGCGAGTAGGCTTAGAAAAGCGTCTAAATAATAAACCAACTCAACTGTCTGGAGGACAACAGCAACGGGTGGCTATAGCTCGTGCCATTGTAAACCGTCCAGTTTTACTTCTTGCAGATGAGCCGACAGGCGCACTCGACTCGCGCACAACCCAAGAAGTATTGGATATCTTTGGTGAACTCAATGGCAGTGGTATCACTGTTGTAATGGTAACCCATGAGCCAGAAGTTGCTCGTCAAACACGGCGTGTTGTTTGGTTTCGTGACGGTGATGTTGTACACTCTCACCTCAGTCCATCTGATGTGGGTCATTTGGCGGTGTCTTAGCTTGTGAATACTACTCCATTGATGCAACAGCATTGAGGTTATCTGCAATCGCGATACGCGGAGCGTCAAGCCTATGCGCAAAGCGCACGCTGCGCGAACGGCTTATCGCCTTTTTTTGATAGCAGCAGCGATCGCCACTCCCAATACAACACACATCACATTTATAGACTTTGCAATTAATTCGCTAGGATGCGTTAAGCTTGCCTAACGCACCATCACCCCCCTAGTGATTAAAGGCTTGAGGTTTTGCCAGTTTCGGATTGAGTTTCAATCGGCTTAACATCGCTGTAGCCCATATCACCGACAACTGTCCGCAAGACAGACATTTGTTCTTCAAAATCCAGTGTTTCTATTTGAGAAAGCACATTGTTAACTGCGTCAGTTGGTTTGTAGTTTCCTGGTATGTCAACGACTTGATCACCCATATTTTGTGCCCAAGCAAACCAGACGAATAGCTGGTTGTTTTCTTTGATGGCACCATACGCACGAGAAGATTCAGAATCTTCACGGTTGACAATTTCTCGCATAATTGTCAATTGTTCATCCTTAGACAATTTATAGTAATCGCCTAATAGTATTGGTGCTAGTTCTGGTTCTGCGGCAGGGGGAGCAGCGGGAGTAATTGAGTCACCCATTTTTTTATACACAAAATACAACCAAGCCAGTTTGGCATCTGTATCTAAGCGGTTAAATGTCTCTACGACTTTTTGAGTTTCACCGCTTAGGGCTTGAGGAACATTTTGATCGTAACTTGATGTCATAATTTTTATCCAAGGTTATTTCACAGATCAAACTTAGGGGTATCAGAGTTTGATCATCAATATCGACCACCAAGAGAAAGAGTTTTAGGAACTGGCAAAATAGACTTTTATCTGCCTTTTAATAGAGGTAAAAATCTATCCACAGATGCCAAGGATAGAAGAGTTGCCTTTGATACAATACCAGTTTGATAAAGAAATACTTGCAGGAGTTAGTCATGCCTGACGAAGTGAAGCCCAATCCATCGGAATCTCCTACCCAGGATGCACAATTAGCCGCTGAAAACATCGCTAGTGGTGAAGAAAAAGCACCAGGCGTGGATATCGAAGAAGATTATAAAGCTGCACAGCAATTGAGCGTGAGTGGAATTGATCGCACAGGTGAAGGTGCCAAAGCGGCTGAAGAGGTAACTGCACCTAAGCAGGAAGTGGGTCAATCGGAATAGAGAAAAACACAAGCCAAGCAAACTAGTAATCCTGATGATTACACAGATTTGGCAAAAGATGTTGGTGCTTCTAAAACTGAAGCTATAACTAACGTTAGTGATGATTTGGTAGAACAGGCAAAGAAAAAGGGTTAATAAAAGTAGTATTGGCTGGATTTGATAACAAAGTCAACTCAGATAAGTGTTCAATCTGTATTCAGCGTTATTTTACTCTTTTCTCATTCCTATACATCACAACATGGAAAAATATTCGGGAGGATTGCTACCTCCCGAAATTTACTATAAAAAATAGCTTATATTAATTGTTAGTTGACAATTAAACTAACAATTAATAGATTTTATTACCTCTAACAACTGACTTGGGTGATGAATTAAAAAATCTGGATGTTGTTTTGCTAATACTTCCTGTGAGTTGAACCCCCAAGTCACTGCGATCACCTTAATATTTGCTTTTTTTGATGCTTCGATGTCTCTGGTTTCATCTCCTACATAGATAACTTCTTGAGGTTTAATCTGTTTTTGCTTCAATACATTATTAATTATTGTTGTTTTACCGAAAATTGTCACTCCTGAAGAGATAAACTCAAATAACTTATCTAAATCATTGACCTTGATAAAATCTGTCACATTTTCTAGAGAATTAGAGGTTATAATTCCTAGTCTATAACCTTCATTGTTAAGCGCAACTAAGGCTTCTTTAATTCCTGAAATTGGTTTTAATTCTTTTATTTTATTTTTTAACTCAGTTTTCACTTTTTTGACCAAAAAAGGTATTTTTAAAATTGAAATTCCTGAGTATTTAATGATTTCCCTAGAGCTTAAGTTTCTTAAAAGGCCAAGCTCCTCTTGGGTAATTGGTATATATCCAAACTCTCCAGCTAAACGATTGGCAATACTTACCAAAGCATCTACTGTATCAGCAATTGTGCCATCAAAATCAAAAATAATTACTTTCTGGGTCATTCTTTCGCCTGTGGGAATGCGTCTAGATTAGCACGGGCATTCCGTCGCAACATATCTGGCTTAATCCGTCGCAACGCTGATGCCGAAAATTGTCTATCCCACTCTTGATCTGATATTTGAGCTAATTCTACCAGTTTAGGCGCAAGATTCCCAGGATACGGTTCAAACTCTGCAACATCTGTTTGTTTGGCAAAGCGCTGATTCCAAGGACAAACTTCTTGGCAAATATCACAACCAGCAACCCAGCCTTGTAAGTGGGATGTCATTGTTTGGGGCAATTTTTCATTGCGATTTTCAATCGTGTGATAGGCAATGCAGCGATTAGCATCGACGACAAACGGTTGGGTGATAGCACCTGTTGGACAAGCGTCAATACAACGAGTACAAGTACCACAGTGTTCTGTATGTGGGCGATCGCTCTGCAACTCCAAATTCGTCAGCACTTCCCCTAAAAACACCCAAGAGCCATACTCCTGGGTTATCACGTTTCCGTTCTTTGCAATCCAACCAAGTCCAGCTTTTTGCGCCCATACTTTATCTTGCACTGGACCTGTGTCTGCATAGTATCGTGCTTGAATTCCTTCATCAAATCCTTGCAACCAGGTTGTCATTGCCTTGAGTTTTTTGTGCATGACTTTATGGTAGTCTCGTCCCCAAGCATAGCGAGAAATTTTTGCGTATTCCCTTGTTCCAGGACGTTGATGATGTGTGTAGTAGTTGAGGGCGACACTAATGATCGTTCGCACCTCTGGCATAACCTTACGAATATCTTGGCGCTTAGGATTTGTCATCCATTCCATATCAGCGTGATAACCCAACCCTAGCCAAGTTTGCAATTTTTGTGTCTGTGTTGTGTTTTCCCCATCTATCGCAGCAATCCCAACCTTTTGGAATCCCAACTCTAAGGCTTTTTTTTTGACCTCACTGCTATTTGTTCGGGGGGATAGATTCATTTACTTTCTTTTAATTTGCCCTATGATAGTATAGTTTTTCTATTTTACACTATTGAGTCAAAGTTGTGACTGACATGGGCTTTGGTCTACTATCACGCTAGTAATTTGTACTCGCCAAAAAAATATACCTCAAAAGTAGCTTTCGAGTGTGGTTGCTTTTGTATTTCAATGAATGAATTGTTAGCTATCGTGATACAGGTAAATCTATGACAGTTGCTGAATCTACACCCACAACAGTAGATGAAAATTTGCAAAGATCGGGAATTACAGAACCAACTCTACTGCATTACTTTCAAACTTTGAATGCAGGAAAATTTGAGGAAACAGCTGCTTTGTTTGCAGAAGATGGTGTTATGCATCCCCCATTTGAATCCGGGATTGTGGGGCGAGATGCAATTACTCGATATCTACAACAAGAGGCTCAAAATGTGAAAGCTTACCCCTGTGAGGGTGTCGTCGAGACTTTAGAGGGTGAGCAAATTCAATTTCAGGTGACAGGCAAAGCACAAACTTCTTGGTGTGGTGTTAACGTCTTGTGGAAATTTATCCTCAGTCAACAAAAAGAAATCCTTTATACGAGAATAAAACTTTTAGCCTCTCCCAAAGAATTACTCAATTTGCGACGATGAGTAAGTAGATACACATAAAAAAACCTAGCCTAGCCTTGTCTTGCGCCCTATGCCTATGGCTAACGCCACGGCTATCGCCGAACGGCACGCCTAGGGCGAACGGGCGCTTGAGAACATGTACGAGAGACTTTGGCACAAAACTAGTTAAGCAAAGACTCAGATCGGTTTTTTCCGGTCGAGCCAGTTAGTATTGTAAACGCTACCCAACAGAGGGTTGTACGCCACTTGCCGGACTCGTGAGGCACGTTCCCAATTTAGGTGTCGTCTTCAACAGACGATCTAAAGTTAATTGGTCAAATTTCACTATTTAGGTGTCGTCTTCAACAGACGATCTAAAGTTAATTGGTCAAATTTCACTCACTCTAAAAATGATCACAAGCAAGAAATCAAATAAACGTAGCAAAAATTATAATTTTTGTTAATTTTTTTAATTATCTTATGATTTTGGCATTTTATAGCAGTTGCCAGGTAGATTAGGACATGAACTAATGAGAAAATGCCCACACCACCAGACTTTCACACGCCTGTTAAGAGTTCCGTGTTAAGAGTTCCCTGCTATATTTATGCCGTAGTGTTAATTTTTGGCAAGGTGACTTCTAGCTTCAAACAGTTACCACCCTCAACCTGTAGCTGGTACTCTACGTTATCCATGAGACGATGCATGATGAGCCAACCGTAGCCACCTTCTTGTTGATCAGTAGGATTTGGGGGCGAATAATCAGATAAATCGAAGCCTTCGCCGTGATCCCAAACTTCCAATGCAATATCCTGGTCTTTCAATTCTAGACGAATGAGAACTGGCAAGTAGGGTTGATCCTTATGGGCATGACGTACCACATTAGAATAGGCTTCCACCAAAACTAAGCGCAAGCGACTTGATTGCTTTGACCAATCAACTGAACCTTTGAACTGAACTTCCAAGCAACCTACCAACCAGTTTTCTACGATGGTTAAAAACTTTAAATCACTTGGTACATGAAGCTCGCTTTTCATCACTTACAAAACCTCCAGCGAAAGTATAGTTTGGTCATCTTCTTGAACTCGGTTGTCTGCTTGAATACGCGCTAGTAAGTGGTTAAGATGAAGTGGTTGGGCTTCCATCTTAAGCAATTGCCACAGACCCTCTTGATTCAGCATAGAACGGCTGACTCGCTGGGCGCTATCAACTAATTCTTGTGTAAAATCTTTAGTATTTAAGACTTCTGCTTCAGTAACACCATCACTAGCTAGCAGTAGGATATCTCCGGGAGCAAGAACCAACTGACTAGACATGACCTGCCATACAGGCAAGATACCCAGAGGAACGCTACGTACCTTGAGATATTTGGGTTTTGTTTCTACAATCTCTCGGTATGACCAAACCAAGGGATATATATGTCCTGCGTTAGCATAAACTAGTTGCCTGGTATTGGGAGTATAGCGAGCTAAGACGACGGTGATAAAACAATTGTTGCTGATCAAATCATCGCTGAGAGTATGATTGAGGTTTTGCATCACCACATTTGGTAGAGGGGGTGATTCCTGAGACAACTCTCGGCGCAACACTGAGATAGCACTAGCCATGAACAAAGCCGCTGGGACACCCTTACCAGAAACGTCTCCCACAGCTAACCACAAGTCTCCTTTTGGATGGACAAACACTTCAAAAAAATCGCCTCCCACTTCACGAGCAGGGTAGCAACAGGCTTGTACCCTCACACCCTTGATATCGGGCATCGTTTGACGGAGTAGGTTGTTTTGAATTTGGCGAGCAACTTCCAACTCAGTGCGGATTTGCTCTTGCTTGTGATGAAGATGTTGATAAAGTTTTGCTTGAGAGAGCGCAAGAGCTGCTTGTTCAGCAACACCTCTAATCAGGTCGATATCTTCTTGTTGCCAAGAACGAGCGTGCTGATGCTGCTTGAGAGCAAGAACAGCAAGCAGGTTTTGCTGCCATGTCAGAGGCACAACCAATTTTTGAGATGCTTTATCATCATGTATACTTAGGGCTTTTTGTGATTGACGGGTTGCAAGAACCTCGCGAATCAAAAGATTTAGGCCGAAATCACAACTCGAATCTGGGAATTTTGGATCTTGGTAGCAGAACTGGTCTGGCGTTAGGCGATCGCCCTCCACTGGTCTGAGCATGCAATAACTGGCTTCAAAAGTCTGTCCTACTGTTGCGACAATTCTTTGTAGCATAGTGTTGTAGTCCAGAGACTCTCGAATAGCTGTTGTGACTGCATTAAATAAAGATTCTCTCCGCAAGGCGCGACTCAACTCTTGTGTGCGTTTTTTTACGACTCGATATATATCAGCTGCTTGTTCAACAACTGCTTTGAGTCGCTCTGGTTTCCAAGGTTTAGTAATGTACTTGAAGACCTGACCAGAGTTTATCGCCTCTACTAAATCTTCGACATCAGTAAAACCAGTGAGTAAAATCCGGATTGTATCAGGAAAGCGCTCCACTGTTCTACCCAGAAATTCTGTGCCATTCATTTCTGCCATTCTTTGATCAGAGATAATCACAGCCATCTCGCCTTCTTTATCCAAGATGTTTAGGGCAGTGACGGCATCACTTGCCTGATATACCTGAAAATCTCGCCGAAAAGTACGGTAGAGTAAATGTAGGTTGTCAGGCTCATCATCCACCACCATGAGCTTCAGCTTTCCTGTCTCTATCTCAGTCATACTTAATTTGACTTTCTAAAGACTTTGATACTAACGCAACAACTTGCTGTTGCCATATAATCATAAAAAAAGACTTGACAGAAGGAAAAGTAAATAAAATTCGTCCAATTTAAACTCATAATTTCTCTAATTTATCAATTTTTTTCTAAATTCTGGTAAGTCCCCTAAGAATTTTTTACAGCTTAATATAAACTCTATCCCACTAGTCCAGAACGTAATGCGCGAACCGCTGCTTGTGTACGGTCATCGGCGCATAACTTGTTCAAAATATTTCGGACGTGTGTTTTGACAGTTCCAACTGTAATGTAAAGTCTTTCGGCGATCAGCGCATTGCTACAACCTTCTACAATCAATTGCAAAACTTCTAATTCTCTTTCTGTTAAAGTGTAAGGATCGATTGTGTCTTGGGGTTGATTTTCTTTATCTGGGCTACTATCAACAGACATCTGTAAACTAGTCTTATTGTCTAATTTTGTGACTTCAGGCGAGTATGGATTTTGTTGAGCTTGTTGCAATACAATTCGGGCGATCGCTGGATCAATCCAAGCGTTACCGTTATACGTGACTCGCACCGCTTCAAGTAAATTGTCAAATTTAATATCCTTCATGCAGTAAGAGTCCGCTCCTGCTGCAAAAGCAGCTAGCACCGCTTCTTTATTATCCTGCAGCGTCAGAATCAATACTTTTGTTGCTAATTCTTCCCCGTCAGTTGTAGATTTTATCTCGCGTGTCAATTCAATCCCATCTTTGTCTGGTAAACCAATATCTACAATGGCAATATCTGGTTGTAGCGTATTTAACATTTTCAAACCCTCGACAGCATTGGTCGCTTCGCCAACAACTTCAATTTCTTCCTTTTGCTGGAGTGCTGTCCGAATACCCACACGGGTCAGATCATGATCTTCAATCAAAGCAACACGAATTTTAGCCATGGTCTATTACCGCCCTTATACTCAAAAGCTGTAAAATTGAGTTTACAAAAAAGTCTCGGAAGATGCAGTTTAAAGATGCCTGTGGAAAATATAACAGAGCTTTTTGAGTTAGACTAACATATAAAAGCATCCCCTTTTTGCCACAGGTATTTGATAAGATACTTACCCGCTTAAGCCTCCACAGCTTGTGTGTTAGACTAAAAAACACCGGAGTTTATAATTATCCTTCTTAAACATTAGCTTCAACAATAAAAACAAAAACGCGAAGTGTTTCTCCTGCTTAGGAGTTCCTGAAATTGATAGATTCCATTGTGCATCCTGAATTCTATAGGAAGTAGCCTAACATTTAAATAGATACCATAAGTTATGCTGCTTCTATTTTTATTGAGACTTAACAGGACTTCCTTGCCAGCAGGAGCGGGTTGGGGGTTAAGTCTGCCGCACAGAATCAATCTTTCTAAAGGCGCGTTAGCGCAGCGGAACGAAGTTCGCTTCACGTTTTGTGCAGTTTTTTCTCACGGCAGGATTTACAACTTTGACTCGTAAGTTTTTTCCTGTGTAAGTAGGTCGGTGTTGAAAATTGTCGTTATGACAAGGCAGGAGGCAGAGGGCAGAAGGCAGAAGAGAAGAGCTTTTTGGGCAACTTTACTTTCCGTTACATACTTCGGTTTTTTTGCGCCGTTCTACTTAAGTCCTGGATACATATCATAATTGATTTGTACAGTACCTAAGCTATAGTGCTGAGTTTTGATCTACTTTTCTGAATCTCCGTAATTTACCGGAGAGTGCCCTCACAACATCTATTTTGTAAAATTCCCTCACTTAAACTTCTGGAAACAATTTGATAAGCTATTGTTCTATCTATGTAGTTGGTGCGAGGCTCATAAAGAATAGGCTATGTCTAAACTGCCTAGAAAGTTTTCAGTATTAGGGTTACCAGTTCATGTGACAACTGACTATCCAGGCTGGTTGCTAGAAAGTTTGCACAAAGGTACAGGAGCTCATGTCGTCACTTTGAATGCAGAAATGACCATGCAAGCAGAGCGGAATTCTTCCCTAGCAAAGATCATACAAACTGCTGAGTTAGTCGTTCCAGATGGAGCGGGGGTTGTTTTGTACCTGCGATGGCTATTGCAGCAAAAAGTCCAAAGAACTCCCGGAATTGAATTAGCAGAAAAACTTTTGCAAGAACTTGGGCAAACACAGAGTGAGGCAAAGGTATTTTTCTACGGAGGAGCGCCGGGTGTAGCCGTAAAAACATCAGAGTTTTGGCTTTCCCAAATTCCAGGTTTGGTCGTAGTTGGTACTCACTCTGGCTTTCATTCACAACAAGAAGAAGAACAATTGCGACAAACTCTTGTCCAACTGCAGCCACAGGTGATTTTTGTTGGTTTAGGAGTTCCACGTCAAGAGTTATGGATTGCGAATAATCGCCATTTGTGTCCTCAAGCAATATGGATTGGTGTTGGAGGGAGTTTTGATATTTGGTCGGGGATAAAAACTCGTGCTCCTAGTTGGCTGGGGGATAACAATTTAGAATGGCTATATCGGTTATATAAAGAACCTTGGCGCTGGCGAAGAATGTTGGCGTTGCCTGAATTTGCCTTGAAAGCGTTAATTTATCGGTTTTTTCAAGTGTCAGGAGTAGGTGTAACGTCAAATTTGTAAACTATTGTTAGTTGTGCACCACAACAGTCCTAAATCATTTGTGAAAAACAAGATACCCCGATTTAAAAAAATCGGGGTTGTGCGTCTCTCAATGTTCACAAATCAAATATGATTGCTATTGCTACTAACTACCAACCGAAATTTTTCACTGCCGAAAAACTTGTTTTGGATTCAAGGTTGCCAGGTTTCACCTGGGAATACTGATTGTATTCAATCTCAAATCTAGAACTATTACTCCTCCAATGTTACTATTAACCAAGCGAAAAGCTCCTGAAAAATCCGTCCTGACTCAAAACAGCGAAACAAAACAGCAAAATGGTAGTGTTGAATTCATGGTGCAATTACGCTCTGTGTCGAAAACTTATGCCAATGGTTGTCATGCTCTTGCCAATATAGATTTGGAAGTCAAAAAGGGTGAATTTTTGTTTATCACAGGAGCAAGCGGCTCTGGTAAATCGACGCTTTTAAAGCTGTTGTATGGGGATGAGTTACCAACACAGGGAGATGTGATTGTTAATGAGTACAATATGGTACCTTTGAGGGGCCATCGCTTATCATTTTTCCGCCGACGCATTGGTGTTGTGTTTCAAGACTATAAACTTATTTCTCGGCGGACAGTGGCAGAAAATGTTAGTCTCGCGCTAAAAGCTCAAGGATATACGCGCAAGGAAATTCAACGGCGTTTAGAACCTAGCTTGAAACTGGTAGGTTTACATTCCAAAGCAGAATACTTTCCAAAACAGCTTTCGGGTGGAGAGCAACAACGAGTAGGTATTGCACGAGCAATCGCGGGAACACCACCCATTCTTTTGGCTGATGAACCAACTGGAAACCTTGACCCAGATAACTCCTGGCAAGTCATGCAGATTTTCCAAAAGTTAAATTCTTTTGGAGCAACAGTGATAGTGACAACCCATGATGAACAGTTAGTCCGCAGGTGCAATCATCGAGTGATGCAAATGCAAAATGGGCGGCTTTATCCAAGAACTTAAAGGTGGAAGTTTTCTATTGATACCCACCTGCGAGCAAGATCGCATTACTCTGGTGGCTCTTGATAAGGAAACAAGGGTGTAGGGAGATAGGTCAACCAGAAAAATTGATCATACTTCCTACATCCTTAGATTTATATTCCGTTTTTATAAAACGCTTCAATCAATTTTGCACAAGAGCTTTTCTAGCGCTGATCATTTGAATGAAATACACATCTAGTCTAGAATGGGCATTGCAATGTCCAACGCCAGATGCCCACGGAGGGAAAACGCCACATGCTACCCTTCGGGAAGCCGCCCTCCGGGCGTCTAAGCCTGTGAAACCCGTCCAACGCAGTGGCTCCCCTCCTGCTGCACTGGTTCCCTACTTAACTTGAGAGTGTATTACACCAAAAGCAGACTGCTATAGATTGACTCGTTA
Source organism: Brasilonema angustatum HA4187-MV1 (assembly GCA_019359695.1). Taxonomy (GTDB): domain Bacteria; phylum Cyanobacteriota; class Cyanobacteriia; order Cyanobacteriales; family Nostocaceae; genus Brasilonema; species Brasilonema angustatum. Next base: position 28,541 of record JAHHGV010000069.1, read on the forward strand.
ATAACAGAAACTAAAATCATCGATGGTGAATTGACCATCAAAAGCGCAGAAGGTAATACGGTGAATATCCTTTGCTGATAGTGATAATAAAGTGTTGGGAGATGCACCAGAGTCAAAATTAGCAAGATTTGCTCCAGGTAGTACCGTTTGTGCCAGTAGTTGCTGATCGCGAGCGTATGCTGAAAGCACAAGCCGCTGTGAACTGGTGACAAAAGCACTGACAAAATGAACAGGACGTAGAAAAGTTGCTTCTATATATCCATTTTTAGGTGCTGCCATTAACACTACTAGACCAGAGTGGGTAGGAAATGCTGGGTTTGAAGGCTGTATTGCTATACAATTCTTAAAAACAACTCCCCATTGCTCATACTGCCGTTCCACTGCTTCAAAACATCTCAATTCTTCCAAAGTTAAGTAGACGCACGTGGGTACTGATACGACTTTGCTGTCAATAACTTTTTCCACTTGACCTTGCGAAACTGGAAATTGATTTTGATTTTTAGAATCAAATTCGTTACGAGAGAATTTATGGTCTTTTATGGTTGACTTTGTCTGCGATTGAAGACTAGCCTGCTTTGCCACGACACCCCGCTTTGTCATTATCTAGAGAACAGTTAGATGATTAACGACATAAAAATTCATTGGTTTTGATCAGCTGCATAGGATTCTAGGTACAAAAACTAGTTGCCCAGCTAGCAGCATGAAGCACACCCGGGTTTACCTACTTAATATATTCAATGAGTGTTTACACTTTTCTGGACGCTTACTCATATCAGTGATGTTTCTGATAGAGCACTACAACAAATTAATGTCACTTCTGACAGTATAGTTATATTTACTACTAGTAAAAAATATGTCTTAAGAGTTTATTTTTCTAGATATCTAGAAGCACAAAAAAAATAAAGCGTAAAAAATATTACATCTTTTATCAAATACATGTAGATTTTACAGACACTTCATGAGAGGTAGGAATGAGGAGTGTATGAATGTTATCTGTAAGCGTTGGTGAACTACTAAATTTGGAAACTGGAAGATGGGTAGATAAAAAAGTAGGCGGTTGGGTTTGAAATAGACAACCCGGACTGCCTTATACCGTTTCACTTTAAGGTTGATACAAATAGGCAGCAGAGGAGCAGAGGAGCAGAGGAGCAGGGGAGAAAGAATTAGAGACTAATCATTTGTATCAAGGATTTCGTGAAATGGTATTACCTATTCATACCTAAGAAAGATTTCTCTTTGACGCGGTGGTCAGTCGCCCTTATCATAAGACCTTGCGGTATGCGGGAAACTTAGTGTCTTCAGACCTGAGAGGGAAGCGACACGAGCGATTTTCATCGCCGTGTTCTTTTTATAACTGGACTGTCTTCTCCTGACTAACAAATGTAAGTTAATTTTCTTTTAATCTGACATCAATAACAGTGGCATTAAAGTTGTAGTTGAAGCCATCTAACTCAATTGGCATTCCAATTTTTACTTTACTATTACCTAGAACCGGTCCTTCGTCAGTGATTTGTGCCTTGCCTGCGAGGGTTAAACGTAAATCTTTACTAAAGTTGTTTGATCTGTCTGGTTCTGGCAGTTGTTTAATCGAACCATCAGGTTGAGGAACTAATACAGTTCTGGGTAACTCTTCCACAGATTTAATATCTATTTGACCGTGAGGTTGATTACGGATAATAACTTTAGTTTTGCCACCTTTTTCAAACCCCCCTTGTGTATATAACTGTTTCGTATCGGCTACGTTTAATCCACGAACGATTAAGTCCACCTCGATAGGTACTGTTTTACCACCAACTTGAGCAACAGAACCGGAACCGCCAGGGAAGATAAAGATACCAAGTATCACTAGCAGAATAACAAGTGCAGCACCTAAATCTAGGATGTTAATTTTACCGAATAAACGACCTTTGGAATCTATAATAGCCATAACAAATCTTTCCAAATAAGAGTAAAGTTCGTGATTGTAACAGTATGCTTTGTTAAAGCACAGACGATTCTGACTGATCGCGTTAGCAGTGAATGTGCTTAGGCGTTACGATCATGCGACAGTGTATCATAACTTCCTAGTTTTAGATGGACTTTTTGCTATTTTAAGTTGTTGTCCGTCCAGAAGATATATCTCTATGCAACTTACACGCTTAGAAATCCGTCTCATTGTTTTATCTTCTTTCAAGCCTCTTTTCAATCCGGATTTGTGATGAATAGGAAACGCTTTTCTATCAATTCCCGTTTTTTTCAAAAAACCTGGTTTTACCCGTTCGTCTCCGTAGTTATCGCTATAACAATATGCTTATTGACACCAGTGGCAACAAAAGCTATCGATGCAGGACAGTTGTTGCCTTTTCTTATTCAAGGAGTCCAAGCTATTGAGCTGTCTAATATCTCTCCTAGCCAGGAAGTTGATCTTGGCAAACAGATCAATAAACAGTTGATGAGTGGTCAAGTCCGGCTTTACCGCAATTCTGCAGTGAATGATTATGTAACGCAAGTTGGTCGGCGTCTTATACCTAATAGCGATCGCCCCAATCTCCCCTATACTTTCCAGATAGTTGAGGATGAGAGTATTAATGCTTTTGCTACCTTAGGGGGGTTTGTATATGTCCACACTGGTTTGCTGAAAACCGCAGACAATGAAGCGCAATTGGCAAGTGTGCTCGCTCATGAAATTGGTCACATTGGTGGGCGGCATGTGATCAAACAGATGCAGCAAAAAGCGCTCGAAAGTGGTCTATTGACAGCAGCTGGCTTAGATCGTAACCAAGTCGTACAAATTGGAGTAGAAGTAGCACGAAATCTTCCGCGCAGTCGTCAAAATGAATTTGAAGCTGATCAAAGAGGATTAAAAACTTTGACACGCACAGGTTATCCTCAGTCAGCGATGGTTGATTTCATGCAAAAGCTACTCAAAAAGAGTTCTAGTGTTCCCTCATTTTTAAGTACTCACCCTGGAACAGGCGATCGCATCAAAGCTTTGCAGAGTGCTATTAACGACCAACCTAGAAGTGGGAGTGCCGGTTTGGATAGTTCTAATTATCAGGCAAACATCAAAGCCTTGCTGAGATAAGTTATTTTGACTGCTCTTGATGTCCTTTGTTTCCTACTAAACTCGTTGCTTATTGCAGCGTCTCACCTCGACTTTAGCTGGATTAACAACAGTCACTGCTTCTTTTAAAGGCAAGGTACGGAAACGATGATTATAAACATTTGCCTGATAAACGAGTTGATTTGTAATGTCTAGTCCTGTCAGCCACCCACTTCGGGGATGATAAGCGCCAGTATCAATATCTAACCATCCTTGTCCTTGTGCTAGTTTACCAGGATTCACCCCAGGTAGCGTAAATGTCATAGTATGACCAACAATAATTAGCTTATCAGGAAGATAGGGTTTTTCCATACTGTGAAATTTCTCGCGCACCCAGCAAAGCTGTTCTACAGTTTGTTCTGCCATAGGAATTGAGGGATCAACACCCGCATGAGCCAAGAAAATATCTCCTAAATCGAGATGTGTAGGTAAAGTTTTCAACCATTCCAGATGCTCATGAGGTATTGTGGCTTCTTGATAACTGGCTACCGTTGCTTGCCCTCCACTGCATAGCCATCCTTGTAAGATCGAGGTGGAAGCGTGTCCGTTGGTAAAAATATTTAATAACATTTGCTCATGATTACCCAACAAACACTGGTAGCAACTATCCTTGACAAAACTCACGACCTGTGCACTTTTAGGACCACGATCAATTAAGTCTCCAAGAAAGTAGACTTGATCATCTGATGTGGGAGCGATCGCTTCCAATAATGTCATTAAACCTTCATAATGACCATGTATATCCCCAATAATAATCCGGCGGTAGCTAGTTGCGCTCATGAGCTTTTTGGTTGGATAACTTTACCTAATACTGGTGCTACAGTGTCAGCCCGGTTCATTTCGTAAATGTGGGTGAAAAAAAAGAGCAAGAACATAAATCTAATATAATTGTGACTCATTCAAGTAAGCGTAAATAACAACTTTAACTCGAAGTACAAGTACTACATATAATACAAAAAAGTGAGAAATAATCAAAGTCTGAATTTGTGGTTACTTCTTGAGATTTACAATACTCCTAACTTGCACATTTTAGAACCGTTATACAGTAAGGCTTTGAGAAATCTCAGAAAAATGTGCTTGTTTCATATTTTGCGGGAGCGTTAATCGCGCCCGTTGGGCGCTCACATCTTGCACCTGACCGAACAAACCCGTAAAAGACAAATAAAGAGTACTAAAATGTGACGGTACAGGAATAGAGCGCAGTAAGTAGATTTAAGTTGTAAATCAAACAAAATTATAA
>JAHHGV010000070.1 GCA_019359695.1 Brasilonema angustatum HA4187-MV1
ACTTGTGACTTTACTGCTATGCCCCTTAAGAGTATGCAGTTCCTGCCCGTTGAGATTCCATAGGATTACTGTGTTGTCATTACTACCAGAGGCTATTGTCTTGCCATCCGGGCTGAACACCACACTTAAGACTTCCCTGCTATGCCCCTTAAGAGTATGCAGTTCCTGCCCGTTGAGATTCCATAGTCTTACTGTGTTGTCAGAACTCCCTGAAGCTATTGTCTTGCCATTCGGGCTGAACACCACACTTGTGACTACACTGCTATGCCCTTCCAATCGGTTGTGTTCTTTTACTCCGTAAACAACCTGTTGCAGAGCAACAATTGCTTTTGTGCTGTTATCTGAATCTACAGCATCACCATTTTTTTTCACATTTTTCCCAGTTTTCAACCCAGATAATAAAGCATCTAGTTCCAAACCTGAGGTAAAAAGATTTTCTGTCGTCAAACTTTGAACTGAAATCTCTCCATTTAATCGCTGTTTTTCTGCTTGCAGCCATTCAAAAAAAATAAGTCCTAATAAAACCAAAGCAGCAACTAAACCACTAATCAACGCCTGAGTAGTACGTCGCCGCCTGCGCTCTTTTTCCTCTTGCTCTTTAGCCAGTTTCTCCTGCTCTTTAGAACGCTGCTGTACACTAGCACTAATAAAATCTCGCTCCTGGAGTGTCATTTCCTCATCTCGCTTGTGCAGCCAATCTTCTGCCACAACCAACGGCGCACCCCGCAACAATGCCCCAGAATCATAGTTACTATTCTTCCACTCCAGCACCGCCACTTTCAATCGTTCTTGCCAAACGCGAAACTGACGGTTAGCGTTCATCCACTCTCGCAAAGTCAGCCATTCGCGGATTAAAGCTTCATGAACAACTTCAACTGTATCTTCTCCAGATTTCTCATCGCGTCCAGTGACAACCAAACGGGCTGGGTATCCTGCTAAATAACTGACTAATCCCCAGTTTTCATCTCCAACTTCTGCACGGGTGGCGATGCGACGAGTGTCTTCTGTTCCTTCTCCTGGGCGCACTAATTGCACAAAAATTCGTGGTACAATCTTCTGCTGTGTTTCGTCGAGTCGTTTATAAACTTCCTCGGCATGATTAGCCAAAGCTTTTTTCACACCCCCAATCTCATCATAAGCTTGATGAGTTAATTTGCGCTTTTGCTGCTTCTCCCAAAGTCGGGTGAGGGCAAATTCCAACAGTGGCAGATTTCCCGGCTCATTTCCGACATCATCTAAAATCCTTTGTGTTAATTGTCCTTCTAATTGGACTACCATTTTCTCGGCTGGCTGCTCAATTGCTCTTTGCAGTTCCTCACGATTCATTGAACTAAGGAGTTTCGGTGTAAACTGTTCCAATGCATCACGAAATGGACGATAGCCAAGGACAAAGCTGTAAAAATCAGCCCTTAAAGTAAAAACTAGTTTGAAGTTGTCCAGATTAATTGCTGCCAACAGTGCATCAACGAAACGTTCAATCACCTCCTTATTCTGGGAGAGAGTGTAAAGTTCCTCAAACTGATCTGCAAACAGCAACAAGCGTTTACTACTATCACGTTCATTAAGCCGAGATATCACTGTAGATAAAGGGACTTTCCCAACTTCCATATCTGCTGCTAATCCCACAGCTTCTCGTAGTTGTGCAGTTTCTCCAGTTTCTGGTTCCAATAAACGCACTAAGACAGAAGCTAATTGGTAAAATGGTTTATCCCCAGGACGAAATGATTCTATCAACCAGTTTCCAGAAGTCCGCAGTTGAGGAAACAATCCCGCATACACCACAGAAGATTTTCCACTACCACTAGGACCAATGACTCCTACCAAAGGCTGTTGGTTAACGGCTTCAACCAAACCATTGACAAATGTTTCGCGTCCAAAAAAGAATGCTGCATCATTTTCCGTAAATGCAGCTAATCCAACATATGGATTTGGAGGAATAACGTCAAATAATGGCTGTACAGTACCAATTTGCTCTTTTTTCAATAAAACCGGAGTTTGCTGCTCTGAATAACTTATCAAACGCAAGCGACCTAATTCATAAGCAAACTCCATTTGTTTTCCAGCAGCTAAAGCATCGTAAAATGCTACAGAAAATGCTATCGCTGCTTTATCCCCAATCGTTCGGTTCATGCCAATCACATAGTTGACATGTTGGCTGATAGCTTTTGCTTGCACTTCACTATAACAAGCATTGAGAAGTACGCATTCAATTACCATTTCTCTAGCAAATAACTTAAACATACTTGCCAGTTCATCTGCGTTGAGAAACGCTGGTTCATCTGCTTCATTTTCCAGGACAATGCCATCAACTCCACCACCATGCCCACTGAAATGAACAATCTGGGGTTCGTAATCTAAAATCGCCCGGTAAAAATCACGCTGACGTACTGCCCCGATTTTCTCTAACTTAAACTGCTCACGCTTATTCCCTCGTTTCAACCCTTCATCAATTTCCCGTATTTCTTTATCCAATTGCAACCTGGAAGTCCCTGCCGGATTGGCTGCCAAAATCAAAATTGTTTTGACATCACGGTTATTTTCATCATCGGGTTGGGCAGAGTTCATAGAATCAGGGTAATATTTTATACGCTCACAATCCAAACGTACTAGATGAGAAACACTTAGGTTTAACTTTTATAGATAAAATTGAAATCAACTTATGCACAATAGAGATAGAAATCGAAAATTTTGCGGTCGTTTGACTATTGTAGAACCGCATTGTAACAGTACACTCTACCCTATAAAATCTTTCGTATGCACGGCACAAGTCCATTACTTTCTTTTCATAAGGAAGCTACTATCAGGGAGATCCATAAAAATAAATCTCCAGCCTTTGTGGTTGATCGTGGGCGTAGTCGGTTATTCGTTTTAATAAGGCTGGAGATTTATTTACTGGTAAGTGCCTAAGCTACCGTGCAGATGCGTCAACTAGTGAGATTTTTTACTTATTAAGTAAATTAACTGTGTGGAATAATGATAAAAACAAGCTAATTTACGGACAGTGATTAAATAATAAGTAATTCGTGTAAATCACTATCCTGCCAGTTGTTGAACACTTGCGAGATATTTCGTATGCCGAATACGCACTATAGCAAGTGAAAATGCACTTTATTTACTACCCCGAATAAAAGCGGCAATTATAGTAATAAGTTGATTGGATTAGCAAATATACTAAAATCGGCGGAATACACACATATAAGTAGTTTGACAATCGACTTTAATTATGGCTGAGACAATTATTAAACAGAGTATTTATACAATTGTGAGCAGATATTTAGAACTTTATCCAGATGAAAAACAACGCTTAGACAGGGTGCAGACTGTACTTGACGGCGACAGTTATATTCATCTGCGGTCAAATATGGAAGGTCATATAACCGCCAGTTCTATCATTGTGGACGCTGATAAAGTTTTAATGATACATCACAAAACTTTGAATAAATGGCTGTGTCCTGGAGGGCATTTCGATATTGAAGATGAATACCTTTGGGTTACAGCCAAAAGAGAAGCTGAAGAAGAAACAGGAATAGCAGGTGAAAAGTTGCGATTACACCAGTGGCACATTGACAACGATATGTCACCCTTAGACATCGATTCACACGCCATTCCTGCTAATCCAAAAAAGAATCAAGGTATGCACTATCATTTTGATTTTAAATATGTATTTTCAGTGGTAAATAAAGAAAAACTATATTTGGCTTTAAATGAAGTGATAGACTTCAAATGGATGAAAATAGAAGAAATTAACGAAACTTATTCACTCGATTATCTAAAGAGTAAAATTAAGAAGTTCTTAAACAAATAACTTGTCATCTAAAATACAGAATTAATGGTTAAATTTTGTTTAAAAAACATTTAAAAACTCCAAAACAACTGGTTAAACCAGTCATTACTTGTTGCTTGTTAACGTATACTGTAGTTGGTTTTTGTCAGCAGTCATAAATACAATGAGCGATTCTTCCTCCGAAATTACTGCAAAACTCAAAGACGCATCTAGTGAATTAATGATGCCAAGCGAATCAGAGTATCCATTTGAGTCTTTTGTATGGTCGGGTACTGAATTAACTCCTAAAAAGATTTTGGAGCTAACAGGACATCCCACTGATTTACCAGTTGAAACGATAGCTCTTACTGACTTATTTACAAACCTTGCTTATGAGCAAGAGTGGCATGACGTTCAGCAAAAAGCAGATGTTAGTAAATTTAAGAAACTTTTAGAAACACTTGAGAGCAATTTGACTGATATTCAAGTTTTTCGTATCGGAAGAATAAAGATTGATATCTATATCGTTGGAAAAACTTCGGCTGGTTTAGCTGGAGTAAAAACCAAAGTTGTAGAAACCTAGTTGTAGTCTCTTGTGTTTAGTAAATAAAAATATAAGCTATAGTAAAATTCACCCGTTCACCGCTTCAACGGGTGAATTATTTAAAGTCCTATTTATTGGTTATCAACTCTTGCTTCAATCACAGACTGAGTAGAAGCAGAAACATTGGATAGAAAATCATAACCCGTGGCGTTTTCGATAGAATCAACACTGACTCTATAGGAGCGCCAATCGCTGTCTCTGACACCTTGGGTGTTTGGAATATTAACTGCGATTACGCGCGTGGAAGTCGTCACACTGCTTGCGTTTCCAGGGCTATCAAGAACTACAATCACTTTCCAGGTTCGATTTGGTACTGTCACCTTCCCGCTAGCTATTGTTGAAGCTGACCCGTTTGAGCCAGTACCACCAGAACCATACCCACCTGAAATTATGTATAGTTCTTTGCCTTGGGTTACTAAATCTCTACTGTAATCTTCTAAGTTTGCCCATATACCCTGATTATTGTCGGGGGCTTGGGGAATCATATTCGTCATTAGGAAAGTTGCAGAGTTATTAGTAACTGTATCTGTCCGGTCACCAGAGGGACACATATGCCCTCGGTCAAAACCACTACCGCTGTAGTCGGATGTGCTAACCTGATAGCATCCCGAAGGCAGTGTTGTGTCGGCACGAAAATTGTTTTGTCTAGGTGCGCTGCCAAGCCATGAGCTATTCAATTGCCAGCTTACCCAGTTGGGTATACCTTTTGAACAGTTGTGTGATGTTGCGTATTGCGTTTTGCTCAACAAATAGTTGTTGAGACTTGAAGACCCTGCACCGCTTGGATTGCCCATTGTCAGGTGCACATTGGTCTGAGCAGGTGCAATACTGGGTATCAGCGCGATTAAGACTGCCCCTAGAAAAGAAACTATTACAAGAATCGAAAGCTTTGTTCTATTCATGAGTAGACTTATCTATAACAATAGTTCCTCCCCATTGAGCATATATCCTTAAGGTTAAGTGTTGAATAAGGTTACAACAAGGGTGTTGCTGCACACTCTTTCCAAATTTATTGCTATGCCCTTTTGGATTGTTGACTTGTTCTAGGCGAGTGAAATAGTGAGTGAAACGAGCGATCGCGCTAGCGCGAATTTGACTCACCCCCTAAAATGAAGCAACTGCATAAGTCAACTCAAAGTTCACATATAAAAAGAAGTATAAGCTTAGTCAAAGCTAATATTTTATCTGTAATGATATTTTCTAACTCCTGTCAAAGTGTAAACTCTAGTGTCTGCTCTAAGCTCGTTCATGAGTAACACGGCTGTCAAGACAATTCTGATTCTGGCTGCCAACCCGGCAAATACCTCTTGGTTACGATTGGATGAGGAAGTACGGGAAATAACTACGGTGCTACAACGTGCCAAAAATCACTATGAGTATGAAATCGTTACTAAGTGGACGACACGAGTAGAAAACCTGCGAGGTAGAATTCATGAGCGATAGCGGGTTAAGGGATGAAAATCGCAGCATTAGAATTGAAAAGGATGCTATCAGCAGTGCGATTATTTCTGGAGATGGCAACAGAGTTGTTATCTACCAGTACCAACTTGAGCATCAATTAAAAGAAGAGAAAGTTTCTACCACAGCAGAAATAGGTCGCAATCCTTACAAAGGGCTACTTGCATTTTATGAAGTTGATAGTGAGCGCTATTTTGGGCGAGAAAAACAAATTGAAAAACTGTGGAATCTGTTTCGGACTCTTCACGAAAACACAACTCAATCAGAAACACCATTACGTTTATTGCCAATTTTGGGACCATCCGGTTCTGGTAAATCTTCCCTAGCGCGTGCAGGTTTAATTCCAGAATTAGCACGGCGTCCTCTACCAGGTAAAAGCCAAGCGCGAGTGGTGGTGCTTGTCCCTGGTACCCATCCAATTGAAGCTTTAGCAACAGTGTTGGCAAGGGTTGCGACTAATGACCAAACTCCTGTGACTAAGACCCGCGAGTTTGCAGAAGAATTAAAACAAACTAGCAGTAACACTACTAATACTATTATTTATGATGGTTTAAGACGCATTGCCAACGTCTTACCAGAGATTGCCATATCGCCGTTAATGGTATTAATAGACCAGTTTGAAGAAGTTTACTCGCTTTGCGATGACCCGAATGAGCGCCAAATATTTATTGAAAATTTAATTCATGCAGCGTCAGATCGCTCTGGTTGTGTATCAGTTATTATAACTTTGCGTAGTGACTTTCTTGGAGAAACACAACGACACCCAACGCTTAATCAGGTCATTGCAAAACTTGGTGTGATTGTACCTGCCATGAGTACAGAGGAATTGCAGCAAGCAATTACCAAACCAGCATCAAATGCAGGTCATCCACTAGATGAAGCTGTGGTTAGTTTGTTACTAAAGGACACAGAAGGGCGAGAAGGAGCATTACCCCTACTTCAGTTTGCATTAACCCGCATTTGGGACGGGCTAAAAATTGGTGTTGAACCTGTCAAGACGCTCAAACAAATTGGTGGAGTTGGTGGAGCATTAGCAGATGAAGCTCAACGCATTTATCAAAGCCTTAACGAACAAGAAAAGAAGATTGCCCAGCGAGTATTTATAGGATTAGTGCAGCTTGGGGAAGGAACAAGCGATACCCGTCGTCGTGCTAATATTGATAGCTTGATTTCTTATAAAGATGAGCCTGAGTCTGTTAGAAAAGTGATTAATAGATTCGCTAGCCCCGGTGTGCGGTTAGTTACTCTTTTTAGCATTGATGGAATACAAACAGCAGAAGTTACCCACGAAGCCTTATTTACTAACTGGGGACAGATGAAAAAATGGCTAGATAGTAGCCGCAGCGATATTCGTTTTCAGCGTCGCTTAGATGAGACAGCAAGGGTTTGGAATGAGAATAATCGCCCAGAGGGAAGTCTTTGGCGTCCTCCAGATTTGAATTTTTTAAAGAAATATTATGAGCGAGCCAGCGACAACATGACGCCGTTACAGGTGAAATTTTTTCGTACTTGTGAAAACGCCGCACGAAAAGCTGAACAAGAGCGAAAACGGCAACGACAATTCTTAATCGGAATTTTAAGTACAGCATTAGTATTAACAACAACAATAGCAGGAGTAGCTTTACACGAATGGCAAAACGCAGAAATCGGGCGGATACAACAAACTGCCATATCAGCAAAAAGTTTGTTACCGATTGCTCCTTTAGAAAGCTTGGTTACTGCAATTAGTGTTGTAGGACAAAGCCGCTCACCTTTGTTTAGTTTCCCCAATCAATCATTACCCCCATCGGTGCAAGACAGCTTATTCAGTGCAGTCCAAAATAGTAGAGAAAAAAATATTTTTAGAAGTCATCAGGGTTTGATCTGGTCTGTAGCAATCAGTACAAAGAAACAGAGAATTGTCAGTGGTGGTGATGATGGCACTGTGCGGTTGTGGGATAGGAAGGGCAAGCAACTCGGCACTTTCAGGGGTCATCATGATTTGATCTGGTCTGTGGCAATCAGCATAGATGGCGAAACAATTGTCAGTGGTGGAAGAGATGGCACTGTGCGGTTGTGGGATAGCAAAGGCGAGCAAGTCGGCACTTTCAGGGGTCATCAGGGTGACGTTCTGCTTGTAGCAATCAGCATAGATAGTAAAACAATTGTCAGTGGTGGAAGAGATGGCACTGTGCGGTTGTGGGATAGGAAGGGCAAGCAAGTCGGCACTTTCAGGGGTCATCAGGGTGACGTTACTTCTGTAGCAATCAGCATAGATGGCAAAACAATTGTCAGTGGTGGAAGAGATGGCACTGTGCGGTTGTGGGATAGCAAGGGTAAGCAAGTCGGCACTTTCAGGGGTCATCAGGGTGAGGTTAGGTCTGTAGCAATCAGCACAGATAGTAAAACAATTGTCAGTGGTGGTGAAGATGGTACTGTGCGGTTGTGGGATAGGAAGGGTAAGCAAGTCGGCACTTTCAGGGGTCATCAGGGTGAGGTTTGGCCTGTAGCAATCAGCATAGATGGCAAAACAATTGTCAGTGGTGGAAGAGATGGCACTGTGCGGTTGTGGGATAGTAAGGGCAAGCAACTCGCTACCTTAATCGGTCATCAGGGTACCGTATTATCTATAGCAATCAGCACAGATGGCGAAACAATTGTCAGTGGTGGAAGAGATGGCACTGTGCGGTTGTGGGATAGCAAGAGCAAGCAACTCGCTGAATTGAAAGGTCATCAGGGTTACCTCATGTATGTAGCAATAAGCACAGATGGCGAAACACTTGTCAGTGGTGGTTCAAATGGCACTGTAAAGTTGTGGGATAGCAAGGGCAAGCAAGTCGGTACCTTAATCGGTCATCAGGGTCGCGTCATGTCTATAGCAATAAGCACAGATAAACAGACAATTGTTAGTGGTGGAGAAGATGGCACTATGCGGTTGTGGGATAGCAAGGGCAAGCAGCAAGTCGCTGAATTGAAAGGTCATCAGGGTGAGGTTAAGTCTGTAGTAATCAGCACAGATAAACAGACAATTGTCAGTGGTGGAAGAGATGACACTGTGCGGTTGTGGGATAGCAAGGGCAAGCAAGTCGCTACCTTAATCCATCATCAGAATGTCGTCTTTTCTGTAGCAATCAGCACAGATAAACAGAGAATTGTCAGTGGTGGATATGATGGCACTGTGCGGTTGTGGGATAGCAAGGGCAAGCAAGTCGGCACTTTCAGGGGTCATCAGGGTTACGTCTCTTCTGTAGCAATCAGCACAAAAAAACAGACAATTGTCAGTGGTGGTGAAGATGGCACTGTGCGATTGTGGGATAGCAAGGGCAAGCAAGTCGGCACTTTCAGGGGTCATCAGGGTGATGTTACATATGTAGCAATTAGTACTGACGAACAGACAATTGTCAGTGGTGGAGCAGATGGCACTGTGCGGTTGTGGGATAGCAAGGGCAAGCAAGTCGCTACCTTAATCGGTCATCAGAGTCCCGTTTATTCTGTAGCAATTAGCACAGATAAACAGACAATTGTCAGTGGTGGTTTAGATGGCACTGTGCAGTTGTGGGATATTAGATTTGAGTCTTGGTTGAAAGCTGGCTGTGAGCGATTACAGGATCATCCTGTTTTCAAAGAACTCAATATTTCTGAAGCAAAAGGAGCTAAGGCAACCTGTAAACCATATCTAAGAAATTTGTAGCAAGGTAATGTTAATGACTACAAAATTCATAATAGAGAGATGTTTAAAACTCTCGTTACCTATTAAGCGTTGCTGTCATCAAAATCAAACCTCCTTTTTACTTCTCTAGCTGTCTACTAATTTATGAAAACTCTACCATTAAACACGTTGGTTGTTGTCAAGTCCGGTTTGTTCGCTGGCAAAGTCGGATACGTAGACATGATTAATAAGGACGGTATTTGGATAAGAGGTGGCAAGAGAGAATTATTTCCCTATCATGGAGCGTTCAGCGTTGAGCAATTGGAATCCAAAAGCAAATAATTAGTTGTGACCCATTTATGAAATAATACAATCATTTTTATCCAGCAATCCGTTATATCCCGATTGAACTTTTCCCTATTGCGTCTCAAATCGCTATATTCTAAACACTAGTTAAATAGCTTTCGTTATGAAAAAAGATACAGCTTCCCTGACTGTATCTTTTTTTAGCTCTAAATCCATTAAAATCGTCCATCAAATAAAAAAAAGGAGTACCACACGGAATTTTAAATTATTGGTGACATTCCTTAAACACATAACGCTTTCATCATATCCCGCTTTTTTGAAAAACATACTCTTTTATACCAATATTTGTAGATCGACAAGAGCAAAAGCAAGAGCGAATTCTCGCGTTTCTTTTTTCCAAAAACTTAGATTAAGTTCTACCAATCGCTACAATTTTTCATCCGGTTCCATTCATGTTTTCACTGGTACAGATTGGGGTACTATGGATGAACCGACCAGAATGTACCCTCTGAGATCCATTCAAACAACCCTGCATTACTTACTCTCGAAGTCAACTACGTTTTACACCTGAGAACGCTAAACATAATAATAGGTTATATCCTAAAGCCTGAACCCGCTTAAATCCGTCTTAAGCGGGTTATCTCTTTGATAAGTAATTTGTATATGAGGTGTGGTGTGTGTTTGGGAATAACGATTCTGCTACCAATTGACGCTTAATTTAACAAAATGAGGATTAAGACTATTTACCAAAACCACAATGAAAGTCAAAGGAAACGGACAAGCTAAAGTTTTAACTCATGGCGAAATGATTCAGTTTTTTCAAGCATTGAAGACACCCCGCGATAGGTGCTTGTTTGCAATTTGCTTATTCACAGGGTGTAGAGTTTCTGAAGCACTCCAACTTCAAACCTCAGATATTAAAGGCAATACGATAGTGTTTCGTAAATCAAGCACTAAAGGTAAACTGAAAACAAGGGAAATGGCGATCCATCCTCAATTACTGCCGTTTTTTGATGAGTATCAAGTGCTCAAGGATGGAGCGTTATTTCCCCCCGGTAATAATGGCGCGAAAAAGAAACACCTCAACCGCGTCACTGCTGACAAAATATTTAGAGATGCTTGTGCAGACGCCAAAATACAAGGTGCGAGTACCCATAGTTTCCGTCGCACTGCATTGACTCAAATGAGTAAATCAAATATTCCACTCAGGACGATTCAACAGATATCAGGACACAGCGACTTGGGAACACTTCAGCGATATTTAGAAGTATCACCAGAAGAAATTACAGCCGCTATCGGACATATTCAGTTATAAATAATAAAGCTGAACCAATTAATAATTAATGACGAAACCAACTTTACAACAAGTATTCGGAGCGAGTGCAACACAAACCGCAACGACTATCACAATCACCAAGGCTGATTTAGTTAGCACGGGTTTACTAGCTAGTGCTGGTAACACGGGTGAAAGTTTGCTTGTAGCACTGCTTTTGTATGCTGCAAACACGCTCAACGAAACCAATCAAACAACCAACCCAGAAACCCAAATTACCATTGCTCAAAGCTTCGATTCATTGGTGACTCGCAATAGTGCGACTTATAGGCAGCGAACTTATTCTGTGAATCTTCAGAAAGTCGATACCTCTGCAACAATCGATCCAGACGACTACTAAGCATGAGCGCGACAAAAACTGAAGCATTAATTCAACCGAGTATCACACAGCAAAGTCTTTATGATGGAATCAAAGCGGGTTACGCTCTAGCTGGTTTTTCATCTCCTTTTGACGAATTCACAGAGAACGGTAACAACAAAAGTGTTGTTTACAAGATTACTTTGGATGGAACCAAGACCTACGGTAGTTTCTACACTAAAATCCGTCTGACAACTTCTCGCGGTATTGGTCATCAGATATTCTCAAATTGGAATGCTACAACCCATGTTGGTACAAACGGGAGTACTGAGAATACTTTTGCTAGCTTCTACGATACAGACCCCATAACTGTTATCTCATTGAACGGTGGAACGGAGTTTAAATTGGTCATTCTAAAAGCTGGCAGTGTGTTTGTACCATTAGGGTACATGTCACCAGCCAATAAGCCTACATGGTGGGACATGGCAATTTACCCCTATGGGTTCATCTTTGGCGATTACTCAATGCAGTACCTGAGAACGTCCTCACTGACTCCTTACAATAGCTCTTTGCACGACTTATTGCTAGTTGGTAATCAAAGAATAGCAGGAGCCAATAGCCAAACTAATCGGCGCGATATCGTCCAGGGGCTTGCATTTTTGACTCAATCAAACACAGGAGTTAGTGGTAAGACATCTGATGATATTGTGGTGTGTGCTGCCTATGGCGCGAGCGTATTTGACATACTTCAAGTTAATGGAACTAGCGAACAGTACTTAATTCTCACCAATTCTAATGGAGGATTAGGAATTAGAATCAACTAAAAATATTATGGCTATTCTCCAAGCTGAACTACCCTATACTCTTTCTAAGTCCTTAAAAACAACCATTCGGTTACTTCCAGCTAGTCCAGCGATAAAAGCACCGAGTGGTTTTCTTAATTGGAAACCTAGAACTGTTTACTTGTTCGGTCAAAACTTTACTCAAGATTCTACCAAATTCACTATCAATAAAGCTGACTTGCCAGACTTACAACCAAGCGCTAATAATTCTGCCGAAGCAATATTAACAGCACTGCTTTATAAAGCGATGCAGGTAAGCGGTAATTCTTCTACCTCAATGATTAATATTTCCGTGTGGAAGACTGTATATAAACCCACTCAGCAAGGTAGAATGAAAGTTATAATATTAGAGGTAAATATCTTGATACCAGCACAATACAAATACGAGCGAGTAGAGATAAGAAACGCGAATGATAGCAACATTGTTAAGTACTTATGACCAATTGCATCTATCCTGACAAAGCAACAGTAACTTATAAGTTTGGTAACGGTGAAACTAAAATATATACAACAACGCAGACACCTGTAACAGTTGCTGTACAAACATGTCAAGGTATGCCTTATGAGATGACGGCGTATAGGTGCAATTATGACGTTGAGGAAAGAAACTTCGGTACAGGGCAAATAGATTTTATTGCAGAATACAGAGATACACCGGATGATATTAATAGCACAATCATAGGAAATAAAGAGCGTTTTATTTATCCCCCGTTTGATTATCCCATTCTTGAGTGGTATGAGGAAACAGGTTTTAGTCAATATTGTAGGTTTCAAGATTACGGTTTTGCTATCTACTTCAATAATAGTAAAGGTGAGCGTCAAAGAGGTTATTTTAATTTGCTAGGTACGGGTATAAGAGCGTGTAGACCCTTGAGCGATTGTCCTTTTCCCGAAAAGCCAATCAATATATCTTTTGCGCGTGCTGATGGATTACCAATAAACCTGAAGTGGGAATTAACTGTTACTGATTCCAAGGGCAACGTGTTCAAAGATTATGGAGACGAACAACCGATTTATTATGTTGATTGTGGTGACTGTGGTAATGATTCTGTTCGTTGTGAAGACCCTAACAATTACCCTGGATTTACTTGTATATCTTGCAGTTCTCTTGCCTCACAAGTAAGAGCAATCCGTTTCTCACTCCCAAATTAGAAATAAATGGCTGATTGTTGTAGTGAGCTACGCGCGGAATTAGCCGCGCTACGTGCTCAAATTCAAAACCTCAATATTGATGAAGGTCAGGTGGCAAAACGTGTAGAAGCGTCGTTAATTCCACAACTTCCAGGGTTCATTAACCCGATAGTGATTACTAACATTAACCCGTTCAAGTTTCGATTGGGCGCGGTTGAGAATGCGTCCCAGACTGCCTTAAATAATGCTCGTGCATCACTTGAGCGCTCCTATCAAGCAAGCAATGCAGCAGCTAACGCCACCACAGCAGCGAATGCTGCAAGAGGTAGCGCACTGCAGGCGCTTGGACGGCTTGCAGCAATTGCAGCAACTTTAGCTGCACTTGCTGCAAGCGTTGCAACGCTTTTGGTTTTGGGTAATAGAATTGACAGCGTTGACAAGCGCTTGGACTTTGTAGAGAAGGACTTGAGCAAAACTCTTGGTTTACTTCTACCAATCAAGAACGCTGCTAACAAAGCACAAGCGACGGCGACGGAAGCGGATAAGACAGCAGAACGAGCGCTAAGAGATGCCAAAAGCGCAGAAGCTAAAGCAGTAAGCGCCAAAAACACTGCTGATAGAGGGGTAAAGCTTGGTAATGAAGCGCTTTTTGAGACGCGAGAAGGTAGGAAAAAGCTAGAGGTGAAACTGGGTGAGACGTACAAACTCGCTAATGAATCGCTCTACGAAACCAGGGAAGGACGCAAGAAATTAGAAGGACAAATCTATGATGTGCGCAAACTCGCGAATGAAGCGCTTTATGAGACGCGAGCGGGTAGATCTCGATTAGAGGACAAAATCAACTCAACTTACAAAGTCGCTAACGACGCACTTTATGAGACGCGAGCGGGTAGAGCAAAACTATTGATAGATATCGATAAAGCTTACAGCGTAGGGAATGAAGCGCTTTATGAAACTAGGCAAAACCGGACGGAAGTATCAAAAGTTCAAAACATACTATTGGGTTTCGGCTCCCGAATACAGACGACAGATGACAAAGCAACTCAAGCCCTCACCCGTGCGTTTATCCCAGGCAGAGATGGAATTCCTGGCAAGAATGGCGCGGATGGTCGCCCTGGTACAAATGGAATTAACGGGAGAGACGGAATCAATGGAACCCCAGGTATTCAAGGAATACCAGGAACTCAAGGACTCCAAGGTTTACCAGGTATTACGGGTTTACCTGGCAGAAATGGCATCGATGGCAAGCCCGGTAAAGACGGTATAGACGGCAAGAACGGTAAAGACGGCAAAGACGGAAAGGACGCGCCAGTGGACAACGAGTCGAAAAGCTTACTTGGTGAGATTTACAGCAAGATTAGTGCAATTCCCCCGCTGATTATTGCAAAACCCGACCCGTTGACTTTTGAGCAAACTGCACAAGCTGCACAAACAGGAGTTTGCAGAACGACTCAACCAGGCGGATGCATCAATAAAGCTCTAGGTGATGCATCAAATGGAGTCAATGCAAACAGCAACGCTAACACCGACAGATTGCTAAATGCATTTAGCGCAGGTTCCAACGCTGCACAAATGGGACTGCTCAACACAATCAACACCAAGTTAGGTGCTCAAGTTCCCGGCGGTCTGGGCGGATTGCTCACGAATTTCTCTACCAAGTTTGATGAATTTGCTAAATGGACGCACATGGATCGGGTGCTCAACGTCTTGATTTGGTGGCAAACGCTTCATAACGCTTACATGCTCAGCAACAACTTGGGGCAAACGTTGACTAGTGCGGTAAGCAATGTACTAGCAGCAATTGGTATAAAAGACCCGCAAGGAAACCCACTACAGATAGATGAGATTATTGGAAAGACTTTGGACAACGCTGCTAAAACAGCATTAGGAGAAAGCACTTGGGGAGGAATCAAAGCTGAGTGGAAGCGCTACAACAGAATCTACCAAGCAGCAGCCAATATTGTAAATTCCATTCAATCAATTGGATGGAGTATTTTAAGCGCTCTTGAAGTTGTTGGCTCATGGGTTGCTTGGATTGGGAACGCTTTACGCAAGTGGGGTGAAGTAGGAGAGAAAGCTTTCGGATGGATGAACCCAATGCCAAATTTCCACAACAGATTCTTCACAGCTTTAGAGAAGACAGAAAACTTTGTTAGTCAGATAGATAGTGTTGCTTCTGAGACGTTATCCATTCAAGATACTGTTAAGCAACTTGGAACCCAAAAGGACGATTTAACCAAAGCGCTTTCTCAATCACCTGGTGCGACTCAATCAGCAACTCCCCCTGAACCTGCTACCTTAAAAGCAAAAGAAGCGACAAGTAAAGCAGTAAGCACTCCTGTGATGACTCTTACTGATTTAGACCTAGAAGCAGATGAGGACTGATGTTACCTGAAGATTTCAACGAATGGGAGAACCTGCAAGATTTAGTACGGCTTGAGCACAATAAAGTAGTAATGCAGTACTTTAAAAACCAAGAGAACAATGATATCTCTACTCCCAAAGCTAGACTCAAGCATACGTGTCTGATTAAAGATGAAGACACTGTGGGAATGACTCAGATGAGGATGTGGCTATTTGAGGTTACCTGTGCTCATCTACAAGCTGTACAGCGCCCCGTGTATGGTATTCCCGTTCAGGAATTCCAGAGCGATAGGAAATTTAAGCCCCAAATCAAGTTGTACTTCTTAGAAAAGTACAACCCCGAAATACATGACTTTGAACAGAGTCAAACTGAAGGTGAGATAACATTCCGCTTGATGAAGCAGACAAGTGAGACAATCTCACGCGCTGACGCGGAACGCTTAGCGCTCAAAATTAAAAACTTGTTTGCTAATCCAATTTTTACTTGGAATAAAGGATACTTTAAATGTACGTACTCTGATAGAGAAAGAGGTTATGATCTAAGGCTGTTGGTTACCAACAAGTCGGAAGGAGAAAGAATCATTAAGCATGTACTCGAAATACAGGATCATCCATTCGACAGAAACTATATCCAATATATTGACAACGACCGAACGTACACAACCACACCCGGAACTCATAGAGTCTATGGAAAGCAGAGAAAGCAATATGTAAGGAGGAAAGCAACTCATGTTACTTTCAGATACGCTCAATTGTTTATCTGGGGAATGCCTAATCCTGTTAACTTAGTCGTAACAGCTTCAAGCAGGCTTAAAAATACTATTCATTTGATTTAAAAAACTTTATAAAACACATCAAAGGGACTACCTTAAGATATCCGAGGTATCGCAGTTAGCCAAAATCCTTGTGTTATAAAAAAACCAGGTGATAACGGAGTATTATTGATGGCTCAACGACGAACAGTAGCGCAACTAGAACGCGCTTTACAATACGCGAAAAACAAGGAAGCATACAAGCGTCCAGAGAAAGAACAGGGGACACCCACTCGTAAATCCCCTAAGATTGATGTAGCTTATAAACCTATGCAAATCACCGCTGGTGATACTGCTAAGCGTTACCGCTTGCAGGCGTCTCAGCCGTCGGTTACGTTTTTTGGGATGACTGCACTGCATTTAGTAGGCGCTGGCGCGGAAGAACCCATGCCTCGTGGATCTCAACCTGCTAAGGTTCACGCGATGGTTGCTGATGCAACTCCCACGCTGGTACGCGCGGAAGGAAGTAAGCGCCCTTACATTCGTTATGGACGTGGAACCCGTGAAAGCAATGTACAGTACACCTTCTGCGCTCCTATCAGTATTCAATCAGCAACAGCACTAGACAGCGAAGTCAAAACGCTTTTTAACGCGACCACCTCTAAACTCGGTGGCGCTTATGGTCGAGTGTGGTTTGAACCCGAACGCTTTATCTTAACGAGCAGTGGAACTTAAGCACACTGATATATCTACCCCGCTCATCTGGACTCCAGGCATGAGTGAAGCGGAATTCAACCATGAATTCTCGCTCATGATGGAGCGATCGCACTTTACCGAAGATTTTTTAAACGGAAAGGTAGACCCTGACACGTTTTTAGATTACTTGGATCAAGCTGGCATTGATGTTTTAGGACTTTCTGAGGACTGCTGGAACTTGTGCAACTCGCTGATTACACCAGACTAGGTAACTGGGAACTTACCTTTTATCAAAGGTTTGTTGCTCAATCGGGCGGCGAGTTTCGGCGTTCTACTCCAGCGATTGACCCGATTGAACTGCCGTACTTGACAGACGCTCATATCTTTTTGATAGGTGTGACCTCAATTAGCGCCAATCCCAGTTGGTACAAAGCGGGATGGTTGCTTCAGCAAATTGATAACGTAAAAATTGATGACACAATCATTTTTACTAATTTGCCCAGGACTCCAGTAACTAGTGTTGACGGCAAGCAGAAACTGATTCCTTTAAACACGATTCAGCTAGTCACTTTCCCAAAATTGACCGACTCCTACAGACTCAGATTTACCCCCGTTCGTTGGCTGAAAGATTTAACGCTCGGAATTTGGGAGTACAGAGGGCAAGAGACAGACACAACCGAGGAATTGATTCAAGCAATTAGAGCCAAACTCGAAACCATAGAATACAAGATTGACCACAAATGATTACATTTACTGATTTAGCTTCTAAGCTTCCAGCAGGTGCGGTTGAATTCGTTGGAAACAACCAAGTCAAAATCAATGCTTCTGTGATTGCAGAACAAGCGCTTACTTTGGATTCTTCCATTGTGGAAGTAATGGTGAAACTTTTACAAGGTCTTACCTCCCTTACACAAGACATTAACACCGCTCGTGCTGCACATAATCCCCCGTTAACCGCAATCACTTTTGCTGATTCTCAGTTAGTCGGAACTCCAAGCGCCCCAAGATATCAACTAACTCTCAATGTCGCGGTTAATCCCACATCATTTAATGACAATTTGTTAGACCCTACAGGCTCGTGATTTTATGCCTTTGACCTCATCATCTTCAGCCGCTCTTAAGTCTAATAAAGTCAATCCTGTTTCAATTCCTTTGAGTACCACTGCTGTACAAGTTCTTGCTGCTAATCCTCTAAGAATTGGTGCAACGATTTGGAACGAATCAGCCTCAACACTTTATCTTGAACTTGGTGCGACAGTTTCAATAAGTTCTTTTACAGTAAAGGTTACACCTGGAAGCTATTATGAATGCCCCTATGAATTCATAGGGATGATTAGTGGTATTTGGTCGAGCGCTGGTACTGGAACTGCTTTAGTAAGAGAGTTCACATAATGCCTTTAGCTTTTAATCCTGTTGCTGTAGTTCAATCCTCCGTTGCTGGAAAGTACAAATTTTTTGTGATTTCTAGCAACAGCACTAGCAGTTTTGCACTTGATGATATTGCTGATGACCCTGGTACATCTCAAGTGTTTTTGAACGGATTAAAACAACGACATGGAACCGATTACAACATAAACGGTTCTGTGTTGAATTGGTTAGGGTCAAGTTTTCGTGTTAATTGGCTATTAGAAATTTACTACTGATTTATGTTATTAAGTGCTTATCAAGTCGAGAAATTATTAAACGCTTTTGTTCGGGTCAATAACGCGAGCGCGACGGGCGGTAGCATCACTGTAACTTCAGGAATTACCACTGCTTTATCGACTGCAGGTGAGGGAGGTGTTGCGGTTCCCCTCCAAGTTGCTAGCGCCACCCAGATTGGGGTGGTTGCCCCTGGCGTCGTTCCCTTGTTTGCTAACTCGACCAAAAAACCTTTAACCGACGCGAACGGCAACGAGGTATACGGTAAGCTTACAGAAGCTAGCGGTGTGTACACCCTAACGTTTTATTCAAACGTCAATGGTACAGAAACAGCTTACAGCTTCAGCGCAGCAACAGCAATCGATTACCTGATTAGCTACAAGTATGACCTAGGGCGATACCCATCAGACGCAGCTACAGCTTACCCCGTTGGTGATATTAATATTGCTGCACAATCAGGAAGCACAATTCCCCGCTGGTACAACGAGAAGTTGAACGTCACCGCAAGTAATGTTGTCTCATCGCTTTCCAAATTGCCACAATCAGCAACAACTGTATTTTTGATTGTCAATGGCAAAGTTGAGAACGCTTTTGGAGGTGCAAGCGCTGCATTCAGTATGAACAACAAAGACATCACTTGGAGTGCGACCAATGCTAAATACTCGTTGACAACCTCTCATGAAGTGATAGCTTTTTATGGAAGTCTAGAATAAACAATGCCTTTAATTGACCCGTCTCAAGTGGTAGGGGGAATTTGGGTAAGTGCAACTGCCCCTAGTTCCCCAGTTGCTGACCAATTGTGGTTCAACACCACTAAAAAAGTCATGTTTTTCTACAAGACCAGCGTGGCGCGTTGGTTGTCAGTCGAGCGCTTGGTTAGTATCGGTGCTCAATATATTGACCCAAACAACTTGTACGAAACCTTGATTGGCGAACTTTACATTGATGAGATAGTTTGCAAGGCTGCTGGTACAGCGACCAAAGTTAAAGTTGGTACTTACCTTACACCCCAAATAGCTGCAAACTCTACCCAGTCTTACAAACCAGACATTATTTTGACCAATCCATATGCTGAACCGAACGATACAGCATATGTGGAATACATGGTTTACTTCCGCAATGTGGTTTAGGCATTGAGCCAAGATGTTTGTAAAATCATGTAATCTGGTCTGAAAAGCTATATTATATCTACCTTTTAGCCATTATTAAAAATTGATGCTACATAATGAACTGCGAATATACAGTTGACAGAAGATAGGATTTACGCAGCTTATGTGAAGAATAAAAAAATGAATTTTTGTCAAGCAAGCTTGAAACGCGAGCGTGGACAACCAATAGAGATGGCAGGTTCACTTTTTTCCGTTTTACCAATTTTTGATGATTGGGCATCCGAGACGGTATTCGGGGCAGATAGGAGGCGAAACTCAACGGCATACCCCTCTTCTGTCATTTTCCGGTCGGGCGATTGCTAGAAGCCTCATGAGGCAATCAATACAAGCTATACTATTAGAAAAAAATTGGTTTTGTATTTGTTATTAGAAAAAAATGGCGCAATCGCTTGTTATACAAAAGCTCTAGAATTCAGAAATGGCAAATGTTTTTGGAGAGTGGCAGAAGAGGGTTAGTTGCCTTCATGAGGTAACGCCCCAACAGAAGTGCTCCTTCTGCCTCCTGCCTTCTGCCTTTCTTCAACGCACCTCGAAGTGGAAGAGCTTCTTCTCGGTAGTGGTCAGAGCCCGAGACTGTGACTGCGTAAGCAGTCCATCGCGGGTGCGTATCTCTATCTCGTATTCTGCACTCTTAATCGACTTTTCCTGAAAATCATGTAGACCGATGAAAGTTTTTACTTCCAGGTGTGTCTGGCAATTGGCGCAATACTGGACGTTCCATCGGCTCAATACTGCCTCTGTTCCCACATGGTATTTCTTCCCTTCAATATTGGCGTAGGCTGAAACCAAGAAGGAACCCCTTATGGGTGCACGGTTAATTCCGGATATGCGAATCACCTTGGTACTTTGGTTCTGTTGCAAAGCCACACGCTCAGGCTGCTCTTCGAGTGACCCGTGGCTATAGGTGTAGCCCATCTGCTTTTCGATGTTAATACAATCAACAGATGTGTAGGCTCTCTCCTTTCCGTGTTCCTTGATCTTAAACGGATTGAGCGGCGACTCCAATGTCAACCAAGAGTTGGGCACTGTGCCGGGCGTGGGTCCCTGACTGTCCACCGAGTTGGTTCCGGGATATTCCGCTATGATCTCAAGATGGTCGGTGTAACCGTGCTTTTTCTGCCACAGCCAGAACACTCGATCCACAAAGCAGTGGTGGAAGAAAAAGATGGGATCTAGACCGGCCGTGTCGTTTTCGCCCATGTCGCCATTGGCTCCCTCAATCGGGGAGCGGTCACCGCTCGGTAAGTCAAAGCCTCCCACGGATAGGTGAATACTGTTGTGCGGGGACTCCAGGGGTACGACCGGCACGATGCCGCTATCGAGATCCGCATTCCATTGTGCGGCGGAAGTCGTGTTAGAAAAGACTGTATAGTTAGGAGCATCCAGGCAGTCTGTGTATTTCTTTTTCACGTTGGTTGGGATGACTTTTCCGTTCACGACGATCTGCGAGGTCAGCCAGTCCACCACGTTCTGATTGAGGAGCTTCACGTTCTCGTCGTAGTCGGGGTACTGTGCGTTATGCTTGTCAGTGGCGGACTTATCTGCTTGTCCGACCAGTCCCGACAAAGGGTAGCGTACCGTTTCATATCCCTTGGGCTTGCTGTAGTCGGCATCCGGTATTGGGTTGAGATTGTCTACGATATTCTTGTTGAAAACGAATGAGCGCAGGGGATTGGGGATTGTTGCTCCGTCAAGCACAAAGTCTTTCTGGGTCAGAGCCCAAGGAATCCCGTTTTTCAAGGAGTCGTCGCTGGTTTCATCCCAATAGGGCAGCATCACGTCTCCACAACCAGGGATACTCTGCAAAGCCTCTTCCAGCTTCACGAGATATACACGATGCCAGGTGGGGAACAGAATATTGCCGTGGTTGCAATAGCCTCCCCAATAAGAGGGGTTCCCCCACCCGGCTCCCCTGAAAGGCTCACCGTGATAGCCGCCCAACATGAAGAACGAATGTGGGTTGTCGGGGGGAAGCTCCTTGATGCCCTTCCAGGCACGCATCAGATCTTCTAAAGGTTTTTTGTTGCCTTTCTCGAAATCGTCTTGCAGCTCCTGGATCGACCTACGAACTCTAAGCTCTTTATTTGTCTTCATTCTGCTACTGCCATTTGTACTATATTGACCGTCTTAACCACACCAAAGGTTGCTTGGTAAGCAAATGGGCTTTTAAAATTTATATCTCCTAAGACAGGAATATGATTTTCGATCTGCATGCAAAACACTGACATCATTCATGATTCATGCACCCGGTTTAATCATTATCTATATAGATGTAAGCCGAAACAACTTATGCAGTTCAAAAGAATTGTCGAGTTCCACGAAAAATGGGTTTTTGTCCAGTTTTGGTGATAGTGATTAGGGCTATGCATTAGTTACATATTTTGTAACAAAAGAAGAAAGAGCCAGAAGGTAGAAGCAGAATAAATTTCAGCCAAAGGAGAGAAGGAATAGGCAGAGATTGTTGGCGAGCGAGTTAACAAAAATTAACAGAAAGAGCTATTTCGTAGAATGGGTGGCTGAAAGTATTCATTGCTCGTGATTGAGAGCGGCGGCCTTGGGTATTTTGCCAACCTAGGTTCATAAGTTGGTATGACACGAAATTGTCAATAATGGCTAAAAGGTAGATATAGCAAAGGTTTTTAGACCATCTTTCATGATTTTACAAACATCTTGGCTCAATGCCGTTTAGCCGTAGTAGAAGACAACACGTTCTCCCGCCCTCCAATCGACATGGTAAAAACCTCTTACCGCACCAGCAATCCCCACACCAACAGCGTCGGAGGCTTTTATCACATCGAGCAATGGAGCAAACTTTCCATTCATAGGAAAGATGTCCAGTGCATTTCCATAGAGATGCTGAGAGTTTTTCACCCCTCCACATTCCTTGTTAGCATATGGCGTCCGATACCCTGACGTTACCCCGACAGGAGAGCCAAACTTTTCTCTGATTAAGGTAAAACCTTTGGCAGCGCGTACCATGTTTCTTACTATCTGGTTGGTTTCGGGTACGCGCGTGCATCCCTTACTCATCTCACCCCACGTTATATAGCTGTGTGGTATGACTTGCTGGTTAGCAAATACTTTATCCCCATTGGGTAACGTCATGGTACGCCCTGTCTTTGTACCAAAATCACCTGCAGGTAACAAGACAATATCGCTTTGTGGCGTGTCCTTTGGTATGGGGTGCTTACCTTCTAGCAAGCAAAGAGCAGTCCCTTTGCCAATCAGCGATGGGAACTCCAACCAGTGCTCCGTCTTGAACCGTTGCAACCCTAACTTGGTAGATAACCCTGGAATACCGTCTAACTCAGCTTTGTAATAGTTTTGTTGAGTTAGTATTTCTTGAATTTGTTTAACTAATTCGCTATCCGCTTCTGCGATATCAACAGAAACGTTTTTTTCGATTATTTGAGCTAATTTCATATAGTTTTTTTGGTTCAGCTTTAAAAACTATTCCCTTGTTACTTTCGTATGGGAATAGTAAGACATCTATCAACTTTGAATAGGTATTTGTATTGTAACAAAGGAATTGTAAATATCAATCTGGTAAAATTACGAGTCTATGAAGAGTTAATGATTAAGCTTTTAATAACTGCTTTCTCAGCCTAACAATTAAAGTCCAGACTGTTCCTGTAACCACAACTAAACTAATAACCTCTCCAAAGATTAAATATGTAACAACGCTTCTATAAGCTTTTTGCTGATTGGCAATTCTGAGAGTCAGTAGTTGTTCTTCCTTTTCCTTGATAATATTAAGCAATTGGTTTATCTGTATCTGGGTTAGGTTCCCCTTACCGCTATCGATGATCACCTTAGCTTCTTTGTTCCGTCCTTGTCTGACAAGGCTTACCACGTCATAAAGGATTCTTAATCTTTTCTCAACATTCATGTAACAATCTACTACCCGTTGATGTTGTTCCGGGTTATCCTTGACGGCTTCTAGCAGCGTTTGAAACGGTTTATCTAACTTTTGTAACGTCTTGTTATAATCGCTATTAAGATAGATACTCTTATTGGTTAACAGGTATCCTCTTTGCTCGCTTTCTGCCGTTCTAATCAATATTTGAATTTCATCAATTCTTAACTTGGTTTCGTACGTGTGCCTAACCCATGACGATGAATCTTCAAGTTGCTGTAATCCAATAACGCTCGCGGTTACAGTTCCAAGGAGTAGAAGCACCCCTACAGAAACTTCAATAACAGAGATTTTTATTAAAGTTTTCATCCGCGCTCTTTCTGGCATCTTAAATACAGATTGCTTTCGATTTTAAAATTGTAATTCCTATTAATAAGTATCTACCGTGACCCCTGATCTTATTCGCGCCCTAACGCCATGCATAGGATTTATCTCTGGTGCGCTGATTGTGATTGCAGCGTTAGTCAGTGGCGCAAGTGGGGAAAAATTGACCCTAGCCAGTGCCATTGCTACCGCGAGCATAAGCGGCGCGGTTGGACTAGCTAACCGTCCAAATGAATCTTCCAGCGACAAGAAAGAAGATTAAGCCATCAACAGCAATGCTTCTGCAAGTCCAACGGAGTCACAAGCCTCACGTCTAAAATCCTCACGTCTGACGACGGTTAACTGCGCGTTAGGGTACATCTGTTTGAGTTTGGGGTAACACTCAATAGATTCTAGGACTATATAGCGAAGTCCCAAAGGGATATCCTCTGGTGTCGAGTTCTCGATTACTTTGACAAACACCATTTTTTTATTTTCTTAAAAATGTCTTTCATATTCCGATCCAAGGGAAAAAGGTTTTTAAACCGGCAAACGCCCCCCCCGGCGACCGAAAAAAAACGACTGTCACAGTGACACTTTCTGCAGGCGTTTTCTGGACTCCTGCTTAAAGAGTTTCTTGGCGAATCTCATCGTTGTCAGCTGCAACTCCTCGCGGTAGATGTTGCACTTGGCTAAAAAGTACTGCGTCCCAAGTTTAAAGAAGCGGTTCAAGAAACCGTCTTTTTTGACAGAGTACGTGTTCGGTTCGCTGGTTTTTGAACCAATTACCACCCCGTCCTCAAATCGGTAGCTATCGCCGCAATCTTTAAACCCTACGCGCGTTCTGTTGTTTTGGTCGTACACATCATATGAATGGAACTCCATTCTCAAGGTTTGACGAATATCTTTGTACTCGTTTTTCTCCTGGCACAACTGCAGGTGTGACAAACCTATGATTTTTTGATGTCTTTGGGTCGTTTTCACACTAATACCAAGAGTCCTTGATATACTATTTTGTGTAGCCCCAAAACACAGAAAGTTTCTCGACACAAATAAACGTGTTCGGGAAACATGAAGGACGAAAGGCACTTGCCCCACAATCGAGTTAGGTGAGGATTGCACTCCCAATTCATGTCTCAGGACAGGTTTTGGTTGTGTCGAGACCGAAGTGTTACTACATTGATGGTTCTCCTTGCTTAGTGGCTCTAGTAGATTGTTGATGTTGAAAGTTGTGGACACCCTGCCAAAAACGGGTACTTGCGAAGCGACTGAGTTAATGGCTCTATTAGATGTTTCTCCTTGTAGCTCCTTATCTAGTGGTTTGTTGACGTTTAAGTCTGTGGACACCCTGTCAAAAGCGGGTACTTGCGAAGCGACTGAGTTAATAAAGCTAGTGGATGTCTCCCCTTGGACGAAAGGTAGTGGCTCTGATGTAACGCCGAAGTGTGAAATTGTGGACACCCTGTCAAAAGCGGGTACTTGCGAAGCGATTTTTTTGGCTGGTTCATTGGATGTTTCCCCTTGTGACTTCTCCTTACTTGGTGGCTCTAATTGATTGTTGATACTTGGTGACTCTAGTTGATTGTTGATGTTGAAAGTTGTGGACACCCTGTCAAAAGCGGGTACTTGCGAAGCAACTGAGTTAATGGCTCTATTAGATGTTTCTCCTTGTAGCTCCTTTTCTAGTGGCTCCGATGTAACGCCAAAGTGTGAAATTGTGGACACCCTGTCAAAAGCGGGTACTTGCGAAGCGATTTTTTTGGTTAGTTCATTGGTTGGTTCTCCTTTACGATGTAGTTCCAAAACTGGTTTACGATGTAGTTCCAAAACTGGTGTAGCTATTAGGAAGTTAGGGTCAACTTTATGCAGTTGTTTTCTGCTTTCTGGTGAAATTGTTCTTAAAGCGGCGTAGTGGCTTGACTGCTGCAAAGCTTGAGTCTCAATTTGGGTGACGGTGGCTCTTAGGTTGTTGACGACACTCAACAGAGGAACGTCAGCTGTAGCGCCCCAGGTTGCTAGTTCTAATTTCCAGCAAACTGGTCTAAGTCCTCCGAGATAAGTTGTCAGTATGCCTTTCCTGACACTGTAGCTTCTGAAAAAATCTAGTTTTTTGCCTGTTCTTAGCCATCTATAAATTGAAGCGTTTGAGATGGACAACACTGAACAGATAAGGCTCATAGGTAACTCGGAAACCCCACTACCTGTGATATCAAAACTTCGGAGTAAATACCAAAGTTTTGAGTGGTCATACCGACCAAGGAACGTATGTACTCGCGCTGTGTACGCGTTTTTGATTAGATTAGATCTCAGTAGTAATGAGTGAATCTTAATCAGCATTTTTTGAAGTTAAAGATTATCGAACGAAGTGAAGTTTTTAACAAGGGATTGCTGATTTTTTCAGCAATTGGTAATAGCTAGTGGGGTAGTGAAGACCCCCTTTTTTATGGGTATAATTTCTGAAGGAAATATCAGAAAATATCCGTATAAAAAAGATATAAGTTTAGTGTTTTTTTTTGGTATATCGTAAGACGTAGTAAAACTATATAAGTATGTACTTGAGCATACAATTGCTGTATCTGAGTTTTAATATACCCTCAAAAAGGCTCCCAGTGGGTAAAATCTATTATCTTCTTTTTGGTAGAAAAAACACTTATCCTTATGATTACCATTTGGCTAAATAGCGGTAAAGGATTTAGCCAATTATTGACGAAACCCCTTAAAAAAACTTTTCTTGTAGATGCATCCGGTAACCGTGGCGAAAAAGATTATTCGCGGTCACCACTTTTTTATTTTTGGGGAGCGGTCGGACTTTGGTCGGTGTTTGGCTCCCACAGCATCAAATCGTTAGGCTGTACCTGATAATAATCACATATTTTTGTGAGCACAGCTGCTAATGGGAGAATATCAGGTGAATCGTACAGTGAATATACGGTTGTTTTGCTAACTCCCGTCAACTTGGCGAACTCATAGCGAGTGATTTCCTTACTTGTGATGAATTCCTTGATTTTGTTCTTGATTGGCATTGTGATTATATAGGTTCGCGATGCATAACAGCGCAAGCTAAAAGCACCTGTTGAATAGATAAGGGAGACCGTAAAAATAAAATACCAGCCGTATTTCGGGTTGACGGGTTGGTAACGAGGGATCTGGGTTTGACGGCTGGTATTTTATTTCAAGGTAAGTGCCATATCTCCGAAATCTGTATATTCTCTGCTAAAAAATATTAAATAAGCTTTTTAGTATACAAGAATGATTAATATACTTTGACTCAAATGAAACTTTCAGGCAAGTCCGAAAGACACTTCTTTAATTCCTCTAGCATTTGTTCAACGTATTTATACCGCTCACCAACCTTACCCCCACTTCTAGCTTTAGAATCGGTGACTTTGTTTTCCCAAACTTCTAACACCGTTTTAAGTGATTCCAACGATTCTACGACCTCCTCAGCATTATCACCCAGTGGCTTAGGCAATCTGTAGCGGTGAGTTTCAACATTCTCACCCCACTTAGAAACACGTCCTGCACCTTCACGTTTACCACCCCACGGCTTACGGACACGTATCACCTCCCAACCGTTCTCTATATCCGCTACAGCTTCCTCTGGAGTGTCAGCAGTTATCTGTAGCAATGCAGTATCTTCTGTCTCGATATTGCTGACTTCAATTAAGTATTTATGCATATTAACCGCCCATACAATCGTCTCTACTTGATTATAGGACAAAATCATAATTAGAATATTTGATTATAGGACAAAATCATGATGATTGTCTAGACTAAAGAAAAAACCCGACCCAGTAAGAGTTTTACTAGAATCGAGTATTTTTACTTATCAGTTTTTCATTAAGCGGCTTTATTCAAAAGGGGGATGTGCCGAAATACATGGCAAATGGGACACTTTGTAAAGTTATGTCAAGCAAGTTTTCAAAACCCTTGATTTACCGTTGTTTTAACGCGCTCACTTCAACAGCAGCTTGCTGATTCAATCACTTCGCGATTATCTGAGTTTTTAGTGTCGAATCTTACCACCGATTTCAAACCACTGAAAACCGTTCTGGATAGTTTTAATGGGTCATTACTTTTTTTTGCCAATACCATCACAAAGGTGACGGTCATCTTTAACATTGGGGTTGTTGTTCAGATAATCAGAAGCCCAATCACAACCACGTATTAATAAGTTATCCAAATCCATATTCCATAGTCTTACTGTGTTGTCAGAACTACCAGAGGCAAGAGTCTTGCCATCCGGGCTGAACGCCACACTTGTGACTTCACTGCTATGCCCCTTAAGAGTATGCAGTTCCTGCCCGTTGAGATTCCATAGTCTTACTGTGTTGTCATCACTAGCACTGGCTATCGTCTTGCCATCCGGGCTGAACACCACACTTGTGACTTTACTGCTATGCCCCTTAAGAGTATGCAGTTCCTGTCCGTTGAGATTCCATAGTCTGACTGTGTTGTCAGAACTACCAAAGGCAAGAGTCTTGCCATCCGGGCTGAACACCATACTTGTGACTTCACTGCTATGCCCCTTAAAAGTATGCAGTTTCTGCCCGTTGAGATTCCATAGTCTGACTGTGTTGTCAGAACTACCAAAGGCAAGAGTCTTGCCATCCGGGCTGAACACCACACTATAGACTGTACTGCTATACCCTTTCAGAGTATGCAGTTCCTGCCCGTTGAGATTCCATAGGATTACTGTGGTGTCATAACTACTAGAGGCAAGAGTCTTGCCATCCGGGCTGAACGCCACACTATAGACTGTACTGCTATGCCCCTTAAGAGTATGCAGTTCCTGCCCGTTGAGATTCCATAGTCTTACTGTGTTGTCATCACTAGCACTGGCTATCGTCTTGCCATCCGGGCTGAACACCACACTTGTGACATAACTGCTATGCCCCTTAAGAGTATGCAGTTCCTGCCCATTGAGATTCCATAGTCTTACTGTCTTGTCATCACTAGCACTGGCTATCGTCTTGCCATCCGGGCTGAACACCACACTAAAGACATAACTGCTATGCCCCTTAAGAGTATGCAGTTCCTGCCCGTTGAGATTCCATAGTCTTACTGTGTTGTCAGAACTCCCTGAAGCTATTGTCTTGCCATCCGGGCTGAACACCACACTGTTGGCTGGACTACTATGCCCCTTAAGAGTATGCAGTTCCTGCCCATTAAGATTCCATAGTCTTACTGTCTTGTCCCAACTAGTACTGGCTATCGTTTTGCCATCCGGGCTGAACACCACACTATAGACTGTACTGCTATGCCCCCTAAGAGTATGCAGTTCCTGCCCGTTGAGATTCCATAGTCTTACTGTGGTGTCATCACTACTAGAGGCAAGAGTCTTGCCATCCGGGCTGAACACCACACGATAGACATAACTGCTATGCCCCTTAAGAGTATGCAGTTCCTGCCCGTTGAGATTCCATAGGATTACTGTGTTGTCATTACTACCAGAGGCTACTGTCTTGCCATCCGGGCTGAACACCACACTTGTGACTTTACTGCTATGCCCCTTAAGAGTATGCAGTTCCTGCCCGTTGAGATTCCATAGGATTACTGTGTTGTCATTACTACCAGAGGCTATTGTCTTGCCATCCGGGCTGAACACCACACTTGTGACTTTACTGCTATGCCCCTTAAGAGTATGCAGTTCCTGCCCGTTGAGATTCCATAGTCTGACTGTGTTGTCATCACTACCAGAGGCAAGAGTCTTGCCATCCGGGCTGAACACCACACTTGTGACTTTACTGCTATGCCCCTTAAGAGTATGCAGTTCCTGCCCGTTGAGATTCCATAGGATTACTGTGTTGTCATTACTACCAGAGGCTATTGTCTTGCCATCCGGGCTGAACACCACACTT
>JAHHGV010000071.1 GCA_019359695.1 Brasilonema angustatum HA4187-MV1
CTGTCACGATTATATCCACATGAGCAAGGAGAAATCCTAGAACATCGGGAGCCGAGTGCGGCGAAAGTCGCACGCTCGGATCTAACACAGAGGTGCGCGGGATAATACCCGCCATCGACTCTACCACTTTGGTGCGGTCAAAGAAATCACCACTTTAGTCAATATTCAAGGAAAAACCAGCGCTTCAGTTGCCATTGGTACTGCGGGTTATATGCCTAACGAACAAGCTATCGGATATCCAAAACTATCGAGTGATGTCTATGCGGTGGGAATGCTGGCTATTTTTGCCCTCACTGGTATACAGCCTCACGACTTGCCAAGAGATCCCACGAATGGCGAAGTCGTTTGGCGGAATTGGGCAAATGTTAGCGAGAGATTTGCTGATATTTTAACAAAGATGGTGCGCTATCGCTTCAATGAACGCTATCAATCAGCAGCAGAAGCGTTGGAAGCATTTCCAGCACCGCCAAAACCAAAACGACAACCAGCATCGCAGTCAACACCGCAGTCAACGCCAATACCGCGACGGCAAGTTATTCAAATGTTAGGGTTCATAGGAACTGGAGTTGGTTTGGCTATTGTCGGAGAATGGCTTTTGCAAGGTGTTTTCGGACGGAAAGCCGATGTTGCCCAATCCCTACAAACCTTTAATTTTGAAACTGTCACTGTTGATGCACAGGGAAATATTAACAACCGCAGTAACCTTCAGGCGAAATACTTCGCCCAAGACTTGGGGAATGGTGTCACCTTGGAGATGGTACAGATACCAGGTGGTACATTTCTCATGGGTTCACCACCAGGAGAACAAAAAAGATCTTCATCTGAAGGATCACAACATCAAGTCACGGTTCCTGGGTTTTTTATGGGCAAGTATAAAGTGACTCAGGCGCAGTATCAGGCAATTATGGGTAACAACCCTTCCAAGTCTAAAGGAGAAAAGCGTCCAGTGGAACAGGTCAGTTGGAATGATGCTGTGGAATTCTGCAAACGCTTAAGTCAGAAGACGGGACGCACCTACAGATTACCGAGCGAGGCAGAATGGGAATATGCAGCTCGTGCAGGAACAACTACACCTTTCTACTTTGGCGAAACGATTACAACTGACTTAGCAAATTACAACGGAAGTTATACTCACGCCTCTGGACCAAAAGGTCAATATCGCGAACAGACAACAAATGTGGGGAGTTTTCCACCCAATGCCTTTGGTTTATATGATATGCACGGTAATGTTTGGGAGTGGTGTCAGGATGAGTGGCATGATAGTTACCAAGGCGCACCCACTGATGGTAGTGCATGGTTAACGCAAGGTAGTACAAACGTTCAAAAGCTGCTTCGTGGCGGTTCATGGTACGCCGGTCCAAGCAATTGCCGCTCGGCGTCTCGCGTTAGGGAGCTCCCCGATGGTCGTCTCACCGATGTCGGTTTTCGGTTGGTGTGCGTGGTTGCGTGAGGACTCCTTGCCCTTTGCTCTTTTGCGCTTTTGCTCTTTACACTTCTTTACTTTTCCCTTCTTCCGCCGCAGGTGGATCAAAGATGTATTGCAGTCAGATGCAAACTGCCAAAAAAATATTCGAGACACAGCACATAAGACAGATGTTTATCAACTAAAACCATCTCATAATTGTTAGTGCCATAACCACTTTAAAAATCGGTTTCTGCTAACCATGAAAATACTGGTACTGAATGCCGGATCAAGCAGTCAAAAGAGTTGTGTGTACGAAATTACGGGTGACACTCTCCCCGAAGAACCTCTCAAACCGCTTTCTTTTCTTTTTCCTTCCATTATTAAAATAAGGAGCTTGTGTCCTTGTTCCGGCGGCGTGGCAACAAAGAAAATTTGTTCTTTCCCTTACACACGCCAGATACCTACGGAGGGAAACCCTCCTATGGCACAAAGTGCCACGCTTCGCTATCAGTACTGGCTCCCCTACACCCCCATACCCCTACACCCCTTTCTTGGTCAATCCATTAATTCCTTGGGTGGTAATCCGCCCCAGTGAGCCACGGCTTGCGAAGTATCTTTCCATACTTTCGGTCTTTGAGGAAAATCTTCGTGCCAGGGCCGGGGTTCAAAATACCCTAGATCTTCGTTGAGCATAACATCTATTTCGGTAAATACTTCGACTATGTTTTTGTCGGGGTCTTTA
Source organism: Brasilonema angustatum HA4187-MV1 (assembly GCA_019359695.1). Lineage (GTDB taxonomy): Bacteria > Cyanobacteriota > Cyanobacteriia > Cyanobacteriales > Nostocaceae > Brasilonema > Brasilonema angustatum. The sequence goes on from JAHHGV010000071.1 coordinate 2,148, forward strand.
TGATACGTAGCGATGTTATGTCCTATCCCGTGGCGTACTGGTCCCCAAAGAGGGGTAATCTTGTGCCTTGCCAAAAAATCACAAGCGGTTTGCATATGTGCCCAGTCTCGTAATTGAAAGGCAATGTGGAACATTTTTTGCTGTTTAGACTGCAAAAAATTCATAGTATGGTGATCCGGATTACATCGCATGAAGACAAAGTGATCTTCGAGCCAGTCAGACACGCGGAAGCCTAACATGTTCTGATAAAAATCAACACATTTATGGACATCATGCACAAACATGGCGACGTGCCCTAATTTTTCAGGGACGATGCCTGTTTCTCGAAACCCATGACTAACTTGTTGAATCGTTGAATATAACTGGAGAGTATGTCCTTCTGGATCGCAAAACTCAAGCAGTTCCGGTATTCCTGGTTGGGCATCTGTTTTTTGCTCTACCTGAATGCCTGCGTCACGCAGTTGTTTGGCTGCCTCTTTCAATGTCTGAGTGCTATCAATCTGAAAAGCAAAGTGATTATGACCGGTCTGTGTCGAGGGATAGAGAATGATTGTATGATGATCTACTGCACAGCTTAAATAGACGGCTCCATCAGAGCCTCGTTCGGTCAGAGTAAACCCCAGAATTTCTGTATAGTATGCCAGCATAGCTTCTACATCTGGCGTTTTAAATCCAGCATGACCTATCTTTGCTACTTGTACCATTTTTTCTCCTTTGCGTCTTGAATTGATTTGACGTTAGCACTCCAGAACAAACAATGTTGGCAACGTTGCAAAACCCGGTTAACTTGAAGTCTTTAATTTCCACCCAGTCAGCTTAAAATTTCTGAAGAACAAGCGCGACAAGCAGACTATGCATTTTCTAAAGATAAGGCAAAAGCCAATTTTTTTGATCACAGCAGTAGCTATGTTGACCACGCTCACACTGACTAGTTGCGACAGCTTAACCACTAACCAGTATGAAGCCACAGCCCTCACCACTTATACCTGGCAAGTTAAGTATGCCGATGACCTCGCCAATGAACAAGTACCACGCTTTGAAACTTTTGCCACCACTTCCTTACTTAATCGTAACGGCTTGAAGCCAGAAGGAGCAGTGACTGGTCCTGATGATAAGGGTTTATGGTGGTCTAGTTTACCACCGCGACCCTCAGTAGATGAAATCGAACAACGCAAAAAATCCCAAGAGGCAACTAGTCCCGAATTGTTAAAATCTGTGAAGTACGAACTCAAGTATAAAGTGGGAGAGGACCAAAGAAAACTACCCACGAACTATCAGGTTTATCGAGAGGTGGTGAAGGCGTATCCCTCACAGACTTCTTTGCAATTAACTTTGGGATTAAATAATAACTCAGTTGAGAAAGCTGAACCTGTGGGTAGTAAATAAAATGAGCTTATGAATTAAATCAGTTATCAGTTACCAGTTACCAGTTTTCACTGTTCACTGGTAACTGTTCACTGTTAAGCGTTCCCTCTCAAGAGGTTTCCTCAATTGGGAAAACATCGCCCCTTAAATAGGATTCAAAGTGTTTCTTAAAGTACTGAATGCTCGTGATATTCGGTTCATCACTTTCGGTGGGCGTGAATTCATAAATTGGTACTTTTTCCCTCACCAGCTTGACCAATTTCGGATTAAGTTGCTCAAAAGAATCTACTCTAGATATTGTTGTTTCAAACCTTAATTTAGCTGGATGACCATATCCTAACTTCATCCAGGGCATCCAAGGACAGTCCCTCGCCCACTGGGCAGGAGGGACATCAGAAGCATCCGGTCGGCAAATATTTGATGTGAAGTATTCAACTCCCTTAAACTTTTCCCCAGGGCAATAATCCGAGTATTTACTATCTCCTGCTAACGGATGCGGATATTCCAAAGGGATTTCCATTACAGAGGTGATATATCCACTACCTTTGGGTATGACAAATTTCTTTGGTTTGACAGAGCCTTGTACAATTCGGTTAGCAATATGTACAACTGGTAATGCTTGATTTGCTTCTGGTGACTTCCAGTAAGTCAAAATTTCTTGCGTAACTGGGTCACAAAATAAACCCAATTCTCTATTGATACGATACCCAACTTCGCCGTATTCAGGACTAGGCTTGATAAAGACTTTCGTCGCATTCATGCCAATAATAGAGAACAATTTCTCCCTTGGCAAGTCTGGTTTTTCTTGCCACCAAATTTCCCCAGACCAGTTGTAATAAAGCTGTAATCCATGATTTTTTCGATAAAAATCAAGGTTATTAAGTTCGTAGTCATCTAAGTAATCACTCATGTTTATTCCATTCATCCTCAAAGACTTTTGCTCGCAATTATCACCTAGCAATTTTTGTAGGGGAGCCAGTGCGTTGGACGGGTTTCCCGGCTTGGAGCATCTGGCGTTGGGCACTGTTTCTCGTTCGCTGAAACTCCTATTTTTACGTTGTGGGCAGTGCCCACCTTAGAGTTATTGAGAATGGTGCAAGATCTCAGTTCCATTCATCCTCAAAGACTTTTGCTCGCAATTATCACCTAGAGTTTGGTAATGGGGGAAGAGTGATGAAGAATATTTTGTTTATGGAGATAAGTAATACTCAACTTCGCTAGGCAACAGGAAAGAAGGATGTACAAATAATATACTTTGTTTTTAAGCGCAGAGCGCAGGCACTTTCACGAATGAAATAAGACTGCTATATGAATATTTACAATACAAAAAATCGAGAACGCAAAATTAAATCGTTATGCGAGGTCATTAGTTATTAGTTATTAATTGTTAGTTATTAGCCCATAATTTATAGTTATAGTCAATCGTTCTAGATTTTTGGCTTTTGAGTTGTCAAAGGACACTTTGCTTAAGTCGGGGAACCCGCCTACACAAGTAGTGTCCTGCTGTTGACTTTCAACTACACCAGCCACCCTTTTAAGCGTTTGGCTATGTGAGGACGCCGTAACTTTCGCATAGCTTTGCTTTGAATTTGTCGTACTCGCTCGCGGGAAAGATTGAACATAGTACCAACTTCTTCCAAGGTACAAGGTTCACTAGTAATTAAACCATACCGTAGAGAGATGACGTCTTTTTCTCGTGGAGTAAGTACGTCACCTAAAACTTCCCAAATCTCCTGGCGCATCATGCTTTCATTCATTTTCGCCTCTGGAGAGAGGTTATCTTCATCTTCTAGCAAATCCATCAATTCTGTGTCTTCTTCTTTACCAACACGATGATTGAGGGACAGTGCTTGTCGTCGTAGTTGTTGTAGCTGGCGTAGTTGTTGGGCGGGAACATCCAAAGCTTCTGCCATTTCCTGTTCGGATGGGTTGCGCCCTAATCTCTGTTTTAGTTCTCGTTGCGCTTTTTTCAGTTTGTTAAGTTTTTCAACAATATGAATTGGCAAGCGAATTGTCCGCGCATCATTAGCTATAGCCCGCGTAATTGCTTGTCTTATCCACCAATAGGCATAAGTAGAAAACTTATATCCTTTATCGGGGTCAAATTTTTCTGTCGCACGATTTAACCCCATTGCTCCTTCTTGAATTAAATCTAGAAAAGGAACTCCCCTATTTAAATATCGCTTAGCAATAGAAACAACCAACCGTAGGTTTGAGCGGATCATTTTACGTTTTGCAACCCGCCCTTGATACAACCGATGTTCCAGTTGTTTTTCTGTCATTCCTATGTGAGAAGCAACAGTTTCCTTATTCGGCTGATCTTCTAGCTTTTCAAGTAAGGAAGCTTGTAATTCCCTAATCTCTTCTAAAAACCGGACTCTACGCGCTAATTCCACCTCTTCATCTGGCTTTAGCAAGGGATAGCGAGCCATTTCTTTAAAAAATGCGCCAACAGCATCGTCATACTCGGTTTTATTATATCCCGAAGGACGCGCCGCCGCCATCCGGTCTCCATCGCGATCTTCGGCTTCTATATTTTCTACTACAATTAGGGACTCATCTTCTGCCACTGCATCTAACGTAATAAACAATTCTTCATTATCGGCAGCAGTTCCCATTGTCTCCATTGTTCCCAATTCAGCTATATTCATAGTTTCCCTCAGAGATTATTGCTCTGTTTGGTACATAGTTAATGACAGCTACTCTGGCGAAGCTTGTTAATTCTCCTCAAAGATAAAGGCACCCGCCACATGACAAGATACAAATATTTGCCCAAAAGTTGTGTGATTTTGAACAACAGTATCTATCTGTGATCACTGGAAGCTCATGCTTTGGTAAAAGTGTATTAAGCGGATGACTTTTAAAAAAATGTCAATACTTACCATAAGTTGGGATCAAAGTAGAAGTACGATCTAACAGGGAACACTCTCACACAAACCCGTTAATTTTTTATTTTTGGGGTTGGTTCATACTTCATTCTTAACACTTAAACCTCAGTTGATTTCATTTGTTGGTTACAGATAGATACAGTTCTTAACTAATTTTGGTAGTTGCATCCATTAACATTTTTCAGGCTATTAACACATATGTTGCTAATTTTTTCTTGATGATAAAATCTTTCCAACCCTCCTTAATGAAAATTCTCTTATTTAACAATTATAAAAATTCATACGCATATCTCCAAATTCTTAAATGATTTTGTGCTTTTCTTAGTTTTCTGGCTTTTTATGTCTTGAAATTGGCATTAACTATCTGATTTTTGATAGTGGGATTATGCATCGCTCTTAAGCTTTCGCCGAAATGGCAGTCTGGCAAGTAAAAACTTTAGCAATATCTTCTCCTGATAAAGGATCTCACATACACCTAGGGTTAAATATCTATCAATAGGGGGAAAAGCATTCTTCCCCATTTAGTAATCATAGAAGATTAACTGAAAAAAGCTGGGATTGTCTAATTTCATTTGAGTCTGCTGAAATCTTTCTTGCCTTCTACAGTTAGGAGTATTTTTCTACCAGATTACATAAGACGAAACTTATCAAGTATTATGTCTGTTGGCAGTATTGACAATTACATTTTCAGTCAAAGGATGTATATATTTAGAGTTGAGGAATCTTGGTTAAGATAGACAAACTGGTTCATGACTGCTCATTGTTAAGTCGAGAGTTATAAAAGAATGACTACGGATGAATCCGAAAGATAGAACAAGGAATTTTTTTTTCCAGACCTAATTCGGGGACTTCTAACTATTTTTCTAAGTGCTTGAGTTATCCGGAAGATTTTAAATAAAAAAAGACTATTTTGGAACGAAACACTTAGAACTGTTTTGGTAAGGAAAATGTCTGTACTATTGATTCACAAACTATGTATATGAATGGCGTCAACTTGTTTCCTTTGATAGTTGCCGAACCTGGGCAATCGTACCAGCCAGAAAAACTGGTGAATCGTTGGATCGAGGTACTGGTAGACTGTCCAGGAGGTTCAGGAGTTTATACATATCGCCTACCTAATCACTTGGAAGTAAAACCAGGTGATATTTTAAGTGTGCCATTTGGTACGCAACTGTTAGGAGGAATCGCCATTCGTTTTGTCACACAACCCCCAGTAGATTTACCAATAGAAAAAGTCCGCAATGTAGAAGATATCGCCAGTGTAGGTTTTTTTGCCTCGAATTATTGGGAACTTTTGAATCGAGTTGCATCATACTATTATACACCCCTAATTCAAGTCATACGTATCGCCTTACCACCTGGTTTGTTAGGGCGATCGCAGCGTCGGATTCGCCTCCCCAAGAAGGACAAGGGGAGGGAGGGAGCGAAGGAGGGAGGGAGCGAAGGAAAACTTTCCCAGAATCTCTCACTCCCAGACTCTGTGACTCCCTCATCTTCTCTACCCTTCCTCTCCTCAGCAGCACAGCAAATTCTCAAACTTTTACAAGCACAAGCAGATGGAGATTACAGCTTCGCCTACCTGCAACGCCAAGTCAAAGCTGCTTACCAAGGAGTACGAGAGTTGCAGCGACGGGGTTTGGTGGAAAGTTACTTAGAACCACCGCAACTGACTCGACCAAAACAGCAAAAAGCAGTCACAATGATAGGTGCTACATTTGAACGTGACTTAACCATTCGCCAGCGAGAAGTTTTGGAAGTGCTGCGAAGGCGCGGGGGCGAGTTGTGGCAAAGTGAACTGTTACAAATTTGTAGTGCAAGTACCTCCATCCTTAAGACGTTAGAACAAAAGGGATATATCGTCATCCAAGAACGGGAAGTCTTGCGAACTCCTGCTGTGTTCCCTCCCATTGAAGATGGGACACAAGCAGACACTCCCGCAATGGATGTGACCAAGATATTAACATCAGCTCAATCGCAAGCGTTAGGGGTCATTACCCATCTAGAAGGATGCGCTATAGTCTTGTTGCATGGTGTCACCGGTTCTGGAAAAACAGAGGTGTATTTGCAAGCAATAAGCCCTCTACTAGAAAAAGGCAAGTCTGCCCTTGTCTTAGTGCCAGAAATTGGACTCACACCTCAGTTGACTGATCGTTTCCGGGCTCGTTTCGGTAACAAAGTCAGCGTTTACCACAGCGCCCTTTCAGACGGTGAACGTTACGACACCTGGAGGCAAATGTTAACCGGAGAACCCCAAGTTGTCATCGGTACGCGCAGTGCAGTTTTTGCTCCTTTACCAAACTTGGGTTTAATCATATTAGACGAAGAACACGACAGCAGCTTTAAACAAGATTCTCCCATCCCCACCTACCACGCCCGCACCGTCGCCCAGTGGCGAGCAGAGTTAGAAAACTGTCCCCTGGTGTTGGGTTCAGCAACCCCCTCGCTGGAGACGTGGGTGAGTGTGGGAGTTGGGGGAAATGGGGGAGATGGGGGAGATGGGGGAGATGGGGGAAATGGGGGAGATGGGGGAGATGGGGGAGTTGGGGGAGAAATAACTCCGACTCACCCGACTCATTACCTCTGTCTTCCCGAACGCGTCTACTCCCGTCCTCTACCTCCCGTGGAAGTTGTGGATATGCGCGAAGAATTGCAACAGGGAAATCGTTCTATATTTAGTCGTTCCTTGCAATCCGCTTTGGAGCAATTGCAAGAACGTCGTCAGCAAGGAATTTTATTTATTCATCGTCGGGGACATAGCACTTTTGTTTCTTGTCGCAGTTGTGGATATGTTTTGGAATGTCCAAACTGCGATGTGTCGCTATCGTATCACCATACAGAAGAGAACGCGCCGCAAACACTGCGGTGTCATTACTGTAATTTTGCGCGATCGCATCCCAAAAGCTGTCCAGAATGTGGTTCTCCCTACCTAAAATTTTTCGGCAGTGGTACCCAACGAGTCGCCCAGGAGTTAGCAAAACAGTTTCCCCAATTGCGCTTCATTCGTTTTGATAGCGATACCACCCGTACAAAGGGAGCACACCGTACTCTCCTAACACAGTTTGTGAATGGTGAAGCAGATTTGTTAGTCGGTACGCAAATGCTCACCAAAGGATTAGATTTGCCTCAAGTCACACTCGTGGGTGTTGTTGCTGCTGATGGACTGCTGCATCTATCAGACTATCGCTCCAGCGAACGAGCATTGCAAACCTTGACACAGGTTGCTGGACGTGCTGGCAGAGGAGAAGAGCCAGGACGAGTGATTGTCCAAACTTACACTCCAGAACATCCTGTGATTGAAGCAGTGCAAAATCACGATTATCAATCTTTCATAGATGTCGAATTGGAACAACGGCAAGCTCTCAATTATCCTCCCTATGGGAGATTGATTTTATTACGCTTGAGTAGTGACGATCCAATTCAAGTAGAGAACACTGCTGGAATAATCGCAGCAGCTTTGCCGACTCATGAAGGCTTAGACATTTTGGGACCAGCACCCGCTTCTATTTTAAGGGTTGCCAATCGTTACCGCTGGCAGATATTGCTAAAATTTGCCCCCAGTGCCTTACCACAGTTGCCAGATTGGGAGGAAGTGCGTCAACTTTGCCCTCGATCTGTCAGTTTAACAATTGATGTTGACCCGTTAAATATGATTTAAGCAAACCCCAGGCTTAAGGGTTTGATTTGTGAAAATCTATGTGCTTAGATTCCCGACAACTCCCACGAAGTCGGGAATCTTGTTGATTGCCATATATTAAGAAAAAATAACAAAAACTAAATTAAAAGAACGTCAATTAATTTGATGCAGATAAAGTTGTCAAAACTGGCAAAAAAGAAGGATGATTTGGATTACGTCTAGAAAAATAAAAACCGTCAAAAAACGACTCCACACTTGAAAGGATGATTCCCAGACCAAGTCTCCCCACTGGGAAGCAAATTTTGACGGCAAAACAGAAAAACTAAGAGAGTGCCTAGAGTTTTATGAATATCAGCAGCGTAAACACCGCAGTGCAAGTACTGGGTGAGAAATTACCTTTTCCACTCAAGCGCTTGGCTTCTTTGGCTTATAACTATTGGTGGAGTTGGACGAGCGATCGCGTCGCGCTGTTCCAAAACATCGATCCTCAAGCATGGGAACGCTGCGGGCACAATCCAGTGGAAATGTTACAGTCAGCGACATACGAACGTCTTACCCAGCTTGCTGAAGACCCGTATTATCTCAAGCAAATAGGGTCACTCGTGCGCGAGTTTGACGAATACATGAGCACAAAAGACACTTGGGTGAGTCGGGTTGCACCACAAATTACCCAAGAACATCCCATTGCTTACTTTTGTGCTGAATTTGGCATACATGAATCTTTGCCTGTCTACTCTGGTGGTTTAGGCATTCTTGCAGGTGACCACCTAAAATCAGCATCAGATTTGGGAGTCCCAATGGTTGGTGTCGGCTTGTTGTATCGCCAAGGTTACTTCCGACAACGGTTCAATCGCGGCGGTTGGCAAGAAGATTACTACGTTGACAACCCCTTCTCCCAAATGCCTTTGGAGTTAATGAGAAATTGGCACGGGGAACCAATCACGATACAGTTGCAAGTTCGCCAACGAATGGTGAGAGTGCAAATTTGGCGAGTGCAAGTGGGGCGAGTGAGTCTTTACTTATTGGATAGCGATCGCCAGGATAATGATCCCATAGACCGCTGGCTAACTGGACACCTGTACGGTGGTAACCAGGAAACTCGCATTGCCCAAGAAGTCGTCTTGGGAATTGGTGGTGTCAAAGCCTTAACAGCCTTGGGGATACAACCTTCTGTCCATCACCTCAACGAAGGTCATGCTGCATTCTCCACTTTAGAAGTTGCACGCCAAGAAATTGAGCGCACTGGCAAATCCTTCTACGACATCGAAGCCGATGTGCGAAATCGTTGTGTGTTCACCACCCACACACCCGTTCCCGCAGGTCATGATGTCTTCTCACCTGACTTGATAGACTCCTTCTTTGCCCATTACTGGACTCAGCTACGCCTATCCCGCCAGCAATTCTTGGCATTAGGCGCACGCCGACTGGGCGACCCTTGGGAACCCTTTGGCATGACGGTTTTAGCACTACGGATGTGTCGTGCAGCCAATGGCGTCAGTGAATTGCACGGTCATGTTTCTCGTAAAATGTGGACAATTTTGTATCCACAACGTTCTGAAGATAAAGTCCCCATCGGTTACATTACTAATGGCGTCCATGCGCCCACTTGGACTGCTCCTTTAATGGCAGAGCTGTACGCTCAATACTTAGGCGAAGACTGGAAAACTCGTGTCATTGACCCGAAGACGTGGGAGAAAGTTGACAATATTCCAAATGAGGAACTCTGGTGGCGACACTTAGTCTTAAAAGAAAGACTGATTGCCTACACTCGGTATAAAGTGAAAAAAGCACGGGAACAACGCGGTGAACAATACCAAAAAATTCAAGCGGCAGAAACACTGCTTGATCCCAAAGTGCTGACTATCGGATTTGCCAGACGCTTTAGCCCATATAAGCGCGGTCATCTGCTTTTGCGTGACGCCGAACGGGCAATGAGAATTTTTGGCAATGCACAACGTCCTGTACAAATTATTTTTGCAGGTAAAGCTCACCCAGCTGATGAAGAAGGCAAACGGATTATTCAACGTTTAATGGAATGGTGTCAGCATTCGGCAATTCAGCATCGAGTTGCCTTTATTGAAGACTATGATATTTATGTTGGTCAAAAACTTGTCCAAGGTGTTGATGTTTGGTTAAACAACCCCCGTCGCCCCTTAGAAGCCTCTGGTACCAGTGGGCAAAAAGTCTGCTTTAATGGTGGAATTAATTGCAGCGTCCTCGATGGTTGGTGGTGCGAAGGATACAAAGCAGATGCTAACGGTCAAGGGATAAATGGGTGGGCAATTGGTGAGGATGCTCACACCAGTGATCAAGATTTACAAGATAGCATAGATGCACAATCCCTTTATAAGCTTTTGGAAGAGCAAATAGTCCCCTTGTACTACGACCAAGATGCTAACGGTACTCCTCACCGCTGGGTGCAAATGATGAAGGCATCAATCAAAACGAATGCACCACTGTTCAACACGGATAGGATGATTGCCGATTACGTTTCACAGGTATACGTCCCAGAAATAGCCACTCGTGTTGGACCGATTTTAGCAAAGGTTTTAGTGTAAGGAATTTTAAGTTTCTTGGTTCAGCTTGTAGGCAGGTTTAAAACCTGCCTTTTTTTTTATTTTATTAAAAATAGAAAAAATTTTTCTATTTTGATCAGAATTGACGTTTTTCTTTAGATTTCCGACTTTTCAAAGAAGTCAGGAATCTTGTTGTTCATGAATTGATTTAGTAGGATTGCTATATTTGGATAATAGATTTGCTTGTGCTTCATACAGTGAATAGTGAAAACTGGTAACTGATAACTGATAAATGATAAATGACAGGCTTAGCCTGGTCTTGGTTCAATAATTCTTTAGTATCAGGAAAGTATCAAAAATGCCTGATTTTCAACTGCCTGACGGTCCTCAAACTCACCCTTTGATACAGACGCTTCGATGGGTGACTAGCCCTTTAGAATACATGGAAGCTTGTACTCAACGCTATGGTGATATCTTCACTCTCAGGATTGGTCCAGTTTTTAAGCCACAAGTATTTATAAGTAACCCCAAAGCAATTCAACAAATTTTTACAACTGATCCAAAACTATTGGACTCTGGCGAACCAGCGGGTTTTCAATCATCTTTATTGGGGCGACAATCAATGCTGGCGCTAGAAGGCAAGCCTCACCAGCGACAACGAAAGCTGTTGACACCGCCCTTTCATGGAGAAAGAATGCTAGCTTATGGTGAGCTAATCCCCGATATTACCGAGCAAGTGACGAGTCAGTGGCAGGTTGGTGAATCTTTTTCTGTCCTACCTTCCATGCAAGCAATCTCCTTCCAAGTTATTTTGAAAGCTGTCTTTGGTTTAGAGGAAGGGGCACGTTACGAAAAGCTCAAAGAACTTTTGATTGCCCTGCTGAATCCAAAAAGACCTTTATTGAGAGCTGTCATGCTTCTTTTCCCATTACTCCAACGGGCTTTAGGTCCGTGGAGTCCTTGGAAAAACTTTATGCACCAAAGACAGCAAATAGATGAACTCATCTACGCTGAGATTCGGGAACGCAAAGAGCAACCAGACAATTCATCTCGGAGTGATATTCTCTCTTTGATGATATCGGCTCGCGATGAGCAAGGGCAGCCGATGACGGATGTAGAGTTACGCGATGAGTTGATGACGCTCTTGGTAGCGGGTCATGAAACGACTGCAAGTGCGTTATCTTGGGCATTATATTGGATTCACCATTTGCCAGAGGTGCGTGAGAAATTACTGCAAGAACTCGATAGCTTGGGTGAAAACCCAGATCCGAACGCTATTTTTCGTTTGCCCTATTTAAATGCTGTCTGTTGTGAAACACTGCGCCTTTACCCAGTGGCGATGTTGGCATTAAAGCGATTGGTGAAATCACCCCTAGAAATCGGCGGCTACCAGTTTGAGCCTGGTACTCTGCTGATTCCCTCTATTTATCTAACTCATCATCGCGAAGATTTATATCCCAATCCAAAGCAGTTTAAACCAGAGCGTTTTCTGGAACGTCAATTTGCTCCTTCTGAGTATTTACCGTTTGGTGGTGGTAACCGTCGCTGTATTGGTATGGCATTTGCCTTATTTGAGATGAAACTGGTTTTGGCGACAGTTTTGTCCCGCGTTCAGATGGAACTGGCTGATAGCAAGCTAGTGCAGCCAGAACGTAAGGGATTTCTGTTAGGACCAAAAGGGGGTGTGCGAATGGTGGTGACGGGGAGAGGGTCTCAAAATCAACGTGTTTTGGAGACAAGCTCTAGTTCAGTGTGAAGTATCCCACCGCATTGGTTGCGGGAATTTCGCGGAATCCGTTAAACTTCAAGCCATTTATGGATTCAATGATTATTTAGTATCAGGAAGTACCAAAAATGCCTACTTTTCAACTGCCTGACGGTCCTCAAACTCACCCTTTGATACAGACGCTCCAGTGGCTGACTAACCCCTTAGAATACATGGAAGCTTGTGCTCAACGCTATGGTGACATCTTTACTCTTAGGATCGGTTCAGCTTTTAAGCCACAAGTTTTTATAAGTAACCCCCAAGCGATTCAACAAATTTTTACCACTGATCCAAAACAGTTGGACTCTGGCGAACCAGCAGGTATTAGATCGTTTTTGTTGGGGCAGCAATCAATGTTGGCGCTAGAAGGCAAGCCTCACCGGCGACAACGAAAATTGTTGACACCGCCCTTTCATGGAGAAAGGATGTTAGCTTATGGTGAGCTAATCTCCGATATTACTAAGCAAGTGACGAGTCAGTGGCAGGTCGGTGAATCTTTTTCTGTTCTACCTTCTATGCAAGCAATCTCCTTCCAAGTCATTTTGAAAGCCGTATTTGGTCTAGAGGAAGGGGCACGTTACGAAAAGCTAAAGGAACATTTGATTGCAATCCTGAATCCAAAAATACCTTTGTTGAGGCTTGTCATGCTTGTTTTCCCATTACTCCGACGAGCTTTAGGTCCGTGGAGTCCTTGGAAAAAGTTTATGCGCCAAAGACAGCAAATAGACGAACTGGTCTACGCCGAGATTCGGGAACGCAAAGAGCAACCAGACAATTCATCTCGGAGTGATATTCTCTCTTTGATGATATCGGCTCGCGATGAGCAGGGGCAGCCGATGACGGATGTAGAGTTACGCGATGAGTTGATGACGCTCTTGGTAGCGGGTCACGAAACTACTGCAACTGCGTTATCTTGGGCATTATATTGGATTCACCATTTGCCAGAGGTGCGTGAGAAATTACTGCAAGAACTCGATAGCTTGGGTGAAAACCCAGATCCGAACACTATTTTTCGTTTGCCCTATTTAAATGCTGTCTGTTGTGAAACACTACGCCTTTACCCAGTAGCGATGTTGGCATTAAATCGATTGGTGAAATCACCGCTAGAAATTGGGGGCTACCAGTTTGAGCCTGGTACTCTGCTGATTCCCTCTATTTATCTAACTCATCATCGCGAAGATTTATATCCTAATCCAAAGCAGTTTAAACCAGAGCGTTTTCTTGAGCGTCAATTTGCTCCTTCTGAATATTTACCTTTCGGTGGCGGTAACCGTCGCTGTATTGGTATGGCATTTGCCTTATTTGAGATGAAACTGGTTTTGGCGACAGTTTTGTCGCGCGTTCAGATGGAACTGGCTGATAGCAAACCAGTGCAGCCAGTACGTAAGGTACTTCTGTTAGCACCAGAAGGGGGTGTACGAATGGTGGTAACGGGGAGGCGCTCTCAAAATCAACGTGTTTTGGAGACAAGCTCTAATTCAGTTTGAAGAGTGACAGAATGCGTTAGACTACCGCCGCAAGGCATACAGGTTGAAAGTGTCGGAACCCTCCCTAAGGGGTTCCTGCTCCACTATAATTTCACTCAACCCTTGTTCTTTAAGTAGAGCTGTCATCTTATCAACTCGAAAATCCAAATCGTGTACTTCAACAACGACTTGCTTAATCTTTGGCCAATCTTGCTCTTCGATCCCTAAAAGGACATCTAGCTCACTTCTTTCCACATCCACTTTCAGCAAGTCAATCTGCTCAACAGCATACTCACGTATAATCTCCGATACAGTTCTCAACTGGCAAGCGACTTGCTCCATTTGAAAAGCTTTTTCTAATATACGATCTAAAATAAGCGATCGCAGAGCTGGTGGAAGCCAACGAAGCCAACGGACGGAGGTTGGAGCATCTGTGACATTACGTAGGATAATGTTCTTAAATTTGTCTCGTTGCTGCTTTGAACCATCCGGGTAAGCACTAGATAACGGTGTAGCGTTGGGATAGTAAGCGAACATTATGGTCTTAGACTCCCGCGAAAGTCCGCAAGGAAATACTCGGAGTTTTTCTGGACCAAAGCGTTGGGCATTAGCATGCAGCACGTCGAAAATGGCTGGGATAGGCTCGAAGGCATAGATATTCACATTTGTCTTACACAGCTGATATAGCCATAGTGTGAATAAACCAATGTTTGCACCCACATCAAACACGGTGTCACCTTCTTGCAACTTGACCCCATGCTTGAAATACTGCTGGATTTGTTCATAAATAATCGGCACTTCCTCTTCCCGAATGCAAAATATTTTCATCCCATTGGGAAGCGTAGTTTCTGGGATTAAAGTTGGCATAAATATATAGCAATCCGTGCAGGAGTTGTAAACTTATTGGTTAAGAGAGGGAACAGGGAACAGGGAACAGGAAACAGGGAACAGATTTTTCACAAATGATTTAGGGCTGCTATATATTTTGATTCCTATTCAGTAAACGGAAAATCTCATTGCTGTGTTTAAGGCAAGACTGGCTTACCCGTAGATACCGCTTGCTCGATAATATCGGCAGCACGAGTGACTCCACCAGCACCGAGAGTGGCTGCTTGTAATCTGAGCGCATTCTGCTTGTAAGATTCTTCTGTAAACACCCGCTTTACGGCGTCTCGCAACCTCGGAACATTCAATTTGTTGAGAGGGACAAACTCACCCGCGCCTGTCCAAGCTATACGCGCTGCTACCCCTGGCTGGTCATTGGCAACTGGAATCGCCACCATAGGCACTCCATTCTTGACACATTCCATCGTCGTATTCATACCTGCATGAGTAATCATCAGGGTCGCTTTTTCCAACACGTCTAATTGAGGTGCATACTCAACGACTAAAGGATTTCCCGGCAAGTTTGGCAGTGATTCTGGTTTAGCAGAACCTCCCAGAGAAATTACTAATTGGGCATCTAATCCTTCACAAGCTGCGGCAATAGTTTGAAAAACCCAAATCAGACGATTTTGCAATGTTCCCATCGAAGCGTAAATCAAGGGTTTTTCAGTCAACTTTTCATAGGGGAAAGCAACAGATGCCCGACTGGCTGAAGTAAGATAGGTTCCTGTGAAATGAAACCAAGGAGGCAATTCCTGCCTAGGATATTCAAACTCTGCAGGTGCTTGACTCAGTATAGCCAGTTGAGAGTAGGCATCATTAGGCTTTGAGTGCAGGGGTAACTTCCACTCTCGGCGATACTCGCCTATCACGTCTCCAATTGGTTTGGCGACGCGATTAAGTAACGCATAACCGATTTCGTTACGTAAACGTGCCCACCAAGCTGGGCTATACTTCCAAGAGGTGTTAAAAGGAGGAATACTGGGTTCTTGATTAAGCACCACAGCACTGCACACAGTAACGAAAGGAATTTCGAGAAAATCAGCGATCGTTCCTCCTTCTACTGAACTTTGGTTTACTAGTAAAGCTTCTACACCTGCTGCTTTTAGTAAAGCTGGAGCATCCCGGAGCGTAACAGCCGAGATTTGCTTGAGTAGCTCAATTGTGTATGCTAACGCAGCCAATCCACGCAGTTGCCCTAACTTGGTAAAAACTTCTGCTGTTGAGCCAGCCGGAAAATCTTGCTTACCAATTGCCTGGAATTCTATTCTAGCTGCCAGTACTTTGGCTTGAGTGTCGGGTGTTCCAAACACGGTGACGCGGTGACCGCGTCGTTGAAGTTCCTGCCCCAAGGGGAGCATAGTGTTGAGCGGACCAGTTGCTGCACCAGGACTGATAATACCAAAATGAGTCATAGTAAATGCTGCTACTTAAAGTGAGTGAGAAAGCCACTGCAGGCAAAACCATGCAACGGTTAAAAGTCAAAACCCGCTATCTATAATTATTAAATGTAAATAAAATCAACTTATGCACTTATTCCATAGCCCATAAATGTAAATAACTCACAAAATTTTTGGCACAAGGCATTAAAAACCAATCTGCTTCTGGTTATTATCCCTTGCATGAGCAAAAGCAAAATTCTGGGCAATTTCATTGGATTTTTTGTAGTCGGCGATAGGTTCGCAGCAGCATAGCGGCAGATCGCCTCTTCCCACTTCTTTCTTATTTTATTGGCAATGGATTGTGTGGGCCTTAGGAGTGCAAGCGCCTTTGGCGATCGCTTCGGTAATCTTATGCCGCGAAGGAAATGCTTGCTATGAAATGCCACCTGCGGCTTTAATTAAATCGGCTGCTTTTTCACCAATCATAATGATGGGCGCGTTTGTGTTGCCCCTGACCAGAGTTGGCATAATCGATGCATCCGCAACCCGCAATCCCTTAACCCCATGTACTCGCAGTTCGGGGTCTACCACTGCCATTGGGTCAGTGCCCATTTTGCAAGTGCCAGTCTGATGATGTCCCGTATTGCAAGTTTCCCGGATGTAGGCTTCCAGTGCTGCATCGCTCTGAACGTCAGCACCTGGAGCAATTTCCTTACCGCCAAACTCATCAAAAGCACCGGACCCAAACAATTGCCGCATTAATCGAATCCCAGCAATGAGCTTTTGCACATCAGCTTCACTTTGCAGATAGTTCATCCGTATGACTGGAGAGTCTTTGGGGTCAGATGAGCGCAAACTGACACTGCCAATGTTTTGGAACTGAGTCAAAGAGACTACACCCGTGAATCCCCACTCAGGGCGGACATAGCCAGGCGGTACAAATATATCAGGACCGAAGAAGAACTGGACATCGGGTGCAGCCTCCAGGTTGCCCTCGCTATGGAAGAACATTCCGGCTTCAGACACATTGCTGGTGATGGCAGGGTGTATTTCTTGAGTCGTCTGTTGGGCTACCGGAACGATAAGGTGGTCTTGCAGGTTTTGACCGACCCCTGGCAAATCAGCCACGACAGAAATTCCCAGCCCTTGGAGGTATTTTGCATCCCCAATGCCGGAAAGCAGCAGCAGCTGGGGTGACTCGAACGCGCCCGCACTTAAAATCACTTCCTGGTTGACCGTGACCTGATGCAGCATTCCCTCGTGCAGATATTCCACTCCAACAGCGCGAGTTTTCTCAAACAACAAGCGAGTCACCAACGCGCCTGTCGTTATCGTCAAATTAGGACGCTGGCGAATCGGCAAGAGGAAGGCAGCGGCGGTACTGTGCCGTTTACCATCTTTGATTGTTGACTGATAGAGACCGGTTCCTGACTGCTGCATCCCGTTGAAATCAGGATTGCGGTTATATCCGAGTTCCACACAGGCATCGACAAAGCGTTGGGATACTACACCAGGGGAAATCAGATCAGTGACGCTCAACTCACCATCAACCCCGTGGTAAACATCGGCACCGCGTTGCTGGTTCTCAGATTTCTTAAAATAGGGTAAAACGTGCTGGTACGACCAGCCGGGATTTCCTAATGCCTGCCATTGGTCATAATCGTGAGGATTGCCCCGGATATAAATCATGAGATTAATTGAACTGCTGCCGCCCAAAACTTTGCCACGGGGACAAAACATTTTGCGATGATTCAAGTACGGCTCTGGTTCAGAGATATAGCCCCAGTCCACCTCGGAGCCTTGTAGACTGTTGACTTCTGCCGGAATATGAATCTCCGGTTTCGTATCCGGGTTGCCTGCTTCAAGGAGTAACACGGTTGTATCGGTGTTTTGTGACATTCGGTTGGCGACAACGCAGCCTGCCGAACCCGCACCAATAACAATGTAGTCATACTTAGAATGAACTTTATCCTGGAAACTTGTGCCGGACTTCATATTCTTGGCAATTTTATTGACAATGGATTGTGCTGGCGTTAAGCGTAGCTCTGCCGTAGGGAATTGCTTTCATAAATTAAATTATGCACAGCAACGCCTGCTTTTTCATACAAACTTGTTACTAAGTAAGTCGGTGCAATAAAACCAAACTGTGTAAAGAAAAGTAAATAAGGCTCAAACTCTTTCTCTCCCTGCTCCCTGCTCCCTGCTCCCTGCCTTATTCCAACAATAATTATTTACGCCGACCTACTTACTGGGCTGTATAGCCACCATCAATGACTAATTCCGCTCCTGTCATATACTTTGACTCATCGGAAGCCAGGTAAAGTATTCCATAAGCAATATCATCTGATTTGCCTAGACGTCCTGCGGGGATTCGCTTTTCGTAGTCTTTCAAAACTTCTGTGGGGTTTTCTGTTTTTTTGAAAGCCTCTTCTACCATCGGTGTCCAAATTAAGCCGGGATGAATAGAATTAAAGCGAATATTATTTTTCGCATATTGTATTGCATTCGCTTTAGTCATCAAACGTACCGCACCTTTAGCTGCATGGTAGGGTGGTACACTAGGCGAACCAACCAGCCCGAAAATCGAGGACAGATTGATAATGCTACCACCATCTGTGTTTAGCATATAAGTGATGGCGTGTTTAGTACAAAGAAAAACCCCATTTGTATTAACTGCCATCACTGTGTTCCATTCTTCTTCAGAAATCTCATGAGTGGGTTTATTGATACCAGCGATTCCTGCATTATTGACTAAAATATCGATTTTTCCCCACTTGCGGTAAACTTCAGCAAATACTTGCTTGACTTGAGTTTCTTGGGAAACGTCTAAATGCCAGTAATCAGCTTCTCCGCCATGACTATGAATTTCTTGTACTGATGTTTTACCTTCATCCACAAGAATATCTGTGACAGCAACCTTGGCTCCTTCTTTTGCTAAAAGTAGAGCTGTTGCTCCACCAATACCTCGTGCTGCACCTGTAATAATTGCAACTTTATCTTTGACTCGATTCATAATACCTAATTATTGCTACTGTGAAATAGTCGTTGTACTGAAATTCCTGCCATCTTTGATGAACGCACGCTTATTTGTGACGGTTAAAGTCAAAACCCCTTATCTATTTACTAGGTGCAAATGAAATCAACTTATGCACTTGCTTTGATACAGCACAAATATAAAGAAATCGCAATTTTTTGACAGAAGGCTTGCAAAATTAACCTACTTTTGGTAATGGCACCTTCTGCCAAACACATATTTTACTTGAGTGTCAAAAACTTATCCAAAGCCGTTACTAAACTAGGGGGCCATCGGCGAATATTCGTCACCCAGTCGATATCCTTGTAACGCGCATCGAGTCCAACTGCTGACACCCAGTTACTCTCCGCCTCACCTTGTTTTCCTTCTACCCAGTAGGCTGCAGTAATAGCAGCACGTACATCTGCAAAATTAGGATATTTACGGAGAATGTTCCGCATTTCCCGAATTGCTTCGTCTACTTTACCAGTTTCATAAAGGGCAAGGACATAGTTCGCACGGGCAAAGGCAAAATTCGGGGCAATTTCATTGGATTTTTTGTAGTCGGCGATCGCCTCTTCCCACTTCCTCAAACCAGCATAGGCATTTCCTCGATTGTTATATGCCATTGCATCTTTGGGGTCAAGTTCTAGAACGTGATTATAATCTGCGATCGCCTCATCCCATTTTCCCAGACCTTCCAACGCCGTACCACGATTCAAGTAGGGGTCAGTCACATTCGGAGCTAATTCTACCGCCTTATTATAATCTGCGAGTGCTTCTTGCAACTTATTTTGACTAACTCTAGTATTTCCTCGGTTACTCCAAACCGCTGCATTATCGGGAAATTGCTCAAGAATTTGCGTCCAGTACCGTTCCGCCGTGCCAAAATCACCTTTATTAGTAGCGGCAATTGCCTTATTCGCTAACTCATCGCCTTGCTGTAACTGTTCTGGAGTGAAATTGGGGGATTTCGTTTCTGCTATGGCAACCTCACCCCACCCAAACACCAGCAACAGACTTAGAAAAATAATAATTAGTCTCATCATCTGCGTTTCTCTGCGTCCATCTGCGGTTCCAAATTCATAGGACTTACGCACTCGTGAAAAATAAGGCTTTGCGATGCTCCAGCGGGGAGCCACCCAAAGGGTGATCGCTTCCTTTTGGTCGCAATGACAACAATTGCGTTATTTTTGCGTAAGTCCTAATCCAAAATTAATCATGACGAGAACTGACTCAACCTGCAAGCCTTGATCCAAGTTTTCTGGAACTTGCAAACAAGAACATAAATTTTGCAATCCCCAAAATCAAATTACGGTAACAACGATAACTGTTCATTTGGTGGTTTAAAACCTAAATGCTTGTAAGCTGTGGGTGTCGCCACTCTACCACGGGTCGTCCGGCTTAAATAGCCAATCTGCATCAGATATGGTTCATACACTTCCTCAATCGTTTGTGTATCTTCACCCGTTGCTGCAGCGATTGTTTCCAATCCCACCGGACCACCATTAAACTGTTCAATAATCACACTCAACATCCGACGGTCTGTCCAATCTAAACCGCAAGGATCGACTTGAAATAGTTGCAATGCTTCTGCTGCAACCTGTTCATTCACCTCCTGGAATGATTTGACTTGCGCATAATCACGGACTCTTTTAAGTAATCTATTAGCAATACGTGGTGTTCCCCGCGAACGACGAGCAACTTCTGCTGCACCATCTTCAGTGATATTCGTTTGGAGTAATTGAGCGCTGCGTAAGACAATTTTACTCAGTTCATCAACTTCATAAAATCTGAGTTTTTGAATTAAGCCAAAGCGATCGCGCAACGGTGAACTCAACGCCCCAGCACGAGTTGTTGCCCCAACCAAGGTAAATTTTGATAGTGGTAAGCTGCGAGTTTTGGTGCTAGAACCTTTACCAATAGTAATATCTAAGCGATAATCCTCCATTGCTGGGTATAAAATTTCTTCGCTCATCCGCGACAGACGATGAATTTCATCAATAAACAAAACATCTCCTGGCTTGAGATTCACCAATAGCCCGACAATATCTCTGGGACGTTCCAAAGCTGGTGCACTCGTAATTTTGCAATTAACTCCCATCTCAGACGCCAGTATCATAGCCATTGTGGTTTTCCCCAATCCTGGAGGACCATACAACAGTAGATGATCCAGCACCTCACCCCGAGACTTGGCAGCTTTAATCGCAATATCTAGCACGTCCTTTAAATCTTTCTGCCCGATATAGTCAGCAAATCGTTGTGGGCGTATACTTTCTTCTTGCTTACCTTCATCAATAGCTGCTTCAGGTTGCAAAAGATTCTCTTTAGGAGGCGCTTTCGCCACCTCACGACGCTGCTTTGGTTCTTTGTTGGGTTCTTGGGGCTGTTTTTTTGAGGAGATAATCGCCATAATGACTGCTATTGATTTTGGATATACGACTTTTGCAGTGTTGAGCGTAAAACGGTAGGGTGTAGGGTGAATAAGTATTGAGTGTTCACAATCCAAGTTCACAATACACAGATTCACGACCTACACTTTACATTTTCCCTCATACTGTTATTTCCCTGAACCCCTGTTCACGTGCGAAAATGTTGTTTCTGTAATACTCTGGCAAATTTAAAATTTCAGTTTTAGATAATTTTCACAGGAGTGTAAAACTACTCATGCTAGCTAAAAGAATCTTACCGTGTCTGGATGTGAAGGCAGGACGAGTTGTTAAAGGAGTTAACTTTGTTAACTTGAGGGATGCAGGCGATCCAGTAGAACTGGCAAAGGTTTACAACGATGCCGGGGCAGATGAGTTAGTGTTTCTAGATATTACAGCCACTCATGAAGACCGCGACACTATTATCGACGTGGTGTACCGAACTGCTGAACAGGTCTTTATTCCCCTCACTGTCGGTGGTGGGATCCAATCCTTAGAAAATGTTAAAAATCTTTTACGAGCTGGAGCAGACAAGGTTAGTATTAATTCTACGGCGGTACGCGACCCAGATTTTATTAATCGAGCGAGTGACCGTTTTGGAAACCAATGTATAGTCGTTGCAATTGATGCCAGACGACGACTAGACCCCAATCACCCAGGTTGGGATGTTTTTGTGCGAGGTGGTAGAGAAAATACTGGCATTGATGCCCTGTTTTGGGCGCAAGAAGTCGAAAAACGCGGTGCAGGAGAACTGCTAGTAACAAGTATGGATGCTGATGGTACTCAAGCTGGTTATGACATAGAGTTAACTCGGGCGATCGCTCAATCTGTACAAATTCCGGTCGTTGCATCTGGCGGTGCAGGCAATTGTGAACATATCTATACCGCACTCACAGAAGCTCAAGCAGAAGCAGCATTACTTGCCTCACTTTTACATTACGGACAGTTAAGCGTAGCTGAAGTCAAGACTTATCTACGCGATCGCCATGTTCCTGTCAGAATGTAACCCCAAGTTGCAACTCTTTGTCAAGCAACCCAAGGAGTAGTTCAAGACAATTTTTGGAAACAGTGTTAATATAAGTTAACAATAATTAATAAATTTAAGACATATGTTGATACCAATTTTAGTATTTGATGTGGCGCTAGTAGCTTGGTCGCTGCATTTGATGGAAAGAGCATATGAAAGCAAAGAATTTTCTCTAATGTTAGCTGGTACACTCGTTGCCATAGCAGCTGCGGCTATGTTAGTGGTTTACTTCCTGATGGGGCATTGTATAAGCTACTTGCTGCAAGTCTCTTAAGTTAGTCATTGCCATCGGCTAATGGCTTATGGCACTCATTAACAATTAACGAGCAGTGGGGATTGACAAATAGCAGATTGTTAAAGTACAATTACAAATGCGTTATTGTGCGGGGTTATAGCTCAGTTGGTAGAGCACCTCAATGGCATTGAGGGGGTCAGCGGTTCGAATCCGCTTAGCTCCATATATATAGCAGGGAACAGGGAACAGGGAACGTGTGACTTTACCCATAACTTTGCCGCAATGGCAAGCTTATGCTTCTAATAGAAGGCGGCAAAGTTATGGTTCCAATTTATGGGTAATTTTTAAGCTTCGTAACTCAAGTTCACGATTTGCTTCTTTAAGAGCTAATCTAACTTTTTTGTATCGGAAGTACCCTGGTTTGGAAACTAGCTCTGAAACAGCAGACTCAGTAGGATATTTACCCTGATTATGTAGCTCAAAAGCAACTAGTCGCACTTCCTGGCAGCATTCTTCTATTATTTTCTTATGGTAATCTTTCTGATAGCTGACATACCTCGCAGAAATAGCACGACACAAATCTGGAAAATGTTTGTAAATCGTTCTTCTATCAACTCCTAACTGCCTAGCTACCTCCTCCATAGATAAAGGAGGAGACTCATCATTTGTGAGTAGCACTTCTAGATAGGATTTGACTCTCTCAGCATTAAATGGCTTACTCCTTGTTCTTAATGATGTGGTTTTAACTTCAGTTGCTACCAATTTCCTTGAGAGAGATAAATTATTAGTTTCTTCGGTCAAAAAGCTTAGAATTGATACTCCAAAACAGTAACAAATATTTGTCAGTGCTTCAAGAGAAGGTAAATTTTTACCTTTACACCAGAGCCAAACTGTATTTCTGGGAATATTAATCTGACGAGCAAATTCAGCTATATTTCCTTTTGCAATTTGCTCAACCCACTTAGATAGAGTAAGAGCGATTGCAGTAGAAGATAGAGCATCATTCAAATATGGAGTAGCAGCAATTAATTCTCCAATAGTCTTAGCAGCCCATATTCTCTGTTCTAGCTCATTTTTTTTTAAAGCGTTCCTATTGGCTGATTCTATCCCAAGAATCAGTCCTAACCACTCTCCACATTTTGAACAATATCCTGGTCGCGATCGCCAAGCCAGCGTAGTGTTTTTTTGATGACAATGAGGACACTCAAAAATTAATTTATGGTGGTGATAGGGGCATATTTTTACTACATCTAGCAACCAAAGTAAAGGCTCATAAATTAATTGTTTTTTCTCGTACCATTCTTGATAACAACTCGGACACCAAGCCTGAACAGGGCGCAGTAAATTTCTAGAAGGGAATAGTTTGTACCAAGTTAGTAAAGTGAGAAAGCATAAATCGTCACGGAGTGTTAATTTCTGTAGAGCTTGAACTAAGTCCATTGCCATGACACCGCTACCGTTGAGTGCGGTAGTGTAATTATATATTCTGTGTAAATTGGCACCTCCATACTCTTTGTTAACAAGCGTTGCGAGTTCCTTCTCCATTAAAACCCCTGGATTAACACAATGAGCTTCTGCTAGTCGAGATATATAACCAGTTAAGCTTTCCACTAATGGAGTGCCAATACCAATAGGATCTAACCGATACAACCGACTGCGAGATGGAATAGAAAGCTTTTTTAAATCCCAACATTCGTATGTTACTAATCCATTAGCTAACATCTTGTTGCACTCCAATAGGATCTCTTTTGGGGTTGCGTTTGCCAACTTTTCCTGGCGGACGAGTAGTTTTTGGGGTTTCTTCTGGCTGTGCAATTGTCTTTGCTCCAAGTCCTAGAGCAGAGCGTAAGTTTTGTACGTCTGTTTCCGTTTCAGATAATTGTCGTTCGCCTTCTTGAATTTCTTTGAACATCCTCTGGCATTGAGCAACCGACCAAGCGCGTTTTTGTAAGTCTTTGAGTATAACGGTTGCTGCTTCTCTATCGAGAGCATCTTTAAGAGCGCGTGTTAACCAATTTTTTAGTATGCCAACACATCCTAAAGTCCGTTCATAAAAATATTCCCAATGACTAACTAAATCTGGAGTTTCTGCAAGTGGCATCTGCTGCTGGAAAGTTAATAATACACTTTTGAAAGCTTGTACATCCTCTGGATTGTCAGCACAATAACGGCGAAAATGAATATCGACACTACGACGTGAGAGTTGACCGCTCAAATTACGGAATGTAAGTAGTTCGTATGTTCCTAATAGACAGTGCAAAATGCCTGTCATATTTGCCACAGATTTGAGGCAGTCTAATTGATCTTGTAGCTTGTATCCGCTTGCCATCTTGCCAAAATGTTGTGCTTCATCTACAAAAAATACGTCTGGATGACGGTGGATGAGAGCATTTTCTAAAGCTCTGCGTAGAGCAGGTGCAACTACTTTCGACTCAATATTAATTTTTCCGAAATTATCGCGATAGATACCACGCACACTGTAATCAAACTTGTGATCGATTAAGGGTTCTTCTAAGGCGATTAAGGCGCGTGTGTAGTAATCCTTCCAGTTGAAGTTTCTTGATTCTGGGGCTACAGCTTCAACACCAACAACAGGAACACGACCGCGATCGCTTTCCAGTTTAGGTAATGCTAGTTCTATTAATTTCTGCTCAACGCGGAGTCGCAAAGTTGTTTTACCAACACCACTAGCACCGTAAACAAAGATAAATGATGCCCCTGCGGGTTCGGCAATTGTTCGCATGAGAATTTCATAGACTTCTTTAAGTCGAGGATGCGCTACGGTGTAATTCTCAAAGTAGGCAAGCCTTTCTGGAGCAGGTAGTTTGAGGAGTTCAAGAGGAAATCCATTAAGTCTTGTCATAATTAAAACTCCTCATAAACTACAAGTGTTTCTAAGACAATTGCTTCATCTTCATCCGCTTGAGAATCGGTATTGCCAAAAGGAACTTGAATAACCTTTGGTTGTTCGTCGCGGCTTGTTGTAGCTTTTCCGCCCTCGATTACCCTAAAGACTTCCTTAACTTCTGCATCATAAGAACGCTGTTCTAATAGAGCTTCTTGAGCTTCTACCGATGCTAAAAATTCTGCTAAATTCTTAGCCGAAACTTTAGATTGTTGTGCATGATTTGAGGAGCGTTTGCGTAACTCAGCACTAGCTAACTTCAATTCTTTTTCTGAGCGACCTTGAAGTTCTGCATAATATTGAGAAATACACTCTACCCAGTGTCCTCGAACAAAGGCGTAAGCGATACCAATATTAAACGGGTCATATCTTATTTGAACAGAGGTATTTTCAATTTGGGGGTCGCGGAAACTATTAGACCAGTAGTAGATTGAGTTAATTTTTACGCCGCGTCCAGCTTGAACTTTTGCTTTTCCCTCTGAGGTTGTAGGTAGGGTAAGAATCTGAAAGTTTTCATCGTAAGGAATCATGCGGTGAACCCGACTGCCACCAATCGCCATACCCGCAGCAAACGCATCCCTCGGACTTTGGAAAAGTGCCGGATGTTCGTCTGTATCGTAAACTTCGTAAGCCCAAGCACAAAGATATTCATAAAGTAAACCAAGTGTCCATACAGCTTGATTTTTAGGGTTAACTGACTTGGTAACTTGGCGGACGTTACGAGTTATTTGTGTATTACCGAGTAAGTTATGGACAAATTGAGTATTGGAAGTTCCAAATAAGCGTTCGCAAACCGAACCAAAACGAGCTTTGGCTGGGGGCCTTTGCTTTTTTGTACATTCAAAAGTAGCTAGTAGTGTCTCAAAGTAAACGCTGTGAAACTCTGTACCGTTATCTACGACTACGATTTGGGGAAGCCTACCATGACCCTTGACACAAATTCTTAGCACCATTAAGCAAGAACGATATGAGGGTGAGTCGAACGTTAGGTAAACTGCTAGCAATCGCCGTGAATAAGCATCTACGAGAAATGTTGCCCAAGGTCTGCCAAGATTGCGACCTGTACGAGAACAAACTAGCTCTACATCTAACTGAGTATGATCTATATGTCCAATTTCAAAGGGGCGATCGCCGTGTCTTGGGGTAGTTGTAGTAAGCTCCCAATAGAAGGATTCATGCTGATAAGCGGCACGACGACCTTGGCGTTTTTTAGTCTGCTCGTAACCAGCACGGCGTTTTACTTCTTGAGTAAATGCTTTGTAACTCGGAGCAATTACACCAGATTGTTCGCAAGCTCGAACTAAAGCCCCGTAAACCTCCCACATTCTTTTTTGTTTAAGAGTTTCATAATCTTCTAAAATAAATTTCTCCATAATTGCTAAGGTGTCTTCGGGTAGCTTACGCTGACGATTACCTTTGGCACTGCGATGAGACAAAAGCCCAATGTAGCCACAACCGTATTTTTGAAGTGCAGTTAGATATTTAGCTTTCCAGTGACGAATGGTACGGGCTGGTATTGTTTCGTTTTCTGGGGGATGTCCGTTTAAGTAAGGTTCGATAGTTTTGTAGCGTTCAAGAGCTTCTGCTTGGTCTTCAGGACTAGCTTGATAAAATCGCTGCCAAGATTCTGTGCTAATAGCTGTTTTTTCTGGTGTTTGGAGACTAGTGATTTTTCCTTGGCGAACCAGATTCTCAAATATAGCTTTTTTGAGTTCAATTAACTGATTATTTTCTGCGCCAAGTGTAACCTCTGTTTCGCCAACATGGATGATATTTAAACCTTTGCCGTCCCAACTAACAGTCGTGCCAGTAACAACATTGATTACAGCAGAGATAGCCGCAAGACTTACACTTGGTTGTTCAACCATTAATCTGTAAGCACTAGCAGTTTGTTCGTCACGGAAGATAAGACATCTTTCTGGTTCAGCAAGTGATGTAGTATTTAAATCAATATAGATTTGCTCTTGAGCAATTAGGGACTTCCAAGCAATAAAATCACCCAAAGCAAGAATGATAATCATTTGGAGTCAGGAAGGAGAAGCAGCCGATGGCTGCTTCTCCTTCCCCTTTTTGTAGTAAATTTAATTGGCACTTTAATT
>JAHHGV010000072.1 GCA_019359695.1 Brasilonema angustatum HA4187-MV1
AAAACAAGCTGATTCTTTGCCAACAACTCCACAGCGTAATGAAATTGTTCAAAAACATAATGCACTCGTTTCAAAACGCAATGAAATCGTTCAAAAAGCTAATAATTTACAACCAAAAGTTTTTGAAGTCTCTACTCTGACTGAGAATATGAAAGCTAAGTTTAACTCTCTCTATAAATTTAATCCTACCGTTTATGAGGCCGCAAATAGAACGATGCGTTATGCCGCATTTTTCCGATATGTTAAAACTCACAACATTAGCTCATGGCAAAAGTTTTTGAAACAACTACAAACTGTTAAGGTTGAACCTGATGTTAAAACGCCAACTGAATGGGATAAGACTCAGCAACATCATGAATTTAATATTGAGCAATATGACTTTAGGACTAAAGCAAAATAACTTCTGGGGATTCCGACTCTATTGAGTATAAAAAACAAGCTGATTCTTTGCCAATTCAACAGCATAATGAACTCATTCCAAAACATAACGCCAATTGAACGGGATAAGACTCAGCTAATTAAAACAATCAATAATAATGATAACCAAGAAGATGGAAGAGCGAAGTTTTTAGACCGAAAAACAAAGATGGAAAGAGACAGTTTTTAAGATAGTCCAATTCTGCTAACTCTTTTCGATTAGCAGCAAGATCAGGATGATTATTGCTTAATATGTTTTGTCTAATCTTTAAGGATTTCTCTAAAAGATATTTAGCCTTAAAATAGTGCCTTTGGGCAATGTAAACCGATGCTAGATTATAAAAGCTAATAGCTAGATGAGGATGTTCATTGCCCAACTTATCTTCCTGTATTTGTATGGCTTGTTTGTACAGCAATCCAGCCTTCTTATAGCGTTTCTGAGAACAGTACAAAAGTGCTAAGTTATTTAGTACCAAAGCTACCTCAGGATGCTTATCACTTAAAACTTCTTTAAGTAGCTGGAGAGATTGATTAAAAAAATTTTCAGCCTCAGGATACCGTTTTTGAAAATGGTAAACTTGTGCTAAGGTATTAAGGCTGGCAGCTACACAGAGACGATTCTCACCTTGCAACGACTGTCTTAATCTGAGCGCTCTTTGATAGCAATCTTCAGCTTCATCATACCATCCTAGAGAAATATAAACAAGTGCCAGATTATTGAGACTTTGAGCTACATCGGGATGATTCTCGCCCCACTTGCGCCTTCTTATATAGAGAGATCTCCGCCAAAAGGATTCAGCTTCAACATATCTTCCCTGAGAATAGTGAATAGCACCCAGAGTATTGAGACTTTGAGCCACATCGGGATGATTCTCGCCTAACTGACAGTTTCTTATATCGAGCGCTTCTAATAAGTGGGATTCAGCCTCAACATATCTTCCCTGAGATTCGTAGAGATACGCTAAATTATGAAGACTAGTAGCAACATTAAGATGATCTTCCCCAAAACGCTCTCTAGTTGCATTTAAACATTCTTCACACCAGGATATTGCCTCATTATAGGCGATTTGACTTTTGTAAAAATACGCTAAACCCATAAAAGGAGCAATAAAATCTTCGTCACGCAACCACCTTCTGTAAACAGTCGCGGCTTCAATAAGGTGTGGGATGGAAGAAGTAAATTCAGTGTTTTCTTGAAAAGTAGATGTATCACGTATTTTCTTGGCCATTTCTACCATTGCTTGACAGAAAATAGACTTTTGAACGTGGGCAGACGCTAAGTTATTTTGCTTGTTTCTAAGAAACTCTCGAATTAGTTGATGTAACTGACAATCATCTTCGCCTACAAACAAATACAAATTTTCTAATTTAACTCTGGCATTTTTTAATGCTTCCGAGCTTTGCTCATTCATAACCTTTTCTACCAGATCCCAAGGAATCGGAGCCAAAGCAAATAAGCTTAGCAGACAACCTAACTGTTGGGCTTGATCACTTAGTTCTTGCCAACTCATCTCAAAGGCTGCCGCTACTCCTTGTTTGATATTTAAAGTCCAAGTGGGGTCATTTTCATCCACTTCTAAAGAAGGATGACCTAGCCCTTTTTCCTCCAACAGTTGCAGCATTGTTGTCAAAGATATTCTATCCTTCTTCACACGTCGTCCTACTAATTGCAAGGCTAGGGGCAAGTATCCTAACCGTTGACACAGTTCTTGGGCTTGTGCTGACTTCTGGTTTTTCTTTTCTTTTCCAATCAACTGAGCTAGTAATTTGAGCGCATCTGATTCATGTAAAACTGATAAAAATAAAGAACTGGCTAAATTAAGTTTTAATCTGGTTGTAATTAGTACTTTAAATTGGGATAATTGTGGTGGTAGGTAGGGTTCTATATCACTATAATTCTTCACATCATCCATAACCAGAAGGGTATTCCCCTTATGCCAATGTTGCCAACACCAGCGTACCCGTTCTGGTAACTCCAAATCATTTGGAGGTTGCAAACCTAAATCTGTTTGAGCAAATTGAACGATTTGCCAACCCATATCTTCTTTTCTTGCTCGTAGCCAGCAGATGCCACCAGGGTAAGTACCTGACTTCAGATTTAACAGTGAATATTGAATTGCTAATTCAGTTTTTCCAACTCCTCCCATGCCTTCCACAACGGCAGCAATAACTTCACTATGATTGCGTTGTAATTGTTGGTGGAGGCGTTCTAATTCCTGATCTCGTCCTACAAACTCATCTGTACTGCTAGTAGGAATATTTTGTGGAAAACCTGTTGGTTTAGGAGTATTATTCCAATGGATAAAAATTTGAATAATTTTTCCTATTATGATGTCACGACCAGCCCGAACATTCTCTAAAATTCTTTGTCCAACTTGAAAATTTGGATCGTTAGTCATGCTTTTAAGCTTCTTGGTTTAAATTGCCCAAATCAATATTTGCAGCTTTGACCCCTTTTAGCATTTCTTGCTCAACTGAACCATCGCGCATGGCTTTTTGGCTGATGTCTTTGGCTTTTAAATCGCCACTTAGTTCAATCTCGCTCAAAACTACTTGAC
This sequence comes from Brasilonema angustatum HA4187-MV1, assembly GCA_019359695.1. Classification (GTDB taxonomy): domain Bacteria; phylum Cyanobacteriota; class Cyanobacteriia; order Cyanobacteriales; family Nostocaceae; genus Brasilonema; species Brasilonema angustatum. The sequence continues at coordinate 2,976 of JAHHGV010000072.1, forward strand.
GTATCCTTTCATCTTGTGCTTGTAACTGCTGGACTAATTCCTTCAATTTTTGAGTGAATGCTTTATCTGCATCCATCTGGGTTTGCAGTTCATCTTGTAGCTTTTCTTTATTCCTTTCTGTAGGTTCATTTTCTGCTCGTTTCAGCAATCCTTCCATTCCTTCTGTCTTAAACTTTTCACGAATGGTATTTACTAATTGAGCAAATGTATCAGTAACGCCTTTAGTTAAAGTTTTTCCACCTTCTTTGATTGCCTCCGAGAAAAATAATGAGACAATTACTGCTGACGTCAGAGGTTCTACCATCTGCTTGCATTTAGATTTAGTAGTTATGGAAATAGTATACAACCTCACATTAAATTTTCCGGATTTTTAAATGAACTTCGACTAGGGATCATGAACAAGTGTAGTCAAACAAGAATTAGTCGGGGATTTAACTCTATAATCGATTCCGGTAATCGTTTAGTTTTATCCGCTAGCTCAAATCGGGGTACGTGACTGTTTAAACATTCTCACAAACGACCGTTTTTGAGAATGTCCGCATGAAGGTCATTGGCTTACACAACTATAGGGGTTTGCCATTCTCATAAATGGTTCTTGTTCTGTAAATTTCTAAAGTCTTCATCGTATATCCCTTGCGCTCCTTAGCCGTGCGTTGCTTTATAAAAGCTTGCTCTGCTTCTTCCATGCTTTGGTAAAAAGTCGTGCGCATCTGGCCGGCACGGCCTATCCTTCCCCATTCACGGGTTAAGCATTGATTTCCGAATAGGTCGGGCTGGATATCCAGGCGGTAATAGCGCTGCATGTTCTTTACTGGGTCTATACGATAAAGGGTTACGCTACTCATGGTTATTCTCTTCTTTCAGGATTTTATAAACGGTTGCCCTGCCAATGCCTAACTTTTTGGCAATCGCGCTAGCACCCAAATTTTCAGCTTTTAACTGCAATAGTTTTTTGCGGTCAACGGAGCGCTTACAACCGAATTTTACGCCCTTGGCTTTGGCTTCTATCCTGCCTTCGCTCGTGCGCTCTAATATCCGCTTACGTTCTGCGTCTGCGACTGCAGCAAGAATAGTAACCACCATTTTCCCCATTTCCCCTTCGGTACTAAGATGGTCATCCAGAAACCTTACATATACCCCTATTGCGTCAAATTCTTTAATAAGCTGGATCATGTCTGCGGTGTCGCGCCCTAACCTGTCCAGCTTGGTCACCAGGATAATATCGCCCTCTTCCACTTTCATTTGCAGTAGCTTCAGCCCTGGCCGGTCGGTGGTGCTTCCAGTTGCTTTATCCGTAAATATTCGTGACGGATTTACATTAGCTTCCTGCAATTTCTTTACCTGCAATTCTAAGGATTGCTGGCTGGTTGAAACACGGGCATAGCCGAAGAGGCGCATTTTGTCTCCTAAGTTGATTAGGAGACAAAACTGTCTCCTAATTACTGATTTACGATTTAAGAGACAGTCTATACGCTTTTAATTTCAATGTCTCCTAATTTATAAATTAAGAGACAGTGTGAATAAGCAAAAAGGAGGTTTTATTTTGATGATGGCAACACTTTTAGGCATTGCTGCGGCATATCCTGAAACGGGACATGAAGGCATTTTGAATCGTAACACATGGCGTTACGTTATCAGGCCATACGGTTGAGTTAAGGGAATTTATTTGTTGAGGCAGGCAGCGGCAACAGAGAATGCAGGGGGTACAGGGAGAGAGAAAAAGCCTTAGCTGAACCGTATTGCGCTTAAAAGTGTATATTGTTTATTATACCTGTAAAGACTGGTGGTCCTAATAACTCTGGAGTATTTAGGTTGGTCAAACCTAAACCTACATTTTGGTAAAGTAACGCACAACCATTAGTAGGGGTAAAAGCTATATTTACTAAGCTATAAGGGGTTTTATGGTATTGCTCAATTGCATTACTAAGATTTGGTGGAATATTATTCTGACTTAGATAGTATTGAGTCGTATTATATATAATTGCAAAACCTCCATTAGGGCTGAACGCAACAGTATTAATTACAGTTTGAATTGTTGCTGCTTGTTTATTTAAAGCTAGAAGTTTATCATTAGCCTCTTTTGGAAAATTAATACTGGGAGTAAAACCATTTTTGTCGTATACAATTACCCACGCTCCATCAGGAGCAAACGCAATAGTTTGGATAGTTGATTTTTTATTATGTAAAGTCAGAAGTTGATCGTAAATCACTTGTGGAAAATTGTCACTGGGATATAAACCGTTATTGTTATAAACAATTACCCATTCTCCAGCCGGTGTGAACGTAATACTGTTAATAACATTTCTTGAGTCTTGGTCATGTAACATCTTAAGTGTATCAACGGCTTTTTGTGGAATATTTTTCGCATTATAATTATTATTGCCATAGAGGATTACCCACCCTCCATTAGGAGCGAATGCAATAGCCTTAGGATTTATCTTTTGACTATCTAAGCTTTGAAGCGCATTAACTGCTTCGGTAGGAATCCCTAATTGAAACGAATCAGCCAAAGCCTTTGAAGAATTTAGGACAATAGGACACAAAGCTCCTATTGCTATGGATGCACTTGCAAGAAAACTACCACCAACTTTTAGAAACTGCCGTAATAAAAAATTTTTAGACATGCTGCTCTCCAGATAGATGCAAAGAATTGGTATCGTTATCTATTCCGGTATTCTCCCACTAAAGAGCGTTGCATTGTCAATCATAAGAATGCAAAAATCAGTATTTTTACTGTTTTATTTGTAAAATCTCTCTAAAGGTAGATAGATATATAAGACAATTGTACTAGCCAAATCTCTAAGCTATGCAGAATAAGCAAAAAATGAAACTAAAACATGTAAGCACGTTAAACCGTCGATGCAGGCCGGAAAATGACAATAGCGGAGGGGAAAGTAGCGCTGTTGGTCGCGCCGCTAAATTTTAGACGTCCACGCAGGTAGCGGATTTCAGCATACGGTAAAACATAGTCATGCCACCAGGTTGTGCAACTACGCGCTGGCAACAAACACACAATCGTTGCGCCCTTGTTTGCGCTCTCATAAGCTTTCTTTATCCAATGGCGCAGTTGCGAGCCGTAAGGCGGGTTAAGCCAGCACACGCCTTGCCATTCCTGCTTTAGAGCATCTATCACCGGAGTATAGAACGCGCTGCATTTAGCATTGTGAGGTAGCGCGGCCAGATCTAATTCAAAGTTAAATTCCTCATTGAGCGGGTCAAATATCTCTTGTGGGGTTTCCCATTCCTCTTTCGTGCTGCGCAGGATAACCGCTACGCCTTTCTTCCTCCGGCGGTAAGCCCGTTGCTTTTCAGCATTGCTGCGGTATATTTTGGAACGGGGCATTAGGAGGTTTCTGAAACGTAACACAGGGCGTTACGTTATAGGGGGTGTTTGAGGACGTGTCTACCCATTAATACAAGCTGGCTATCTTAGTCGCTCATTGTTATTTTTAGCACTTAGGTTTACTTAATTTTCTAAAACCTCTTCCAAGTCCTCATTTTCCAAAGGCTTTCTAGCAGTATGACGCACTGCCAGGATATACACTATGCTATTTTGGACTGTGAAGATAATACGGTGTTTCTGATAGATAAAATGCCGCACTTCTTGGGTAAAGCTGTCCTGTTCCGGTATTTTTGAACAACGCTCTGGGAAATCCTTGAGGGTATCAATTGCAATCATAATGCCGTTAAACCATTTTTCAGCGGCGGCAGGGCTGCGTTCCTGTATCCATACATAGTGTTCTTCAATATCCTGGGTGGCTTGTGCGGAGAGTTCAACCTGAAATGCCATGTTTGTTCCGCATCATGGTTTCAAAATCTCCTAAAGAGATGGTTTTACCGTCTTTTACGTCCTGTAAACCTCGCTCTATCGTCTGAACCGTCTCAAGATAATCAAGCCGATCAAGAAGGGTTTGATAAGCTTGTGCATCCTGTATCACCACCTCTGCCTTTCCATTAATGGTTAAGATTACAGGTTCCTTTGTTTCTTTCATTTGCTCAATGAACTTCGGCGTATTACGCTTGAAGTTAGAGAGAGAATCAATATCACGGCTAATATCCATAACACGCCCTGCACTAAATTTGATGCAAATCTGATGCTAACGTATTTTGAAAGGATAAGCAAGGTTATTCTCTGGCTATACAGTCGCTTCTGATTTCGTAATACGAATTCTATAAATATTGTTTTATAGGATGGGGAGCAGGTGAGGGACTTAAGCTGGGCGGATGGGAGGCGTGCCGTATGCCTTTATCCCAAAAACCAGATTCCCAGATTCATAAAGTCCCTCTACGGCAGATTAGAAACCAGTACTGAAATGTCTATGATATAGCGTCTACAATTTTGTCGCTTAAATGGAATTCGTTATTTAAAGCAGTACCGATTGCATACCCAACTTTAAATGCAGTAACCAAGTATGATAGATTTCCACCATTAACCCCTTGCATTTCTTCATCGGTTAGTTCAACAAGTTCATCATTTAAGTCTGCAATTGTAACTTTAGCCATGTGTATCTTTTCCTTTCAGAAAAAGTTGTTTATTTACACATTTGGTATTCATTCAGTATGGGTGTGTTTCCGGAAGACTTGCTGGTAATTATTTTGGCTAGGACTGGATTGGGGTGCTGTGGGGTGATTTGGATGGATGTAAACGGGTTTATAGTTTTACGCAATTTTTATACTCATACCAAGTTGCGTTCTGTTGTAATAATTTGTGGTTAGGGGAGATTGCTTCAGTCCACTTCGTTTCGCTTGCAATGACAAGGTAGCTACGTTATTTACCGGAAGCGTAGCAAGCGCACGGCGCACCTCTACGGCAGCTTATTCCGAGTGATCTGTATTACTATTTCAGTGACTTAACTGTGTTGAACGTGGAGAAAAGCAAGCTAATTTACGAACAGTGATTAAATAATAAGCAATCCGTGTAAATCACTATCCCGCCAGTTGTTAAACACTTGCGAGATATCTTGTATGCCGAATAAAGGCTCTCACAAGTAAAAATTAAGGGGCTTTGCTGCCCCTGATAAAAGCGACGGTTATAGTGATGGGCTAGGGTTAGAGAGCTATGTTGTTCATAATGTAGTAATGATTTAATCGTTGTTCAACTTTTTTCTTATCATCCTTTTTAGCCACAGATAAGGCGCGTTCAAACAGGGCGAATGCTTTATTCTCGTTAAAACCTGATCGATCACCTAAGGCACAATATTCGTAAAGATCGCCATATCTGTAAGGAATTTCAAAGTTTTTGGGATACTTCACTAGCAACTTTTCATAAAGGGCGAAGCAATCCGTCTTATGTCCTTGCCTTAATAATCGGTTTGCTTTAGATAAATACTCATTAATTTTTTCGTCCCGCGATTGCTGGTTTATACCTTTTGGTTCACCCTTATCACAATGACACAATTGATAGTCATATAAGCGTGACTCATCCTCAAAACCAAAACGTTCTGCTAGCGCTGCTACTACGTGATAGGGAACTTCTTCCACCTCAACATCTTTACAATCTTCAAAGGAATAATCCTCATCCAAATCTAGCATCTGGCGAAGTTCATGGGCGGTAATATCTACCAAATAATGATGCTTTATATATTTTCCCCATATACCCAGTGAATTTGAAGAATTATCTATGTCACGAAGCTTGTTATCTACCGCTGTTAATTGAAAATAACCCATTTTTCTGTCCTCTTGAAAACAAGAATGATGAACTTTAAAACATGGGTAGAATGCACTGAATTTTTACTTAACTTACAATAACATATTGAATAAAATATAAGTAGCTTTTTAAACAAAAAACTCCAATTTTTTTGAGGATTTTTTTAATAGATAAATGTACAAGTGAGGGAGTGAGGGCACGGGTCAACGTGCTATTTAGAATAGACGTGGCGCGCGCGCTCCCTCACTTGGTAAAGGGGAGTTCGGAGGGGCAGGAAAGCCCCTCGCGGTTGGTTAATACTCCCCTTTAATTAATCTAAGAGGGATATTAAAGTCATTGCCTGCATTTGATAGTAGCATTCTTGATAGGATGCTCTAGTGTACATGCTTTCAGGGCTATATCCCTTTATAATGTCAAAGCTTCCGTTTTTCAGTTTTATCAATGAAAAAACCACCATTATCTTTTTACATACCGGACATTCAACGGGTTGCTGAAAGCGTGGTAATTTGTGCTCTATGACGGTTTTCTTGAAATTGGACAAGCTGAATGTATTAGACATATAACCTTTAGAGATTTTTCTCGTAAAGCGGGAGGTTCGCTGATTGAAAAAAGCGTGAGTAAACCCGCACAAAACGTGAAGAAACCTATACTAAAGATAAAAGCTTGTAAATATTTATTTACTTTTTAGATGCTATATAATGCTTTAAATGGTGCTTAATATTCCATTTTTTAAGCTATAATGATAAAGACAAAATAAGTCATCTAAGACTCCGGTGGTAAGGCAGATGCTCTTTTTAAAAAGAGCATCTGCCATTGCTTTTAATTGCCAATTACCACCATTTCGCTTTGTGCGATTTAGGCTCATTCGCCCTTAATCTCGCCATGTAATTGTCATACTCGGCTTTTTCTTCGGGGCTGTATGTCTCGCTTGCAGATGGTGTTTTAGTTTCAGAGGGCGCTTGTATGTTAATGATGTATTTCACTGCATACTTGGCGGGTTCACCCTCTTTAGAACTTTCCTTAATGGTGTAATTATCGCCTATGTGGAGATTTTCCACCTTGTCGTAGTTGATAGGTTCTGTCATGGTTTTAAAAAAGGGATAACTGTATATAATCACCCGTAATCATGTCGCTAGGCTTGATATTCAGCCCTTGCACTTGATAAACGCAGCTCGTTAATTTTCTGTGATTTAACACTAGTTCGGCGTGTCTTCTTTGTCCTGCTAAAGGCTCAAAACTATAGCGCGGTGCTCTGATTGAGGCGAAAGGGTCGCTGCCTTTATAGCGGTAGAAAAACCCGTAAATTTCATAGACAGCGCGGCGCGAAAGCGCGGTGCTGTCATACACAAGGGACGTTTGTAGCATTTTACGCTTGTGAAAAAACCCAAGAAAGGTACAGGTTTTTTCCAGGCGGGTCAAAGGTTTTTACTATTGCGCACTGTAGCAACCGTGCTCATGGCTCAATCTGTCTAAGGGGCAGGTTAGAGGGGAGGCGATTACTGCTACTGTCTGGATGGCGCAGGATTTCTCCATCAATAGGCATTCATGCCAGTAGTCAAAAACCCGTATAACCGTGTTAGTTGCGTATCCTTCTTTCTCGCCTGGTTCCAATCTCCAAACGATGTTCACAACTCGCTCGGTTCGGTAGCCAATAGCAATAGAAAGGTAAAAAAGTAAACAGCGTATCATGGTTAAAACAGCGATAATTGTGTGTGGTTTTCCGTCACGGTGTCGTGTCCGCTTACGATCATGTCTTCTATGACATAGACGCTGGCTAGCTTGCTTGAATTGAGGATTAAACCCGTATGTCTGCGCTGTCCATTTAAAGGCTCAAATTCATAGCGCGGTGCTTTCGCGTTGGTATTGATGCCTTTAAAGCGGTAAAAACAGCCGTCAATTTGATAGAGAAAGGTTTTGGAAAGTCTGGCCGCATCATAAACTGGGGATGTTTTCATGGTGTTCTCCTCGCTGTGCGCCTTGTTTTACGCTGCTTTTTAGCGTGTTGGGGTTGGCGCTCTTGCCAGTAATCCCAAACCCGCTTTAACCACGCTCTACCGTAGGGCATGGGGTCAAGAATATTCGCCACAGCCTCAAACCTTATGGCGCGGTCAAACGCTTCTTTTCCGTCCTTAAACCCTATATGCTGACGGTAATAGTCATATTCCCTGATGGCGCACTCGCGAAAGAAATTTGCCTCACGCTCAAACAGCCGGAAAGGTCGCTGGTAGTTTAATAGTTGCGGCTCCTCATTCATTGAGCCATTTTTCAAATTGCGCTTTAATGTAGTCATGCTCTTTAGTTCCTTCCTTCACTCCCCAGGTTTTGGATACTACGGTGTCTATCGGCTCGCCGTCCTGCATGAGGTAGCTCGCCTGGATAAACTTATCGGAAACGTTAATTTCCGTCATGTCGGCGGTGTCATCCCCTCCGGCCAGTTCCGCTAGGGCGCGGATTTCTTCTCTAAATAACTGCTTCTGCGCTTCCGAAAGCATCGCCCATTTATGCTTGACTTGCGTTAACAAAAATTCCTTGTTTGCTTTCTGGTCAATGGTCTTAACTTCTACGTCAATCTCGTCGCCCTGGACTGCATCTTCTCCTAAAAGCATTGCCATACCACCAGCAAGCAGGCCACATAGCAGCACAAGGATTTTCTGGAATTTATAATCGCGGTAAATCTGCGAAACTTTAAATGCTTTGTCCTTATTCAGCCCGTAAGGGGCTTGCAGGTCGGAGTCCGTTAAGATAAACACTTTGTCATAGGGCTGCTGGAACTGGTTTAGCTCGCGTTGCTTCCACACTTCCACATTCTGCAAGGGATAGCTGAACGAAGCGAACAGGCAACCTATAGACAAGAAGCTTAAGCCAATAAATAATCCTTTCTGCTTAGCGACGGGTTGCGTTTTTTCCATGTGTCCATTGCAGGTAAAGAGCAAACAGGATAATGGGGATTGCCAGTATCAGCATGATGCTTTTGATAATCTCTTCGCTGTTCCAGCGCCAATAAACCTCTATGAGATCCCAGTATCCGCCTATCCACCCTATGAGCACGGCAGCGCTAATGATACGCGCGGTTGTTCTGTTGCCCTCTGCGTAAGAGATGATGTACAGGCAGTAGCCAACAATGGATAGCCGCAGCATGAGGATGGGGAAAAAGAACACGGGATTTAAGCGGGTGATAAAAGCTACCAGGCAGGAAAGCCCCGCGTAAAGGCATAGTTCATTAATATTCTTCAGGTGTCTTAGCATGAATGGTGTGGCATTGATGCTATATCAATGCCAGATAAGGATTAGACACTGTAGGCGGAGTCAATGAACGCCTGCAGTTTTTCTTTACGGTCTTTTTTGTAATTAATCCGCTTAGTTTTGGACTCGGCCATCAGTTTATTATTGGACGCCGCGACCTGATATTCCACGTCAATAATCCGCGCTTCATTGCCGTAAACGGAAGTTTCGTAGTGCTCCTCATAGGCGGCGGTGCGGCGTTCTACTAACTCGTTTCTAACGTTGGTGCGGTGCTCCAGCTTGGTTGCTTTCGCGCCGTACCGCGCCATTGCAAGAAAGATTTCGGCGGTTTCCTGGTCTAGCTTTTCCTGATGTTTCAGCGCCGCTTTGGTTACATTTTTATGGAAGTCTGCCAGCTTAAGGTCGGCGTTTAAAACTTGACTTACCAGCTTCATGAACTCCGGCAAGAGCTTGCTGTTGTTGCTCACCATGTCCGCTACTTTACGCAGCGCTTTTAGATTTTCCGGCGTGGCTTCTTCCAAACTCATATTTCCTACATCTATAGGAAAGGCATACATATTTGAAATATGAGTAAGTTTCGCGGCTACACCTGCAGGTATCATCGCCCTGGCGCTTGCCTGTATCGCCGTGCCTGCCTTGAATTTTCTAGTGAATTCTACGTTTTGGGTTTGAGCATTTCTTTTGTCGTTATTCGCTCTACTGGGAACGATGTTTGTTTTTGCCGCATAGGGCACGATTGACTCTCTAATATCCATGTTTCTTACTCCCTTGTTAGAGTGATGCGGTACGTTTTCCCGTCTTCCCGTAGGACATAGCTGTAATCGGCTTTTAACTCGCTTGCCATGCGTATGAGGGGGGACAGGTCAAAAGCTGGGGCGTTTACAAAAGTCGCTTTCCCTTGGTTGGTCAGGGTTTGATTAACACGGCTAGCCAGGTCTTTCTTGTTGGTTGCCATAGAAAGTTAGCGCTGCTTAGGATTGGTGACCGGAGTGGAGAGGAAATCGCTTACCAGGCTTAAATACTCTTGGTAACGCTGTTCGTCTTCTGTGGTTTGTGGCTTGGCGATACGCTCGACGACATTAAAAGCCTCTTCCGTGTTGCGGGTCATACGCGCTAATGTTTCCCCGGTCTGCGCGTAAATGTCCTGTTCAAACTTGTGGAGAATATCGCTATGGGTCTGCGTGAGGCGCTGCAAGCTTTTGATGTGATGCGTGAGGAAGATGGCCACGTTACGCCGTAGCAGGTCTTCCCCTAAGATTTCTATGACTTGGGCGGTTTCGGTCAGTTCTTCATCCGCAGCAGCTACCACCATACCGTTACCTTGGGGCGCGGTTAGTTCTTGCTCTGCTTCCGGCTCCTCTGTTGTTAATACTGCTTCATTTTCGGGCGGTTTCTCTGATTCCTCCTCCTCGCCTGGTGGCAGTGCTGCGACTTTTTCAGCAGCAGCGGCAAGCGCCGCGTCCAGCTTTGAGATATGGTCTTGGGTTAGATCGGCTGGGGTTTCTTCCAGCACCACGTTGCATAGTTCGTTTACTTGCTTTAGAGTAAGTTTTCGGGATTTCGCAAAGGTTTTAATGTTCATCGCTTACGTTGTCTAGTTTTTACAAGCGTTGCTATTTGCTGCTGGGCTGGCGGCGTGTAGAAAATTGTTTCAAATTCCTCCTTGCTGAATTTCAAAGAAAATTCGTAGTCTTGAGTCAAAAAGTAAGTGAGTTCCTTCTTGGAAAATAATCGTAAATTCCAGCCAATCTTCCCCAAAATCCAGCATTGGAACCGGGTTAAGGGATAGCGAGTTATTGACTTATTATTCGCTTTCGGATAGTCCTCCTCATACTCCGGTAAAGTGTCAAGCGCCACCTCGTCGTAATTGAGAATGGAACGGCGGGAAATGCCATACAAGACAGCCAGTTCCTGCTTGGTCGTTAATTCCCCTAAAGATTGAATATTAAGCGGTTTCATGTTGCAGGTTGCACTCTCGCTTCACTATCTTTCACTATATCATTTATTATTTAATTATTTAATTATTTAATTACTTTATTCAAGAAATAAATAGGCATAGTCTTCTGTACTTAAGGAAGAATTTCAGTAAAATAAAACATTGTTATTTAATGTATTTTTATGACGGGTGAAAAAATCAAAGTCATTAAGGGCGACCTTCCAGAGTCGCTGCATATGCGCTTTAAGATACTGTGCGCTAAGAAAAATCGCACAATGGGCGACGTAGTAGCAGAAATTATAGAAGCATGGGTTTTAGAACAGGAGAACGAAGAAAAGGGGAAATAGTAGCTAAACACCTTCCTATATTTCCATTTATGATTTTGATTAACGTAATCATAGATAAGTAAATAATTAGCTTTTGAATATGATAAACAAAATCTAAAGCGGCTACCAGGTAAGCTTAAAAATAGTTTGATAATGTAGTACACAATCAAAAAGAGGAAATAAAGACTTATGCTACAGGGTAATCTGTAGGAAGTGCAACGTGAATGCAGTTTCATTCACGTTTAACATGCACCGCGCGTGAACTGCGCCTGCAAGTTACGTGAGTTGCACTCTTGTTTGCACGTCAAGAGCAAGATAGGTGAAATTGACGGGCAACCGCTTGACTTTTCACAGAAAAATATGCTAGGCTGGCAACGCACGTGTAAAAAGCCTCCAATCAAAAGATTTATCCTTTGACTGCTTTACACCCTGACAGCACATTATGAGAATGACACGTGGTGATATTGGAGGCATTTCTAATTGCACTAGAAACATCAACGCTTTGGTGGTAAGTTTCGCTTTACAAGCGTGTTGATAGATTTCTGCTATCATGGTCAGAAAAAACTTTTGACGCTTGTGTGGGCTTTTAATGGCTAAATAGAAGGTATTGGTTTTGGTACTCATAAATAATGAGGCAACCTTTGTTTAAAAGGTTGCCCCTCACCTTTGCAGTCAACGGCTTCCCAGCCTGTACCGCTGGTCAATAAAATCAGAAAAATTACCTTTTGTAAATACCTCTAACGGGGTTAGGTGCAGATACGGGGATAAGGTCGGACTCTTGGAAGATTTCTTCATTTTCAATCATGAAGCAATCGCTATTTAGCACTGTATTGATTGAACGTATGTTTTTTACAACGTAATGCCACCCTTTTATCTCGTTATTGCGCTTTTCTGGGGAGTAATACAATCCAAGAATAACGCCGTGGCTTTCATGGTTCATCCATTCCCATTTCACTAGGTCGCCGAAGCTAAAACGCGGTTTACCCCAAGACTCAGGGGTAGTGATGCTATTGATAGTGGTTTGGAATTCTGGCATGATTGATTTGCTCCTTTCGTACTGTGATTACGTGAGGTTTAGACGTGCCTGGTCGGGTGCTGGTAACATCCGGCTAGGGGCGCATATTCACTTTTTACTATCAGTATTATAATAGAAAATTGCATTTTAAAAGTGCATAAATTCTGCTTTTTAAGTCACCTTTTTTAAATATCCTAGCGGGGGGTTGTAGGGGGGTTGGCAATGAAACCCCCCTACCTGATATCAAAAACACTATGTGACGCAGTAGCGGCACTCCGGTTTAATAAAAAATGCTATGTGAGCGAAGCGAACACTTTTTTATTGCGATTTATCCACAGGTTAGCGGTAAATTATTCACAAGCTGCTGCTTCTTGATAGCGTGTAGAGTTACCCACCCCTGCCTCCGCCAGCGTTAACGGGTTCGCGCTTTGGCAGGCATGGATAACTCTCCTTTTTTATATTTATAAGAAGAGAAAATTATTAACTTATTGTTTTATAACAATTATTTTTTCTAAAAATTCCGCGATTTGCGGAAAAAATTCCGCGATTTGCAAAATAAATTCCCATTTTTAGCTTGAATAATTTGGAAAAAAGTTTTATTGATTTGGAAATAAATTCCAGAAATGGGGGGTAGAAATGCGGAACTTTTTAGAGCCTTTAGATGAAAAACACGGAATACCCATTTATCTTTCTAACCCTAGTATTCCTGATGTTGCAGAAATAAAGAAGGGGAAACGCGCTCAAATCGGGACAGAAACCAAAGGGTTAGTAGTTGATACAAGTTCAGGTGAAATTTTAGGTCATGGCGGCGCAATCGCTTATGAATGGGAGGAAGTAGATAAAGAACGATTTGTCAAACTTTACCTTTCAGGATTGAAGCAGGCGGCAGGGCTTAAGAAAGCGGGTTTATCGGTCTTTGAACTGGTTTATAACCACTTAAGAAACAGAAAAGAGCAAGATACTGTGCCGCTTGATGTCAAAACTTCAGGGCTTGCAAAGACTACCTATTACTCAGGCTTACGCGAACTCTTAGAGAAGCAGTTTCTCTTTAGAAGTCCAAACCCTGGGCTGTTCTTTGTGAACATCCGGTTTATGTTCAATGGGGATAGGCTGGCTTTTGTCAAGGGGTATAAACTTAAAAGTAGCACTGCAAATAATCAAAATCAGCCGCAACTGCCAGGGTTTGAGTAAAGTAACTAGCTTTGAACCGCCAGCCCAGCCAGCCCCTTAAACCAGCCCCCAAACCTGACAACGCCTTACACCTGCCAGCCCAAATACTATAAAACTTGACATAGGGGATGTTTTTATAAATAGTTGCTTCTCCTTATTTATTTAAACCAGCCCCATGAGCCAGCCCATGAGCCTTACACTCTACCAAGCTGCAAAAGAAGTAGGACGCACCAAAGCTACTTTGCAAGAAGCGATTAAAAAAGGTAAGATTTCTGCCAAGAAAAATGAGCACGGACAGTATGAGATTGAGCCAGCAGAATTATTTCGTGTTTATCCTCCTGCCCCTGCGCCAGCCCCTGAACCTGACAACGCCTTACACCACCAGCCCCAAGACCAGACAGGAAAAATTAAGGAACTTGAGCTACAGCTTGACGCTGCCAGTGATATGAGAAAACAGCTTGAAGCGCGGATTGAGGATAAGAACGCGGAAATTGACAGATTGAATAATCAGAACATGCGGCTCACCGCTCTACTGCCTGCCCCTGCTGCACTTGTTGAGCCTAATACACCTTTCTTTAAGCGGTGGTTTGGTAAGGTGAAGTAACTTTATGCTTTAGTAGTTACTGGTTCAGCGTCTTTGTTCTCTTTTATAGAAGAAGAACAAAGACGCTGAACCAAAGTTACTTTCTTTTACTAGTTGGTTTATATAAACGCTTCCAGCCGTTTGGTAGCAATAGCATGATAGTTGCTGTCCAGTTCCATGCCTAAGTAGCTGCGCCCTATCATACGCGCCGCAAGTAAGGTAGTGCCGGAACCTGCGAAAGGGTCTAATACCAGTCCTTTCGGGGGGCAAAACGTCTCAATCAGCGGCAGGAGGATAGGAACGGGTTTTTGGGTCGGGTGCAGTTTATTGCCGCTGTACGTCCACTCAATCACGTCTCCAATGGTATGATGCGGCAGGGCAGGCTTGCCCTTCACCAGCAAATGGGCGCATTCATGCTGGTTACGCACAAAGTTTTTAGAAGAGGTATAGCGCTTAGGAAACGTGAAATGCCCTGCGATGCGAAAGCCCGCGCTGCGGTAAGCTTCTATGAATTTATCCGCGTGTTTATAACCGTAGAAAGAGACGCAAAAGCTGTTATCCCGTAAAATCCGGTACATACCGCAAAAGGCAGGCTTGAGCCATGCGGCATTGTTATCATTAGGAACTTTGCGCCCGTCCCGTGATGTGTAGTTGATAAGGTAGGGCGGATCGGTGAGGATAAAGTCCACGCTGCGGCTAGGGACATGCGCCATAATCTGAACGCAATCGCCATGAATTAGGGTATTGCGGCGGATAGTGATAGATACGTTGCTTGTGGCTGGGGTGGTAAGGGTGGTATTCATGCTTGCTACTCCTTAGTGGGTTTAGGGTTGATGTCTTCAACATCAACCCTTGCCACGTGGCGAACGCGGGGTAGCAGAGTGCAAGGGTTAGCATTCCTGCTTGCAGGAATTTTGGGGGTACCGCCGCGCAGGGCGCGGTGGGGGAGCCAAAACCCGTCAGGGTGCGCCCTTGCACGGCGCGAGGGCAGCGCCCTTAGTAAAAGAAATTAGCTGCAAAATATTTGGTGTATTTAATGCAGATACCAAATTTTTTGAGCACTAAGTAAGAAGCAACTTACCGCTCTTTATTTTTATTAGTAGCTTCTTGTCTTCTGCTCATAACTCCATCCTGCATCTTGGTATTGGGAGTTATGTTATTACTATTATCAACAAACTCTGGCTCTGATAATAGTGCAGCCTGTGTTCGCGCTTCAGCAGCATGGGGTTCTGCGGTTTTGTCTTTGTCTTTCACAAGCTGGGTAATTCCTCCGACAAGTGTTCCAAGCATAGTGAACATGCTATAGATTGATTGTTGGAATATGCTTGGCGGATACTCTGCTGCTGTCTTAAAATACTTGTTTATCCATTTATTATTAGCAATCTTTTCTTGAGGCAACGTATGCCCCATCACTATTCCGGTCATCAATCCCCAGAAGGAGCCTGCCATTATATATTTATAATTTTCAAAGGTGAATTGCTTCTTAGGGGCTTCTGCCAAAGCCTCTGGCTTCATCCGTGCAAACTCTTTCTCTTCTTTGGATTGCATACTATTCCTTCGAGTAGTAGATGCACCAGTCTATCAATGTTGACATAAAAATACTACATGAAATTTTTGTAGTCTTTTTATTTCATACGGGCTTGGGCTTGTGAACGGAAGTGTGCTGTAGCGAGTCTACCAGTATTCATGATTGGCTGACCCTCGCGTTGTGTGTGCGAAATGTGCTTATCCCAAAAACTTCCAATTAAACTGGCAAACATTGAAACACTGCCGCAGTGATGGCTTAATTCTAAAGCAAGCCGCTTTGCCTCTTCTCCCTCTACATAGTGATGTATCAGAAAAGAACCAATGGAAGCTATTAGAGCGTCTTTACTTAGTGTCTGAAAATAATCTCCGATATTATGCATCCATGTCATAGCCTGCGCTTTGGTGTGGGTTTCCACATGGGGCATTTCACCTAATTTGAAGTGATGATCAACCACAGCATCATGGTAATCCGTCCATTGATGGGAAGGTTCTCTGTCATAGGAAATACGAGGCTTAATAATATCCCGAGATGACATATCTACTCTCCAGGTAAAACTAGAATGATTGAAGGCAAAAAAAATACTAGTATGGTCTATGCACGCTTTCTACTGTCCAAACGTAACGAGGACTTTTTACAAACGTATTAGCCATCGTCGTGGTGCGATTGCATAAGTTCCAATGCTGCCCCTATCACCCCACCGCCAGCAAATCCTGGTAAAAATGTGGCTGCCCAACCTTTACCCGTTTTCTTCCTGTCTTGGAATGCGCAAGTGTCACATTCGTAGACATTTTCCAAGCCATTCCTTGCAACATAGTTAAATGCTTTTTCTTGATTGCATACAGGACAATGTTGTTTCATAGGTTCTCCTTAAGCAACATCTAGCCAGACGGCTCTTTAATAGAATTTAACAGCCTTCCTGGTAAGGCGAAAAAATGCGTACAAAATGTACGCAAAATCATTGAAAAATTGCTACGACTGTACTTTATTATTCTCTTGTCACTAAAAATTAAGGCTGTAAATATTCATTTGGTATGCTTCAAATACTCCTTACCCTAAAGCCAAGAGAAGCATTCCTGCTACATCTTTAACCTTTGTCAAGAACTTATAAAAGCAGAATTTTTGATAGTCTTCACATCTTCCATAGAAGCAGTTAAATGCATTTCTAAAGCAGCTTTTATTTTTCTAAAGCTTCCTTCCAGGCAAGCAGAAAATAATTCTTCGTGATAAGAATATGAAATATTCCGACGCTTTGTAAGGTAGGCAATTTCAAGATGGGGTATCCACAACTCAAAAAAACCTATATATGCCACCTGTTGTAAAAAAACAGCGTTTCTTTTGGGTATATCAGTACTGCCAAACGTAATTTTGGTATGAAGCATTCTATCTGCAAGGCTTCGGGAGTTAGAGTCCTCATTTTTAAAGCTATTTTTATATAGCTTATGAATACTCTTTATTTCATCCATTAATTCCTGATTATTATGCCCTTCTATGAAAGAACCAACAGAATTGATTTCAAACTCAAACCGTTCTTCTAAAAGCTTAGGAAAACTGTCAATGTCTGGAGGAAATAGCGCTAATATCGGCATCTCAAGCTTTTGAGATAACTTTTCCCTGGTGTCAGGGGTAAGCGCGGCTATTCCATATTCAATTTTTTGCAGGTGTTTACGCGATACCCCAACCAGATCAGCCAGTTCCTGTTGCGTTATATCTCTTTTATCTTTATCGCGCTGTTTTCTAACAATAGCACCGTACATTTTTTTACCAGACGATATTTCTGAGCACATATGCTGTTCGTTTTATCTCTGTGTCTTATTCTGATACTATAAACCTACGAGGGACGTATCACTTTATCCCTGTTGGGTTTCCTTGCGCGGTACTTTCCACATCAACCATGCATGAAAAACGTTTTTTACTTGCAGTGTGCCAGGGCATTACCCGTTTTCCTCTTGGATATTTATATCTTCAACACTTAGGACATTTACCTTATCTATATCAACTTTTAGATTTTCTAATTCAGGATTTTCTTCTGTATCCAGTAGAATTGGGGCTACTAATTCAGCGTATTTTATCTTGTCTCCATAGGAGCGCCAAACAATACTTGCATTTAAGTGAAACACCTGAGTAGCACCAATTTTTTTAATTCCTATAAATTGGGATTCTTTTAGTAGAACAATCGCACGGTGCACAGTGGTACGGCTTTTTCCCGTTACCTTCATTAAAAGCGATTGCGGGCAAGCAACCGCGTTATAACTGCTCATATGTTCTAATAGAAACAAAAAAATTTCCGTAGCGACTGGGTTTAAAGATGTCAGCTTTCTCAAGTTAGCAACTTCCCTGTCGCTTAGCTGCGTAAATCCGCTTCTGGTATAAGGACTTTTTTTCCGCTCCTCTGCTTCCTTTTCCTGCTGCTTGTCTTGGGTTGCATAGTCTCTTACTCTTGCTTCACCGTCTCGTAATAACTCACGTTGTCCAGGGGTTAGCATATCTACACCCTCATTTTCCTTATCTTTGCGTGTGGGCATCTTGTATCTTACGATGAAACATTGTTTTCTTATTATAAAAAAAATGTTTCATTTGGAATGATTTTCCTCTTGAGAAAATGAAACATCGATGTTTCACCCCATGCAATATATCAGTGTTTACTAATATTGATTAAGTATAAAAAGCTATAAAATTTGTACATAAATGTTTCACCCCATGAAACATACAGGTTGCATGGGGTGAAACGTTCTTAACAAATCTTAATCAATAAAACTTTTGTATAATACGGGTTTCAGCGATTTCGTTTTTCTTTCTCTCTTTTCTCTCTATCTTTATTATCTTTCTTTCTATATCAACGTGTTGGAAGACGCAGAAACGGAGTTTTAAAATACGGGTCTTGAACGAAGTCTAAAAGCGTGTTGGTAGAGCGGGATTGTGGTAAATGCACCGTCAAATAGTATTTGTACTTATTTGCTGCCCTCTATGCGTTTCTTTTGAAGTTGCATCAGCGCTTGGGATACCCGCGCCATGCCAGCCGTGGGGATACCGTTAATTTTTGGCTGCAAGTTCTTTGCTTTTTGCTCAAGCGCCTCCTCGGTCATCCGCATCGCGCGGGACTCCAGACGGCCATCATATTTATCGTCCATCGCTTTTTCTGCGCCGATCTGATATTCCGTCTCTACGAAAGTAAGGCAAAGAGCGGATGTGCTAAGCCATGTCCCTAGTTGCCAGTGCCCTGTGACAGTGAGTATCCCTGCTAGTACCACCAATAGCAGCGGTTCTATTACCCGTTGCATGGTTAGCTCGTCAAATGGGTACACTTGAACGGAGCGGATGCGCCTGGTGTAAAAGTGCAGCATCGGTAGTTTGAGAGGACGCTTTGAGCGCATCAGCCACATTAAATGGCTATCGCCGCGCGCACGTGTGTGGAGTTGCAAGTCTATGGGGATATCCGGCTCGGTTAGCTCCCTTGCGACGTGGTAATGATAAATGGCTAATATCCCCATCGCTACTGCAAAAAGTCCCATCATTTTATCGCCAGGAAACTTGTTGCCGAACCACGCGACAAAGTTAAAGCAGCCGGATAGCGACGCTAAAACTATAAATAGAAACTGGAAGATCCAGCCGCGCATCACCCGCTTGCCAATGCGGTATCTAAGAAAGACCAGAACGCTATTGCTTTGTATCCAGCATACGAAATAAATAACGCTGCGCACCTCTCTAGTGATAAAGAAATCACTAGGGTCATCATAGGCGTTAGGTTGTCTCTCGCCCCTGGAATTAGTGGGGATGATTTTTTTTCCTTTGCTGATATCTTCCTCCCCATCGTCATCGTCTCCTAATGCGTCAAAGTTGTCTGGCGAAACGAACATAAGCTTACATTGGTTCCTGTTGAGTTGAAAATTTCTGGCCGGAGCACGTAGCCGGTTACTATGCAGTTATTTTTAGTGCCGCCGCGCTTGAGGAAGCCGAACTCCCCGCTAACGATTTGGTGGCGTTCTTCTTGCGTGGTGCTGTTGCTTGTGCTCACGTTATTTGCATTGCTGTAGCTAAAGGAATCAGTTCCCTTTTCGGTCAGCATTTTACCGATAGCATTAGAGGCGAATAGGTTTGTTTCCGGGCTGGAATTGTAAAAAAAATACTTAGTGGAGAGGTTCTGCAAGTAGTCGTCAACCTGGTCGGGACTGTGAAAATTCATCGCCTGCATGTAGCCGCCTATGCCCTGCTCCAGGTAAACATTAATGCCTCGGTTACTGCGCACTTCCCTAAAATACTGGCTGTCAAAGGGGTGCGCAAAGGCGTGTGCTTCGTCCACCCATAGCACTGTCGGGCGCAATGAGGAAGCATCTGAAAATTTTCTTGCCAGAACTCTTCTCTGGTAAGAAAATTTGAAGGTGAATTGCGCCATCCTGCCTGCATTATGGTAGATGTTCGTAGGCAAGGACAGGATAACGATTTTACCGTGTTCTATTACATCGTCCGGCGTTACACTTGACTCGCCGGAAAGGATATAGCGCACAGGTTCCTCTGCCGTGAAAGCATCCGCCAGCACGGCAAACATCACATCAATGGAACTACGTGGTTTTACATCTAGCGTGGCATAATCCTTTGTCCAAAAATTTAGAATGCGTGAAAAATCTACCTTAGGGAGGTTGCCTTGTTCCATCTGCGCTTCTGCTTCGCAGATACATTGCCAGCACGTGCTGTTAGCTACCCATGCTTCACTGCTTATGTCCTCTGGCTGGGTCGGGGCGGAAAGCTGGATTTCGCGTAGCAGGGCAACCGATAAAGAACGGCCAGCGTATTTGGCAGTATCAATGCAGTGACGTAGCAATCTTTCAAACTGGTCATTCCAGAAGCGCTCCCCTTCGCCGCCGCTGCGCTCGCCCTCCTTACGCGATAACACTTTGGCGCAATCGCTTAAGTAGGTCGTGACGGAGGTAGTACCCTGTCCTGGTCGGCTTGCTTCGTACTGCAGGGGGTTAAAACGGTGGCGGGTGATGACGCCGTTTACATCTTCCCCGATCACAATTACGTCTTTCTCCCGTCCGGCGCTGGCGGCAATCTTACGCGCCAGGCGCACTTCGTCCGGTTTAGCGCATAGCCACACAAAACCGCAATCCAGCAACATAAGACACTGTGCGACAGTGGCAAGTGAACTGGTTTTTCCGCTGCCTGCCGCGCCGAATACTGCAATACCTGTAAAGCAGTCGCCTAGCGTTAACCAGTCGCCATGTCCAGTTAAATCCATCAATTGTGTGCTGCTATCCCACTTGTGGATAAATGGCGCTTCTATTTCTTTCGCCTGTTGCTTTCGCGGGAAAGGAACAGAGGAAGATGAAGTAATTAACCGCTTGATATTGATATTATTAAAAAAAGACATAACTGCCTTTTTTCGTAACTAGTGAATTACTTTATTACTATACCAACATTTTCTTAAAATGAGGAAATAAATAGGTAAAACTTTTGATAGTTTTATTAAAAATAATTAAATTAAAAGTTGGTTAGTATATGCTATTATTTTTGATAAAATGGTTAACAAAAGTCTGCATTTTGGAACTTCGGTTATTAGTAGAAGCAAGTCTAAACCAGATAATGCAGTAGCTGCCTGCGCGTATCGTTCTGGCAAGAATTTACATGATGAGAAATTGGATAAAACGCATAATTACAGTAATAAAAAAGGTATTATTTCAGCGGAAATCTTCGCGCCGGAAAACGCCCCTGACTGGATGCATGAAAATAACTGGTCGCGGTTTGGCAATGAAATTGAAAAAGCGGAAGATGGACATAACCGCAGAAATAGCGCAGTGCTGGCTAAAGACTTTCAGGTGGCAGCACCACGGGAATTATCGCGTGAACAGAACTGGCAGCTAGCGCAGGAGTTCTCCAAGAAAATCAATTCGCGCGGGTTAGCGGTGGCGACGGCTTACCATGAAACGAAAGCCAGCGACGGCAAGGATAATCCACACTTTCACTTCATGGTGCCGATGCGCGAAGTTGATGAGAATGGTTTCGGCAAGCGCTACCGTAAATTAGACGGGGTGAGGAAAGGTCAAAAAGCTGACCCTACAAGATATGGTGAGCAAAGCGAGATGATGAAGCTTAGGCGCGAATATTATCAATGCGTCAATAAAGCGCTTAAGGAAGCAGGGATAAAAGACGTTTACTATAGTCCTGAAAAGCAGGAAGGGAAAAAGCCACACTGGCATAAAGGTAAAAACCAGGCAGCGCTAGAAAAACAGGGCGTTAAGACCCGCGTGATTAAACATAATGAGCGGGTGGATATAGACAACACGCTGGAAGAACGCTACGGGAGGGTAAAACAGGACTGGGAAGAGGCGGGATATTGGAGCAAGTCCGGCGAATGGAAAAATTATGAAAAATACCGCCTGCAGTATCAGTTAAACCGTGGCTCTGCAATGGCGACGCGGGACGCTAGCCAGAAAACACAAAGCAATGTTGCTACCCCTCCCGTCAATCGATCTGAAAAAGCTACGGAACGCGCAAGGGAGCAAGCGAAGCTGGGAGCGCGTCAAAGTCACTCCTACCAAGAGAGGGTGCGGCATAAAGAGGACTGGGATAGAAGCCGTTAAGTTTCGGCGTTCACAGTTACCCGTTTAACTTCTGAGTATCGCTCTGTAATACTACATGATTGATGCGTACTTCCGCATTTGGAAAACGGGCAGTAATTACCAATTCCCCGCCCATAGCCTCTATCACTTTCTTGAGGTGACTAACGTGGATATCCTTTCTATTTTCCATACGTGATACTGCCGCCTGCTTCACTCCAAGCCGTTCGCTTAAATCCGTCTGATGCAGGTTAAGGGCTTCGCGCAGTTCCTGAAGCGTCATTTCTTCCCGCAAGCTGCTGGTTAAAGAAGCAATCCTTGCTTTTCGTTCCGGCGAAAAATCTTTGGTAAGTTCTGAAAATGGTTTATGCCCTGTCATAACAAGCCCTCTTTCTTCAATTCTTCTATATACTCGTCGTAAAGCCTGTCCGCTATGGGTATATATTCCTCGTAAAAACGGTCATTGCCCGTTTTATCCCCTCCTATCAAGAGAATAGCGCTGCGTCTTGGATCAAACGCATAAAATACCCTTACAGGCTTGCCTTTGTGCTGAATACGCAACTCCCGCATGTGGGAATGGCGTGAGTTTGATATACCGGACGAGTAGGGAAACCCAAGGGCGGTTCCTTTCTCTGCCAGAAGGTTGACAACGGCGGTGATGCTATCTTGCATGTCTTCTTCAAGCGGTTCCCACCACTCCCCGAATTCATTGGTATATTCTACATTCCACGTCATGCTATCTTATATTACCTTGGTGTAATATTCAAGGGATATAGCAAAGAGAGTGATAGCTGTCAAACTTTACGTCTGCCGATAATACCTATTGCTGACCGCGCACCGTTCACATTGTCTCTTCCTGTCCTTAATGCTCCGAGGTGCGCAGTCACCGCTCCGCTGCAACAGGTTAAAAATGGGGGGTTGGGAGGTGTAAGGTGTCGTCTGGTTCATGGGCTGGTTTGGGGGCTGGTTTGGGATGGTTGCACCCATCCGAGCAATAAAGCAGGTGAAACCTGCGTGCATTGGCGCAGCCAATGCCTTATTGCGCTCTTAGTCTCTTCGAGCCTAAGAGGGGAGCTTCGCGCCCCTGCCCCTGACGGGTCAGCGTCGCTACGTCCCTAGGGGGAAGTCTCCCCCTGTCACCCCCTGTTTAAAACGGTGTTCGCTATGCGAACCTAGCCTTATGTATTAGCGGGGGAACTCATTGCCGTTCCCCCGTAACCCCCTAGCTAGGATATTTAGTAAAGGTGAGTTGAGTGTTGAGAATGAGGCTGCACGTAGTTGCACTCCCCTTTCACCTGGTGGTTTTGGAGCCTGTGTGCTAGAAAAAATCTAGTTACACCTGATGCTATTTATGGCGAAATTACAAGACCAGCTTCAAGAGAAATATAGTGTTGCAAAAGACGCAGCAGAGCTACAGGCGCAAAGAAAAGAAACTATGCAAAACATGGCTTTTCGTGCTTCTCAATCGCAATCACCGCAAGTTAGCCCAGAAGCTACGCCTTCTAAAAACGTGACTCCTTCCGGTAGCGGGAAACTTAGCGAGCAAGTCGGTGATCAATTGAAAGCACCGCAAGAGGAAAGACCCACAACATCAAAAGCTACTTTGCAGGATGTTAAAGATATAGGGCAGTCGCTTAAAAATCAGGGCGTGACCACTAATGAGGTTTTATCGCCAGAGTCTAAAGCCAAAATAGAGAATTCCTTTGACAACTCCGCCCAAAATAGCTCTACTATGAAAGCCACCGAACGGGCAAAGATGGAAGCAAAAGAAACGGCGCAGAACAATCAGAATACTAAATCGCAATCACACGCTACAGGATGGGAGCGGTAATCATGAAATTAACTGAACAGTTGATAGCGAACGCTAAAAAAGCCCAAACTGCTACGGATACCGCTAATGAGAAGATTTTAGATTTTTCACCGCAGGACGAGCTTTATTATCGTGCATTTTCTGCGCCTACTCCTGACCCGCTGCTACGGCTTAATATACACACTGATAAAATTCATCTGATGCCGCGCTATGATTTGCTCTACGATGTCGCTTATTCAGGAATAGGTGATTTTGTAGGGTTAATTTTTCCGCATATGCGCGTGAAGATGTTTGGGCGCAATTTAAGATTACTTGTAAAAGGGCTGTTTACTCATAGTGTGGAATGGGTACGTGAGTATGACCCGAATTTTTGGAAATTTGCTCCAGGTGACAATGTAGATATGGAGCCTTGTATTGATGAAATCATCATTGAAAGTGTATCCCTTGACCCTGAAGCTGAAATTAAAGCTAGAGCCGATAGTCAAGCGGGTAAGGATTAATAACTTGACCCTATAGGATATTTGTAAAAGGTGAGTTATCAAAATTGGATTTATTCTTCTTCCGGTAATAGTCCTGTAAGTTCTTCTAGTAGCTTCAGGGCTTTGTCATAGGTGCGGGGTGGTTTTTGCGTCTTGCTTTCTTTGGCAGCTTCTTCCGCTTCTTTCTGCCACTGTTCCACCAGTGTTTTAAGCTGCTCTATAATCTTCTTCCCTTTGATAGCATTGGTTACATCGCTTGCAGTGAAACTTACGGGTACACGCCGTAACTTGGTAGCTTCTCCGTATTTGGGCTTCCTGCCTGCTCCCGCTCTCGCGCCTCCTCTTGGCATCGCTACATCGCCTTTTTAGAATTCGTTTAATAAATTCAATAATAACATATAAAAGCTTTTTTTACTTGATTATGATTTTGTTATATAAAATCAAAGAGTGGTATAGGGACTAGGGTAGATTCATTCTAGTAATGTAAGCTGTCAATTAGCGGTAGTCTGTGAATCACGGGACATTCACACAGGCTATGAAAATCAACAGGCACGGGAAAGCAAAAATCCTTACACAAGATGAGATACAATTACTTTTCAACGAAGGGTTTCAGTCTGACCGTGACCGCGCCTTGTTCGGGGTGTGTTTGTATACAGCATGTCGCATCAATGAAGCATGTACCTTAAACACTCTGGATGTCTATGATAAAAGGATGCGTGTACGGGGTGAAATCATCTTCCGCAGGCACAACACCAAGGGAAAGTTAGCAGCCAGGGCGGTGCCGGTGATTGAGGAACTAAGGGGACTACTGGCGAAGTACCAGCCATTAAGCCGTGATGGTTTTTTATTTCCAGGACGGCACGGGAGGGGACATATTAATTCTGAGTCCGCCTCCAGGATACTGCGCGAAACGTGCGAGAGGATGGGGTTTGAGGGTGTGAGCACCCATAGTTTCAGAAGAACCGCTTTAACTCAAATGAGTAACGCAGGTATTCCGCTTAGGATTATACAGGAAGTTTCAGGGCATAGAAATTTAGAGGAATTGCAGAAATACCTAGAGGTAAGACCTGAACAGGTCTTGGGCGCGGTATCCTCGCTATCCATGCTAGGGCATGGGCGGGAGGGTTACGTCAGGAAATCGATGTTTACTAACGTAGACCCTGTGCCGGATAGAGAAAGGGTTTCAGGGGATTAGGCAAAAATAAACCTTTTAATCGCAAGGGCGGGGTACTAAGCCCCGTCCGCGAATCTTTAACCTCTTATTGCGTTGTACTGATCCTAAAGATGTAGCTTTTAAGCCGCCTTTTGCACTTACCTATATAATTTCTGATATTACCTCTATCAAAAGATAGAGTTTTCAACATTAGATACTTTTTGCAGGAATAGGTTGCTTGCTCTTTGTAAGATTATGTAGAAACTTTTGAGTCAACATGACCACAAACCATGAAAAGATTTCTCTCTTTCTTTTTAACCACTGTTGTCTTTATATTGAGTACAACGTTTCATGTTCTTGCTGAAAACGATTCTTGGGATTTCCCAAATATCTCCCCTTGGATAATTGGCACTCCTCAACCAGAATTGCAGGTAAAAATGATTGGTAGTGAGGGACTACATTCCTATGTCCTTGTTGGTAAAGTAGGAGGAATTGCTTTTGAAGCAGTTGCTATTCCTGAAAAAAGCTTAGTAAATCAGAAGATAGAGTTATCCTACGATAGTTCACAACCTGATGGAAAGCGGCTTGCCGTTTCTATTAAGGGACAAATTTATCATCCAGTTTTACCAGATTGGGAATTAGTTCCTATAGCTAACTACGCAAATAGTGAGTATAACGCTATTGTTTCTTTGTTCGGACATAATTCCGATGACAATTTTTCCCTATACTCATTTGGACGTGATCCTGGTAAAAATTTTTATAACATTACCTATCACCGAGCTTTTAATAATACTCTTCTTGGAGTCCGTTTACTTCAGGCTGATACAATCTTTATGAATTTAAATGAGTTCTGGCAACTTCCCCAGTTAAAAAACAAAACTATCTTAGGATATGGGGAAAATCAAAATTCAGTTTCAAGACAAGATTGGCAGCAGGCAGCCCAAGAAATTGACGAAGTTTTTAAAGGTGAAAATAAAACTTTTCAGTCTTGGTTATTTACTGATGTTGGTGTAAATGTTGCATTTAATACACAAGGTAATAATCTAAACCTAAGTGGTTCACCTTATTATTACTTCTGGAGATCTGACTTTACTGAGTATAAAAGACAGCGGGCTGAATATGAAAAACAGGTGGCTGAATATGAAAGACAGTTAGCAGAGTATAGAAAACAAGCTGATTCTTTGCCAACAACTCCACAGCGTAATGAAATTGTTCAAAAACATAATGCACTCGTTTCAAAACGCAATGAAATCGTTCAAAAAGCTAATAATTTACAACCAAAAGTTTTTGAA
>JAHHGV010000073.1 GCA_019359695.1 Brasilonema angustatum HA4187-MV1
CAGGTCTTTCTAAGTATATAAATGACGATTAATGTTCACATTGTGGCGAACGGATGAGTTTAAAGTCTTACACGGTAAGCTTTATAAGAATTTACGTACAGTTTTGATTAATCTACTGATATTGTGTAAGCAGTCTAGCTGACTACACAAATAATACATACTAATACATAGACTTCAAATGAACTTTTTGGTCTAAAAATTACGAGATAATACTTAAAAAAAACAAGTCATTTATGTGTTTAGAATAACACAATTTAAGTGTAGAAAAACGCTGTAAAAATTCTTGTCACTAAGTACACTATTTTGAACACGTACAAAGACTAAAAACATTGTTTAGCAAGGGTTTGAACCCTACTCTACGTATGTGAGAATCATTCTCGGTGTTACAGAAAAATTCTACTAGAAAAATAAGGGTTTCGGCGATTAAGTCCATTTTTCGACGGCTCTTTTTGTAAGTTTCCGAAAAAAAACCTTACGTACTGGGTGAACGTGAAACTAAAACACACACCTCTTAAAATTTTGAGACGGAAGACGCCCGAGCGAAGCAAGGGCGTGATGGCGCTGCAAGCGCCTGTGTGCTCAAGCCGTAGGCGTAGGGGTTTGGGCTGGGGAATATACGTTTTTTTTTTTGGACAGAAGCGTCTTGCTGGCGATTTTAGAAGGGATAGCGTGGCAGCTTGCTTCAAAGCAGGTTTGCGAGAGGGGCAGGTCGGGCGAGATGGGCAGGTCGGGTATATCTTACATAATCTCTACCGACTTAGTGTAGATTGGACGACCGCCCAGTTTGGTGGTGACACCCCTCCGGGCTTCGCCTTGCGGCGCACCTCGGATAGCAAGTCCTGTTCTTGGGTAGCAGTGCCAGAAGCCCGACCGGAGGGAGGGCGTCTTATGTCGCCTTGCTTAGCGGTGACGGTCATAGGGGCTAACCTGGATGAAGAAACGTACCGCCCAAAAATTTCAAGTGGCTTCCTGGCGATTCTGAGAGGGGTTTTTTCCAGTAGTTTGGTGGTAGACCTGGTAGACCGGGTAAACCACTGGGCAGCAAGTTTTGGCTTCAAGAATGAGGGGTCATCAGCGCGAGGCGTTTATGTGGAGCAACGTCAAAAATTTATGTACAGAACTTTAGTGACATGGGGTGCTTTTAGTAGTAGTGGTGATATGGGGTGTATGCAGAGATGTGGTCAGTCGTGAAAACAATGTTTATTGCAGATATATGATTTTCATGGTATCACGTAAAAATTTATGAAAATGTTTTACAAAATCTATAAACCTTACCCAGAGAGTGTTTTAGCCAAAAATTTATGAAAACAAGCCGTTACGATAAATTGTAATAATTCTTAACATTGTATAATCCTGCAAAGTCATCGACAAGTTACGATAAGTTATCAAATTAACATAACGAGTTAATTACCATCAATCTTGAAAGTCAAAACCCTTGCGTTTTAGCTTTTAATATCTACGTAACTAGTGATGATATTTACATAACTCGTGACGATGTTTGCATAACTCGTGACGATGTTTGCATAACTCGTGACGATGTTTGCATAACTCGTGACGATATTTGCATAATTTTATAACTAGTTACGTTAAATAACATCACAAGATTGTCCGGTAATCTAGATTACCGGACAATCTTGTGATGTTATTTAACGTAACTAGTTATAAAATTATGCAAATATCGTCACGAGTTATGCAAACATCGTCACGAGTTATGCAAACATCGTCACGAGTTATGCAAACATCGTCACGAGTTATGTAAATATCATCACTAGTTACGTAGATATTAAAAGCTAAAACGCAAGGGTTTTGACTTTCAAGATTGATGGTAATTAACTCGTTATGTTAATTTGATAACTTATCGTAACTTGTCGATGACTTTGCAGGATTATACAATGTTAAGAATTATTACAATTTATCGTAACGGCTTGTTTTCATAAATTTTTGGCTAAAACACTCTCTGGGTAAGGTTTATAGATTTTGTAAAACATTTTCATAAATTTTTACGTGATACCATGAAAATCATATATCTGCAATAAACATTGTTTTCACGACTGACCACATCTCTGCATACACCCCATATCACCACTACTACTAAAAGCACCCCATGTCACTAAAGTTCTGTACATAAATTTTTGACGTTGCTCCACATAAACGCCTCGCGCTGATGACCCCTCATTCTTGAAGCCAAAACTTGCTGCCCAGTGGTTTACCCGGTCTACCAGGTCTACCACCAAACTACTGGAAAAAACCCCTCTCAGAATCGCCAGGAAGCCACTTGAAATTTTTGGGCGGTACGTTTCTTCATCCAGGTTAGCCCCTATGACCGTCACCGCTAAGCAAGGCGACATAAGACGCCCTCCCTCCGGTCGGGCTTCTGGCACTGCTACCCAAGAACAGGACTTGCTATCCGAGGTGCGCCGCAAGGCGAAGCCCGGAGGGGTGTCACCACCAAACTGGGCGGTCGTCCAATCTACACTAAGTCGGTAGAGATTATGTAAGATATACCCGACCTGCCCATCTCGCCCGACCTGCCCCTCTCGCAAACCTGCTTTGAAGCAAGCTGCCACGCTATCCCTTCTAAAATCGCCAGCAAGACGCTTCTGTCCAAAAAAAAAAACGTATATTCCCCAGCCCAAACCCCTACGCCTACGGCTTGAGCACACAGGCGCTTGCAGCGCCATCACGCCCTTGCTTCGCTCGGGCGTCTTCCGTCTCAAAATTTTAAGAGGTGTGTGTTTTAGTTTCACGTTCACCCAGTACGTAAGGTTTTTTTTCGGAAACTTACAAAAAGAGCCGTCGAAAAATGGACTTAATCGCCGAAACCCTTATTTTTCTAGTAGAATTTTTCTGTAACACCGAGAATGATTCTCACATACGTAGAGTAGGGTTCAAACCCTTGCTAAACAATGTTTTTAGTCTTTGTACGTGTTCAAAATAGTGTACTTAGTGACAAGAATTTTTACAGCGTTTTTCTACACTTAAATTGTGTTATTCTAAACACATAAATGACTTGTTTTTTTTAAGTATTATCTCGTAATTTTTAGACCAAAAAGTTCATTTGAAGTCTATGTATTAGTATGTATTATTTGTGTAGTCAGCTAGACTGCTTACACAATATCAGTAGATTAATCAAAACTGTACGTAAATTCTTATAAAGCTTACCGTGTAAGACTTTAAACTCATCCGTTCGCCACAATGTGAACATTAATCGTCATTTATATACTTAGAAAGACCTGCGAACTCCAAGCGGCGGTTTGTTTGGCTGGTCGGGCTGGATGGGCTGGGCGGGCTGGTCGGGTGGTTGAGGTGGACTGGGCAACGTATGATCCACAAAAGAAAAACCCCACACCTGGCTGGACAGGCATGGGGGAGTAGAACGCGTCATGGAATTTTGAAGAATGTCTAGTACTGGTTAGGAGGTCTAGAGATGCTTAATTGGTTTAAGGTATTCAGCTTGTGTGACTTGATAATTTAGATATTTTTCAATTTTAGTATTTTCCATATCTAGTACTAGTCCTTTAGCCTCTTTTTTATTGAGGTAGATATAAAATGCACCACAGTGGAGATTATTTACTTTAATTGAATTAGTGATAACATCATCACTAAATTTCAAATTATCAGCAACAAATGATTCTGGATTTGTAGAAAAGAAATAGTTTTGCCATTCTAAGAAAGTATGAGGTTTTGAGAGGTCAAATCCCTCTACTTTAAATAAAGGGTCGATAAAATCTAAGTGCGTTCTTGTGTCTCTATAAATTCCTAGAACACCATGACTCGTCACTAGAAAGTTGTTTGGTTGTTGATGTTGTGGCATGCTACATCCTAGTGTTCTTCTACGTTTAGCTTCTCCCATTTTATTCATCCTCCGTATTTAGTATTTCGTCCGACATGTTTTCATCGTTATCTAATTCTTCTTGAATAGAGGTGAGAATTTCATCCTGTACATTTTTTTCACCTATTAAGGCTGCTTTACAATGTAGTAACAGGTCGTACTCAGGGTGTTTTCTTTCGAGTTTAGAATATTTTCTAAGTTTTTTGAAAACCCCTATTAATGCTTCAATAGGATCGATACAACCTGCTTCAATGGCTTGAAGTCCCCATTCAATCATTTTTTGATGGTTTAAACTACCATCTGATTCAATAAAAAATGCTTCTATCGATTGACCATACTGTGCTTTTGATTTGGTTGTGGCTTCTAACCATCCAAAGAGTTGTTCGGCATTTTGGTACTTATAGGTCGAGGGTGAAAATTCAACCGGGAGAATCGGTCGTTTCATTTGGTCTCCTGGTTTTAAACCAAGAGCATCATATTTACGATGATTTTTCTTGTACTCGTTGATTGACAAGGATACTAGCTTGATAGCTACGTTTTGACGTTTTACTTTATGTGGATCATCGGCTATTTGACTAATCATATCTATAGCCGGATTTTCTTTGTTATATCGTTCTATTGCGACTACCTTGTCATCGATAACTGCAATCCCTCTATGAAGTTTTTCGGATTCGTATCCTCTAAAGGCATTGGTTTTTTTGTATTCGTTAAATTCGTGTGTCCATTGTTTTGATTCTTCCGAAGTTTCTTCGACTACTCTGTTAAAGAGTATTATTCCGTTTTTACCACAGTAACTGTTAATATCATCTGATTTAGCATTGGGAGGGACTGACACTGTGTACAGAGTGTTTCTCAGTTGGTAATTAGCCATACCCTGATTACTGCCACTGTGGTAGATGTTTTTGATTTCAAAATCAGCCATTCCACTTCTAGGTTTTTCTAGAACATCTACCATGTCACTAGTTTTTTCACTAGAGGGTAACGTATCGTATTTTTTGTCTTTGGCTACAACTTTAATTTTAGTAGTAGGGACGGTGAGTACTTCCATTAAAGGAAAGGTTTTAGTTAAATGATTTTTGGCTAGGGTACAAATAAAATCTTTTCCCTCTTTGTTATAATCCCAAGGTTTGACATTAGTTTTATTTCCGTCTAGTTTTCCATCGTTGGGGTTGAAATAGCCACTAAATAACGGTTGTAGACTTTCAAAAGTTTGAACTACTTTAGTAGATTTGTTAACTTGTTGTACATCACATAACAACAATATCCGTTCATTTTTAGTTAGCCATTCTTTAGTGGTATATTTGTATGTAAAGTTTCTGTCCTCTCCAGTAAACTCGAATTCAAGAGGTCTAGAACTAAGATTAAATTGGGCTAGTTGGGAGTTTGGACTATCTGGATTAATACAGCGACTATCAATTTTTTCATGTCCACTATATAGTATTTGATTGATTAGAAAGAAACACCCGTCTGTTATAGTCGGAAATCCGTTTAATGCTTTCTCCATCAGCCAAGCTAATACTCGTGCTCTTGCAGTAATGTTATTACCTATGACGATGTTACTGGTGTTGAATAATGGAGATATGGAGACTCCAAATTTGGTATTGCAGAAGAGTTTGTACAGTAAGTCATGTGGACATTTTTTCTTAACCCACTGTGCTACTTTACGCTTACTGAGGTATTTGTTTAGAATCAAATCTCCAATTGTAAACCCGAACCATGCATGACAATCAGCGTACATTTCACCATAGTAGAAATATCCTTTACCACCTCGGACTTTTATTTCGTTAGTAAGTTCCCAGTTGTTTCTAGTGGTTTCTAATTGTTCTTTGCAGTCATCAAATTGTTCTTGAAGAGTTTCTTTCGCTGAGGTAATCCGAGCACTTTTAGGGTAAATAGCAAAAGCGACAACTTGTGATTTGTAAAGGATTTCATCTCTTAGTTTTGGACTAGCGATGAAAAATATCCATTGAAGAATCTCATATCCAACGAATCCACATTTTATTTCACGGGTATTTATTTTGGTGTATCCTTGCTTGATTTTTTTAATGGCGTCTTTATCCCCTGCCATTGAATCGGTTAAGAGTTTGGCGAGAATTTCATGATTTTCTACCGTGGGATGAATGTAAGAATTTATCATGTCCTGTGGGCAAGATAAATTTTCACAATTCATATATATTGAATGATTTCCGGGTAGTAGTTCTCCCCAAATATTTCTCGGGACGATAGTATTCTTAGTGATAGGATGGTTACGTAATTTGATTAGACTATCAACATCAACATTGAAATCAACCAGTAAATCGTGAAGATTTTGGTACTTGTTTTTACTGATAGTATCAGTTCGTAATCCTCCAATAATGGGACGTCCAAAGAAGAACAATTGCATTCTTTGAGATTCTGCGTAACAACCAGATATGTCAATGTCTACAATGATTTGACAATCGTATCGACCGTTGATTTTTCGGAGTTTGAAAATTCCTTTTAGCTCTATCCCTTCTACCATCCCTTTGTATTTTCTTTGTTTAAATACCCGAGGGATTTGAGCTACAGTAGGTTGGTTTTGTCCAATGCGTCCTCCGAATCCTTTAGCAAGTAACGCTCGGGTATGGGCTGAATTTCCCACCAATTGTTTAGGGCTGTAAGGCTGACACTCTTTGGTAACATATTCATTGATCGCTTTGCGCCAAGATGTTTTCTCATCTCCTAGCTTGAGATAAGTTGCTAAAGCTGCCTTATCCATTAAATCGACCGTACCACCAACCGTGAGAGATGGGACGATTGTTTTATCCGCAAAACCCAAGTCCTTAGACATCTCGCTGATTTGGTTTTTAAACGCGTACTGAATTTCTGCGTTGTGTGGATCACCGAGTGAATACGCTAGAAAATCACCCGGTCGTTGCATGAAGCTTAGGACTATATCTTCTTTATCTTTTTTACTGAGCAAATCCTTAGCATCTAACTTGTACCCTGACGCACTGGCGAAATTTCCAAGACTGACCACACTGTGTGATTTGATAGTGTCTACTATTCGTAAGTTGCTCTCGTATCCCTCTGTGTCGCCATTGATTTGAACCTCTTGAGCTAGAGAAACGTAATCAACGGTGTAATCGCCCTTGTACTTATCTCGTTTTTCCCAGATGCACTTAACAACTTTGTTGACCTTCTCAATTCGTTCATATCCTACTGATTTTTGAAGCGCTACGACTCGTTTTAGCATTTCCCCGTGGAATATTAGATTTAGCTCTGCTTCCGCGTTATGGGCAGCTAAGGTGAGGTAAAACTTAGGTATAAATCCAAGCCGTTTTTGAGTTGCCTGTTTGCACTTCACATCCCAACCTAGTACCAACCTGAGATAATCAAATCCGTCGCAATCCTGGCAGCTTAGGACGGGTAGAGGGTCTTTCCCCATGCTCCGCAATTTACCATTTATCTGTGCTTCAAACTGAGGATGTACGAAGATAAAGGTATGAGTAATACCATCCTCACCAGGTAATAGATTAATCTGAGTTGTGACGTGTAGCCGTGATTCTTGGGTGAATAATTCCTCTATTGTTTGTTCCCCAAAGATAATTTGAATAAACTTAAATTCAGTGTCAATTTGTTGATAGACGTGAATATCTAAATTTGGCTTAAAGGGTTTTTTACCTTTCTTTTCCTTCGTTTCCTTAAGTTTGGCATTATAACAATCCATTTTTTGAGTGTAGTCCTCTACCAATTCATCAAAAGTTTGAAGTTTACTTCGGTCTACACACCATCCCGCTTCTATTTCAATTGGAGAGAAACACTTGATGGTTTTAGGGTCTGGACATTCGTTATAGGTGATGATACTACCATCTGAACATCTCAATTGATTAGATTTAAGCCCATCACTTTTAACAGGTTCTGGTTCGGGTTCTCGTGAAACTGTTTCACTTGTCGTTGGTTCAGACTCTTCAAAAACAGGATTTTCTAAATTAAAACCAAATCCGGATAAATCCGTTGTTTCATTTGGTTTTTCAATGGTCGTAGTGGAAGAGCTATAATTATCAAATAAGGTTTCGGGATTGTTGAAATCAACCCCAAAACCTGATAAAATGTCTGATATGTCGTCCATAATTTTTTAATTAAGTGAATAATTGTCTAAATACCAATCCCGCCAAGGTAGCGGGATTTTTAATTTTTAGGTATTATTCATCCCAATCAAAATCAGTGACTTCAGGCTTAGTTTCTTCGGGTTTTTGGACTGCTTTATGCACTCCGTTAACCATCACAGGTGTAAGAGTTTCTAAATCTAAAGCAAAGTAATAAACACCTCGCTTAGACTTTTGTTGCTTCATATAACCAGTGTACAGTTTGCCGCGTACTGGGTAGATGACATCATAAAGTTTATCCACATCAATATCGTATGTTTCTGCAAATCCTTCCATCCCAGGAATATCTGAAAAAGGGTTTGCTTTCTTTATGATGGGTAACTCAAGATTTAATTTTTTAAATGCTAGAGTTAGAAGATTTTCATTGAGAATGATAGGGATGTTTTTGAATTTTCCGTCTGAGCCTAGGCAAGCTAAGACTAATGATTTACGACTAACTGACTCTCCTGTGTCACCATTAACGATGTTACGGACTGCGAATCCTTGGATGATTAATGCTGCTGTACCTGCAACGATGCGGTCTTCTTCGCGTTCCACAGGCTTTTTGGTATCGAAAGCTGGAACATATTTACGACGAAATTCTTGGTAGTTTGACGGATTGGAAGAATTAGAACCTAGTGGCATGATGAAATTACCTTGGGCTTTATCGCCCGATTTGTTTTGTTTTTTGGTTGGTGGGCTGTCTCCCGACGCTCACCTCTTTCTTTTTTAGTTATAGCAGGTGTTAATCTAGTTTGACAACTGTTTTAATAAAGTTTTT
Source organism: Brasilonema angustatum HA4187-MV1 (assembly GCA_019359695.1). Taxonomy (GTDB): domain Bacteria; phylum Cyanobacteriota; class Cyanobacteriia; order Cyanobacteriales; family Nostocaceae; genus Brasilonema; species Brasilonema angustatum. The sequence continues at coordinate 8,720 of JAHHGV010000073.1, forward strand.
TTCCTGTTATAATCATTGAAAAATGGTTATTGTGATAGGAGTATGTGTACATGGCTAGACCTATAAAACACGGCGAGAAAAAAGCAAAGAAGACAGTTTATGTTACGGACGATTCATGGGAAGTTCTAGACAAAATAGCTGATGAATTTATGCTGAGTCGTTCAGAACTTATAGAAATGATTGGACAGCGAAGGCTCAAAGTATCTAGAGAAGAGACACAAGCAGCCTAAAACGCTTAGCATCTCCATTACCTCCTTAGACCCCGACGATTATCGGGGTTTCTTTTTTGGGTTGGGGGTGGGCGCAAATCCTTTCCCTCCAGTCGATTCGTCCTCACCAGGCTTGATTTTCATCACAGGGGCTGGAATGCCCATCATGTTGCACATCATCTCTATCTTTTGTTTTTCCTCCTCGGTGACATATAATTGCACCTCATTAATTTCTTTATCGATTTGTTGGAATTCGTCAGGAGTAACCCCATCATTCAGCTTTTGGCTTAAGCCTTGCACCTTGCGTAAATTGACAGCATTTGAGAAACTATAAGGAGAAATTTCCATGAAAAGTTGCGCCTAAAGAGGCGTGTGTGCGTTTTTAAATTTTGGTGATAAAGGAAAATCGCAATTCAAGCCCCATGTGTGCAGTAATGCCCGTGGGGTTTTTGATTGGCGGTGTTTTCACCTGAAACTATTCAAACATTTTCAAAATCGATCAAAAAATTTTTGCACGTTTACTAGATGCAAGGGATAATCTTTGAAACGTATATGTATAGCCTATTTCAAGGATTTTTTGAACTTAATAAAGTAATATTTCACAACATTAACTTATAAACACCAATTTTTAAAACGTTTGTCTAAACTGTTTTTAGAGATATTAGCTCTTCTCAGTACTGATTATTTTCTCATAATCTTATTTTTTCGTTACATTTGTTTTCTTACCTTTGTTTCTGGTTGTTTCACCTAGGTAGAACAGATGTAAATTTGGATTTCTTTTAATCTTTCTGAGTAACTGTGCGCGATGACGGAAGTACGGTTTGTAGACATCGTTGTAAAAATCAATATCAAACCGGGCTAATTCACTCGCCATATGATGAACTAAATCATATCCACTAGGATTGAAATTACACTTGTGAATATGTGAAACGTTTAGAGGTAATATTTTTGGGGTTTCTTGATAATTTTTAATCTGTTCACTACATTGTTTTATTTGTTCATCAATCAAAAAATTTCCTTGACGTATAGCTTTACCAAACATTCCATTATTTAAAAATGTTTGTTTCAAAGCAAAAAATTCACAAGTATACCATAGCATTGGTTCCACACCTAAAAATTCTATTTTTTCAGGAAAGATAATTTTTGATTTTATTTCATCAAAGTATTTTGAATACTTAATATCAAATATTTTTAGTATTAGTTGTAAACTATCTAAAATACCATCCGCCACACATTCTAGATGTTTATACTCTTGATAAATTTCAATATTTGTTAGTGCTTCATGTTTTCTAATTAGCCAATATTCAATACCTTCAAAACTATATCGATATTCTGCCATCATCTCTAACATTAATTTATCTGTTTCAATTTCAGAAATGTGAAATTGTTCCATGCATTCGTGTAAAACCGCATCAGGCAATTTATGAAACCATCTGATAAAGTCACTTACTGTACGGGGTCTTAACGCGATAGTTGTGTTTGTTTGGTTAATAGTAATGTCACGACAAACTTTAGGGTCGTAAATACCATCTCCTGGTTTTATTAATATTTGGGGGATTATCAGAGTCATTTTATAGCCGTAACCTTTCATACGATTCTAATAGTTGTGTAAGTTTGATGTTGAATGAGTCATCTGTATCAGTAAATCATGACTCTTCCCCATCCTTAAAATTTTCTGAACGACGGTCGCCGCCTCTTGTTTCCCCTAAATATTTTTCATTTGGAGGTATCAAACCAACATGTTTTAAATTATCAAACGCAAACCTTTCTAACCATCGGCTAGCGCTAATACCTTGTAATTCGGCTGCTGATTCGATAGCGTCCCATACTAAAGAATCTACTCTCAGAGTAATCGTTTTACGCTTTCGTACCATTAACAGTAATTCCATGTACATCTCCTCATTAATTTACATCTATATCTATCTAATGTACACGCTTCGATTTTCAAATGCAAACGGTTTGTTATGAGTTTTCCTGATTAATAGTCAATTAAACGATCAATTATCTTGATTTCAAAACACTTGCTTTTGTTTGCAAGTGAAATTATATTTAAGAAGTGAGAGACAAGAGAAGCCAAAGCCGCCACGACTGCACAGCAGGTCACGTAACGCTAGAGCAACTCCCACGCCTTACACCAAACCTAACTGTGGAATCGACTCCTCGGAGGTTACGCCCACAGGGAAAGCAAACAAAATTAAAACTTGAGAGTGCGAATGAACTCCCCACAGGACTACATATGGTGTAGCGGTTGCAAGTATCCTGACTACCATACTTGCCACAACTTAAAAAGCTTCCATTGCTATCTGAGTACAAATACTCAGATAACAGCGAAAGCTGCAACAACCATACTTTAGTGAAATTAATGCAAATTATAGAGCGAAGGTCAGGTCTTGACCTTATCGCAAACTTTGATCTTTGGTGCGACTTTATCACGGACGGACTTGACCAACTGCCCGATAACGGCGACTCAAAGCAAGCTTTACCAGATGATGAGGAATAGGCAAATGACTACTCAGACAACAATTCAATCTTTACTTTCACAACTTGACTTCATTGACACAGCATCTGTAATCCATACAGCAACTGAAGCACTTCGCCACTCCTGCGGATTTGCCCGTTGCTACGCGGATTTAGGCATCAATATAGCCTTGTTCCATAGTGATGAAGAGGATTGCGATTGGATGCGAGATGACATTGTAGACATTAGAGATACGAAAGAACTTGTGAATCTTATCACAATGGCATCAGTCAGGCTTCAAACACTCTCTAAATAACAACCATGAACAACGAACAAGACAACACGTCAACTGTCCGTATTAAGCCACCTCGTAAGGTTTATGAGCCTATCTATATTAATTTTGAAGAGTTGGAAGCTATCCGAGAACTTCATGAATTCAAAAAGCAGCGCTCCGACCACTGACAAAAACGCTGCTCTTTTTCACCAGGTGCATTTAAGCAAAAAGTACACATGCAGCATATATAAGGATATTATCTCATGGCTACGAAAAAAACAGGAACCGTAACAGGCGCTTCTCTAGAAAAATCCAACAGAGGCAAGAAGGGTGGTTTAACAGGGTCAAAGCGCGTAACAGGTGAAACTTCCACACCCATAGCAGAAACAGCAGCCGAGACAGTTCTAGAAACTCCTACAGAGTCAACAGCCCAACCCACACCGCAAAGTGTTGTAGAAAAGCTTCAAGAGATTGGCAACGGAGTCACTTCAGCCATAGAAAAGGGTGCAAATGTAGTTTCCACAGTCCAGCGATACACCTCAAAGATTGCCCAAACAGTACAGGGAACCGACCAAGACCGGAACCCATCAGCACTCACCGACGGAAAGGTAAACACCTCAGAGATTTTGGCTCGCGCTTCTGCTGACATTGATGAAAATATCCCTCAGCTTGATAGTGCCACAGCAACACAGCGAAACATTGTTATTGCCAGACAGCGTAACTTTGTAGGCGTCGCAATCAACAACACTCGACTCAAGCAGGATTTAACCACTCTTGATAACGAGCAGAAAAAGCTTATTGGGATGTTGATTGATGGTAAGACTCTGGATGTCACCAATGAGAAAAAAGCTGTTACTTATCATCGCGCAGTTGTTGGACGTGACACCGAGCTATCCAAGCTTGAACAAGACCGTGAGCTACTGGTCCATCAACAAATTCGGACAGAGGGAACCCAAAACCAAACTGAACTTATTAGGGAATCTGAAATACTGAAAGTAGCCAAAATGCGTGAGGACATTGAAAAGCAAGGCTACGAAATTCAAGCTGTTCAGTACGAGAAGGAAAAAATCAAGCAAGAAACAGAAGCCAAGTTTACAGCAGGTTTCTGAGCATAAAGCGTTTTATGTAAAAAGGGTGTTCAAGACAGAGCACCCTGCAAATCATATTTTACTTAGGGAATATTATCATGTTCAAACACGTTTACTTTGGCTTAGTACTCGGTTCAACATTACTAGGCGCTGTCGGTCTTGTCCAATCGTTCCACACTCAAGGCTTAACTCAAAAGATTACCGGCACAATCGGTATAGGAGGCGCTACAACTGCCCTTACCGCTCTAGGACTAGGATTAGCTTATAACGGGAAAGAGACTGACCTAGAAAACGAATTTAAGGGGAAGTTGGAAAAGAACAGTCAACTCAAGGATCGGGAACTTGCAGGACTTAAGTTACAAATTGATGAACTCAAAAGTCGTATCAAAGTGCTTGAAACAGAAAAGGAAGCCAATCTTAAGCAGATATCTGAACTACAAGAGCGAGTGAACGCCAAGGCTGAACAATACCTCAAAATTGTTTCTGAGAAAGACTTGAAAATCAAAACACTTGAAGGCGTTGTAAGCGAACGGGATACACGTGTTGAGGATTTTATTAACGAGTCTCGCACTCGCACCATGACGTTTTTCTCTAAGCGCTATGAGCAGTTAGACGACTTGCACAAACGGTTAAAGAATGCTCTGGAAGATGATAAGGTTACGCTCAATAATAAAGAACTTCTAGTTGGTCGGATTGAAGATATTCGCAAACTTAAATCAGAGTTGACCGACGCACTGGAAGAGATAAAGGACATGGAAATCACCTGTTTCAATGATGTCCTAGCTTACATCTTCAAGTTTGATAATAAATTCTTTAATGCCAAAATGCATTGGAAGGATTTAAGGTTTTCCAAGGTAGAAACAGAAAATAAATCCTTATCTAAATCCTTGGCTGAATCCATGCCTAAAGTTGTTGCCCTTGAACGATTCCGGGCGGGTATGGATGAAGTGGATGAAAAGATAACTGAAAAGTATGAAGCCCTTTTGTTGAACAACAATAATATCCACAGCCAATTACTAGACCTGCTTGAACAACGGAACTTGGTGATTGATGACCTAACCAAGCAAGTTGAGGAGTTATCAAAACCCTTACAAGCAATGGGGACTAGCCAATATGCTTTAGTGGCTAATCGTGTTTCTGGCTTCTACTACGAACAATTAGGTTACAGACTTGACTTTATCAACTGGGATGAAACTGAGGTAGGGTACAACATCACCTATGCAACGCGCCAAAATAACGCGCTAACCAATGATGAACTGATGGTAGGCAATGCCAAAGAGCAGCTCGCAAAATTGACAGGATGTTTACAGGGTACTTTTCCAGAGTTTTCATATGATTATCGAAACTGCACAGTTATCTTGTCAGTAGTCATGAGGAAACCAGTCAAGAAAGAACAAGCTAAGGGTGACATCGATAAAATCTGGGTTCCGGTTGATAAGTTTGAGTCTTACGTCAAAAACTGGGAACGTGTCAGAATCACTGCTGGATCTACGGGAGGTAAAAGTCCCACTGCCAAAAACCTTGCTTTAGCCATCATGAAAACTCGCAAGGGTCAAGGGGAAATACGGTTGTATGACCCACAGGACGGCAGTAAGAAGGACTATTGGGACATGCCTAAATCGGGTACAACCCATGCTGACAATGTGACCGGGATGGAGGAACTTTGCGACTTACTAGACCAGCGTTCCAAGTCGAAAGCTAATCATCCCTTTGTACTATTCATCTTTGATGAAGTGGATTCGACCATCGCTCAAGAACGGGATAACAACGGTTACTACTACTTTAGGGACAAAGTGACTTATTCACTCAAGCAAGCCAGCCATCAGAACATCGGCGCTATCTACATTGGTCAAGCCTGTGATGCTTCCACAATTCCTGGAATGAGTTGGTCAGATTGGAATAACGCGGTTCAACTGCACATTGGGGCTAACGCTGGTATTTGGTTAGATAAGGCTAAAACAGTGACACCGGAAGATAAAACCAAGCTACTAGAACAATATCGCAAAATTCAAGAGTTCTGTGATAAGAAGAACGAAGAATTAGGGCTTGATATCTTCACTGACCCTGGCGCGTACCGTTTTGCTTTAGCTGTACCACTGACCGGACTACCAAAGTTTATTCAACTGCCTGACTTTGATAGCTACGACTACTATGAGGTGATGACTGAAAGTGAAGAGTCACTGAGTACAAATACTCAAAATTTACTTATTTCTAACATTATAGATGAGGTGCAGCAAGAGGTAGAATCAATGAATGTTAAGACAGAAATTAAATGTCCTCACTGTGGCTCTGAGCAATATCGCTCTAAAGGACAACGCTGGTTATGTCTTAATTCAGAGTGTGGTAAAACCTGGCTGAAGAAAACCAAAGCTTAATTTAAACTAATAGTAATTAACTGTTAATAGAGTGTCACTGATGATTTTTACACTCTGACAACCGTCCCGGACACGTCCCAATCAACGTCTCAAAGCGTCAATTTTATGGCTGAAAGTATTGATTTTACGTTAGTGACGCGTCCCGGACATTTCCCTATAGGGGGGTCAGTGACATTTGGGACGTTTGGGACGCATAACAGTTAATTCTTATTAGTTAATCGAAAAACTAGGTTTTATAGCGAGTACACGAAACTCTTAATTACTATTAGTTAATTAACTCTCACTATCCTAATAGTAACCAAAAGACATAGTTGATATTAACTTAAAACCTATTGAGTTAATACTAGTCAAAGCCAACAACTCAATAGGTTAAAAGATTTGTCTATGCTGAAGTACTCAAAATGAATAAATAACCTATTTTGGGTACTTTAGGGTACAATTCTCTCATCACCTTTCATTTTCAGCCATCAAAATCACTTGAAACGTATACGGAGCAAGCATTATGACGACTTCAGAAACAACAAACACAACATCAAATGTACCCAAAAGTACCCTTAAAAATGGGGGTGTAAAAATGCCTAGAATTCCAGCTAAAAATAAGAAGCACTTCAAAAGCGTGATAGACCTAGGAAATCATTGGGTCAAAGCTTACATTGAAGGCTATGAACTTTTGAGAGAACCTAGCTGGTATGCTCGCTGCTTGTCAAACACTTCCAATAAACTACCAGGTCACGTTCGTTATGTCGATGGGGTCAGGTCAGATTTAGTAGGTCAATGCTGGCTAGTGGGTAATCAAGCCGTTCGCAGTGGTAGCAGTGATTTGATGAGACTGGTAGAGGACTACACTGGTAAATCGTCCTTGTGGCTTGAGTACTTCCTTGGAACTTTAGCTCATCTTCCACAGGTAAATTCTGAGATGAACTTGGATGTTACCGTGACCTGTAATGATGTCAAGCGCCATTCAGGAATTATCACAAAAAATGAAGGGACGCACAAGGTAGAATTATGTGGCGTCCCATGCAATGTAACCATATCCGTTAAAGCGATACTACCAGAAGGATTTGCAGCACTCAAGAGTCAAAAATTAGGTGGTTCGGTGACTATCTGTGATATCGGAGGTGGTAACACATCTATTAGTCGATTCTTTAACTCTGAGCCAGTCGGGGAAGTTGCTGTTAAAGACTTTGGCGCTGAATACCTGATTGAGAAAATTGTTTGTAACTCAGACCTGAAATCACTTATCAAGCAAGCACCTGATAAGGATGTTATCAACCGCAGTATTGAAGTAGGAGTTAAGTTCAAGAAGTCCGAAACAGGTGATAAAATTCCGTTTCTGGCTTATGGCGACTCAGTTATGAATTTCTACAAGGTATATGAGGTTGAATTACAGGACTTCATCAATTGCAGACTTAGGGAAGTTATCAAACAGCTAGAGCAGTACAAGCTAAGTGGCGACCAAATTCTAATAATTGGCGGTGGTTCTAAGTTACCACTACTGAATGCAGCACTAAAGAAGAAAGGATTCTTGATTTCGGACAATGGCGCTTTTGATAACCTTACTGGACTGATATCGGAGGTGGTTTGATGGCTGCTGACAAAATCAGAATCAAGAAGTATCAAAAACCAAAAGTACAAGAGTGGTGTGATGCGCTAAACCTTTCAGAGAGTAGGTTTGTTGAAGATGCGATTGGGTTTTACGTGAGATTTTTAGAAGGAAAGCACCCAATTGTACCCACAATTTCAGTACCAACAACTGCAAGCTTGAATGGTCATCAACAGCCAACGGAAGCTAAATCAGTGGTGATAGAGACTGATGACCCTGACGAATTTGATGGGGGAATTGAACTCTAAAGTAAAAAGCACTGGATAGATGCTGGTCTTACCAGTGCTGACACTCCAAGACTCTTTTAATGATGTAGCATCCCAAAGCATAACTACATCACGATGACCACGTATTTAAATTTGTTTATTTAATGAAAACTGAAAAAATGTCACGGATGGTATTTTGAAAATCTTAAGTGTAAGTACTAACTAAATCATTGTTCAATTAGTTTAGTTCCTACTGCTGACATGACCCCACTAGTAGCACTCATACAAGCTAGGACAGGTTCACCTTTCAAAATACTAACGACAGCTATTCCATTAAAAACAAACATACTAGTCATAACGCCGCTTCATTACTGTACTTTTCATGACTTAACAATTTAAGTTTGTAACGCAACAAATATTTCATAGGGGTGACTAAAAATTTTTTATGCGGAGCGCACATTTCTGACTTAACCACAAAAAACACTGGTGAGGACTATCAACCCTTACCAGTGCAATCTAAATTTCTCTATAAGCTAATGCTAGGAGCCTCTGAATTATGTCAGTTCAATATCGCGATGATCATGTATCCGGATGGGTGTATTTATTGGAAGCAGAAGGTTATCACGGATACATTCCTGGCGTTTATCTACGTCGCTGCAAGATTGGTCTTACTCGCAGTGTAGAAAATCGTCTAGACACTTTACACTCAAGCCAGCCACCTTGTAATTACAAAGTAGTCCGCGCGATCTACGTTCCAGACATGGCAGCAGTAGAAGACGCGCTCCACAAGCAGTTCAAGCATAGAAACGTCAAACTTATTAAATCCCGCGAGTGGCACGACCTCTACCCCCACCAGTATGCAATGGTTTTGTGGATGTTCTCACGCTACGATTCCAAGCGTAATCACTCCATCTCTCCTAGGGTCATTGCTGGCGGTCTAGCGGCGCTTCTGGGCGTTGGCTTGTTGATAGGGTATTCAGTACGGGAGAGTGCCGCGCCACAGATACAGCAAGGGATTGAAGAATCAAAATAATTAAAAAGCACTAGCAGATATTAATAGCTAGTGCAATTAGTTCATTTTTGAAAAGTTATTTACCGTTATATAAGGTTCAAAATTCAACGAAATCACCCTTGAGAATTATTGTGTGAATTTTTCAATGTATGCGCGGTTACATTAGCTGGCTTGAAGTGGTTAGAAGATGAGGGGTAAGAATTAGTTTAGTAATAAAAAACTGGAGGGGTATCAAACCCTTTGCAGCATTGCATTTAAACTCTCCGTAAATTATCAGGAATCTCTCTTTATCATGATAAAACAATGGATTGAGCGTAACAACAATGTAACAGAATATAACAATACTATCTTTGGCTACTTCGTATAGTGCGACACATTTTAACTTAAGTCATTGGGTAGAAGAATACACCAGTCAAGCAAACTACATATAGTTATAGGAAATTGAATTGTCAAAAAAACACGTTAATATTTCTACTCGCAAATAGGTGAATTATGGAAGAAAGACAGGACATACACAACTTTATTTCTCAAAAATATTTCTATAGAGGTGTATTTACCCCACAGAATTTAATGTTTAATGCCAACTTACAAGAATTTGCTACACGTGTGGGTTACATTTGCAATTTACAAACCATTGGTAAGATTTCAACAGAAGATGCATACAAGCAAATTAATGAGCTTTGGCAACAGGTAGAATGCAGTTATTTAGAATTAGGGATTGAAGATTAGCGGCGCTGTTGGGTGTTGGCTTGTTGATTGGGTATGGATTGCGGTAAACGCTACACCGTAGATGCAACAAGGGATTGAGCGTAAGTAAATTAAAAAAGACACTGAGTAGATAATTGTCTATCCAGTGTTTTATATTCCTAGTTAATTTCCAAGTGTTAAAAACCAACGGATGTAGACCACTTCCGGATTCAAAGACAAAACTTCATAAATTTACGGATAGACGGGTGAAAAACTCCGGTCTTCACCCTAAAAATATGTGATGCAGTAGGGTAAAAACTAAGTTAAAGTAGTCACGAAAAGCACTGGCGGGTATAATCAGCCAGTGTTGTCACAAATCCCATAAATGAAATCCGATTATGACATAAGAAAATCACAATTTGTACAAAAACACTGGATGGTTGCTGATAATCGCCCAGTGTTTTTGTTTTAATCCCCGTTAGGGGAAGTGGATGATTTCAACAATCAGGTAAATATTGGGGATAACATTCTCACTCTGGTTTCAATCCCCGTTAGGGGAAGTGGATGATTTCAACCTGCGTGTCGCCTTTGTTCATACTATTGACAACGATGAGTACGTTTCAATCCCCTTACGGGGTAATGGATGATTTCAATTTTTTTGATGATTTGTAAGAAATATGATTGATAGCGTTTCAATCCCCGTTAGGGGAAGTGGATGATTTCAACTTTAGTGAGATAACTCAAGCGGTAGAGTCTGGTAAAATGTTTCAATCCCCGTTAGGGGAAGTGGATGATTTCAACTTCAATTAACTGGTTTCAAATTATTGGGATGCAGCGTTTCAATCCCCGTTAGGGGAAGTGGATGATTTCAACACTCGGAGCTTATCTAATGCCCTATCAACGTATTGTTTCAATCCCCGTTAGGGGAAGTGGATGATTTCAACACAAACATATGAGGTTAGCTGTTGATAATGAAAAACGTTTCAATCCCCGTTAGGGGAAGTGGATGATTTCAACTGTTCTACCCCATCTCGTCCGAGATACAAGAAATTGTTTCAATCCCCTTACGGGGTAGTGGATGATTTCAACTAAGCTTGATAACGGTTCTTATCAGGCACACATGTTTCAATCCCCTTACGGGGTAGTGGATGATTTCAACTATGCAAAGCATAGTAATTAAGGGAATCCTAACATGTTTCAATCCCCTTACGGGGTAGTGGATGATTTCAACAATCCATCAAGGAGTTTTTCAGGACTATCGAAGGTGTTTCAATCCCCTTACGGGGTAGTGGATGATTTCAACCTGATGATTTGCTGGAGATGAGCGATCGCATTCAAAAATTAGGTTTCAATCCCCTTACGGGGTAGTGGATGATTTCAACGGTATCAGTAGAAGAACTGATTGCTGAATATGAAGTTTCAATCCCCTTACGGGGTAGTGGATGATTTCAACTGCGGTCACATGAAACCCATGACCTATTTAGTTTTCCTGGTACTGTTGCGCGGATGTATAACAAAACTATCATTTCAGCCATTCTTTGTCAAGACTTTCAATTGAAAGATTCGCCTAAAACCCACTCTATACAAGTATTTCAGCGATTGCGCGGATGTCAGAAAGGTGATGAATCTCTCAAACTCAGAACTGATAGGGCTTTGAGCCGCTAAATTACTCCTGATTTTTCAAACACCTACCCATCCGCGCTTTCATCCCTTTGCAGGGAAGTGTGATTGGAAAGATGTTTTGAAGGAAAATATAGTACAAAACCGACAAAGAGTTTCCATCCCTTTGCAGGGAAGTGTGATTGGAAAGAGCAGACATTGGAGGAGATGAATGAGAAGGTTTTAGTTTCCATCCCTTTGCAGGGAAGTGTGATTGGAAAGGATAACAATTCTACCTTGGATTGCAGTTAAGAGTTAAGTTTCCATCCCTTTGCAGGGAAGTGTGATTGGAAAGAGGGTTGCACATCGTCACAGACCAACTCGAAATAAAGTTTCCATCCCTTTGCAGGGAAGTGTGATTGGAAAGTGGTCATGTTTGCAACAATCGTTACAGAATGCTATGGTTTCCATCCCTTTGCAGGGAAGTGTGATTGGAAAGGAAACCTTATGGACTATACTGTCGCTAAAACATCTGACAGTTTCCATCCCTTTGCAGGGAAGTGTGATTGGAAAGTTGAGTCCTACGGGTCGTGCTGCATATGATGATGAGAGTTTCCATCCCTTTGCAGGGAAGTGTGATTGGAAAGACGGATTATGGGTGTTTTGGTTGCGGAGACTGTTAGTTTCCATCCCTTTGCAGGGAAGTGTGATTGGAAAGTCAATCTTCCGGCGCACTGTTCGCCACCACGTTTTCGTTTCCATCCCTTTGCAGGGAAGTGTGATTGGAAAGAGTTCACTTTTGGAAACCTTACAGGGAGCGTGTTCTAGACCCCTAAATCGACACCACTCAAGGAAGCGATTAAAATTTATCAGAAATAAATTATTTTTGAAGTCTGAAAAGCTTACCCTGTAAGCAATCGACACCAGTCAACGGAATAATGCGGTTTTCAAGGTTCGGGCGAGTGGTGTCGATGAACGTCACACACTCCATAAACCATAAGAGCAGTATCTGAGATTGTCCACATTTGGTATAGAAACTTAATTGGGTGTCTGGTGTAGAAAAACACACTACTACGTCAAAAACCTTACAGTATAAAGGTTTTACTATTTTGTATTACAAACTTACCTGAACATAACTCAACAGAATACTTATTCTCGGGAACTTATTCCTTCAATTTTGGTTTTAAACACTACAGACGTAATACACAAGAATAACGTAACTAGTTATTGACAGAGAAAAACGTGCTAGATATAATGTAACTAGTTACGCTAAAAAAGAAAACCGATGAGCAAAGCACTTCAGCAAAAGATAGACGAATTATTTGAGGCAACCAAAGATTTACGCAATCTAGAAGAAATCAAGACCCTGTGCGAGACATTCAACGAATGGGTAAAGACAAGCACTACCTACAAACCAAGTACATTAGGTACTAAGTTGAGCGCCTATGGGTTCTACAGTAAGTTCAAAAGTATCCCTTTAGAACAAGACAAGAACGCTGTACTAACACCAAAACACAATCCTGATGGGACAATCAAAAGCCAGGAATTAAAGCACCTTGTTGCTGTGCTTTGTGGATTGGATCAAGAGCAGTGGAACGAGCGCAACCAAACAACACGGGTTATTGACCGACTCGAAAACAACACTGAAATTGACCCTGACACTTATTTGGATGTGACGGGCAAACTCCTAGCAAGTGAAGACCCACATGAGTTAGCTGTTGGACTGATTGCTGCCACTGGTCGCCGTCCACATGAAATCATTGCTCGCGCCACGTTCACAGCAATCGCAGATAAACCTTACCGCGTTATGTTCGCCGGACAAGGGAAGAAACGCGGTGAAATGCCAGAGTTTGAGATTGCTACTCTCTACCCAGCAGATTATGTAATCCAAGCCCTTGCCCGACTGCGTAAGGAAAATGGCACAGTTGCATTACTCAAAGAAGTCTCAGTACAATTCCCAAAAAGTGAAACCAGACAAAACGTTGAAATAGATAACCGTCGTGGACAGTCCTTAAGACGTGTGGTGCGCTCGTACTTTGGTGATAAAGGCGATAGCACTCCTGTTCTAGCTTTCCGACATGGTGAAAACCAGGATAACAACAAAGCACTAAGAGCCGCCTATGCGGTGTTGGCTACAGAGCGTGATTGTAAGGGCAGTTACGGTGCAAAGATGTTCCACGCAGCCCGAATATTAGGTCATTACACCCCAGAAAAAGCTGATGATAGAGCACTAGCGAAATTAGGCGTCAGCGCAGGTTATAGCGATTACTACGTTAAAAAATCAGTGAGGTTTGCAGTGGTAGAAACTCAAGAGCAAAAACAAGAACTAGAACTAGAACCAGTAGCAACACAAGAACTGGTAAAAGAGCAAGTGAAAGAACCCGCGAAAGAACTGTTAAAAGAACTAGTGCACGAGCCGCCAAAAGAAAAGGTGAAAAAGCTAGTGAAAGAAAATACTCGTCCCGTAAAAGCGAATGCATCAGATGTACCAAGGATTAATACATTGCAAGAAAAATGGGAGCTTCCCAGCCAGCGCGAAACCATAAGACGCATTCTAGAAATTGCAGAAACTGAAGAAACCAGCAAGCAACAACTGCTAGACGCACAAAGCAAAATTACCCAACTAGAACAAACAATCACCAGCTACGAAAATCAAGTCAAACACTTACAGCACATGAATAAAGAATTAAAAACTAAGTATGACCTGTTGATCCTACAATCAGACCCCGTAACTGAGCCAGTAGCTGAGCCAGTAGCTGAGCCAGTAGCTGAGACACTAGATGAACCACTAGTTGAGACACTAGCTGAGACAGTAGCTGAAACGAAAGACCCTCTTGCAGACATGCAAGCCCAAATTAATCAATTGACAAATATGGTGCAAAATCTAGTTACCGCTAAAACCGAACCCAAAGCCACAGCAGAATCTGAAGCTGCGTCTAAAGTCAAAGTCGAAGATGAACCAGATTGGGAAACACTGACTAACAAAGAACTTAAAATGATGCGGAGTCCCGGTGCTCTTGAAGAAAAAATCAACCGTGCCTTCTTGGCAATTGCAGAATACAACGACAACGCCCCAAGCAATGCTGACCGATGGTACATTGGCTCTACTACGCTTAGCCAGGTTTCGGGCTGCAATCGATTAAACATCAAACTGTGGGTTAAAGAACACCAACTAACGGTAGACGACCACAACAATAAGTACGGACTTGAAAAATACCACAACAAACGTCATAAAAAAATTAACATCACAGACAAGATTACTGTTAAAGATAAAGACGAAAGTTCTGATTCTAATAGTTAAATCCCATTGTTAAAATGTACTTAAACACATTGGAAAAAATATGGACAACAACGAAATTGAACAGGATATAATCACACTTGAAAGTTTAACTCCGAAGCAAACGCAAGCTCTAAAGTTACACATACAAGGAAAGACCAAAGAAGAAATTTGCGAAACACTTAACTTGACTCAGAAGACTTTTGAACAGTGGGAAGCCTCACCAGAATTCAATACTTTAGCAAAACAACAAGCCCATAAAATTTATGTAAGTGCTTTGATAACTACTGCTATTGGAACCAAAGAAGCTGTTGAAATTCTACGGCATATCATACGTCATTCAGAGTCTGAGAAAACACAACTAGCAGCTATCCGGTTACTGTTACAGACTGCCGATTTACATTTGAACGAATGGAGTGAGGATAAATATTTGCGAGAAGTTGAGACAAGAAAAGAAAAAGAAAAAGAAAAATTAGATTTTGAATTACGACGGAGAGCGTCTAACGAAACTTTCAAAGAATTTCACAATAATATGAGATTTCCAGAGGGTATTTAATAATGGGTGAAGCTAAGCGACGGAGGGAACTAGACCCCGAATTTGGGAACGAGAAAAACGTTTTAATGATAATAAATTGTAAAACTCATAGTATTCGTCCTACTGGACTCCCTGCGATAATTTTAACTCAGAAAGGAGATAAATTTGGGTTATTAACACCACCTAAATTAACGGTAGATGAACGAAATTTTATCAAGGTATTCTTTTGCCAGTTATTAGATGTATTGATAAAAGAAATACCGATAAAATCAAATAATTTTCTTGCTCTATTGGATTTCACAGAATCCAAATCAAAGCAAATCGTAACTCTCAGGACTTGTGAAGATACATCAAACTACGACCCAGATAAAAAACGATTTTGGTGTTCAACAGCTTTTCCCATTGATGTTATTCAGGATGTTCTAAACTTAGAAAAACCTTTGGTAACTGAAACTGCAACTGAACCAAAAGCTAGAAAAGAAGTTCGTGAACATGTCCGCGCTGGTCACTTAAGAAGAGTAGCCTATGGGAAAAATCGTTCTATGCGTAAATGGGTAGAAATACCATCTGTTGTAGTGAATCAGCACTAGACTGACTAGCCAGCACTAGACCTACTAGGCATTCTTCAAAATTTCATCACGCGTTCTTTGTGCCCCATGACCTCACTCCGGTTGTGGGGAATTTTTTATGTGGATCATCTGTCACACCTCAGCCCGACCAGCCCGACCAGCCAAACCAGCCCGACCAGCCAAACCAACCCCCGCTCGGATGTCTCCTGATATGGCGATATTTTGGCGTTCGCAGGTCAGGGGCGAGGAGGAAATTATACTTTTATGGCTGAAAGTACAATTTGGGCGCTTGGAGTTAGACAAAGACAGGTCTTTCTAAGTATATAAATGACGATTAATGTTCACATTGTGGCGAACGGATGAGTTTAAAGTCTTACACGGTAAGCTTTATAAGAATTTACGTACAGTTTTGATTAATCTACTGATATTGTGTAAGCAGTCTAGCTGACTACACAAATAATACATACTAATACATAGACTTCAAATGAACTTTTTGGTCTAAAAATTACGAGATAATACTTAAAAAAAACAAGTCATTTATGTGTTTAGAATAACACAATTTAAGTGTAGAAAAACGCTGTAAAAATTCTTGTCACTAAGTACACTATTTTGAACACGTACAAAGACTAAAAACATTGTTTAGCAAGGGTTTGAACCCTACTCTACGTATGTGAGAATCATTCTCGGTGTTACAGAAAAATTCTACTAGAAAAATAAGGGTTTCGGCGATTAAGTCCATTTTTCGACGGCTCTTTTTGTAAGTTTCCGAAAAAAAACCTTACGTACTGGGTGAACGTGAAACTAAAACACACACCTCTTAAAATTTTGAGACGGAAGACGCCCGAGCGAAGCAAGGGCGTGATGGCGCTGCAAGCGCCTGTGTGCTCAAGCCGTAGGCGTAGGGGTTTGGGCTGGGGAATATACGTTTTTTTTTTTGGACAGAAGCGTCTTGCTGGCGATTTTAGAAGGGATAGCGTGGCAGCTTGCTTCAAAGCAGGTTTGCGAGAGGGGCAGGTCGGGCGAGATGGGCAGGTCGGGTATATCTTACATAATCTCTACCGACTTAGTGTAGATTGGACGACCGCCCAGTTTGGTGGTGACACCCCTCCGGGCTTCGCCTTGCGGCGCACCTCGGATAGCAAGTCCTGTTCTTGGGTAGCAGTGCCAGAAGCCCGACCGGAGGGAGGGCGTCTTATGTCGCCTTGCTTAGCGGTGACGGTCATAGGGGCTAACCTGGATGAAGAAACGTACCGCCCAAAAATTTCAAGTGGCTTCCTGGCGATTCTGAGAGGGGTTTTTTCCAGTAGTTTGGTGGTAGACCTGGTAGACCGGGTAAACCACTGGGCAGCAAGTTTTGGCTTCAAGAATGAGGGGTCATCAGCGCGAGGCGTTTATGTGGAGCAACGTCAAAAATTTATGTACAGAACTTTAGTGACATGGGGTGCTTTTAGTAGTAGTGGTGATATGGGGTGTATGCAGAGATGTGGTCAGTCGTGAAAACAATGTTTATTGCAGATATATGATTTTCATGGTATCACGTAAAAATTTATGAAAATGTTTTACAAAATCTATAAACCTTACCCAGAGAGTGTTTTAGCCAAAAATTTATGAAAACAAGCCGTTACGATAAATTGTAATAATTCTTAACATTGTATAATCCTGCAAAGTCATCGACAAGTTACGATAAGTTATCAAATTAACATAACGAGTTAATTACCATCAATCTTGAAAGTCAAAACCCTTGCGTTTTAGCTTTTAATATCTACGTAACTAGTGATGATATTTACATAACTCGTGACGATGTTTGCATAACTCGTGACGATGTTTGCATAACTCGTGACGATGTTTGCATAACTCGTGACGATATTTGCATAATTTTATAACTAGTTACGTTAAATAACATCACAAGATTGTCCGGTAATCTAGATTACCGGACAATCTTGTGATGTTATTTAACGTAACTAGTTATAAAATTATGCAAATATCGTCACGAGTTATGCAAACATCGTCACGAGTTATGCAAACATCGTCACGAGTTATGCAAACATCGTCACGAGTTATGTAAATATCATCACTAGTTACGTAGATATTAAAAGCTAAAACGCAAGGGTTTTGACTTTCAAGATTGATGGTAATTAACTCGTTATGTTAATTTGATAACTTATCGTAACTTGTCGATGACTTTGCAGGATTATACAATGTTAAGAATTATTACAATTTATCGTAACGGCTTGTTTTCATAAATTTTTGGCTAAAACACTCTCTGGGTAAGGTTTATAGATTTTGTAAAACATTTTCATAAATTTTTACGTGATACCATGAAAATCATATATCTGCAATAAACATTGTTTTCACGACTGACCACATCTCTGCATACACCCCATATCACCACTACTACTAAAAGCACCCCATGTCACTAAAGTTCTGTACATAAATTTTTGACGTTGCTCCACATAAACGCCTCGCGCTGATGACCCCTCATTCTTGAAGCCAAAACTTGCTGCCCAGTGGTTTACCCGGTCTACCAGGTCTACCACCAAACTACTGGAAAAAACCCCTCTCAGAATCGCCAGGAAGCCACTTGAAATTTTTGGGCGGTACGTTTCTTCATCCAGGTTAGCCCCTATGACCGTCACCGCTAAGCAAGGCGACATAAGACGCCCTCCCTCCGGTCGGGCTTCTGGCACTGCTACCCAAGAACAGGACTTGCTATCCGAGGTGCGCCGCAAGGCGAAGCCCGGAGGGGTGTCACCACCAAACTGGGCGGTCGTCCAATCTACACTAAGTCGGTAGAGATTATGTAAGATATACCCGACCTGCCCATCTCGCCCGACCTGCCCCTCTCGCAAACCTGCTTTGAAGCAAGCTGCCACGCTATCCCTTCTAAAATCGCCAGCAAGACGCTTCTGTCCAAAAAAAAAAACGTATATTCCCCAGCCCAAACCCCTACGCCTACGGCTTGAGCACACAGGCGCTTGCAGCGCCATCACGCCCTTGCTTCGCTCGGGCGTCTTCCGTCTCAAAATTTTAAGAGGTGTGTGTTTTAGTTTCACGTTCACCCAGTACGTAAGGTTTTTTTTCGGAAACTTACAAAAAGAGCCGTCGAAAAATGGACTTAATCGCCGAAACCCTTATTTTTCTAGTAGAATTTTTCTGTAACACCGAGAATGATTCTCACATACGTAGAGTAGGGTTCAAACCCTTGCTAAACAATGTTTTTAGTCTTTGTACGTGTTCAAAATAGTGTACTTAGTGACAAGAATTTTTACAGCGTTTTTCTACACTTAAATTGTGTTATTCTAAACACATAAATGACTTGTTTTTTTTAAGTATTATCTCGTAATTTTTAGACCAAAAAGTTCATTTGAAGTCTATGTATTAGTATGTATTATTTGTGTAGTCAGCTAGACTGCTTACACAATATCAGTAGATTAATCAAAACTGTACGTAAATTCTTATAAAGCTTACCGTGTAAGACTTTAAACTCATCCGTTCGCCACAATGTGAACATTAATCGTCATTTATATACTTAGAAAGACCTG
>JAHHGV010000075.1 GCA_019359695.1 Brasilonema angustatum HA4187-MV1
ATGCAGATATACACCCCATATCAGTTGCGCAGAATCGTGCAGGAATGCTTGAGATGGCGTGCAAGATATGCACACTTAGTCAACATCCGTGCAGACTCGTTGAGCACCACTCATACTACACCCCATATCATTAAAAACAACCTCTATTCTGTAATGCGCTCTGGGAGCGGGTTTCAGGCTACTTAATGTTAGGCGTTCGCCTAATTGTGCACTTCTACAGCATTATATCATGCCTTTCCCACCTTATAAGAGTGGGGTGTTGTGCACTGTAGACATACACCCCATGTTAGTTCTTCGGGCGGATGCACACTCTATTTACACCCCATATCAGTAAAGTGTTGGTACTTGAAGACTCGTGCAGACATCCTGCACAAATCAAAAGACACCCCATATCACTTATGCAAAGCTTAATTCTATAATGCGCTCTGGGAGCGGGTTTCAGGCTACTTAATGTTAGGCGTTCGCCTGATTCTGCATCAAATCATACCAACCCAATAATTAACGAGTGGGGTGTTGTGCACTCCAAGAACACACCCCATGTCATTTTTGGGCGGTAAAGATACACCCCATGTCACCTTTGGTGGCGCTTTTACACCTCTTATTAACACCCGATATCAGTTTTATACGGTTTTTGCACAATACACTAGCACCCCATATCATCTGCAGCGCCATTATTGCATTTTTCGCGAGCACCCCATATCAGTAATGGAGGATTCATCATTCTTGAACCTAAGACGCCTTCTCGCACTTAGCTTGAATTTGGCTTCCTTTTCCTACAAAGTCCCAATAGGATGTGGCGTTTTCAAGGGCAGAAGTAAGTGGTCTGCTGGCTCGGTTTTTTGCAATCGATTTACCTAATCATTACTGTTTTTACAACATTGTTATTTGATTGTCACAACATTGTTATTTGATTGTCACAACATTATTATTTGATTGTTATAACATTGTTATTTGAGAGTCATAACATTGTTATTTGATTAACATTTTCCCGCCACACAAACCAATTAAACTTGTTGGTTGGCGTATATGCTAAATCGATGTAAAACCCTTGCCAATTATACGATTGAGCCCATTTTGACCTTAGTCTTTTACAAAGTCCCATTAATTCTCCTTGGCTTAATATCTAGCCTTGTCCAATGAACTGGAGTTTAGACTAATTTTGGCTTAAAAACCGCCAAACCCTTATCCAGACTGCCTTTCCCAATTTAGAACCGTTTTAGGATTCCAAAATCTAAAATGCTTGCTATACAAGGGTTGTAGCTCACATCTTGCACCAAGAAAAATTGATGGTATTTCGTCACTCAGTATTAAGCCATAAAATCTTATTGAGCGAGAAAAACCAATAAAAATTATGTAGCTTTATAACGCATCTTTTTAGCTTCTACGGATTTCTACGGTTAGGTGCAAGATCTGAGGTAGCCTAAAAAATAGAATTTATACCAAATCCGGATCTAATACCCCCTTTATTATTTAGTCCGCGTAGAAGGAATTTTATGGATTTTCAATCTGACTGGACAATAATTTCAGAACTAGATGCAATCTGTGAAAAATATCCAAATCAAGTAGCACTAGTTTTAGGCGAACAACAGTTAACTTATGGAGAACTCCACAAACGAACACAGCAGAGCTATGATTATTTAACCACTCAAGGTTGGCTGTCTCCAAACAGCTTAGTGGGGCTTTGTTTTGAACCTTCTTTTGAAATTATTATTGCTATTTATACAATTTGGAAGGCAGGAGCTGCATTTGTACCACTCGATCCCAATATGCCTTGCCAAAGATTAGCTTATATAATTGCTGATGCAGGAATAACTACTATTTTAACGCCTGAAAAGTATGCCTTCAATATCCAGCAGTCGGTATCCAGGGAGAAAAAATTAAACCTTTGTTTTATTGATGATTCTGTTATATGGCAAAAGCCCTCTACCTCTGCATCATTGACAAAAATTTCACCAATACCTGTTCAAAATGAACAACTTGCTTATGTTATCTATACGTCAGGTTCAACAGGTGAACCCAAAGGTGTAGCAATCGCACATCAAGGGCTAATGAATTTAGCGATTTCAAAGCGCAATATTCTCAATTTTTCTCCTGGTCTGAGAGTTTTACAATTTGCGTCATGGACTTTTGATGCGGCTATTTGGGAATTAACTGCGCTTTGTAGTAGGGCTACTCTAATTCTGGCAGACCGAGAACAATTATTACCAGGCTATCCTTTAGCAAGATTTATCAATCGCTATAGAATTCAAGTAGTTTGTCTACCACCTTCTATTTTAGGAACTTTGACTCCTTATCAAAGTGAATTATCTGAATTAAAAATTATCACGGTTGCTGGAGAAGTATGCCCAATCACATTGGCACACCAATGGAGTCCTACGACATGTTTCTTTAATGCTTATGGCCCAACTGAGGCAACTGTCTGTGTCGCTATATATCCAGTAATTCCAGAAGAAAACTATATCAATAGCTCAGTACCGATTGGATACGCAATACCCAACATGGAGTTGTACGTTTTAGACAATGAAATGAATCGATGTATCCCAGGAGTAGCAGGTCAGTTGTACATTGGCGGAGTGGGATTAGCTCAAAAGTATATTAACAAACCCGATTTAACTAATACCTGCTTTTTAGAGAATCCTTTTGGAAGAGGCAAAATTTATAAAACAGGAGATATTGCTTACGAAGACAGTAAAAAACCAGGCTTGTTTCATTTTGTGGGTAGAATTGATAATCAAATAAAGCTTAGGGGATTTCGGATTGAACTGGAAGCTATTGAGGCAACACTAACCCAACATCCCAACATACAAATTGCGGTAGTAAAGGCTATTGCTGTTAACCAAGCATCCTCTGAGACAAAAATACTTATAGCCTACGTAGTTTGTCGTGACGGGTGTTTTGTTTTAGCTGAGCATTTACGTCAGTTCACAGCTGATCGTCTTCCTCATTATATGGTTCCGTCTCGGTTCATATTCATGGACGAAATCCCTCTCATGCCTAATCGCAGTAAAATTAATCGTCAGGCATTACCTTTACCATGCTTTGAAACCTCGAACATCTCGGTAATTTCAACAAATAGTGTTACTAAAATTATCGCTATTTTTGAAGAAATATTGAAACTAGATAGTGGTATATGCACAGAATCAAGTAATTTTTTTGAACTAGGAGGTGATTCCTTATACATTGCCCGTATTTTACACGCTATTGAACACGAATTTAAAATTTTAATACCATCACGCCTAATTTATGAGCATCCAACTCCTATTAGTTTAGGAAATTTAGTAGAAAAACTTATTCACCAAGAAAACAATATTGATGATGGCGTTTTTGACTGTGAGCCGAAAACGGAATTATCTTTTTTGCTAAATACGTCCAAGTTAGGTATACAACCTACAAAGTTTAGTTATGACACTGCATTAATTACTGGTGCTACAGGTTTTTTCGGCTCTCATGTGCTTTACAATCTATTAACTAGAGGTAATTTTAAGACTCTTTACTGTTTAGTGCGAGCTGATAACACTGAAATAGCGAAACTAAAGCTTGAAAAAGCTTTTATAAAAAATAAATTACCAAAAACTTTATTACAAAAAGTTATACCGATTGTCGGTGATATTACAGAATTCAAACTAAATCTTTCACAAAAGCTGTGGAATGAACTAGGCAATAAAGTCAATCATATTTATCATTGTGCAGCTGATATTAGTTATATAAAACCGCTTTCGGTAATTCAGCGTAGTAATATAGAAGGAACAAAAAATATCATTGCTTTAGCGGCACATGGTCGTCAGAAAGTTTTGCATTACGTTTCAACATTAGCTGTCTATGGTGCTACTAAAAGGTTATTAGATTTAGATGTCGTAGATGAAAATTTTGATCTTAAGCTGAGCGAACCTATTATCAGTATTGAGAATGCCTACACACGGACAAAATGGATAGCTGAATATATGGTTCAAGTGGCTAGGGAAAAAGGCTTAGCCGTGTCCATTTACCGTCCAGGATTTATTGAGGGTCATAGTTTAACAGGAGTTTCTAATTTAGATGACACTTTTTGTCGGCTAATTCTAGGGTGTATCCAGATGGGATTGTATCCAGATTTTCCTGAAAAATATTGGTTACCAACTCCGGTTGATTATGCAGCAGCGGCACTTGCGCATATATCTTTAAATTCACAAAATATAGGAGAAAATTATAATCTTCTACCACAACGCGAACAGGAATTAAGTCATGTGCAAATTTTTGAAGTTATTAATCAATTAGGTTATTCTGTACAAAAGGTTTCTCCAAAGACTTGGTTAAATGCGCTTACTATGTTATCCGTGGATAATATGTTATATCCTCTAGTAAGTTTTTTAAGAGAAAAAATATATCAAGATCGCATGACCATTTTAGAAGTACACGCTCATACTTCAATCTGCCAAGCTAACCAGACTTTAAAAGCTCTACAAGATTCTAATATTGTTTGTCCACAAATTAATAAACCATTCATTGCACAGTATTTAGATTATTTAATTCAGCAAATTGATGCTAAAATTCTCCAAGTCAATTAAAAAAATCAGAATCTATGAGTGAATCAGAAAATCTAAAAATAGCAAAAGACTTATATAATGCCATCGAACAACGCGATCTTCAAAGGGTTTTAAATTTATTGTCTGAAGATGCAGAATGGTATATGCCTGGATCTTCAAATACGCCTGCTTCAGGTAAATACCAAGGACATAATGCAATTTCAGACCTGTTTGTTTCAGTAGTAAATAGTGTTGAATTTGAGCAATTTGAGCCTCAGGAATGGTTTGAAAAAAAAGATAAAATTGTTGTTTTAGGTTATGAAGTAATTCGTGTGAAGTCTACTAATAAACGAGCTGAGTATCCTTGGGTGCATGAATTAACTTTGCAGCAGGGAAAGATTATAAGGCTTCGTGAATATCTAGATACAGCTGCGATTAGTGAAGCTTTTCAACATTAGCAGACGCCCTTGGCGTATTGCTATAGTTTGTTTAATTTTCGGAGTCGGACTTTTGTTGATAGATAATATGTCTATAACTACAATTATGAACATATCTGTTTGTACTGCGTCATAATGAATTTAAATAAATATTTCATTTTAGTTTCCACTAGGATTAACTAGTGATAATTATTGATTTTTTAATCTGAGAAAGTACCACACAATTTACGTACTTCTGAAATATCCACAACTTCCACATCTCTGTCGTAGCTCAGTGCAGCGTCTCGATTTTCCAGAAGGATACGACTAATAAACGCGCGTTTTTTTCGTTCATTGGAGTCGTTGAACAAAGCAGAACAAATTTGAGCGTAGATTTGGCGGTTCAGGTGTCCCTTGAATTTGTTGACCATTTTATTACCCTCTTTCACCTCCCAATCTTTCCCGTTGGTAATTAGACACATAAGCGTTAACTTCTCCATAGTTTCGGCAATATAGCGCGAACACCTGTTATGGCTTAGCTTAGCCGCTAGAACACCGATTCAGTAATCAAACAGGACTTACGCAACTGGCACATTTTTCTTCAAACTGTCACACGGATAGAATTTGGCTATAACGTTTATAAATCAGTGCTTACGAGCATTTACCTCAATTTGAAATATATATGCCAGTTGACCTTATATTGTGAGGCTTGCGTAAGTCCTAATTGAGCAAGAATTTCCCATTTCTATCTAACTAGAGAGCCGGTCAAGTAATAACGGTTGACAAAAGCAGAATTATGTGAATAAGTTAAAACGCCTATTTCAGGCTAAATTTTTAGGTCTAGTTTTTAGCGATCGCATAAAATCTGAGTCCCTAAAAGTTCGATTTCCACAAGATACATACCCTGCATTTTATGTCAACTACTTCTACTTGACCGACGCTCTAGTGCATAAGTTGATTTTGCTTGCAGCTAATTAAAGAAGGCAAATAAGTCTGACCCACATAATCAGATTTTTGTCAATGCGTAAGTCCTAATATAATACAGACAACCAACAACGCCCAAACAAGCCATGCCGGAGTCAGAAAACCTCAAAGACCCTGAAAAAGTCTCTAATAATGACTTACGCAATTCCCAGTTTGCAGGTGGGTTTATCGATGCCCAGAACGTTAATGCTGGACGTATAGGCGGCGATATTCGCAATACTGTGAATTTTTCCTTTGGACGAAGAGCTAGTAATGAATTACTCAATCCCAAAACCAGAAATCATATACGGCAAATACTGTTAAAACAAGTCAGCAATGAAGTTGAAAGTCGGATAAGTACCTCTCTCCATAATCGGATTTATATTGTCCAAGATACAGACCAAAATCCGTCTGAGATTGAATTACCTTGGGCAAGTGAGATAAAGGTTGGCTCCACACCAAAAATTCATTTAACCAATACAGAAATAACAACAGTTTATGACTTACCTGATATTGCAGGCAGATTATTAATTCTGGGGGAGCCTGGTGTTGGAAAAACTACCATGCTTCTTAAATTAGCTGAGGAACTAGTCAAACGTGCTAAAAATGACTCAACACATCCAATTCCAACGTTATTTAGTTTATCTTCTTGGAAAAGTGATAGTCACAGTATTAAAGATTGGTTAGTAGACCAACTTAAACATAAATATGGAGTACGGAAAGATATTGGTAAACAGTTAGTAGAAAATCAAGAAATTCTACCCCTTTTAGATGGGTTAGATGAATTAGCGGCAGAACGTCAAGAAAAATGCGTCGTCAAAATTAATAATTTTATAAACACGGGATGGAGCAATCCTTTAGTTATTTGCAGTCGGAAACAAGAGTATCAACGTTATAAAGCTTTACTTCAACTAAATAATTCTTTGGAACTATGCCCTTTTACTCAAGAGCAAGTCAACCAATATTTACAAAACACAGATAATTTACAGTTGTGTGACAGCATTAATCAGGATGAAGAGTTAAGTAAATTAGCTAAAACACCACTTCTGTTAAATATTATTGTACTTTCGGCTCAAGAACTATCAATAGAAACGTGGCAGCGGTTAAAGTCTTCTCAGGAACGCCTAAGCTATCTATTTGAGACTTACATCAGTAGAATGCTGAAACGTAAGTATACAGGTGAACAACCTGAGCCAGAAAAGACTAAACACTGGTTAAGCTGGTTGGCGCAAAGGTTGAAGGATGAAAGTGCAACTGAGTTTTTTATTGAAGGAATTCAACCGAGTTGGTTGAAAAATAAAATTCAAAAAGTTGTTTATAGTTTGATTACACGGGGATTTATAGGAACGTTGATTTCAGGGCTGATTAATGGACTAATTTTAGGACTGATTTATGGACTGATTTATGGGTTGACTTCAGACCTTTTTGGGGTGATTGGAGGGCTGATTTTAGGGTTGATTTCAGGGCTGATTTCAGGACTGATTTATGGGCTGATTTATGGGCTGATTTATGGACTGATTGGAAATATAATAGAAAATAAAATAGAAAAGATTAAATTAATTAATCATCTCATAACTGTTAGGTTAACAACTATAAAATTCATGATATCAGGGCTGATTTATGGGCTGATTAATGGACTGATTTCAGGGGTCATTTCAAAGCCGATTTTAGAGGGGCATTTAGAACGGATTAATGGGCTGATTTATGGGGTGATTTATGGACTGATTTATGGGCTGATTTATGGGCTGATTGGAGATGAAATTCAAACAGTTGAGATTATAAAGTTTTCTCAAAAAAAATCTTCAATTGGACTGATTTTAGGGCTGATTTTTGGCTCGATTTTAGGGCTGATTTCAGAGCCGATTTTAGGGTCGATTTATGGAGTGAATTTAGGGCTGATTTATGGGCTAATTTTTGGGCTGATTTTTGGACTGATTTTTGGAATTGATGGGCGACAAATTGAAAACAAAACTATTCCTAATAAAGGAATTCGCCAATCAGTTATTAACACAGTTATTATATCAACGGTCACTTGTTTATTGGCTACATTAATACTTATTCTATGTATAAAGATATCCAGATGGAACGTAGAGTTAAATTCTAGTCCAGTGTATGGATTAACTATTGGACTGTTCATTGCAATACCTAAAAGTGGAACACCAGCTATCAAACATTTTGTTTTACGCGTAATTCTCTGGGCTAATGGTTACGCTCCTTGGAATTATGCCAAGTTTCTTGACTACTGCACCAATCGCTTATTTCTACAACGAGTAGGGGGCGGCTATCGGTTTATGCATGATTTGTTACGTCAGCACTTTGCCAATTACTCTGTTTCAATGAATCTAGTACCTATTCAAGAAACTACTGTTGCAAGTTGTGTTTTGATTCCAGATTATATTTCATGTAGCAGTTGCGGTCATCATAATTCTACTAATAGCAAGTTCTGTACGCAGTGCGGAATGGAATTGAATAAACTAGATAAGTAGCTCAACATAATTAAATGTAAAATGTCATTGCGAGTAAGTGGGGCATCTCGTAAACAATTAAACTGGTTCAGTTTTTTACGGATTTGACTTTTTAACCAAGACCAGCATTTGTCAATAAAATTGAGAATTTACTTAAGCATGAAGGTTGTGCAAACTTACACAACCCTCGCGATACGCTACTAGAACTCCGAACAAACCTATTCAGAGAAAGTCCCACACAGTTCTTTAACTTCCGCAATATCCACCACTTCCACGTCCCTGTCATAGCTTAGCGCCGCATCTCGGTTTTCTAACAGTATCCGGCTGATAAATGCTCTTTTCTTACGCTCGTTGGAATCGTTGAACAAGGCAGAGCAGATTTGAGCGTAGATTTGACGGTTTAAGTGACCTTTGAATTTATTGACCTTTTTATTACCCTCTTTCACCTCCCAGTCTTTACCGTTAGTGATTTCACACTTATCAGCAAGCTTGTCCATAGCTTCAGCAATATAGCGCGAACACCTGTTATGACTCAGTTTAGCGGCTAACTGTAAGGCTTCTACACTGCGTTCGGTTGGCAAGGTGCGTTTGTTGTGTTCTTCTAACCAAGCGATCGCATCAACAACTTGCTTAGCTACCTTACCCAATACAGGGATTTTCTCAGGATCTACCAATTCCGCAATGTGGCGCTTAAGTTGTCCCTCAAACACGACTGTGGACTCATCTACATAGGTAAACAGTCCCGTTGCCAAAACCTCAGATTGCCGTCTACCAGTGAGCAACATGATTGCTATGGCTACCTCCTTCCATCTGGCAGAATTAGCGCTTATGTGGGATACCTGTTCCATTGCCCATTCCAGGTATGGCAACACAATGATAGCTCGTACATCTTCTTCAGCTTTGTGCGATCGCTCTTGATTCATCTTGTACTTGATCGCGCCAATATCCTTGAAAGCACCACGGACAGCGTTTTCAAAATCATTGTATGTATCTAGCAAGGTGCGATCGTTGACAGGTAGGAATTTATCAACTTCAGGCGTCACAAGTTGTTTTAGGTACTTCATCACGTCTACACGGATTTTCTGAACAGTGCCGGGAT
Source organism: Brasilonema angustatum HA4187-MV1 (assembly GCA_019359695.1). Taxonomy (GTDB): domain Bacteria; phylum Cyanobacteriota; class Cyanobacteriia; order Cyanobacteriales; family Nostocaceae; genus Brasilonema; species Brasilonema angustatum. Next base: position 9,446 of record JAHHGV010000075.1, read on the forward strand.
GTGCTTTACCTTCAAAACTATTGGAATCGGCATAGCTTTCAATAATCACACGGGCACGGGCGACCAAAATCCCAAACTCAGGCAAGAAGTACTTGCCAGACCTACAAAGGTTTAGCTGGTATTCCCTCAATCCGGTCAGTTCATCGTTTTTTTCAGTGGAGAAGTACAGCTTTTTAGCGATCGCCAGTTTTTCAGCTTCTGAATCCTGATATGGGGTGTCCGTTACTGGTTTTGCTGCTTGTTCTATTGGTGGCGAAATTACTGGTAGTTCGACTACTGGTTCTACTGATGGTTCAACTACTGGCTCTACTGGTGGTTCAAGTACTTGTTCTACTGGTGGTTCAACTACCGATGGTTCAACTACTGGCTCTACTATTGGCGCTTTAGCTTTAGCTTTAGCTATTCTTTTGCTTGTTTTCTTGGTAGGTTCCTGTACTTGTACCACTGGTGTTTCCTCTACGACTGGTTCTACTGTTGGTACTTTAGCTTTAGCTTTAGCTGTTCTTTTGCTTGTTTTCTTGGTAGGTTCTTGCACTTCTACCATAGGTTCTTCCTCTACGACTGGTTCTATGGCTGGTTCTACAACTTGATTTAACTGACCTTCCCATAATGAGATGTGGTGCATCAAAGCATCTTTCTTGCCGTTGGTACGAACCCAGCCAGCAGTTTGTTCTATCCCATGTACGTTGAATATTAGTGTGGGATTCTCTCTCATCATCGATGCAGCCATCTTACGGAGTTCGACAGCTTTGTATTGTTCCAAAAATTCTAGCGATCGTGGCATAGTTGAAATACTTCCTTTTGTGAATTACACCCCAATCGTAACACCCCATTTTAATAAAATCTCATTTTTGAGCATCAAAAATCTGGGGTGTGTACGTGGGGTGTATTTAGTTTTCTCTATGGCACTTGCCTTGAAATAAAATACCAGCAGATCATTCCTAAATCCTTCGTCACCAACCCGTTAACCCAATTGCGGCTGGTATTTTATTTTTACGGTCTCCCCTATGGATTGGTGATTAGCATATTACGTCCTTAGAAGGCTTATTCCGTAGTGTAGTGTTCGGGCAAGTGGTGCAATCGCTTAACAGGCACAAGCTACAGCCTCAGCCTTGACCGTGAGTTCGCGATTCATTACCTATTCTTATGGGCTGAAAATTGTACCGATTATGATTTTCTTATGTCATAATCGGATTTCATTTATGGGATTTGTGATAACACTGGCTGATTATACCCGCCAGTGCTTTTCGTGGTTAAGTCAAGGCTCACAAGTTTTCTTTTGAGTGACGTTTAGCTTCAATCAAATCTTGCAGTAGATTAGCTTCATCTACAGTATAGAAGCGTTGGTCAGGTTCTGAGTTGATTTTGTCCATAAGTGCATGAAAAGCTTCTGTATCGTTTCGATTGTCTAGCAGATAGCGTTTTAACTCAGATTTGCTCATTGCTGAAAAATTAGGTCTAGTCATATCTCCATTTACCATCGCGAGTTATTACAATCCCTGTTTCTTCTCCTGCCAGTATGTAAATGTTTCCCGTTCGCTCATCTAACCTGACAATAAAGATGGGGAGTAGTAACGCTGTCAAGTTTTGGCACAGGATGAAACAGGTTAGATTTTGTTCGGCGGTCGGGTAGCGAGAACTCATTGACGCACCTTTTTAATCGCTATATCCTCTCCATTTAAGGAACTGAGCCTAGCTTCCAACTCCTGACAACGTTCTTCCATCTCGCGTAGCGCACGAATACCAACCAAATCGCCTTTGAGGTACTTTCCCACTAGTTCATCAATGCGACTGCTCAAGTTACCTCCCTTGGATAACCACGCTTTGGTTTCTGGAAGTATGGTTATGTTGCACCTCACTTTCCCTTGGTTCCTTGCCACCGATCCCATTTTTAAATTTTCTAAGGACTTCGGATTTATTTTTCTTGTTGCCACAACATCGTTCTCCATTAATGTGTATGCTTGGATTTTAATTGTAACTTCTTATTTCCAAAGATGTGTATGGTTGGATTTTAACATCGGTTTCTGATTTCCAAAACTGTGTATGTTCGGATAGCTTTTTCCTGCTCCATTAAAATTTTCTCTTTTCTACTTGTGGCTGATTTTGTGGCGCGGCACTCTCCCGCAAACCGTACCCTATCAGCAAGCCCAGACCCAGAAGCGCTACTAGACCGCCAGCAATGACCCTAGGGGAAATGGTGTGATTACGCTTGGAATCGTAGCGGTTGAACATCCACAAAACCATTGCGTACTGGTGAGGATAGAGGTCATGCCACTCACGAGATTTTTTTAGCTTGACGTTGCGGTGTTTGAACTGTCTGTGCAGTGCGTCCTCTATTGCAGCCATATCAGCGACATAGATTGCACGGACTACTTTATAGTTACAAGGTGGCTGACTTGAGTGAAGCGTGTCCAGCCTGTTCTCAACTGACCTGGTTAACCCAATCTTGCAACGGCGCAAGTAAACACCAGGCAAAACACCGTGAAACCCTTCAGCCTCAAGAAGGTAAATCCAACCGGGAACCGAATCGTTTCTTTGTTGCCATGTCATAATGCAGAGATTCCTAATAAATAGTAGCGATTTAATTTGAGGCACACCGAAAGGATTAATTATCCGCCCAGTGCTTTTGGTTACTTTTGCGGTATCAAAGAAGGTAACTCTTTCAACCCTGTGATATTCAGGGTGTGACAGTCTTCAAGAGGGATAATCAAATTATTATCAAGAGTAATATCATCTGCCTTCTTACGTTTTTTAGCAGTGTTAGAGTTCGCTTTTATCAAATATTCACTGATAAATTCCCTAATTACTAAGCAAGAAAAACCACCGCCAGTCAAATAAACTTTTTCGCCGTTCATCAATGAGAACCTAACATTTTTTAGCAACTGCTGAACTTGAGGATTAATTTTCAGCCAGTCATTCATAGCACTAATAAAAGCATTGTAAATGTTGCTGATGTTAGAACCGAAATCATAAAACACTTGCTTAGATTTGGAGGTTCTCAAAGCTTTCTCTAATAACTCAGGATATAGCTGAATGCCTGCATTATCTCTGCTACTCATACTAAGTTGTAGCGTCGCCACTATGGCGTTGATTCCTCCACAATCGGCAATGGTACGCTCTACACAATCCAATTCTCCAAACTCTGTTGAGTAGCTTGTATATGATAAGGTTCCACCACCCATATCTAGAATGTTGATACGTTCGGCTAATTTATCTTTGTTCCATGCTGTAATAGCGCTTCCATAGCCTTCTGGTAATACTTCAATAGCACCTATTACAATTTCAAAAGTGCAATCAGCAAACGTGAATGATTGAATATCTTTGAGTATTTTTTCAATTTCATGCTTGCGCTCTTTGGCTAATGTAAGTACCCGAACCCAACAACGAATCTTAATGTTGTTACTTCCTTGCTTACGTTTTTTGGCAGCTTCAAGTAATAACTTCTTAGCGTGAGTTAGCACCCCTAAAAACCAGATATCAAGATAATCAATTTTGTTACCTTCTCTAGCTTCTAACCATTCCCCTTGATAATAATCGGCTGATTTACCCACAGCATAGTTAGTGTCGCCATAACTGAAGTTACCAATGTTATCAGGACTGATATCACCTTCTACTATTCGTGCTCTAGAGGGAAAGTGAATCATCTGCGTCAATTCGCCAAACATAACCCATGCTTTCGTTTGATTAGCGCCGCTATCAAAAGTAATCTCAATATCATTAAAGGTGTTGCGATTCCGCTTTGTTTTGACCTGTGGCTGATTCTGTAGAGTTTCTTGAGCTAACTGCTCAATTAGTATCTCTGTGTTGTCTGATGGTACAAACCCGTTATTGTGAACTGTCGTTAATTCCATGATTGAACCTCTTTATTGTGGCTGTGTAATCTCTAGTGGCACACCGGGGTATACGAACCCCTCTTATTGCGAATGTATCGAATTGAACAATCCTTAAAACTCTTGGTATATAAGGATTGTTGAAAAGCTTGTTGAATTAATCGATTATTTAAGCTGAAACCATTATTATGTATAGGTTGTAGCGATTAATTCAAAAGTAGATAGTTTGACGTTTTTGTTTTTCACTATCAAGTTAAGTCAATTCTTTGCATAAAGAAGCTGACACATATGGTTCTAGTTGGTATTCTTGAGTGTTTGAATCACCATTTAAAAAATCTACTAATCTGTTGAAAGCGATTTCTATTGAGTTATTAACGTTTATTCGTTCTTCCGTTGCGTATTCATTTAAGGAATCTGAAGGTTTCAAATAAAACACATAAGAATGATTTAAATAAACCTTTAGTTCAAAATCACGACCATTGTTTTTAAAATCAATCCCTATAATATGGGAGTCGATTAATCTAAACATATGCCCAAAACCGCCCCATTCATTAAATGCAAATAATCTCATTTTCCTTTTCTCCTAACAGTAACTAATTTTGTACAAAACCATCGCTATTGGACGATGGAGAGATGGAATAATCCAACCCAACAAACCCACAAGGAACCGACTTTAACCCTTGATACACAAGGATAAAACCCACTTTAAAAACATTCATTTTTGGTGGGCTGGGCTTGTGGGTTCGTTGGGTTCGACCATGAACCCAACTGAACCGACCTGAACCCTTGATAAACAAAGAACGAACCCAAAATACAACCCGTCGAAAAACCTTCATTTCAGCCATTGTGGGGGTGTTTTTGAAAAACCCTAGGTTTTGACCAACCCAACGAACCCAACTCCTAACGCTGTGAACCCGGATTTGGTGAGGTTTTTGGGTTCCGTGGGTTCGTCCTTTAAAAACAGCGAACCTGTGAACCCGGATTTGGTAAGGGTTTGAGTTTCTATTAGGGAATAGTCTTTAAATATTCTAAAACTGCTTCTTTGATACGCTTGTATTCTTCTGATTTAGATGCCTTAACACCCTTAACAGTTTCTATTAATGTAGATATTCCTGAAGTTGTTTTGAGGTTTACAACGTCTTTATTTTTAATAATGAGTGATTTGTCAGCATCACTCAATAGCTCCCGTTCAATTATCATAGAGGGGCTGTAGAGTTGATTTCCTAGAGTAACTGTTATAGGGTCTATATCTTCTAGTCCCATAGGTGGGTTACCACTGTCTTGGTATTCTTTATAAGCCCAGTGAGTAGGGTGCTGACACGCCACACCGCGCCCATTAAAGATGGTTAAGACTGGATACGCGACAGAGTTGATCCAATTAATCTCATGTTGCTTGAGTGCTGGCGCTCCAATCCCATTAACTTTATCCGTTGCGCCACCTACTAAAAACAGTTGATAAAACGCACCTCTAAATTGAGCATCCATCTCAATCGCTTTTGTAGTTTGGCTGTGATTACCTAGCAAAATTATGATGCTTAACTTTCTACCTTCTACCGCTGCTTGCTTGAGAACTTCCATCACGTCTAAATCATCGGGCGCGTCTTTGATGATTCTGCCAAGTTCGTCTATGGCAATAATCAGTGTTTGGCGTCTGGTCTTGTCCTCACCTCTTAGCTTTAGCTCAGTGTCTAGTTGTCGGATTGCTTCATAAATTTCCTCTAGGTCGTTCAGTTCAATAAACCCTGAATCTGTAAAGCTGCTTGTTTCATCGTCGTGTGGATTGAGTGCAATTCTCATTGTGTCCTCATTGCCCAACCATTGAGAGATTGCTTTCATAGCGGATGTCTTACCCGCGCCAGGGTGACCAGTGATGAGGAAACCGCGTTTAGCTTTGCTCACAACTGATTTACAGTCAGGAATCTTGTCTGTCAGTTCTTCCTTAGAGAGCTTAGGCTTAATCGCCAGTTTGATTTTAGTTTGTAAAAGCCCGTACTCACCGTTATAGCTAAAGTGTGGAGGTTCAAGCAGTAGCTCTACATGTTGCTGTACAGAGTCAGAAAACTTGTTTAACTCTTCAATCTTGGTGATATCATCCAAACGACTAGAAGCAAAATACAAGACGGGTTCGTAAGGGTCGTTGTTGATGAAAGCGCGGTCTAACCTTATCCCTTGACTCCAGTAAAATCGAATGATACTGTTACCCACCTTTTGAGCGTCTAGCACATTACTGCGCCATTCTTGCGGCTTCTCAAGCTCATTAATACGCTGATTCAAATCACAGATAGTTTGCTCCATTGTTTGCATACGGCTAACTGAGTGTTTCGCGTGGTTGAGTACTTCTGAAAATTCACCCTCATATCTCTCTACCATTTCATTGTTAGAGTCAACCCACTCCTGAGCTATAGCGCGTTTATTCTGCTCTCCTTGCTTTTGAGTTTCTAGTATTTGCGTTTCTGCTTGATGCAGTAAATCACTAATGTATTTTTCATGATTTGTATAAGGTACTGCGTCGTTTACAAAATCCTGTAAAAACCTTATAACAATGGTTTGTCCTTTAATTTTTAAAGAGACACATCTATCTATGATTTCTTCTTGCAGTGACAACCCTACGTCTAATAATTCATCAAATGAATTTAATTCTTCGTAGTTAGACAATTTCTTGATAAATCTATTTCTCAAGTTATCAACTTCTAGTAAGACTTCTTGCAAAAACTCTGCCACTTGTGGGTGATTACGAATCAAAGCATCAAGTAAAGCCTCTACTTTTTTAACAGAGCGAGCGTAAGTATTTTTTACAATATTGTAGGCTTCTGTTGTTGAGAAGTTGCCTACGTTTTGTAAACTGGTTTGAACTTCTTTTAACTCGGCTTCTTTATTAGCAAGAGTTTCACGAACTTTTACTAAATTATCTTCTAGTAATTTCCTTATATCATAATTATGTAAGATAGTGGTATTTAACTGAGCTACCACAGATTTTAAATCAGCAATTTCTTGATTCTTAGTAGTTAGTTCCTCATTTAGAACACTGCTAGATTTTTTAACCAAATTATCTACAGTTGTCTGTAAGTTGGTAACCTGAGTTGATTTTTCAGACAATTCTTTCTCAAATGCCTCTTTAGATTTTAGCCCAATATTAACGGATTGCCCTGTTATTAGTTCGCCTAGCGCCACACCTGCGACAGATGCCCCTACTCCAAAACCACCAAACAATTTAATTGATAGATTGGGGTTTAACACTGCGACTGTAGAAACAATTCCCACGCTAAAGGAAGCAAGAAATATTTTGTTCTTGAGTGAATCTATGGTATTCATAATGATGAAATAATGTTTGTGTATGGAGGGCTTAAGCCCTCCGTTTACTTGATTTTTAGCCGTTACCTTGAATAGAATCTTTTAGATATTTTTGAATAATATCGTTAGTCTGGGCTTTAATTCGCTGTGTTTCAGCGTTCCGTTTACCCTCTAAAGCTTCCAACTTTTCAGCTAGTTGTGTTGTTTCATTCTGGGCAGCAGTGGTCTTTAGCTGCTCTTGTTTGAGACGTTCTTCTGATTGAGATAATTTCTCATTCTTCACGGCAAGCTCAACATTTTGAATATCGAATTCAACAATATTTTGCTGTACCTTAACAGCTTCAGTTGCCCCCTTGATGACGCTTGATTGCGCTTTATGCATTGACTGCTTAGTTTTACCAACTTCCTCTATGTATTTGTAGCCAGCCTGGTAAAGTTGGTGTGCCCTGGTAGCGCCAGCATATTGCATCAATCCCTTAGTTAGCTGTTCTTCAGTAATTTGGGTAGGCAGTTCAGGATTGAGTAAGTCAGAAGGTATTTGCGATTGAATATCCACAACAGGCACGCTAACGCCTCCGTAAGCATCACCGTTTGATTGTGTGAGGTTAGCGGATGCTTTAGCACCTGTAAAACCCGCCACGCTTCCTAGAGCTTGACCTACGTTTTTGACTGCTTCGCCTACTTTTGTAGAGGTATCTGTAACTGTATTGGCAGCGTTAGAAACTGTTTGGGCAACTTGCCTTACTTGAGTAAGCGCCACACCAGCATTTTCAGCTAGTTTTTTAGCCTTTTCACCTACAGAATCAGCTTTTTTCTCGCTTTGGTAGCGTTTAGAACCTGTGATAGAACCGTTTTCTCTTTTTCGTACGGGCATATGTGATACTGTGGATAATGATTAATTAAAACTGTGTTGTCCGTTTCTACGGATGCCCCAAGACCACCCAAAAACCTGATGCTATGGGTGGTTTTGGTGTTTTACTAGTCACCTGGGTTAGTGGTGGCACAACGGTAATTAAACCAAAGTGTGTCCAGTGTGGTGTTAGCTTGCTCAAATTGTTCTGTGAGTATTGGAAATTCAGACGCGACACTGACCCATGCTTCCGACGTTTGAACTTTAGATAATTCATCTAAAAGTGATGCTAGATGTAACCGAATATCCCGTGAAGTTGTGAGGTTTTCCATTTTGTGTATACCTAATAGCTAGTGTGAGGACGAATGCAATTAATGTGATGGATAGCAGAGATTGAAGAATAAGTAACCAGGTTAACCCAGTAACTCGGTCAGTCTGGCTTTTATTGCGTGCTTCCCATTGCGAACGCAGGCTACTATCTGGGCATCCTTGCCCGTTTGCTTTCCCATGTCTGCTTTAGTTTGTGCGATCGCATCCAGTCGAGCATTTAAATTCAGGTTCCGGTTTTCCTGGATGGTCGATTCTGACTGACCAAACAAAGCCCACACCTCGTTATATGACGCTTGGTACGCTTGAATATCCTCAACTGCGGCTATTTGACCCTCAAGCGCGAAATCTTCGGAGCGTGTGCGCTTTATCGCCTCTAAGATTCCGTAATGAAAAGCCTCTTGTACCTTCTGGTCAATTATTACGTCCTCGCCAGTTTCGACAACTTCGCCGGATGTTTCCGTTAGTGCTATGTTTAATGCTTCCGCGTATTCTTGCGCTTGCTCTTGGACAGTGCGCTCGAACCCTTCTGGTAACTCACTATTAGCCGTAAGTTTCAGACTAGGAAAAGCTGTTTTAAGTTCGCTTAGTAATTCTTTGGTGCTGATGCTATATGCGTGGGCTGCTTCATTAACTTTCATGGTAGAAACCTCTTGATTTTGTTGGAGCCAAAAATTTGGTTAGAGAGATGTTGTATATACTTTGCATTCTGCGAGGTGCGCGGATAGCTCTTGGATAACTAGAAGGCAGTCCACACAGTCGGTGAGACTGGTTGGTGGCGCGTCCCATAGACCGGAATTGAGCAATTCTAAGAACTCTGGAGATTGTGCGATACGCGAAGCGTCAAGCCTTTGGCTTATCGCATCTAAAGCCTGTCTTGCATCGGTAATCAATTCATTGATTTTCATTGGTTTTCTCCTTTGATACTTGCAATAAGTCTGTCGCCATAGCTCACGACGAAGATTGAAAAGAGTTGGGATAGGCTTTCTATACCTGTCTGGGCAAGGATATACTCGGCTTTGTCCTTATACTTTGGGGACAAAACGATGCGTGTCTGCGTCATTTGTTTTGCTGGTAGAGTTATTGTGGATTGGGTAGAAGGCTTGGCGGCTTTGGTTGTTCGCGCTACGTCTCTTGATGTCCCTAATATAGCAGTGGGTATAGTAATATGTCAACAGGTAACTGTAAAATAATTTAGAGGTGAGTCGGGTGTAGTAATCTATAGGTACTTATAGCTGTAATTACTATGCCTAACAGCCCTAGAAAAGATAGACCTCGCGTGCAATTCGTTTGTGACCAATGGGTTAAAGAATATCTTGACCAGTGGGCAGACTCTGAAAACCGTTCTGCTAGCAACCTTATAGAGACAATAATTATGGATGCTATTCAAACTAAGCAAAACCAAGGGGAACTACCTACACCCCCACAACCTATAAAACAGAAACCATCTAAGTAGTTATTGGCTTAACCCTTCATTTTTGGGAGCCTTGGCGAATGCTGTTATATATATTGCTCGTTATGTCTGTACTAGTGTGCTGCGTGTATATAATTTTTGAGGCGAACGCAAAGCAAAACCAACGTCTTAGACCCACTATATGGAGGGATCCTGTATATATTCGTACAACACCAGAAGCGAAAAGTCAAACGCCGTTTGACTTTTTTCTTCACAAACCATACAAAATCTCGCTATATTCCTAGATTACTAGACAGTTATATAGTACTAAAAGCCTTTCATAGTAAGAAATTTTCTTGCTATCCCCTTAAAAAATCCCCCCAATTCTATGTGAGAGATGGTAGGATCTGGTTAGCGAACACACTAAAAGACCCCCAAGGCTGGTTCTAGCTCTGAGGTCCTTCTAAAAACAATATTTATTATATATCGCGTCAGGCGAGAACAGAGTTGTTTCCGTTAGGTCACGACTGTATTCTGCTGGACTACGTTATATACAGAGTCTAACATAATTAGTTTTTGCTGGCATCATAGCAAGTCACCAAAAGATAATTTTTAGAAGTTTTTAGAGAGAAAAAAGAGCGGAATCTGGGATACACATGCATACCAGGAGATCCGCGTTGTGAAAAATTCAATAATAAAAAATCAGACAGTTAGAAAATTTAAAAGCGATTTGCGATTTTTATCAAAGATTATTCCTTTTCGAGTAGGGGGTAGTCGCGCATCTAATCCGGCTTGGTTAAACAGCAACTTTCGTCCTAACAAAAATTATAACATTACTTTTGCTTTTAATCCCCTAATGTGGATCAAAAGCCGATATTGTTACAATTCCCGCAGGGGTATGAAAAAGCTTTTCTTTTACAATACCCCTTGGGAAATTGAAACTGGAAAAGCGCTTGTGGTGGGAGGTGCGGCATGAGCTACCAACCGACCAGACTGGGCAATCCATGCTTACACTGCGGCGACACTAAGGGCAACTGCCGCACCCACAAGACTCGCGAGATGCATTTGTGCGTAGGGTTGGCTGGTTCAAGGAAAGGCGAGAAAAGCCATGAATACGTAGTGATAGGTGATACATCTTGTCGCAGATGGGCACAGATGCTACCTGATAACGGCAACTGGTTCGAGGAAGCCAAGAGGAAACATGAAACAAGACGACCACAAGAGCGACAGTTGCAGGAGAAGAGACGACAAGTCGGGCAAAAAGAACGGCAGGAGAGGGCACTATCAGCTGACGAGCGTCATCAGCTTTATTCAAAAGTCCTCGAAGAGTTGCCCCTTGATTCCGCAACCGTTACTGATTTGCGGCAGCGCGACTTTACTGATGAGGAAATATCAAGAAGCAGGATTAGATCCGTTAAACAATGGCAGAAATTAAATAGTCAATACAATCCACAACTACCAGGAATTGGTAAGGATGGTAAATCTTTAGCTGTCCGCAACGATGCATATCTTTGTCCGCTATTTGATTTTGAAGGACGGATTGTTGCGTTTCAACAAAGGTTACATAATCCTCAAGATGGAAATCGCTACCGATGGCTTTCCACTCCTGACCGGGCGACGCTGAAGCTACAGCCAGAAGATGAGAACCCCCTGACAGTGCTTCATCCATCGGGGAATAAACCAGAGGGAATTGCAATTGTTGAGGGTACTGGTTGTAAGCCATTTTTTGTGAGCGAGAGACTGAACCTGCTCACTATCGGCGCGTCGGGCGGTCAGTGGTTGTCGTCTGAGAAGCTTCTAGAGAAGTATATCAAGGCGGCGATTAACAAATATGGAGAGCTTCCTATTAAAGTCTTTCCGGATTCTGGTTGGGCATTAAATTGGCAAGTTAAGCAGCAATTAGTTAATATTTTTGATTGGCTCAAAAACAAGTTTGGTCAATCAAATGTTTTTGTCTCGGACTGGAACCAAATACACAAAAGCCAAGGCGATATTGATGAGTTGCAAAATTTATCAATAGTTAGGAACTTACAGGTTGAATCTTTTCTAAAAAAATATAAGGAGGTATTTGGGGACAAAGGATTTGCATCAAAAAGATATTTGAGTTGGGCAGAAAGCAGGGTCAAACTGAGTGCTGATATGACTCAACATGAACAGTGGCTCAATATCCCTGAAGGTATACAAAATGAGTGTGATATTTTACTCGTCAGGAAAGCTTTAGGAGGCGGAAAAACTCAAGCTCTTATCAAATTCCTCAAACCATTAAATACGGTTTCTTTGTTAGTTGGTTATCGAAACAGCCTGCTCAATAACACAATATCCAGAGCAAACCAGATGGGGTTAAATGCCTTGCATGTCAAGAATACTATGGAGAAGGTGGGAGGGAATTATATCAATTTTGCTGCTGATGATAGTATCAAGCTTTGGGGTGGTTGTGCTGATAGCTTTTTTAAATTTAATGCGGTCATCGACCGCAATCCAGAGTACTACCTGGTACATGATGAAATCTGCTCTGTATTAGGGCATTTAAAGGGTGGTGGCACTTTAAAAGGCAGACAACAACAAGCAATAGAATGGGATGTTAACACCATCAGAAATTCTCGATTCGCTATCATGATGGATGCGAATCTATGTGATAGAGATATAGATTTTATTCGCTTATTGTTTCCAGAAAAGCGTATTAAAGTTTTAGATAGTGTTTATCCTACGACCCCCAGAACCTTCTACTTCACAGAAACAGAAGCATCCTCAAAAGATTACACAATGCTGCCCAAATACTTGCCGTCTCAGTTAATGGAAAAAGCCAAGGCAGCGAATAGGGTACTTTGGATTTCTGACAGTCAAAGGAGTTGCGAAATTGCTGATGAAATCCTCACGAAACAAGGACATAAACATTTTCGACTAGATGGGAAAACCAGCCATGACGAACTGTCAAAACAACTACAGAGTGCTCCCAAAGAATTTATAATAACCGAGAAACTTGACTCATTAAGCCTCAGTCCTAGCGCTGAAAGCGGATTGTCAATTGACCTTTACGGGTATTTCGACGCAGTTTGCTTTGATATTCGTGGAACAATAGGTGTCAATGCTTTAACCCAGCTATCCGCAAGGCTAAGAGATACAAATGTACCAATTTATGTCGCTTGCCCTGAATTTGTAAATATCACAAGTGACCCTTGCCCGTACGTCACAAATGAAGTACATGCGGTTCTTAACCAGAGGATTGACATGTTACTAGCCAAAGCAATGCAAGTTGACAACGAGTTAGTAAATAGTCAGTTCGTGGTCAACATGTTTGTTGAAATGGCACAGAAATTCTCTCAAGACCCTTGGTTTTTAGAATCTTTGAAAGATGCCAAACAGTTAAAGTATGAGCATCAAAACTTAAAGCTTACGCTCAAAACCGCATTAGCTCAAGCAGGACATCGAGTAATCGACTTAGTAGAAACCCCAGATGAGGGACAATACGATGAAGTAGTACAAACCAAGGAATTAGTAAAAAGACGCGAAGCCGAGAAGATTTTTAATTCTGAAAATATTGACTGGGAAAAAGCACAGGAACTCAGCAAGACAGATGTAAACTATGATACTAAATGCGTAATCCGCAAAGCACGGCTAAAGCATCAGTTACCTGGGATTGAACAAACTCAGTCTTGGAACAGCGATTTTGTTTATATGGCACTACTTGATCAACCACAGTTCATAAATAAGCGATGGCGTTTAAAGCAGTTTCAAGATGAACGATTGGCGCAAGCTGTTTTCAAGAGCGAGAAAAAATATAATTTTGAATTCGGCTTTGCACCAACGGACATTTGGAAGTCCACCAGTACTAAGCTAGAAGCACTTAAATTATTAGGGGTCGGCAAAATAATCGAGGCTAATGCCTTCTCGTGCCAAGATGATTGGGTACAGCAAATTGTCAATGAATATTATGATAATCCCGACTGGTTCAATCTGATTGGGATATCAAAAGCCAAGCGAACATTTAATGATGATGGCTCACCTAAAAACCTAAGATACGTCAAAGAGATGGTTGACAGGTTTTTAGATTTCTTTGGATTTGAGAGCAAGCAAAGTAAAAAAACTCGTAATAACAGGTCGTACACCGTGACGACACCGAACGAAGTTAAAGACTACTTACCAGACATTGACAAAAGCCTTGACCATAAAGCCGAAACGATTCTTGAGGAAATGCGGGAGATATCGCTAAAGGAAATTGTCGATAAAGCCGAGCAGACACAACGACAACAGCAGGAATGGGAGCAACAACAAGCCGAACTGAACAAAAGGATGCTAGAAGACCATCTAACTCATACTCACTCCGACTTGGTGGCACTTCCATCGTTAATATCTATAAGCCAAACAGAAGAAGTGCCACACACCGAAGTATACAAGATAGCCACTACTGAGATGGAGCCATTAACTCATACTCACTCCGACTTGGTGGCACTTCCATCGTTAATATCTATAAGCCAAACAGAAGAAGTGCCACACACCGAAGTATACAAGATAGCCACTACTGAGATGGAGGAGTGGAGCAAGCCAGAAAGTATTGCTGATGTGGCTCCGTCGGAGCCACCGAAAAAACCAGTAGCGAGTGCTTTTAAGATTGGCGATCGCGTAACCCATTCCGACGTATACCACTTCCGTGGAAATCAGCATGGTACAGTGGAGGGCTTCAATGATTTTGGAGAGGTGATTATCCGTTGGCTGGAAGATGGCGATAATCAAAAAGCTGCGGCGCACCGCTCCCACCCAGAAAAAAACTTGCGGATGGTCGCATAAACCAGGAACTCTGTAACAGCGCAAATTCAGGTATTTTATATTAATAAAATACCTGAATTTGCCGGAAGTTACTGATAAAATAGAAGAAGTCAAACCTTTACGGATGCTAGATTATAGATACAAAATTTTTCAAAAGCTAGATTGAATGTTCAAATATAAAAGTTTTACAACACACAATTGGAGCTAAGGTAAATGGGTGAATCCAAACGAAGAAAAGAAAACGATCCAAATTTTGGTAAATCAAAAACTGTGTCAATTGACTTAACTAAGCCGAGATTATGGGAGGTAATGTCATACAACGACTTGACAAAGACATACCTGATATGGTGCGAGTACGGAGAAGCCAGGGTAGTCAGTTGTTTGCATTGCAAAACCCAGCTTCAAGAGAACCAAACCTACCTCGGTTACAAAGATATAAAAAATAAAGAACTTATATTGGTTGAACAATCACAATAAAAAATTCAAAACAGGTCATTACATCATAGGTAACTCTCTCGCATCTCTATATCATCCCCTACAACTCGATGTAGTCGTGGGGGATTTGACACAGGCTTGAAGCTTTGCGATCACACAAAAAGTCCCTACTCCGTATCCAACTTCACCGCAATACCACACCCACCTAAGTGGTGGGGGAGTGTGCCAAAATGAGACTAGTCTCAAAGTAGTCTCATGCATAGAAATGATTTAAAGGAAAAAGTCTTAGAGCTATACAACAAGGGAGTTTCAGTCAGGGAAATTGTAAAAGAATCCGGAGTTTCCAGAGCAACTTTATTTCGATGGATTAAAGAAAATGAGATTGTGACGGTAGAAAATGAGATTACGTCGGCAGAAACTGAGACTGTCTCAAAACGACAGATTATACCAGCAGAAAAAGAGGTTTCGTCAGTAGATGAATGGTATGCCCAGAGTCTCCAGCGATGTGTTGAAATCGCCCAATCAAACCGGAAGCTTCAAGACATCTTAACCGAGCGCCTAGAGGCTTTGTTGTTGGATTCTGATGATTTGAATGTAAAGGAACTCACTGCTTTATCCTCTGCCATTGCTCGCCATTGTGAGATTGAATGGCGAGCGCGGGGATTTGATTTCTTGTTTTACAAGTCAAGACGGAATTTACTGTTAGAAAACACAAATAACAACTTTTGAGGAAAAAATTTTGGCGGAATCGAAAAAAGTGCAGCAAATTTTCCAGAAATATTGTGAGTTCCAAGGCTCTCTAGAGTTATTTGCTCAATCGCAGGGAATCAGTCTCAAAAGTTGCACTACTTGGGCTAAAAAGTACGATTGGGAAGTAAGAAAATCAGCATTGATGTCTGGGGTCAAGCCACGTGATCAACATGTAGAATTCATTCGACAAACTCAAGAGAATCTACTTACAGATTCTGATAATTTGCGAAAGACGGTATTGTCTCTAGTAGCAAGGGTTGAGAAGAGTCTGGCAAGTAAAGGGACAATACTTGATCCTGATAGAAGTGTCAGTATGCTCCCGTCCCTCATTGAGTCGTTAATCAAGTGTCACGACTTGTCCTTGAAAGCTTTAGGTGTGGGCGAGGTGCTTAAGGTAATCGATTTACAGCAAAAGCCAGAGGGCGTCCATTCGCAAACACAGCGACCTCAGCTTGCGTTGGCTCCACGGGAGGAAACAACGCAAGATGAGGATAAACACTCAGGCTGAATATAACGGTTCCCCACTTTGGAAGTCGTTCAGGGTGAGGGTGCGACGCCCGGAGCGAAGCGTAGGGCGTCCCAAGGTGTGGACAGGTCTAATCGCGGCAACGACGCCCGGAGCGAAGCGTAGGGCGTCCCAAGGTGTGGACAGGTCTAATCGCGGCAACGACGCCCGGAGCGAAGTGTAGGGCGTCCCAAGGTGTGGATAGGTCTAATCGCGGCAACGACGCCCGGAGCGAAGCGTAGGGCGTCCCTAGGTGTAGGACAGGTCTAATCGCGGCAACGACGCCCGGAGCGAAGCGTAGGGCGCATCTGTCGTGCGAGGTATCGGTAAAATGGGGTGTTCACCTGTTGTGCAAAGATGTGGCGGTGACGCCCGTTTGCGCAGCGCCCCCTTAGGGGCTAGCGAAGCGGAGGGTGTATCTGTCGCGCGGATAAAAGTAAAATGGGGTGCTATGCTGTTGTACAGAGATGAGGTGGTGACACCCGGAGCGAAGCGGAGGGTGTATCTGTCGTGCGGATAAAAGTAAAATGGGGTGCTCACCTGTTGTGCAAAGATGTGACGGTGACACCTGCGGCGCACCTATGCTACTGTACTACATATATGCACAAATTAACCCATTCATACAGTGATTTGGGGTGGTTATGTGCAGTGTATTAAGTGATATGGGGTGTATACATAATGCACAACACCCCACTCGTTGATTGGTGGGGTAGGCGTGATATACTAGGAATTTAGGCGATGCCTTCGGCGGCTGCGCGAGCGCATTACAGGAGATAGGTTTAATTTAGTGATATGGGGTGTCTAAGGTGTGGTGCTAACAAAGTCTGCACAAACGCACAAATGATATGGGGGTGTTGTGTAAATTGTGCACAACACCCCACTCTTCGATTGGTGGGGTAGGCGTGATATAATGCAGTTACGGGGCGGATTAGGCGATCGCCTAAGCTGAAACCCGCTCCCAGAGCGCATTACAGAATAGAGGCTTGGTTAACTGATATGGGGTGTAAGCTACGTGGTGCAGCAAGAGTCTGCACGGAAGCTGACGTATTGTGCACGATGTCTGCACGTGCACGACGCTTTAAGCACAAATGCATGTATGACATGGGGTGTTGTGCACGTTG
>JAHHGV010000076.1 GCA_019359695.1 Brasilonema angustatum HA4187-MV1
AATCCTCATATAATTTATCTCGTTGCTACTATTAATCTCCATGTTACTTTTTCTTATTTTTTATATTTAATAGTACTGTTTCGTGATTGTCTCGTCAGTTTCGCACCGCGAACTAGTCTAAACTCCAGATTATTGATGATGTGTTAATAGCTATAGATAAGACAGGAGGTGGACATCAAATAGGACTGATTGGTGCTTATTTAGTATATTGGTGGGGGTAACTTCCAGTTAAATTGAGGATCGCTTTGGTAAAGTTACTATTACCCTCGTTCCTTTTCCCATCTGACTTTCTAAAGTAATATCACCACCATGTAACTCTACACAAATTTTCGCAATAGCAAGACCTAAGCCTGTTCCAGAAATTGCGTCAACGTTACTCCCACGACTGAAAGGTTGAAATAAGTTTTTTTGATCCCTTATTGGTATACCAATTCCTTCGTCTTTGATGTCAAAGATAACTTGTGATTCACCCCCAATCAGATGGAACTTTATACTACCCCCATCTGGGGAGAATTTAATCGCATTGGACATTAAGTTGACAAAGATTTGCCGCAAAAGTCCTCCATCACCCCAGAAGCCCTTGTAATTTCCACTGATCTCATAAACGAAATGATGGCGCTCGCTTAATTTTTCCTGCTGCTCTTCTATCAAGCCAGAAAAAAAGTGGTACAAATCCAGTGGTTGTGGCTTAAACTGGGCTTTATTTAATTCAAACTGGTTAAACACAAGCAAGTCATCCACTAGTTTAGCCATGTAGCGAGCTTTGTGTTCAATAATTTGTAGAAACCTTTGTTGTTTAGATTCATCCAGCTTTTCGCCATATTGCTTGAGGGTAGATGCTGCAGTCAGGATAGAAGATAACGGAGTTCGATACTCATAAGAAACTGTTGTAATGATTTGGGATTTAAATGCGTTAAGTTTTTGCTCGTTTCTAAGAGCTGCTTGAGTTTGAGCAAGCAGCTCTGCTTGTTGGATAATGAGGCGTTGTCTTTCCCTAGTTTTGCTGAGTACGCTTTGCAACTCCGAGTGCTGAATCACATTGCGGACTGCTAACTGTAGCACATCAGGTTTAAGATGTTGCTTGACCAAGTAATCTTGAACACCCTTTTTCATAGCTTGTACAGCGACCGCTTCATCACCTTGCCCTGTCAGCATAATTACGGGTGCATTTGTGTCAGATATTTGCTGTGTGAGATGATCAAGGATTTCTAATCCAGTCATATCAGGTAGGTTAAAATCCAGTAGAATAACATCGCACAGTATTTTTTGGCACAAGGCAAGTGCGTCCTTTGCAGAGTCTGCTTCCAAAATCTGATAGGACTGATGAGGATCTTTTAAAAGGTATCGCCGATAGATTCTTCGATCCTCTGCACAATCATCAATGATGAGTAGCGTCCTGGTGTCTGACATAAAAGGATGAACGAGACTTGTTGCATTTGTTCAACAAGCTTTTCATCTATCATAAGATTTTTAACAAAAGTTTAAACTAAGAAAAATTTTAATTTGAATGATTTATGACCAAAGCTAAGGGTGTAAGGGTGTAGGGGAACCAGTACTGAAGCGCGTAGCGTGGCACTTTGTGCCATAGGAGGGTTTCCCTCCGTAGGCGACGGGCGTTCCCGAAGGGCGTGTGTAGGGGTGTAGGGGAAAAGATAGGATGTTTTTTTGCCTCATGATGCACCGAATAAGCGAATGGTTTAGGGGTGTAGGGGAGCCAGTACTGAAGCGCGTAGCGTGGCACTTTGTGCAATAGGAGGGTTTCCCTCACGCTTGTTCTGGTGAGACCAGCGCTGCAGGAGGGTTTCCCTCCGTAGGCGACGGGCGTTCCCGAAGGGCGTGTGTAGGGGAAAAGATTAGGACTATTTTGGTAACAGATTGTTTAATTTCTCATCTGTTACCCCTTACATCCTTCCACCCTTACCCCCTTACACCCCTTTTGGTCTTAGTTATTGACTTATACTACCTTGTGTGGAAACATCAGGCCCGGCTGTGACTACAACAATTTGATCTGGATAGAGTAACTCACGAGCTGCTTGATTAACTTGCTCAAAGTTAACTGCTTGAATTTTTGCAGTAAAATTGCGCAGTTCCTCTTTATCTAGCCCGTACACGTGATTCATCAGAATTTTCCCGATCAATTCCTCTGGATTTGCCAAGGATACGATGTAGTTGCTAATTAAGATCTGTTTAGCTGTTTCTACTTCCCGTTCAGTAACACCTTTTTGATGAATTTCCTTGAGCAGTTCACGAGTACTGGCGATCGCCTGACGGGTATCTTCTGGACTGGTTTGCATCTCAATCATGAACGTTCCAGAATCGTTTCCAGCAAGGAAACTGCTATAAATTCCATAGGTGAGTCCTTGGCGATCGCGCACTTGTGCTCCCAGCCGACTTGATAAAGTATCGCCACCTAAAATCTGATTCAACACCAAGGCTGCATAAAAACGGGAGTCTTTGCGGTTAATACCTGTGTTACCCATATAGGTAATAGCTTGAACTTTACCTGGAAGCACTGGGTTAAGGTTGATAACTTTTTCGGGCATTGATACCGTTGGATACTTTAATGTCGGTGGTGAACCCTTTGCTTTCCAGTTACCGAACTCCAAGTTTATCAGTTTTTTGATTTTTTCTGGAGCGAAATCTCCTACCAGTGCTAGCACCGTTGTATCGGGACGATAATGTTTTTTTCTAAATTCAATCACATCCTTACGGCTAATCCGTCGTAAACTTTCCTCTGTAGGGAAGACATGTAAGGGATGTTGTTTTGGGTAAATCGATTGTACAAATGTTCTTTGTGCGACTTCTGAAGGATCATCTAATTCATGTTTTAAGGCAGTTAATGCTTGTTTACGACTCAGTTCTAACTCTTTTGTGGGAAAATTAGCATTTCTGACAACATCTGCTAAAGTTTGAATCAAAACGCTTAAGTCTGCTGCCAAACTATCGCCTTCAATTCGCACACCTTCTCGGTACGTTTCAAACTCAAGATTTGCGCCTCGATCTTCTAAAGTTTTCGCAACAGTCAAAACATCTTTTGTTTTCGTCCCATTGATTAAATTCTCAGCGACAAGAGACGCCAGCCCTGCTTTCTCTTGTGGATCAAATTCCTTACCAGCTTTGATGTAGCCAGACAGAGTGACTGTAGGAGTGCTCTTATCGGGCACAAGCAATACTCGAAAACCATTAGATAATGTGAATTGCTCTGGTAAAGTATGGCTTGTAGCAACACTAGCCAAATCTACTGGTGGTAAGTACTTTGTCACTTCCTCTGTGGTTACAGATCCACCATGTGCAAAATTTTCTGTATTGTGTTTGGAATTTGCTTTGTGATCATTCCCATTTGCTTTAGCGCGAGTCGGCTTAAAAAAGCCCACTGTACGTGCTTCTTGTTTGAGATATTTATTTGCTACACGCTGTATATCTTGTGCGGTTACTTGACGAACAGCCGCCAAGTAACGGTCTGTATAACGATAATCACCAGTAGTTGTCTCATCATTACCCAATTGCAAGCCCAGACTAGTAATATCACGGTTACTTAAAACAACAGATGCTTCTAACTTCGTCTTGGCGCGATTGAGTTCTTCTGCTGTGACTCCTTTTTTTGTCAGTTTGGCGATCGCACTTTTTAAAACCGAATCAATTTTTTTTACATTTTGCTCAGGATCTGCTGTCACTAACAACTCATACCAGCCTAATTCCATCAAGTTAACCACAGAAGCTGAAACATCACTTGCTAAACCTGATTCCACCAATGCTTGTTCCAGGCGAGAGTTCCGTCCATCTGTTAAAATCCGATCCATCAGATCCAACGCTGCTACATCTGGGCTTTTTGCATTTGGTAACGGATACACAGCTTGCACCAACAATCCTGATCCTGGTTCTTTTAAAACAATTGGTTTAGATTGTGAAGTGACAGGCGACGCTTGTAAAACTTTTGAGTGTTGAGTGTTGAGTGTTAATCCTTGTGTCTTAGGTATTTTCCCAAAAATCTCTTTAACCGCTTCAAGAGTTGGTTCAGTTTGGAAATCTCCAACGATCACCAAAACAGCATTGTCAGGACTGTAGAAATTGCGGTAATATTTCTGCACCTGCTCTAAATCAAACCTTTGGACATCAGCTTGAGTCCCACCAATCGGTAACCCGTAAGCATGGTTGGAAAACGCAGCCTTCATAACAGCGCGGTTTAAGCGGTAGTCAGGACTATTTTCGTAACCTTGCAACTCAGAAATCACAACTCGCTTTTCGCTCTGCAATTCTGTCGGATCAATCCGAGCATTTTGCATTCTGTCTGCTTCTAGCGTTAGTAGAGCCGTGAGCTTATCGCGTTCTGCGGTATTATAGTATGCTGTTTGGTCATAACTTGTGAAAGCATTTGAGTCACTGCCCAAAGCACTCAACAACCGTCCAAATTGAATGGGACGATTTTTTGTGCCTTTAAACATCATGTGCTCTAATTGGTGGGCAATTCCATTCAATCCAGGTTCTTCGTTACGTGATCCCACCTTATACCATACTTGTACACTCACTACCGGGCTGGAGTGAATTTCCCTACTCAAGACAGTTAGACCATTGTCCAACAGTGTTTTTTGAACATGCTCAGTCAATGAAATACGCTCTTTTCTATGAGAAACTGTTATTTTTTGTGAATCTAACGATGAGAAAGAAGTTGTTATCTGGGTATCAGAAAATCCATCTCCAAGCAACAACACTGTCATTAGCGAAAGAGTTAACAGTAGTAAACGAAAACGGTATCGATGCACTTTCGGCAACACAGACATAAATTTTACTATATTGTCTGTAAAGGTTGTTACAAAATTTTTATTTTCTTGAATATAATAATCTGACTTTTCTGACTAGTCTGTGATCTCAACAAGACTACAGAACGAGCAAAGTAGTATTGTACAGATAAAAAATTAGAAGTTCAACTAGGACAGTGTTGCTAATACGCGGATGAATTCTAGAGGCAAATTATCAGTATCTGCAAGAAAAGTTACTTCATAAATTTTCTGACCTATTTGCTGCTGTGTAGGTTCTAAAAGGATTTTCAGTGGTTGTAACAGGTCAGGATTACTTTTTGATAACACTAAAAAACGTTCTTTTAAATTTGTTAACCAACTAGATAAATCTGGTGTTATTTCAGTTAAATCAAACGAGAGATGATAGTACCCCACGTAGTGTTCATCTGCAAATGCATCTGGGGCAGGTTTTGGTTCCGGAATTTGGATCAGTTCAATTCTGCCGTTGAGTCCTTCCATCCAGCATGCAAGAGTATAGCCTGTTGTGAAGCGTTCACAGACTGTAAACCCTAGCTGTTCGTAGAAGGCGATCGCCAGATGAATATTTCCGGTACGAATAGAAGCGTGATGCATAAATTTTTTTCCTTTGTTATTTGTCATTTGTCCTTTGCTAAACGACAAAGGACAAAAAACAAATGACTCAACGCGAAAGCCCAACGCAATAGCCTAAGTTAGGGGGCGCAGCGAAACCCTGCAATTTTGAGTGGTTTGCCTAACTCTCTATTACTCAAATAATCGGAAATAGGGATACCGTACTGGTACACCAGGTTCTTTTTCCAAATCGAAATTAATCACATCCCAACAGGGATCATCCAAGGAATCAGCGCTAAACTCCACAGGTAAACCATAAAGTCGCGCCGAAGTTGTCTCCGACTGTCCAGAACGCCACTGAGTGTTGCGTTCTAAATAACCACTCATCAGTTCTTGATAGCGTCTAGCAATAATCACTCGTGTTGCTCGATAGCCTTGGGTATAAAGCTTATCTAGTGCTTCATGAATTTCAAACCGAATGCCATCGGGATGAGTATGTTGCCGATACCAGTCGCTATTCCATCTGCGCCAATGACGTCCTGACTGTAGATGGATTAATTCCCCAGTTTCGGGATTTGCTTCAAACGCGCCATGACGCGGACATAAATAAGTGTCGGTTAGTGTCAGAGCCGGGATTGTTTGGCGGCAATGGGGACACTGAATTTCTGCACCGAATATGGGGTACTGCAAGGCTGGATTCATCATGAAGTGCGTACAAACATATTTTTGTCTTCACCAGTAGTGTTGGTTCCTTTTACACTTCTGCTCCACCTTATTGGATACCGATTTACTGCTGCCCTTGCGAGCCTGGTGGCTCTACACCGTGATATCCTGGTTTTGCAACCTACCAAGGTTGGAGTTCCTCCAGTGTTCCTGGGTACCACACCTCTATTCTACCGTGTCTATCGCTTCCTACTGGTCTTCTCCTGATATTTCTCAAGCCGCCTTTATAGCAGCGAACGCTATTGTTATGGGTTCAGTCAAAATTGCAGCCGGGGTGAGCATCTGGTACGGGGCAGTTGTTAGGGCAGATGTGGAATCCATAGAAATTGGCGAATGTACAAACATTCAGGATGGAGCAATATTACACGGTGATCCTGGAAAACCCACGGTGTTAGAAGATCATGTTACTGTCGGGCATCGTGCTGTCGTACACTCTGCCTATATAGAACACGGCAGCTTGATTGGAATTGGCGCAGTTGTTTTAGATGGAGTACGAGTGGGTAATGGTAGCATTATTGGTGCTGGCGCAGTCGTTACGAAAGATGTACCACCTCTATCCCTGGTTGTGGGTGTTCCTGGCAAAGTTGTCCGCCAAATCTCCGAAGCGGAAGCAGCAGAACTTATTGAACATGCTGAACGTTACAAAAAGTTAGCTTTGGTTCATGCAGGCAAGGGTACGGATATTGGGTTTAAAGCACCTGAGCACAGGGAGTAGGGAGCAGGGAGAAGGGAGCAGGGAGAAGGAGAAGCCCTTCGACATAGGATTTTCCTCTTTACCACAACGCCAGATGCCTCAAGTCGGGGAACCCGGACGCCAGATACCTACGGAGGGAGACCCTCATCAAGTACTGGCTCCCCACAGCACTGGCTCCCCTTACACCCTTACACCCCCACACCCTTACACCTTTAGGTTTTGTAAAGATTCTTTACGTATTGTTTGGCAAAGTTGACTGGTTCAGGTACAAAATAAATAATGAGAAAAGTTGATAAAACTTTAATATATATATACAGAACACTAGAGGTTGTAGATATGAGCTTTCCAGATCTGCGTGTGGTCATTGTTTTAGCACCAATTCTCATTGCTGGTGGTTGGGCACTTTTTAACATTGGTGCTGCTGCTCTGAATCAATTGCAAAACTTTTTGAATAGAGAAGAAGCTTAAAATCAACTGATTACCACAAAATATTTAACCGGCTGTTTTGATTCATAGGGCAGTCGGTTTTGTTTGTTGCAATTCTAGCTGGACTTGTGAAATTAAAGCATTGCATGAAGAGAAAATCCCACCTACTTACTTGACTACCTTTTGTGGATATCGACTCCCTACTTCAACCCTTCCAACACTTTGGCGTTCATCTTGGATTAGAACGCATTGTCAAACTACTGGCAAATCTTGGAAATCCTCATGAGCAAGTTCCAGTGATTCATGTTGCTGGGACTAATGGCAAAGGTTCAGTTTGTGCTTACCTGAGTTCTATTCTCACTCAAGCAGGTTATCGCACTGGACGCTACACTTCACCTCATTTGGTAGATTGGACGGAACGTATTTGCCTGAATGAACAGCCGATTTCTTCAGAGGAATTTTGCCAATTATTGCTGCAAGTGCAAGCAGCAATTCGCCAAGGAGAAGAGTCACCAACTCAATTTGAAGTCATTACCGCAGCAGCTTGGTTATATTTTGCACAAGCTAAAGTGGATGTGGCGGTGGTAGAAGTTGGATTAGGAGGACGCTTGGATGCAACAAACGTCTGCTCAAAACCTCTCGTCACTATTATCACTTCGATTAGCCGTGAACATTGGCAGGTTCTCGGTCCTACTGTTGCTGATATTGCTAGAGAAAAAGCTGGTATTCTTAAACTTGGGTGTCCTGCTGTTGTGGGATCATTGCCAAGGGAAGCTGAAGAAGTTGTGCGATCGCGTGCTTTAGAATTGCAATGTCCTGTGATTACGCCTCAACCTTCAAAAGTCATTTCTCCAGGATGGGCGGAGTATCAAACACAAAATTCACTCTTTAGAAATTCAAATTTAATTAAATACCCTTTGCCGTTACAGGGACAAATTCAGTTAACGAATTCAGCTTTGGCTTTAGCCGCTATAGAAATTTTACAAACGCAGGGTTGGAAGATATCTGAATCAGCCATTGTTCAAGGAATGGCAAATACAAAATGGCTGGGGCGGATGCAATGGACAACTTGGAAAAACCATAAATTGTTGCTAGATGGTGCTCATAATCCAGCAGCCGCCCAAGTTTTGCGAGATTATGTAAAAACACTGAATGTGAAATCGGTTAGTTGGGTGATGGGAATGCTTTCCACAAAAGAGCATGGGAAGATATTCCAAGCTTTACTGCGATCAAATGACCGATTATATTTAGTGCCAGTTCCTGATCATAGTTCAGCCAATCCTGAGGAATTAGCAAAACTAGCTCAGAGTATCTGCCCAGAATTGAGTTTTTGTCATACTTACCCAGAATTATTATCAGCCCTTGAGACAGCTTTTGCCTCGACAGATGATTTGGTAATTTTGTGTGGTTCGCTGTATTTAGTTGGGCATTTTTTAGGAAGTACAAATGCTTAGGGCGCTGTCGGGTGTCAGGCAGGAGAGGATAATATTGCTCAAGATAGAGATAGTATTAAATCAATGGGTGGAGTTCAGTGTTGGGAGTTCTTGGATATATTGAAAACAACGAAATATAAACAAGACAAGGAAAAAAATGCAAAATACTCCTAACAAAACATCCCCTTCTACTGTTAAAGTAACCGAAAAGGAAGTTATCTCAAATAAGCAATACTGGGCGCTCAAGGGATGGCGGTGTGTAAAGTAGGGAGCAAGATGCTCCCACTGCTACCTTTGGGTTTGCAGTCGCGAAGTGAGGCAAAGCCGTCATTCGCGCTGTCTCACTGCTCCCTTGTATATACGGTTCATTTTTTCATTTTTTCATTATTTTGCGTAAGTCCTGTACTTATTTATTTACGCTAACTAACGCTTCTACCAACATCTGATTTTGCTCATCGGTTCCAACTGTAATCCGCAGCTTATCCTCTAACCCCGGTTGCTTAAAATAACGCACCAAAATTCCTCGTTCCTTCAACCCCAAGTAAATAGACTCTGCATTTGGCTGAGTCGGAGTTGCCAAAACAAAGTTAGCTTGAGAATCAAGCACTTTCCATCCCAGATTCTTCAAATCTTGCGCTAGCTTCGTCCGCGAGATTTTCACTTTGTCTGCACAAGTATTCTTGTAAGCCTGATCTCGCATTGCAGCTGTACCGACTGCGATGGCGATCGCATCAATGTTGTAACTATCTTTTACCTTAAATAAGCCAGCCAGCAGTTTTGGATTTGCCACCCCAAAACCCATCCGCAACCCTGCCAAGGAATACCCTTTGGACAAAGTACGTAAAACAATCACGTTCTCAAATTCTTGCACCAAGCGCAACGCGCTATACTCAGCAAAGTCAGTGTAAGCTTCATCAATCGCCACAATTCCTGACACTTGCTGTGCCAATTCCCGCAGATCATCTAAAGGTACCACATGACCAGAGGGACTATTGGGAGAAGCAATAAAGGTAATTGCTCCATTCGCCGCAATGAGTTCTTTAATTGGTAACTGAAAATCGGTAGGGTAAGGAACTTCAACCACTGGTGCAGGTTGTATAGCTGATAAAGTTCGATATAGCACGTAGGTTGGCATGGGATACACGACTTTGCGTTCGCCCCCCTCCGCACAGGAACGCACCAACACATTCAACACATCATCGCTCCCATTACCTACAATAATCCAATCTGCAGGTACTCCCAACGCATCACTCACTGCTTGACAAAACTCTCTGGCAAATGGATCAGGGTAGCGTCGCAGCCACTCACCATCTAAATTGTGCAGTACCTCCATCGCTTTTGGGGAGGGCGGATAAGGATTTTCATTTGTGTTGAGTTTGATAATTTTTGTTCCTGGTTTGGGTTGTTCACCAGGAATGTAGCCAGTCATGGCATCAATAGCAGGACGAAAGTAGCTCATAGTTAATGGTGGGAACTTATATACAGGGAACAGGGAACAAAGTACAAGCAAAGTATGTTGTTGTTATATCAAATCCGTTTGTACCGGAATTGTTTATCCAACACTCCCTCTGCGTTCTCTCTGTTAAAAAGATCTGAGTCTCCTCTGGAGACGCTACGCGAACGGAGGAAACCTCTGCTCAGACTTTTCGCTGCTTCCTCTGCGGTTTTTCAATGATTCAGATTCTAACCAGAAACGATATTAGCGGTTAAGAGCCCATGAGTTTAAGGCTCAAATATTGAACCATAATTCTCGTCCGCCAAGAAATTTATTTCTTGGCTCAAAGTTCAAGTCTGTTAAAACTCGTTTATTGTATTACTTGCGGCAGAGCCGCCCCAAGCGCATTTCCAGGTGGAACCTGGAAACGAGATTGTAATAACTCCTAAGTTTTCGTACTATTCCACTCTTGTACTGCATCCTCCACAGCTTTATCCACTGTCTTGTCACCCAGCATAGCCGCTTGCAAGTTCTCGTAAATTGCTTTTTGCAAAAGTTTTATATCCTTAAGCACTGGAGTTAATATCTCTGCCTTTTGTAGTTCTTGCGCACTCATCACTCGCGCCTTATCTAAAGTCGAGGCGTTGGCGGGTGCATCTTTGAAGTAGCTATCAGCAAGAGACTTCGTTGTGGATGGAAGAACATTCGCTGCTTTGGCAAAACTGAGTTGGTTCTCGTCATTTGTCAGGAACAAGGCGAATTTGAGGGCGGCGTCGGGTTGTTTGCTGTCACGAGGAATCACAACGTTCATCACAGCGACATTTTTCTTGCCAGTTTCACCAGTGACTTGCGGTGCGATCGCAGAAACTTTGGCTATGGCTGGCGCATTTTTATTAATGTTCTCCAGAAACTCTCCTCCAGAAAACAGGAACGCTGTTTCTCCAGCTTGGTACAGATCTACTGCACGACGATGTCCTTGTGTCAATGTTTCTTTGGGAATAAGTCCTTTTTTGTATAAGTCTACCCAATACTGAAACGCTGCTTTACCTTGTGGGGAGTTAAATGCTGCTTTACCTTGAGCATCCACCAGAGTCACTCCCATTTGTACCAAGGACTCTAACACCTCTGCAGCATCTTGGGGAACGAAGGTTACAAAAAAGGCATATTTACCAGTTTTGTCCTTAATTTGTTGAGCCGCCTGCGCTAATTCCGCGTAAGTGACAGGTGCTTTATTGATACCTGCCTGTTTTAAGAAATCAGTGTTATAAATGGTTAGTTGGGTGGTGAGGTACCAGGGAATCCCGAAACTCTTGTTATTGAGCGTGCTTGCTTGCCAGATGTTCGGTAAATAGGAGGAACGCACTTGTTTTGGGACTTTTGCATCTAAATCTAACCAGGCATTTCTTCCTGCAAGTTGGGAGGCAAAATCTGGATTGAGGTTAACAACATCAGGCGGTGTTTTTCCTGAAACGGCTGTTAAAATTTTGCTCTCCATTGCCGTCCAAGGCACATCAACCCAACTCACTTTTATACCAGGGTTTTTTGACTCAAAAGATGTTATCAGGCTTTTAAAGTAGTCAGTAAATTGGGGTTGGAGTTGCATAGTCCAAAATTGAACATTTGCGATTCCTGATGATGCTTGTTTTGTGCTATTACCAACATTGCCTGTACCACAACTAACCATCCAACTGGTTAATACACCGAGTAGTGCCCAAATAATTAGTTTTTTGAATTTTTGAATGCTAACCATCGTGCTTGTATTTTATTTAAGTCTATTGGGTTCAAGGTACTTATGAAATAATTGTGGAGATTATAAGCTGAAACAATTTCTTAAGTAGCTCAACTTAATGAAAATGTAAAGTGTGATTGCCCTATGATATTAATCCTTAACAAAAAATAAAAAAAACGAACCGCCAAGACGCAAAGAACGCAAAGAAAAGAAGGAGAAGAGAGATAAGGTGTTTCTATGCTATTTAGGAAGGCTGTATTCAATAAGAATTGGTTTAGTAAATTTCAGAAAGGGGTTGGTATAGAACTGTCACCGCAACGTGTGAATTTAGTTCAACTGCGTAAGTTACGTCAAGGTTTGAAACTAGAAACTTTAACATCGGTATCTCTTCCTGAGGGGGTTTTCGTGAATAGTCAAATCGTTGACTCCCCAACAATGGCGCAATTTATTCAGCAAGCGTTAGCTGAAAGTAACATCAAAGCTTCTCGTGTTGCTACTGCTATACCGGGGCGAGAATCAATTATACGCACCATATCTGTACCAGCGGAGTTAGATGATAAAGAACTACGCCACATGGTAGTAAACCACGAAGCAGGTTTGTATTTACCTTTTTCTTGTGAAGAAGCTGATTTAGATTATCAGAAACTTGGGTATTTTGTAGATGATGACGGCATTGAAAAAATACAGATACTGTTAGTAGCTACACGAAAAGAAATTACTAATACATATATAAATACATTTGAACTAGCCGGATTGCAAATCGATGTTCTAGATATTAACATTTTTGCTTTGATTCGCACACTTCGTGAACAACTTCGAGAATTTGGCTCGCAAGAAGCAGTCGTACTCGTGGATATAGAATTTGATTGTACAGAAATAGCGATTATTGTTAACGGAATCCCACACTTTTTGCGTACAGTTCCTATTGGAATAGCTCTCATGCAAACTGTATTCTCTGAAGCAATGAACTTACCCGTTTCACAAGATATAGATCTGTTGTATGAAATATCTGTTCCTTCAAGTAATATAAATGGAGGAAAAACAGACGCTCATGATGACATTCCTGAAATCAATCCAGGCGTAGTAGCACTGATGAAAGTGTTGGAAGAACTTACTGATGAACTGCGCCGTTCCATCGATTTTTATCTCAACCAAGATCAAAATTTGCAGGTAGCGCAGGTTATGCTAGCTGGACCAGGAGGCGGACTGAGACAACTTGATGATTATTTGACACAACAATTGAATTTACCAACTTCTCAAATTGATCCAGTTGCGGCTTTGTCATTGCAAATTGATGAAGATAAATACTCCTTAGTGGAACGCTCTGGATTGGGAATTGTGCTTGGTTTAGGAATGCGAGAGGCAGAAGAAATTCAAATAAGAAAATTAATTGCAAGTCTCCTGCCAATGTCCAATATATATTTTTAAAGCGTGAAAAATTATACAAAATGTACAGTATAGATATTAACTTTCTCAAAAACCGGAAAATTGAGAATAATTTTGAAGATAAGCAACTAGAAATATCTCTACCTACTGGGAATTTAACACCAGTGTATATAGGACTAGTCGTTGGTCTATTGTTTCCAGCTTTGGTGGGAGTTGTTTGGTGGTTTTTGCAAAGTAAAAATACAGTCTTAGAGCAGAACATAGCACAAATGGAACAGGAAAAAAAAAGATTAGAAGTAGAAATAGAAAATGTTAATAAAATCCAAGTCGAAACAAGTAAAATTAAGCAAGAAACTCAAGCTTTAGTGAGTGTGTTTGACCAAATTCGTCCTTGGTCAGCTATGTTGCAAGATTTGCGCGATCGCATCCCAACAACAGTCCAAATTGATAGCATCAAACAAATTGCACCCACTACACCAACACAAAGACAATCAGCATCCAATCCTGCTGGAAGTTTAGAAATATCTGGGTTTGCTCGTTCCTTTAGCGATGTCAACGATTTCACGTTGACTTTACAACAATCTCGTTTCTTCAAAGCTGCACAAACAAAAATTATCACAGCAGAATTAGTAGATGCACCCATACAACCAGGTACTACATCTGCAACAAGCTCACAAATGAAACCACCCCAAATTGTCAAATACACAATTCAATCTAGTTTGAGTGATATTCCCGCCTCTGAATTCATTCGTGAATTAGAGCAAAAAGGCACAGTAGGACTTGTGACTCGGATTCGCAGTATGCAACAGACAGGAGTCATTCCAAGATGACGGTGGGTGATGATTTCGATTTTGTAGAAGACACGCAATTTGAGACAAGTTCCTCTAGTTATCCTGTTGCTTTTGGCATCACCTTAACACCAAAAGTGATCGGTCTTATTTTAGGAGTTTTAGGGCTTGCGGGAGCAGCTTATATGCTGATGAATTTCGTGATGCCAGCGTGGGATAATTTTCAACAGCAGCAAACAAAACAGAACGAATTACAGCAGACTATTGACCAAAAGAAAACTTACATCAAACAAATTGACAAAGTTCAACAGGAGCAAGCACTTGCTAAACAGCAACAAATCCAGGTTTTAGCTTTATTTGCTAATGAGAAAACTTTAGATACTTTACTACTAGATTTGAATCGCTTGGTTGAGTCTACTAACACTCAAGTTTCTGCTGATGCAGTCAAAGCTAAACTGAAGAAATATGTGCCGACTGGAAAAGCTGAACCTATTACTGATGGTAGTTTTGGTTCATTGGTGAATGGCAAATTAAAACGCAGTAGTATCAATATTGAAATTATCGGAACTTACGAACAAACACAATTAATTTTCCGCAATATAGAGCGGTTACAGCCTTTGTTAATTGTGAAAGACTATCAATCAAGTTTGGTTCCAGAACCTACGACTCAACAGGATAAAGTTATGGTGCGTGGTGTTGAACCAACAGTTATTAGTACATCTTTTCAGTTACAAGCATTAATGCCACTTAGTCAATAGAAATAGGACTTACGCAGAAGAGATCCCCCAACCCCCTTAAAAAGGGGGCTTTTAAGATCCCCCCCTTTTTAAGGGGGGCTAGGGGGGATCGAGGTTTCGGGTTTTGAGTGCGTAAGTCCTAAGGAAGTTGCAGCGGTGAAAGCAGTGCAATCAAAGACTAAGTAGCATTTGGCAGCAGCAATGTATCCTCAATCTCCTGGCGAACTTCGCGGCTGACGTAGCAATCGCTGTTGAGGCAATCAACTAGCAGTTTATTAGCATCGTAGTACTGCTCCAGGAGTTCGTTTTGAGCATCAGTGAATTGCCAATCATGACCAATGTTGCGATGCTCAATCATGACGGCTCTAAGCTGTTCAGTCCAAGTTGAACCGTTTTCCTGCCACCATTGTTCGTATGCTTCTTCGTCTTCTGGGTTGGGCAGTTGGTCTTTGAGTTGTTGAAGCGATCGCCCTAATTCAGGGTTAAGGGTTTGGTCGAAATCTCGGGCGAGGTCGAGGGCGAGGTCGAGGATTTGGGCGAGGTCGAGGGCGAGGATTTGGTCGAAGTGTCGGTCGAGGCTTCGGACTCGGTCGAGGGCGAGGTCGAGGGCGAGGTCGAAGTCGAGGCCGAGGTTTCGGACTCGGTCGAGGGCTTGGTCTCGGTCGAGGTCTCGGTTGAGGACTCGGTCGAAGACTCGCTTGAGGTCTCGGTCGAGGCCGAGGGTGAGGGCGAGGTCTAAGTCGAAGGTGAGGTCCTTATCTTGAGTGAAGAAGCTGTAGAAAGATCGCACGGCAGCAAGTTTATAAGACACTTTTACAGAATCAGATTTTTCTTTGACCCAAGTGAGGAATTTCTGTAACTTTTCATCTTTTGCTAGAAGTTCATCAGTTTGTTGCTTCATCAACTTCAATAAATCATCAGCACTCCGCATCAGCCCTGTAGTCAACAAAAAGACCTCTCGCCAGCGTTTTTCAGCGACATGCTCTGCCAATTTTGCCCAAGCAGACCTTTCTTTGATTTCCCTAGCAGTGAAATACTCGTGAAATGTTAGGTGAGAAAAGGAGTAGATACCCGTTGCTCGTGCTACTAGTAACCCATGTTGCGCTTCAATTGATTTCAAAATGGCTTCGCTATCTAGTTCTAATGCTTCTGGTGCAGTGTTAGCATTACGTAAGTTGCGGATGAAATCAGCAATGTAATCTTCAACCGTCTTTTTCTTAAAGAAATAGTTTTTCTGCTCGAAAGTAGTTAAGGCAATGTGTGAGAGTAAGTTTTCCTTGCCCTGCAAAGACAAGTCTTTGTAGACTTTATCTCGCTCAATGTTACGACCAACATCCCATTTTTTCAATAACACATCTACACCTTCGGTGTAAAGCTCAGAACGATTGGCAGGAAAATCCCCAGCTTCACCAAATACCAAACAAAGTAGAGTTAAAAGTAGGGGATTAGTTGCGAGTTCTTCAATTGGTTTATTCTTTTTCAGTTTCTCGATGAAGCGCTTACCTTTGACTGGGTCTTTTTTTGATTGGAACCAGTTTTGAGCAAAGGTAGCTATCTGTTCAGAGTCAAAATCTGCTACTTCTACTTCAGTAAACCCTTGAAACGTGTATTCTTTGGCAGCAATTCGACAGGTGATGATGAATTGATTATTGTGAAACTGGTAGGAAAATTCCTGAACTTGATCTAGAACCTTCTTGGTATCTTCTTCTCGGACTTCATCCAGCCCATCTAGTAAAATTAATGCCTTACCTTGTTCTAACAGTTGCTCTGTTTTCAAGTTAGCATCCGTGACTTTACATTTAGATAACTGTTGAGCAATATACTCCAGAATATTTGGCTGTTCCAGTGATTCTGCAAAATCTTTGAGGGTAATGAAAATGGGGAAGCGTTCTTTTTGAAACTGCCCCTCAATACACTGCATTGCCAAGTATTTCAGAAATGTGGTCTTTCCGGCTCCTGGTTTACCAAACACCATCAGCTTGCTGTGTTTCTTTACTGCTTGGAGTCCTGGTACACGCTCTTGGGTTACTTTACTCAGTCCAAAGCGGTCAAAATCTTCTAAATTACAGTTTTGTAGTAGTTCACCAATCTCTCGTCGCGTGCGTCCTATTATTTTTTCAAAAATATTGACATCAGTGTAAATGTTATCTAACCCAATAGGCTGGGTCATATCTAGCACCTGCATTGTACCGCAGCGCTGTTTTATATAGGGTGTTACCTTCTTGCGTACCTCTTGCACTAAGGCATCAATATCGGTGCTGACACTAGCTTGCTCTGGTGAATCTAATGAATCAGTTGATTTTTGACCAGTAATTTCTTCCCAATCTAGCTCTAACTTCTGACAAATCTGAATAAATATTTTATGACTTACCGGCTTACCATTAAAGAAATTATCAACTGGTTGACGGGTTACTTGTAGTTCTCCCGCTAACTTTTGGTTGGTCAACATTTTGCCAGTAAGAGATGTTTTTGCCTTTTCAATCCCTTCAGCACATGCTTTTAGCGAATTCTGTGGCATGGTCAAATTACGTTGATTTTAAATGGAAAGCCAAAGTCATGCTAAAAGTCTACAACAGTTAAGCAGTGCAATGGCTGAACTCTAAGTCTCAAATTAGGAAACTGAGAGAGTAATGATTCACGGACAAACGTTTATGAAACCCAACACTCTACTCTCATCTTCAGCCCCTAATCACACCGACGATAGTAAACCCAACAAGCCCAGTGAGAAGAAACCTCAACAATCTGATGATTCCCACTCTGACGCTTACCTTAAAATCATGCTAGATCTATTTCACGAACGTCTGCGTCAAGCAAAGCTGAATTTCAACCTCTATGTTGTAGCAGTTGCAGCTTCCCTTGGCATCAGCGTAATTGGTGCTGGGCTTTTGATTTCTGGTAAAGCCTCTGAAGGGAGCGTCACTACCGCTACCGGCTTAATTTCAACAACCCTTTGCTCTCAAATCGCCAAAGAATCGGGTGAGAAATTAGAGGAACTAAGGGAGGATCTCAAAGGTTTCGGTTCTTCCTCAGATAGCTAATTTATTTTATCGGTGTGCGATTGCGCTTCGATTCTTCTGTGTAAGAGAAGCGATCGCGCTCTTGAGATTCCCGTTCCCAAGTCGGGCGCATTTCCTGACAACAAAACATCCGTCTGGGATTTATTTGAATTAGAAAAAGCTGTGTATCAGTTGAATAGGCGATGTCTGACGACAAGCCGCTTTGCGTCTACGCTTGCACTGAAATAGCTGATACCAATAAATCGTTCTGAGGTTCCTCATTCGTCTATAAATCGCGCCTTGACGTAGCTTAACCATTACTCAAGCATTTGCTCAATGACTGACAATGGCAAAAATAGTTCTAAAGACGCATCTTCCAAGCTGACAAAACCATAGCCAGAGTAGTAGGTTTTTGCACTTTCATCTTTTGCATCAACAAATAAACCAATGCTTCCCGCATTTTCCGCAACAATTAAGGCACGCTGCATTGCCTCAATCATCAAAACTTCTCCAATCCCTTGTCGCTGATAGGCTTGATCGACTGCTAATCTTGCCAGCTTGACACCAGGAACTTTTGAAGGATATTTCTTAAAAAATTTCGCGCTCAAATTGTCTACACGCACTTCACACAATGTTAATGTGAAGAAACCAATTATCGCCTCTGGCTGCTCTGTATTAACTAGAACGAAAGTACGGGAAACACCTTTTTGGATATGCTGTCTTGCTGTTTGTTTAAGGAATTGATTTAATGTTTCATTGCCACAGTTAAAGCTATCGCGGTCATGCTGCTTACCTAATAATTCAATGACTCTCACTGAAAAATTCCTTGTGCTTTTTCAAGGCTGCTTTTAACTTGGCATTCGGTACAGGAGGATTCTCAATTAGGCTAAATACCGTATCAGCATCATTTTGTGACAAAATAATCACTCGTTCATCTTCTATGATTTTTTTTGCTTCTTTCAACGCCGCCTGAATCATAAACTGATTCAAGGTAGCACCTGATAATTCTGC
Source organism: Brasilonema angustatum HA4187-MV1 (assembly GCA_019359695.1). Taxonomy (GTDB): domain Bacteria; phylum Cyanobacteriota; class Cyanobacteriia; order Cyanobacteriales; family Nostocaceae; genus Brasilonema; species Brasilonema angustatum. The sequence goes on from JAHHGV010000076.1 coordinate 18,686, forward strand.
TGCTCTTTCTAGAGTTTCTTGAATACTCACAGCAATTCTCGCTGTTATCCGAACTGTATTTTTGTGACTATTAGACATGGAGATAATGGTGTCATGTTCTCCTAATTTTAACTTATTGGTGTCATTTTGGCACCAATAAGTTACGAGTGGGATTTCGGGAGCATTTAGCAGAAACAGCCCATCAATCTCGAACTTCGGTTCCTTGACTGCGACACAATCAAATCAATACTCATTTGATAATAATTCACTTTTGCAAGAAGTTTCTTCACTACTTACCCACCAGTGGCAACAAGAGAGTGAGAAAATAATAAACCAAAGGAGCAGTGAAAATATAACTATCCGTACGATCCAAGATACCTCCATGACCGGGGATTAACTGCCCGGAATCCTTTACCCCAGCATCACGCTTGAGCATAGATTCGGTCAAATCACCCAATAGACTAGCAATGCCAATCAGCAAACCTAATGCCACACCAGTAAAAACGAATTTAGGCCAATTGAGATAATATGCTGCGACGACAGCGACGACAACACTGCCAGCAATACCAAAAACCGCTCCTTCGACTGTTTTTTTCGGACTGATATCTGATAAAGGGGTTTTGCCAAAAAATTTCCCAAAAAAGTAAGCACCAATGTCAGCTGCCCAAATACATACAAAGGTGAGTGCTGTTCCGGTCAGACCTTGGGGTAATGCGCTAAAATTTCCGTTGACTATATTTGTCCAAATTGTGGACAGGTAATCACTCACAGGTAGATTGCTGATAGTCGCACCGTCGAGCGATCGCAACCGCACCCAATAACTCGGCAGATACCCTGTGTAAAATAGTCCTAAAATGGAAGCGGCAATATCCGCAATTGTTGCCATTTTTGGCTGAAACAGCAGGTAAAAACAAATAAAAGTGCCAGCCAATGGTGTGACAGCATCAGCTAAGTCTCCATATTTAGTGCAAATGATCAGCAGTACTTGACTGACAAACATGGTGGTTTTAGCAGTAGGAACTATGCCTTTTGCTCGCACCAAATCAAAATATTCTAGTTGACCTAGAAAAACAATAACCGCAAACAAAACAGTATAATACCATCCACCTAAAACGGTCGCGCTCAAAGCAAGGGCTATTGCAACAATTCCACTAAAAATCCGAGACCAGGGCATGGGCAAAAGAACGAAAAAGTCAAGAGTTAAAAAAGAAAAATGAAGATTGAAGAAATTTTTGCATCTTCGTTTCTTCGTGCTTTTTTCTTCGATGATTCTGTTTTCTAGTCTAGTTTCTCACCACTGAGAATAAAAATGGGATTAACGGCAGTAAAAGTCTGAGAAGATCCTCGCGTTTCTAAACGGTTGACAGCCGACTGGATGACTTCAACATTTCTGGCTTGCAACTGGGCAAAGCTTTGAGAAATAGCATACAGACTTTCTAGATTAGCAGCTGTGGCGACAACTCGACCTGAGGGTTGCAAGTAATGCCACACTGCCTTCATAATTTCTTGGATGGGACGTCCTCCTTCAATACAAACACGATCAGGAGCAAGTTTTAAGTTATGTAAACACTCAGGAGCGCTCCCTTCAATGACTTCGACATTTTTTACCTCAAAGCGATCGCAATTGTGGCGGATCAAGTTCGCAACTTCTTCATCTCGTTCTACAGCAAAGATCTGTCCTCTTGGACAGAGTAGCCCCACTTCTATAGGAATCGTTCCTGTCCCTGCACCAATATCCCATAACACAGTGTTGGGTAAAAGACGCAGTTGGGCAAGCAACAGCAGTCGAATTTCTCGCTTGCTGAGGGGAATTCCTGGCAAGCGTTCAAATAAATCATCTGGAATACCAGGAGTAATATAAGGCCAAAGTTGGCAGGGCATAGACATATTCACCCATTCGCTTATTCAAAATTTAAAAAAAGATATGTATCTAGCTAGGTTAGGTAAATAGAATAAATAAAAAGGCTTTAAATTTATATTCATAAGTAATCGTAATGAATGCTCAAGTATTAGGCGATCGCTACGAAGTACAGCAGCAATTAGGGAAAAAGACTGGGCGACGGACGCTTTTAGCTCGTGATCTTCTGACAGACGAAATGGTGGTTGTCAAGTTACTGTCTTTTAGCAGTGACTTTGAGTGGGATGATCTCAAGCTGTTTGAGCGAGAAGCTGAAACTCTAAAAAAGATAGCACATCCATGTATTCCTCGCTATTTAGACTATTTTGAGATAAATTCATCAAATATCAAAGGGTTTGCTCTCGTACAAACTTATATACCAGCACAAACCTTAGAACAATACATCAAAGCTGGACGTACTTTTACAGAAGCAGAAGTTAAACAGATAGCTAAAGCACTTTTAAAAATTCTTATCTACTTACATGAGCAAAAACCTCCTACAATCCACCGAGATATTAAGCCTAGTAATATTTTGCTGACAAATCGCTCTGGCAATAATGTCGGTGAAATCTACTTGGTAGATTTTGGCTCAGTGCAGACTGTAGCCGCAGGTGAAGGCGGGACAATGACTGTAGTCGGAACTTATGGCTACATGCCACCAGAGCAATTTGGTGGACGCACGGTTCCGGCATCTGATCTTTACAGCTTGGGTGCGACTTTAATTTACTTAGTCACGGGGATACAACCAGCAGATTTACCTCAAAAGGACTTACGGATTCAATTTGAGCAAACGGCAATTCTGAGTCCTATTTTAACTGAGTGGTTACGCTGGATGAGCGAACCTAGTTTAGAACGACGGTTGAGTTGTGCGCGTGAAGCACTAGCAGCTTTAGAACATCCACTACTTTTACAACAACAGCACTCAGAAGAAATGCTCCTCACAGACAGGATGAGAGGGAGTTGGTATTGGGATGGTCAACATTGGATTACTAAAGATCAAGAGGTTTCGCAAAAGCTTAACACCAAAAGTGAGTCTGGACGTCATAGTTTAACCATTAAAATGACGAAACCGGCAGGAAGCAAAATCACACTCAAGCAAGATGAAAGTTCTTTTGATCTTCTGATTCCACCAACTGGTTTTCAGCCGTCGATGACGTTCATGGTTTTGTTTGCTATTTCTTGGAATACTTTTATTCTTTTTTGGACAATTAACGCCCTGGCGGCACCTTTTCCAATAAACATACCCTTTGCTTTATTCTCGCTTCCTTTTTGGGGTGCTGGTTTTCAGATGTTGTCTTCGATTTTCTTTCCTTTGTGCAGAAGGACTCGACTTCGTTTAAATCGAGAAAAAATTGCCTTCGTCTGGGATTTTTTTGGCTTGAAATTCAATCGTATTGCTTCAGCACCAACACAGGATATTACTAAGTTAGTATACTCACCGAAGACCTTTCAAACAGATTCTCAGGGTCACAGAGTTGAAATTCTGCCTCAATTGATCATTTGGGCCGGAGTGCATAAATATCAGCTTGGTGGTGGTCATGGTCCTATTAAGTCTGAGCCAGAAATTGAATGGCTTGCTCATGAATTAAGTGATTGGTTAGGTTTACCTCTGACGCAAGAATGAAAATAGTACGGAGTGAGGAGGGATAACGAGTTCATGATGACTACTTATTGGTTAATGTTTTTATGTAACGTTTAATTGCGGTATTGTAAAACAAATAAGTTTGGTTCTCGTGAGTCAAGCTATGAGCCACTCTGATATTACCTTTACCCAAGCTACCAACCTGATTCACCACGAACCAATTTACCTGCCTACTTCAATTCAGCCTCATGGCGTACTGCTGGGACTTAGTTCTCAGCTAGAAATTCGATGGCTGAGCAATAATACTCAAGATTTCTTAGGTAAACAGCCACGCGAATTACTCAATCAACCCCTCAACACTCTGCTTAATGCAGAACAAGTCAAAGCTATTGAGCAGTTTTACCAACAGCAGGAAAGTAGCGTTTATTCCTTTAAGCTGTCTATCCAAACTTCAAAGGGTGAGCAATATTTTGATGCGATCGCTCATCGTACAGAAAGTACTGTGATTCTTGAGCTAGAACCAACTGATTCTATCAACCAGATCAGCTTTTTGAACTTCCATGCCTTGGTGCAAGAGGCGATCGCCAAAATGAGACAGACATCAAATCTCACAGATTTTTTGCATCTGGTTGTATCACAAGTGCAAAAAGTCACAAAATTTGATAGGGTGATGGTCTACCAATTCGACAAAATCGGAGCGGGTTCCGTAGTTGCCGAAGTCAAACGGGATGATTTATCACCTTACCTGGGATTACATTATCCAGCTACGGATATCCCCCAGCAAGCTAGGGAGTTGTATCAGCGCTGTCTGCTTCGATTCATTCCGGATATGAATGCTCAACCTGTCGAGCTTCTGGCGGTTGAAAATCCCGAAACGCATTCCACACTTTTTGACTTAAACTTGTCTGTACTGCGGAGTACTCATCCTTGCTGTGTTGAATATCATCAAAACATGGGTGTAACAGCCGTCCTGGTGATAGCACTCATTAAGGAGCAAAAACTTTGGGGACTAATTTCCTGCCATCATCAAACGCCAAAGCATATTCCTTACGAAGTGCGGAAAATTTGCGAATTTTTAGGACAGATTGTGTCCTTGGAATTAGAACACAAAGTCAATCAGTCTGAATTAGACTATAAAATCAAGCTTCAATCGCTACAGGCAGATTTCATTGAGTCCATATCTAAAGCAGATAACTTTAGAGAAGCGCTTATTTACCCTAAGCTTCGTTTGCTGGATATCGTCAATGCTCAGGGAGCAGCAGTTTGTTTAGATAATGACATTACCCTTGTAGGTGCAACACCAACAATTGAGGAAGTTCGCGCCCTTATTGAATGGGTAGACACCCAGATCACTGACAATCTCTTTTCCACGGATTCTCTGCCCAAGCTTTATCCAGAAGCTGTTGCTTTTAAAGATACTGCAAGTGGTTTGCTACTGTTGCGAATTTCTAAAGTTCGGCGCTATTACATTCTCTGGTTTCGTGCCGAAGTTATCCAAATGGTAAACTGGGCAGGTCAACCGAATGAACCAATTCAGGTTAATACTGATGGTAGCATTACCCTTTGTCCGCGAGTATCCTTTGAACTATGGCAGGAAACGGTTCGATTGACTTCGCTGGCTTGGAAATCGTGTGAAGTTGATAGCGCGATCGCTCTTAGAAATGCAATTGTGGGCATTGTACTTTCTAAGGCAGATGAGTTAGCCAAAATCAATCAAGACTTAGAGCGCAGCAACCGCGATCTTGCTTCTTTTGCCTTTGCCGCTTCTCATGATTTAAAGGAACCTTTGCGGGGCATTTACAACTACTCAAATGTCTTGCTGGAAGATTACGCTCAACTACTGGATGAGGATGGATTAGACTACCTAAACACCGTGGTATCCTTGTCCATACGCATGGAAACTCTCATCAATTCACTTCTGAGACTTTCTCTGTTGGGGCAAGGTCAACTGAACCTGCAAGCAACTGACCTTAACAACTTGCTTTGCCAAGTAATTGATGTTGTACGTGCTAGCCGTTCACCAGGTCAGTTAGATATTCGCATCCCTAGACCAATGCCCACGATTCAATCTGACCCAGTTCTCGTTAGCGAAGTTTTTACTAACTTGATTATCAATGCATTTAAATACAATGATAAGCCAGACAAATGGGTTGAAATTGGTTATTTGAATATTCATGATCAACGGGAAAAGGGATTGCAACAACCACAACTGCAAACTTCAGTTCCTTATGTTTTTTATGTACAGGATAACGGTATCGGTATTCCAGAACATCACTATCAAACTATTTTCCGACTCTTTAAGCGGCTCCACTCTCAAGAAAAGTTTGGTGGAGGTACAGGTGCGGGGTTAGCTATTTCTAAGAAGATTGTTGAGCGTCACGGTGGTCTTATCTGGGTTGAATCGTGTGTTGGTGTTGGTTCAACCTTGTACTTTACGCTATAATAGTCCAAATTAACATTACAAAAGATTTCTTTTTAATACGATTTGTAAAGAAAACCAATGACCACAAAACTCAATGAACCACTGCTGGTTGTTGAGGACAGCAATGAGGATTTTAGGATGCTACAACGCCTGATGCGGCGAATGGCTGTCCCAAACCCTATATATCGCTGTACTAATGGGGATGAAGTTTTAGACTTTCTTTATAAAGAGGGTAATTATCAAGACCCTGACTTAGCACCAAGACCTTGTGTTATCTTGCTTGACCTCAATTTGCCAGGCATTGATGGTCGTGACATCTTAGAACGCCTGAAGCAAGATAACAGCTTTAGGGAAATCCCCATTATTGTTTTTACCACATCATCTAATCCAAGAGATATCGAACTTTGCTACCAAAAAGGTGCAAACGGCTATCTTATCAAGCCAATGGATACTCAAGAACTGCAAAAGAGAGTCCAGGCATTTGTAGGTTACTGGTTAGAGGTAAATACTGCTTTCAGCACGTGAAGCTTTTGAGACAGGTTCATGGAGGCTGGCTAACGGCAAGATTGCTGAGCGTTGGGCAACGATTACACCGCCTAAGGAAATTGATTAGAAATGAACAATCACCACAAGAGCTTATGAGAATACATTGATGCCCTCAAAGCGATTGGCGAGGTGCAAAAAATTGACAAAGAAGTGGATTTGAACTTGGAGATTGGTGCGATCGCCCGCCGTTGTTATGAAACTTAAGAACTTCATTATTATGGATATTGGGAAAATGGGCAGCGGCTTGAAAAAATTCTCAGTAAATAAAAATGAAGTCACTGGAGAATGATGAACTTACAAAATAAAGTTGCCGTCATTACCGGAACACAAGCAGCGGCATCGGTGAAGTGACTGCTCGCGAATTGAATGCTGCTGGAAAAATGGGCAGTGGCTTGGCAGACTACTAGCTAAAAAATGGTCAACAAATAGGGATATAAGGGGGTAAGGGTGTGAAGCGCATTTGCGCAGCACCCCCTACGGGGTGCTTCGTGCCGTAGGCTGGGTGTAGGGGAACTCCATCAAGAAATTGGGGAGCCGATACGCCGGGACTATGCGTCTGCTTGTATCCAGTAGCGTCGTTCACTTACACCCTTATACACGCCCTAGTACTCGACCAACCCAAAATTGCCGGGTTAAGGCAAGCACGGGAGGCAGGGGAAGCAGAGGAAGCAGGGGGAGAAAGAGATTTTTCTTGCTGCTATTAACCAAGCATTGTTGACTTGCCAGACTACTAGTGGGAACGGCCACGCCTTACGGCTATCGGGGAAGACCTCCGGTCTCGCTGCGCTTTAGACCTCTGGGCGTGCGCTTTGCTGTCCTTAGAATCATAATGTGGGAAAATTTTTGAACCATAAATTGGAAAAAAGTTAACGCAAATTTAGGCTTTTCGCGCCAATCACAAAATAAAACTTTGAATCAAATCATGAGATAGAGTTGAAAT
>JAHHGV010000077.1 GCA_019359695.1 Brasilonema angustatum HA4187-MV1
TGACTCAGTTTTCAAGTCCCAAAAAGCAGCGAATTGCTGCCAAGTACGCCCCTCAACTAAAAGAACTGGTACGCGCTTATCTACATTCATCGCCTGAACGTGGATCGGATGAACGGGTCAAGAATTTGATGACTGATTTTGAAGATAAGGAAATCAAAATTAGTGATGTTGACCTTCTGGTAGGATTGGCGCAAGATTTTGCAGCAGTTTACGAATTGATGAATTACACGCAAACACAACCAATTGAAGAACAACTAGCTGATATCAACTAAAAAACCCCACAACCCGATTGAGGACGCGGGGGATGGGGGAGATGGGAGAATAGCTGGATGGATCTACAAACTCAATTCATCTTTTTCTAAACCTGACTCGTTTAATGTCTCTTTTAGCACTTCAAAGGTAGAGAGATTTGGATGGGATAAAGAAATTTTCTTTAGCTTTTTGTTCGTACCTTTAGATGAGTTGTAGACAGATAGTGTTTTAACGGTTATTGACGCTCTATTTATTTTTTATCTCACGCTCTATTTATTTTTTATCTGACGCTTTATTGCACTTTTATCTTTAGGATTAAAATAAAGTGTTATTCCCATATGTCTAACTCTGAACAACTCACCTGTTCTCTCATGTGTATGATTTGAAAAAAAGGCTAATTTTCTCTTTAAACAAGGATTGAAGCTGTAATTTGGTAATTTTTTTGAAGATAAATGATTTTTCCATGTATCCATAATATTTTTGGCATTTTCATTACGAATATAGATTAGTAACCCACCATCTTTTTGATTACAATCACCTGTAGAATATCGTGTAGTAAGTTGTAAAAAACCTTCCCATAAATAATTATAGCTACTATGAATTTTTGCTTCACCAATCCATAAAAACTCGTTTCTCTTCACTACCAAATCAGCGTGACCACCAATTTTCATTTCATGGGACGCATTATACCCTAATAAACATAAGTTATTCTTTATATCTATCGTTATTCTATCCTCCGTGTCTTCCTTGTAAAGTTCCGGATTTTCTTCTTTATAAAAAATTATTCGATCAATGGTTTCATAAAGTTCTTTAATGAATTCATCATAAGTTTCTACTAAAACTCTTGATGGAAAACCTGCAAGCTCTGGAATATTACTTTGTAAATTTTTTAAGTCTTTTAAACTTAAATTACCAAGTGAAAGATTACTGGATGACATATTGAGGTTATTTACTAATTTTTTTTACTAAATAACTTGGTTCAAAGTACATAAAAACTTTTTCTTCATAGTTGTTAATTATTTCTCCTGTTTCAGGATGAATAAGTTCTCCTGTCTCTTTAGCAATTTTTACTTCAGTATTTGATAGTGGAAAAATATTTTCTTCATCTTGAATAAATTCAAAATTAATTTCCAATAATTTAGTACGTTCGCCACATAAGTATTGAATTGCTTTTAATAATTCAATATCTGTATGTTGATTATTTACAGCTATTTTTAAACTACCAAAAGTAATATGAGAGCGATTTTCTGTACTAGTATCCAGTAAGTAATTTAGTACTGAAATACAAATTTGTGATTGCGGCTTATTGCCCCAGTCTTCATTAATTTGATTTACGATTAATTCTTTGTTAACTAACATGGTTTAGATATGTATTGATTTTATGTAAGATAAAATTATACTCTTCTAGAACAATACATTTTTCTATTATGACTTCTTCCAGGCTAGGATTAGTGGTACTTAAACTATAGAGTTTTCCAGGCAAAATAAGTTCAATTTGATTTTTTATTTCCTCTAAAATTTTAGAATCCCATAATATTGTAATTTGATATGGTGTAATGTGATGTACAGCATTTTTACCTGCTTTATGATAAGTCTCAAGTCTTAAGTCAACTTTACCTTTTCTCATTTTTTCAAATTTAATTGAACCTTCATCAGTGGTAAATGATAAATTAATAACTTTCCCTTCATTATTAGATGTATAAAACTTATTAATAAGTGGAAAAAAATTAATAGGGTCTTTTAATACCTTTTCTATCCCTAACTTTTCCTCTATTAACTTGTTAAACACATTTATAATTTTGATAAATGAATTATTACGCTCTTGAGATGAAAAATTATTATCAACGTCAATTCTAACTTCTATAATTTCTTTTTCTTTTTGAATAACAATAACATCAAATAATTGTTTTATTTGTTTTTTAGTACCAATAACTTTGTCATAATAAATTAATTTATTTTGTGTTTCTTGATTAAAATTGTTAATATCTATTTCCGTACGTTCAATAAATGAACGTCTAGTACAAAATATAAGTGATAAGGTTTCAAATGTATCTTGAATGTCAACAAGTTTTGGTAAGAAATCAATTTCTGTTAAATCTTCTTCACTAAGTATAAATGGATAAGTTTTATGAAAAATAGTAGAATCAATCTGATGAGATTTAAACAAAAATATTAGTTTATCAATATACTGTTGTTCGACTTGAATTAATTTTACAGCTTTCTGACCAATTAATATATGATTACAATATAGCCTTTCTAATTCTAAAAAATTATCGGTTAACTCATCTACTTTCTGAGTTTTTTCCTCTAGTTTTTTTAAAGTTTTGTCTTTTCCTTGTCCAAGAGGTAAATTACATAATTTTAACATATTTTGTATTGTTTTCCATGATGTAATTCTTCGGGATAAGCTTTTAAGTAAAATAGATATAGACATGAAATGACTAATTGAGTTTTGTTGTAGATTTTGATAGTACTGGTATCGATAATAAATGTGCCAGTACTTTTGATTATTTAACTATTTTATTACTTTTAACTGAAATTATACTAGTTTACATGTATCTATATTGAAACATTTTTGACATTGGAATAATAAAAACCGTAACAGTGAAAGGTTGTGCGGTTATTTACGGTTATTGTTTATTAGAAGTACCTGACTCATAACTCTCCCCGTCTTGGACAGCACTCAATTCTCAGAATGAATAGAAAACATCCATAACCCTGCATACATCCCGTCAGCGCCCTCACAAGTGCCACAGAATAGATCGAAGGAATGACGAAGGAATGACGAATGGTGTCCGAGGGACATCCACAGTGTGTCACCAACTAACGCTGCGACCGTCATATCCATAGTGTGTCACCAACTAACGCTGCGACCGTCATATCCATCCACAGTGTCCAGAATCGTCTACAAGGCGTTTGAAAATCTCAAACACTCTAACACACTCACTTTGCTCTAGCAGAGCTTCCAAACCCATTCTCACGTCGCTATTGCGATTTTTGTGCAAAATTCCCTATATAAATACCTTTCCCCTTTATCGCAGCCAGAAAGAAACGTATAAAACATGTTTAAGCACACAAGACGAGTCAACCACACAGCAAATCCCCCACAACCACGTCGGGATGCGGGGGATGGGATCTAGTCCGGTCACGCCTCAAGTAAGTAATGAACGAAACTCTAGAGTGTTAAATTTACTTAAGTTCTGTACTGAAGTTCGACTCTCTTATGTGACAATTACTACATAAAAATTATGTAGTTAAGATGCCAAGAAAAATATTAACTGAGTCAATCAAGGAAAAGTATCAACTGAGTCAATCAATCGGCTGACAGTTGAACTTCCTCAAAGCGAATACTCAGCCTTAGAAGATTACTGCCTTAAACACCAATAGACAAACCGGCAGATAATTCGTACTTTCATCCGCACTTTAATTGATCAACGATTATGCAGGTAGGTAACGTCAAATGAGCCAGAAACCTCTCATAGGAAAAATGATTGGAGTAAGTTTTTCTGTTACCGCTGCTGTGGTTTTGTTTGTAGGTATCAAAATCAATAAATCTCATATACCTCAAGCAATAAAAGTACAGCGATCGGAGGTGCAAGCAGCCACAGTTGAGGACATCTCAGAATATGTTGCTAGCGTAAAATCACGTCGCTCGGGAATTCTGCAACCGCGAATCCAGGGTCAGATAACCCGTATATTTGTCAGAGCGGGAGACACAGTTGCACAAGGAGATGCAATTATTCAAGTGGAATCTGTCAAACAACAAAAACAGATCCAGTACGACAAAATTACCGCTCCCTTTGCTGGCACAGTTGACGACATCCCGGTTAAAGAAGGTGAATTAGTCAATACTTCGAGTAAACTCACAACTATTGTTCAAAACCAACCTTTAGAGGTGAATATCTTAGTACCAACTGAGCGAGCACCTCAATTACGTAAGGGAATGTCAGTGGAAATAATGGACGTACAAGGTCGCAGCTTGTTGGGCATCACTAAGATATTTTTCATTTCTCCTAGTGTAAACAATAATACTCAATCAATACTTATCAAAGCATTGTTTGATAACTCCAAAGGTGAGTTACGAACAGGTCAATTCACACGTGCCAGAGTTATCTGGGCTGCTTCTCGCTCTGGAGTATTAATCCCAGCAAGAGCAGTGGTTAATGAGTCTGGGAAAACTTATGTGTATGTACCGCAAACGCAGCAATCTCCACAAGGAGGGTTGCAACTAGTAGCTCAGAAAAAGCGCGTGAAGCTAGGCAATATCAAAGGTAGCAATTACCAGGTTTTTGGAGGATTACAGTCAGGAGAAAGAATCATTGTCTCAGAACTATTGAGTCTTCAAGATGGTACTTCTATCATCCCTGACCCCATAAGGCACTAGACCGCCTAGCAGTTTAGATTCTCCTAAATTTATTATTGAATAACCTGGTGCAAAACCAGTCAAATCCTTATCTTGAAGGAATTTTTGTTCACTTTGAGTAAGCATCATCCTGCAAAAGTTATTTCAGAATTGATATAGTTTCTACCAATAAACAAAGCCATTTCTAACGCATCCATCAAATCATTTGAATCCATCACATTGTAATCAGTGATTTGTTGAATAAGCTTGTCTGTGTGCGACTTTCCGTCATCTGTTGTCACTCGATTAAAGTAGATTTTACCCCGTTCAAATAATAATGAGTGTCCCATAAGCCTATCAATTTTTTCACCACGTCCTGATGATTTAATTGGCTCAATTTGTAGGTGTTTAAACTTTTCCTCTGATTCTGTACTCCCTTCTAAATCTTGTAAATAATCTAACAAGTCACCTTGAAAATCCATTGCGTACCGATTGGCGTCTATACCGAGAACGGGCGTGTTAGTACACTTATCAGCCCAAGTATTCCACTGGTCAAACAATTGGTCTATTTTCTTCATGTTGCCTAATATTCGCTCTTGGTAGGCGTTGCACACATAGAGCTTGTTTTGAGAAACTCCGATGGTCACGAACGCTGTATAGTCGCCTGTGCTAGATGAAGCCAAATCAACTCCGATAACGACGCGCTCAAATTTTTGAGGCAACCAACCATACTGGATCAAATGTGGTCTAATTCCCTGAAAAGATACTTCAGGTATTTGATTTTGACGCTGCAAGAGGAATGATTCTAAGTCTTCTTGTCTTTCTTGCTGTAACGTCGTCAGACTTAGTCCTGGCGCTTCTATTGTTTCTGGTTCCCAAAATGAACGCTCTTGTCCAGACTCATCTTTTATGATTGCTGATTGCGTGATAACTCTCCACTGCGGGGGTATAAAAATACGTGTATAAACATCATGCTTTGCCATCCGAGTACCAAGGCAGATGGTGCGACTTCCATCAAACTTGACAAACCGTACGATTTGAAGCCAGTTCTCTTCGAGCTTATCCTGAATAAGTTTGTTACGTCCTTCACTGGGAGACTTAACCACGTCGTCACTAATTATACAATGGGCGCGTTTGCCATTGACACTGCCACGCAAACCGCTACAAGCTAAAGTTTACGGTTCTTCTATAACCGAAACACCAGCGTGAGTAAAGTCAATCGCCCACTCCCGCTCACCCCATTTACTCTTAGAAGGCTGTATTTTTGGAAACACCTCTTGATATGGTTTCGACTCAAGAATTGCCTTGATTTGACGACTCTTGCTTGCAGCAACTTCAATCGTATAGCTGATGTATAAAATTTTTAGAGATAACCCTAAGTTGATGTGAACCCCTATATTCCAGGCAACCCATTGCAGAAGTACTGATGATTTGGCACTGTTTCTTGGTGCGAGTATGCAAGTATCCTCACCTGCTATCCCATGTAAGTATTTATTAGATTGACCTGTATTCAATGCATCTATCCATACTTGCATATGTTCATAGGTGCGATGACCACAAACGTACTCGCGAAACTTGATAAAATCCGTTGCAGCTAGTCTTGCTTCTGACGACTGGGTACGTCCTTTAGCTCTAGCTAATTCCGTGTTCTTCTGGATTTTCTCCTGCATCTTCGGTGTCAACAAGCTTGTCGGAAAATATATCATCCGGTTCGATCTCCTTTGGTGACTGTGTAATTGAACCTTCTAACGGATGTTGGACTACAAATCCCGCTGTTTGAACTAGTGCAAGAGCTTGATGTAAAGTTAGCAGATCATCTCTACCTTGTCTCAACATTTTAAGTTCTCCATTAATATGCCGTTCTAACGCCAAGCTGAGAGTGTGAATACTCCTGTTACTACCATTGTTAGCCAGTTCGTCAAGAAGTTTTTGTTCTATTGCAATTTGTGCATTCTGGTGTTTTTTTCTTGCTTTACAAGAAGTTTCATTGTAATCTTTCACCCAATCTTGAAGACTTCCACCATATCCGATCAGTGCGGGTTCTGTTGTGCGCGGCAATGACTGGGGAGCTAGCACTTCAGCTTTTACAATGGGTGCTGCTTTGGGTTCGGGTTTACCTTCTCTCAGTTCCTTAGCCCATCTTTGTACAGTCCGTGTTTGAAGTCCCAGTTCTTTAGCTATTTGTGAAACCGTGTAGTTCCTTCTTAGTAAATCTTCAGCTTGTCTTCTTTGCTCGTGATAGGTCATTGGTTTAGAAAATGTCGCGATATATCCGACATTTTCCATTTTGGCTTATCTGTTTCAATCTGAAAACGTATCGCACAAATCCCGAATTTCTGCAATATCTACAACTTCCACATCCCGGTCGTAGTTTAATGCAGCGTCTCTGTTTTCTAACAATATCCGGCTGATAAATGCACGCTTCTTACGTTCATTAGGATCATTGAACAGGGCACTACAAATCTGAGCGTAGATTTGACGGTTAAGGTGTCCCTTGAACTTGTTGACTATCTTGTTACCCTCTTTCACCTCCCAGTCCTTACCGTTGGTGATTTGGCACTTGTCCGATAACTTGTCCATAGCCTCAGCAATATACCGCGAGCACCTGTTGTGGCTTAGCTTAGCGGCTTCCTGAAGGGCTTCTACACTGCGCTCCGTTGGAAGGGTACGCTTTTTGTGTTGCTCTAACCAAGCGATAGCGTCACAGACTTGCTTAGCAGCCTTACCCAAAACAGGGATTTCTTCAGCTTCGACTAGTTCGGCAATGTGACGCTTGAGTTGACCCTCAAAGATCACAGTGGACTCATCAACGTAGGTAAACAGTCCAGTTGCCAGTACCTCAGACTGACGCCTACCTGTAAGCAGCATAATTGCTATGGCAACCTCTTTCCATCTGGCAGAATTAGCGGGTAGGTTGGACACCTGAGAGATTGCCCATTCCAGGTATGGCAGCACAATGATAGCTCTTACGTCCTCTTCCGCTTTGTGGGAGCGCTCCTGATTTATCTTGTACTTGATAGCGCCAATATCCTTGAAAGCACCCCGTACAGCGTTTTCAAAGTCGAGATAGGTATCTTCAAGTGTTCGGTCGTTGACGGCTGGAAATTTATCAACTTCTGGCACTACAAGCTCTTTCAAATACTTCATCACATCTACACGGATTTTCTGAACCGTGCCAGGGTGTGCCTTCCCTTCTAAGCTGTTAGCATCCGCGTAGCTTTCAATGATCACACGGGCACGGGCAACAAGGATACCAAACTCAGGTAAAAAGTACTTGCCAGTTCTACAAAGGTTTAGCTGATACTCACGCAATCCGGTTAGTTCATCATTTTTCTCAGTGGAGTAGTACAGCTTTTTGGCTATAGCTTGCTTTTCAGCTTCCGAGTTTTGATATGGGGTGTCTGTTACTGGTTTTACTACTGTTTCTACTGGCGCTTCTACTAATGAGTCTACTGTTGGCTCTACTGTTGGTTCAACTGTTGGTTCAACTACTGGCAGTTCAACTACTGGCAGTTCAACTACTGGCTCTACTATTGGCGCTTTAGCTTTAGCTTTAGTTGTTCTTTTGTTTGTTTTCTTGGTAGGTTCCTGTACTTGTACCACAGGTTTTTCCTCTACAACTGGCTCTACCACTGGTTCTACCACCGGTTCTACAACTTGATTTAACTGCCCTTCCCATAATGAGATGTGGTGCATCAACGCATCTTTCTTGCCATTAGTGCGTACCCAGCCAGCGGTTTGCTCTATCCCATGTACCAAGAACGTTAGTGTGGGGTTTTCTCTCATCATGTCCGCTGCCATTTTACGGAGTTCAACAGCTTTGTATTGTTCTAAAAATTCTAGTGATCGTGGCATAGTTGAGATACTCAGCATTTTTTGTTAACACCCCAATGTTAACACCCCATTTTATTAACGTCTCGTTTTTAAGCATAAATAATCTGGGGTGTATACGTGGGGTGTATTTAGTTTTCTCTATGATCAATAGCTGACAAAAATCTTGGAACCCAGTTGAAAAATTATTTCTCCAGAAAATTTTGTAATTGGATTACAAAACTTGATCGCATCACAAATCAGCATATAAATTCCCTAGAATCACTATTCCGTCCTGTGGTGTTCGCGTAAGTGGCGCTATTGCTTAACGAATATGATTTGTAGAGATGGAAATTTGATTGTTGACTCACCGTTGTCAACTGTAAGTGATGTTCTTACAAAGTATTTTGTTTTTTCACAAGATTGCTTTAAGTAGAGCTTTAAGGATTGCAGAGACACTGGGAGTCAACAAACTTCCCAGTGCCTTTTGCTTTTAGAGATTAAATGGTTCTAAGATTTGGATAGGTATTTTTAAACCGTTAAAAGTAGAAAATAATGGTTGATTCAAAAGGTCATAAGAGTTGACTACGACTATTTGAGCAATAGCGCCAGTCTTCAGAAAGTTTATTGCATGATTGGGTATTTCGTCTAAAAATACAGCCGTGTGTATAACTCCTTTATGTTGAATAGCAATATCTAAAACTGTTTCAAGTACCAGACCAAAATTCCAAAGTTCATCTATTGTTGGAATCGCATCTTTTCTTGTTGACTCAGTATTAAATAAATATTCATCCCAAACTATTTCAATAATACTGTTTTCACTTTTTGCAATTGGATAATCTGGAAAAATCCCCCAGTATGGTGCGTCTCTGTTTACACGCCAAGTAATAGTTGGTAAGACTTCACTCTTGACATATGCGTCATATCCGACAAATTTGGCTTCTTCTCTCAAGAATTTAGTAAGTAAATCTTGAGCGTGTTTTTGAGCGTAAGTTTTAGATTTTTTATTGAAGTTATCCATTATTGAGTTTTCTCCTCAATTTGTTTCGTCGTCAAAATTAATCAAACTCATTTGAATCATAATTCGATACCACTGTCAAACTCTTCTGGGTCATCAGTCTCTATCACCATTAGCTTAACTTCCACTGGTTCAGTATGACGATTCAAGCTTGCTGTCGTAACAATACGGGTACAACAGGGTACTTTCCTTCTAAAAAACATAGATAGAAACCTATCGCATCTTTCACAAACCTGCTTTTTGTAAGGTTTAACGCTTCACACTATTACTGTACTTTGGGTTGACGATTATTAATTTTTATCCAGTGCTAACCATTACTTACGCTCAATCCTTTGCTGTATTTGCGGTGTAGCGCTTTCTCGCACCGAATACCCAATCAACAAGCCCACACCCAGAAGCGCTACTAGACCGCCAGCAATAACCCTTGGAGAGATGGGGTGATTACGCTTGGAATCATACTGGCGGAACATCCACAATACCATTGCATATTGATGGGGTAACAAATCAAACCATTCCCGAGACTTGACTAATTTAACGTTTCTATGTTTAAACTGACGATGCAGTGAATCTTCCACCAATGCCATGTTGTCTACATAGATCGCACGAACTACCTTGTAGTCACATGGCGGTTGGCTGGAATGCAGCGTGTCTAAACGGTTCTCAACAGACCTGGTTAACCCGATTTTGCAACGACGAAGATAAACACCTGGAATGTATCCGTGATAACCTTCAGCTTCTAAGAGATATACCCATCCTGGTACATTATCGTTTCTTTGTTGCCATGTCATAATGCTGAGATTCCTTGTAAGCGCGTCTTTAACATGAAGGTAGATAGATAGATTTGAGGCACTGGAAGGAATTGGCTCGCCTCTTACCAGTGCTTCTGCTTTATTCCTGATCAGCGTTAACTTCCAGCCACTTCAAATTAACCACATTCACATCTTGCAGCGACGTAGATAAACGCCTGGAATGTATCCGTGATAACCTTCAGCTTCAAGCAAATACACCCACCCAGGTACATGATTATTGCGATATTGAACTGACATAATTCAGAGGCTCCTAGCATTAGCTTATAGAGAAATTTAGATTGCACTGGTAAGGGTTGATAGTCCTCACCAGTGTTTTTTGTGGTTAAGTCAGAAATGTGCGCTCCGCATAAAAAATTTTTAGTCACCCCTATGAAATATTTGTTGCGTTACAAATAAAAATTGTTAAGTCATGAAAAGCACAGTAATGAAGCTAGCTATGACTAGTATGTTTGTTTTTAATGGAATAGCTGTCGTTAGTATTTTGAAAGGTGAACCTGTCTTAGCTTGTATGAGTGCTACTAGTGGGCTTATGTCAGCAGTAGGAACTAAAGTAATTGAACGGTGATTTAGTTAGTACCTACACTTAAGATTTCCAAGATACTATCCGTGACATTTTTTCAGTTTTCATTAAATAAACAAATTTAAATACGTGGTCATCGTGATGTAGTTATGCTTTGGGATGCTACATGATTAAAAGAGTCTTGGAGTGTCAGCACTGGTAAGACCAGCATCTATCCAGTGCTTTTTAATTTAGAGGTCAATTCCCCCATCAAACTCATCAGGGTCATCAGTTTCTATAACCACTGGCTTAACTTCCGTTGGCTGTTGATGACCATTCAAGCTTGCAGTCGTTGGTACTGAAATCATGGGTACAATTGGGTGCTTTCCTGATAAAAATCTCACGTAAAACCCGATCGCATCTTCCACAAACCTGCTCTCTGAAAGGTTTAGCGCTTCACACCATTCTTGTACTTTTGGTTTTTGGTACTTCTTGATTCTAATTTTGTCAGCAGTCATCAACCTACCTCCGATATCAAACCAGTGAGGTTATCAAAAGCGCCATTGTCCGAAATCAAAAAACCTTTCTTTTTCAAGGCAGCATTCAGCAATGGAAGTTTAGAACCACCTCCGATTATCAGAATTTGGTCGCCACCTAGCTTGTACTGCTCTAGCTGTTTGATAACTTCCCTAAGTCTGCAATTGATGAAGTCCTGCAATTCAACCTCATATACCTTATAGAAGTTCATAGCTGAGTCACCATAAGCCAGAAACGGTATCTTATCACCGGGGGAATGACTGGAGAAATGGGGCAAGCCTTTGTTTTGTTGATCTGTGTTGTCTCCTCGGTGTGTCGTAGTAATAAGGCTTGCCCCATTTCTTTGTCCCAATGCGTCACCCGACTCAGACTTCTTGAACTTAACCCCTACTTCAATACTGCGATTGATGACATCCTTATCGGGTGCTTGCTTAATAAGTGCTTTTAGATCCGAATTGCAAACAATTTTCTCAATCAAGTACTCAGCACCAAAGTCCTTAACTGCTACTTCCCCTACTGGTTCAGAGTTAAAGAACCTGCTAATAGACGTGTTACCACCTCCGATATCACAGATAGTTACCGCACCATCTAACTTTTGACTCTTGAGCGCTGCAAATCCCTCTGGCAGTATTGCTTTAACAACTATATTAACTGTGCATGGAACGCCACACAATTCTACCCTGTGCGTTCCTTCATTCTTCCTGATGATTGGTGAATGACGCTTGACATCATTGCAGGTCACGGTAACATCCAAGTTCATCTCAGAATTTACCTGTGGTAGATGAGCCAAAGTACCTAAAAAGTATTCAAGCCACAAGGACGATTTACCAGTGTAGTCCTCAACCAATCTCATCAAATCACTACTACCACTGCGAACGGCTTGATTACCCACTAGCCAGCATTGACCCACTAAATCTGACCTGACTCCATCGACATAGCGCACATGACCTGGTAGTTTATTGGAAGTATTGGACAAGCAGCGAGCATACCAGCTAGGTTCTCTCAAAAGTTCATAGCCTTCAATGTAAGCTTTAACCCAATGATTTCCTAGGTCTATCACGGATTTGAAGTGCTTCTTATTTTTAGCTGGAATTTTAGGCATTTTTACACCCCCATTTTTTAGGGTACTTTTGGGTACATTTGATGTTGTGTTTGTTGTTTCGGAAGTCGTCATAATGCTTACTCCATATACGTTTCAAGTGATTTTGGTGGTCAAAAATGAAAGGTGATGAGAGAATTGTACCCTAAAGTACCCAAAATAGGTTACTTGTTTATTTTGAGCACTCAAGGATAGACAATTCATTTAACATATTAAGTGGTCAGCTTTTATTACTATTAAGTCAGGGTATTTTCAAGTTAATAGCAACTACAAGTTTGAGTTAATGTTAGAAAATATAAATTTTATTAACTAACAGCAACTTACATAAATATGAAAGCCTGAGTATTGAGCACAGCATGATTAATTAATAGAAACTCATACTCTGTCGGGCTAATCGGGCTAATCGGGCTGACCCCCTATAGGGAAAAATGACGGGCTAGCCAGACACGTAAAATCAAGGGTTTCAGACATCATGTCGGGCTGTAAATCGGGCTAGCCAGACGTGTAACCCGACTAACCAGAATTCAATCTTACTCTAATTACTGTTAGTTAATAATGTCTGTGTCACTAAATCCTTTACCGCAATCACCACACTTATATTGCTGTATGGTCTTAGTTGTTTTGTCTTTACCATTGCGTTTGAATTTGGTAGAACCACAATGAGGACACTCTATTTTGGTCTTAACATTCATTGATTCAACCTCTTGCTGTACCTCATCTATAATATTAGAAATAAGTAAATTTTGAGTATTTGTACTCAGTAACTCTTCACTCTCAGCCATCACATCATAATAGTCATAGCTATCGAAGTCAGGAAGCTGGATAAACTTTGGTAGTCCGGTCAGTGGTACAGCTAAAGCGAAACGATAAGCACCTGGATCGGTGAAGATGTCTAAGCCCAATTCCTCGTTTTTCTTGTCGCAGTACTCTTGAATCTTGCGGTACTGTTCAAGCAGCTTGGTCGCTTCCTCGGATGTTATTGTTTTAGCTTTGTCAATCCAGATACCAGCGTTAGCTCCGATGTGCAACTGAACGGCGTTATTCCAATCTGACCAACTCATACCAGGAATTGTGGAAGCGTCACAAGCTTGACCAATGTAGATAGCGCCGATGTTTTGATGACTGGCTTGCTTGAGTGAGTAAGTTACCTTATCCCTAAAGTAGTAGTACCCGTTGTTTTCGCGCTCCTGTGCTATAGTGCTATCTATTTCGTCAAAAATATACAGGACAAACGAGTGGTTAGCTTTTGATTTAGAACGCTGATCCAACAAATCGCAAAGTTCTTCCATCCCTGCCACATTGTCAGCATGGGTAGTGCCTGCTTTTGGCATATCCCAGTAATCTTTCTTGCTTCCGTCTTGCGGATCATAGAGACGTATCTCACCCTGACCCTTGCGAGTTTTCATGATTGCTAGTGCTAGGTTTTTCGCTGTTGGGGATTTACCTCCCGTGCTGCCTGCTGTGATCCGAACGCGCTCCCAGTTTTTAACGTAAGATTCAAACTTTTCTACTGGAACCCAGATTTTATCAATGTCAGCCTTAGCTTGTTCCTTCTTGGCTGGTTTCCTCATGACAACACACAAGATAACTGTGCAGTTGCGGTAGTCATAAGTAAACTCAGGAAACGTACCTTGCAAGCAGCCTGTCAATTTTGCGAGCTGCTCTTTGGCATTGCCTACCATCAGTTCATCATTGGTAAGAGCGTTGTTTTGGCGCGTTGCATAGGTGATGTTATACCCTACCTCAGTTTCTACCCAATTAATAAAATCCAACCTGTAACCAAAGTTTTCAAAGTAGAAGCCAGATACCCGATTAGCTACTTTTGCATATTCACTCAAACCCATAGCTTGTAGAGGTTTTTGGAGTTCCTCTACTTGTTTTGTCAGGTCATCAATGATTAAATTCTTCTGTTCCAACAAGTCCATTAATTGAGTGTGGATGTTGTTGTTGTTCAACAAGAGGGCTTCATACTTTTCAGTAATCTTCTCATCAACTTCGTCCATTCCTGCTCTAAATCGTTCAAGGGCAACAACTCTAGGCATGGATTCACTTAAGGATTTAGATAAGGATTTATTTTCCGTTTCGACTTTGGAAAACCTTAAATCCTTCCAATGCATCTTGGCATTAAAAAACTTATTATCAAACTTGAAGATGTAGGCTAGGACATCATTGAAACAGGTGATTTCCATGTCCTTTATCTCTTCCAGTGCGTCGGTCAACTCTGATTTCAGTTTGCGAATATCTTCAATCCGACCAACTAGAAGTTCTTTATTATTGAGCGTAACCTTATCATCTTCCAGAGCATTCTTTAACCGTTTGTGCAAGTCGTCTAACTGCTCATAACGCTTAGAGAAAAACGTCATAGTGCGAGTGCGAGACTCGTTAAGAAAATCCTCAACACGTGTATCCCGTTCGCTTACAATGCCTTCAAGTGTTTTGATTTTCAAGTCTTTCTCAGAAACAATTTTGAGGTATTGTTCAGCCTTAGCATTCAGTCGCTCTTGTAGTTCAGATATCTGCTTAAGATTGGCTTCCTTTTCTGTTTCAAGCACTTTGATACGACTTTTGAGTTCGTCAATCTGCAACTTAAGTCCTGCAAGTTCCCGATCCTTGAGTTGACTGTTCTTTTCCAACTTCCCCTTAAATTCGTTTTCTAGGTCAGTCTCTTTCCCGTTATAGGCAATTCCAAGTCCGAGGGCAGTAAGAGCAGTTGTAGCGCCTCCTATACCCGTTACAGCAGCAATCTTTTGTGTTAACCCTTGTGTGTGGAATGATTGAACAAGACCTACCGCGCCTAGCAGTGTGGAACCCAGAACTAAGCCAAAGTAGACGTGTTTAAACATGATAATATTCCCTAAGTAAAATATGATTTGCAGGGTGCTCTGTCTTGAACACCCTTTTTACATAAAGCGCTTTATGCTCAGAAACCTGCTGTAAACTTGGCTTCTGTTTCTTGCTTGATTTTTTCTTTTTCGTACTGAATAGCTTGAATTTCGTAGCCTTGCTTTTCAATGTCCTCACGCATTTTGGCTACTTTCAGTATTTCAGATTCCCTGATTAGTTCAGTCTGGTTTTGAGTGCCTTCTGTTCTAATCTGTTGTTGGGTCAACAGTTCGCGGTCTTGTTCAAGCTTGGACAGTTCCGTGTCACGGCTAACAACAGCGCGGTGATAGGTAACGGCTTTTTTCTCGTTGTTAACATCCAGAGTTTTGCCATCAATTAGCATTCCAATAAGCTTTTTCTGCTCATTGTCTAAAGTTGCTAAGTCCTGCTTAAGTCTGGTGTTGTTGATAGCTACACCAACAAAGTTACGCTGTCTAGCAATAACGATGTTTCGCTGTGTGGCGGTTCCTGAGTCCATTTGAGGTATAGACTCATCTATATCGGCGCTTGCTCTAGCCAAGATTTCAGAGGTATTTACTTTCCCGTCTGTCAGTCCTGAAGGATTTCTGTCTTGGTCAGTCCCTTGTACTGTTTGTGCGATCTTTGAGGTATAGCGCTGGACAGTAGAAACTACATTTGCACCTTTTTCGATAGCGGAAGCAGTACCGTTGGCTATTTCTTGAAGTTTCTCTACTACAGATGGAGGGGTGGGAACAGCAGTAGATTCTGTAGGCGGTTCTAGAACGGTTTCGGCTGCTGTTTCTGCAATAGGGGTGTTAGTTTCACCTGTTACGCGCTTAGACCCTGTTAAACCGCCTTTTTTGCCGCGATTAGACTTTTCCAGAGAAGCTCCGGTTACTGTACCTGTTTTCCGTATTGACATGGTAATATTCCTTGTATCCTTGTAAAGTTTTTGCTGGAAAGCTACTCACGCTACTAAGCTGTTGTAGTAGCTTTTCACTTCTCACCATCCGTGTGAGTGTATTCTTGCACCCGTTCGCGTCGTTTAGCCTGATCAATCTCTCTGAAAGCTTCCAGATCTCGAAAATCGATATAAACAGGCTGGCTAACCTCGCGGGGTGGCTTGATACGGGCTGTTGAGGTGCTGTCTTGTTCTTTCATGATTACTTGCCTTCTTCTAGAACTTGAGCTAAAAGCCGCAGCATGTGAACTGTCTTGCTTTTTTCGTTAGAGAGATACTTTGCAGCGTGAGAACATATGCTTACATTCATTTCGGGAACAGAGATAGTAGCGATGTAGGGGTCAATGGTTAGGTCAATCAACACGGTTGTTTCGTTCATGTTTATCAGTTCCATATGTGTGAATAAGTACCGCGAGGGTGAACCTCAAACGCGAGGCAAAGAGCTTGCAATAAATCAGCAATTTTTTGCTCTTCCGAACCTTTCATACAAGATTCAATATCAACTCCCTGAGAAGAAGTTAGTCTGGCGGAATGGTCATTTAGAACGATTTGTATGTTTATTGTTCGTTGCATTGGTCAGGTTCCTTATTTGGATAACTCTTGAAGTCTGAAAGATGCTTCACCGATAAGGTTTACCAGTTCTTGTTGGTCACGGACATCCGCTATATCGTCTCTAATCCAATCGTCTTCACCATTGTCAAAAAGCTTGATTGTAACTCCCAAATCGGCGTAGCAACGAGCGAAACCGCAGGAGTGGCGCAAGGCTTCAGAGGCACAGTGGATCACAGAGACAGTCTCGATAAAGTTAAGCTGTGGAAGCAAGTCTTGGATCTTCAAAGTAAGTTTAGGGGTTTCACCCATAGTGTCCATGTTTTGGTCGTGGTCTACAATTTGAGTCATCGAATGTTTTTTAGGTACTTGGTACACAGCCTTTCGCTGTTGGCAGGGAGAGAACCCTGCTAGCAACGGAGGCTTTTGTTTGAGAAAATACTTTAAATTTTTGGTTTTTTAACTAAATAAGGAGCTTTTTCTGGTGTGATTCTGAAGAAATGTTCGGTAGCCTTATCTGACGCTTGATTCCATCCGATAAAAATAAGATATTCGTATCGTGGGTTGTAATCATCAACATCAAAATAAACAGAAGCTGTTTCTACTTGCTGTCCAGATTTGATTTCAGAATCTTTAGCAGTTTTGAACTTGGGACTATCTTTAGGAAAATAGTCAACATCAAATCCCTCTTCAGGTGTTTTCCCGGCGAAAATGGGTACAAATAAATACCCACGACCAAATTCTTTAAAGTTTTTCCAAGAAATATAAGCGAAAAGCTCACTAAATGCAGGAATAAAGGTTTCACGCAGATGTACATGAATTTCAGCCTTTTCAAGAGTGATATTAGTGCGGTAAAGAAAATCTGGTGTTTTATCCATGTTTAAATACCTTGTTAGCTAGCTGTTAAGAGAGATTATCCCTCATGACAACCATAGGGTTATCGGCAAGTACGGCAGTCAAGATACTTGCACCAGCACACCTATGTCGCCTGTAGGGAGTTCGTTCGCACTCTCAAGTTTGAATTGTGGTGTAGGGGTGAGCGCTTGCGTTACGTGACCTGCTTGGCAGTCGTGGCGGCTTGCTCATTTGCCTTACTCTTTGAATATAAACAATAGTATTTACTTTTGCAATACTCTTGATATGAGCGTTGGTTATTTGATATATCCAATCCTATAAGAAAATAATATTGCATTAGTATTGCATTTTGATATAAAAAATTAATACTATTGATTGCAGTAGTAAAGTTTTTTGATTCAATGGAATAGTATGATTACTCTTTTACTATGTATGCGCAAACGCAAAGCTGTTACGTATAGACTTGATGAGACTGTTATAAATGCTCTAAGAGAACTAGCCATAGATAGAAACACTAGTGTCAATAATTTTTTAGAAACACACTTATTCAATCTTTTAAGAAAGGAAGGGTATATAAATCAAGACACAAGACCTCTTGGAGAAACTAGAGGAGGCGACCAAAAAAGTAAAAAACAAAAGGAGGATGAAGAATGATTAACTCTTCAAAAATAAAATTTATTGGTAAAAATTTACATCTACCACATTATTGTTATTTTGATTATGAAATAAAAAAAGAACATGCTATTAACCAAATTCGAGACATGCCTGAATTGGTTATGAAACATAGATACAAAATATTGATAGATTGTCCTCAAGACCCTATTGGGCAACTGTTTTCAAAAATAAAAATTTTATATCAATATCATGCTGCTTGGATGGATTACTATCAAGGCAACAATTCTATACTTTCAAATCCAAATCCTAGAATACAAGATTATAAAAGTCTAGCTGACTTATCAGAAGCGACTCTCAAGCTGTGTCAAGAAATTTGTCTTTATACAAGTTGGAAGTCAAAAGAGTCTATCAGTCCAATGCATTGGTTTTTAAGTATTGAACAACAATTGTGTGAAAACCTTTTCGCTAATTCTGGACTTACAGGTACAGCTAACCCAAAAGGAAAATTGACATTATACACCGAAAGTTTAGCTCTAGATAAATCTTTGGAAAAATCTAATTCACCATTATTAGAAGTTAATTTGTGTGATTTAGAACCATTGGAAGCACTTGAAGGACTAGCGTATTGCATAGCTGATAACGATACTGTGTTTAGGAATCGTCAATGGTTGGACTATTGTCGCGCTGTTAAACGGCATTATCGTGAGATGAGAAACTCAAAGCTAAACCCTGTTTATTTGATTGATGGAGAAATCACAAGATCAGGACGCGGGAAAGACTTTCGGTGAATTGTGAAGATTACCGATTTAAATTTCCAAAAGTTGAAAGCGTTAGTGTGTCTGTAATAGAGTGAATCTATTCAATTAAAAAGTCTTTGCTTATGTCAAGTAAATTTGCCGATTCAGAAACAACTGAGTCACATTTTTTTTCGTCCAAAAATTTTGTAACTGGATTACAAAAATTAAAAAAGCTGGATATCAACCAGCCGTTTGTCCCTTATTAGGTGATACTCATGAGTCGCCATAAAAAATCGAAGACGACCGATAGTCATAATTATACCGTAAAAGCAATAGCAATTGAACGCAATCCATGTTCTGATTGTGGTACTTACTGGGTTGAAGCCGTCCACACAGCAGATTATTCAAAGATTGGCAATCGTTGTCTTGGATGTGGTAAGACCGTGTTGTGGGATGTGCCAAAAAAGAGAGATACAAGCAAAAATTAACCCCACATGAGTGGGGTAATAAATGCTTGATAAGCTATGCGGTTTTGGCTTCATTTCGCTCTATTCGCAACTTTCCATTACAAAGCTGCTGTATCAACTCCGAGCGTGTGATCAAAAATTCTTCTGAAATTAAATTCAGTGTGTCCCATGCGTCATCTGTTAAATATACGGTTCTAGGCTTTTTAGCTTCACCATGTCGTGGTGTTGAACCTCCTCTAGTAGTAGTTTTCATAGTTATCCTGATAATTTTTTATATTGACACCCATACTTTTCAGGTTAACAAAATCTCACTAGCGCGTCAACACTGAGAAACCTTTTAAAGACCATTGACACACCTGTGGTTCAAATGTTAGCTTTTAGAAGCAACAAAAGAGGTGACGACCAAGACGGTACGCCACCACACAAATACACTAGATGGGCTAATCGCCCAAGGATATATAAATCATGGCACTTGGCATCAATAATTCCAACCCTTCTAACTACCAAGGAATCCGTACTCGATTTGTTCCCAAAATGAACGCTAGTCAACCCATTGACCGGGAGGGCGACCGTGTTGTAGGTGGTACAGCAGCGTTAATCTTCCAAGGTTTTGCAAAACGAAACATCGTAAACGGTGAAACTGGAGAGTCTATCACTCTCGAAGCGCTGGTATACGGTTGCCTTGGATCTGACGGGAAATTCAAAAATATTCCAGTCATTGTCAATGAGAACCTTCTTACCCTTGCGTTCAAAAAGATGGGTCTTGAGGTTCCTACGATTGAGAAAGTCAATCCATTAGCCGCTATTCCAGGCATGGAAGGGTTTGAGGGGCTTTACGACATTGATAAGGATAAGCTTTACGATGTTGTCTATCCTTTACGCGGCAAGCTTTTCACAGGACGGATGAACCAAAAACAGTCTAAGCGAGGTGTTTACTACTTTGCTCTAGACTTGGAAACTCTTGAACCTGTGATGGTCGATGGTCAACACAAGGCACTTCAAAAACCCGACCAAACAAAACCTGAATCCACTGATTTTGATTGGGATGAATAACTTCTAAAAACTAAAATCCCGCCAACTATGGCGGGAGACTTCGTTATTAGAAAAAATTCAATCATACCAACTAAAATCATGGACGATCTAACAGACATTTTATCAGGTTTTGGGGTTGATTTCAACAATCCTGAAACCTTATTTGATTATTCAGAATCCTCTGTAAATAGTACAAGTGAATTATCAGAATTATCAGGTTTCGGAATTGATTTTAATAATCTAGTTCCTGTTTTTGAAGTAGAGGAAATTGAATCTCAAACCATTGAAATTCCAATTGTTATAGAAAAAGAAGAAATAGTTTCAGATGGTTTAAAGTCTAATCAATTAAGGTGTTCAGATAATTCAATCATCACCTACAACGAACGACCAGACGCAAAGACCATTAAATGTTTCTCACCAATTGAAATAGACGCTAACTGGTGTGTAAATAGAAGTAACCTTCTCACTTTTGATGAATTAGTAGAACTCTATACTGAACGATATAAAGAGTACGAGTCAAAAGTTGAGGAAGCTAAGAAAGGAAAAACCAAACTACCATTTAGACCTAGTTTAGACATCCACGTCTATGAACAAATCGACACTGAATTTAAATTTATTTCTATAATCTTTGGACAACAAACACTTCAGGAATTATTTACTCAAGAATCTAGACAACACGTTACCACACAAATTAATCTTTTACCAGGTGAGGACGGTGTTACACACACTTTCATTTTTGTTGATCCGAAGTTTGAAACGCTAGTAAACAATAAATTACGGAGTTTGGGCAAAGACCCACTACCCGTCCTGAGTTGTCGAGATTGTGATGGTTTCGATTATCTCAGGGTTGTCTTGGGATGGGACGTGAGATCCAAGCAAGCGACTCAAAAACGTCTTGGATTCTTACCTAAGTTTTACCTAACCCTAGCAGCCCACAACGCCGAAGCAGAGTTAAATCTGATATTCCACGGTGAGATGTTGAAACGGGTGATAACTCTGCAAAAATCCGTTGGTTACGAGCGAATTGAAAAAGTGTCTAAAGTAGTCAAGTGCATCTGGGAGAAACGAGACAAGTACAACGGCGATCATACTGTTGATTATGTTTCTCTTACTCAAGAGGTTCAGATAAACGGTGACTCAGAAGGATACGAGAGCTACTTAAGAATGGTAGACACTATCAAATCACATGGGATAATCAGTCTTGGAAACTTCGCCAGCGCGTCAGGGTACAAGTTAGACGCTAAGGATTTACTCAGTAAAAAAGACAAGGAAGATATCGTACAGTCTTTTCTGAACCGTCCCGGCGATTTTTTAGCTTATTCACTGGGTGATTCTTGTAACGCTGAAATTCAGTACGCTTTCAAAGACCGGATTAACGAGATAGCGGTAGACCTCGGATGGGAGAATAAGGAAATAGTACCTTCTCTGACAGTTGGTGGCACGGTCGATTTGATGGATAAAGCAGCTTTGGCAACATTTCTCAAGTTAGGAGATGAGAAAACACACTGGCGTAAAGCAATTAACGAGTATATTACAAAAGAGTGCTTACCTTACACCCCGCGTCAACTGGTGCAAAATTCCGCCCATACCCGCGCTTTACTTGCCAAAGGCTTTGGTGGTCGGATTGGTCAAAACCAGCCTACTGTAGCTCAAATTCCACGCAAGCTGAAGACAAGAAAGCAAGGACAAGGCATGGTAGAGGGGATTGAGCTAAAAGGAATTTTCAAACTAAGAAAAATTAACGGACGATACGACGCTCAGATTGTAGTTGACATTGACATTTCTGGGTGTTATGCGGAATCTCAGAGAATGCAATTGTTCTTCTTTGGGCGACCAATTATTGGTGGTTTGATAACTAATACTTACAGTAAAAATCAATATCTCACATTAAGAGAATGGTTAATTAGTTTTAATGTTGATGTGGATAGTTTAATCAAACTAAGGGAGGAATTTAAAAAATCAGGTGTTATACCAGATGAAATTTGGGGTGAGTTGTTACCTGGTAATTTTTCCTTATATCTCAATGTTGAGAAGTTAGAAAACCCTCAAGACATAGTAGTCTCATATGTTCACCCCACGGTACAAAAACACGAAATACTATCTAAACTACTTGCAGATTCTTTAAATGGAAACAAAGACGCAATTGAAAAAATCAAACAAGGATACACAAAAATAAATATTTACGAAATAAAATGTGGATATGTTAATTACGATATTCTTCAATGGTTGTTCTTTGTTGCCAATCCAAAACTAAGAGACGAAATACTTGATAATTCTCAAGTTTTAGCTTTTGCAATATATCCAAAAAGTTCTCGGATTACTTCAGATAAAGAGATTTTGCAAGAACAGTTCGATGAATGTCAAGAACGACTCAACACTGTTAGAACAACTTGGAGTCATAAAAACCACATGATAATAAACGGTGGTAATGGATGGTTTCAATATGGTGAAATATACGAAGATTGTCATGCTTGGTATGGTTTCACTATTGGTGAACTAATTTTAAATCAGTACCTTAGTAAACGTAAAGTTGCACAGTGGGTTAAAAAGAAATGTCCAGCCGATTTGTTGTACAAATTGTTTTGTAACACTAAGTTTGGAGTTTCCATATCACCACTGTTTAATACAAGTAATATCGTAATTGGCAACAACATCACTGCAAGAGCACGGGTTTTAGCTTGGTGCATGGAGAAATCTTTAAACGGGTTTCCAACAATAACAGACGGGTGTTTCTTCTTAATTAACAATATTCTTTATGAAGGACGTGACACAATAGATAGTCGTTGTATTAATCCAGATAGTCCTAATTCACAACTAAGTCAACGAAATTTATCTAGCGCTCCATTATCTTTTGAATTTACTGGTGAAGACAAATTATTTACTTATAAATTCAAAGTCAAAGAATGGTTAAGTAAAAAAGGTAGACTACTACTTTTATGTGATGTTGAACAAATTAACAAATCTACCAAAGTTGTTCAAATATTTGAGAGTCTACAACCTTTAGTTAGTCGTTACTTTAATCCTAACAACGACAATAACGATTCTGATAACCAAAATACTGTTTTGAACAGTTGTAAAACAAAAATCAATCCCAGTGAACGTGATAATGTTGGTAAAGATTTCATCTGTAAACTAGTTAAAAATTATATCAGAACCAACTTTCCCTTGATGGATGTACTAACAGTAAACACAAACAAAATTGAGGTGGTTGCAAAAGACGAAAAATACAATAGTTTAAAATCAGACGAAAAAACTAGTGATATGGTAGAGATTCAAGAAAAACCTAGAGTAGGTATGGCAGATTTTGAAATCAAGAATATTTACCATAGTGGTGCTAATCAGGGAATGGCTAATTATCAACTTATCACTAGTCAATATACGATTAACGTTCCTGAAAACACCAGTAATAAAGAAATTGTAAAATATCGTTGTCAACATGGGTTAATTCTGTTCTCTTGTTATGTGAAAGAAACCTCTGATAAATCAAAGCAATGGACACACTCTTTTAACGACCATGAAAAAACTAACGCTTATAGAGGATATGAATCAAGTAAACTTCACAGGGGAATAATCACCGGAAATGATGGTAAACCAGCTATAACGAACCGATACGACAATCAAAACCCAGCAATTGATATGATAAGTCAAATTGCAGAAAATCCACACAAGGTAAAACGTCAAAATGTTGCTATTAAACTAGTATCCTTGTCAATCAACGAGTACAAGAAAAATCATCGTAAATATGATGAACTTGGGTTAAAACCTGGCGACCAAATGAAACGAGTAATCTTGCCAGTAGAATTCTCACCATCAACCTACAAATATCAAAATGCTGAACAACTCTTTGGATGGATAGACGCTGTTGTTAAGTCGAAAGCAAAATATGGTCAATCGATTGAAGCATTCTTTGTTAATTCGGATAGTAGCCTAAATCATCAAAAGATGATTGAGTGGGGTCTAGCTGCTGTTGAGCGAGGTGTTATAGACCCAATTGAAGAATTAATCAAAGAAAGCAAGAAAACCCGTAAAGCTAAAACTATCAACCGACATCACCCTGAATATGAACTGCTGTTACATTGTAAATCTACTTTAGTAGGGGAGAAAAATGTCAATGATGAAATCAAATCAATGATTCTAGAAGAATCTGATTGTGATGGGAATATTTCAGATGAACTTCTTGATTTAGAGGATGAGTAAAAATGGGAGAAGCAAAACGTAAAAAACAATCTGAACACACAAAAACGTCTTTAACTGACACACATAATGTATTTAGAATAGATGAACTAGACGACAACACTGTATTAATCAGTAATCTGGAATTAGAAAAAAGAGGATTTAAAGAAGCACCAAAAGATTATAGTGAAATTGAAGAACAACTACTGTTAATGACTCTTGGGTTAGAACGTCCTTCTAAACAATGTTGGGTAAAGTTAAACAAACCCATCGCAGTAAACAAAAAAGTTGTTGGAACTTTGTCACACCATCCTAACTTGACCAATCTCGGACTTCCTACTTTAACAGTAGAACGTTTGTTGGACTAAAACACCAATTCTCCCATCTCTATATTCACCTACAGTACCCCTCATCTCATCAAAACGAGCGAACGTCCATAAACACCCATCACCCCTCTAGCGCGTGGAGGGTTTTGCTTTGTGTGGGTTCAATCGGTGGTGTTTGCGCGTAACCCAATAATTCATAGCAGCTTACGAAATCTTGCGCCAGTCCTAGCAAAACATCAACATCAGAAATTTTAATATCGTCAAGTTCAAAATCACTAATTAAATTCTTGACCCGTTCATCCGATCCACGTTCAGGCGATGAATGTAGATAAGCGCGTACCAGTTCTTTTAGTTGAGGGGCGTACTTGGCAGCAATTCGCTGCTTTTTGGGACTTGAAAACTGAGTCA
>JAHHGV010000078.1 GCA_019359695.1 Brasilonema angustatum HA4187-MV1
CTCCTTTTTCTTTGATGTAAACGTGCTTTTCACGTTCGGGTATGCTTTCGTCGCATTTCAATAATTTCAATGGCATGCTGTCATTGCTCCTGATGCAATATTAAGACTAGAACAAAGCTTCTTTTCTTCAGTTCTTTGAGAAGAAAGATTATTTTCTTTTTTCTCTTTTTCAATAGTAACTATAATCAGACATGTTTAACGTAAATTTGATAACAAAATATCAAGTAATATCAAAAAAATATACATTTTTTTTGAAAAAAATGACAGACTTATCTATTTTTTTATATCGTTTTTAAGCTCACAATATTGATTGTCTTAGATGTAATATTCTAACTAAAAGTTTTAATGAGAAAGATTCTTGACGTTTTATATAACGATTATAAATCATTTTTGATAAACAAAACCTCCGACTTATTATATAAGTCGGAGGTTCTAGGTTTTTCAATTTTCGCAAATCAGATAGAATTGCTATTAAAGTCAATAATCTTAGTTAATCTTCTTCTTTACCAAAGATTGAAGACTGTCGTCAATCTTTGAATTTCTACTGTTTCTTAATTGCATCCAACTTTTTGAAGCATTAAATGGATACAAACAAGATGTAGACAGCCCTAGATCCAAAGTTCCATTATTCTTCATCATGGGAATATGCTAAGTTATTCTCTACCAGTTGGAGGGCTTTACGTAACATTGGTGGAGCATCACCGTTTAAACTTTGTACTAGCATATATAGAATATTGGGGATTGTATCATATTCTTGTGCTCTAATAGGAGTTACACCCTCCTTCATCAACTTGTTTCCTGCTGGTTTGCCAATAGCTTTAACATATACAATTCTGCAGTCAAGAACTGCTTTCATTTTTGGTGTAATCTTATCTTCATGAGGAGCTTCTTCTAAGTCCCCTTCAAAGGTTAAAGTCTCAATAAAATTAAATCCCTCTTTAGAGACTTCATACACATCAATATCTTTTGCCAACCCAAAGTGAGTGTTAATATGGGTTCCGTCGCTTGTCGTAAAGGCTACTTTCATTTATTGACTCCAGAAATTTGATAATTGTTGTTTGTACTTTGTCAAAAACTAGGGGTGTAAGGGTGTAAGGGTGTAAGGGAAAAAGAAATAATTGTTTATTAACTCCTTGTTTCCCTTGTCTGCAAGTCATTCCCCTATCCCCTTCTTCCCCTACACCCTCACACCCCTATCCTTTCAAGGGTTGGTCGATTTTTTCATTCCACCAAGGAGCAGGTTTTCTAACTTGTTCCCACACAGGACTATACAAGGCTTTATACAATTCCTGTGCCATTTTCAGCATCCCTGCATAACCAGCGTAAGCATGATGACGCTCATGATTAACATCTAAAAAAGGAATCTTTGCTTTTAGTGCTGTGTATTGATTGCTAGCCCCGCCAACCAACATATCAGCTTTTGTATCTTTCAGTATTTGTAGTAATACATTGGGGCTTCCCTTTGACAAAACCATGCCATCTTGACCAAGCAATTGCTTAATTTTGGCTTTCTCTTCTGGTGTACTCTTTCTGTCACTGGTAGCAACAACTTCCATTCCTAAGTCTCTGGCAGCTAAAATAATCGACCAACTTTTTACGCCACCACTATAAAGAACAATGCGCTTACCTTTTAACTGGGAACGGTAAGGAGTCAGGGCAATATCTAGCGCTGCGGTTTCTTCTGCAATCAACCATTCTGTACGTTCTTGAAGATAGCGTGAAGTGAAGTTATCCCCAAGAGATTCGCTTAATGTTGCTGCAATATTCCGTAAGCAACGATTTATGTTTTCCAGACCGTAGAAAGATTCTTCAATGTAAGGAATTCCATAACGTTCCTGCATTGTTTTTGCCATTCCTAGTGATACATTAGAGCAAATCACTACATTCAACTTGGCACGATGAGCATAGCAAATTTCTTGATAGCGAGCATCACCCGTCATTTTGGAGAGAACACGAATACCCAATCTATTGAACAGTGGCAAAACATTCCACATTTCACCAGCAACATTGTATTCACCAATGATATTGATATCGAATGGTGTAGTAACTTCTGGTTCTGCAGTTCCAACTACATGTTCCAATAAAGCTTTACCACCGATGCGGTTACCTACATTTTTACTACCAATAAATCCAGGTGCATTTATATAGACAACCGGAATACCAATTTTCTTTGCAGCTGCTTTACAGATACTATCCATATCATCACCAATCAAAGCGGTGACACAGGTAGCATAGACAAAAACAGCCGCAGGATTGTAACGTTGAGCGATATCGAGAATAGCTTGATGAAGCTTCTTTTCACCACCAAAAATGACATCATTCTCACTCAAGTCAGTGCTGAAGCCTATTTTGTATAAGTCAGAACCAGAGGAAAGGCTACCGCGATTTCCCCAGGGGTTGCGAGTGCAGGCAGCTGGACCATGTACTAAATGAGCAACATCAGTAATTGGTACAAGAGCAACCGTCGCCCCCTCAAAAGCGCAATTCCCTTGGGCTGCACCCGGTTGTGGTGGTTTTTTGCAAGGTTTCTTTTTCTTGCCCTCCAATTTATTCTGGTTATCTTCGCAGGCTGTTTCGTTGAGTAGTTTGTTGACTTTTACTTGAGTGTTTTTCATGTGTTTCCTTGCGTTGAATAGGATGAGGTGAAGAAAGAAGCAATGAGGAATAAGTAAAATACTTACAGCAAAATAGAGGCGTTCTACATTTTAGACTTCAGTGCTGTACTTCATTTACTTGTAATGTGCTATATTATTTATTTCGAGCTTGATTGACATCTTGTGCCAATTGCCAAAAAAATTCCTCCTTAGTGACGGTAATTTCGTTTTAGTGCAAACTAGAAATTGAATTATTTATAACTACTCAGTTCTTAACTGGTAGAAAAGGCTTTTCAATACTTTTATATATAGTTCTTGTTTATTTGCGCCATCTTCACTTAGTTCTCCAAAATTAAAGGTGAGTCAAACCCATATTTCGTCAAGATTTGTTGTCCATTTTGGGAAAGAATATACATAGCCAACATCGCTCCATAACTGCGGGCATGATTCATCAAAGTCATACCATAATTAGCTTTTACTGCCAGATGTTCTGGTAATTCCACTATTTGCATACTCGGGGAAGCTAAAACAGCTAACCTAGCATCAGTACGGTAGCTTAAAAAGATATCTACCTGTTGTGTCTCAGTGATGAAGTATGCAATTTCGTTCTTTCCCTTGGGAACAACAGGAGAATTACGCCCACCTACCAAGCGCAGTGCTTTCTGATTTAGTTCGTTAAAGCTACCTAGTTGTACTTTTTCAGCTTTACGAAATATCTCCTGTGCGTAGTCCCCAGAAGCATCTTCATTTGGTGTTGATGTTCCTAATCTGATTTCTGGATTTAACATCCAATCTAAAAGATTATTTGGCGTCACCTTGAAACTGGGTTTGACAATTGCACACATTTTATTCCTGATGAAATTCACTACAGGAATGGTTTTATTAGCTTTGATCAAAGCAGTCGGATTTTCCATATTAACGCTAAAAAATATATCGCTATGTTCCCCACTCAAAAGACGTTTTTGCAGCAAGGCAGAATGGTCAAATTCAATTTTTATAGAAATGTTGTGTTCTCTAGCAAAATCTTGTGCAATTTCTGAGATAGCACCTTTTAAAGTACCAGACGCGTATAGGGTAACTGAAGTCTGATAATCTTGATTCCAAAGGATTTGTTGTTTTTCATTGAACTGTATCGATATTCCCATAAATACACCTCTTTTTAATATTAAATGGCATCGCATTAGACTATTTACTACGATTCAATAAACGCATTTTTGTGTTGTAAATAAAAAGGCGATGCCATTAATCACTCCGTTGTAGCTACTGTCGTCCTTCTGCATTTTTAGTGTGAAGAGGAAAGATAGGGGAGTGGATGGTAAAAGGAGTAACCAGATGGGAGAGCCAGAAGGTATTCTATAGCGTATTTACCCCACATCCCCCTATCGGCAGAAAACCTGTCAAATAGCAATTTTCAACTCTTGGGAAAACACACTGTCGATCAGTTTTTTCTCTGAGTGTGAGAATTAGAGGAAATGGGAAAGGGAAAATTCCCTTCCCCCCAGTTAGATACACTTAACCCAACAGAGTTAGATGCACCTCATCCAGCAAGCTTTTATATGTCGATCAGTTTTTCTCTGAGTGTGAGAATTAGAGGAAATAGGAAAGGGAAAATTCCCTTCCCCCCAGTTGGATACACCTAACCCAACAGAGTTAGATGCACCTCATCCAGCAAACTTTTATATTCAGTGAGAAGTCACAAAACTAATTGTTTCATCAAGCTAAACAAAACTTTCCAATGTTCAGATGAAATAAATTGCAGTAGTTGAAGTTACCTAAGATGTTGCGATTGTCCAAGACCACAGACGAATTGTAAAAAGGTAAAACTTTTTTCTTCATCAAGAACTATGATCTATCGAATTCCCCAACAATAGATTTACACAAAATCGTAACTAAACTTAATAGCACCTTCCATAAAAGCAACAAAGCCTTCTAATTGTTTCCGTTTCCGTAGGAAGACCAGAAGAATGCTTTCGCTTTTTTTATCCCCTTGCTGCAAGCTTAGCATACATCTTGCAAAAGTATTTGCTTTTTTTCATTTTTTTTGCGGCGACGATATCATCTACCTAGCAAAAATACTTACTAAAGCTGGATTATCTGGCAAGCATAGTGCACATAATGCTAAAATAATTGCGTTAGCACAGATACTTTGCCTGCATATGTCTTATAATTACGCTCTGGCTTGTTGGACACGAGCTTCTTATCCTACGAACGCCTACTCTACTTTTCAAAAAGCCCCTATCCTAAAGAAGCGCCTGACAGCGTTATATAAAAAAAGTATAGATTATTACTGAAAAACTAGTAACTCTAACTCCAATCAACTTAAAAAAAAGACGCTGATACTCACTATACAGAAATCACTAGTTCCAAAAAACCTCTGAAAATTAAGTAAGTCGGTGCAAAAAAAATCAAACTGTGTAAAGAAAAGTAAATAAGGCTCAAACTCTTTCTCTCCCTACTCCCTGCTCCCTGCTCCCTGCTTTATTCCAACAAGAATTATTTACGCCGACCTACTTAGCTCCCATAATATTCTTCAA
The DNA here is from genome assembly GCA_019359695.1 of Brasilonema angustatum HA4187-MV1. Classification (GTDB taxonomy): domain Bacteria; phylum Cyanobacteriota; class Cyanobacteriia; order Cyanobacteriales; family Nostocaceae; genus Brasilonema; species Brasilonema angustatum. Next base: position 5,129 of record JAHHGV010000078.1, read on the forward strand.
GGTGTAGTCACACAAGTTATTCGCACAGAAATAAGTACTCAGGTAACTTTAAAGGTTGTTCAGGATGTAGAGTTAACTTCGATTATTGCTACTGCCTCAGCAGAGCAATTGGAGTTATACGAGGGAACAGAAGCTTATGCGGTGATTAATCCTTTCTTATTTCTTTAGGTATTAAATAATATTTAAACCTCGTTTTTCCGTTCTTTTTCAATATCAACCAACAAAAAGTTCAATAAAAAAGCAAAAATTAGACAAGTATTTTAGCAATTAGTATACTATTCTTGCTACAAATGAATCAAAAAATTGCAAGTATTTCTGCTAAATGTATGCTATACTTGCGGTAGGATAATTGAAATTGTAAAAGCATTCTTCTGGTCTTCCAACACAAAGTAGCATACACCAGAAGACCTTGCTATTGCCTCGGTAGATAAAGTTTGTCTGCTGCGGCTTTTTGTAACGGAGAGATACAGCCTCATGAAGCAGGACGGCAGTCTTTGCAACAATCTGAAGTCAATTAGAACTCGCTTGGGCATGAGTCAGCAAGATCTGGCTAATATAGCTGGCGTGACTCGTCAGACTATTAGTGGTGTGGAATCGGGACAATATGCTCCTTCAGTTGCTGTGTCACTGCGTTTAGCCAAAGCGCTTGGCTGCCAAGTCGAGAACTTATTTTGGTTCGAGGAAGATTTGCCTGAAGTTGAGGCAGTTCTGACTAAACCAGTCAAGAGTGGACAGCAATTGCGAGTTAGTCTAGCACGAGTTGGGGGTCAATGGATAGCTTATCCCCTGGTTGGAAACGATGCTTTTCGCATCGAAATGATTCCAGCGGATGGTGAGGCAGTTGCGGTTCGCCATCTTGTTGCTCCTTCTCCGGGGACTGCGTTCAGCGAAGCTGTGCCCAAGGCTCAGGCATACCCGAAGGGATCTCCCGTCAAAAGCAAACAGCCTCGCCCTCCGGGTGAGGCAGAAAGTAAAACAGGTATAAATAAAGTCCAAGTCAGGCTTTTAGATGACATGGACAAACTACACAATACAGTCGTGATAGCTGGTTGTACACCTGTGATTTCCCTGTGGGCGAAAGCCACCGAACGTTGGCATCCCCAGTTGCGAGTTCATTACAATTTTGCTAACAGCATGGCAGCATTGCGTAGTCTAGAGCGAGGTGAAGTACATATCGCAGGGATGCATCTGTATGATCCACAGACTGGGGAATATAACATTCCCTTTGTGCGGGAAGCTTTAGCAGGTAAGAATGCTGTCTTGATTACCATCGGGGTTTGGGAAGAGGGACTACTAGTTGCACCGGGCAACCCAATGGGAATTGAAACAGTTCTTGACTTGGTGGATTTAGGAGCAACCATTGTTAACCGTGAACCAGGTTCTGGCAGTCGGATGCTTTTAGAACAAAAACTCCAAGACAAACAAGTGCCATTCCACACTCTCAAAGGATTTGACCATATCGTCCATAGCCATAAAGATGTTGCTTTATCTATAGTCTCAGGAATTGCTGATGCAGGTGTAAGTACAGCATCTATAGCTACTGTCTTTGGGTTGGGATTTGTTCCTCTGCATCGTGCGCGATACGACTTGGTGATTCTCAAAAAATACTTGGAAGAAGCACCAGTACAGCAGTTACTTAGTACTTTGGGACATCGGCTAGTCCAATCGCAATTAGAGGTTCTGGGTGGCTATGACATCAGCAAAATTGGAGAAGTTGTAGCGAATATTTAGGGTGTGGCTCAAGTGCTATTATGCTTATGCCCTTGGTGCTGGAGGCTAAAAGCCAATCACTTGTATATGTGAATCAAAAAGTTTTTCTCCAAGGAGGCGATAAGCCAGAGGCTTATCGCTCCTTCAAGAAAAACTTTTCAATTTAGTGATATTTCTAGTTATAGTAAAATAGACCAATCGGTCTTAAAAACAAAAAATGTCTAAAGGCGAAGAAACAAAAGAGAAAATTCTCCAACAAGCAGCCGAATTGTTTAATCAACAGGGGTATGCTGGCTCGTCTATTTCAGACATTATGCGTGTCACAGGATTACAAAAGGGAGGAATATACAACCACTTCAAAAGTAAAGATGAGCTAGCACTACAGGCATTTGATTTTGCGATCGCCCAACTCAGACAACATTATTTAGCCGCAGTCGGAACAAAACGTCATGCAGTTGATCGCCTGCAAGCTATCTTTGATGTATTTCGCAGCAATATAGATCACCCAATCATAAAGGGAGGGTGTCCGCTGCTGAATACTGCTGTTGAAAGTGACGATGCTCATCCTGCTTTGCGCAAACGCACTCAACAGGCGATGAACTCTTGGCGTCAGCTGTTTTATCGAATTATCCAAAAAGGAATAGAAAAAGGTGAAATTCGCTCAACAGTTGACGCTGATCAAGTGATCACCATTATTATTTCCACACTTGAGGGGGCTGCAATGATGAGCAAGCTCTATGGTGACTCAATTCATCTTGAACGAGCAATCAATCATTTGACGAATTACATCGATAGCCAATTGCGCATTTCAAGCAAGTAAACTTGCTTGAATTTCCTTGACTTCAAAAAAGACCGCTCAGTCTGGAAAAATCAAGAGAAATCATAGCCTAACAATTCGTGCTAGGTAGAAAATGGGAGATAGCTTATGTATACTGGCAACACCTGAGCCATTTACCTATCAACATTAAACCAAAAGAGTTTTCTATGAAAAAAGACTCAGCTTACTTGCTCGCCAAAAAGCAAAATCATCAGAAAATAGTAGCACTCACAGCGTATGACTATCCTACTGCGCTGCTGCAAGATAGAGCTGGAGTAGATGTCATTTTTGTTGGTGACAGTGTAGGAACTAACATTTTAGGTTATGACAGTGAGCAGGAAGTCACGATGGATGACATTGTCCATCATCTCAAAGCTGTTCGACGAGGAGCATCGCAGGCATATATTCTTGCTGATTTGCCTTATGCTTCTTATGAAACTCCAAAGCAAGCTTTAGATAATGCCAGAAAACTTTTAGCAAATGGAGCCGATATCATTAAGTTAGAAGGTGTTCGAGAAGAAATTGTCAAGCATCTAATTGAGCATGATATAAATGTATGTGGTCATCTTGGCTTACTTCCACAAACTCAACAACAGAAGAAAGTACAAGGAAAAAGCTTTGAACAAGCTAAAGAATTAATTGAAGGTGCGCTAACCCTAGAAAGAATTGGGATATCTGTACTCTTACTTGAACTTATTCCTGAAGAGCTAGGTCAGATTATTACAGAAAAGCTTAATATACCTACGATTGGCATTGGTTCAGGTCGATTTACTGATGGGCAAGTTCTCATTGTTAACGACATTTTAGGAATCACACCTCGTAAACTTAAACTAGCAACAAAGTATCAAGATTACCAAACTCTAACTCTTCAAGCAATAGAACAGTACAAACAAGAAGTTGAGCAAAAGATATTTCCATTAGAGGAAAATGTTCAACACATGGTGCAAGAAGAATTACAAAATCTCATTCAATGGGTAAAGCAAAGTTTATGAACACATAAAAAAACCAAAGTAGCCAGTAACTCATCCAAAATCTCAAATTTAACATCAACAATATGTTGTCTAATTCCCTGACTGGTAATAAAAAACCCTTTCGTCTGATTACAATTCCTGTCAGTCATTTTTGTGAAAAAGTAAGATGGGCACTTACAAAACTGAAAGTTCTTTACATTGAAGAACCTCATATGCCACTATTTCATCTATTAGCAACTGGTCGAGTTGGTGGAAAATCAACTCCTGTTCTTATCACTGAAGCTGGTACTTTCACTGATTCAACTGATATCTTACGTTACCTAGACAAAGTTGCCCCTGATCACGCCAAGTTATACCCTACTCACCCTGACTCACGCCGACAAGTAGAACAACTAGAAGATTTATTTGACGAGCAACTTGGATCTGCTACACGCCGTTGGAGTTATTTTTACACCATGAATAACTCCAAGTTGATGCAACGTACATGGTGTAATGGTGTGCCTTTTGTTGAAGCGGTATTATTTCCAGTCATTTTTCCTATTGTCCGCTCAATTATTCGGCAGAAACTAAACATAACTCAAGAGTCTGATGCACAAGATGACGAACAAATCAAGAGCATTTTTAAGCAAGTGAGCGAATTATTGGCAGATGGACGTACTTATTTAGTTGGAAACAGCTTTTCTGCTGCTGATCTCACCTTTGCGGCGCTTGCTGCTCCCGTTGTTAGACCGCCAGAACATCCAATGAGTTCTGCTAGCTTGGAGGAATTGCCATCCAAAATGGTATCTGAGATTAAGAAATTCCGCGAAACCCCAGCAGGAGCTTTTGCACTGCGTCTTTATCAGGATAGAAATCGTTAAACATGGGAATGAAAAGCTATCTCAAAACTCTTTTGTAGAAAGAAACGGAAAAATATTTGGTAGTGATGCATGGTAATGATCAAATAAGAAAGTATCGTTCAATACACGAGCTATGTGCTGCCCTAAATGCAACTCAAAAAACATAGTCAAAATATGCACTACTACCCCCATTTTTTCTAAACAAAATGTGCATCTCTAGGATTGAATGCCAGTTCAATCATTTCATGGCGAGAGACATTGCCGGATATATGACTATGAGGCACTCTGGCAATTAAAGTTAGTTCTTCCCCTACCTTAACCCAAATAGTATAAGTCCCTATACCACGTAGAATCCGTTCCACCCATCCTTCAATAGTGACTACTCCTGGCGGGTGTAGAACTGAAGAACTTGTATCATTAAGATAGAAAGCATCACCAGACAGACAACAGGCAGTGATTGGCGTTCTCACTTCACCAGGATATAAAAACTCTATACTATTTGCGAGCTTGATCAAATAACCACGGCTGCCCCGTTCTACCCGACACGGAATAATATTATCCATTCCTACTAGTCTTGCGAGCTGCTCGTTAGCAGGTCGGCGTATGAGCATTTCCAATTTATCATCCTGTATAATACAGCCGTCAGATAATGCGATCGCCCTCTCAGCAAAATGTAGGATGTCGGTAAAGTTATGACTGACTAATATGACTGCTGATCCCCTCGCTTGTGCCCATTGTCTAATTTTCTCGATGATCTCGGCACGTATTCCCACATCTAAAGAGGCAGAAGGTTCATCCAAAAGCAGCAATTCTGAATCAGCAACTAAGCCGCAGGCAATACAAACCCGTTTAGCTTCACCACCGGAGAGGGAACGGGCTGACCGATTTGCCAGATGTTCACAGCCAAAAGTGGCGAGTGTTGTATGTACCTTTTGCTTAATCTTGTTTGCTGGTATGCCTCGAAACTCTAAGACTTTGGCAACATTATTAAATACAGTATCATTCAGCAGTAATGTTTCCTGAAAGACTAGAGCAGAACGGCGACGCAACAGTGTTTTATTGGCATGAGAAACATCGTGTCCAAATAATTGCATTTCACCACGGTAAGGCTGCAACAGATTGATCGTCCTTAACAGGGTGCTTTTGCCTGCGCCATTGGGGCCAACCACAGCGACAAGTTCCCCTGGGCGAACGACAAAATTGTCAATTGATAGAATATTTTTACGTGTATTGCTATCGACCCTCACCTGGTGGATATTCAGGACATACTCGTTGATCATCCTAAAATTTTCCTGTTGTACCACAGGATAGGATTCTAGGTTGACAAACGACTTCAACCGAGTCATTATATTCATAACATTTTCTTATCATATTGCAAGAAAGTCAGCGATAGTATAATGCCGTACGTGATGATGAGTAGAATGTATGCGATCGCCATAGCGATATCGTAATTCCCTTTCTCCACTTCCGTGACGATCGCCGTGGTCAGAACTCTTGTCTGCCCTTTGATATTGCCGCCCACCATCATCGATGCCCCGACTTCGGAGATGACGCGACCAAAACCAGCTATTATCGCAGCTATTAACCCTAACCGTGCTTCCTTAATCAGCAACCAATTAGCTTGCCACGGTGTCGCGCCCATTGATAGCAGTCGCCAGCGTAGTTTCGGATTAATACTAAGAATTGCCGCAAAACTGAAGCCAGCTACAATTGGCAAAGCAATGATTGCTTGAGCTAGGATCATAGCCGTGGGCGTATACATCAAGTCAAGATTTCCTAATGGACCAGACCGCCACAAAAACAGACTGACGACTAAACCCACTACAACTGGCGGTAATCCCATACCAAAGTTAATCAAACTAGTCAAGCTCTGCTTACCAACAAAATCTACTAAAGCGAGCCACAATCCCAACGGTAAACCAAGGAACACGCTAATGGCTGTAGCTGTTCCAGATACGAACAATGTCATCGTCATCACTTGGTAAACGTCGCTATTGCCACTAGTTAATAGCTCAAAAGCTTTTATAGTTCCTTCGATGATTGTATCCACAAATACAAATATGTTAAGAAATTGGAAAAGAATGCTGAAATATGCAGTGAAGCAACCCTTGATGATCTGATACTCAAGTTTTTCTAATGGCCGTAATCTTTCTCCGTTTTTCCGGCATCAACAAAAAATAGCGGTTGTCCGAACTCTTTTCTCCCGTGAACTGCGATCAGTTTCTGTCCTTCAGGAGATAAGACGAAATCAATAAACGCTTTAGCACCTGCACTATTCACCCTGGAGAATTTCTGGGGATTCACTTCCATCACATGGTACAGATTCAACAGTTTTTTGTCTCCTTCCACCAGTATTGGCAAAGATCGGTTTTTCTTCTGGGCTATATATGTTGCCCGATCCACTAAGGTATATCCCAGTTTTTGATTAGCGACTTGCAAAGTTTGCGCCATTCCTGCACCTGTTTGCTGATACCAAGCGCCAGATGGTGTGACATTTGCCTGTTGCCAGAAATCTTTCTCCAGCTTATTGGTACCTGAATCATCACCCCGCGATACAAATAATGCTTGATTTTTAGCAATCAGGGAGAATGCTTCTACAGCACTCTTTTTCCCTCGGATCTTTGCCTTGTCAGCATCTGGTCCGACAATAACAAAATCATTGTGCATTACCAAATGGCGATTCATCACTGCACCATCCTCCAAAGCTTTGCGTTCGGCTTTAGGTGAATTGACGAATAGGGCGTCAACTTCACCTTTCTCAGCCAAAGCTATAGCTCGTCCAGTACCGACTGCAACCTTTTTCAGCGTATATCCTGTTTTCTTTTCAATCGCTGGAACTAAATCATCTAGCAAACCACTATCCTCAATACTGGTTGTCATTGCCACTATGAGATTCTTATTCGTCGGGGACTGTGCAGTAACTGGCTCTTGCGTTAGAATATCACCAACTCCAGCACCAAGAATAGCCAAGCAACACGCCAAAAATGCAATGAGAATTCTCCGAATCATGTTCTTTAAGACCTACGCATTGATAAAAAATAGTTGACTATGCACCGCACCTGGAATTAGGTACGAATAATCTTCCGAATCATTTGTCTGGTAGATGCAACTTTTAACACAACCTTGCAAAAGTGAGATTTTACAAGGTTGTGTTAAGAGTTTCCGATTTCTGCAAGAAGTCTAATGTTGTACGTTCACCCTTGGGGAACTAAACTTAGGAGTTCTTCAACAGTGAGACTACGTTTGGTTTGTGTTGACTTATGCCGTACAGCATCCAGCACTGATTGAATTTCTATACCACTGAGGTTGATTCCATGTTGTTGCAGTACACTCACCAGCAGATGCCGACCGGAATGTTTCCCTACAACCAAGCGACGTTCCCAACCAACATCCTCCGGCGCGAACGGTTCGTAAGTAACTGGATTTTGTAGTACACCATGAGCATGAATACCTGATTCGTGTGCGAAGGTATTTTCACCCACTATTGCCTTCCAGGGAGGAACCGGAGAGTTGGTAGCTTTAGCAACTAACCGTGACAGTTCCAGCAGGCGTTTTGTATCAATACCTGTTTCGATGCCATAGATGCATTTGAGTCCCATCACGATTTCCTCTAGCGCTGCATTGCCTGCCCGTTCACCCATTCCGTTTACCGTGGTGTTGACTGATAGCGCTCCTGCTTTTATACCAGCCAGCGTGTTCGCAGTTGCTAAACCAAAATCATTGTGCATATGCATTTCAACTGGAATCGATAAATGAGAGACAAGCTGGCGAACTTTATTGTAAGTGCCGACGGGATCCAGAATTCCTACAGTATCACAAAAGCGAAACCGAAAGGCTCCCCACTCTTGAGCAGAAAGTGCCACATCCAGTAGAAAAGACTCATCAGCTCTTGTGGAATCTTCTCCACCAACAGATACAGATAAACCGCGATCGCACGCAAAATTTATTGCATCCCGCAGGCGTTCCCACATGACCTGCTTTTGACCTCCAAATTTGGCGGTAATCTGAATCTCTGAGACGGGAACGGAAACATGCACTCGCTGCAAACCACAATTGATTGATGCCTGAATATCAGACAAGTTAGCACGGTTCCAACCAAGTAACTTGGTGTTTAATCCCAGATTAACAATGGTGCGGATCGACTCTGCTTCTTCTTGCCCCATTGCTGGAATGCCAACTTCCACTTCCGGAACTCCAATTGCGTCAAGAAGAGTGGCGATCGCAATTTTTTCCTCTACGTTAAAAGCTATACCTGCAGCTTGTTCGCCATCTCGCAAAGTTGTATCGTTAATCGTAATGGTATGGTTGTTCATAGTGAAGTTATGATTCATGACTCTAAATATTTGCTACAACTTGCCCAATATTGCTGATGTCATAGCCGCCGAGAACCTCTAGTTGCGATCGGACTAGCCGATGTCCCAAGATATTGAGAAACTGCTGTACTGGTGCTTCTTCCAAGTATTCCTTGAGAATCACCAAGTCGTACCGCGATTGATGCAGGGGGATAAATCCCAAGCCAAAGGCAGTAGCAATAGATGCTGTAGAGATACCTGCATCAGCAATTCCTGAGACTATAGATAAAGCAACATCTTGATGATTGTGGACGACATGCTCAAAGGATTTGACCATGTGCAATGGGACTCGTTGATCTTGCAGTTTTCGTTCTAAAAGCATCCGACTGCCAGAACCCGCTTCATGGGTGACGATAGTTGCTCCAAATTCTACCAAATCGGTAACTGTTTTGATTTCCATTGGGTTTCCTGGTAAGACCAAAAGTCCTTCTTCCCAAACTCCAAGGGTAATCAAGACGGCACTCTTACCTCTTAAGGCTTCCCGCGCAAAGGAAATGTTATGTTCGCCTGTTTGGGGATCATATAAGTGCATACCTGCAATGTGAACTTCACCTCGGCACAGACTACGCAATGCTGCCATGCTGTGGGCGAAATGATAATGAACTCGCAGTTGCGGATGCCAACGTTCAGTTGCTCTTGCCAAGAGGGAAAGCACAGGCGTACAACCAGCAATCACGACTGTATTGTGCAATTTGTCGATATCATCAAGAAGCCTAACTAGGACTTTATTTGTACCTGTCTGGCTCTGTGTTTCATTCTCCAACTTTCCTTCGGAGAATGGTGGTTTACTTATTATGCCGGGAAGCCTCTCCACCCTTACGGGTTCGCCAGTCACCTGCGGAGGGAAAACGCCAGGTGCTACAACGGGGGGAACCCCCGCAACGCACTGGCTCCCCTCCCGCAGTGCTGGACTCACTGCAACAACCTCACCATCCGCCGGAACCATATCGATGCGAAAAGCATCGTTTCCAACAAGGGGATAAGCTATCAATTGATCCCCAACCCGCGCTAGGCTAACTCGCGATTGCTGTTCATTACAGGCTGGTTTAGTAAGAATTGCCTCAACTTTGGGTAATTCCTCCTCTATCCAGAATAACTCCTCGATTTGGCAGCCAAGCGCCTTGGCTAAACGCAGGCAAATGGTAACAGAAGGAGCATATTGTCCTGATTCTATACCACCAATACTCTGACGAGTCACGCCAGCTATATTAGCTAGATCTTGCTGACTCAAGCCCAGCCGATTCCTTATTGACTTCAGGTTGTTGCAAATGTTCATGTCTAGCTTCATCAGGCTGTATTTCTGGGTACAAAAAGCCGCAGCGAACAAGCTTAATATGCTTAGGTAATAGTAAGGTCTTAGGCGTGTGTGCTCTTTCTGCCGGAAGACCTGTTAATAGTTTTGTAATTTTGTATACATATTTATTGCCAAAAGACTTGCTAGATTCTTGCTTATATGGCAAGTAACTTAGACTTTTGTTAATTTTTTACTGTTTTTTTATTCCCCCCTCATAGCAAGAATAGCATACATAACGCAAAAATAATTGCCTCAACAAAGTTTTTCCTGCCTATATTTTTTGTCAATAGTGTATTTAGAACTACAGAAAATTTCCGGCTTCTATAAAATGAATAAAAGATTTTAAGCCTACCCTTGTTTTGTCAGGATAGTGCTTGAGCTTAATTGCGATGGGCAAAGCCCCGGCGTAGGCATTTTAGGGACTTTTGAGGTTTTTTATCTAGTGCGGGCGATACGTTAAAAAAGCCTTGTGGGAAACCTTGAAGGAATTTTTAGAAATTATTGTTTTTGCCAAGCATAAGAGAAAAGGGAGCTTAGATATCAATTCACCCTCGTAAATTGGCGAAGGTATTGTAAGGGGAGCCAGTTTTTATTGGTGCAAGATATAACGAAATAAATCATCAATAACTCGATTAGCTGATATGTAGCTACCTGTGAGCCAATAATAATCATCAACTATATAAACTTTACCCTGCCTGACAACATTAAGCTTTGACCACAGAGGTTCTGCCATGAGTTTATTGACAGCTATCTTTGACTGTGCAGGGTCTTTGAAGCCGTAGCGCACTAAAAATAGGATATCACCATCTATCTGGGTGAGAACTTCTGGAGAGATATTGTAGCCAACGGGGTTGCCCGCTTTCTTTTGAGTTGCTTTAGCATCCAGATTTTCCGAAGGAGGACGGATGAGACCAGCATCCTCTAAAATTACTCCAGAGAATGCACCCTTGGTTAACGGGTTAATCGTCTGTGGGATGAGGCGCACGACGGAAACTACAGTTTTTTTGAGTCGAGATCCTATCTTTTGTTTAAACTTGGTTAAGCGCGCGTTATAGTTATCCATTAAACGTTTTGCTGTCTCGGTTTTCCCTAAAGCTTTTGCTGCTGGCATAAACGGTTTTTTCCAGTCTCCATTGCTTTGCACCTTCAGGAGAACGGTGGGTGCAATGTGAGACCATAAACTGTAAGTATCCCGGTTCCGCGTCGTGCCCAAGATCAAGTCCGGCTTGAGAGTTATAACCTTCTCCATGTTCGGTGGTGTCAGAACCGCGCCAATGTCTTCAACGCCTCGGTGCTTATGATCTAACCCTAGCCCTTGGAGAGTTTTAGTTGGATCTGGAGCACCTACGAGATTGACTCCCAGAGCTAAAGGTATTTCCACAAGCCACGGATCTATGACGACGACTCGTTGAGGATGGACGGGGACTAGAGTCTGACCCATTGCGTGTTTGACTACATGGACGGGCGGTGATGTTTGAGTTGAAGGAACGACGGCTAGATCGCGGTTTGGTAATTGACGACCAAAGGAGCTGCAAGCAGAAACCACTAGAAGCGTGAGTAGCACAACGAAGTAGAACTTACGCATATTATTGATAAAGTGAAGAAGATAGAGGTTATGGTAGGGCGATCGCCGTCGCCTATTGGCCGTGCAAGAGGTTGTGTTGGAAAAACTTGCAAAGGACGAAAAATAGTATAAATTATAACTAGTTATGCAGCTACTATCAAATTGTTTTGACTTCTAAAGACAAACTCTACCTCAAGACCCCATGTGATCATTTCCTTCCTAAAGGTAAACACAAAGGTGTTCCCACTATTGGGTCTGGTACAATTCGACAAGCTAATCCAAACACCTCCTGCACCATTTCTTCTGTCATGATATCTGCTGGAGTTCCATGAGCCATAATAGCGCCATCACGTAAAGCTACTAGCTGATGAGCATAACGACACGCCTGATTCAGGTCATGCAACACCATGACAATTGTTCGCCCTTCAAGTTGATTCAAATCCCACAGTAACTCTAGCACCTCCACTTGATGAGCTAAATCTAAGAAAGTTGTCGGCTCATCCAATAATAAAATTTGTGTATCTTGTGCCAAAGTCATGGCTATCCAAGCACGTTGCTTCTGTCCGCCAGAGAGGGTATCTACGGCTCTATGGGCTAATTCGTTGAGGTTTGTAGTTGTTAGGGCTTTGCGAACTTGGCGTTCATCTTCAGTTGTCCAAGATTGCAGCCAACTTTTTTGATATGGATAACGACCTTGTGCTACTAAATCTCGCACAGTCAATCCTTCTGGTGCAACTGGTCCTTGAGGGAGAATACCGAGTTGTTGTGCAACTTTGGTGGTTGAGTGTCGAAAAATATCAGCGCCATTGAGAAATACAGTACCAGTATGAGGTTTGAGCAATCTAGCCAAACCCTTCAGTAGAGTAGATTTCCCGCAGCCATTGGGGCCAACTAGAGCAGTAATTTGTCCTGTGGGAATTAACAGGTTAAGACCGGATATGATGGGTTTACCGTCGTAAGCTAGGCTCAGATGTTGGGTTTCAAGAACTGTATTTTCCATAGGGCTTTGGGAGTGCAAGGATAATTGGTCTGAAAGTACGTAGCCGCTTTGCAGCTTCTGGTGGCAGATCGCATTGCCGCGTAATCCTACTTTAGGTTGGGTTTTCCAATGTTTTTTGTCGATTCATCTGGTAACGATTCCCCAAACCAAACAAATTGCCAATCTTACTCAGAAGTGCTCTTGGATTCTCCACTTTTTTGATCCCCCTTGTCGCAAATATTATCTGCTTTGCTGACTAACCTGCGGAATGTGGGTTGGGTTTTTTCCATATGATGATTTTAATTAAAAACGGCTTCAAGATCATAATGTATGTTCATTTTCTCCTTTCCTAATCATCTTTGCCGTCTTTGATACAACAGATAAATAAAATAAGGTGCTCCTAAGGCAGCAGTTAGCAAACCACATGGCAATTGTGTCGGAGAAAATAAAGTCCTACCCAAAAAATCTGCTGCTGCTACCAATAATCCCCCTATCAAGGCAGCGACTGGCAGTAAATTTTTATGTATTGACCCCACAAGTGAGCGTGCTAAATGAGGAGCCATTAATCCAACGAAGCCAATTGTCCCAGCGATCGCCACACTTGACCCAGCCAGCGCTACACTCACTAGCAATAATTTGCTTCTTTGCCATGTGACTCGGCTACCGAGTCCTTTAGCTACCGCATCACCCAGTTGTAGAGTATCAAGTTCCCGCGTCATCAGTAACGCCAAAGGAACGAAAATTACTATCCAAGGTAGCAGTTGCCAGACTTGCTCCCAACTTTTACCAGAGACACTACCCGCTAACCAGACTAATGCTCTAGTAACGTCATTGATTTGACCAAAAGTGAGTATTAAAGTCGTGAAAGCTCCCATAATTGCCGCGAGTGCTACTCCCACTAAAACTAAGCGCAGAGGTGATTTTTCTCCCGTTCCAGCTAGCAAGTAGATCAGACAGCCCACAACAAAAGCACCACCAAAGGCAGCAAAGGGCAAATACATAGTGGGTACAGCCGGAAATATTACAATCAAAGTCACAGCTGCTAAGGCTGCACCTGCATTTACCCCAACAATACCAGGGTCAGCTAAAGGATTACGTGTCAATCCTTGTAAAATTGCACCCGCAATTGCCAAGCCGACTCCTACCAACCAGGAGATTAACACTCTTGGTAAACGCAAAGTGACAACAACAAAGGGAGATTCTGGATCTACTGTTGGCAAACCAACAACAGCTTTCACTATGTCTGCTGGCGGCACAGGATAATCTCCCAAACTGAGGCTCATCCCCAAGACAGCGAGTGTGAGCAATAACACTAGTAACAGTACTCTAGTTACAGGCTGGTTGCCGGGTATTGAATTTGGAATTTGGAATTTGGAATTTGGAATTGTTGTCATCCTCTCTTCACCCGCCAACGTACTAAATATAATAAAAATGGCGCACCCAAAAGTGCTGTCATCACACCAACAGGGAATTCTTGGGGTCTAATTAACCAACGGGCTGCTAAATCTGCCCATACCAGTAAACCTGCACCAAACACAGCTGCACAAGGCAATACCCAACGATAATCAACACCCATAACTCCCCGTGCCAGATGGGGAACTACCAGACCGACAAAGCCGATAGGTCCTGCTAGTGCTACAGCACTTCCTGCCAATATGACAACACTTGATGCTGTTGCCAATTTGATCCAAGCTGTTTGCTGACCTAAGCCTGTAGCTACCGATTCTCCTAAACTGAGAACGTTGATTTGTCTACTCAAGGCAAAAGCTGTTAATAATCCTACTACCATCCAAGGCAACACAGTTAAAAATAAATTGAAGTCTCGTCCGGCGAGGGAACCTGCTAGCCAGAAGCGGACTTCTTCTAAAGTGCGATCGCTTAAAATCAGTACGCCTGTTGTGATTGAAGATAGCAAGGCAGTTAAAGCTGCACCAGCAATAGTCAGATTCAATGGTGTTGAGCCTCCTTGTCCAAGTGAACCGAGGGAATAAACTGCTAAGGCTGCTATTAAGGCTCCAATAAATGCTACGAGGGTAATTAGAGGTGCTGAAGATGTACCCAAGCCAAAAACCACTGTCACCACTGCTAAGGCTGCACCTGCATTGATCCCCAAGATTCCTGGTGCGGCTAAGGGATTTTGAGTAAGTCCTTGCATCAATGCTCCGGCTATAGCCAAACTAGCACCAACCATAGTTGCAATCAGTGTACGCGGTAGGCGCATCGAGCGCATAATTATGTGTTCGGTGGAGTCATCATAGTTAATGAATGCAGTAAGTATTTTGGCAATGGGAATGTCAGCAGCACCGTAGGCAATGCTGGCGAAGATGCCCAACAATACTACTAGGATACCTATGCCTAAGCTCAAAAGGCGAATGTAGTATTGTTCCGGGTGAGAAATATTTGTGTTCATAGATTTGTGACAAGAGTTAACTTCGTACCTTTGCTTTTCCTAAATTTTAAGCATAATTACTAATTGACATCAGATGTTGAGTTTTAAGGGCTGTATTTTCCATAGGGGTTTGGGAGCGCAAGTTCAGGACATAAGTGTTTAGTTTGTCTACGGTCTGATTTCATTTGAATGCAGTGCAAAAAAGCGATCGCCCTTTGGTGTAAATATCTAAATATTTTAAATCGTGTTGTCATGGTATTACCAACAATATTGGCTAATAATTACTGCACTTGTTGAACAGCTCTTGTTGGGGGTAGGGCTTGGGGAAATGCGTCTACACTCCGTTGCGCTCGCTGCGGACAATTAGACATCTGAGTTTGATATAATTTACACATTTGGGATGCTCCGCATGCCTACTTCATATTGAGTGTCTCTTTCGGGTATGAAGAAATTGCCATTAACGTCAGTGGTCTTGAGAGAATACTTGTTAATTTGTCAAATTTCGATCAACTGGTTGAGATTTCAGCATTGATTGCAAATGATATGGTTGCCAAAAGCTCAACATTTGTTCGCCGACTTGTTGAGGATAAAAGTAGTGAAAAAAATGATGACCTTTAGGACATTCCCACAGATAATCTCCAGGCTTAAATTCTTTTAACCAGTCTTTTAATGCAGGTGAATTAACAATTGAATCGTTCTTGCTGCCACATACCATCATCGGCATAGAAACCCCACCTTGAGGTAACTCACTTAACTTGAAAAGAGAGTGCAACGGGGATTGTTCTAAATCTCTATATAGTATACCCATTAACTTTCTAGTAGTATTATGGGATTGCTCACCAAAGAGATGACAAACACAGTTTTTTAAAACTTGCCGGCGACTCATAGTAAATAATTTTCTTTGCAGATAATAGTGGAGATGCCAAGTATTAGCAGGTTGAGAAGCTACAGACAATAAAACCAGCGATCGCACTTTTTGGGGATAGCGACGAGCAAAACTTAAGGCGATC
The DNA here is from genome assembly GCA_019359695.1 of Brasilonema angustatum HA4187-MV1. Lineage (GTDB taxonomy): Bacteria > Cyanobacteriota > Cyanobacteriia > Cyanobacteriales > Nostocaceae > Brasilonema > Brasilonema angustatum. The sequence continues at coordinate 21,054 of JAHHGV010000078.1, forward strand.
GCACCACCCGCACCATGACCTGCTAAATTGACAGGATAAGAAGATTGTGATAAAAATTCATCCAATAAATCTACAGCTTCATCTATGGAACTACCTTCATCTAGATGGTGGTGATACTCCCATTGATCTACATTCACATACTGCGACAAATATTCTAGTAATGGTTGATCGAAACGCTGCAATACATGACTATAACTGATCCAAACAACATCGATATTATTAGACATAAATACTCTCAAACATCAAAATTTGGGAATAATCAATTTTTCAAGCGTGCCATTCCACTATTGCCCTGTCAAAACTCCCAACTGACTCTTCCCTCCACAATAAACGGATCTTCAGGATAAACAAGGTTAATAGTTCGAGGGGTGAAGTACTGAACATCAGACAGATTCTTAAGGTTAAGCGCGATGCGAAGGCGATCTATTTGATAGTAGACAGCAGCATCAAGGCGTAAATAACTCGGTACACTAAACGAGTTCCTCAGATCCCCCTGCCGTTCGCCGACATAGAATAGACCTAAGCCAAACCCTAATCCTTGCAAATTTCCCTTGCGAAAGGTATAAGTTGTCCACAAACTCGCGCTATTCTCAGGAACGTTTACCAATTGATTGCCTACAGGATATTGATTGTCTTTTGTTACCCGTGCATCTGTATAAGCATAGGAAGCAATCATATTCCAGCCTGGTAAGATTTCTCCTGTGACATTGAGTTCAATACCTCGGCTGCGTTGTTCCCCTGTTGCGATAGAGTAGGTGACATGATTAGGGTCAGTCGTCAAAACATTGGATAAAGTCAGTTGATACAAAGCCAGGGTTGAAGACAGCTTGCCCTTGAAAAAATCAGTTTTTACTCCTAGTTCGTATTGAGTGCCACGACTGGGTTTAAATAAACTACCATCAAATGTAGTTCCAATATTCTGGGAGAAAGATTCACTGTAGCTGGCATAGAGTGAGACGGGTTGGATAGGTTGATAGACAAGACCTACACGAGGACTAAATGCCTGGTCATATTGACTTTGATTGCCACTTGCATTTAAAAAGTTGGTAACTTTATTGTTGATAAAATCTCCGCGTCCGCCGAGAACCAACTTAAGGTTATTAGTAAGTGAGACTATATCTTGAATATATAAGCCGAGTTGATCGTTTTTAGTTTTTTGATCACTTCTAGAAAGAAGACGACCGGCGGGCTGACCGTAGACGGGGTTGAACACATCTATAGAAGCAATAGCCCGCATCGTCTGATCAAACAGACTAATGTCTCTGTACAAATCAAAGCCAGCAACTAATTCATGCTGAAGGCTGCCAGTTTTAAATTTACCTACCACATGGTTGTCTAAAGCATACTCGTCATCAGCACCAGGCGCTCCTATATAGTTTTGCTGTGTGCGAGTCAGAGTCCGATTATCGCGTTGTAGAGAGCCAGGATTGGCACCATCTGTTGTATATCTTACAGACCTAACATGAAAAGCATTCACTAAAGACCAATTATCACTAAAGCGATGTTCAAAGTTATAGCCCAATAGTATGGAACGACGGTTGTTTATGGCATTTTTATCTAATGTGTTAAGACTTAGCGGAATTTTTCCGTTTGGGTTAGGCAAGACAGTTCCTACAGCAGGTAGCCCTGTTCTGTGAGCCTGATCCTGGTCTCGGAACTCGCCTTCAAAAGTCAGCTTCGTATTCTTACTTATTTGCCAAGTCAATGCGGGTGCAACTATATAACGCTGATTGTAAAAGAAGTCAATAAAACTTTCTGTGCTGATGTAGGAAGCATTTAAACGATAAAGCAGCGTTTTGTCAGAATTGAGAGAACCAGAGATATCTAAGGTTGGTTGATAGAAACTATAATTGCCAAAAGTCATACTGGTGGCGAAGTAAGGTTCACTCAGCGGCTGCTTGGTGACAAAGTTAATTGTGCCACCCGGATTGCCTTGACCGTAAAGGACAGAAGCTGGTCCCCTGAGAACCTCTAATCTTTCAATGTTGGCGAGTTGAGATTGTCCTGATATAGCTCCTCCTGTATAGTCCTTAAGACCGTTGCGAAGGATGTTGCTCGTCTGAAAACCTCTAATTGTAAAAACATCACCATTGGTCGGCGAATTGAAAGCTTGGTTAACACCGACGCTTCTTAAAGCATCAATGGTGTTAACGGCTGCTTGATCCTCCCAACTCTGCCGAGGAACCACTTGAATCGACTGATCAATGTCTTGTATCCGCCTTTTAGTCCGAGTCCCTACAGTCGCATTGGGAACCTGATACCTAGACCCTGTATCTGGGACACCAGTTACTACTAATTCTATTGGCTCTTGGTTTTGCTCAGGCTTCGTTGTTGGTTGTTGTGCTGTTGGTGGTGTAGCCTCTGGTAGAGAAGCTGTCGTACTCACCTCAAACACTAAACCCTCAGTAACACTATCAAACAACTCCACCTGTGGCGGACTCTGGTTTCCCACAATCGTCAATCGCAGGGTGTTATTAGCAGTATTTGCAACTATTAACTCAGTAATTCCTGCTACTGGCTTTGAGCGTCGGAAACTCTCTCCACTGGCAAGCTGTAACTTGGCATTGGGAATATCTACAATGTAGGAGTTACCCTCTGTCTTGGGTGAAAATTGCAATTTCTGGGAATTAGCCGTGACTAAAATTAACTCTATCCCCTTATCAGTAGTCTTGATTTTCACGTCTGTCACTGAGGCTACATCTGTTGTGGGTTGATTGAGTTGAGCGATCAAGTTCTGCTGTTTGTTGATCTTCAATAAATATGATGTGTTTGTGAGGGGACGTTCTATAGAATTAAGTTGGCGAACTTCTGATATGGGTGTTTGCGATACTCCTTTAGAAGCCGCCAAGGGCGATGCTCCAGCAGGGAGCCTTGCGATCGCTTGTTTATTCACTACCGACTGTCCAAGAGTTGGCTTTTGCTTGACTAGGTTACTACCAAAACCGACGCAAACAATCACCAAGAAACTTCGCAAACACCCATTGCACACAGCCCGAGAATTGATCATTCCACGCTCCTACTAATCTTTATGCTAGAATATTTTACATACGCAAGTAAAGCTTACATTGCGAAGTATAAGCAAGATTGAGTAGGAAATCAACTGTTTATCTTGTTTTCCAGACAATTGTGATCATGAGAACGAACATCTCCTGTTCGGATAAACTGGCATATGCTACAGACTAGCTATCTGGTTGTAGGGAGAGGACACATTGGCTTAGCGACAGCTGCCTATTTGAGTATTCAAGGATATGCTGTTTACCTTTTCTCTCGCCGTTCTTCCATTGTTGCTCAGACAAGAACCATTCACTCAATTGGATCAGTTTCTCCTGGAAGTTATCTAATTGCAGCTTGTTCCAATAACATTCATGAGTTGGCGGCACTAAATGGTGGTAAACTACCACTCAACGTGGTGATTTGTTGTCGCGGTCAAGACATCGAACCTTACGCGAGGATTCTAGCTGAATATGTCAATCCTCAAATGAACATTCTGGTTTTGTGTGCTAGTCGCTTTGCAGGTTGGGTTTTTTGTAAGGTGCTGACTAGACTGGGAATAGCTAAGGAACACTTGCCTGCTGTAGCTGATGTCAACAATACTCCGTTTGTCAGTCGGGGTAATACGGAAGATCAAGTCAGGATTAGCACGCTTACCAACAAGTTCTTTGTGGCAGATCAGAACCGAACCATGACAAATCGGATTGTGACCGCTTACCAAGGTGTGTTTAATAATTTACGGGCTGCTACTTCGTTTTTAGAAATTAATCTCAATAAACTTAATGACATTATCCACCTTCCCCTGCTTCTGGTTTCATTAGACCTCTTGCAAAAGTCCCTGTTAGAGTAAGATGGGGACTTGTAAAAGGCGATCGCTAACCAGCTACAGGTGAGCAATCTCCCTAAAAGATAAGTATTGTTTATGAAATACGAGCAAGTTAAAGCTCTCAAAGCAGAGGATTTTAAACGGTTGTGTGGTGTCAAATCAGAGACATTTGAACAAATGGTTGCAATAGTCCGTGTCTACAACCAAAACAAACAGAAACCTGGAAGACCAGGAAAAATATGTTTAGAAGACCAAGTATTAATGACTTTAGACTATTGGAGAGAATATAGAACCTATTTCCACATCGGTCTATCTTGGGGAGT
>JAHHGV010000079.1 GCA_019359695.1 Brasilonema angustatum HA4187-MV1
ATTTCAACTCTATCTCATGATTTGATTCAAAGTTTTATTTTGTGATTGGCGCGAAAAGCCTAAATTTGCGTTAACTTTTTTCCAATTTATGGTTCAAAAATTTTCCCACATTATGATTCAAAGGACAATTTTCTCCCGTTGTCACTGCTGAGCCACAAGTTGACGAAGACATAATTAGCGTAGCGGAGATGCTCCAAGCCTGCGAGGATTCGGAAATGCTTCAAGATCTACGCGAGATTTTCAGTCCAGAACTATTGAGAGAATCGGCGAAGTCACTGTCTTCGGAGATTCGCGATCTCCTAAAAGTGTGGGTATTAGAACTTAACGCTAAAAGTACTTTGCCGGGACCATCGCGTAAATATCCACATTGGCTAAAAGAGGGGCAAGTGGTGAGGTTCCAGGCGTTTGATATGGATTTTCCTACTTATGGTCGAATCCTGAGTGTAAAAGCTTATCTTCTCCCAGAAGCAAACGAGGAATACTTTCTTTACGCAGAATTAGAGTACTGGTACCGCTTCAAAAACATGGAAAAGCAGCCAGTCGAACTACTGCAAACCCAAGTCTGGAACCTTGAAGCAATTATTGAGCCTGTAGCGGGATCATTAAAAAAACCAAAGTTAAAACTTGTCACAGGTCAAAAAGATGTTCCAACAAGTTTGACTTTGGAGGAGAAAACAGAATCTCCAGAACAGTTAGGGATGACTGAAGAATTGGAGGAAAGGGCGATCGCTCAAAACCAACCCGAACCCATAAAGGCTTCCAGTCCGGATCTGCCATCATTGACGCTGGAAGATTTCTTCATAGGGTGCAGAATTCAGCACACAGGTGGGAGTTGCGGCGAATTCCACGCCTTATATGGCTTGGAAGGTATTGTGGTAGAGCACTTTGGAGGTGATACAGTAGTGAATTTCTCTGCGAAACGTTCTCGGATTCGATGTGAAATAAGCGAAATCATCGAACCTTTCTGATCAAAGCAGGGAAAAGAACCAAGTGGGCACAGTGACCACTTGGTTTCTTAAGTAAACCTGTGTTTTATAGCGATCGCCTAACTCCGGTGACGATTCGCACAGTATTGCACGCGAGGGGGTATTCTTGTGTCAGATATAGGAAAAAGAGATGAGGGAAAAGTATTCACAAGAATTAGCAGAAATCATTTGTCAGGCGATTGCCTCTGAGGGCACTGATGTCTGTGGTTTTGAAGCAGCTGGGATTAGCAAGAATACTTTTTACCAGTGGCTGAAAAAATATCCAGAGTTTAACGCAGCCATTGAAGCAGCACGGGAGAAATATACTCGCGATCGCCCTGAATCAGACAAACGGCAGGCTCGCAAGTGCTTGAGCGATTACTTGTACAACGGCATCGTAATCGAGTGGGAAATCACAGGCGAAACCGTCCGGAACATTGAAGACCCCGACGGTACGGTCAAGCAAGTTTTAAGGGAAACCTTCAAGAAAAAGCATATCGAACGTCGCCAATGCCCAAAATGGGTTCTCGACCGCGTGCTAGGCAAAAATACTGCAATTCTGGATGCGTTGCAGACTTTGCTCACAGAAGGGGTTGCATCTGAACGACAGGCAGAAATTATTTCGCGAGGGGTTGCTCTAATCGAGAAAGAATTCAAGCAACAAGAAGCTGAAAGTCTTGCCCCAGAAGATTTAGTTTAATTGATAAATCAGTATTTTTGAAGTTGGGGCGATCGCCTTCCCCTCTATTTGTAATACATCAAACAGTGATGGATGGTTGGTCAAAGCCTTTACCTACAAAGCATTTATGTATACTACTTGCATGTAGTGGCAACTTGCCTAATCCCGTCGCTTTTGGCGGATAGGGCGATCGCCTTTTTACTCAGGAGAAGGTATCTTCGATATCTGGATTCTGCTTTGCACGCAAGCAACCAATGGAATTTTTGATTGTTTTAATTCGTTAACGTCGATACCCAGTGCTGCCCCATCACCAACCGTCTCAAGAAACTGCTCACGAGCCTTGAAGTACGCCTCTTGGGAAATTAGAAGCGCTTGCAGTGGAGCCTCGACATCCACCCGTTTTTTGATGAAATTGCGAAAATGCTCTTGATTTACCTTTTTGGCTTGAGCTAATTCCTCTTGCTGCTTGGTGACTTCTTCTTGCTGCGTTGCAAGAGCTGTTTTGAGAGAACCAAGCCCAGGATGTTTCAATTCCCAATTTTTCTTTATCTCTGGAGCATCCGAATTCTTAATTTCTTGCATCTCCTCAAAGAATTTCACGGCACTATGTAGGTATCCCTCCACTTGCGCAATCTTAGCTCTTTGAGCAGACGGCATGGTGTAACCATGTTGAAAGGCTGAAACAAGTGGCTCGTAGCGCTCCTGCCAAACGGCTTCTTCTTTCAGCCTTTCAAGCTCGTCTTTGACTGCAGCTAGCTCTTGCTGCTTCTGTGCTAGCAATTGTTTGGTTTGTGCGATCGCCTTTCGGGCTGCTTCTACCTTCTCTAGTCTTTCCTGCTCAGATTTGGATTCTTGCAGGATTCCGCTTAGCCTATCAAAGAACGGCAGTTGTCCTTGCACCGGCGCGAATCTTGGCGGATTTAGTATTAGATTTAGGGCGTCCTGCGATTGTGTAAGTTCTTGCTGTAGATTGTTAATCTCGGATTCTAGCGACTCGATTTTCTGCCGCGTTTCTGCGAGGGGGAGAGCTGTCACTTTAGATTTAGTCATTATCTTGCTTTTTTTTGTAATATTCCCCCGTGGTGCGATCGCCTTTTTTGATTGAGGTCAAAAGGCGATCGCCACATCCTGGCAAGTCATTTGGTTTGTTGTCATAATAGTTTATAGATTTAGAAGCAATATCGATGTATAGGTGCGCCGTTCTGCACCTATTGTTTTAAGCGAATAGCCCGATTCAGATTATCAGGTTTCACAAAACAGGCAATCTGCTTTATGAACAATTCACAGGGACAATACGAGCATATACGGGAATTAACATCATAGTTGACTACACTAAAAACAGAACCGTCAATTTAGTTTGACGGTTCGTGCTTGTGTAATCAACTTATTTTATGGAATATTACCAGCTTAAACAAGTGTTGCTTAGCCTACCAGCTAATGCACAGGAATCGATTGTAGGCAGTATATTTGTTCCCGAATTCTTAAAAGCCTTAGGGTATGACATAACTGAAACAGTCCCCCAGTTTGCGACTGGGAGTGGTGCGGATACGGTTGACTATGCTGTTAGGAAGAATATTGACAACGATGTATTTATCAATACCAAATCTAGTCCTTACCTGCTTCTTGAGTTAAAGGGCAGAGATATTAACTTAAGTGAGAATTCCACACAGTACAAGTCTACCGTTTCTCAGTTAAAACGTTATCTGCTAGCGTCGAACAGCAAATCAGCCCAATGGGGAATCATTACTAACTCAAACCACATACAACTGTTTAGGAAGCATGGTAAAGTAGTTCACCCGTCTTCGCGTTGTCTAGAAATAACTCCGGACAATCTTTACGAGATAGTAGAAATTATCAAATCTAAGATTGACACTCCTCAAAGAGCGCTCACTGTGGCCATTTACAACAATAAAGGTGGTGTGGGAAAAACTACGACTACGGTAAATTTGGCTGCGACGCTGGCATTTTTGGGAAAGAGAGTATTAATTCTCGACTTTGACCCGAACCAGCAGGACTTAACCAACTCCCTAGATATAAAACTACTAAATGAAGACGCACTATATTCCTGGCTGGACAGTAAGCCGAGTCCGTCATTTCCTTCAGGGGTAATGTTCAGGTTTAGCTACCTAATGAAAGGAGGTAACACAGTAACATTTGATGTTATTCCAAGCGACAAAAAATTGACGGAGTTAGGACAAGACAAACTGCGGCAAGTCTTCAGAGTAACTAAGCTGAAGCAGGTGATTGACCCGTTTAAAAGCGCATACGATTACATTCTCATCGACTCTCCCCCTAATTGGATGTTCTTCAGCCAGAGCGCGTTGTGCGCTTCGGATGTCGTTTTAATTCCTACAAAGCACAACAACATCTTTTCTTTACAGAATGCGGCAATTGTTATAAAACAATTTATTCCAGAGATCCAAGATCTCAGAAAAGATGGAGGACCAGTAGCGCTCCCTATTTTCTTTAACGGAGAGAGTATTACTCAAGCAGCACGAGTTACAGCTGATCAAGCTTTAGATGAAATTATCCAACAGGCAATCAAGAATAAAACCAATTCGTTTGATTTAACGCCGTACTTTTATTCCCTTCACAGTAAAGCAAAGCCGAATCGCTACATTTTCAATTTGCCTAGTTATGCCCACATTGCAGGCGCTGCTTTTACTCGTATCCCGTCTGTGTATAAAAATATTACAGCATACAATTATTATCTAGCATTAGCCAAGGAGTATTTTTTGCAATGAGCTTAAGTGACGTTGGGAATTTGATGTGTCTTGAAATAGACAGTATTAATCCAGGCACAGGTACGGATGCACCAGAGTTTTTGATCAAAGCATCTGCAAAAGCGCTCAATTCTTCAGGTGGACGCAATTGGGTACCAGTAATTGTCAAAGAACTTGGAGAAGACCAGTACGAAGTTATTGGCAATTCGTTTATTTTCGCAGTCGTAGAGGAAGCCGGACTGGAGAAAGTATGGTGTATCATCGCTGATTTCAGCGAGCACACGTCTCAAATAACTAAAATTCTTGCTGGAGAATCCGTACCTAAAATTAACCTATCGACTGCAACTAGAGATGAAATTCAGTCGGCGTTGCAGTACTTGATCGAAAAACCAAATAGTGAATTGAAAGGTGTAAAGCTTGCGATCGCTACTAATCGTATTGATGAAGCTCCACGCAAGTATTGGAAAACTTTTGAGCCAATCACGACCCTTAAATGCGGTATAACTAAAGGAAATAAGCTAAATGCTCTGAAAGAAGTTTTTTATCTAAGCCCTCAACCAATGCCGGATGTCATTACAGAGGTCGCTATCTTGGACACTCTGACGTTGACACAATTAAAAGATATGGCGAAAAAGCGAGGGATTCCCGGCTACAGCAAGAAGAAAAAACCGGAGCTAGTTGATCTGCTGTCTCAAAAAAATAAACCCTCCTCAGATTGAGACTAAGGAGGGCGGAACAGACTTAACTTATTTCTTTTAGGCGCAGTAAATTCAAATTATGCTTTCCAGGGAGGCGATGTTCTTTTAGATGCCGTCAAGAGCGATCGCCTTTTGCCTTTCATTGGCTAATCAGCGTTTAGAAAAAAGCTGCTGCTTTCCTCTTCCCCTGTATGAACATAGTTATCTAGTGTAGTGCTAGCGCTAGCGTGCCCCAAAGTTTTCGTTGTTACCTTGATAGGAGCACCGCCGTTGAGTGCATGGGTAGCATGAGAATGGCGAAACCAATGGGGACTAGGGATTCTGTCGAGTTTTGCAAGTTTTGCGTATTTAGCCACAATTTCTCGAATGGTGCGATCGCTTACAGCTTTTATTCCCTTGCTACTTTCACGTGACTTGAAAACCGGTTCATCTGGGCTGTTACTTTCTCTGGATGTTTGCAGATGGACTAGCTGACTAGCAGGAATGACAACTACTCGCTCTTTGTCGCCCTTTCCTACAACTTTGATGCTTCCATTACCTGATTCTGTAACCTTGATTTGCTCCCAACTGAGAGTAGCTACTTCACTCACTCGAAACGCTCCAATATAAAGTAGCTTAATAATCAGCCAGTCACGAATCGCTTGTTTTTTTACAAACTCGGTTTGAGCGTCCTTTACTGCCTTCCGCGTTTCGCTCAAGATAGCGCCAACGTCACTTACCGATAGTATTCGGTCTTCCGTAGTTTTCCTGGCTGGGGGCATCTTGGTTGCGGAAGCAACGTTATAAACGGTAAATCCTGAATCTTGAGCGTACTGAAGAAATGACTTAACAGCAGCGATGCGACGGCGAACAGTACTACGGGTAATTATGTTATCAGATTCTTTTTTGGATAAATATTTTAGGTAGCGATCGCAGTCATCAACCATCAATTTGGTTAGATCGAGGAGGTTTAGGCGCTGTTCATCATTCAAATCCCAAATCCACAAGTCATTATCAACTTGTTTGTAGGCGTTGGTCTTCTTTTCCGCTTGCAGCCAATGTATGAATGAGTCAATATCGTTTTTGTAAGCCCTGGCGGTGCCCTCAGATTTCTTCTCCAGCCAGTTGCTCATGAGGTCACTGGTAGTTTCGGCTCCGGTCTTCTTTGGTGGTTTTATCGTTTCCTTGACAATTGCTGCTGTAACCATAGCCTGTGCTAGAATTTCACCTTGTTTTTCTGGTGGTAAGGACGCTAGCACTGCAGCTAGGTCATCTAATTTGCTTAGTGCCATAATATTTGTAGTTGAAGATATTCAGTCATGGGTGCAGAACGGTGCACCCATTGTTATTTATTTAGACGAGTTGCCGATAATCTGAGTTCCCAGCAAGTCACAACCCAAAAACAACCCATAAGAAAGCCCTCACGGTTTTGAGTGAGAACATAAGATATTTTTATAAGGGATAGTGTCGTAAAGAATGCTAGTATTAACTCATTCTTCTCGATTCATACCATGACTCTTTATTAGATCATGGTTCATCCCGACACAACTCAACCCGACTAATTTTCTACTCAGAAAACATAGAGGGTTAAACATGAAAGAAACCAGGAAACTTCTCGCAACCTGCATGGCTGTTAAATCTGCAAAAGGTTGGATAAGCGTTGCGCAAATAGCTGAAGTAAATGGCTTGCCCACAGGTAGTATCAACCGACATCTTAAGTACCTGAAAAAAGATAAGGTCGTTGATGCGATTGAAGTTTTACCTTTCTACATCTACCGGTGGTCTAAGGATGCAGAAAACGAAGTGAAGAAACGGTTAGAGTATTTGATAGCGATTCTTCTTTCGCCTTCTGCTGAGTAAAGTGCTTTTGCTTTTAATTTAATGAAGATCTCCTTTCCCGTATTATGGTTGAGGGGTCTTTATTATAGTGTAGTCCTATTTTTCAGCCAACCTAAGCAACTACTGACCGTTGTTTAATCTGCGCTCCAGTTTGTGTGTTTTAGCGCTAAAAAACGGTGTAGCATCCATGCTCATAGCTCATTCGGTCTAATTGGCAAGTCAGGGGTGACGCGATCGCTGCGCTTGTTTCAATGGTTGAAGTATTTTTACTCAACAAATCTCTTTCATGTCGGTAATCGTTTGCTCTAAAAACAGAATTAGTGGAATACCCTGTCTCATCAGGATCATCAAGCCTCCAAACTATGTTAACGACTCGCTCAGTGCGATAACCGAAGAAAATTGACAGGTAAAACAGTAAATCTTTTATCATGGAAGTCTCCTTGACTAGATTAAGTAAACCAAGTAAGTATTGTTACTTTTAGTTTTCTGTAGAACACCCTGTTGATTATTCTTCAACATTGATAGTAACGCTCTTTTTCTCTGCGGAGTATAATAAGAACACGTACTATTTATAGAAGAATCTTTTATATCTGGACTTTTAATTCCCCATCGTTTGCTGCAAAAACAAGCCCTCTCCCAGGCGATTCTGGAAAGGGCTTGTTTCTGTAATTCGTGGTGTCGTTGGGCGATGCCAGATAATGCATATTTGCGCACTCATGAAGAGTTTTAAGACCCCGTTTTTAGGAGGGGGTAGAGTGCAATATTGTCAATAGAGGAAAAGAAAATAGTGCTTTGTTAGATCAATTCAAAACCCCTTACCATTTTGATCTCACTCATGCATAAGTTGATTTTGCTTGCCCTAACTAAAGATGTTGGGCAGCAAATTAGTCTGACTTACATAATCAGATTTTTGTCAATGCGTAAGTCCCAGAATATTTATACTTACTTAAAATTATGACCAACGAGGAATCTCCATCGAAAGACAGGATTTGTACCTAAGCTAGTTCTGCTTCCAGCAGCTATGCCTGTTTCATTCTTCTCCATTGACTATCTCCCATAGCGCCTCGTCCCAACTGGTGGAAGTGCCGTCTATGCTTGCGCGATCGCCTTAAAACTATAATGTTAGGGAGTCCAACTCCCCAACATCCTCTAACCAACTGGGATTTAAGCTGTAGTACTAGGAGCGCTTAGCAAAACCCGCACTCGTTGCACGACGTAACTGGGCAGCCAGTCCAGATCATCAAAATTGCGGTTTTCTAAACACCAATCCCGTATCAGTTCGGGCAAATGTTCGATCAGTTCTTTTTCAGCTTTTGTATGTGCAGATGTGGCTGCTTCTTTGATCAACTTGGGGTCATTGTTTGCGATCGCTCTAATCTGTTCCCAATTCTTGCACCGCAAAACCTCTGATGCTGTAGCCTGCTTAGCTTTAGGCTTGCGGGTTTTTTTCGCTGTGGCTGCTGCGGCGGGTGCGGGTATCGTTCCGACTGTTTCCACTGGCGCCGCCTTAACATCGCTGTGGTAATACGTTTCTTTTGCACCGGAGGGCGATTGCACTTCCAAGTAAATTCTTCCCCCAATATCCTCAACCTGAATCACGTTAACAACTTCGCCCTTCGGAGTTACAACTGAATCATTTACTTTGAATTCTGTTTTCGGCTGATATTTGCCGATGTAGCGCAAGTGGGTAATATCGAATTCGCTAATACTATCGTTTGGGAGACTCACTGTAGCTATGCGTCCTCCTTGCTGGGCATTGAAGCGGATATCAGTGATATGCCCAATCATTCCTAGCGGGGTTTCTACCAAATCTCGAATAACAAGATTCATAGGCGTCTCCACTTGCCGGGGAAAATTTGATTGGCGTGCCAAAACTTCTTCTTCCATAAAGGTGCGCTGTTTATCCCACTCTGGGCGAATAGATTTTGGAAGGTAGCCCAGGATGCGATCGTCAAATTCCGCAGGGACGTTTTGGACGAAAAACCACACCCGACCAGCAAGTTCATTTTGGTGACAGCAATCTAGTATAGAGGCGATCGCCATTAAATGGGTATCCACCTCATCTTCATCAGCAAGTGCTTCAGCAATCTCTGCTGCGGAATCGTAGCATTTCACTGATTCAATTGCATCTATTAGATCCCATTGATTGTCCGCAACAGCGACGGGGGTAGGTTCGTCGTCAATCATCGCAAGATATCGGGTTTCCTCATCAAGGAATTCGATGATAGCGGTAGGGCGATCGCCTTTGGGGATATATTCCTCGTCCAATCCCGAAAGGAATTTTACATCTTTCTCTAGTTCTTCCCCACTCACCAAATCGAGTTCTTCGGAGGAAAGGACGGGTGTAATTTCAGGCTCGGAGGCGATCGCTTTTTCACCATTTTCAGAAAAAAGGCGATCGTCTTTTTTTGGGATATCGCTGTTTGAGGTTGTGCGATCGCACTCGGACGCACTCCCGATTAATTTCGCCAATTCGCCACGAAGGTAATCCCCAGACTCTAATGACAATTGATTTGCATTTTCCTGGAGTTGGGCGATCGCCTGTGCGACTAATTTAAATTCGGATTCCACAGAGCGGAACTTCGTGAGACGAGCGGTAATTTCAGCGATTTGATTTTCGAGGGAGTTAATTTGGGTGTCAAACATGATTTAATTCCTGTCAGAGAGAAAACTTTGTTTTTTGGGTAGGTCACGCCTACCCTTTTTATTCAATCAAGCCGCTTTGCGAGAGCGTCGTTTGGTTGTTGGGGTTGCTGCTGGCGCTGCATTTCGTGTTTTCTTCGCCTTCCCTGGCAACACAGCAACCAATTCTTTGGCAGGTGGCAGCATTGGAAGGGAGGACCATTGGTATAGAGGTGTGTGCAGAAGATTTTCTATACAAGGCGTATCGCGAGGTGCAGACAGCCACGGGTCAACCACAAGGCTTTTGTGTGGCAGTTCCCAATCGATAGGGGTTTCGATTATTTGTACTGCGGGTGATTTTTCTTCTTGAGAGGCGATCGCTAATTTTCTCAATCCGTCGATAAAATCCAACAACATTAAAGTAGCGAAAAGTGCGGGGATAGCGATTGTTGCGGCGGTTAGAGCGTCTTGCATGATAGTCATTCCTTCTTTACATTTATGCGGCGAGGAGGAGAGGAACAACGTTACGGGCAAGGATAGATTCTAGAATGGCGATCGCCTCTAACCATGAAGATTTACGTCTAAAATCCAAACCGTGGTGTAGCCACTTCTTGAGGTGCTTTGTTTGGCTGACGGTGCGTCCTGTAATCTGCTTGGCTAGTTGATAGGCGTGTGCTTTAAGTTCTGCCATCTTTTTTTCTACCAGTTTCATTGTCCTCACCTCCGGTTGACTTAGTTAACTTATTTAATAGTAAACCAGGTTAACCTTTTAGTTAACCTGGTTTACTAAAAGAAATGATGAAGTTTAAAAGAAAAGTATAAAGCTATGATTTACAATGCGTTGACTGAGTTAACTCCTGTAGTTGACGAGGTTAACTGGATTTTGTAGGATAAGGACAGTTAACCTGGTTTACCAAATGAAGCTAGTTTCCTTTAAAGTTACTGATGATATCGCTTTAAAATTAGAAAGCTTGCAGGGTGAAGAGAAATCTATTTCTCTGGTTGCCAAACGTCTCGTCGAAGAATCGCTGGAAAGTGCCTCTCGCAAAATGCCAACAGAAGAAAAGCTAGAGGCAATGGAAAAGAAGCTTGAACAGGTATTAAGTCTACTGACGCCGGAAAAGCCATCAGCCTGATCGCTATACCCGAATCGGTCAGGCGCGACGAAGAACAAAAACCAGCGGTAGTAGAGGGAACGTGCGACAGACAAAGATTGCTGGTTATTCGCGATCGCCTTTTGGATGAATTACAAGCTAACTATGGTCTGGGAAAACAGTCGCCAAAATTCAAAATAGTTAAGGAAGCCTTAGATCGTTTTATTAATGAATTTAGAAAACTCCGACTAACGAAAAGTCATTCAATTTCTTCCAACGCTGATCTGCTTGCCTTTTTCAAAATGCTGCTAGAAATAGACATAAAGGACGGACGACTAACGGGCGAATGCAGAGTTCGGGTTGAGGATGCGATTGCGGATCTTGGCGACGGCGAGGAGGTAAAGACGAAAACGTCGGGACAGTCCTCACCCAGATTCTGACTTATTGGGCGATCGCCCTGAACCGCTATAAGTCATCATGTCTTTGTGTGAAACCCCCGATAACAACATCATGTTCGCCGAGGGTTTGCAATTATCCGGCAATTAGGCGATACACTCGCCTATCCTCCGGTACATCTACTTTTATTCCTAAAACTGGGTCGTTTTCCTCAATGCGCTCAATTATCTCTTGCGAAATTAGAAAATCAATTGCAAGCCGCGCTAAAGCTGTAGGCGATTTCCTCCAAAGTAATGCGATCGCCTTTTGACTGCGAATAAGCTTGAATGTAGCCTGCTGTCTTTCTCTCAAAGCAAGGTATTGCTTAATGGTCCGAGCCGCATCAACCAAGTAAAAGCTGATATCTTGCTCTTTTTCCTCCTCTTCCTCAACTTCTATTGGTTCCTCTTCCACCTCTACTTCTTCAGTTTCAAGAGACAAATCACCTAACGACTTACGCTCAAACTGTGGTGTGATGCCGATTCTGTTGCCTCCAGTGGTAGTAAAAATGATGCTGGAATTGAATTCACCTTTCAGCAAAGCATCCCGTAGCCTGGTAAACTCACTTCCTAATCTAGTGCGATCGCTTTTATCGGGAACAATCAAAGCTTTGCTTACAACTTTGGGTAGTAGTCCCAGACCATCGGAAATGCGATCTAAGTCACCTTTGTCATTCGGCTGACAATAAGCGATCGCCACAAAGTCCAACGATTCACGAGTACTTGCGTCAATGCCCAAGGCTTCCACTGTGGCGCTGTGGGTATCAATGTCCACACAAACTCCACAACTCGCACCTTTTGTAATCAGTCCGATTAACTGACTGTTCACTTTGTCAGCTACTACTGGTTCTTTTTTTCTTACTGTTGACCAAGTTGCCAGCCAATCAATTAAGGCAAGTCGTACAGGGTGAGTTTGGGCTATAACATCCCGTTCTGATTCCGGCAACTTAGCTCTGTCCTGGTAAATGCTGTAGACCTTGTTAAGCATTTTCAAACCATCACCTTTGAATGTTTCCCCATCGCAGAAAGCATAGTTAGCAACTGGAATCTTTTGGTGTATCATTTCGCGCTTGTCAGCGATCGCGAACACCTCAGTTTTTGGATAGCGATCAAACATTGCATCGTAATACAGATATAAGATGGTCGTCTTGCCAGATCTTGAGGGTGCAACTACCACCTTTGACTTAATGCTCGCAGCCATTGACCTGATGATGGATTGTCCCATCTCTTTTGCTTGTTCGATACCGGTTATACCGCTGCTATCTGGTAGTGCTGCTTGTCCAGAAACGCCACCAAATAATGCAGCGAATGGGCTTTGTGCTTGCTGTGATTAAATTTGGGCTTGTTGCTGCATTAACTCACGTTGTTCTTTCAGTGCCAAGTGCTGAAAGAATAGCTCACGCTCTTGTGGTTCAAGCTTTGCAATCAACTGTTGGATTTGGGCGAATTCGTTGAGGGTATCAGCAGCTGCTAGTGCATGTTGATTTGTGTTGGTAGCGATCGCAAACCCTTGTGATAAATCCTGATAACGCTGTTTAACAACTTTGTCGGCTTCCAGTTTGGTTGCCGTCCATGCCGTTCTCCGATTTGTGCGGTTAACTGGTATTGCCTCAGTTTTTTCCTTCAATGCCTGTTTGGCGATAAACCCAGAACCCCCAGCAAAAGCAGTTCCGAATAATGCCAACGTCACAGCGATCGCCGGATTCCCTCTTTTCTCAGGCACAACCACTAAAGATGGATGGTTAACCAGCCGTTCTAGATGGTCTTGGTCAATGGTGTATGTTTTTACCCCTAAGCACTTTGAGGTGTTAGGGACGGGCGCAGGATTAAAACAAACCGTAAAAGTGTCGCGCAGTGGAGTGGCAACAGCAGCCGCAAGCAACAGCACACCTGCAAGTAACCCGCCACTAATCATGAAGTGACGGGTAATGTTGATGGCAGCGTCATTCTGGACTGGTTCCAGTTTCTGGTTTACCTCTGGTTTACTCTCGTCTACTGGTGTTTTCTGTTCGGAGACGATCGCCTTACTTAATGCCTCAGTGAGATATTCTGCACTTTCCGGGTGCGAGAGCAACCGCTCTAATCTTTCCCGGTTTTCTTCGTTAAAATTATCGGCTTGCATAGTTTTTAAAAGTTAAGCGGGTTGTTCGTGTTGGTGGTCTTCTTGGTTTTTGGAGCAAGAAGGAATTTGACGACGGCGATCGCCACTACTCCATAAATCAGCCAAGTTGCCAGTTGACCTAGTGAAATGTTGCTTTGAGGTTGCCTTACCATATACAGTTCAACGCTGTGGTTAACCTCACTCACAGCGCTATTCTGGCTGTAACTGTTCCATAACTGGCAACCCGCATAACATGTTCCTACGGTCATACAACCAAGTCGGACTATGCCCGATTTCTTGCCACTGACTGCTTCGTTCCCAAAAATTAAACAACTTACCAAGCCCACACCGACACCAAGACCAGCGCCAGTAGTGCCGGCTACTGAACTAATCCCAATTGTGAGAGTAAGACCACTACCAATAAATGCAATACCACTAGAGAGGTTTTGCTTGCTGCTTAATTCTTCTACGTCACTGCGATCGCCTGACTCTGCCCGTCGCTCATCTTCGGTTAAATCCTGCTGGTTCTCACCCTTGTAACTTGGAGCACCAAAAAAGTTGTCACTAGCTTTAGGTTGTGGTATTTGTACTTTTGTTTCAGATTGGGGTGGTTCAGTACCCGATATAGCCATAAATGCATCAAACTGGTTATTGTTCATCATTTGCTTTCCTGTAGTGGTGAATATCGGTGCAGTAGTGGGTAACTGGCTGCACCGAATAAAATTTACAAACCTAGAACTCTACGAAAAACGCCAGCAGCGTTCCTCATAACGGTATTAAATTGACCCACCGCGCCACCTTTGGGGACAACCGTGTCGTACACCGGTTTCGCTGGTGCAGTGAGTGCGTTCTGTACTGGTGTCCCGTATTTTCCAAGAGCACCCAGGTATTTTAGATATTCTGCATCCATCTGTCTGAAGATTTGAGCACGTAAACTGTACTGGTTCTCGTCTTCGGGCTTAAGTTTGTCTTTGAGCTTTTCTTGGTGATTGGTTGCGATCGCCGCCAAATCTTTTAAAAACTGAATCCTTGCCAAAATTAATCTGCTCTGAGTTTCTGCTGTGATTGTTTGGCTTGCGTACTGTGTTTGCGCTTGGATAAGTTGATGTGATGATTTGAACTCCACACCAGAAAGATGCAAGTCTTTAGCAACTTCCATGAGGGATTGAGCACCGTCATAGCGCTTTTGCATAATGGCAAGGATGTGCTTGGCGGAAGCTACCTTGTTATCAACCATTTGCTCATTAACTTTCTGGTAACCTTTAAGAAACTTGGCTTGCTGGCTGGCACGTTGAGCTGCGTCTCCACTCTGCTTAATGGAGTCGCGGTCAAGGTCCACTAGTGCTTCCTTGCTGGGTGCATTAAAAAAAGTTCGCGATACCCAGTTAGCTGGCGTTGTCTCAAAACTCCGAGTAATAGGGTCTTCACCTGGTTCGGAGGTATTAATTTCGTAGAGTGTAGGGTCAATCTTGTAACTTTCAGTATCAAACTGTGGGGCAGAATCTTCCGTGAAGTCCATATTTTTCTCCTAACTTTGTGGACTGGGTTAGTCTCTTCCCCAGTGGTTGTTTAATTAGTTGCTTCCGCTTGTCTCTGCTGCCTGATGCTCGCAGTCATCACTTGGTGTATCTGATTAATGGTCGATTGCTCATCTGGAGTGCGATCGCGTGTCCCATCAACTTGCTTGAGAATAATTGCTGCTGTAGTTGCTAATTGCTCCGGTACGCCAAGTCCAACAAAAGTCTCTGTGGCGATTTCTATGGGAGTTTTCAACCGACTATTTCCAACGGTGCATTGTTCAGCAAGAAATGATAACAGTGCCTCGGCTTGGGGAATAGTTAATTCCACCAAGATGTCAGCTACCTCCACCACGTCGTCATCAGAAGTCAGAAGATGCAGTGAGGAATCCTGCCAAGCATCACCTATCGTGTAGTCAGAACCCATCTGGTCTTGACCTAGCAGGAAATTAGTAAGAAGTACTCGAATCTGAATTTTTTGGGAACGGTCAAGTTGATCCAAATAACATCCAAAACGTTCTGCTAGTGCGTTAATTGTGGCGTCTTGCATAAAAAATGTAATTGGGTGCATACGGTCACTCTCCTTTAAAGGCTTCTAGGTTTGATAGATTAATCTGAACTTGTTCCCACACCATTAGCTGGACTTGCGTCAACGACAGTCGGATGGTTAGTCTTTTGTTGTTGTAGGCAAACCGATAAAAGTTGGCGTAATCACCTGCGACCCGTGAGAAGTGCCATTGTCCAGGATGGTTTGATATTAGGTATTTTTTGTTGGGCGAAAGACGATTTAATGCGTACATCACTTATCCCCCTTATTTACGGCATCGCCAACAACTGAACCGAGCATGCCGCCTGTGAGTGCGATCGCCAAGAACGTAAAACTCAGCCCTCTATAACCTCTACACTCAGCAGCATAGTTATTGTTATCTTTCAAGCCTGAAGCTATTTTGAATTCCGAAATTCCAAAAGCGCCAAGTGACAAGCAAGCAGACAGCGCAGAGGATAACAGTGAAAGCCCAGCAATCCAGCTTAAAATTTCTAGAATACGATCGCCTGTAGTCGGTCGATATTCCCAAGCCTCAACTTTTGGCTTCGGGATTATGTATCCTTCTGGTAAATCTTGCTGAATGATTTCTTCAATGGTGGCGATTGCATCTCCTAGCAAAATCTCCTTAGACAGATCCTTCTCTTTAACCTCGCATTTGACTTCTTGGAGAAGCTTTTGGGCGATCGCTACTTTTTCGGATTGGTAAATTGATAGCATTGTTTTTACTGATAAATAATTGCTGTAGTCAGCCGGAGTTTGTCCGGCTTTTTTCTTCAAGAAGCACTTTTCGTTAAACGCTCGTTGATGGCTTTTTCTAATACTTTGCGAAGCCAGTATCGAACGTTTGCTCCGTCTTCAGCGGCAAACAAGTGGATGTGCTCAACCAAGTCAACTGGAACGTTGTAGTTTATTCGTTTTATTTCAGGCATTGTTTTGTGTGTAGATTTTGGTCATTTCAGAAAGAGCAATTAATCCTGGATTAGGAGGGAGAATCAAGTTAGTTTCGGGAATGCTGGACTGCATAAGCGCATCCTTTACGTACTGATGCACGGCAGGAACCTCAAAACCGCCACCACAAAGAACAATAGGGTTTTTGCGTCCAACCGTTGATAAGCCTTCTAATGCGAATGTCAGGGGGGTATCTTTTATCCAATTACGGATAGCCGATTCAAGAGCAGATCCTATTTCTCTTCCGTCAGGGGCGATCGCAGTCACTTTTCCATCGGTAAACGTTGAAGACTCCAGAATTTCTCTCAGCTGCGATGGCTTAATAAGATTAGAACTATCACCGCTGGCAACACTTTCCGCAAACTCTCGAATCAGTGTGGAAATTCCGCCGCCGCCGTTTGGCTTATGGCTTACTCGCTTAGGCAATTTCCCTTGATTGTTATATTGGCTAACGCAGGCTGTACCAAACCCAACATCAAGAGTGTAAACTGTTGACCCTTTATCTTTCGCATAAAGACTGGCACCATAGCCTTCTGGGTAGTTCAATGCTGTTTTAGAAAAAGATAGAGAGTACTTAATACCGTCTACTTTTATCCACTTGCAACTTCCAATCCCTGCTTTTAAATCCAAAGGATTAGCAAGGCTTAAGGTTATGAGCTTGATCGACAGTGAGCGAGATTTTTCGTTAGAGCCAGTGGATAAATCGTGGAGATTTGGGAGGGATGCGATCGCACCAAGGGCAAGAATTGGAAAATAATTAATTTTGTGATTATCCCCGTCAGACATAGCAATGAACGGCTTGCCCTGAAGTTTGGCGCTGGACCCTACCACCCAATGCTCAATAAGGTCTTTCTTCTCCTCGTCTTTACCGCGACTCATACTAAATGAACCCTGTTCACCAAAGCTAGGAGCATCTGTCTGGCAAACAACGGAATCAATTACAAGGTTCGATGTTACGTGCCCGTCAACAATAAGCAACACCTTGATGCGACTGCGACCACCGTCAAGGATAATAGTTATCTCCTTTTTAGGAATAGTTACGCGCTGTTTTTTGGGCTTTGGTTCTGCTGGCGGAGACTCTATATTTTGGAGGCTCCCAGATTCCGAATCCACTACACCCGTTTGGTTTACACGAGAAGTCTCTGATTCAGGATTGAATGGTATTGTTTCTTCAATACGATCGCTAATTGCCTTGTCTTCTGGCTTAGCCAAATCCTCACCCTGAATGTCGTCAAAGTCATTGTCAGCCGGGACGACAGCTTCTGTATCGGGGGTCAATACAGGCTTTGCTTGGGCGTTATTTTGCTCTAGGTCGTCTGAGCTTTTCTTTCTAGCCATATTTCCTCTGTTTTTAAAACTAGTGGTTTATTTTTGTCGCAACTGGCACACTGCAAAATGTTCCGTATACTGTGGTGTAAAGTACGTCGTGGGATTAAGTGGTAGTCAGGGGCTAAGAAGCTTTTTTGCTGTTCGCAACAAGCTGCAACCGGCTTGCTACAAGGACTGTAATGTTTTTAGCGAGGCTGCAATAAGTAAAAAGGCGATCGCAACACCCCGCAAACCCCCGCAATAGAAAATAGTAGAAGCCGCAATTAGTGTCCCTAAAACCTTGCAGCGTTTTAGGGCGATCGCAACAGCAATTCTTGTTGCCCGGTAAAACACCCTTTTTCTGTACTTCGTCACGCCGCAACAGCCTTTTTTGATGTGATTACTGCACTGGTTTTTTAGTGTGCTTTTTTAAAAACTGTACTGAGAGTGTAAGCACAAATTCTATGTGACACTTGCGATATTTTTTAGCAACCGCAACCATACGCTTTCATTAAATGTGCAGTGCAAGCAGAGGCGATCGCAATCAGTTCTTTCTCAGAATATATATCTTGCACATCATGCCGTAGCCCGTAGCTGTAGTCTGTGATGCCCTCTACGTCTACTCCTAGCTCCTCTAGTGCGTCACCCAGAGAAGTCTCTTGGCGGATAGCGTCGGCGGTCGCATGAAGCAGAGATGCAAGCCCCTCGTAGTGCAGATTTGGGATTATCTCCAACACTTTTTTAAGATTTGTTACAGTTTTTTCGATGATGAACATTGCGGTTTTCCTTTTGAGTGCGTAGCATTTTACGTATTGTGGTGTAGTAGATGATATTTGTCGGAGTTTGGCGTTAGCGAAGCGGAACGAAGTTCGGTTTATTTACATTCGGCGAACAACTTCGTACGCAGTTTTGATGGGCATCGTATGCAATAACTCCAGTTGAACGGCGTAAAAAGTAGTTACTTCCTCGACATTGACTACTAACGCGATTTCTTTTACTTGGGCGATCGCACTAGCGTAAGGCTTGCCACTTATTTGTTCGATAAATACGATGTCGCCTTTTTGGGGGACTCCCGAAACAAGGCATTCATGATTTAGTTCCCCCTCGGGGAGAGAAAGCAAAAAAGCCACTCTTGCTTGTGTCATGGGGTCAACCTGCTAAAACACTTAATAGCTTCAAAAGAACTCCTTTTCGGTTATTTTTTGCTATTTGCTTTTCAAAAATCATCTCCATTAATTCCACTAGCTGATTGTTGTCAAAGTGAGAAATTAATTTCAATGCCTGGGTTGGGTTTTGGGCAACAACAATATCTTCTACAGGCTCATTGCAGGCGATCGCCGCTAATTGCCCAATGGTATACGGAGAATTTTGAGCAATTACAGAAAGAACTTGCAACGTGGGCAATGCCTCGCCTCTAAGAACTCGCCCTAAAGTGGTTCCCCTTATTCCTAATCGGCGGGAGAAGTCGGCAGCACTCTCTCGTCCTTTCAACTCCCGAACTATTGAGATAATCTTTTCTGATCCCTCAAAGGCAGGGTCACGCGGTTTTGTTAGCTTCATCGATTTCAATTTCTAATTCAGGAATAGAATTTTGTCCATGCGCAAGTTTTAAGATAATTTGTAAGAAACTCCGAAGAGTATTCTCGTCGTCGTTTCCTCTGGCGATCGCTGCTAAAAGCTCCAATAAAGAAGCTAGTTGCTCGCGTTCTGTACGAACTAGAACTCTTGTATGTTCAGAGGTTTTTAGCTTAGATTCAAAAATTTGTTGAAGCTCCGCTCGCTGAACAAAAGTCATGTGTGGGGATACTTCCAAATCCAAAAGAATTTGCTTAATTTTTGTGTAACTCATGTAAATTACCGTTGGCTGGTGCAGCCGTGCTATTAGCTGCATCCAACCGAGGGGTTGGTTTTCTTCCTCTACCGCCAGCAGTGTTCCACGTCCGCAATGTCGTTTCTGTGTTCCATTTGTCCCGTAATCTGCTGGGATTTCTTTCGATAAGAAAAGATTCAATTATCAAGGTTCAAAGAAAAGTTGACCAGCACAACGGGGAATTCCTTCTCCTGCCTGCGCTGGCTGCGTTTTGCTTATGAATCTAATATATCACTTGAGTCTAATTTGGGGCGTATTTGAGTCATTTAATGATGTTATGGGGTTGCTGCACTTCAATTATCACAACTTATACTCAAAGTAGACCCACATCAGACTCATGTAGTGCATCATAGAAAGAGTAAGAATATTTTTTAGAAAATATGCCAAAGGCAACTGACCGGCAATACATAAATTACTTAGGTGAATACTACGATGATTGCTTAGAGATAGAATCTGTTTTGAAAAACCGTGCCAAATCAGCAGAGGCAGCATCGTTGCTCAGTTCAAAGCTTCAAGAAAGAGAGGCGAGGCGTAATGCGATGGTGCAATACCTTGCTGATAAAAGAGGTATTGCTTTTAAAGAGATGTGGCAGCAGTTGCTAAAAAAAGAGTATTCGCCGATGACTCCAGAAGAGTTCGCACAGCTAGAAATCGTTGACGAGGGTAGTTGACATTCCTTTCGCTAATCCGAAGTTCCGCTCTCACAAGTAATGTCAACAGAAGCAACCAAGTATTCTCTTATCGTGTTAGAAGAGCTAATTTACTCGAAATGCTTGCTGAGTATGAGGATTCGCAAAATTATGCCAAGGAAACCTGTGGGAAAACCGGGCAGCGATCGCTACTTTTCCACAGAGTACTGTTTCACTGGCAACCCGCGAAAAGTAGACACAGAAAAACTTCCAGAAATCTGCGATCGCCCCTTGCGTATCCCAGTGCATTTATACTAAGATGGGCTGCATCCGGAACAAAAATATAACAACACTTGTATCGCTGTCCCGGTAAGCTAACCAAAAAAAAGACTTCGCCAAAGACGAAGCACTTTCTTTCTAAAAACGCTTAATTTAATTTCTATTGTAATCGGGTGTACACCCGTTTCCAATGTCCGTTATTATGGCATGAGGATCGTAGACAATCAAGTATTTCATCCTCTCCGGGTTACAAAATAAAAAAACAACGTGTAACCCCCCGTAATATAAAGTTTTATGAAAGCAGTGCTTTGTCCAGAGGCGGAGAGTTCCACAAACTCAATGCGAAGGACACTGTTTCATGTTTTTTTTAACTTCAAGTGCTATATCACCCCAAGAGGCGATCGCCCCAAAACAAATTCGCGCTGCAAACACCATACGTAGCGAGGGCTTGAGCGCGAATAATTGTTATTATGGCATGTCAGGGACGACATGTTACGAATATCTTATCAGCTATTTGGCAGATTTGGGAAAAAGATTTCTTGACGCGATCGCCCAAACCGCCCAGAACGCCAAAACCCCTGCGTGGGATTCGCGAGGGGTTAGCGAGAGACGGGCATCTCAAATTATTTTCATCTGGGAACGGGCATCTTCGGATTTTGGGAACTGTAGGGGTGTCATAAACCAAATAGTACCTATGCTCCGAAGCTTATCTATAGTATACCCCGGATTTTTCGGGCAAACCGAACAGTCGGTTTTAGTTTCTGAGAAATCTTTTTCCGTTCAAGCGATCGCTCTCAAGCTGAACCAATTAATCGAGCAACAAAGACTCACCGATTGCATGGTGATGCTTGAGGAATACGACATTGTTGGTGATGAAGCAGTCTTAATACTCGCTCACCTTCAGAATCTTGGAGGTGTGGCGTAATGATAGCTTCACGTAATCCCGAGATTTACTTGAACCGCGAACTAGTCGCTCAGCAACTAGCACTGCTCAATTACAAAAAAGGCGATACGGTTTATCTACGTTCCTTCTTTCCTTCGGATGATTCGCGATCGTCTAGTGACGGGGGGCGTAAGGCTGCCACAAAGAATTTGGATGAATTAATTAAGTACGTTGCCCAGTGGCAAGCAGAAGAAAGAGGCGTTTACTTCGTTGTTAATGGGCACGGACAGAAAGACGAAGATGTTATTTCTTGTCGCGCAATCTTTTACGAGCATGATGATTTAGATAAAGAAATCTCCAAAGAATTATGGCGATCGCTTTTCCTTCCAGAACCAACATTCCAAGTGGATACGGGTGGAAAATCTATTCATAGTTACTGGGTTTTCAATGACCAAGTAGACCCCGTACAGTGGAAAGCACTACAAACAGACTTACTGGAATACGCGGCTGCTGATAGATCATTAAAAAATCAATCCCGAGTAATGCGTTTGGCTGGGGCTAGCCATATCTCTTCAAAGGGTGCTTTTCCATCGGTAATCGTTGCAGCCGGTGGGACTAAGTACAGTTTTGATGAATTGAGGGCAATTATCCCCACGCCCCAGAAGGAAATACTACCATCTGTTTTACCAACGACACTGGGTGAGGATATCCCACTCTCCGAGTGCTTACGGGTGATGGATCGAGATTTCATCGCCAACGGCGAACCCGAAGGCAGGCGAAACAGTACAGGCGCAGCGTTGGCGCGTAACCTTATTGGTACCGCTGCGCGGTTGCAATACTTAGGCAAATATTTTAGCGGCGACCCAAGACAATTGTTTGACAATTACTGCGCTAGGTGTACCCCCCCCATAGATTCCAAAGAAGCGGATTTGATTTGGAAATCAGCCCAAAGTAACAATCCTACGGCAACCCTCACCGACGATGCGATTGAGAACTGTGTCAGGTCCTGGCAGCGACGACAGCAAAGATTTCTTCCGAGCACCACCCAAAACAAGGTTACTCAACTTAAAGCAGCTGCTGAGGTTCCCCTACGAGAAAGGATTCTAGAAATTATCTCCCGTGGGCTGAAGTCTTCCGATGAAAAAACCGCGTTATTAGAACTCGCGAAGCAAACTAATAATCAGCCAAGAGAAATCGATGCGATCGCTCAACTTCTACGCCAAGATTTAGAAGTAGAAGAAAGCCGAGATGAACGGAAGCAAGAGGTGACTGAATTGCTTTCCATCAAGGACGATTCCCTGGATTTGACTCAGTTTCTGCCTGAGCAGTTGGCTACACCAATTAAGCAGTGGTGTAGATGGTTGAGCATTCCTCAGTCGGTGGCAATCACCGCCATTTTGACGACAATATCAACTTTACACCCAGTAGGGACAGATCTGATGATCCACAAGGGTATGGATTTTTCCGTGCCACCTATCTTATTCTCTGCTCTGGTCGGTGAAAGTGGGCAGAAAAAGTCACCCGTATATAGGACGTTGATTAAAAAACCTCTCCGAATCCTACAGAACGAAGCCAAGCAGAGGTATGAACAAGCTTTAGCTCAGTATGAAAACGACTTAGCTGAATGGGAAAAAGCACCAAAGGAGAGTTCTAAGCCTAAAAAACCAGGTAGTCCCGTTTATTTCTTTACTAATTCTACTGGGGAAGGGATCCAAGCCCAAGCCCAAGAAACACCTGATAAAGCAATGTTCGCCCTAGTTGACGAATTGGCTGGTTTGTTCAACTCATCCAATCAGTACAGAGGGGGAAAAGGTAGCGATCGCCAGGATTTGTTGTCTTACTACGACGGCACGGGTTCGACTGTCTTACGCGCAGGTGGTTTAAAAATTGATGTAGAGCGTATTTATGTTTCTATCTTTGGGGGCATCCAACCCGAAGTGTTGAAAGAGCATACAAAAGACTTAAAAGACGGTGATGGGCATTGGGCAAGATTTCTTTTTGTAAACCAGCCATTAGCTGCTTCGCAATTACCTGATGCAAGTTCTGATGTCAATCTTAATGAATTGCTCTCAGGCATCTATCGTCGCGTTACCTCGCTACCACTTATTCAGTACAAACTTTCACCTGCGGCTTTTAAACGCTACCAAGAAGTTTATGACGAACTTGAACGGAAACGAGTTAGTCACCCGCAGCAAGGAATGAGAGCAGTCTATTCAAAGCTGGAAGGTACTATCGGTAGGTTGGCATTGAATCTTCACGCAATAGAAACGGCTGTTAACGGCAGTGTAACGGCTTTTGTGGGGAATGAAATTTCCCTAGAGACGATGAATAAGGCGATCGCCTTAGCTGATTTTTATACTGGGCAAATCAAAGCAATTCACGCCGATAGTCGAGCGGATAAAGGGGAACTGTCAGAGTTACTTGCCAAAATTATAAAGCTGGCTCAATCAAAAGGGAAGCTAACCGCAAGGGAAGTGGTCAGGAGCGTCAACGTTGTCAAAACTAATGCTCAAGCCATTGACAATTTTAGAGAGTTGGAAGCAATGGGCTATGGGGTTCTGGGAAAGGTTAAGGCTTCTTGGGTCTTTAGTCCACAAAAAACAACTGTCAATGGTAGTGTCAATGATTTCATTGACAGTGTCAATGATGTCATTGACACCTTTAAACAACCAACCAGTAGTAGTTTCAGCCAAATTGTCAATGGTGTCAATGGTGTCAATGATTTTTTGAAAAAAACATTAAACGATCAAGAAAATGGATTAACTAACCCAACTGTCAATGACAGCACCCCAACTGGATTAACTAACCAAACTGTCAATGGTACCGTCAATGGTAGTGTTAATGAAAAAAATCAAAAAATCATTGACAGCATTGACACCATTGACAAAATCCCTGAAAGCTTTACGACTACGTCGTTATCTAGTGTCAATGCTGTCAATGACACTGCTGACAAAATCATTGACACTATTGCTGAAAAATCCAGCAATCCATTAATGGATGAGTCAAGCAATAATACTCAAATTTCACAAGTAGACAACTTGGTTGCACCAACAGGAACGGATGAGGTAGATCCCTTGGATTCTCAGGAAAGATTGAGTTCAGGCGATCGCCCTGTCAGCAATGAACCAGAAATACACGAAAAATCTAAACCATCGCCTAGTCCTTCCCAAGAACTAAAGGTAGGCGACACTGTGCGGGTGAATCTTCCCCAGAACAGGCACCATGATCGTCTGGCGCGGATTAGCAGTATTTACGAGCAATGCAGCAGCATTTACGAGAAACAACGCAGAAGCATATGGATTCAGGCGGAGATCGCTGATTGTAAAAATCAGATTTTAAATTTATCCATAGAGCAAGCTAAGACTGCTTTCGTCATAGAAACCTAATCCGCTTTTAAATCACTTTCGCCCATTCTGCGCAATGGGTAGCCGCTGCATTGTTTTTTACCTTCCTTAAATCATAAGATGCCAAACCAAACATTAGTTAAAGAATTTTCTGTGATTTGAAACAAAAAATGAGATTTTAACTCATGATATGCTTTAAAAATGAGTGTCTCAGTTTATCCTTCACTTTTAAGATTCGAGTTTTTTACTAATAATGATTATCGTGTAGGGAATGAAAA
>JAHHGV010000080.1 GCA_019359695.1 Brasilonema angustatum HA4187-MV1
CCTGGTATTGATGCTTACGAACAACAGTATCAAGAACGAATGCTTCAAAACCTCAAGAAAAAAGCGCAAGCTCTTGGCTTAGAACTCATCCCTATTTCCACACCTACCGAATGTGTTTCTTAGGAGTAGAATCAAACTTGCTAAACTTTTCTAAACAATTTGCTCGACTAGCACCAGTTGTGGTGATATGTTGAGCGAGGGGGTTTTTTGACTTTCTGGCAACCGTAAGCAACCACCTGCTTGAAGCAGGTGGCTTCAGCCCATAACTTAGGTTTAACTGAAGCCCAGCTTACCCGACTCAGTACTTCTGTACTACGTTATTCACAAGAGCTAAAGCACCTACCTACGGATGCGTGATGCCAGTCTGTAGCTCTAGTACTAAAAGATTAAACAGGTGTAAGGGTTTAAAGCCAGTGTCTTTTAGATATGCCGGTGAATAACTTTGTCCAGGCTCACATTACTTCCGAAAGGGAAGGCTCTTTTGAGCAAAATCATATGCGTACAGAGTGCTTAGATATCACTTCATAACTGCCTGAACGAAAGTTGAATGCAAAACAACACGGTATTGAGGCACTCCAAGGCGGTATGACAGCTAATAAATTAGCTGAATCGTGTTTCCTCCTTGGTCTTTAGGATCAAGGTTTCCACACTCCCACGAAGTCATCATGACAGCAACGGGCAAGGCAATAAAATATAATTACAAGGCACTGCACAAGCCAAAAGCGCTGATTTATGGTCAAGGTCAGACAGCAGTGATTACGGGATGGACTGTTAAGGGTGCGATCGCCAAACATTTACACCCCCAAGAATATGCTGTTATTGGACAGCTCTATTCAGCCACAAGAGGGATAAACTTACTCATTCGCAATTTGCTTTATAATCCCCACGTCCGCAACTTAGTTGTTCTTAACGCCACGAAAGAAGACAAGAACGCAGGTGCTGGAATTTGCTTGCTGGACTTTTTCCGCAATGGCTTTGAAGAAGGATTAAGTGATACTGGACGACGTTGCTGGGTGATTCGCTCGCCTTATGCTGGATATATTGATATTGAAGTTGAAGTCAGTGCCCTACAAAAACTGCGTCAGTCTATAGAATTTCAAGAAGCGAAATCAATTGCTGAAGCTTGTACTTTGGTGAAGTCTTTTGCTCAAATAGAAGCAGTAGAACCTTGGGGTTTACCATCAGAATTTGCCATGTCTATTGCGGTACCAACTGTTTTACCAGGACAACGGTATGGACACAGAATTGAGGGTAAAACTATTGCTGAAACTTGGGTAAAAATCATCCACTTAATTAAAACAACCGGAACAATTCGACCAAGTGCATATGAGGGACAATGGCAGGAATTGATTGATTTAATGGCGATCGTCACTTCAGAACCAGAAGATTTTTATTTTCCAGAACCTAATTATTTACCAATTGATCGTGATTTTTTGCAAGAATATATTTCTCAGATGTTAGATGATGCACCCAACCAAGAAGGAGTGAAGTATACATACGGTCAACGTTTACGTTCTTGGTTTGGATGCGATCAAATTCAGCAAGTGATTGATAAACTCATCACTGATATTGATTCAGCTAGGGCTGTCATGTCTTTGTGGGATGTTAGGAATGATGCTAACGATAGTCCACCTTGCTTAAATCATATTTGGATTAGAATAGTAGAGAATGAACTCTCAATGACTGCAACGTTGCGCAGTAATGATATGTTTTCAGCATGGCCCGCAAATGCAATGGGATTGCGTGCTTTGCAACGACATATTCGAGATGAAATATGCAAAATCTCAACTCATTCATTAAAAATGGGACCATTAATTACTATCAGCCAAAGTGCCCATATTTATGATGACTGCT
Organism: Brasilonema angustatum HA4187-MV1; assembly: GCA_019359695.1. Classification (GTDB taxonomy): domain Bacteria; phylum Cyanobacteriota; class Cyanobacteriia; order Cyanobacteriales; family Nostocaceae; genus Brasilonema; species Brasilonema angustatum. The sequence continues at coordinate 1,855 of JAHHGV010000080.1, forward strand.
GGGAAAATGCTGAAAAAGTTATTCAGTCCCAGTATGGAAAAATTTGTCAGCAGCGAGATTATGCAGATCCTGCTGGCTCTTTTTTAATTGCTGTGCAAGACGGCAAAATTCTTGTTGAACAGATGACTCCTGGTTCTGGAGAAGTTGTGAACTGCTTTTTAGGTAAGTCTGCAAAACAACTGTATCAACAAATAGCAGCTAGTTGTCCGGGCTTGCAAATTGAGCATGCTATGTACTTAGGGACGGAGTTACAAAAAGCAGAATTTGCCTTGTCAATGGAACAAGAGTTGAGTTATGAGCAAGACAAATCAATAAAAAAGCTGAAGTGTGAAGGATAATAAACCTAATGTTTGTCCTCAGTGAAAGCACTGATGTTTATAGCGTAAATAGTAAATTAAATTGTATTTCAAAATTTGTAGAAGAATATACATATTGTTCATGCAGCTTTGAATATCAATTTAATCAGAGGTAGAGGGGTATGTTTTGTTGTTTAGAGCAAATTAGGGACATTGGCTTTTTTAAATTTTTGGTAAATTAAGCAGTAATGTAAGTAATAGCATGTATTTTTTATTTATACTTAAAATAGCTAATAAAGGTCGCATCTAAAAGATTATACGTATTGCATATCTCTACTCAGGATGGCGTCTACGATACATATGGTGTATAAAACCATAAAAGCCATAAAACATAAAATTTTAGGACTTACGGATTCGTAACGAAAAAGAGCGGGTTACGATTGCTTCCCTTTGGTTGCAATGACAGTAGTTACGTTGTTCCTGGGTAAGTCCTGAATTTGTTTGAATTGTATGAAAATCATACTCTCAAGCGCATATTAATGATGAGAATGTGCCATTAAAAAAGTGTTGAATTAACACTTTTTAAAAACTATTTTTCGCTGATTTGCTTTACAAATTTCAGCTAAATTTGCTCCTACTTGCCTAGTTATTAAAGTAACTATGGCAACAAATTGAGTTAGCAAAATTACCAATTTATTTGATTCATTGAGTGTGGCTTACTCAACGATTAACCGCGCTTGGGAATAGAATAGCCAATTTTTCACCCCTTGAATATTTAGCAGCAACTGCGACGTATCAAAATCGCGGTTAGGTTTGCTGCATTTTATTAGGGACAACACACAATTACCACAGAGTTTAGCATATATGATCGCATTAGAAGTACAAAAGTTAATCTCAAATTCGCTTCAAAACTTAAAAAATATTGACGGACTAAAAAGATTGTTTTGGAGTCAACTAAACTACGATCAAGTGAATAAAGAACTTTCTCGTCGGATATTGACTGATGCAGTGAAGAATGAACTAATAGACAATCCCTTATTATTAGCTTCCGGGGGTATAAACAATACTTTCCATGTTATTTATGCGCGTCTAAAATCAGAAGACTTATCAAGACAAGGGGAAAGAAGTGTTGTCAATAATCTTCTGAAAGAACACCCCTATGCTCTCTTTGTGTTTTCTAATAAATCACAATCGCGGTGGCACTTTCTTAATGTTAAGTACGACAGTTCGCCTCAAAAACGAAAATTGTTCCGCCGTATTACGGTTGGAGAAGGTGAACAATTACGTACAGCAACAGAAAGAATAAGTTTGTTAGATCTGGATTCTATCAAGCCAGATGCATCACCCTTAGATATTCAGACACGCCATGATGAGGCGTTTGATGTTGAAAAAGTCACAGATGCGTTCTTTAAACAGTACAGTCAAACTTTTGAGAAAGTTAAAGGATTAATTCAAGGAATTGGAGGAGATGAACGTAAGCGTTTATTCACGCAAAAGTTGTTTAACCGTTTGATGTTTATTGGTTTCATCCAGAAAAAAGGTTGGCTAAAATTTCAAGGGAGAATAGATTATCTATCAGCTTTGTGGGAAGCTTATCAAGATGAAGACGGCATTGCTTCGACAAAGCTCAGCAACCGCTCAAACAGAAACTTTTATAGAGACAGACTTTCACACCTTTTCTTTTCCGGACTGAATAATCCTCAAGGATACGACATTATAGGCATTAATAATGGTGGTTTTCTTAAAGACTTAATTGGTGCTGTTCCTTACCTCAATGGCGGTCTTTTTGAGCAAGATGAAGATGATAAAAATTTTCAAATTATCATCCCAGATGATTGTATAAAAAGTATTCTTCATGATCTATTTCAACGGTTCGCTTTCACCGTTACTGAGAGTACACCGCTAGATGTAGAGCTAGCAGTAGATCCAGAAATGCTTGGCAAGGTGTTCGAGGAACTGGTAACAGGGAGGCATGAATCTGGAAGTTACTATACTCCCAAGCCGATTGTTTCTTTCATGTGTCGGGAAGCTTTGAAGGGGTATTTAAAAACCCAAGTATCAGGAGAGTCAAGTCATGCGATCGCCCAATTTGTTGACGAACATATTCCAGATAATATAAAAAATTCAGAAGCCGTCTTAGAAGCATTGCGTCAAGTCAGAACCTGCGATTTAGCCTGCGGAAGCGGTGCTTATATACTAGGTATGCTTCATGAATTATTAGATTTGCGTCAATGTTTATCTGCTAACACAGGATTGGATTCCAAGAATGTATATCATCGCAAGTTAGACATTATAGAAAATAATCTTTATGGTGTAGATATTGACATTTTTGCAGTCAACATTGCCAGATTAAGGTTGTGGTTATCGCTAGCCGTGGAATACGAAGGAGATAACCCGCCACCCCTACCCAACCTAAAATACAAAATAGAACAGGGAGATAGTTTAATTGCTCCAAGTCCTTCAACGACAGGAGTTATTAGACATGACTTTATCAACCAGTATCGCCAAAAGAAAGCTGAGTATATGCGAACTCATGAAGGAGGTAAGAAGCGAAAATTAGAAGAGGAAATTAATCAGTTAAAAACTCAAATTGCGCTAGTAACTCATGGAAGTACCAAAGTCAATGGGTTTGATTGGGCGGTAGAGTTTGCAGAAGTTTTTGCAAATGGTGGTTTTGATATTCAGGTAGCGAATCCGCCTTATGTACGACAAGAATTAATTAAACACTTAAAGCCAACACTACAAAAGGTGTATCCGGCTGTTTATACAGGAACATCTGATTTATATTGTTTCTTTTATGCCCGTGCTTTGCAACTTTTAAAGCCTGGTGGGATGTTGGCGTTCATCTCTTCTAATAAATGGTTTCGCGCAAAGTATGGTGAGAAGTTACGAAAGCATATTGCTGATGCTTGCCATGTTGACAGCATTACAGATTTTGGGGATTTACCTGTTTTCAAGAGCGCAACTGCATATCCAATGATTTTTGTTGCACAAAGTGGAAAACCAGCGAGTGACTCAACTATTTTTACTCAAGTTAAATCTTTAGAAACTCTTTATCCTGATGTTTTAGCCATTATTCGAGAAAAGGGACAATCTTTACCGCATAATTCATTAAGTGGTGGTAATTGGATGCTAACTAATCGCACTTCTGCCAACCGATTGGAAAAAATGCAAGCAGCAGGTATACCCTTGAGTAAATATGTCAATGATAAAATTTACCGTGGTGTAGTAACTGGCTTTAACAAGGCATTTGTTATTGATGGAGTAAAACGAGCAGAATTGATTACTAAAGATCCCAAAAATGCAGAGATTATTAAGCCGCTAGCAGAAGGTAAAAATATTGATAAGTGGTGTATTGATAATCAAGAAAAATGGCTTATTTTTACAAAACGCGGAATTAATTTAAATGACTACCCTGCTATTAAAGCATACTTGAATCAGTGGCGTACACAGTTAGAGCCAAAACCACGGGATTATTCTTCAGATGAAAAATGGTTAGGTCGTAAATCTGGTTCATACAAGTGGTATGAAATCCAAGATAATGTTGCTTACTATTCAGCGTTTGAACAACCTAAAATTACTTGGGGAAACTTAAGTTTGGAGCCAGCTTTTACATTTGTATCAAATCCAGTATACCTACTTGCCCCAGCTAATGTAATTCCCATTAAAGATTTCTATCTTTTAGGAATTTTAAACTCAAATGCATCAAAGCAGTTTTTTAATGACATTTCAATCCAGAGAAATGGTAACTACTTGGAGTTTAAACCTATTTATGTTAGTCAGTTACCCATCCCCAGCGCTTCAACTACAGTGCGAGTGCTGTTGTTTAAGCGCTTTGAGTCCAGTGTTTACGCTTTTCAAGAATCTATCAAAAAACTCTTGGTAGTGCATGAAAGGTTTTTAAAAGCACTGTCTCAAGGATTTGTCGCAGCCGGAGAAGAAGCCCAAACTCTGCTATCGGAAGATTCTAACCAAGCAGAAGAACAAGATTTAATGGATGGATTGCAAAAAGTCTCTGATAAATATCAGATAGCGGATTTTGATGCAGAAAAGTTACAACAGCATATCGAGCATGATATTAAACTGCTAAAAAATATTTTGGCATTAGTTGAACCTATCACCCCTGATAAAGATACCAAATTACAAACTCTTATAAAGTGGTTATCCAAACCTACTCTTACAAATAAAAAACGGTTAATTTTCACTCAGTATGCAGATACAGCAAAGTATCTATATGATAACTTAAACCCAGGCGGACAACGAGATGATTTTGATGTTATTTATAGTGGTAGCAACAAAAATAAAGCGCGTTTAGTGGGAAGATTTGCGCCTAACGCTAACAAGGAATATAAATTTAAACCAGGTGAATCAGAACTTAATACACTGATTGCTACTGATGTTTTGGCAGAAGGTTTAAACCTCCAAGATGGCGACCTGATCATGAATTACGATTTGCACTGGAATCCAGTCAAATTGATTCAGCGTTTTGGTCGTATAGACAGAATTGGTAGCGAAAAAGATGTTATTTATGGATATAACTTTTTACCGGAATTAGGCATTGAACGTAATTTAGGTTTGAAGCAAAAGCTGAAAAACAGAATTCAGGAAATTCATGATACTATCGGTGAAGATGCTGCCATTCTTGATCGAACTGAACAACTCAACGAAGAAGCTATGTATGCCATTTACGAACAACAAGGCAAACAGTTGAGTCTCTTTGATTTTGAAGCAGAAGAAGATTTCTTGGATTTAAATGAGGCTGAAGAAATCCTGAGAAAATTACAAAAAGATAACCCTGAAGAATATGAACGCATTGCTTATTTACCGCATGGTATTCGTACAGCTAAATTCTCTATGCAGCAAAACGGAACATATGTTTTCTGTGAAGCTTCAGACCCCAATAGACCTGATATAAAAGGCTATCAGCAGTTATTTTTATTGGACGACAAAGGGGAAATCATTTCCAGGGATATCCCCCGCATCTTGGGTGCAATTAAAGCTGATTCCACTACTCCCACCTCAACACTTCCCCAAGAACATAACTCTACAGTTATGCGCCTCAAATGTCAATTTGCAGAAGAAGTGAAGCATCGCCAAGCGGAAAGAGAGTTTAAGGGGCGTTTGACTCAAGGTCAAAGATATATTCTGCGGGAATTGAGGATTTTTTTTAAAGCGATCGCAGATGAAGAAGTAAAAAGTCAGGTCAATATTTTGGAAAAAACGTTTCGCGCTTGTGTGAATCAAGCAGTCAACCGAGAGTTAAATAAATTGCGGCGTGATGGTTTCACAGGTCAAGAATTGTTCACTCAACTGGCGCAAATTTACCTTCAACATAATATGCATCAATGGCAAGATAACAGTTTACCTACATTCTCTCAACCAATACCCATAATTATTTGTAGTGAAGCTTTGGTATGATTTCATCGAATCATATCTCGTTTCGAGAGTACCATTTTATTTAATCTTTCAGTATTTGGCTGTTTGACTGGTATGGTTCAACTCCTAAGTAAGTCGGCATAAATAAACCGAACTATGTAACAAAATGTAAAATGTTTAAAACCTTTGCGATTGCTTCGTTTCACTTCGTTCCACTCGCAATGACACACCTTGAAAATTTTACGCCGACTTACTTACTTAAAATCATATCTATTAAACTTTAGCTAGCGTCACTTTATGGGGCTGATCTTGATATTTTCCAGCACGATCTGCATAAGTGGTTCCACATGGTTCGCCTTCCATGAACAAAGCTTGAACTACACCTTCATTAGCGAATACTCGACAATCAGCGCTAGAGGAGTTCGACACCTCCAATGTCAGCCAGCCTGTCCAACCACTTTCTCCAGGAGTCAGGTTCCAAATTAACCCACAACGAGCATATGTAGATTTGCCAATAAATAAACAAGTAATATTAGGTGGGATGACAAGCCGTTCTAGTGCAACCCCTAAACCATAAGAGTGTGCAGGAATAATAAAATAATCACCATCTTCATCGGAGTGTAATGGTACAGATTCAAGATTATCAGGGTTAAATCTTTTAGGATTAACTACTGTGCCAGGAATATGACGGAATACCTTGAATTCTACAGGTGACAACCTAATATCATATCCATAAGAAGAAAGTCCATAACTCAGAACTGGACGAAGTAAACCTGTGCTATCTATCGAAACCGCACGAACCAAACTAGGTTCAAAAGGTTCAATCATACCCAATTGAGCTTGCTCAATTATCCACCTGTCATTTTTTAACATTTATTTCTCCATATTGGTGTGTTTTAGACTTATCATTTACCTCCAATCCGGAATCTTTGATGAACGAATTGAAGCTTCTGCTTTAGTTATTTTGCTCTCAATTCATAACCTTCGACGTTATGTTTTTAACCGCGATTCATCTTACCGCACCAGACGGGTAGCGACTTCCGCAGGTACGGAGTACCGTTACAGCGGGAGCCTTCTCGCGGAGATAGGTAATATTATAATGTCGTTGCTTGGTATCAATACACTGAATTACGGTTGATGACTGCGGCGGATTTCGGTGATTTGATCTGCTATTTCTAGAAGAGATTTGGGCATTTGTGATCCTGTCAGGACAATATCGATATGGGAAGGACGTTTTGCCAGAAATGCTAGAACTTCTGTTTCAGCAATTAAGCCAAAGTGAATCGCTAAGCTTAGCTCATCTAATACAACCAGAGAATACTTACCTTCACACACAACCTTTTGTGTATATTGCCACAACTTTTGTAGAGATTTCGTTTCGCTTTCGTCCAAGTGTGGTGTATCAATGCAACGAGGCAAATCACAGCGAATCCAATCTAACTTTTGTCCCAGTCGAATGGCATTTTCTTGTCCTTGACGAATCCCACCCTTGAGAAACTGTACTACTAAGACTGGTGTGCCTTGACCGGCGATTCTCAGTGCTTGAGCCACAACACTAGTAAAAAAACTACGATGAAAGCTCGTGAAAACTTGTACTATACCTTCAACGGAGTATGGTACATCGAGGGTTGAATTTAAGTTTGGGGTTTCTAATTGAGCAAGCATATAATGTCTCAAATAAAACAGTTTAAATCACTATTTTTGCTTAAATTTAAGTTGTCGAAAGTAGACTGTATAATCTAGCTGTTTTTGACGATACGTAATGTATTTGCGTGCATTGCATTCTTAGTCAAACACTACATTTATGCTGAAGTCAAGAGTAATGGAAACTAAGATGATTGCCTTTTATTGGAAAGTAGTTGTAAAAATGAGAACATACAACGGAACAGCATAGTGAGTTTTGAGCAAAAAATGAGGAGTGAATTGTTGTGAAATTAGTGATTATAGGAGGTTCAGGAGCAGGGAAAAGCACTCAAGCACAAGGGCTTTGCACATACTTTAATATTCCTCTTATTTCTAGTGATGAGATATTACGAGATGCGATCTGCACAGAACGCAGCAGCGAAGCGATCGCTCTTTTTTGCCCAGAGGATTTTCCTCCAGAAAATTCTCTCCCTCAAGCAAACTCAGGGCAAGAGAACGGAGGTATCCTAGAGCACCAACGCCGTTTTGCAATTTCATCCTTTCCCTATCTCGGTCATCTCGCACAGCCATACATGGAGACAGGAGAACTCGTCCAGGACAAAATGATCATTGAATCCATTGAAATTCAGCTAAAAAAGTCTGATTTTAAGAATGGTTGGGTGTTGGAGGGTTATCCTAGTACAGCAGAGCAAGCTGAAGAACTGGATTTTTTGTTAGACGATCTAGGGGAGAATTTAGACTGGGCAATCTACTTACAAGTCCCACAAGCGGTTATGGTGAATCGTTGTATGGGACGTTTTCTTCCAGATGATCTACCGGAAATTGTGCAGCGTCGTGTGGAAACTTTTTATGACCGTACTGTTCCTATTTTAGAGTATTATGATCGTCGCCGCCGCTTGTTAACTATCAACGGAGACCAGCCACCACAAGCTGTGCAGCAAAATATTATCGATTTACTTTTAACTTCCCAATAAGCTTTGAGACAAAAGTATAGTGATTATCTTTTTTAGAGTACCAAACTCTGTGCATGCATGTTGTTGACTATTGGCTAGAAAATGAGTCAAGCTTTATAATACTCAAAGCCTAATACTCAAAGCATAACCGACTGTATAGTGGATACAAACTTTAAGGCAAACCCAATGGCTTGGCAGCGTCCAGACGGTCGGCAACCCTACCAACTACGTCCTATTAGCTTTCAGCAAAGTTTTACGCGCTTTGCGCCTGCTGCTGTTCTGGCAAAATGTGGCGACACTCAAGTACTTTGTAGCGTCAGCGTAACACAGGGAGTTCCTAAATTTCTAGAAGGAACTGGTAAAGGTTGGCTAACTGCGGAATATCGAATGTTACCATCAGCCACGCCGCAACGGCAAGAACGAGAATTTATGAAGTTGTCTGGACGAACTCAAGAAATCCAACGTTTGATTGGACGTAGTTTGAGAGCCGCATTAGATTTAGAAGCGATAGGAGAACGCACGCTGACTGTCGATGCGGATGTGTTGCAAGCAGATGCTGGAACCAGGACGACAGCGATTACAGGCGGGTTTGTGGCGTTAGCCAATGCAATTTCTAAATTGTTGCAGCAAGGAGTATTAGAGCGATCGCCCATCATTGGACAGGTAGCAGCGATTTCTGTAGGATTGTTGCAAGGTGAGCCGTTTTTGGATCTGAACTACATTGAAGATGTCAGGGCTGAGGTAGATTTTAATGTGGTGATGAATCAGCAACTTAGGATAATAGAAGTTCAGGGAACTGCTGAAGAAGGTAGTTTTAGCCGTACTCAACTCAATTCTCTACTGGATTTTGCGGATAAAGGCATTCAACAATTGTTAATTGCCCAACGTGAGGCGATCGCAAACTGGAATGAACTCTACCAAGGCTAAAACAGTTTTATGTTCTCAAGAGTCGCAAATTTAAACAATATTCCACTTCTTATAGCAGGGAACAGGGAACGCTTAACAGGGAACAGGCTTGATGGTCTGGTAGTGTCCGTATTTTCTCATTAGTTCATGTCCTAATCTACCTGGCAACTGCTATATATCCAAAACAAGTAGTCGAGTTAAGCGGCTCACCTCGTTAGCCGAAAACAACGGAATGATATTTCCGGAAAATTTCCGTAAATTCTATATAGAGCGCCCTGCTTTCCCCTGGAAGCGAGTTGGTTTTCAAGTCTGGCACTGACTGATATGATTATAGTATAGGGATTTAAACCGCTTGTGTCGCTACATCCGCCCTTTCAAAGTAGGCGGTATTTTTCCTGTAGTTGTTTATAAAAATTTTTGTTACGATTTGGCAAGAATTTTGTACAACGGCTCAGCTAAGCTCTACATCCATATGAATGATGTTAAAAGTTTCAAAAAGTAAAAAGGGAAGTTGTCATTATTTCGCTATTGTATTGCTTGAAGTAGCTAGTGTGAAGATGACGCGATGAGCACAAAAATTGAAGTTCTTGGGGATCAAACAGCATTAATTGCGCGAGCGCTAGAATTGATCTTGTCTAAAATAGAAATAGCTATCAAAGAGCGTGGGCAGTTTACGATTGCCTTGTCTGGTGGCAGTACACCTAAACCGTTGTACGAGGCAATCTCTAGCCAAAAACTGCCTTGGGACAAAATTCACGTGTTTTGGGGAGATGAGCGTTACGTAAGACCTGAGCATCCAGATAGCAATCAACTAATGACGCGTCGCGCGTGGTTAGATCGTGTCGAGATCCCGTCAGGTAACATCCACCCCATACCCACAGATGAAGCTGATCCCGCAATGGCAGCAGCTAAGTACGAAAAACATCTGCAAGAATTTTTTCACTCCTCACCAGGAGAATTTCCTGCTTTGGATGTCAATTTATTAGGAATGGGAGATGATGCTCACACTGCATCTTTGTTTCCTCATACGGAAGCTTTAAAGGTTACAGATAAGCTGATTACAGTAGGGAACAAAGACGCAAACCCTCGCATCACCTTTACATACCCATTCATTAATTCTGCCCGCTGCGTTATCTTTGTTGTTGCTGGTGCGAATAAAAGACCAGCTCTTGCTCAAGTCTTTGCACCAGTGGCAGATGAGTTGACTTACCCATCCCGCTTAATTCAACCTCAAGGAGAACTTTGGTGGTTGCTAGATGCAGCGGCTGGAAGTGATCTAAAAAAGGACGCAGGATAAAACAATAAGGATTAAGTATGAAGGATGAAACTCAATCACACTTCATAAGACTTCATACTTGCGCCTTCAAACGCACTTGTTAAAATCGAAAGCTAGAGTTGCCCCTCTGCTTAAACGCACTATTATACCATTGAACATCAACAAAGGCTAACCTAACCTCATGATCGTCTGCCCTAATTGCAATCACCCAAACCCAGACGGCGCTGTCCAGTGTGAAGCTTGCTACACCCCATTACCAGCTACTAGTAACTGTCCCAGTTGTGGGGCAAACGTACAGGCAGATGCAGCTTTTTGCGGTCAGTGTGGTTATAACCTACGTGCAGCTATTCCCACTGCTGCTAGCGCAACTGTCGCACCTGAGATTACACCAAATGTACCGCCTCTGGTTAACCCTGACCCACTTGTACAACAACCTATGTCGGTTAATGGTGCTGATTACACACCCCCTAATTCCGCACCCATACCACCAACAGCAGTTGCGTTTGTTGATCCATCAGTAGAGACAACACAAAGCAGCCCCCCGCCACCAACTATCACTACCCCACCTCCAGCACCTGCTGTCAGCGAACAGTCATCAATACCAACTCCACCCCCAGTAGAGGAAGTATCAGTACCATTAACTCCACCCCCAGTACCAACTCCACCTCCAGTAGAGGAAGTATCAGCACCACCAACTCCACCCCCAGTACCAACTCCACTCCCAGAACCTGCTCCTACAACAGCCCAAACTCCACCGCCAACTACTGTCACATCTAGTGTTTCTAGAACTCAATTGCAGCAGGAAATGGCAAGACTGATCCACGTTCAAACAGACAGGATAATTGAGTTGCCGCAAAACCTTTCTGTTGTTCATATGGGCAAACCTAATGATCGCATTCCTCCAGATGTAGATGTTTCCGGATTTCCCAATTCAGAAATTGTTTCGCGAATTCATGCTGATATTCGTTTAGAGGGAGGCGCTCATTATATCGAAGATGTAGGAAGTTCCAATGGCACCTACATCAATAACTTGGCCTTATTGCCAGGAAATCGACATCGTTTGCGCCCAGGCGATCGCATCAGTTTGGGTAAGGGAGATTTAGTAACGTTCCTGTTTCAAATTTCCTAAAATAATTTGTGTCTGGTGGTTGAAACAGTTAACAGTGAACAGTGAACAGTGAACAGTAAACAGCAAAGAGGCTAGAGGGAAATTGATAACTGATAACTGGTAACTGATAACTGATAACTGGTTGATTATGCTACTAGACACAAACAACGGATAGATAAATACAACTACAATCGAAATGATAGGAAGACAATGCCCCTTAAAAGCGAACCATGAGCAACATTGGAAAAAACTTTGAACCCTTGCTAACAAGAGAAGCCCCAAAAACAGTTGACCAGATGGGTCTGTTTTGGCTTCTTGCTGCAGCGATCGCCACTATTGTGCTGTGGCAAGTTCCAGGAGGTAATTATATTTTATACCCATTCACCATTCTGGCAACTTGGTTTCATGAAATGGGTCACGGTTTGATGGCACTCCTTTTAGGAGGACAGTTCCAGCAGCTGGAGATCTTTTCCAATGGTTCGGGTGTTGCTTTTCATAGCCTTCCGTTGTACTTAGGACCCATTGGTCGTGCTTTGGTTGCTGCTGCAGGGCCAATGGGTCCACCTATCGCTGGTGCAGGTTTAATTTTGGCTTCTCGTAGTTTTAGAGCGGCTCATCTGAGTTTGACGATTTTGGGGGGTTTTTTACTGATTTCGACACTTATCTGGGTACGCTCACTATTTGGAATCGTCGCAATTCCTCTACTTGGTCTGATTATCCTTGGTGTTGCGCTAAAAGCTCCTCGTTGGATGCAGGGATTTGGGATTCAATTTCTCGGCGTACAAGCTTGTGTAAGTACTTACCATCAAGTGGACTATTTATTTAGCACCTCTGCTGGTCCTGGCTTACTCTCTGACACAGCGCAAATACAGCAGCAATTGCTTTTACCTTATTGGTTTTGGGGTGGATTAATGGCGATCGCATCTCTGGTGATTTTGGTGCAAAGTCTCCGTGTTGCATATCGCTCTAAGTGAAGATAATTTCTTCACCCAAGATCCTCTTGATAAAACGTTTGCAGCAAATTTTCCAATTTTTCTTGGGGACAGCATTCTATCAGCGCTTCAAAAACCTCTAACAATTTTGCTGCACTGTCTCCCAATATTGGACTCAACCCCCACACATCCTGCACCCAGTCATGAGGGCGTGCATCATCAAAAATAAGACGTTCTAGGAGTTGTTTTGCTTCTGTTTTTGAGATGGACATATTATTTTTCTTTATATTAAGTTAATTTTTTGAGTTTAATGGTTGGTCTTAAGTCATTACCAGTATAAAGCTTGACTGCTCATTCTCAACCCGCAAAAAATTTATTCTGCTCTCAACTAAAGCTCCATACTATCCAAGAGTATGAAATAGTCACTTTCATGATACAGTTCTGGTTGTTGATTAAGCAGAATAATCAGGACACATACTCATATAGCAATCCTAAATCATTTATAAACAATTCCTGTTAAGCGTTAAGCGTTAAGCGTTCCCTATTCCCTGCCCTCATGAGACAATTTACAATCTCATTTAGGACTGCTATATCATATGCGCTTCAAGACTTATTATTAAGACTGCAAAAGGTCAGGGTTGAGGGAGAGAGGATTTTAAGATTTTTACACAAAACAGGAATAATAACTAATCAACCGGACTTGATATCAAAAGTCAATTCTGCCTAAAAACTGTTACAAAAGCTACAAAATATTATAACTTGCTCCTAAAAATTACTGGGCTATACTTGTTTTTGACGTTCAACAAATACCTAAAACCTTTCTGTAGAACCTGAGCCTTCAAGCGAAATATGCGCTAACGTAGGGGGTGAATCATTCTCTGTGGTTCTTCTTTATAAAATCGTTAGACAGAAGGAGTATTATTTTCAGGACAAGTGTAGAAAAATGAGGTATTGGTCTAGTTAATGTTTAGGAATTTGCCATGCATGAACTGGTTCAAACTATCTTAAATAGTGAAGAAAAGACTGCTCTGCGTCATTTAATCAAGACTTTGAGTGCCTTTGATAAAAGGTACTTTCTGAGAAACGAAATTTTACATGTTTTTGCTGAGTACTGTCAAAATTCAGAAAAGCCAGGTTACTATTTCCACTCTTCTTCTGTAGGGAAACTCATACACTACACGCATGAAATTATTGTGGAAGGGGAAAGTACATGGTTTCTTCTTCGATCTAGAATTGGCAGCCAAGAGGTTTGGCGGCTTGGGGCAAACATGACAAGTTTTGAGCAGATGACGCCAGAAGCTTTATTGGATGCGCGCGATCGCTTGGTCAACCGCTTTCAACCCCAAATTCTAAAAATTGATTTCAGTCCATACTACCACGGTTACCCCCAAATTAGCGATCCGAGAAACATTGGTCAAGGTCTAGGATCTCTCAACCGTCACCTATGCGCTCAAGTGTTGACTGATCCTGAATACTGGTTAGAGGTTTTGTTTGATGTATTTGACCGACATTCCTATGATGGTATTCCCTTACTAATCAACGGTCGTATTAACTCAGGTAAACAGCTAGCCAAACAACTCAAGCAAGCCCTAAATTTCCTCAACGAACGTCCTCAAGGCGAACCTTACGAAAAATTTCGCTTTGATCTTCAAGAACTCGGTTTTGAACCAGGTTGGGGTAACACAGCATCACGAGTGCGTGAAACCCTAGAACTTCTTAACCGACTGATTGACACTGCAGAACCAGCCGTCCTAGAAGCTTTTGTCTCGCGTGTCCCGACAGTTTTTCGTGTTGTCCTCGTGTCCATACACGGGTGGGTTTCCCAAGAAGGTGTTTTGGGAAGACCTGAAACAACAGGTCAAGTTATCTACGTTCTTGAACAAGCCCGTAACTTAGAAAACAAACTCCAAGAAGAAATTAAACTAGCAGGATTAGACGTTCTTGGCATTCAACCCCAAGTAATAATTCTGACCCGCTTGATCCCCAACTGCGAGGGAACACTGTGCAATCTACGCTTGGAAAAAGTTGAGGGCGCAGAAAATGCCTGGATCTTGCGCGTTCCTTTTGCTGGTTCTAATCCTAATGTCACTCAAAACTGGATTTCCAAGTATGAGATTTGGCCTTATCTAGAAAAATTTGCCCTTGATGCAGAAACAGAACTCCTTGCCCAATTTCGAGGTAGTCCAGATCTGATCATTGGTAACTACAGCGATGGTAACTTGGTTGCTTTTCTGTTGGCGCGCCGTTTGAAAGTGACTCAGTGCAACATTGCTCATTCTTTGGAAAAACCCAAGCACCTGTTCAGTAACTTGTACTGGCATGATTTAGAGGATAAATACCATTTTTCAGCACAATACACTGCTGATCTTATCGGTATGAACGGGGCAGACTTCATCATTACATCGACTTACCAAGAAATTGTGGGTACACCTGATACACTGGGTCAGTATGAGTCTTACAAATGTTTTACGATGCCCCAGCTGTATCATGTGGTAGATGGTATTGACTTATTCAGTCCCAAGTTCAACATGATACCACCGGGGGTGAATGAACATATCTTCTTCCCCAGTAACCAGATACAAGACCGAGATATTACTGTTAGCAGAACAGTTCAAGACCTACTGTTTACCCGCGAAGATCCCCAAATCCTTGGACACTTAGAGAATCAAAGCAAGCGACCCATCTTTGCCGTTGGTGCGATGACTGCTATTGATAACCTTGCGGGTTTGGCAGAATGCTTTGGTAAAAGTCAGGAATTACAGCAAAGTTGCAATTTAATTATTGTGACTGACAAGCTGCATCCTCACCAAGCAACAAATTCACAAGAAGCAGAGGAAATCGAAAAACTCCACAATATTATCAATGAGTATAATCTTCACGGTCACATTCGTTGGGTCGGAATGCAAATCCCCATTGCCGACTTGGGAGAAGCATACCGTATTATTGCGGATTTTCAAGGAATTTTTGTCCATTTTGCCCGGTTTGAAGCCTTTGGACGAACTATTCTCGAAGCTATGAGTTCCGGATTACCAACTTTTGCCACTCAATTTGGCGGTTCCTTAGAAATCATCGAAGATGAAGAAAATGGTTTTCTACTAAATCCAACAGACCTAGAAGGAACAGCCAAGACGATATTAAGCTTTATTGACCAGTGCAATGCGTATCTAGAACACTGGTATAAGATATCGGAGTTGGTGATTCAGCGTGTGCGTAACAAATATAACTGGCAGTTACACACTAAGCAGTTGTTACTGCTAGCTAAAGTCTATAGCTTTTGGAAGTTTCTGAACCAGGAAATTAGCGAAGCGAAAGCTGGCTACGTGGAAACTTTATTTTATCTGCTCTACAAACCTAGGGCTGAGAAAATTTTGGAACAACATATGCAAAGGTAACATCTGATCTCAAAAACCCCCGGTTTGCCATGGATAAAACAGATAATTCCCACGACTTTATTTATACAGATTGGACGCTTGTCGAAACCCACCTTAACCCGAACCAAACTCAGCACAGAGAAACTGTTTTCACTATTGGCAACGGTTATCTGGGAACGCGGGGAAGTTTTGAGGAAGGTTCTACTCGTGCAGTGCCAGCAACCTTCATTCATGGGGTTTATGATAATGTTCCTCTTGTCTACACCGAACTTGCTAACTGTCCCGACTGGTTACCATTGATTGTCACTGTCGATGGCGATCGCTTCCGCATCGAACGCGGCGAGATATTGAGCTATGAGCGACAGCTTGACCTCCTTCGTGGTATCCTTAGGCGTAAAGTACGCTGGCGCAGTCCCGGCGGAAAGACAATAGATCTCTGCTTTGAACGCTTTGCGAGTCGGGCAGATGAACATGTTTTAGGGCTACGCTGTCAGTTAACGCCAGTAGATTTTGACGGGTTGATTGAAATTCAAGGTAGCATTAGTGGCTATCCTGAAAATCAAGGTTTCAACCATTGGGAATTGATAGACCAAGGCAAAACCAATCGAGGAGCCTGGTTGCAACTCCAGACTCGCAACACCCGGATTAACTTGGGGATAGCTGTTGGAATGACGGTATCAGGAGCCGATGCGCCAGTACAAGTCAGTAGTCCTCCAGGTTATCCGACTTTGAGCACCGTATTCCAAGCTTCTTTAGGACAAACGGTTACTGTGGATAAGTTTGTCACAGTTTTCACGTCACGAGATGTGGATAACCCGGTCATTGAAGCTAATGAAAAGCTTGCTCAACTCCCAGACTATGAAGCGTTGGTAGATGCCCATGCACAAGCATGGGCCCAGGCTTGGGATAAAAGCGACATCTTAATTGAAGGAGATACCAAAGCTCAACTTGCCGTCCGGTACAATATCTTTCAATTGCTGATCTCAGCCCCAGAGCATGATGACAAAGTGAGTGTCCCCGCGAAAACACTTTCAGGCTTTGGGTACCGTGGTCATGTGTTTTGGGATACGGAAATTTTTATCTTGCCCTTTTTCATTTACACTCAACCCAAACTTGCTCGTAACTTGCTCACTTACCGCTACCTGACATTGAATGGGGCGAGACGTAAGGCATCTCATTACGGGTATAAAGGGGCAATGTATGCTTGGGAAAGCGCAGACACTGGTGATGAGGTGACACCACGCTGGTTGCCTCCTAATGATTTTTACGGGGAAGACACACGAATTTGGTGTCGCGATCGCGAAATTCACATTAGTGCTGATATTGCTTATGCGGTTTGGTACTATTGGAAAGCGACTGATGACGATGAGTGGATGCGTGACTGCGGTGCAGAAATTATTCTTGACACCGCTGTTTTCTGGGGGAGTCGCGTTGAGTATAACACCAAACACGAACGCTATGAAATTCGTGGGGTGATTGGAGCGGATGAGTACCACGAAATTGCAGACAACAACGCTTTTACGAACCGGATGGTGCAATGGCATTTGGAGAAAGCGCTGTTTATCTATGACTGGTTGCGTCATACTTATTCTGATCGCTTTAGCACAATTCAGCAAAAATTGCAACTCAGCGCCGGACGGATTTCTCGTTGGCAAGACATTATCAATAATATATGGATTCCCTACGATCCATCGACGGGGCTTGTTGAGCAGTCTGAGGGATTCTTTAAATTAGAAGATATCGACTTGGCTGAGTACGAACCACGTAACCGCTCAATGCAAGTTATCTTGAGCATTGAGGAAGCAAATAAGCGGCAGGTGCTCAAACAGCCAGATGTGTTGATGCTTTTGTACTTAATGCGTCAATCACAGGAATTTCCTTACACCCCAGAAACTCTGGAGAAAAACTGGGACTATTATGCACCGCGTACAGACATCACTTATGGTTCATCTCTTGGACCCGCCATTCATGCCATCTTAGCCTCGGATTTGGGCAAATCCAAAGAGGCTTATGAACTATTTATGCAAGCTGCATTGGTAGATATTGAAGATGTTCGTGGCAATGCTCACGAAGGAATTCATGGTGCTAGTGCTGGTGGTGTTTGGCAAGCCGTGATTTTGGGGTTTGGGGGAATTCAACTTGCAGAACATGAACCAACAACAATGCCACAATTGCCACCTGGGTGGAAACGTCTGAAGTTCAAGCTTCATTGGCGTGGCGAGTGGCACGAAATTGACCTACGTCCTACAGCACAAGATACTATGACACTTCCAGATATCCGAGGAGTTATTTTCGATTTGGATGGTGTTCTTACAGATACAGCAGAATACCACTACTTAGGCTGGCAAAAGCTGGCAGATGAAGAGGGATTACCCTTTAATCGCGAAGCTAATGAAGATCTGCGGGGTGTTTCTCGTCGCGAGTCACTGCTGAAGATAGTTGGTAAAAAGCAGTACTCAGAAAAACAACTCCAGGAGATGATGGATCGCAAGAACCGCTACTATGTGGACTTTATCCAGACAATGACGCCGGGAAATGTATTGCCAGGAACAATTGCATTGTTGGATGAGTTGAAGCAAGCTGGGATTAAGATAGCCCTTGGTTCTGCAAGCAAAAATGCTCAAACGGTACTCGAAAAACTGGGTATTGCAGATCGCTTTGATGTGGTTGCTGACGGTTACAGCGTACAGCAACCCAAGCCAGCGCCAGACTTATTTCTGTTTGCTGCCAAACAGCTAGGACTCAAACCTGAGCAATGTGTTGTTGTCGAAGATGCTGCAGCAGGTATTGAGGCTGCGCTTGCCGCCGGAATGTATGCTGTAGGACTTGGTCCTAGTGAACGAGTGGGAGCAGCACACGTTGTGTTACCTAATCTCGCGGGCGTTCATTGGACGGAACTACGGGACAAATTGAGCAACGATCAGTAAAACGACGAACAAAAGCAAATTATATATAAGGCAGAAGGTAGAAGGGAAAAGGCACAACTTCTACTTTCTGCCTTCTGCTTTATGGCACGATACAAATGTATAACTTTGATGGTTAAATAAAACTGTCTACCATACGGGGAAAACTTCCATAACCTATGCTGAGGCGGACCTTCCCATCCCCAGAAGCGCTTCGACGCTTCCCGTTCGGTCTAGCTGATATTGCCCTGATTTTTGGCACATTGGTCTTACTAGGGCTAATCGCACGTGTCGGTGCTGGTACTTTAGTGAGTTTTGTACCGCCGGATGTGGTGCCAGGTGTTAGCCTTAACCCGCTTCATCTGCCATACTACGCTGCACGCTCAACTTTGCGGATGTTTATCGCGCTGTTTTGCTCGACATTGTTTACTTTAATTTATAGCTATGTTGCTGCCAAAAGCCGTCGTGCAGAACAAGTATTGATCCCACTCCTCGATATTTTACAGTCAGTACCAGTACTGGGTTTTTTATCTATTACGGTGACAGGTTTTATTGCTCTATTCCCTGGGAGTTTACTGGGATTAGAAGCAGCATCAATTTTTGCCATTTTTACAAGTCAGGTCTGGAATATGACCTTTTCGTTCTACCAGTCGCTGAGAATGGTACCAAGCGAATTAGATGAGGCAGCAAGGCTTTATCGGCTTTCGGCTTGGCAGCGGTTTACAAAGCTGGAAGTGCCAAGCGCGATGATTGGGCTAATCTGGAACGCAATGATGAGTTTTGGAGGCGGCTGGTTTTTTGTCGCAGCTAGTGAAGCTATTAGTGTATTGAACCAAAAGTACACGTTACCTGGACTTGGTTCTTACGTAGCAGCAGCAGTCACCGCTCAGGATTTGCCTGCTTTAGGTTGGGCATTCCTAACGATCGCCGTAGTTATTTTGCTGGTAGACCAACTGTTCTGGCGACCGCTGGTTGCCTGGGCTGATAAGTTCCGCTTAGAACAGAGTTCGGCAGCAGAGGCTCCCAACTCCTGGGTGTTCGATTTGCTCAAAGCCGCGCGGCTCCCACGTTTAATGAGACGGGCGTTCACTCCGGTGGGTGAAACTATCAACCGTCTGCTATCATCACTGACCCCAGAGCGTCCACGAGTTGCGATCAACGAGAGTCAGCAAGTGGTAAACAATCGCCTCTACAACTTCATTTTACTAATCGTGATTGGTGGATTGCTGGTTGCTGGGTTGCACTTTATTCTCACAACAGTCGGACTGGGTGAGGTGTTTAAGACTTTTGTGCTGGGTTTACTCACTTTGGGACGCGTACTGGTGCTATTAGTACTAGCAACGCTAATCTGGACACCAGTTGGTGTGGCGATCGGGTTTAATCCGCGACTATCACGCCTGTTACAACCTGTGGTACAATTTTTAGCATCATTTCCAGCAAATTTCATTTTTCCTTTCGCGACTCTCTTCTTCATTCATGCTCATGTCAGCATCGATTGGGGTAGTATTTTCTTGATGTCCCTGGGTGCCCAGTGGTACATTTTGTTTAACTCCATTGCTGGAGCTATGAGCATTCCCACTGATCTGCGCGAAATGGCAACTGATGTTGGTTTGCGTGGCTGGCGGTTGTGGCGCAAGTTAATCATCCCTGGCATTTTCTCCGCTTGGGTTACAGGCGGTATTACTGCCAGTGGAGGAGCGTGGAACGCCAGCATCGTTGCTGAAGTTGTCAGTTGGGGACACACCACGCTTACTGCAACTGGGTTAGGAGCATACATCGCCAAGGCAACTGAAGTGGGTGACTGGCCCCGCATTACCTTGGGAATTGGAATGATGAGTCTGTATGTAGTTGGACTGAACCGTGTGTTCTGGCGACGACTGTATCAACTGGCGGAAACAAAATATCATCTGTAGAAAGGAGTGCAAGCATGACAACTACGCAAGCAACTCATGAGGTATTGATTGCCGTCGAGCAGGTTAATAAGAGTTTTCCTCTGCCAGAAGGCAAAGGAGAGTTTACGGTTCTCCGTAATGTCAACATGACAGTTCATACAGGTGAAGTTGTAGCATTGCTGGGACGCAGTGGTAGTGGCAAAAGCACCTTGTTGCGGATCATGGCAGGCTTGATTCCACCAAGTGAAGGACAGGTTATTAGCAGTGGTAAACGTCTGCAACAAGCTAACAAAGATGTAGCAATGGTGTTTCAAAGCTTTGCGCTGCTGCCTTGGTTAACAGTCCAACAAAATGTGGAGTTAGGACTGCAAGCGCAGGGAGTCGGTCGAGATCAGCGACGCCAACAGGCACTCAAAGCAATTGACTTGGTAGGTTTGGACGGTTTTGAAAGCGCCTATCCTAAGGAGTTGTCTGGTGGTATGAAGCAACGGGTTGGCTTTGCACGGGCATTTGTTCTGGAACCGCAAGTGCTGTTTATGGATGAGCCATTCAGTGCGCTGGATGTTCTAACATCTGAGAACTTACGGGGTGAAATCGACGACTTGTGGAATGCTGGCACCTTTCCATCCAAAAGTATTTTGATTGTCACCCACAATATTGAGGAAGCTGTGTTTCTGGCGGACCGAGTGATTATCCTGGGATCGAATCCAGGGCGTGTTCGTGGTGAGGTTGTTATTGATTTGCCGCGTCCTCATGATCGCGCAAACGTTCGCTTCAAAGCCTTGGTAGACTATATCTACACGGTGATGACCAACCCAGAAGTTGAAGTGACTGGGGAAGTCGCAGTGGCAGCCCCCACAACCGCACAAGCATCTAAATCACCTTATGCTCAGTCGTTACCACATGTACGAGTGGGTGGGATCAGCGGTTTGTTGGAATTGATTGTAGAAAAACCAGAAGGCAAGGAAGATATTTTTAGGCTAGCAGAACGAATTCAGCTAGAAGTAGATGATCTGTTGCCAATTCTTGATGGTTCTGTGATGCTGGGGTTTGCAGATATTATACAAGGCGATGTTCAGCTTACCGAAATTGGACGCGACTTTGCCACCACAACGATTTTGCGAAGTAAAGACTTATTTAGACAGCAAGTACTGCAACGTGTGCCTATTGTGGTTAGTATATTACAGACGTTACGAGAAAAACAAAATGGGTCAATGGGACGAGATTTCTTTCTAGATTTACTAGATGAATATTTTCCACGCCCGGAAGCAGAGAGACAATTTGCGACAGCTATTGACTGGGGGCGCTACGCAGAACTCTTTGAGTACGATGCTGGCGAAGAACGGCTTTATTTACCAGAATCAGTGCCTGCAGAGAGTAGAGAAGCATCCTGAAAAACAGGAAATATTTTCTTGGCACAGACGTGCAGTGGCTTGTAATGGATATTGGTACTTAGGGTGTTCGAAGATACTCCTATTGTTAGGATGAGAAAAAATTAGCCACATCATGCTAAATTCATGAGCAAAGAGTAGAGTTCATTTTGCACATAAAGATTGACTGAAATTTTGTTTTGACTTATACTAAGCGTTGAATCGGACGACCAAGAATTATTGGCTGTCAACTCACAATTTTTTCACAATTTTAATAGGAGAAACATTAAATGGAGGCTTCTGGTAGTAGTAGCCATCAGATAACTACTCAAGTGACTATGGTTTCAGACGAAGACCCTGACCCGGAACCTGCTTGTATTCAGTTGGTAATCACTTTGACGAATCTGCCCTTGTAGACTCCTTATTGAGTCTCAGGTTCGTCTCTGGTTGCCACTGGGTAAGGCAACTGCAAAGAAAGGAGATGAACTATGAAAAGTTTATTTTCAACAGAATAGTTTAAGAGTCTTATTTTTGACTGGATTGTTAAAGAAATCCAGTCAAATAGTTTTTTGCGATTAATACGCTAGTTGTAATAACCCCACATGTAGAGTGCGTTAAAACTTTTTCATAATAGGCACTTTACTAAGTGTTGTGGTTGACCGAAATTTTCGGGTTATACCGCTATGCGTAAATTCATTTTTGTCAAGCAAGCTTGAAACGCGAGCGTGGACAACCAATAGAGATGGCAGGTTCACTTTTTTCCGTTTTACCAATTTTTGATGATTGGGCATCCGAGACGGTATTCGGGGCAGATAGGAGGCG
>JAHHGV010000081.1 GCA_019359695.1 Brasilonema angustatum HA4187-MV1
AATGGTCATCATCGCTGATATCACTCGTTTCCTCTAAGAAAACAGAAACGGTATGATTTTCCTGAGAACGGTCATCATCGCTGATATCACTTGTTTCCTCTAAGAAAGCGCAAGCGGTATTATTTTCTTGAGAGCGCTCGCACTCATTCTCATCATCGCCATCGCTTGTCTTTGCGGTTTCCTCTAAGAAAGCGCAAGCGGTATTATTTTCTTGAGAGCGATCGCATTCCTGGTTAATACCAGAAATTAAGCCATCGTTATCATCAAAGTTAGTTTTTGCAATTTCAGGGTATGCCGTGCCATCTTCCCAAGCTGGATCAGCTGCATACGCTGAATATTTTTTTCTCTTGCTCCTGGCTGGGGCGGAATAATTGCCCAAACTAAATAACTCGTTTTGTATCATAATTCCTCCCATTTATCCTTGAAAGCTTTAAACATCGCTCTGTAGGGTTCTTTCACGTTTTCGCTTTTTTTGAGCCAACCTATGAAAGTCTTAATCGTGGGTTCAACCTTTTCCCTTGGCAGCTTGCCTGCCTCTTGAATAACAACTTCTACTTTTGGGTTGAGTTGAAGAACATCATTTTGGTAAGTAAGCAGATACACACCATGCTTACCGAGTGTTTCTTTGTATTTTTCAAAAATTTCCATAACACCACCTTCTTGATTTGCGCTTTGAGCGCCGTCTGTAGTGTCTTTTAAGTCTGTATAAGTCTGTATAGTCTTAGGCGATTCAAAATCTTTTGCTGGAGGCAATTTTGGCGCTTCATTTTCGCATTTTTGATTTTCGGATGACAAAAATGATTTTTCTGTCTCATTTTTGTTTAACTCTGTCTCATTTTTGTTCAACTCTGTCTCATTTTTGAGACTGGTTACACCTCTTAAGTTCCTTCCACTTACTCCGACCGTCTGGAAGTCATACAGTTCAAGCTCTTGCAGTTTTGCCATCGCTCTGTACAGAGTAGCCTTGCTTACACGACAACGCTGCATTATTTCTAGTGGTTCAATGTTTTGGTAGCGATCGCCAAAGGGGTCTTGCTTTGCCAGGAAAATCCATATCCTGTACTCAGCCGCCGTCAGGTCATAATCAATCAAATCGTTTGCTAATTGCTCATTAATTTTGATAAACTTCTCGTTAGTCACTTAAACCCCCTGTTCTCCGCGAAGATTTTTACAAAGATAGTGCTTATTGAAACTAAACAATTGTTGTTGCTTGAGTTTTTCTACTGCTTTGTAGGCGCTCGACTTACTTACATTGCAATTGGTCATTAAATCATCAATGGTTACCTGGTGTTGTCCTTCAAACGTGTTGAGATAACACCAAACACGCCACTCGGTCGCGGTTAGGTTTGCTTGTATTAGTTTCTTAGCTGCTTTGCTAGTCAACAGATAGTCGCTTTCCATATCCTTAGACCTCCTCACCTGATACGAGTACGTCAAAGGGTTCACAAGCTTGTTTTATCCGGTCTAACTTTGATATCTGGCTGGTGTCACCATAAAGATGTATCCGTTTCTTGTGCTGAGGAAATAGAGCACCTATAGGAAGAATCCGGCTGAGAGTCGTTTTCCAGTTTTCCAATCCGCCAACTTGGATAAGCTCAGTTTCTGTTAGCAGGTCTAACTTACCCGTAACGGTCACGAAGTCTTTTTGTCCTCCCAGTCTTAAATGCAGCCCGTCTTTTATTAACTTCTTGTAATTGCGATAAGTTTCTGATTGTCTTGGCATTACCAACAAAATTCTTAGAGGAATTGCTTTTAAATCCTTGAGCCGTGCAATCGCTCTGTAATAAGTTGAGCGGCTTAGCGCTAAATCAGTTAATATCGCACCTGTCTTTACTAAGTTGGGTAACTGGTCGTCACCTGCAAATTTATTGATAAGAAGCAAGTATAAGAAAATTTTGACTTCGGAGCGATTTAATGTGCCATCACTCAATACATCAAGATTTTCTTCTGTGTAAATATTAAATACTTGCTTTTTAGGTTGAGGGTCTGCCATAATTTATGAAAGATTTGCACAAAACGCAGTGAACTACTCACGTGTACTTGCCTTCAAACCAGCATTAAGTCTTTTTTCTGCACTGGAAAGCACTTTTTATGTTAAAAAAGATTATTTAATCCAAGTTTGATTAGGCTTGGCTTAATTGATTCTGATTGATTAGGTTGTTTGTACTATTTCAAAACCTGGATTAATCAACAAATCGAGTATGAAGCGCCATTTTGAGCAAAAGAATATATAAAACAAGTTATTTCTCAAGGCTGGTGGCGCTGTCATCAGCTTTTTTATTAACTTCGTGTGACTTTTGTACTTACCTTTTGACACATCAGCAATTAATATACTGATTTGATACCCGGAGATTGTAAGATAAGAACAAGTTAAGCTGATAATAAGTGAGGTTTGACATCTCATGAATTTTTTGGCTTTTTTTAGGTAAATATAAGGATATCCCCAAGGCTTTATTAAGACAAGGGAATATCCTGACGCTCTAGCTAGTTTAGAGCTAGCTGGAGCATTTTTTATTCGTAGAACACTTACATTGTCTAACGAAACAGAAAAGCGGTCAAGCATTGATACAGCAAAGGCTGCATTCTTTCTGATGGATATCATAGGAAAAACCATTTAAGAATTTGTTACCAAAACGTTGACAAAAAGAGAAGACAAAAACGCGCTTTCCAAACCAGCCCACGGCGCAACACGCGCTACATTAGTTATTTGCTTCGTTTAAGTTCACTTCAAGCGCGGCTGCGCCGCGCCTAGCGCGTTTTTGTCTTCTAATCCAAGAGAATTTTTTTTGTGCTAGGATTTTCTCAAGTAGCGGGTCAGGTTTCTTGGTCGAACACGTGACCGGCTACCCAATATTTAACTAAAATCCAGTTTCCTCACCCTCGTCATAACCAGCATATTGGTTGAGCCTTAGTCCATGTCGGTTAGTTTCCTCTAAGAATGAGTCATATCTTTGCTGTCGCACGTGCTGATATTGGTTGAAAGTTTCAGCGCTTAGATACTTCCACACCGCAAAGATGTGTTTATCTGGCAATTGTCCTCTAGTTACTGGGTGCTTAAGTAAAATTTTGTAGGCGATCGCATCTTGTTCAAAAGCATTCATTAATCCTCGATAGGCGTGACAAGTACAAGTCGCCTCATCTTCTCTCATTTCCACCTCGTAGAAGTCACCCGTGTTACCCAAAGCGATAAATCTATTCCAGTCATCTCCCAATTGCAGTTTATAGGGGTCTGATTTGGTTTTTGCTTTATCAATTAATACCTGCACATAGTCGCCTTTGCTAACGTGGCGGCTCAAGCCCTTAATTTTAATTGTTTCACCGCGTTTAACGATTTTGTTGGGGATATGCAGATATACACTGTGTTTCATCACATCTATGGTGATATGTTCACAGCCGATTTTAATATCTTCGGTACTCCATCCCCACTTTTGAAGTAAAACGCGAGTAGCTTCTACGTTGTAAAGGTGGTGAAGTGCATAATGGTCGCCTTCCTTGTGTCCTAAAAGCATCTGATGAAACTGTGAATAGGTGCGGTTGGGTTTTGCGTGAGCTTTTGCGATATTACGAGGCATTTTGATCTATCCTTAAAGTAGTTGAATTAGAAACAAGTCCTTAAAGGGGGAGAGACGCTCCCCCAAGGGCTTTTTAGAATGGAACTGTGTTGGTGCGGTTAAAGTAAACAGATAAATCATCGGGATTCATCAAAATGGTTGCACCAGTGCTTTGAGAAACACAAACAAGGCGAACAAATGATTTTTGTTCGATGTTTTCAATGCAAGCGCCTACGATTTCAACAAAATCCTTGATTACATCAATGTAAATAATTGCTGGGGTCAGGTTTTTAGTTTTCATGGTGTTTTGGTCGAACACGTTTTACTCACTCCTCTATTATAGCGTGAATACTCGTATATGCAACAAATTTGTGATATGATTTACTTATGTCGCAAAGGAGCTAAATAGTATGGGGAGAGGTAGACCAGGAGGTAACCCAAATTTGAGAGAGCATCAATTCACGAACGACGGAAGACCTGCTCGGAACAAAGTCTTGAGTATTCGGGTAACTGAGGAGGAGCTAACGGCTATTAGAAATTTCTTTGGAGATCGCTGCTCAGAGCAGTGCAGAGACATCATTCTAAACCAATTGCAGCCATAATTTGAAAAAGAAATACACCAAAGAGAAAGGGGTAAAGCTTTTTGAATGCTTCACCCCTTTTTGTTTGGTTTCGTGGCGGGCAACGCAACCGCCACGAAAACTAGAAAAGCGACAACTGAACTGGCGCGGGAGCGACCAACGCAGGAGAAAACTGAAACCAGCCAGGAGCACCAGACAAAGAAACCAAGCCCCAACCAACCGGACAAGGCAGTGAACCAAGGAAAACAAAACACGGCAAGCCAAGCCCAACACAAAAAGCTAGAGTGGACCAACTGCCAGAACCAAAACCAGCGAAGCAACGCGAGGAAGATGAGGACGGAACCAAGCCAGCCGGACACGGCGACGAAGGGAAAGAAACCAGCACACCATCAGCTGCCAAGAGCGCCAGAACAAAAGCCACCGAGCGACGAGCAAAAGCAGCACGACCTAAGCCAAACTGACCAGAAGCAACAGAGAAGACCCGCGCACCAGGGAACTGAGAACGAAAAAACTCATCAACGCCACGAGCGCACCCAACAAAAACCTGAGCACCGATTGGAACCGCCAAGGCAGCGGAAGACAGCGCAGAGGAAGACGCAGGCAGATGACGAGAGCCAGAAAAACCGAAGGTGTGAAAGTGGGAAAAAGCTGATGTAAGCATGAAACTTGAGGAATTTTATGCTATTATTATAGCACGTATACACGTTAAATTAATAGTTTTTGTGAGTGAATGACGCAAACGCAGAGATAACACGCTGATAACACCTTCTTTTCTTCTTCTGCCGGGGTAGCGTAGCGGCGGCGCGGGAGCGCAGCGAACCGCGCAGAAACAACCGAGGAGGAAACAAATAACCGAAGTAGCGCGTGAGAGCAAGCGGCAAGGGCGTGGCAGCGCCGCCGCAAGCTTACCCAAACGAGTAAGCGTGAACTGCTTCAACGCGCGGGTAACGAATGCAAGCGCATTCCCTGGCGCAAAGTGCTTAAAAGCAAATCTTCAAGGGAAGCGATACGCGTCCTTTGAGTGCGCCCCCAAAGACTACGGGCACGCTTCCGCTATCGGGGCTAGCGTCAGCAAGCGGGCTTATCGCAGATTTCGGAAAGATTTCCTGTGTAAGCTTTTTTTGCGGGTTACCCATCGCACAGAAGTCTGTGGAAAAGTACTGTTTACTATCCGGTTTTTCCACAATCAGCCAAATGACATCACTTTCGAGAGCAAACATTCGGAACATGGAAAGTAATGTCAATAGTTGAAAGACCTCGTCAGATGGGTGTATTTCCGTTACCTCCTTGTCTGAGCAGATATTCCCAAATACGCTGAATTTCGTTTCGGAATTCTTGGCGGTCAATGGCTGCTTGCTGCCTGTCTTGGGCTGCTTGCGCTCGGTCAAGTTCTGCTTGTGTGGCTAAGATATCTACTCGGTTGGTTACTTCAGCAACATTGGTAGTTAGTGCGTCTACTCTTTGGTTTACTGCTGCGACATTTTCGGTTAACTGCTGGATGTTAGCAACCAGAACATCAATGGTGTTGCTTTGGGCGTTGATGTTAGCACTCTGGGCTAGCACTGCTTCGCCAACGTTGGCAAACAGAGTTTCTAAGCGGCTGAGTCGTTCTTCAATGCTTGGTGGTTGTCCTGCGTTGGTCATTTGTCCTCCTTGGCTTCAAGTGTAGCGTGCCCGCAGGGCTTAGGGCGAGTGACTCGGAGTCATTTGTACAGAAGATTAGTTCGACGATTCGTTCTATTTTTTGTCTTCCTCCTGACTCCTGACTCATGACTCCTGAGTTCTTGGTTAAAGATTTACTGCTTTGGCTT
Organism: Brasilonema angustatum HA4187-MV1; assembly: GCA_019359695.1. Taxonomy (GTDB): domain Bacteria; phylum Cyanobacteriota; class Cyanobacteriia; order Cyanobacteriales; family Nostocaceae; genus Brasilonema; species Brasilonema angustatum. The sequence goes on from JAHHGV010000081.1 coordinate 5,944, forward strand.
TGGTTTTGGCTTCGGCATATCCAAAGGTGCGGAACTTGCCCTTGGCTTGAAGTCACCTCTTGGCTTAAACGGTGGATTGTCGCTTCTTGGTGGTCGCGTATCCCTACCTGCAGCTCTATCAGCCGCTTTCTTTTCTGCCATTGCTGTTGCCTTGTCGTCCTTGCTTACTTTTAAGAATTTGGGCGGTTTCTCCAGTGGCACTCCTAACAGTGAGTCGAATTCAAATGCATTGCGCGATGGCTGAAATCTTGCTTTGACTTGGACAAAGACTGGTCTACCCTGTTCTTCTTTTGTTGCTTTCGGGTTGAACCGAAACGGTGGAACTGGCGCATCCCTCCAGAACAGCGGCAGGTGAGATGCTTTCATGAATTTCACTTTTTTCGCTGGTTCTGATTGCTTGACGTGTTCAAGCCGTTCTTTGGTAAAATTTCGGAAAATTGAGATACATGGAGTTCTACACACAGGGATGAACTGCCACAAGCCACAGAGTTTAAACTCCAAATCTTGAAGTTCTTTTGATGGTACGTCTTTTTCTTGTTCCTCTCGTCCTTTGTCAAAACCAACGAGTTGAAAACCGACGTTAGGTTGCTGATCTCTTCCGGGGAAGTGGGTAAACCGTGGGTAAACTACTACTCGCTGAGTGCGATCTCCTGTCGCTTCTATTTCTTTTTTTAGTGCATCATATGCACGTTGCTTCTTGGGTGCGTAGAAGAGTGGGTATTCCTTTGCACCAATAGTGATACTGGCTACTGTTTTTTCGTTTTCGGTAGTAAAGGTCACATCCCCTCGAATAACGCCAACAGCTTGGAAGATGGTTCCGGGGGGGATTTCTATTTCCTGCTTTTTCTCTTCTTTAACCGTTTCTTTTGATACTGTCTCTGGGGTGCTTGCTTCTGGTGGGGCTTCTGGAGTATTTACTTGTGCTGAAACTTCTGGTGGTTTTTCTGGAGTATTTACTTGTGCTAAAACTTCTGGTGGTTTTTCTGGGGTTGCTTCTGGTGGTGATGGCTCTGTTAATTGTGTAACAGCAGGTATAGCTGGCTCTGTTACTGAGTCATCAGTTTTTTTGGACTTGATTTCGAGTAACTGTGCGGACTTCTTTGTCCGTTTGACAGGTTTTTTTAATGGTTCACCCGATTCGGGTGAATTGTCGCCATTAGTGGGAGGAGTGTTTACCATAAATAAGTATCAGGTGTATTGTTCTTTTATTATGGAACCTGGTGATAAATTTCCAGGTTTCATAAATCTTAGATGTTGAGGCGGCTGCAATCAAACTGCAGCCGCCTCAGCTTTAGGTTTCTTCTCAAAGGTTTGAATATTTGGTTCCAGCAGAACAAATCCGTTCCCTGTTGTGTCACCCATCTTACCAGTGATGCTGGCTACCCACTGAGGATAGTTGGCTTGGGCGTCGGTTAACTTTTTCCACACCTTGGGCTTGACGGTAATAGTAATAACACGTCCATCGCAGTCAATTTCAAATTGCTGCCACCCGTTCTCTACAGTCTTGGCTTGTGGAAGTTCATTGATTTTGACAACGACTTCTAGTTTTCCTTGAGTCATAAATACCTCTTAATACTTAGAATTTCGTGCGCCGATATCAAAATTGATATCTGACGGTCAATGGTTTTCTAACGCTTGCGTTTTGGTCTATTGGTAATTGAACCATTTTAGTAATTCCTGCTTTTCCTTTGTAGTTTGGTTTCTAGCTGGTCTACTTTGGTTTACTCCATCAAAATTAGCGACAGCAAAGAGTAAACCGGTTTGGTTTTAGTAATTCCCATTTTTCCTTTCTAGCTTGACTTCTAGTTGGTCTACTTCGGTTTACTCCATCAAAATCAGCGACAGCAAAGAGTAAACCGGTTTGGTTTTAGTAATTCCTGCTTTTCCTTTGTAGTTTGATTTCTAGCTGGTCTACTTTGGTTTACTCCATCAAAATCAGCGACAGCAAAGAGTAAACCGGTTTGGTTTTAGTAATTCCCATTTTTCCTTTCTAGCTTGACTTCTAGTTGGTCTACTTCGGTTTACTCCATCAAAATCAGCGACAGCACAGAGTAGACTGGTTTGGTTTTAGTAATTTCTGCTTTTCCTTTTTAGCTTGGGGTCTAGCCGGGATACGTGCAAAATGGGACACGATGCAAAGTTATGTTAAAAAAGTTGCTTTAAATTTTATGATGTGATGCTAAGGAAAAATCAAACTGATAACTTTAAGACAGTTTTGGCTGAAAAACCTCAAACATATCAGAGGCGTGCGATAGCCCAAAGGGCTGACGCTCCGCGTATCGTCATCTTCGTCCAAATGCAATCACCGAAAGAACTCAAACAACGATTATTAGGCGTGTTTTGGCTCTTTCATTGGATGCTCTTGTCGGTTAAGTTAAAATAAAAGCCCCAATCTCATCTAATGTCTGCGGTATAATATTTAGATCTTCCGTGCAATTTGAAATGCAGCTAAGTTAAACAGATGAATTTCGCCCTTAAATTGCTGTTCGATCGCGGTTCTCAATCCCGAAAATAGATTTACTCTCACTTGCGACTCTAAGGCAACGTATTGTGAACCGCTACTCAAATAATCGAGATACCGATCAACGCTATAGGTTTGTTCGCAAGGGAAGATTTCTGTGGAGGGAGGCTCAAACAATCCTGAATCCCCGACAGGTTTTCCCAAGCCTGCGGCAATTTCAGCTTGTTTTTCTCGACCTTCGTACGAAGGTGCGATCGCGGGCGCGTAAGCTTGATAAACCTGATTCAAAACTTGATGAACTTCATGACTTGGCTCAAGCGTCAGGTTCCAAAGTAAAACGAGAGAACCATCCTCTCGTAACGTCTGTGATGCTTTCACATATTTGATGCCGGATGATATCCAGTGCCAAGCATTTGCTGCTAGTACAATTTCATACGCTTGTGGTTGAACTTGCCACTCCTCGAAAGATTCCTGAAAGAGTTGAACCAGAGGAAATGCTGCAAGACGACGTGCTGCAACTTGGCAGAAATCTCGATTCGGTTCTACCGCATCGATTGCACATCCCAACTGAGCAAAGTTAATCGTCGCAATTCCTGACCCGCATCCGACTTCGAGAATGGTTGAGTCAGAGGAAAGGTGAGCGGCTTCAATCGCTCGCTGTATTAGTGCTTCAGGATAGCGGGGTCTGCCTCGATCATAAGCTTCCACAACTGGCGTGTACCAAACCTTCCGTTGCTCTAAGTCTCGATTTGAATACTCATTAAATATTTTGACCGAATCTGCCATGATTCTTACCCGTGCTTGTCATTTTCAAGCTTAACTCTCTTGTCGCATCTCATGCTAAATAGGGGCAAGTTGGTAAATCAAGAAAGTAGGTTGTGTAACATTTTTTTTACAACATGTCCCCTGAATGCGCGTATCCCGGCTTAACCCCAGCTTGACTTCTAGTTGGTCTACTTCGGTTTACTCCATCAAGAACAGCGACAGCACAGAGTAGACTGGTTCGCTTTGAGTAATTTCTGCTTTTGCTTTGTAGTTTGGTTTCTAGTTGGTCTACTTCGGTTTACTCCATCAAGAACAACGACAGCACAGAGTAGACTGGTTCACTTTGAGTAATTTCTGTTTTTCCTTTGTAGTTTGGTTTCTAGCTGGTCTACTTCGGTTTACTCAATTAAGATTAGCGACAGTACAGAGTAGACTGGTTCGCTTTGAGTAATTCCTGCTTTTCCTTTGTAGTTTGGTTTCTAGCTGGTCTACTTTGGTTTACTCAATTAAGATTAGCGACAGCACAGAGTAGACTGGTTCGCTTTGAGTAATTCCTGCTTTTCCTTTTTAAAAAGCGATCGCCTCTGGCGTCTGCGCTTTGCGCAATCGCCGTGACCCCGCCATAAAACGCAAATGAAAAGAAGTTTTTTAGTTTTGGTCGAAAAAACCCCCTCCAGGATGCCCAGGAAGGGGTCTATTTTTTCTTGGTGGGGTGATTGTACCTTTGGTAGAAACTCAATTGTTAATACATATGTACTAAAAAAAGATTTAGTTACCTTAAAATAAGGGTGCGATACCTGAAACCGTGGCTACTTCGTTGCAGCACAACTACTATTAGGCGCTGGCTGTTCACGCTGTGGACCAGTCTTAGTCGGATCATAAGCGACCAGCACCACCTCACCTTTTTCGTTATATATCCAACCTTGAGCAGGTACTATCTGTTTAACAGGTGGCTTTTTAGATGGTTGCTTTTGTGTTGGAGTTGTTAAACTTACTTTACTGGGGACAGGCTCAATTAAATCAACACGCACATTGTCACTACTGAGGATTTTATTTGGATCTGTTGGCAATCCCCCGCGTCCGGTGACAGTGAAAGTGCTACCAAAACCTTTGATACAGGGATTTTGAGCAACCTGCTGTGCCGGATCAACCACAGTTTCTGTTAATTCAAATAACCCTTGGGTGGGGTCAATATCAACTACATTAATTAGCACATTACCACTCGACTGGTCATTTACCCCTGTGGCGGTGATGTCGCTTGTGTTTGGGGAAGCAGGATTACGAGACACAAAGCCAAAAATACCTCGGCTATTGATTTTGACATTACCGCCACGGGAATTAGCAGAGTTAGCAGTGATATCGCTATTGTCAAAGCCAACCAGGACACCAGTATTAATATTGATGTTGCCGCCAATAACGTTTTCTCCTGTGGCGTTGGTTGTGATGTTGCTGTTGTTGCGCAAGATTAAATCTTTTGAAGTAATGTTAATTGTCGCTTGCTCCCTACTGGAGTCAACTTTAGCACTACGTGTATCGCCACTGAGTAAAGCATTGTTGTTTAAACGGATAGAGCGAGCATTTAATGTCATCTTGCCTGCGGTTCCTGTTCCGAAACTCTGCACGCTTACTCTTGCCCCATCTTGCACTAGCAAGGTATTGGTTCTAACTGTAAGATCACCCGCATCTCCTGTTGAGTTTCGATTTGCTTGAGCAAACAAGCCACTGGAAAGCTGACCATCAGCCCTTCTACCAATCAATTGCACATCTTGGGCATCAACAGTCAAACTACCCCCCTTGCCCGCACCAAAAGTGGTAGTACTTACCTGTGCTGTATCTCGCACTAGCAAAGTATTGGTTTTGATTGTAAGATCACCCGCATCCCCTGTTGAGTTTGGATTTGCATTAGCAAACAAGCCACTGCCATCACCATTAGCGCTTATACCAATCAATTGCACATCTTGGGCATCAACAGTCAAACTACCTCCCTTGCCCGCAGCATTAGTACTAGCATCTACCACTGCCCCATCTCGCACGAGCAAGGAATTAGTTTTGATTGTCAAATCACCTGCATTCCCTGTTGAGTTTGCTTGAGCACTCAAGGCACTGGGAAGCCGACCATCAGCGCTTGTACCAATCAGTTGCACATCTTGGGCATCAACAGTCAAACTACCCCCCTTGCCCGCACCGTAAGTGTTGTCACTTACCAGTGCCCCATCTCGCACGAGCAAGGTATTGGTCTTGATTGTCAGATTACCCGCATTCCCTGTTGAGTTTGGCTGTGCAGAAGCAAACAAGCCACTGGAAACCCGACCATTAGCGCTTCTACCAATCAGTTGCACATCTTGGGCATCAACAGTCAAACTACCCCCCTTGCCCGCACCGGAAGTAGTAGTACTTACCTGTGCCCCATCTCGCACGAGCAAAGTATTGGTTTTGATAGTAATATCACCCGCATTCCCTATTGAGTTTCGCTGTGCATCAGCACTCAAGCTACTAGGAAAGCGACCATTAGCGCCTGTACCAATCAGTTGCACATCTTGGGCATCAACCCTTATATTTGCCCCCTTACCCGCACCGAAAGTGCTAGTATTTACCACTGCTCCATCTCGCACTAGCAAGGAATTGGTTTTGATTATCAAATCACCTGCATCCCCTGTTGAGTTTTGCTGTGCAGAAGCACCCAAGCTACTGCCAAACCGACTATCAACGCTTCTACCAATCAATTGCACATCTTGGGTATCAACAGTCAAACTACCCCCCTTGCCCGCACCGTAAGTACTAGTACTTACCTGTGCCCCACCCTCAAGCCGCAAGCTGCTAGCACTGATATTGACATCACCTCCCTGTCCATTTGCTCTTGATCCCACCTGATTAGCAATTCGACTGTTGTTAAGGTTTATTGCTCCTGTGGCATTAACCGAAATGTTTCCTGCTTGAGTATCAACTGTCCCCAAACCATCTCCTATTCCAGCCTGAAGCAAACTTCCTCCCGTCATCTCTAAATTACGGGCATTAACTGCAATACTACCGCCCCCACCTGAGCTAACATCAACGAGCGCAGCATTCGTCAGCGATACATCCGCTCTTTGCACTCCCACAGGAAAACTCAAACTTCCATCACCATTGAGTTCTATCGTCCCAGCAGCAGACAATCCTCCTAACTCAACTCGTCCTCCTGGTGCAAACAGTATTCCACCATCTAAGTTGACGTTACCACCCACCAGTGCTAATGAATTTCCTTCTGGAACAGTAAGACCATTAACAACATTGCCATTATTATCAACAGCCCTCGACTGATTGCTGATATTTTTGAAATTCTCCCGATAGCTCAACCCAACTGGAGCAGTTATCGTTAACAATGGTGGTGCTTGGGGATTCGTTGCACTAAACTCAAAATTATTCTTAAACAGCAAACTATTTGCCGTACTTCCCAAAAAAGAACCACCTACATCCAACCGCGCATTTCGTCCGAAGATAATTCCATTCGGGTTGATAAAAAACAAGTTCGCTTTGCCCAACACACCCAAAACACCTTGAATGTTCGAGATATTCCCCCCAGTCACTCTGGTGAGTATGTTTGCAATCCCCGCTGGATTGGAAAAATAAGCTCCTCTACCAGCATTGATATTAAATTCCTGAAAACTATGAAACAGGTTCGCCCCACGCTTTGCGCCCCCATCAATCCTGTCGCTAGGGATGCCCTTAATCACATCCTGTGTGACACGGGAGTTCTCCGCGCCCAGCGTGTTATCAGGAGTAATTTGTGCTTTGGCTACGGTAAAGTAGGTCAAGCTGAATACAGCTGCAAGGGGTAAGGTGAGGAGAAAGAGTGGGTGACGCACTTGTTCCATGTTTAAAAACAGTATTGTAAGAGGAGTCGTCAAATTACCGTCTTTAAATACTCATACCAGGTTTTTAGACAAAAGTGCGCTTTTTATAACTTTTTTTTGAAAAAAGGCACGGATAATTTCCTTAACTAAACTGTATTGGTTTCCCTTTCCCCCTTAACCTTTAACCTTTTCCCTGTCCTCCAGGCATTGACCTTTTCCCCCGACTTCTACTGTTAATCATCGTCCTTATCTTTTCCACGCTGAGCTAATCCCACACCACCGCTAATACTTGCGGTTGCGATCGCACTAGCAATCGTCAGACGTTCACCAGATGCACCTGTGCAAAGTGCCACAGATAAAATAATTGTGCCTGCAACTATGCCCATGCATGGGGTAAGTGCTCTTATTAGTTCAGGAGTCATAAAATAATAGTTAAGCTTAAATAATTGGAGACAAAAGAATATGCCTTCTGTGATAATTCGGAAGAAAGCAATACTAGAATTTGGTATTGGCTTGTCTTTACTGATTGCAATTGCGATCTGTTCTTACAATAGCTTAAATAAGCTAAACAACGCGGTTACATGGGTCAAGCATACTTATTTAACAAAAGAAAGTTTAGACGCGCTTAAGACTGATTTAATCAGCGCTGAAAGTAGTCAAAGGGGTTACTTGCTCACAGGAAAATCACAATATCTCACAGAAACTTATATTGCGATTGAGCGTGTTTACTTAAGTGAGTCGTATTTGTCGGGTCTTGTAATTGATAACTCTAGCCAGTTTAAGAAAGTTCAAAGTCTTTACAAAGTTATTGAAAAGCGTCTTGCAGTTCTCCGAAATGTTGCTGAGTTAAAGGAGTCTGGAAAAGTTGAAGAAGTTTACACAATTGTTTCTAGCAGTAAAGGTAAAATCCTAATGGATGAAGTTTTAAACAAGATACGAGAGATAAAAGTGATTGAGGACGGGCTTTTGGAAAAGAGGCTAGATGAGCTAGAAACTAGCTACCAAACCACAACAAGCATAATCATATTTGGTGGGGTGATATCGATAGTTATTGTTTTTGGAGCAATGACGATTATCAACAATATTGGACACAGCAGTAAGTCGGTGGTTTAAAGTTAACTCAGAAGTTTAAAGAAGCTTTTAAGTTGAATGTATACGTCTCACTTTTCCTAGTTTATTGATGCATTGATTAACATGTGGAGATAGTTTGAGTGCGAGCGCATCTATTAGACAATGACAAACATCGAAGCACAAAAGAAGCTTGTTGAATGGGGTGTATTAGACCCTCCCGCAGACGGCAAGTGGGGGAACTGGAGCAAGAGCGCTTTATCTGAAATACAGAAGTTACTCAAGTCATCTGTAACTGATGGAATTCTCAATGAGACTTCTATTGCTCTGTTGGAGAAGCTGGGAAGTCCCCCGGAGATAAAAGCAAGTGGATGGTTGGAGAAAGTAATCAGATATTACGAAAAAAAGAACTATTGGATAGCTCGCGGCACCAACGTATTTAACATTGTTTACGTTGAGGGCATGTATCCAGACGGCACGCCAAACATTGACAGACTTGATGAATGGAACGATACCCGCGCTTTGTTTCAAGTCGAGCATAATGGTAGCGCTAGATTAGTGGATACGTGGGCAGCTACCAGTGAACCAGGGGCATATTACACTTATCACCGAATGAGTCCTGGTGGTGCTGCTCGAATTGCTTTCGGTCAGTATTGGGCTTGGTCAGTTGGGATGCATGGCTCGCGCAATCCATATGAAGCACTTGTTCAGTGTGCAGATGTGGAATTTTACAGAGACGACAATGAGGACGGTTTTAGAAAGGGTGATGAAGTCACAAACGCCAACATTGGAGCCAATCAACATCACGGATTCTCCATGCCGGAAGTTGGAAAGAATAGCGCGGGCTGTTTGGTTGGTCAGTCCATCACAGGTCACAAGCAATTTATGCTTTACAACAAAAGCGATCGCCGATATGTAACGAACAATTCTTATAAATATGCAACAGCAGTATTGCCAGCAGATGAACTAGGACTTAATTCTTAGAGGATTTCGAGGAAGTGGGCTTTAACCAGTTTTTTGCATCTACCTGATTACATTCAATACAGAATACTACTAGAATGTAAACTGAAAGCATAAATCAGCAACCATTTGAGAGCGATCGCTGATTTATATAAGGTGTATTCAATTTAGGAAATTATATTATACACCAAGTTTTTTACAACATGCCAGCAATTACGCTTGACAAAGCTGCAATTACTAACCTAAAAACTTACAAGATTGCATCAACCTTAGATTATGCATACTTGGCTCTGAAGTACGAGAAAGACCCAGCCAACAGTACTCAAAATATTGATACTGACCAGTTTCAAATGGATTGGGGCGTAACCAACACAGATTTACTTCGTTACTTGCAGCAACTTGAGACTAAGAAAGTTTTGAAAGTCACGCCAACATCTTTATCTATTATTTGGGGTGACACTGCTGAAGCTACGACCATAAGCCAAAGTGAAGTCCTGAGCATGAAGAAGGAAGGACTCATCAATACAACCAGCTATGTGTACTATGCACTGTTGCTGAATAAGACAGCAAACAATGCAACTCAAGCAGTTAACCCAGCGACTTATGCTGCCAACCCTTGGACGATTGACGGTAGCACTCTGTTACAGGAACTGGGAAACATCAGCCAGAAAACAAATAGTGATAAGTCGAAAGTCATTACTTTGGACTTAACCACAATTAGCGTAGTTTGGTTGATTTAATTATCGCTTCGCTCCTGGGTATAGAGGTGTGGGGGTGTAGGGGAAAGACTTGAAAATGTACACCCCTAAGAGTGCAATGGGGTTTTAGACCCCAACCGATTGCTCCCCCCCCCCTACACCCTTATACCCTTATACCCTTATACCCTTACACCCCTACACCCTTACACCCTTACACCCCTTCTTTTTTACTTTGGTCATATGAACTCTTCTGTAGACTTGACTCAACATATGACCAGCCTGTTTAAGGCTGGCGTGTTGGATGTCAATCTTTTTTCTTACCTCAAGTTACGCAAGCTGAACCCAACCGGACCAGTAACGCTTGACAGCAATGTTTACTCTGGTACTCAAATAAGTGCTGATTTATTTAACGTTGCGGCAGCACTATGGCAAAAGGGACTGGTCAAAATCAATCCGTTTCCTAACGTAACGGTGAGATTTTCTAATGAACCAGATGCATTGTCAGAAGCAGAGATACTGCGATCGCAAGATACTATCAGTTCATCAACTCATATCTTCAATGCACTGCAAGGCGAATCTTCCAGACTGAACGCTGAGACAGTTGTCATCGATGACGCTTTTCGTACCAGATGGAAAGTTACAACTGATGACCTGCTTAGATATTTACCTGGTGTTTTGAAAAAAGCGTATGAAGCTGACAGATTAGATACCTTTTATTCTGCTAATCCATCTTTGGTATGGACAGCTACAGCTACACACAACCCCAGTGAGACTACGGAAGCTGATTTAAAATCTTTGTTTGCCTTGGGTTTATCCAATGAAGCTTACTTCTTCTGGATTCTCAACGCTTTCTTGGAATTGCGATCGCCCATCCAAGCCGACCTTGCAGAAATTGGTGACGAGTGGGGACTTGACGCTGATAATGCACTTGGTGCAGCTGCTGACTTGGTTACTGCCAAAGTGATGACAACTTACCAAGCGGATTCAATCAACGTAGTTTGGTTAAAAACCTTGTCAACACTTGGCACCGCAGAAATTGATTACGCTGGTGCATTGATGAGCGCAGAAGGCAAAATGATGTATCAACTCTGGAAGTACAACAGTCCGGTTGAACCATCTTTGTTTTCAACGCTCAACGGTGTTACTCTAGCTAACTTCTATAAAAACCTTAGAAGAATCAAAGCAAAAGGCATTATTGATATTAGCACGTCAAATCTCACGGCTACTTGGTCAGCAGTTTACAACCCACCTCCACCATCAAATGCACTGAGGGCACCAACAGGTGTTACAGTCACAGCAATCGACTCATCGAAAATTCGGGTGACTTGGACACAGCCAAGCTCAGGAGTTGCTGCAACAAACTGGCGTGTTATGTATCGTGTGAAGAATAGCGGTGTTGCTTACTCAGAAAAGAATCCAGCAACTTCACCAGCTGTCGTTACTGGCTTGAGTGCTAGCACAGAGTATGAAGTATATGTTTACTCTGAAGGCGGCGGTGACTTGAAACCATCTAACACGGCTTACGGTAGCACGACAGCTGCGAGTAGCGGTGGTAACGCTAGTGGTAGTGGTAGTGGTAGCGCTAGTGGTGGTAACAACACCCCAACAATCCCAACCAATCACACCATTTGGTTAAAGTTTGACCCAGGTGAACTGCAAACAAACTCTGGAAGCTATGGACCAGTTGCAACAACAGGGGACTCAATTACCAGTGTCACCAATAGTGGGCACGGCAACACAGTCAAACTTGGTGAGAATAGTGGTTTTGTTGTGTACAATCAACCACAACCAGCTGCATACACCAGAAGCGCTTGGATAAAAATCACAGAATATTTTGATTGGTCTGCTTTGTTTGGAGCAGAGACAGGAACAGAAGCCAACCGTCACAACTTGATGGTGAATGAAGATCATTCGTTTGCACTGTGGAGTAACTACGATTGGATAGCTACATATGATTGGGTAATTCCGTTGAACCAGTGGGTACACGTGGCAAGCACCTTTGAGAATGGTGCATTCAAGCTTTATGTAAACGGTGCGCTGGTCATGACTGAGAATAATCTCACTTATGCACCAGACTCAACAAACAGCACAGTATTTATTGGATTGATGGGATTTGGAAATGCTTCTTGGAACAACTATATAGATGATGTCGTGTGGTATTCAAGAGCGTTAACCCAGGCTGAAGTTACGCAGTTGTATCAAGTTACGACTGTGTGAGCATCTCAAAGATTGAGGAGTGAACGAAATCACCACAAGGTGATTTTTTTTATTTGTACGGTGGCTAATTGTCTGTCACTGTGACAAATTAATGTCATTCGATAAATTTTTGCTCTACTTCAATGAGAGTACTTAACTTGAAGTAGGACTTAAGCCGTGTGAGCGCGAAAGTTTCATGCACGGTTCGCGCGGGGAGGGGAGAGCAGCGACGCTCGAACCTTACCCGACTACCTGCCATCGACTCAACCCACCCCTGAATTTGGAGGGGAGGGTTTTCACTCCATCTCTTCTGGAGTTCATCTGTTATCAGATGGTTATCTTATTTACGGATTAATTACCGAGATTCGGCTAACAACGAATCGCACCCCAACATACGGTTATTTGTTGGGATTTACAAAATATCTTTAAGCACGTTTATTTTAATTGGCTTCATGGTTGCGGGTTATTTTCGACAAGCGAGGTGCGCTCACCGTCGAAAATAACCCGCTTGTCAGGGTATATTCCACGTTAGTCGGATTTGGTGTAGCGCGACCCAAGACTTGTATGATAAATATGCCGAGAAATCCAAAAAGTTGTACAGTAAGTTTGTATATATCACTATTAATACTAAATTTAAGTGCAAGCTGATGGTGGAACCTCTAACGGCAGCAGTGATTGTATCCTTATTTTTCTCTGAAGCAGTCAAAGAAGGAGGAAAAACGTTAGGTAAAGGTGTGACCGATACATTTACTCAGTTGGTAAATACTATTCGGGAAAAGTTTCAAGCACATAATATAGATGGAATATTGACACAAGCACAGAAACAACCAACAGAAACGAATAAGACTATTTTTCAAAATGTACTGCAAACTCAAATCGATACAGATGAGGCCTTTGCTAACAAACTTAAAGAATTAGTCCAGCAACTACAAGCACAGGATGAAAGGATACGTCAGGTAGTTCTAAGTGGGATTGAATTAGGTGGCGATTTGAAAACGAAAGACATAAGCCAGAAAGCTATACGAAGTGGTTCAGTTGAGCAGGAAATGCTCAAGCAGGTGAAAGCAACAAACATTGAGTTGGGTAACTTAACTCAGGAAAGCTAGAGACATGAGCGAGCACCTAAGTCCAGAAGAAATTTTGCAGAGCATTCTCCAGAATGTTCAGATAGGTGGCAATCTGACTACAGGGGATATTACCCAAATCCTAAATTTAATAGTTGTTATCAAACAGATTGATTCTTTCAAGCCGACTGAGATTCCTCAAAATGTTCCCCGCAGTGGCACGATTAAGTTTGTGGGTCGTGCCGAGGCACTAGAGAGGCTGCACCAAATGTTGCAACAGAACAATCAGATAGTGCTTGCTGCTATTGAGGGCATGGGTGGAGTTGGGAAAACGGAGTTAGCCACCCAGTATGCACTAATTCACTTGCTAGTTAGCACCTATACGGGTGGTATTTGCTGGTTACGAGCTAGAGATGAAGATATTGGTTTGCAAATTGTGCAGTTTGCCATGACAGACTTAGGCTTGCAACCTCCAGATAATTTAGATTTACAACAGCAAACACGTTGGTGCTGGTCACGTTGGTATCAGGGAAATGTGCTAGTCGTGCTGGATGATGTCAACGATTACCAGAAGGTGGAGCCATACCTACCACCGCAATCACCCCGTTTTAAGGTGCTAATTACGACACGCTTGCAGTTAGACGACCTGACTGAGTCATCTAGATTTATCTTAGATGTGTTAAGTGAGTCGGCAGCAATTGAACTTCTTGAGGGGTGGATTGAGGCTTCAAAAATTAAACAGGAATTGGCAGATGCCAAAGAACTTTGTCAATGGCTGGGCTATTTGCCTCTAGCGCTAAATCTAGTAGGACGGTATGTTAAGAAGCGGAAACTGTCCTTAGCAGAAATGCTGCGGAGGTTAAAGGAAAAAAAGTTAAGTCATGAATCTTTGGTACGTGATAGCAATGATCGTACTTTGGCGTTAAATATTAAGCGTGGAGTTGAAGCTGCCTTTGAGTTGAGTTGGGAAGAATTAAGTAAAGATGCTCAAAAGCTAGGGTGTCTGCTCAGTTTATTTGCTTTGGCTCCGTTTCCTTGGTCGCTGGTAGAAAGTGCTGCCCCTGAGCAAGACGCAGAAGAACTGGAAGATGCCAGAGTTGAATTAGAAAACTTGCACTTGCTTATGGGTGAAGATAGTTATCAGTTACATCCACTGATTCAAGAGTTTCTCAGAGACAAGCAAAATAACTTAGCTGTTAAAGAAGAACAAAAATATAATTACTGCGTTGCAATGGTTGCTGTTGCGGAGAAAATTCCTCAAAGCCTTATATTACAAGAAATTACTACATCCACTATTGTTATCCCCCACCTTGCTGAAGTTGCCACTGTTTACAATAATTGGTTAAGTGATGAAGATTTAATTATGCCTTTTAGGGCCTTAAGTCGATTTTTTCAAGGTCAAGGAGCTTATGCACAAGCTTTACCTTGGTTAGAGCAATGTTTATCAGTTGCAAAAAATCGCTTGGGAGAAGAGCATCCCCATGTTGCCACCAGTTATAACAACTTGGGAGTACTCTACTGTGAACAAGGACTGTACAACGAAGCTGAACTACTGTACAAAAAAGCATTGGAACTCAGGCTACACCTGCTGGGAGAAGAGCATCCCCATGTCACTACCAGTTACAACAACTTAGCAGCAGTCTACCAATCGCTTGGACGGTACAACGAAGCTGAACCATTGTACATTAAAGCATTGGAACTCAGGCTACGCCGGGGAGAAGAGCATCCCGATGTTGCCACTACTTTCAACAATTTGGCTAATCTCTACCGTGGCCAAAAACGGTACAGTGAAGCTGAACCACTCTACCGAAAAGCATTGGAACTCAGGCTACGCCGGGGAGAAGAGCATCCCAATGTTGCCGAGACTTACAACAACCTGGCAGGACTCTACTCAGACCAAGATCGGTACAGTGAAGCTGAACCACTGTTCATAAAAGCATTGGAACTTTATCAACACTTACTGGGAGAAGAGCATCCCAATGTTGCCACCACTTACAACAACCTGGCAGCAGTCTACTCAGACCAAAAACGGTACAGTGAAGCTGAACCACTCTACCGAAAAGCTTTAGAACTAAGGCAACGCTTACTGGGAGAAAAGCATCCTCAGATCGCCACCACTTACAACAACTTGGCTAATCTCTACCGTGACCAAGAACGGTACAGTGAAGCTCAACTACTATACCAAAAAGCTTTGAAAATTGCTGAACTTAGCTTAGGAGTTGATCATGACATTACAAAACTTATCCGTGAAAATATGACAGAAAATATGACATTTTTGGCAGATAATGACGCTTAACGCCAGTCAAGTTAAAAATTATAAATAAGCTGGGTGGTGCAGGAAGTCCGCCAAAGAGCTAAAACGTTGACCTGATGGCTCAAAGTATTAACGCTGTTGGGCGTTAAATATAACGGCTTTTATTTTGGATAACTGAAAAGTTTTAGAGGTCTACTTTAGGGTAGACCATATAAAAACACTGCACAATCGCAAAAGCAATTGATAAAGCAAGCATATGACGTCAGTTTGCTTAGTTTATTTGTACTAATAACTCTAGGCGATGTGGTATTTTTTACTATCAAAGTTTACCATTGTGTTGAAGCAATACTATTTTGCTCGTCTACAACCCAATTCAATTAACGCTCCTTTGAACCACAGCCGTGACTCCTTAACGGTTGTTTTTTTATTGGTAAAATAGTAGCGCTGGTACTCTCCATAAGGAGTTTACTTTTAAGTCCAATAACAAAAATGCGATCGCGTGTGAATGGTCGCGATCGCTTTACTAATTCCTTTTGTGTTGGACTGATTCCACTCAGATATGCTCTAAAGCTTTATATACCATCAAAATAGACATGAAATTCAACGACAAGCCTAAAAAAGTACTCTTCAACATATTCTTAGAGGAAACTGAGTTTTTAACAGATTTTCTTAGAGGAAAGTCTAAATTCTGATTGACAAGCTCATAAAAAACACTCTTTAACATATTCTTAGAGGAAACCAAGCTTGCAAGAGATTTTCTTAGAGGAAAGTCTTGCTGTAAGAAACTGCGTTCATGAAAGATTTTCTTAGAGGAAAGTCTGATTTATCACTGACGAGCCTAAAAAAGCACTCTTCAACATATTCTTAGAGGAAACTAAGTTCGCGGGAGATTTTCTTAGAGGAAAGTCTTACTTTTTGTTTTCAAACAAAAAAAGAGGAACTATGATGCGTCTGGAGAGTCCCCCCACATCTAAGTTAACTTTTAGATACAAGAAATACTAACATTCTCTAAAAATTGAGCTTGCTTGTCGTTAAGACAGTACACATTTTCTTTCCAGTTACCTGAAAATTTGGCGTGCCACACTTTTGCAGGTAAATAATCAATCTTGGCATTTGCTGCACACTGCTCATCGTGCAACAAGTCACCAATAAACCATATGTCGTCTAAGCGCCCGTATTCTTCAAGCGCTTTCTGAATCATTCCAAGCTCAGGTTTTCTAAAAGAGTTTTGATTACCACGTCTAGAGTAGACAAACGAATGGGGAAGAACTTTATACACCTCCTCGCCGTCGCTTGGGGCAAAGTAAATTTTACTAACCTGGGGTAAAAGGTTCATGGTTGCCTGCATCTCTTCAATGCACTCCAACGGAGATTTAAGAATTGGTACACAGCTTTGATTACTTATCCCAACTATGTCGTACCCATGCAACTTAAATGATTCTACCCCCGCCTGCACTCCTGGAATAAGTTTTATATCCTCTTTAGCTGGAGACTGCTTAAATGATTTTCCGCTTTTGGAGAAAGTCAAGGTATTGTCAACACTGCAAAATATTAGTTTCTTGGTAGTCATGACTTAACAAGGAATGTTTGTAAAACAAAAGCGATCACAGCAAAGCGATCGCACTCCATAAATAGCAATAATCTACTAGTTACATAATAAAAGCGATCGCATTACACAATCGCTGAATCCATGCCAAATAACAGAATTACAAGAAAAATACTTGTCACTAACCATCATATAAAAAAACGACTAGTGGGAGTAGTCGCGTAAAGCATGAGCCTTATTTTCAATAGCTAGAAAAGGTATCTACCTGATAGCATTTTTAAAAATTATTGTCAAGCTTTAAGAAGAGTTCATTCTTCAAGTTTTCAATTCTTTTGGATTCCTCAGCAGTTGTTCATGACTAAGGTATTTACTGGTGTAGTTGTGAACAAGCACCTTGTTCAAGGGTGCAAGGGTGCTACTGAGTTGCACCCTCTTCGACTTTATGTGTTTTTTATACACACAACCAAGAGAAATAAGCCAATTACAACGGGTTAGCCCTTTTCCTACCCTTAGAATTCTTGATGAACTCAATAGTTTTATCTAATGGAGTATCAAGCTTTTGCATAGCTCTTATCATTGATAGAACTCGGTGAGGTATACACCCAAGACTTCTGTTTCTCCATTCACCGTTTACTTTTTCTTCCCAGTTAAAACCCCATCGCCAATGAGTAACATCATTTTCGTCACGTTCACCATCAATTCGCGGATAAGTGACAATCAACCCATTCTTCAGGGTTTTGTTTTCTAGATACTTGTATAGACAACCTCTAGCACGTCGTTCATCTACTGATGCTTTCGAGGTATAAAACTCTGTGGAGTCCGATAGCGGCAAGTCTTGGGTCAAAAGTGTTACCGAGGGCTTCGCGTCGTCGTCGGATGATGCGATCGCCTTTAGGAAGTCCCAAGCTGTAAGAGAGTTGGTTGGGTCGGTCCAGTCGGTTGGAATTCCTAGCGATTCCTCTAAGAATTGAGGGTTTATTACTTGTCCCCGCTCCAAGTGTCCTGTTTGTCTCAAGTGCTGCTCTAATTTGTTCAATCCAGGGGGACGGGATTTCACTGAACTGTATGCTGTTGGCGACGGCAACCAATAGCAATCTTTGTCTGACAAATCGACTTCCAACACTGCCACCGGAAACCAAAGCACCCTCAAGTCGATATCCGAGCGTGTCGAAGATTTCCGCCAATCGATTAATGTAGAGTTCTTTGGCTCCTGGTCGGAGGGGACAATTGAGCAAGCCTGGGACGTTTTCAATGACACAATACTTTGGTCTAACTCGCTCGACGATTTTGACAACAAAGGGGAAGCAGTCTCTCTCGTCGTCTGCACCGAGTCGCATTCCTCTGATACTAAATGGGGGGCATGGAGTGGAACAGGAGATGATGTCTGCTTCTGGCAGTGACTCAAGCTTGGCGATGTCTCCGAAGTTTTCGACGCCTGGGTATCGTTTTGCAAGGATTCCACAGCAGTAGTCGTCGATTTCGGCAACTCCAACGAGTTGCAATCCAAGGGCAGCACCTGCGAAACAGTATCCTGCACCAATTCCTGAGCACAAATCAAATTGCTTGAGTCTTCTTTGTCCTTCCATTCCTTCCATGCCTGTTCGTATTCGTTTAAGTTTGGATAATCGTCTGGGTCTGGTGCTTCTTCGCTAGAATCCAAGAAGATGAGCAACTGTCCATCCTGTTCCTTCTGGAATACGCCTGTACTATTGAAGTCTTTAGGATTCCACCTGTCATCATCGCTGATATCACTCGTTTCCTCTAAGAAAGCGCAAGCGGTATTATTTTCCTGAGAATGGTCATCATCGCTGATATCACTCGTTTCCTCTAAGAAAACAGAAACGGTATGATTTTCCTGAGAACGGTCATCATCGCTGATAT
>JAHHGV010000082.1 GCA_019359695.1 Brasilonema angustatum HA4187-MV1
TATTTAAGGAGGAGAAAGCGGTTGCCGATGGCAACCGCTTTCTCCTCACCTCAAAATGATTATCATTATTGTAAAAACCTGGCTTCTTTGTTTTTATTGATTAATTTATTCTTTGGAAGTCCCTTATACCGAGCATGTGTTTGCTATGTGCCATCTGCTGGGATTCAGATTTGCTCCCCGAATGCGAGATTTACCTGATAAAAAACTGTATACTTTTGAACCTACTCCTTCTGATTCGATTTTGGCACCTCTGTTAGGTGACAAGATTAATGTGAAATTGATTCAGGAGTCTTGGGATGATATTCTACGCCTTGCCAGTTCAATTCGGACGGGAACAGTGACAGCTTCTTTGATGTTGAGGAAATTAGCTTCTTATCCTCGACAGAATCATTTAGCTGTGGCTTTGCGGGAGTTGGGGAGGATTGAACGGACTTTGTTTACTCTGGAATGGTTGCAGAGTCCAGAACTGCGGCGGCGGGCAACGGCAGGGCTAAACAAAGGTGAGGCGAAGCATACTTTGAAAAGAGCCGTGTTTTTTAATCGGCTGGGGGAGGTGCGCGATCGCTCTTATGAAGACCAGTTTTATCGGGCCAGTGGGTTGAATTTGGTAATTGCTGCTATCGTTCTGTGGAATACGGTGTACTTAGAAAAAGCCGTTGATTATTTGAAACAACAGGGGATGGGTATTCCCGAAGAATATCTGCAACATTTGTCGCCGTTGGGGTGGGAACATATCAATCTCACTGGCGATTATGTGTGGAATTTGAAACAGGCAACCAGTTTTGACAAGTTGCGACCTTTGCGGGTGAAGGAAAATAAATATCGCTGAAATGCTTGTTAGATAAAGGTTTCACCCTTAGCGTACAATTTTCCCGTTTTGGCACGGTGACGCCTATCTGGATCTGACTGTACTAATACCGTGTAATACTTGGAAAAGCTAGATGAAGTTGACGGTGTATTACATGGTTAGAGAAAAAATGAGCGAACGTACAGTATCACGGATGGGCATCCACCTAGCAGTTCAGGTCAGTGCCGAAGAACCTATCTCCGAAATCACCAATGCCGGGTAACATGTAAGCATTTTCGTTCAGACGCTCATCAATAGCGGACGTCACGATATTCACTTCTTGAAAACGCTGGCAAACAGCTGTGATCCCCTCTGGTACGGTGATAAAGTTTATGAAAATAATGTTCTTTTCGCGAACGCCTTTGTCTAACAATATCTCAATAGCGGCCAATGCACTGCCGCCAGTGGCCAACATCGGGTCGAGCAGTAGAACGTGGCGTTTGTCAATATCATCCGGGAGGTTCATATAGTATATATGCGGAAGCTTGGTAAGCTTATCTCTCTGAATCAATATCTTGCCAATGCGAATGGATTTGCATATCGCGCGCAATTCTGTTTCCATGCTTTCACCCGCACGAATGATCGACACTCCGCACAGCTGTGACGCAAAACGCAAACCGTCGTATTTTTTGCCAACAGGTGTTTCGACTTGATATTTCTCAAAAGGAAGAAGGTTCATGCTTGTTTCGATAAGCAAGCGCATAATCCTACTTGAGTAAAATACGAAATCCTCCCGGCGTGCATGGCGATTACGGATAATCGTATGCATAGCGCGGAGCTGGTTCGTTTGAGGGAGCAAGTGTACATTCTTGCCAAGGAATTTCTCGATCGAAAGAGGCGGCGTGTGCAACATGACTGTTACTCCTGTTGTTAAGTTTTACTGGGGTCGAGCCGAGATATGTGTAATTTAGTGTCACTTACCTTAGCAGACATAATTTTTTTGGGGTTTTGAGGAGCATTAGCAGACATAAAAGCCCAGTTTTCAGTCAATTTATATCCGCTAATGTCAATCAGCAGACATTAGCAATGCAAAATTCTCTAGGTCTCAAATGTAGACAGGACAACGGTTTTTAGCGAATTATCACTATTTTACAAACATCTTGGCTCAATCCCTTACTCGCTTGGCGGCAGATCAAATGAAGGAGGTAGCTCTGGTGTCAAAGTAAGTTGACCGGCTGCAAAGCGATAAATCGAAACACAACCAGTTCTTTTCCAAACCTGTTGGAGCACGTACACCAATTTCGGATTATGTTCTTCTTCCTCTTCGATTGCGCGAGCAATTAGTATTTTCCAATCTTGATGCCACGAGGTATGACCACCCTCATCCACCGCGTCCCGGAATGTCTTATGCAACGCCGCGAGTTTTGATCTCTTCGGAAAATCTGCTCCGGAAAAGACAATGCATAACATGCCGATCCAGAAGTGCTTGACGACTTTTTTTTGCTCGTTCTCAGGCAAATATTTAGAAATCTGTTCCATCGCATACAGAGAAGTGATCAAATGGAGCAGAATGAAGTCACCTGGTTTAGCCAGATACAACAGAGTCATAGCATAATAGAGCTGCAACCAACTCCTGGAGACGTCTTGCCCATCGATCCAAGTCGGGGTTTTGTAGATTAATGGGTGTCCTTCTTTAAGCAACCTGGCAATCCGATACTGTAGTCCTGACCTCATAAGTTCAGTATGTATACCTGTAGCATTCTTGAACTCGGTATCATCTAACAGAGTTTCGACCCACTGTTTAAGAGCATCACGGTCGTCTTCCCACACACCCGCGATACGGAGCAGGGAATTGATCGCCTGCTCATCTTCAGCACTGTTGTTTTCAGTCGAATCTGCTCTTTCTGGGCAGCAAGAGACATATGCAAAAGACATGTATGCGAGACCTTCGATAGTCATCCAGCGGTGATTGGCGTCCAGCGCCCATCCCAAGTGAATCGTGGCATGAGTGAAGGCACCGGCCCAGCCTGGTAGAAGCAAGGGTAAGTATCGCTTCAAGACTTCGTTAAGACCCAGCTTTTTCTCTTGCTGGTCGAAAAACTCGCAATAGGCTGAGAAGCTGGTGCGCTGACCCAGAAAGCTAGCCCAGTTTGCCTCCGTTACAATGTGACTGGATGCCTTTGGTGGCTCCAGACCATAACCATATGGTGTCATCTTGGCGTAGTTGTTGTAGTATGCGTTTATCTTTTCCGAGGAGGCACCGAGACCCGCTAGAGCGATAACCGCATGCTTGACGTGATTAGTAAGATGACCATTGAACTCAATGTGGTAGGATCTGTCGTTCAACAGCTCATCGATTAACGTGGAATTAGCCATTTTTCTTCTCCTTCCTGTGAGAAAATTTTGACATTCTTGTCAGGTAAATACCAAAGAGCACAGCAACAACTCCCAAACAACGCAGCACATCAGGTGCTGAATTGTGGTTTAGCCAGTCTATCAAGACAGCACTAATCATTTGACCGCTAATCACTAAGAGTGTAGAGTTCATCGCGCCCAACCTTGGAAACACATAGCTATTGACGGCGACAAACAACGCCCCGAAGAAACCGCCGAAATATGCGGAGATTGGCAGTGTTGAATTTGCATCAAAATGCCATTCCCCTATAACTACAACGATCACGGTGAGAAACAGGAAACCTATGACGTGGTTCCAGAGGGACGCCCTAAAAGGACCGATCCCGTTGCTGAGCTGCCCATTTGTAGCGCGGCTCGTACCAATAACTACGCCATTGAGAAGCGCTAAAAATATATAGAAGCTCATCGGCTGCCCCCACCAAAAATAATCATTGCGCTTCCTGTGAGAACAAAGAAAATTGCGAGTAGATCATTTCCAATAAGTCGTCGTTTGGGAGTGCAAAGCAATCCGAAATGATCTGATACCATGCCAAAGATGATTTGCCCTACCAGCATCAAAGCGATACTTCCGGACAGCGACAAACTTCCATTTACAGTGATTGCCGCCAGCACCACCGTGAAAGCACCGGGAATACCACCCAAGTAGAACCAGAGCGGTAACTTCACTTGATGATACTCCATCTCTATACCTGAGCCACGACGAAACACTTGGAACGAGAGCACTACAAGTACGAGTGCCACAGCGCCACCTAGACCGTGCGCTACCCAAGAGGCAAAAATCGGTGTGGTGTATTTCGCCAAGAGGCTGTTATAATGAATCATCAATGTAAGGAGCGTTCCTCCTATGAACGCTAGAAGCGAATTCTTAAAGCGATCGATCATGATTTCGGCCTCCTGTCTGTTCTTTGGTTTGCCACTGTGATAGTTGCTACTACGTCGTCAAATGTGTCGACTATCCATGTCGGATAAGAAGACTTTAGTTTCTCGAGATTGTGCACGCCATAGGTGACCGCAAGCGAGTTTATGCCAGCAGCCTTAGCCATCAACATATCATGGGTGGTATCTCCAACCATCACCGTTTGTTCAGCCTGAACGCCTAGCTTTTCCATGATTAAATATCCCGATTCAGGATTAGGCTTGGGTTGCGCTACCTGATCCGCACCGACCACTATGCTGAAATAGCCGTGAAGACCTGCCGCTTGCAGTAGAGCCTCAGCGCTAGCCTGGAACTTGCTCGTCGCTACAGCCAGCAAGAACCCCTGATCGAGGAACGCTGTTAAGCCGTCTTTGACGCCGGGGAAGATCAACTCTTCTGCTTTAGGTAAAATTAGTTCTTTAAATAGAACTAGGTACTGCTGTACGCCTTGAGAAACTAGGTTGTTATTTAGCGGCACGCCGATGAGTTTGCTAAAGGCTTGCTCAAGCGGCAGTCCAATCGTCGCCCGAATATCCTTAGCTTCACAGACCGGCGCACCAATGGACACAAAAGTCGCCGCAAATGTTTCAACGATCGCTCGGGGCGTATCAATTAGTGTTCCGTCCAAGTCAAAAATTACTGAGTTTTTCATCATTGTCTCTTCAAGTCCGATGATTGCAAGTGGAGTTTTCTTTACGGAGCAGCGCATATGCCGCTGCTAGACGACCCGCCACTTTTGCCGTATTAATCAGAACCGCCATGTTCGCCTTGGAGGACCTGCCTTTGGTCGCTTCGTCCACGGCACGCATCAAATACTTGGTGAGCACGTTACCCCTGACATCGTCCTTTTCAGCGTTGATCACTGCTTTCTCTATCACAGCGTCTATTTCTAGTCTGTCGATTGCGTCTTCTTCTTTAGTTGGACTGGTAATCAGCACAGAGCTATTGTTGCCCAGCGACCAGTGAAATTTGATCGCACGAGCAATCTGCCTTTCTTCATCTAGCCTGTGCGGGCTGCGGATACCACTGGATCGGCAGTAGAACGCGGGAAAATCATCGGATTTGTAAGAGATCAACGGTACGCAATGCGTCTCCAGAAATTCCATCGTCAAACCTAGATCGAGAATATTTTTCGCCCCCGCGCAAACGACCGCTACCTTTGAACGAGTGAATTGAATTAGATCAGAGGAGATGTCCATACTCTTTTCCGCACCTCTATGAACTCCCCCGATACCAGCTGAGGCAAAGAACGGGATATTTGCGAGTTCTGCCGCCACCAATGAAGAAGCAACAGTTGTAGCCCCCATACCACCTTTCGCTAAAATAATCGGCAGATCCCGACTGTTGACTTTAGGAATATCTGGTGTTGAAGCGAATCGCTTGATGCAAGCATCGTTCATTCCCACCAAAATGCGACCGTTTTCGACACCTATCGTCGCAGGAACTGACCCTCCTATCCTTACCGCTTCCTCGACCTTCTTGGCAGTAACAACGTTATCTGGATAATCTAGTCCATGAGTGATGACATTTGACTCTAGCGCTACTACAGGCTTGCCGACGCCTAGTGCGTCAGACACTTCTTCGCTAAATACTAGAGATACTTTACCAAATTGATTGTAGTTCATCTTTGTTCCTTGCTTACTGCCTATGGTAAGTAGTTCGGTTCTTTGCACAGCAGAGTCTTCCGATGTTCAATCTCTGGCAAATAGACTTGTTCTTTCCAATTTTTTTGCTCAATCGGCTCAAGGGCTATCGAGATAGCACCCTCATTACACTCGAAAGCGTTCTGCACCGCCTTCGTCAGCGCAATAATCAAACTGGTCTTCTTCTCATCGCTGAGGAAAACAGGGAAATGCTTAATATTGATGTGCGGCATAACTGATTCCTTATTTGTTGCTAAATTGAATGGATCGTTGCCTTTTTCAGACTTACTTTCGTCACCAAGCTGGCAGTTAAGCACTTTCACCAATTCGCTGATACCTGTACTCTCCAACATGTTGTAGTGATCGACTCTGAGGTTTATGACAGTCGGAGCCTTTTTAGAGTACCCACTACGACTCTTAATGAACGAGTAATCATCTCCATTGGCCTTAAAAATAGTTATAGGCGCAAAGATCTGCCTCTGGGTCAGTTCGCGGAATGTATACTTGGCTTCATATGTCTGGTGTACTATTTTAATTATTCGTTTCACCAGATCCAAATCGAGGTTCTTATACCTTGAGCAAATGAATGACGCGAAGCTGTCTTCATCCTTTGCGACTTTCAAACACTCCTCCAGTGCAGGTCCAGTGATAGTGCGTGCAAAAACCGAGAAAAGAATTGTCACATAGGCTTTATTGCCGAAGTCGGGTTGATTACCATGAAGAACTTCCTTCTCATTTCTAACCTTTGGTGATCCTGGAGCGATTAAAAAGAGATTTTCCACTTGCTCACCAGACAGCTCAAGCTGATAAGCAACTTCAAAGGCTACCCGTGCCCCGAAGGAATATCCCCAGAGCGTATAGGGACCGACTGGTTGAATACGTTTGATTTCCTTAATGTCTTCTGCAGCCATTTCACGAATGGAGGCAAACGGTTTCTCGCCTTGATTGATTCCATACGCCTGGACACCGTAAAAGGGTCGATTGATATTTACTTTTTGTGCCAACAACCTCAAGTTCATTGGGTAGCCGCCGAGTCCAGGCCAGCAATAGACGGGATTCTTGACGCCTGTGGATGATAGACGTACTAGACGTGAGGATGATTCAACTTCATCATTTTCAACCTTAAGAGCGAGCTTCTCGATGGTTGGAGCTTCAAAAATAGCGTGCAAAGGCAAGGTACAATGAAACTCTTTGTTGATCTTATTAATAATTGACACTGCAATCAGTGAGTTTCCACCGGATTCAAAGAAATCGTCTTGCACTGAGACAGAATGCCACTTCATAGCCTTCTTCCAAATCTCGCCTATTCGCTGTTCGGTATTTGTACGAGGTTGGATGATGGGTCGTTCAGCCATTTCGATATTCACTTTGTCCGACGCTTCCAAGGCTTTAACGTCGATTTTACCATTGACAGTACGCGGTAACTCGTCCATTATTACGATCCTGTTAGGCATCATGTAATCAGGCAAAAAGTTGCGTAGATCCTCTTTGAGCAACTCTGCAGGACCCTTCATATGGACGGCGTCTTCCTTCATCCCCTCGCTGATTAACTGTTCATGACTGACGCGACCACCAAGACAGAAGTAAGAAGGGCCTGACTCTTCATGACAGGCGGTTAGTATGCTGGTTATTCGCTTTGCTGTAGGCAGATCGTTACCAGTCTCAGAGCTGTATCCCGAGGACAGTAAACCAATATTTTGATCGTTCATCTGTAGATGTTGAAGCTTTCTGCCGAGTTCGACATAATTCGCCCATTTACAGCTGCTTCTAGGAATTATTGTAATTCCAAAACTTGCCTGTTCGTAGGTTAGTTGATTAATGGCTATTACATGTCTCTTTAGAATGACATCGTCTGAGATTTTTTCCAGGCGACCGTCTTTGTATTTGTATTGGCCTACAGGTAGATCGGCGATCTTTCCTGGATGGCTTTGCACATAAATATCAACCGATTCTGCCGACAATGACCTGACCTGAGGCACCATCTCAAAAGTGCCTAGATAATAATATTCCTCGTTTGAAGGTACCAATTTATCCTTGATAGCGGGGATATAGTCAGTATCGGAGATGCTCAGCTGATATGCTGGAAGAATCGCGTCAAACAGACCTAGCATGTGGCCAGTTTCAATTTCAAGTACCTCTTGAATATTGTTTTTATAAACTAGCTCGATAGCTTTTTTCTTTCCAACGAAGTGTATTTTTATTCGTGTTTTTTCTGTCCCATCTATTTCATTGATTAGTACTAATTGATGGCGTCCTGGATGGTAATAGTAATAACCGGGCTTCAAACCAGCTATATTGACTAATTCGAGATACATTTGCGTTGCGTACAATGCACCTGGTGATGCATAACCATACTTGGGTAATAGACGCTCGTTGCTGTAAAATGGCCCGAAATATCTCAAGATCTGACCCAACTCCGAGAAGGTCAACCCATCTAACCCTCGAGAACCGACCGGACTGTAGGTCTGAGCGTCAGTAACTTGTTTATCCAGCAAGCGCATAATATCAGCTTTCTGGACGGTACCACCCTCGAATAAACGGTAAGATTTCCGAGCAAACGTTAATCGCCGTTGTTCCTTGGTCGGTGTTTTACCAGGAAGAGCGACCGCCATCTCACTACTGTTATATTCGATATCCCTATATCCGAGATTTGACAATTGAGCTTTAACTTGAAGCTTGTTTTTCTTTGACAGATGGTGCTTTGCGTGAATACCTTGATCCATCAAAGCAGCTTGTTTAGGACTCAATTCAATACACCCAATCAAATCGGGGTATCCGGTACGGGAATTTTTCTTAACTATAGCAGCTGCAATCTTAACCCAGTCATGCTTCTCAATTGCCAGCTTTACTTCGTCGAGCTCAATCCGAAACCCTCTAAGTTTCACCTGATTATCTACTCGACCAGCGAACTGAACAGTGCCATCTGCGTTCCAATAGGCTAAGTCGCCAGTCCGGTACAGTTTGGTGTCTCCAGAACTCGTCGAAAACCAGTTGTTGACAAACCTTTCCTCATTCAAATCTGGTCGATGAATGTATCCGCGCCCAAGCTGAACACCACCGATGTATAGCTCACCAATTTCTCCAACCGATGCTAGCAATTGACGGCTATTGAGAATGTAATACTGAGTGTTGTGAACAGGAGTGCCAATCGGTATTGCATCAGGGCAATCAGCCACCGTATTTTTATCAACCCTAAAGGAGGAAGCATTGATAGTACATTCGGTCGGGCCATAGAGATTAGTTAGCTCACATTTTGGTAACACTTCGATGCATTGTAGCGCAAGTTTTTTTGACAGAATTTCGCCGCCGCTGAATATCTGCGTGAGTGATTTGCAATTGTGGAATATGTCGGTGTCGAGAAGCGCTTGTAGTAGCGTTGGAACGCATTGCAGAGTTGTCACATCATGTCGGATAATAGTCTCAATTAATCTTTCAGGATCTTTGTAGTCTCCAAGGCGGCTTATAACAACTTTACTACCACAACAGGGCGCAAGAATCTCCCATTGTGCTGCGTCAAAACTCATGGGTGTTTTTTGCAGAACAACTTTGCTCTGATTTAACTTGCAAACAGCTCGCATCCAATTCATCTGGTTGATGATACTACGGTGTTCGATCATCACGCCCTTCGGCTTTCCCGTACTTCCAGAGGTATAAATCACATAAGCTAAGTTGTCCGAACGCGAGCGTTTGCAGAGTCCATCTTGTCCAGTTATGCCGAATGCTATGGCAAACTTCTCGGCCTCTTCGAGGGTAACAATTCGCGTACCCGGAGGCACCAGTTCCGCCAACCTAACGCGTAGCTTTTCCTGTGAAAAAACAATTTTGACGCCTGCATCCTCGACCATATATCTCAATCGTTCTTCGGGATATTCTGGTGATAGTGGTAAATAAGCGCTGCCTGAGAACAGAATGCCCCAAATCCCAATGACCAACTCAAGCGACGGCTCAAGGAAAATACCTACACATTCATCGATAGCTACACCAAGATGCAGAAGATACGAACCCAAACGCGAACTGATTTCGGCAAGCTCTTGGTAAGTTAAATATTCATTATCACAGACAACCGCTGCTCTGTTGGGCTGAGCCTGTACTTGCTCTTGAAACAAGTCAAAAAGAGACTTTGCAATCGAATTTTCTTTCATTGGTATAACAAATTGTTGTGTTTTATTTTGTATAGCAATGGACAGGAAACTTAGGACAACAATTAATTCACAATGTACGCGCTTTGAAGGCGTCTACCCCTGACTTGTCCTAACGGATTTGGCGACTGCTATAGCCCTCTTTTGTCACTCTCCGAAAACAAAAATCAAAAGCAATGTTTAAAACTCTGACTGGGGTTGGGTTTTTGACTTTATTTTCTAATATGATGGACAGAATAATTGCTTGAAACTAAAACTCTTGTGTAGCAAGGGTTCCATGTTTTCATCTGGGGAAAGTGACAGAAGAGGGATAGATCAAAAATCTGTTATAGCCATTCGATATAATATAATGGTTAAACAGATACTTTAGCAGCGAGCACGTCAGCTTTGCGATTCCACTCTACAAGCTGCGTGCTTGCCATCGAACACTCGTAACTTAAGGAAAGGGTCTAGCTAAAATTAGCTAAACTCCGTTTCAGGCATTCGTTAGCAACATTTGTCAATGTTGAAAACTATGACATGCATTAAGAAAGCATCTAATTGAAAGTATCTAGAACTTACGCATTGACAAAAAATTGCCTGTGTGGTAAGTGCCATAGTAGACAGAAATACCTCAATTTAGTAGGTTTTGAAACTAGAGACATAAGCCCTCTTTCTAGTTCTTATATAGCTGTCAGCGAAATCAACTTATGCACTTACAGCAGTTTTCAGGTAAATAGACCACAGTGATTGAACCAACCGAAAGTATCTAGAACTTACGCATTGACAAAAAATTGCCTGTGTGGTAAGTGCCATAGTAGACAGAAATACCTCAATTTAGTAGGTTTTGAAACTAGAGACATAAGCCCTCTTTCTAGTTCTTATATAGCTGTCAGCGAAATCAACTTATGCACTTACCCCTCTTCTGTCACTTTCAACAGTAGTAGTTACGATAGAGTTTTGGCTTCTTGGCGTTGAATTTAAGCTACTGACATTACTTTCCGTATGCCAAAAACTTCGTCTCGAAAGTAGTGTCAGCAAAAAAGTCCCAAAAATAGCTTTTTTTATTCCAAACAACCAAACATAGTACTTTTTCATCTAGAATGATACCAAATGAACCCGCCTATTGCGCGTGTTCACCCAAAAAAAAAGACTTGCGCACATTAAGTTTGCTAAGTCCCCCAGTTTTACCTGTTTTTATAAAACAACGAAATATACTACGGATCACTTTAAGAAGACTGGATTATCTCAATATCCAAGCCAACTCAACTGATCTCTAGTACCTACACTTTAGCAAGAATAATGCAACGTTGCATTATGAATGACCCAAAATGAATCAAGAAATGCATCATACTGACGCAAAAACTGCTAAAAGTGTACAAAAAATAACGGTGGACTAAGTAAATAATGAGCGCAAGTCTCGACACGTCAACGTTAGCGAGACAAAGCCATGAACAAAACGACGAAAGCGCCCTCACTCAAAATGCAAGGCGCTTCCACCGAAAAATATAAGACTTTTTCTGTATTATATTTTACTAAAAAAACCCAAGTGGTATTTCGACAATCATCAAAATACCTTCAACGCCAATTAAGCAACACCCTGGCGCAAGTTGAAGCGGTAGGAGGTGCGAAATGATTGCATATCCACAGAACAGACCTCCTCAAAACGTCCACGAAACGATCGCCAGCGACTTGGAGCAAACCGACAGCAGGGATAACGACAAGACTGATTTAGTCGCCAAGCTACCACAGCTGTTTTCAGCCCAGAATTTACGCCTCAACTTAGCTGATTTTCTTTGGGGCGACGGAGGTAACTTAGCTGAGTCCATGACAGATGTTGCCAAATCAATGCCGACAGCACCGGAATTTCTTTTTACATCATTTCTGCCTATTGCAGCATCTCGACTTGGTACTGCGGCAACTATCGTAATCAAGCCAGAAGGAAACTATAAGCAGCCATCGATCATCCGTACTTGCATAGTAGGTAAATCGGGTGATATGAAGTCGCCCGCCCAAGCAGCAGTAATAGAACCACTAGAAGAATTAGAAACCGAAGCCAGGGAGCGCTATAAACAAGAATTCGCGGATTATGAGCAAGAGTTACACCAGTGGGAGAAGAACGGCAAAAAAGGCAAAAAACCACAAGAGCCAGTGTGCAAAAGGTATATTCTGCAAAATGGTTCAATCGAGAGTAGGATTGCTATTCACACCGAAAATCCCAGAGGGTTACTTGTTTATCGTGATGAGTGGTCAGCGCACCTCACTGGCAGAAATAAGTATCGACAGGGTAAAGGAGATGACGCAGAAAATGAGTTAACCGAGTTTAATGGCGGACAGCTAATCAAAGACGTTGCAGAAGCTTCTAAACGTTTACACTTAGCCAAAACCGCCGTTTCTCGCACTGGAACAACTCAGTTTGAAACTCTCAAAAAACTCATGTCAGATCATGAAGACAGCACTGGGGAGTTTGGCAGATGGTTGTTTTGTGCCGCTCCTTGCCCCCCTGCATACCTGGATCTGAAGTCAACAGGCAAGTCCAATACTCTGGGTAAGTATCTAAAGCAATTGTATCGCGATCTTGAAATGATGCCTCAGCAAGAGTACCACCTTAGCGACAATGCCAAGGGCTACTATTCGGCTTATCACAACTCCTTGGTTGAACTGGGGTATTCAGAGCAGACCCCAGGCATTCAAATTGCTTTGCCTAAGATGAGGAGCTATTTCGCGCGTTTTACCCTAATCTTACATTGTGTCAACCAAGTTTTGACAGACAATGCAGCAGCACCAGCCACGTTAATCGATGATTTTACAGTAGTCGCAGCAAGCAAGCTTTGTAATTACTTTTTGGCTCAACTACGTCTGATCTACGCTCTTAACAGCCCACAAG
The DNA here is from genome assembly GCA_019359695.1 of Brasilonema angustatum HA4187-MV1. GTDB lineage: Bacteria > Cyanobacteriota > Cyanobacteriia > Cyanobacteriales > Nostocaceae > Brasilonema > Brasilonema angustatum. Next base: position 12,767 of record JAHHGV010000082.1, read on the forward strand.
AGGGGTTGTCCGGCAAAGTTTTACACCTCAAAAACTGGCTTGAAGGCAAAAAGGATGTTACGGCACGGCAAATTACGCGCGGACTTAGACAGTATCAAAAATTATCCAAAGGAGATTTAGAAAGAGATCTGCAGATACTTCTAGACTTTGGTTATATCACCCAAGAAGTTAAGGGGAAAACAATCATTTATTCAAGTGTCAACACAAGTGTCAACATTTTTAGCTCAAGTGTCAACACAAGTGTCAACAAAACAAAAAATGTAGAAACTGCTGAAAGTATTGCCCTTACAGAATTAATTCAAATAACAAAAAATGAAGTGTCAACATCTGTCAACAAAGTGTCAACAGACTCAAATGTAGATACAGAGAGTGTTTTAACTGGTTTTGACCCGAATGTGTCAACATTTTTTGTTTCTCCTCCTGAATTAAAAGATCAGCCAGGACAACTGTCAACAGATATTGACTGTGTTGACGAGGTCTTACACGTAAGAAATGGAGCCAGCCTTATTACTTCGAGTATTCGTGATGCCAACACAGATCAACAAACAAAGGCTGGCTCCATTTCTAGGGGACAAATGCGTGACAGCAAAAATTTCAAATCTACTAATGTTGACACTAAAAATGTTGACACTTCACCTCAAACGCTTACGCAGCATAGAACAGAGTCTGTTGACACTTCCTCATCGCCTACTGTTGACACTTCGCCTCAAACGCTTATGCAGCAAGGGACAGAAGGAAATAATACTTGTGTTGACAGTTTCCTGACAGATGTTGACACTTGCGAAAAACTTGTTGACACTTCGCCTCAAACGCTTATGCAGCAAGGGACAGAAGGAAATAATACTTGTGTTGACAGTTTCCTGACAGATGTTGACACTTGCGAAAAACTTGTTGACACTTCGCTTCAGACGCTTATGCAGCAAGGGACAGAAGGAAATAATACTTGTGTTGACAGTTTCCTGACAGATGTTGACACTTGCGAAAAACTTGTTGACACTTACGAAAAACTTGTTGACACTTGTGTCGGTAAGGAGCAGTCGCTACGAAGTAACGATCAAATCGAGAATTTGAGCATATCTACAGATAATGTACCGAAATCTCATTTCAAACCAGTTTTAGCGAAGCGGTGAGTGACAACCGAGAATAATCTTGAAGGAAGCGAGCAAACGTGAACGGTTGTCACTCAAAAATTGGTTAAATCGGTTAACGTCTTGTTGACGGATAAACCAGTTGATGACTGACATTCGTTCAGGTTGGTTCACATCCTCCAGGATTCATCGAGAATGTCAGTCACCGCTGCGCTTCAACTGGTAGAATCTTCTAGAACGGTGATTTGAGGTTTTTTCACTCAATTCAACTCAATTTACGTAAATCATCCACCTTCTGCTTGACAATTTCCAAAAACTCTTTAAACTGAGGGCAAGACTGACACTTTAACTGATTTCCTGGAATCAAGCAATCACATTCGAGCAGAGGTCTTTGTTTGAAATTGCGGTGGCAGCTTTTACAAAAATATCTTTGTACGCCACCAGGATGACCATTCTTCCCTATCATTGTGGAATTGCATTTTGGACATTCCATTCCATAAGTTTGGGGTTTTACTTGCCATGACTGCAACGCTTGTTGCATCGCAATTTCACATCTGCGCTTGTTCAAGTCAAAACTTTCCTGAGTATTCATAGTTATAAGTTACAGATTTAAATTTTCAAAATGACTTCTTCAACATCTGCATTGCGGATAGTTATCCGATGCACAATCTGGTGATAAATTTTTACCTTGTCGTCGGGAGATAGAGTATGCCAGATAGCTAAGTTATTACCTGCACGAATAATTTCTTCGGGGCTTTTATTTTGGGTAGAGTCAAAGAGGAATGGGTTAATTTCCGATGCAATAAGCTGACGAGTCTTCTCTTTAAGGTTTTCCAAATCAGGATCAAACCCTGGAATTTTTTCTAGAGCCTCTAAGCGAGACTCCAACGACTTTAACTTCTCTGACTTTGACTGCGATTGGGCCAACTGTTTGTCGTCAGAGCTAGCTAGAATTTGGGAGCGTTGCACTAAAGTCTTGATCAGAGCAGACTCAATATTTGATTTGCGGGTAGATTTCGGATTTCCACATCCCATTCCTGCATATCTACAAGCAAAGTAGTAATACTTTCCTCCCTTATGAGTAGCACTTTTAGTAATGCACTTTGATCCACACTCAGCGCAAAAAACTAGACCTGTCTGATAAGCATATTCTCGGTAACAAACAGGGTTATTGGGGTCTTGATTAAAGCTAAAATGTCCAGTTTTCGAGTTAAATTTGAGAATTTGTTGAATCTCTGCTGCTTCGGCATCGGTGATGAGCCTATGCTCTGGATGAGTATCATGGATTATTTCCCAGTTTTCAGGCTTATTTCTCTTTCTTTTTCGTTTGCTAATAGTAATGCGTTGGAGATAAGCGGTATGCCCACACAACACAGGATTGGTTAACCAGTGATTGAAGCCTGTAGGGGTCCAATGAAATATGCCATCCCGGCTATTTCTATTGTCACTTCTTTTGATGATCCCATATGTATTGAATATAGCTTTTAAACCTCGACTAACTCCTCGATGCTTAAAAAATATGTCAAGACAATTTTTGGCTATCTCTTTGATAGTCTGACCAGGAAGTTTTGTCAAATCTGATTCATTATACAAGTCTAGATAATTGTCTGGTCTCGCTGAGAGCAGACAAAGAAATGGACGAGTATCTAGTTGATATTTCTCATTAACTATTTGGTAACCCCAGGGATAGGATTCATTAGCTGCTTGTTTCTTCCTACGATGTTCTTTACCATGTCTGACTCGCTCTGATATAAGGTCAGTTTCCCATTCAGCAAGAGAACCCAAGACATTTACCATCAACTTGCCTTGAGATGTATTCAAATCAATTTGCTGATCCAAAATTCTGAGATTCGCCCCAGAATTTCGATAAATATCTATACATTCTCGCAGTTTGGGTAACGACCTAGCTTTTCTATCTATTCGCGTGATGATAACTTCATGTACTTTTCCTTCACTGACTAAGTTCATCAGTTTTTTAAGTGCAGGTCTATCATCATTACTGCCAGATTGAATATCTTGAAATATTTCAGTAGCTCCGGCTGCTTTTAGTCTTGCTATTTGTTGCTCTAAGGCTTGAGAGTCTACGGCTTGCTCACGAGAAGATACTCTTGCATAGCCTACAGTTCTTTTCATTTTTCAGTGAAAACCTCAATAGTTACATCAATTTCTCTAATAATTTTATCAATTGTTTGTGCATATCCACTCCCCGGATGCTTTGTGCTTTGCGGCGTGTGTTACGGGAAGCTTTTCGTTTGGGTTTGATGAGTGCGGATGATTATGCTCATGCAGCGGATGTGTCCAATGTGCGGGGTGATTCACCTTTAAGAGGACGGTTGTTGAAAATAAGTGAAATTGCGGCGCTGTTGAAGGATTGCAAGAATGACCAAGATATGATAGGAGTACGAGATGCAGCACTCATTGCTGTTTTAAGCGGTTCTGGGTTACGTCGTTCCGAGGCGGTGGCTTTAGACAGAGGGGACTATAACTCTGAAGATGGTTCAATGCTTGTTCGCAAGGGCAAAGGGGGAAAGTCGCGGACAGTGTATTTACCAGGGGGTGCAGTATCTGCACTTGATGCTTGGCTGAAAGTAAGAGGTGATTTGAGGGGTGCTTTGATTTGTCCTGTGAGGCGGGGAGGTCATGTTGAAATTAAGCGGATGACTGATCAGGCGGTGATGGTGATTCTCCAAAAGCGTGCTTTGAGTGCAGGTGTGGCTGCTTTTTCTCCTCACGATTTTAGGCGCACGTTTATCAGTAATCTGTTAGAAGCTGGTGTGGATGTTTTGACTGTGAGTCGTCTTGCTGGTCATGCGGACCCAGCGACTACCCAAAAATACGACCTGCGTCCTGAAGTCGCTAAGCGCCAAGCTGTCCAGTTGTTGCACGTTCCTTATGATGGCTGAACGATGAACCCGCCACTGCGCAGATCAAGAGCTGGGGAGAAGGGGAGCAGGGGGAGAAAAAAGGCTTATCACCAAGCGTATTGATCTATCTGTCATCAACGGAACTATTAGTAACTACTATCTGATTTTCTGAAGGATGCTTGTAATGAGGTTGGTTAATGGTCGGACATAAATAATCAAAGGAATTATCTGTATGTTCCAGTCGCATATTGCGAGGTGCATCTAAAGCAATCACAGCATCTCCAATTTTTTCACAACGTTTGCAATCACAGGCAGATGCTCCAACAGCTAATATTTCTTTGAGGTTATTGGCAATATTGATAAATCCTCTCGTGTTTGAATTTTTCGGTAGTTGGGAGGCTTGTTCGACTAGTCGCGAAATTTCGTCACGATATTGTACTAAAAGAAACTGGTCAATTTGACATTGGCTGCGGCAAGTTTTTACATCACCGGGGGAATGACTGGAGAAATGAGCCAAGCCCTCTTGGGTTGATCTGGAAGCTCCACGATTAATCGTGGGGTTATTAGGGCTTGGCTCATTTCTTTGTCCCAATGCGTCACCAAATTCATCAGCAAACTGCTTTAATCCATCAGCAGGATTTTTTAAATCAACGTTAAGCGATACAAGAGCACGGGCGCAGGCAGTTGAATCAATATTGGTATTGTTAAACTTTCTTCTTAAAATCAGTTCAAAGCGTTTGATATAAATTGCTAAGATAGAAAGAGCTTTTTCTTTATCTTGGGGACTGCTAAAATTGAGTTGGTGTGTGCTAAAAAGTTGGGGAATCAGCTGTAAAATTGCTTTGAGTTCGCTAGTCTTAAATCTATTGCTCCACAGAGCTATGGCATCTCCAATATTGTTTATAGTTTCTAGGCGCAGCACAAAGTAGAAAGAAATAAGATTAATCAGATAACTTCGCTTTATCTCCATCTGAACATAGTTAGAGATATAAAGCTGTTGGTTAGCAAACTGCGATTCAAAGTATTGTTTGTAGGTTTGCGTACTAAGTAGTAGAGACCGTGCAACTGAGGTGTCTAAAAAGTGTTCTTGTCCAGATTTATCCTCCATGCGCGTGTTATTCCTCGTCTGAATCTCCATCCTGGCTATCGTCAAGTTTGACCCCAAATGGTAAGGTATCAAAGCCTAAGTCTTCTAAAGTTAAAATAGAGTCCTCGACTGACAAATTGGTGATTGTTTCTTGATTCACTAGGGATGCAAGTAAATCATAAGCTCCTTGGTACTGACTGGCATTATAATCAATCCAGCGGTTAGAATATGCAAGTGCATCATGCAGCGCCATTACCACTTCTGTATAGGGGTCATGAATGTATTTATCGCGCAACTTCCGCATAGTACGCAATAGGTTATCTGCATAGACAGCTGCTATTGGTTCTCCAGAGTAAGAGGAGAGTTTTTGTAAATCAACCAAGATAGCTTTGGTGATTTCTACTCTTGAATTTTCTAAGACAGTCTGCGAAATATTCATTGTTTTTCTTCTCTTGAAAGTTGAGTTTGTCTGGACTTATATTACGATTTGCGCCGCGAAAAAGTTGTTGTTACGGGCGCGAACGCGCGTTACTACTTTTTATTTTTGGTTAAGTTATTAAGTTTGGTGAGACTGGAGCGAATATTCCCCACTTCTTTACGACTCTTGAGGCGCTTTTTGGCTTCCTTGATAACTTGTCGCATCACTGATTCTTTATCTTTACAAGTTACGTAAAATGCTTCGATTAATGTTTCTATTGTTACCTTTTCTCGGTTGCATAGCTCGTCAATTTCCTGCTTGATGGGAGCTTCTAATCTCACGGGAACTCTAGAAGCGATTTCAGGGAAACTTGCGAGTAGTTCTTCTAAGCGTTTGAGTTCTGAACCTGAAATTGGTTGCTGCCCGGATTCAGTTGTTGCTACATCTATATGTTCATCCTCTTTTGGTGTGGAAGTAACAGGTGTTTGTTGCAATACATCCTGGCGTGGGGGGACGGTTGGTTGGTTAGCGCGGCTGCGAATTTCGTCTAAAAGGCTCATGGGTAATTCTTGGTACTGTAAATTAAACGGTTTCGGTTGGGATTAATTTAGCGTAGTGTTCAGACAATGTTGGTCCTACCTTTTGAGCTAATACCTGGATTGGATATTCCAAGGAAGGTATTGAGCCGAGATACGTGTAATTTTCGGCAAGATGGTCTGAAAAGCCTTGCTATGTCTAAGGTTCAGAGATTTTGACTAGCAGCTTTATAAGGCTTGCCGCACATTGGACAAAATTTATACTTTAGTGACACGACTAACTCACCACAGTGAGCGCAATTTGTCCGTAACTGCATACCGCATAGATAACAAAACTTAGCTTTAACTGGACTCCAGAGAGGGTCAGCCACTGCCCCAGGAGTCCAGCACTGTGGACAAAACTTAACTGAATTAACAGGCTTAACAGACTCACCCCTTTCAACCGCTTCCAGATATTCCTGGGGAATGCCTAACCCACCAGCAAGGCCACGCAGCGTTTTGCGATTAAGTCTGGTGGTTAACCCGCGTTCAATTTTCCCAATAGACCGAGAGTGAATTCCTGCCGCCTGCGCCAAATCAAACTGAGTCATCCCATCAGATGTTCTGATGCGCTTGATATAGTCAGCTAGGGATTCTTGGAGTCGAGGCAGTTTAAAAGTATCCATAAAAGGATGTCTTGGCTCATGCCTAAAAGATATATGATTGAGTTATAAAAAACCTTGAGATAATCACACAAATTGAAGTGAAACAGACAGTAACATTAGCCACTGTCGTAGTTGAATTTTTAGAACGTCCTGGGCTGGCATTAAGTACCAAGGAGACATATTCTCAGACCTTAGGATTGTTACTCACTGAGTATGGAAGCTGGCCAATTGAAATTCTCAGTCGTCAAACATTAGTCGAGTATTTAAATACCCTCACGCATTTAAAATACACAACTCACAACAAGCATCAAGCGATACTACAAAGCCTATTTAACTTTGCCGTAGAACAAGGATATATAAAATCCAACCCCATTCGGGGAATTAAACAGCGTCCACCTTCACGAGAAAAAGGTGAACATCGCACAGATGAAATTATACGGTTTTTAACTCCATCACAGTTAGAAATCCTATATAAAGCCGTAGCCAATGACTGCCGGATGAACGCAATTGTGCATTTATTACATCACACAGGATGTAGAATAGGTGAGCTTTTGGCACTAAATCTAGAATCGGTAGACCTCTTTAATTGGAAATTTCAAGTATTGGGAAAAGGAAATAAACAAAGGTGGTGTTTCTACAACGAAGCGACTGCGATAGCACTAAATAAATATATAAAGTGTGACCGACATAAACAATCACCCGCTTTATTTACAGCACAGCATCCAGTGACGATGAAAGTCAGTAAAATGAGCTACCGAACACTGCATGATTACTGGCGAGAAATCACCAATAAACACTCCCAACTTCAGGGGGTTCGTATTCATGATTTACGACATACATTTGCCACAGAGCGCGTAGGCATAATTAGTATTGAACAACTGCGTGCATTGATGGGTCATGAAAGCATCCAAACAACCTTGCGCTATCAAAAAGTTACATCACAAAAAGCTGAAGAAGCTGCACGTCTTGCTTTCAATCTATTGACTAACGTTGATAAATCAAACTGACCTTGAAAGCAATCTTTAGGACAAAAATCCCAGCAGTATGAGAATGAAAAACCATATTTTAATTTTCATTATGTATGTTTACCACAAAGAATATAAAATACTGTGTGGTTGAACAGTGAGGGATGAGCCTGTTTGTGATTCACTCCTGAATATTATGTAGTTAATTTGACTTAAATGACCTTAGTTGACCGTACCGCTTATCCCAAATTTAAACAATACCCCGACCCCAAAGAATTAACAGAACTTTATACCCCAACACCAGCAGAAATTAAATTCGTTAAGTCCCGCACCAAGAGCCATGAAGGGTTTCTCTGTTTCATGGTGATGTTGAAATCTTTCCAACGACTTGGATATTTTCCCCATAGAGAGTGTGTACCAAATGCGGTGATTAAACATTTAAGGTCGTGTTTAAAATTACAAAGCTGGGTAAAAGCCATTCCCTCACAACGTCAAGGTTATACTTACCAACGGGCTATCCGTTCTTACCTGGGGGTTAAACAATACGATAAAACCGCCCAAAAGTTGATTGCTATTTTGGTTGCCCAGCAAGCAGAAGTAAAAGACCACCCGGCTGATTTAATCAATGTCGCAATAGAGGAGTTGGTCAAGGAAAGATACGAGTTACCTGCGTTTGGCACTCTTGACCGATTGATTGGTCATATCCGTGCTTTCGTAAATAATCGAATGTTTGGGCGGGTGAACAATGGTCTTTCAACGACCGAAATGGTTTACTTAGACCAACTGTTACTAGGAGACATTGATGAATTAATTGCTACACTCAATCTTCTAAAATCACCTCCCAAAAGTGCAACATTCAAGGGGATGAAACAGCTCCTAGCTAAGTTTGATGCTCTCATGAGTTTTGGTAATGCCAAACGTTTGTTATCCAGCATTGCTCTCACTAAAATTAGATATTTCGCCGCCCAAGCCAGAGCTTTGGATATTTCAGAGTTGCGAGATGTTAATCTCCCCAAACGCCGCACCTTACTTTTATGTCTACTGTATGAGGCACAGGTTAAAACCCGCGACCATTTAGTGGAAATGTTCCTCAAGCGTATCCTCAAAATTCAAAACAACGCCAAACAGCGATTACAGGAACTACGCGAAAAACATCTGACGCAGACATCAGAGCTATTGGGTACACTGGCAGAGGTTTTAACTGCATCCAAGGAAGCCCTTGACCCTCTGAGTTTGGGAACTAAAGTACAGTCAATCTTTGATGAACACGGTGGGCCAGATTTATTGCTACAGAAATATGAAGAGATTGCGGCGTACAACACGAATAATCATTTACCTTTGATGTGGCGGTTCTATTCGCCTCATCGCAAAGTTTTATTTGATTTGGTACGTACGGTCTTTAGACATTCTCTCTACTTCTGCTGATGAATCGGTAATTGATGCACTCTCATTTGTTCTTGACAACGAACATAAGCGTGGGAAACATTTGCCGTTGGAAATTGATTTGAGTTTTGTTGGTAAACAATGGCGGGCATTGGTGATACAAGAGGTGAATGGCACTCAAGTTTTAGTCCGTCAGCAGCTAGAAATTTGTATTTTTTCTTACTTGGCAGATGATTTCAAGGCAGGAGATGCCTGTGTTGTTGGTTCTCTTTCTTACGCTGATTTCCGTGAGCAACTTCTGTCAGAGTCCGAATGTGAACCTCTGATAGCTGAATATTGTCGTTTACTTGGATTTCCTAATAATGCAGAAGACTTTATAGAATACTTATGCTCTCAACTGACACAGATTGCAGAAGAAGTTGATGCAATTTCTGCGGTAGAAAAGCAAGTCACAATTAATCAGAATGGTGAACCTGTACTCAAAAAAATTACATCTGTGGCTCAACCACAAGAGGTGGAGGAGTTAGAAACTAAACTCCGTGGCTTGATGCCTGAGCGTAGTATTTTAGACATTCTCTGCAATGTTGAGCATTGGTTAAATTGGACAAAGCATTTTGGCCCGCTTTCGGGAAGTGAACCCAAATTAAAGCAGCCTGTGGAGCGTTATATTTTTACTACTTTCAGCTATGGTTGCAACTTGGGGCCAAACCAAATGGCACGACATTCACAAGGTGCAGTCACATCTCACATGATTTCTTATACCAACCGTCGCCATGTCAGTACGTCCAATATTGAAGCGGCGATTCGGGATATTATCAATGCTTACAACCGTTTTAGCCTGCCGTCAGTTTGGGGTACTGGGAAACGTGCCGCCGCCGATGGCAGTAAGTTTGAGATATATGAAAACAATCTCCACAGTGAGTACCACATTCGTTACGGTGGATATGGTGGTATTGCTTATCACCACGTTTCTGATAAGTATATTGCTTTGTTTACTCACTTCATTACTTGTGGTGTGTGGGAAGCGGTGTATATTTTGGATGGGTTATTGAAAAATCTCTCCGATATTCAACCAGATACGTTGCACGCAGATACCCAAGGGCAATCTGGGCCTGTGTTTGCCATCTCTTACCTGCTGGGTATCAAGTTGATGCCGCGCATTCGCAACTGGAAGGATCATACTTTTGTTCGCCCAAGTGTTGATGTCAGCTACAAGTATCTCGACCCTTTGTTTAAGGGTGTGGTCAATTGGAATCTGATTAAGACTCACTGGTATGACATGATGCGGGTGGTGCTGTCGATTAAGGCGGGAAAGGTGATGCCTTCTACTTTGTTGCGGAAGTTGGGCAGTTATAGTCGTAAGAACCGACTTTATCAAGCATTCCTGGAGTTGGGAAAGGTTGTACGGACGATGTTTCTACTGGAGTATATTTCTAATGTGAGAATGCGCTCTGAAATTAATGCCATCACGAATATTGTGGAGATGTACCACGCTTTCTTGGATTGGGTCTTTTTTGGTAAAGAAGGGGCGATTACAGAGAATGACCCAATTGAGCAGGAAAAGCGGTTGAAATACCTGGATTTGGTCGCTTCTGCTGTGATTTTGCAAAATACAGTCGATATGTCTTTGGCGATTCAGACTTTAGCTGCACAGGGAGAGGTGATTCACCAGCGTCATGTTGCTGCGTTGAGTCCCTACGTGAATCGACATATCAAGCGATACGGTGATTATGTAGTGAATTTACGTAATATTCCTCAACCTTTGGAAGTGGCGATTTCTTTACCCTCTGAAATCTTTGAAACCTAGATATAGCAGGACTTTCCAGACCATCTTGCCGAAAATTACACGTATCTCGGCTCAATACCGAGTGGAAAGACTTCCAAGCCAGAGCCGATGAGCAGGGGATAAGTGCGTCATTCTATACAAAACGATAGATAAGCGTCAGTTTTTCTCTAAATGATATACAAAAAGCTATACGTGTATAGCGGGGAATAACTTACCTTTATATACACTTCACTATACAAATGCTAGAATTAAAATCTAGTATAGATAGGTGTATAGCAATGAGCAGTAAGCTTGCTACTTTCCGGATTTCGGATCAAGAGTGGAAAGATTTCCAAAAAAGAGCAGATGAGCAGGGGATAAGTGCGTCAGCTCTGTTGGTGGCATTTGTAAAATGGATAAACTCTGGTAATACTCTGCCAAAGTCTGAAGCCGAGCTAGTACCAGATATAGATTTCCGTATAGAAGAGCGAATTTTGCAAGCATTAAGTGAAGCTTTGCCAGAGGTTCTAGCACCACTTCAAGCCCAATTGGATGAACTGCGGGGAAAGTTGGTAGCTTAGGAGATCCACCTGACGGGCTGCAAGAGAATGATTCATTGTTAACAAAGCGCCAAAGCTTGTTCGCAGAGCGAGATCGCATTCTCGCCACTTTAAAAACCAAGTATAAAGTCGGCTCTCAATCCACAAAGCTAGTGACTGCGAAAGAAGCAATGGATCTGCTCATCCAAACTCTGGAAGAAAAAAGTATCATGTGATATCAAAACCCCACGACATCATTTAGACCTCCTGGGGTTTTGGTTAAAGTGACGGATGAGCGCGAAGTTTGTCGATGTTTGTCGATATTTAAAGTTGAGGCGGCTACAGTTTGATTGCAGCCGCCTCAACATCTAAGATTTATGAAACCTGGAAATTTATCACCAGGTTCCATAATAAAAGAACAATACACCTGATACTTATTTATGGTAAACACTCCTCCCACTAATGGCG
>JAHHGV010000083.1 GCA_019359695.1 Brasilonema angustatum HA4187-MV1
GGATAATATCCTCAAAAATGCAAACAATTCATCTCTGCGTTTAACCTGTTCATGTACAAGTTCATCTCTGCGTTTAACCTGTTCATGTACAAGTTCATCTCTGCGTTTAACCCTCTCCAGAACAACTTCATTTTCACGTGTTGAACAAGGTCAGACACATGATAACATAGAAAGTAATCTATGAGTGAAAAGTCCCGTCAGCGCCTCCAGAATGAGCAGGAAGGCAAGTCTAGTTATCATCTGATTGAATTCTATCGTTTAAAGATTCTCTACTCGCTACGTTCATGTTTGCCATAACATGTTTACGTACAAGTTCATCCTTGCCATAACATGTTCACGTACAAGTTCATCCTTGCCATAACATGTTCACGTACAAGTTCATCCTTGCCATAACATGTTCACGTACAAGTTCATCCTTGTAATAACATGTTCACTTACAAGTTCATAATTGTGTTTAACCTGTTATTTGAACAAGTCGCCCGGAGGGCTATCGCGCCTGAGACAATTTCTATTTGGTGATGAACATGTTCTATATAAAAATTATGAACAGCTTGCCCGAAGGGCGATCGCGCCGAAACAAACCGACCTCGCGTTACCTTCACGTTGAATGACGCCCTCCTTTTTCAGTCGGGCGTCATACCCGGAAATTCCAAAACCCAAAATCTTATCGCGGGTTCGCTAATTCCTTCACCTTTTCTAAATAATCCTCCAAGCCAAACAAAAAAACCTTTTTTGACAAGTGCCAGCGCTAAAGGATAAACCCATCCTTTTCTTTAACAACCAGGCTTCCTGCTCATCCTGGGCGGGGTAGGGGGAGTTATTCGGACGTTAAAACTACCAGGCATTGTAATGCGATCACTATGACTTTTTGCACTACAGACACGACGCTATACTACACTAAGCTTTTTAGGCTAGCGTGCTAGCATTTAACTCATCTCAAAACCTGATTCTTCGTTGTGCCGCCGCCGCCGAATTTTTGAACGTTTCGCCAACCACTTGACCAACCTCACCCACGTTGAATGCTGCCCTCTCTCCGATCGGGCGTCGCTCGCTCACGCTCGCATCACTGGCAACTCACCTGCGGTTCGTGCCAGTGGTAAGAGTACGCCCTCCACTCCGATCAGGCGTCGCTCGCTCACGCTCGCGCCACTGGTAGCTCACCTACGGTTCGTACCAGTGGTAAGAGTGCCCTCTCTCCGATCAGGCGTCGCTCGCTCACGCTCGCATCAAAACTCATTCTCATCCATTCTCAATAACACGACACAGTTTTTTGAAGTCATGACGTGTAACCCTATATCCCCCAGATTGTCGATTCACACGTCATTTTTGGCTGAAACTACTGTGGTTATAAGGTTCAATTTGCACCAAACTCCCAAGGTCGTTTGACTTTGGTGCAAAATTACCCTGTTAATTCTTGAGAATAGTGTCAATGATTTTTGACCATCCCCCACCTGGTAAAGCAAAATTCCTACAACCGCAGTATTAATAAATATGCGTAATTATTCAAATTCTTGTAATTTCTTATATATACGCAGTATTAATAAATATGCGTAATTAACTAAGTTCTTCATTTTTCTATATATACGTAGTATTAACAAATATGCGTAATTAACCAAATTTGGAAAGTTTTTCTACAACCGTAGTATTATAAAGAAATAGTAATACAAACGTACTCATGACACAATTCTCCACCATCAAAAAGCAGCTACTTGCTATGAAGTATGTCGATCAACTAAGTGAATTGATACGGGCTTATCAATATGGATCGAGTGAACGTGTTTTCAATTTGCTTGAGACTAGTGATTTCGACGATATCAGAAACAGTGATAAGGAATTGTTGGTAGCGTTAGCCCAAGATTTTGTAGCAGTTTACGAATTGATGGGATACAGGCAAACTCCACCGATTCAAGAACTAGCTGATACCAATTAAAATCCCCCACTACCACATCGGGAAACGGGGGATATAGAGATGTAAGAGAATAGTACTTTTGTTCTGATAGTTCGTTCAGTCTTCCACTAACGCTAAACTTACTATTTAGAAGTAAGAGAAGAAGCGCTATGGAAGTGGGTGAACATCGCTACGATAATTCAGATTTTCATGAACAGCAGCGGCAATTCTCAGAAGAGCAACGCCTATTCTCAGAAGAACAACGGCTATCCTCAGAAGACCAACGGCAATTCTCAGAAGAGCAGCGACAGACCGCCGAAGAAACCAGGCAGTCACAGGAGAACTATAGAGAATTTACTGAACTTGCACGAGTAGAGCGCGAGAAAGCACGAGAATTTGCGGAACTTGCACGAGTAGAGCGTGAGAAAGCACGAGAATTTGCGGAACTTGCACGAGTAGAGTGTGAGAAAGCACGAGAATATGCTGAACTTGCACGAGTAGAGCGACTGGAACAACAGGAGATTTTAAATGAGATACGACAGACTGCCGAACTAATACAACAGATTCTACAGCGCAAATCTCACTCAACGGAAGAATAAAACTTTTACTCCCACAACCACACACGGGAAGTTGGAGACATAGAGATGTCAGACAATAATAATGTGAAGACAAACGTTATTTATAGTAGCTTGCATTGAACTAAAAACAACACAAGTTTTTACTATCAATTATTCATTTTTTATTTTTGATTTTTCAACAAATTTAGATTTTTCTTCAGGTTTAGATTTCTGTCTGATTCCTGTTTTAGGTGTTGCTTTTTGTTTAGTTTCTGTTTGAGATTCAGAGTTTTCTTTTACTTCTAAACCATCTAATTTTTTTCCAATCATTTCATAATTTTCTAATTGTGGATGTGAACATTGTCTGTCTCTCGCTTTATTGTTGTGTTCATCCAATTCTTTATAAGGATTCGTAACACCACGCTCAATAGCATCTGCCACCCATTCAGTCATTTTAATAAAATTTAGCGTACCGTCACCATTCAAGAAAAATCCTTCGAGTGATTGACGTTCAGTGGTTTTATCTTTCTCAATAACATTTTTCCAACTTATGTATTGTTCATAAGTTTTGAAAGTGAATTGAGTAAGACTGAACTCTTGCATTAACATTTTACGTTTGATGGTATCACCTGGTTCAATACCTAATCTGTCGAATTTATCAGCGTTCTCTACATATTCACCTACCTTAAAAATACCTTCTTTGATGGCGACTTCTTGACGTTTGATTGCTTCAGGATTGTTCAGTAACTGAATCATGAAATCTTTACCAGGATTGTTCTCTTTCCCATATCTGCCAGTTTTTATAAACTGTTCTTTTTCTTCATTTTCGTTACTATCCAAACCTAACTGCCACGGCTCCAAATCATGCTCCCATTTAACAGATTCATGATTTTTACCTGTTTCATATCCCCTCATTTTGATTAGGTATAAACCATCAGGTTTTTGAAATATATAATTTGCACTACCATGAAAACCACCAGCTACATAAGCATCCTTTGTCTCAAAACTAAATTGACCTGTTCTTGGTGTGTAGATAGGTTGCAGTGTGTGTTTATCAACATCTAGATATGTGGTTTTAGCGTGTAAAACATCAACACAAGGAAATAAACTTTGTAGATGTTCCATAGCAGCACCAGGTTCTCTTTCTTTTTCATCTTTTGATATTTTTCCATCAAGCCACTTCATTGCTTTTTCTGGTTTTCCAACGAAAAACCCAGGATGGTCTTTATCTTCTTCGATAGTAGGACTTAAGTCTTCTTGATTCTCTTTTTTATCAATGAGAATAAGTCCTAGAACTCTATCGGTTACACCTTCTGGTTTATCTTTATCAAACCTTAAAAATTCCTTCCAATAAGCCAATATTTCAACATA
The DNA here is from genome assembly GCA_019359695.1 of Brasilonema angustatum HA4187-MV1. GTDB lineage: Bacteria > Cyanobacteriota > Cyanobacteriia > Cyanobacteriales > Nostocaceae > Brasilonema > Brasilonema angustatum. Next base: position 3,817 of record JAHHGV010000083.1, read on the forward strand.
TCCACCTAATGGTTTATCTGTAATTTTCCTATCTTTTAGTCTCTTATCTCTGACATCCCCTATCAGTTCACCATTAACCTCTTTTCTGTTCTGATAGATGTTGAAAATCACCTCGTTCAGCAAAAATCCACAACCATCAGTAATAGATTCAAACCCATTAAAACCCTTTTCCATATACCAAGCAAGTGCCCTTGCTCGTGCTGTGATATTGTTTCCTACAATCGGATTGCTGATGATGAAATATGGGCTGACCATATCACCGTAAAGAGTATTGACACACAGTTTAAACAACTGGTCTAAAGGTGATTTCTTACCAAATTTGATTATTGCTCTCTTACGTTCAATGAGTAACTTGTCAACAATCAATTCACCCAAATTAATTCCTATCCAAGCATGGCAGGATTCGTAATTTTGTTGGGTGGCTCCTGTTTTGGCGTTGGTGACTTTGAGAGTGTTTTTACCTTGCCAGTTTTCATAAACACTATCTAACTCATCAATAGCTGTCTCCCATGATGTCGGTTTAACCTCTCTTGCTCGCGGGTAGTAAGCGCCAGCAAGCACGGTGATTTTATCTAATAGTTCATTTCGTTGTCTGTCGCTTGCAGTAGCTAAAATCCACTGTAAACCCTCATGAGTTAAAATCCCGTTGTGGAGTTCATGTTCAAAGATTTTAGTCGTACCGTACTTCTCATCAAAATCAATTCCCTCAAGATTATCTATCAATTCAGTATCGGTGCTTAAATTACCTTTGATAAACTTTGACATGATGTTGGTTTTATGTCCGGTCAGAGTAAACCAGCTAGCAAAGAAATCTTGACCATACTTTAATGATTCTGATGTACTCACTCGCATCATCCAGCCGCCAGACACCAATTGACCCCAGTTATCGGTATTTTCCCAATCCGCCTGATCTCTACGCTTTAAGACATCTATTTTCACGTCTAAAGACTTTAACACCTCTCTAAGTGTTGGGTACTTGTTATAGCGTTCCTTGTTGCCTTTTAGGTCGAGTTCCATCACTGCGGGATGCCCTAAGAAAAATAACTGATTCCGTTGCCCTTCCCCATAACATCCGCTAATATCGATATCTATGATGATGTTTTTGTCGTAGGTCACATCATATCCGTTTGTGGTTTTACGCTTGATAAAAGTACTCTTAGGTCTGTTATTACGGCATCGTCCACCCTCTACCTTACAGAGTAATACAGCAGTAGATTCCACCCAAGAACGTATCTCTGTAGCGTTGAATTCCATCCACACTTTCAGACGTTTATCAAAATCTTTCTTCCACTCAAAATTACCTTTTTCGTCTGTAGTACCAATGTTTAGTTTTGAAGCCAGAGCAGCACAAAACAAATCACGAACAGACGCGCCAATAGTGAGTGCTGGCTCACGGTAATACTTCTCCAAACCCAAGATTTTGTAGACTTCACGCCACTTCACATCGTACATAGCTAAGATATCCCACACATCCAAATCACCCAGCGCGTAAGCTTCAAAATCAGCAGGACGTGTTAGGGCAACATCTAGCATTTTACCTTTATCTTTCTTGGAGAGTTTATCTTTGTGCTTTAGCTCCCAACCTACGTTTTGAGCAATATCTTTATATTGTGCGACGCCATGAATAGCGCAGGTATCGATAATTCTGAGCCTGAGAGCGTACCGAACACCACCGATCACGATTACCACAGTCTCAAATTGTACCCAATCTTCAGACTTACCAGGATGAATAAAATTCTCAATCACCAACCGACGACGGGCGATAATTTTCTTCTCTCTGATGAATTTTTTAACTTCTGTCTTGACGCGACCATCAAACACCATTAATAACTCAGCAGTGGCAAAGTGAGCATTCATGGTGTAAGTAAAAATGGGAAGTTTACTAAGGTCTTCACCCTCTTTAACTTTGTCGATAGATACCGGACAACCACAGTCTTTTAGATAATCCACAAAATGAGCGTCGGAACCTACAACAGGTAAAGCTTTCAGTCCTGCTTTTACCCTTGCCTGGTTCAATTCAGCAGCATGTTTTTTATGCCAAAAAATCTTTTTAGGTGCGTCTGGGTGTATCCCTTTAATCTGAGTACTTAATCCAGTTCTGGACTGTTGTGAGAGCCATTCTACATCAGACGTGTAAAACTCAGTATCTTCTGAGTCTATATACTGTACATTAAGATACTCCTTCTTTCCGTTCTTCTCAACAGAAAGTTTTTCAGGGTCAAATCCTATCATCTTGGAAACATCAAAAAGTTTCTGATTCTTTTCTGGAAGTCCTGGTAAGAAGAGTTTTGCGGATTTCACATGATGTTTGTCAAGAAGCTCTTGACTAAATCCAGAGGTTTCTAAGAGTGTTGTGCTCATGCCACACCTCCCAGAATCTGCAAGCCCGTGATCGCGTGAATTGCTCTTTCTTCCGCGAAACCCAGTCTTTCCAAGACTTCCAGACAACTCGTGAGATCACGCTGTTGGATCAGAGAGTACAGTGAAGTGCTTGCTTCTATCCCCCCTGGGGGGTTATAATTTTTATATAACTCGATAGTTATATAGTTAGACTTGTCTAATTTTTGCAAAACGGTTTCCTCCCGTGATTTGTACAAATCCCAGGTTCCGCACCGCTTTCCAAAAACTTAAACCTTATTTTTTATATTGTCTCCAATATGTTTAAACAAAAAAGGTTTATGATTATCTTTAGTTGACAATGTAAAAATTGTCGTTCAGTATATTTTGGATGCCCGGTGTAGATGCACTGGGTGTTTTGTTTTTACTGTGAAATATTTTACAGCACACGTGTACTGCAAGAAAGTTGTTCTAACTTTTTAAAAAGTTTGTGCTGATTGAGCAGGCAGCGCTAACATGGTTGCCCTGTATACGTTACGGTTGCTCGCGGTACTCTTATACCCACATATTTACTCTGTCAGCATATGGTATAAGCGTATCATAAAAGCTCATGCAACAATAGGTTGATCTCTTCATTCAAACTTGGGAGCAACCTGGATGCTAGATCAGGATTTTTTTTAAGCAATCTAGCTAGCGCTTCAGACTCAACTACAAACCTTTCTACTTGAGCGCTTTCACTTCTGCCGTTTATATTGGCAGAGTTTTTTAGAAGTTTTCTTATTTCAGAATTTAGTTTTAGATTAGCTCTTTCAGTATAATCGTCCCTTTTTGGTCGCCCCACTAAACGTTTTTCCTCATTACTTGCTGCAATATACATATAAGTTACCGTTTTTTGTGTCTAATATACACACTTTAACTTTATTGTGACAATTATGCGCATAAAAACGTATATCATGTGCTTATCGCTGAAGAGTGTTTATATAACACTTCTGTATGTGTTTGATGCACACGATATGAGTTGAATGGTGTACATTGATAAATGTGAGGCGCAAACAACCGCTCACACCACAACCCAAACCTGAGAGTAGATTGGACTCCCCACAGGACTACATAGGTGTAGCGGCTGCAATCCCTAGACTGCCGGAATTGCCAAAACTAAAAGCCTCCGTTGCTAGTAGGGTTCACCCCTGCCAACAGCGAAAGGCTGTGTACCAAGTACCTAAAAAACATTCGATGACTCAAATTGTAGACCGGAACCAAAACATGGACACTATGGGTGAAACCCCTAAACCTAATTTGAAGATTCAAGACTTGCTCTCACAACTCGACTTTATTGAGACTGCCTCTGTGATCCATGCTGCCACTGAAGCCTTGCGCCACTCATGTGGATTTTCAAGAGCCTATGCCGATTTAGGCTTAAGAGTTCCTCTACTTGCTCATGATGAAGAAGATTGTGACTGGGTAGCCGATAACATCGCAGACGTTCGAGATACGAATGAACTTGTAAGTCTTATATCAGCAGCAACTTTCAGGCTTCAAGAGTTATCCAAATAAGGAACCCGACCAATGGAAAAGCAAATAGAGATACACCTCACTCTAGGCGGTACTTGCAAGTTAGAGAGTACCCTATTTGACGTTGAACTTCCACTCTCAGTACATCTCACAGAATATGAGCAAATTCTTGAGCTACTCAAGGCTTTTTGCTACGGTCTTAACATTTCCCGCAAAGTCAAAACACGCATGGAATTGAATGATGAACACTAACGAAACTCACATAGACCATAGCCAATACACTGCTAGAAAACTCATTTGGGGTGATGACGACCCTATTGATCCAGATAATGTTTATGTAGCACCTAATCCAACAATTGCCCGTGTCAAGCCACCCAAGCAGGTTTCGGAGCCTATTTACATTGACCTCCGAGATCTCGAAGCTTTCCGAGAAATCGAAAGCGCCACTTACAAACAAGCGACGCCCTCAAACACATCAGGTGTTCAAGAAGAAAACAACTATATAAGGTAATTATCCCATGCCAGCACGCAAAACAGGTACAGTAACAGGCGCTAGTCTAGAAAAGTCTAATCGCGGCAAAAAAGGCGGTTTAACAGGGTCTAAGCGCGTAACAGGTGAAACTACTACACCCATAGCTGAAACAACCGCTGAAGCCGTTTTAGAAGCCCCTACAGAGTCAACAGCACAACCCACACCCCAAAGTGTTGTAGAAAAGCTTCAAGAGATAGGCAACGGTGTCACCTCTGCCATAGAGAAAGGTGCTAACGCAGTATCCACGGTTCAACGGTATACCTCAAAAATTGCCCAAACAGTACAAGGAACTGATCAGGATAGGAACCCATCAGCACTAACCGACGGGAAAGTAAACACCTCTGAAATCTTGGCTAGAGCAAGCGCTGACATTGATGAGTCTATACCTCAGATGGACTCTGGAACCGCCACACAGCGAAATATCGTTATAGCCAGACAACGTAATTTTGTTGGCGTAGCAATAAACAATACCAAGCTCAAACAAGACTTGACCACGCTGGACAATGAGCAGAAAAAGCTTATCGGGATGCTAATTGATGGTAAGACCCTGGATGTCAACAACGAGAAAAAAGCCGTCACTTATCACCGCGCGGTTGTCAGTCGTGACACTGAACTATCCAAGCTTGAGCAAGACCGAGAATTGCTAGTACAGCAACAGATAAGGACAGAAGGAACCCAAAACCAGACTGAACTGATCAGGGAGTCTGAGATCCTTAAAATAGCCAAAATGCGTGAGGATATCGAGAAGCAAGGCTACGAAATTCAATCGGTGCAATACGAGAAAGAACGCATTAAGCAAGAGACGGAAGCCAAGTTTACTGCTGGTTTTTAACGGCTAAAGTACTTTACTCACAGCAAAGCAAGGGTGTACAAGGTAGTACACCCTCAAAACTACATATTACAAATTAAGGAGATATTAACATATGTTTAAGCATGTATATTTTGGCTTAGTTCTTGGATCAACACTACTAGGCGCGGTTGGTCTTGTCCAAAGTTTCCATACTCAAGGACTTACCCAGAAAATTGCAGGCACAATTGGCATAGGAGGCGCTACAACAGCCTTAACTGCTCTCGGACTTGGGATTGCTTACAACGAGAAAAACAGCGACTTTGAGCGCGAATTTAAGCAGAAATTAGACGACAACTCTAAACTTAAGGATCGGGAACTTGCAGGACTTAAGTTACAGATTGATGAACTCAAGAGCAGAATTAAAGTTCTTGAGGTAGACAAAGAAACCAACCTTAAGCAGATATCTGAATTGCAGGAAAAATTGAACGTTAAGGCTGAAGAGTACTTAAAAGCTATTTCTGCCAAAGACATCAAAATCAAAGCTTTGCAGGACGTTGTAGACGCCAAAGACACAAGAATTGAAGACTTTCTTGAAGATTGTAAAAAACACACAGTTACCTTTTTCTCGCTGAGGTACAACAATTTAGACGCAATCCAGAAAGCACTTGAAAAAGCAGACGTTAGCGATGAGATCAGGATCTCATTCGATAAACGCTTAAGAGATATTGCCTCACTCAAGCAAGATTTGACTGACGCAATGGTGGAAATCAAGAAACTTAACCTTACTGATTTTAAAGAAATTCTTGATTATATTTTCGAGTTTGACAATAAATTCTTGAATGTCAAAACTCGCTGGAAAGATGCACAGGTCAAGAACTTTAAGAGTGAATCACAGTCGTTGAAAACTTCTCTACAAGCATCCATACCCAAAGAAGATGCTAGAGCAAGAATCAGAGGTGCAATGGATGAAGTAGACGAACGGATCACTGAAAAATATGAAGCCCTACTCCTGAACAACAACAGCATTCACTCTCAACTCTTAGACCTACTTGAGCAAAGAAACTTAGTCATTGACGATTTGACCAAACAGAATGAGGAATTACAGAAACCACTGTTAGCAACAGGTGATTATTATATTGCAGAGGTAGCTAATACTGTATCGCTACACTATTACAACCGTCTTGGCTATAAGCTCGACTTCATTACATGGGATGAAAGCGAGACAGGTTACACAATCACTTATGCAATTCGTAAAAATCCAGGGGTTACAGATACAGAATTATTCCCAGGTAATACACGTGAGTTACTAGCTTCTGAGTGTGGCGCATTCCCTGGCACATTACCAAAGTTTGAATTTAACTATCAAAACTGCTCAATCACTTTGATTGTCACCACAAAGAAAGCAATTAAGAAAGAGCAAGCCAAGGGAGACATTGATAAAATCTGGATTCCAGTTGAGAAGTTCGAGTCTTACGTCAAGAACTGGGAAAGAGTCAGAATTACCGCTGGGTCTACAGGTGGCAAGTCACCCACAGCTAAAAACCTAGCCTTAGCCATCATGAGATCTCGCAAGGGACAGGGTGAGATTAGGTTGTATGACCCTCAAGACGGAAGTAAAAAAGACTATTGGGACATGCCAAAAACAGGCACTACCCATGCTGACAATGTGGCAGGAATGGAGGCGCTTTGTGACCTATTGGATCAACGCTCCAAGTCAAAAGCTAATCATCGCTTTGTACTGTTCATCTTTGATGAGGTTGATTCTACCATTGCTCAAGAAAGGGAGAACAACGGCTACTACTACTTTAGGGACAAGGTGACGTATTCACTCAAGCAAGCCAGTCATCAAAACATTGGTGCAATCTACATTGGTCAAGCCTGTGACGCTTCTACCATTTCTGGAATGTCTTGGAGCGACTGGAATAACGCGGTTCAACTGCACATTGGAGCTAACGCGGGTATTTGGTTAGATAAAGCTAAAACAGTGACACCGGAAGATAAAACCAAACTCCTAGAACAGTATCGCAAAATTCAAGAGTTCTGCGATCGCAAGAATGAAGAGTTAGGTCTTGATATCTTCACTGACCCAGGTGCTTACCGTTTTGCTTTAGCTGTTCCCTTGACTGGTCTACCAAAGTTTATCCAGCTTCCTGACTTCGACACTTACGACTACTACGAGATCATGGGTGATGGTAGCAGTAACCCTCAAGAGCTAATCACCAGTGTCATCGAACCAATTCAAGAAAAAGTGTTGAGTGGTGACGCGCTCCTGTCGGTCAAATGTCCAGAATGCGAATCTGACAATGTTGTAAACAACGGAATGACGCAAGCCAAAACACCAGTACAAAAGTACTTATGTAAAGAATGTGGACACAAATTTACAGCTAAACACTTGATTAACTAACAGTAATTCTGAAAAAATACCCGTGTGATAACTATTTTTGAGTCGTGTGATATCACACGTGTGACGGGTGATAAGCGTGTGATGGTCGTGTGATGAACGGCTGAAAGTATTGATTTTGCGTTGGTGATATCACCTGGTGATTTCCCTATAGGGGGTAGCGGGTGATTTCGGGTGATATCACACGATTCTTATTAGTTGAAAATCAAACATATAAAAACAGGATGAGAAAAAATGAGCTAATTACTAATACTAAATATTCAGTTTTAGCTTAACAGTTCAATTGCAATAGAAGAAAGTGAGTTGCAGTAAAGGGCAAATTACCGATGAGGTACCGCCCTTAGATCGATAATGTATCAATTATTTTGAGGACACTTAGAGATGTATTCCAAAGATTTCGATAGCCAACCGACAAGCAATAACACTGAAACTACCGTGACAAAAGATACAAACATTCATTTACCTGAGATCGCAAAAAAGAAGAAACACGCTCAACACAACAAAGCTATCGACTTTCAGCTAGACATTGATGCAGGGGCTAAACGGATTAAGTGCAGGCTTAACGGAACCTATAAATCTTTCAATGCTGAAGCCAAAGAAATCAAAGGGGAAGTACCACTACGCAATGATGGCTGCTTTGGTTACAGAAAGCGAAACTATGTTGTGGGCGCTGCAATAGACCGCGTTAACGGAACGCTTATTGTGTCCAGTCAAGACAATAAGCTTACTCACTTGGATGTTTGGATTTTGGGAGCTATCACCCACTACCGCAAGGTTCTTAAGTCAGCAATCGAAGGTAGACGCCGAAAGACCCAACCAGTACAGATTAACCTTTGGCTTAGAGTCGTTACCTTATCTAGTCCACAACGGAAAGAGTTAGACCGGATGCTAAAGCAGATTTCAGATTTTACTTGGGAGGACATTGAATTTAAGGTTACGGTCAAAGCTTGCCAATTCATAGATGAGGGTGAAGGAAGCGCTTTGGAAGTTGTAAACCTCTGCGATCAGGAGCACTTCCACTTGCTCGACCTTGGAGGTGGAACAATCACTTTTACTACTTACAACTGGGATGGTGATGAGATCTCGACCATTGGCAAGACTCCCGTGAGCGGTGGCGGTATGACTTCCATCATTAATCGAATCTTTAAAAGTCTTACTAGGACTGACCGGGGAGCAATCCAAGCTGAAAACTCAGATATCCAAGAAGCACTTGAACTTTCAGCGCTTACAGAGATCGGAGAGTGGCGTGTGCCCCTACGCAGTAGCGGCAAGGTAAAAGATATTGCGGGTGAGGTAGAAGGTGCGATGAGTGAATGGGTTAGCGGCAATTATGCAATACAAAAGCTGTTTGACACCATATCCCAGAGATTAGCTAAAGGAGAACACTTGTACTGCACAGGTGGCGGGTTTGCGATCGGTGTGGTGAGCGATTGGATTATCCGTTACCTCAAGAATGAAGTTGATAACGCAAACATTGTCATCTTAGATAATCCGCAAGATGTGAACCTAGCTGGTTTGAAGTGGCTAGAATCCGCTACAGATAACGAATAAAAGCAAAAGCACTGGGAGGTTGATACCTTCCAGTGTCTTAAAAACTCGACTCCATGTAAATTATCAGGAATCTTTGCATTATGACATGGCAACAACGGAACGATAATGTACCCGGATGGATATATTTGCTCGAAGCAGAAGGTTATCACGGATACATTCCGGGTGTTTACTTGCGCCGCTGCAAGATTGGTCTTACTCGCAGTGTAGAAAATCGTCTAGACACATTGCACTCAAGCCAACCGTGCTGTAATTACAAAGTAGTCCGAGCAATTTATGTGGCGGATATGGCTGCTATTGAGGACACATTACACAAGCAGTTTAAACATAGAAACGTCAAACTGATTAAGTCGAGAGAATGGCACGATCTCTATCCTCATCAATATGCAATGGTTCTATGGATGTTCAGTCGCTACGACTCCAAGCGGAATTACTCCATCTCTCCTAGGGTCATAGCTGGTGGTCTAGTGGCATTGCTGGGTGTAGGACTGCTGATCGGCTACACGGCAAGAGAAAGCACTACAACCCCTATACAGCAAGGGATTGAGCGGAGCAAGCATCATTGATAAAACGTGGGGGGGATGGAAAGAATCTTTGATAAAGACTACGGTCAAATCTTTGACTACCCCACAGCTATAAACCGCACCTGTTAAGCAGTAGCGCCACTTGCCCGAACATCACACTACGGAATAGCTCTTCTAGGGATGTAATATGCGCTTTTTTGCTTTACGGAGAGAAAAAGTAACTGGGTTACCAAATTTTTGAAGGAAGAATTTTGTCAACTACCAACCATAGAACTTTATCTATGATGTTTCGGAAAAAACAGGTTAAACAATAATATGTATGAACCTGTTCAACTTAGAGTATTATGTTATATTATATTTGTAGTTTAACATGTTCAATAAAACGATGAACTCAACTAAAGACCAAATCGAACTCGGAACCAAAAAAGAACTTGACGTATTAGCTAAAAAAGTGGGAATTAAAGGGTATAGCCGTACCCCTAAATCTGAGTTACAAGAAAAACTGTTACAGGTGTTAAAGTCAGTAAATGAACCTGTTCAAGAGGAAAAAGCTGAACCTGTGGTATTTTTCGAGAAAGTGTCTCAGATGACCGACGTGCAGGAAGTTGAGCAAGCTTGTACAGAACTAGTTAAAACACTCAAGCTAGATGGTCTACAACCAAAATCCCGGTCTAACAAACTCGCTTCTTATTCCAAACTCTTCAAGACCTTACAACCCACACCAGACACCGCCCATCTATTCTTTGCTTTCAAGGCAGAGGGTAAGAGTGAGTTTATTCAACGTCACCTATTTTTCAAGTTCACAGGACTAGCTGATATCTCTTGGAAAGAAGCCAATGAAGATATCAAAGAACGGAGGCAAGAACGGCAAGTCAAGACTGCTAGTCAAGATGAGTTAGCGGACGCACTGGACGCACCAAACAAGGTTTTCAATTTGGATCTGTACCTGAAAACCACACTCCAGTTACTCAACAGTAACGACCCCTATGAACTCGCAGTAGGCTTGATAGCTGCCAGTGGGCGTCGCCCGTCCGAGATTGTCATGCTAAGTGAATTTGAAGTTTCAGACTGGATTCCGACCTATATCAAGAATCCTGAATATGGTGTAAAGGTGATCGGACTTGCCAAGAAACGTGAGAAAGAAGTCATCACCTACACACCCCTCTTAGTGCCTGCTAGCGACTTTGTAACTCGTGTTGAATACTTTCGGTCGTTGCCGGAAATCAAGGGTTATCAAGTTAAATTTCAGAAGCTTCTAGACCTTGGATGGGATAAGGAAAGCGGTTGGAAAAAAATCGAAGAACAAGCAGGATATGAACTTCGCAAAGTCACTGAATTTTATTTCGGCTTCCTACCAAAAATCGATGAAGGTCACAACAGAAAAAATATCCTTTTAAGAGCTTGTACCACCAAAATTTTGACTCTCAGAGATTACCCAAACGTTACTAGTAAAGCCAAAATTACTTATGGTGGTGTGCTTGCAGGTCATATTATCCCAGAGTTCAAAGGTGAAAAAGTAAGCTACCACGGGGAAACCTCAGCTTCTACCCTTCACTATGATGACTATGAACCCGATTCGACCGAGATTCCCTTTCTAACTATTGAACATGAGATGACTGCAAAAATTGAGGAAACTGAAGATATGGCACGTATTACAGAATTAGAAACCATCATTGCTCAACTCAATGCACAGATAGCTGAAAAAGATATTGTGATCGCGGAAAAAGACCAAAAAATTACAGAACTTGAAGAACGGATCAATCGCCCTCGCTTACCTCAAATGGAAGTGACTGAGATGGATTATGAACGCCTATCAAATACCAGAAAAACAGGGAGTGCGGAAGAAAAACTCAACCGTGCTTGGCAAGCAGTGATCGCGTACAACGACAACACACCAGAGTACAAAATCAACCCAACTAACAAAGTACTTCGCGAACTAACTGGAGTTAACGGGCAAGCTGTTACTAAGTGGCTTGAAGCACACAGTGATGAAGCTATATCTCATCGGGATAAACACGGGATGGATGAATATTACAACAACCGTTACCGAAACAAGACTGATATGAATGTTGAGATGATTTTGGAAACTCTTGAAAAGGACTATTTGAAGCAGTTATGACACAATAGGGATGTCGTATGTCGTGTGACATCCCGTATGCCATCACCTGAGGAAAAACAAGAAGCTAGACTGATGTTTCTAAGTGGGCAAGGTGCGACCGAAATTGCCAGAACTCTAGGACTGACCCTTCGGACTGTTCAACGCTGGTTTGCAGAATGGCGCGGTGGAGAAAAACCTAAACCTAAAAGGGAATCCAAATCATCACCCGTTGTGAAAGCTGAAGTCCTACCTCCCCAATCGTCACCACACACGAGAGAACCTACAGTGATCGGATATAGTGGGAGCCTTCAAGATTGGGTAAAAGATTATAATGAAACTTCTTGTAAAGCAAGAAAGAAGCATCAGAATGCACAAATTGCAATAGAGCAAAAACTTCTTGACGAACTGGCTAATGATGGTAGTAACAGGAGTATTCATACCCTCAGCTTGGCGCTAGAACGACATATTAATGGAGAACTTAAAATGCTAAGTCAGGGTAAAGGCGATTTGTTAACCCTTAGTCAAGCTTTCGCATTGATCCAAAGTGCTGGTTATTCGATTTCACAACTAAGCGAGAATGAACAAGATGATCCAGTTTCCGATCAGCCTCTTGACCCCGAAGCAACAGGAGAAAGTAGCGAAGAACACGGAACTACTTAGAGCTAAAGGACGAACTCAATCGTTAGAGGCTAAGCAGGCAGCAACGGATTTTATCAAGTTCAGAGAGTATGTGTGTGGTCATAAAACCTATTCACATATGTTGGAATGGATAGATGCATTGAATACAGGAGACTCAAACAAATACTTACATGGGATAGCAGGTGAGGATACTTGTATACTTGCGCCGCGAAACAGTGCCAAGTCGTCAGTACTTTTACAGTGGGTAGCTTACAATATCGGATTTCACATCAACCTAGGATTATCGCTAAAAATTTTATACATCAGCTATACGATTGAAGTTGCTGCGAGCAAGAGCAGGCAGATAAAAGCAATTCTTGAGTCGAAGCCCTACCAGGAAGTGTTTCCAAAAATACAACCGTCTAAGAATAAATGGGGAGAGAGGGAGTGGGCTATTGACTTTACTCACGCTGGTGTCTCGGTCATAGAGGAACCGTACACACTGGCTTGTAGCGGATTAAAAGGAAGCGTGAACGGCAAGCGTGCCCATTTAATCATTGCTGACGACGTGGTTAAATCTCCTAGTGAAGGTAGGAATAAAGGTATACAAGAAAAGCTAACGGAGAACTGGAACCAGATTGTAAGGTTTGTCAAGTTCGATGGAAGTCGCACTATCTGCCTTGGAACTCGAATGGCAAAGTACGATGTTTATACACGTATCTTTATACCGCCACAATGGAGAGTAATCACGCAGTCTGCGATCATAAAAGATGAGTTTGGACAAGAGAAAAGCTTTTGGGAGCCAGAGACAGTAGAAGCGCCAGGATTAAGTTTGGCGACGTTACAGCAAGAAAGAGAAGAAGATTTAGAAAGTTTTTTACTGCAAAGACAGAACCAAATACCTGAAGTATCTTTTCAGGGAATTCGATCACATCTGATCCGTGAAGCTTGGCTACCGCAAAAATTTGAACGCCTGATCGTTGGTCTTGACCTGGCTTCATCTACCACGGGTGACTATACAGCGTTTGTGTTAATTGGAATTTCACAAGACAAGCTTTACATCACCGATGCCTATCAAGAGCGATTGTTAGGCAACATGAAGAAAATCGACTTACTTTACGAGATGTATTCACGACGCGCCGATATGTGTACTAACGCTCCTATTCTCGCTGTAGATGACAATCGGTACGCAATGGATTTTCAGGGTGATTTGTTAGATTATTTACAAGAACTAGAAGGGACTACAGAGTCAGAGGAAAAGTTCAAACACTTACAAATCGAGCCAATAAAATCATGTGGTCGTGGTGAGAAGATAGACCGAATTATGGGTCATTCACTGTTATTTGAACGCGGTAAAGTCTACTTTAATCGGGTAACGTCAGATGATGGAAAGTCACACACAGATAAGCTTATTCAACAAATTACTGATTACAATGTGATGGATTCAAACGATTTAATGGATTCACTTGAAATGGCTTTGTTGATAGGTCGAAACTATATTAATAGTGAAATAACAGTGGCTGGTTGATAAAACAGGGTTAATACGGGGTTCGACGGACTTGATGGAAGAAACTGGGACTTACGTATTGACAGTAAACTTTTTAAAACTCATTAAATCTTTAATAAACTTGTAAAAAAATTCACTGAACAAGTCCTTGCTAAATTTGTAACTTAGTATTATCTTACTTTTACATAGTCTGAATTCAAACTATTAATAATCGTGATTAAAACTAATAATACTAGCGAATCTGTTGCAGAAAAGGATGATTATCCTGGACGTGCCTACTTTATTCGACATGGTGAAAGTACCAGTAACGAACGTAATATTTTTGCTGGGGTACTGGATGTTGATCTGACCGCATTTGGTAGGTTGCAGGCACGTCGTGCAGGTGTTGACATTAAGAAAAAAGGTGTAAAATTTGATGCAGTATATGTCTCTCACATGAGACGTGCTCGGCAAACTTGTGAAATCGCCCTTGCAGAAAGTCAAGCGCTGAAGTCCCCCGATATCCCTGTTGAGATCGACCATCGAATAAGCGAGAAATCCTTTGGCATTTTTGCGGGACGTAACCTAAATCTACTGCGTCTTGCTTTAGGTTACGAAGGTTTCGAGGAAATGTTGCATTCCCATAACGAAGCCCCTCCGGCTGGCGAGAAGATTGCACAAGTTTACGGACGCGCTGCTTCTTTCTATGAGGAGCGGGTTGTACCGCACTTGAAACGGGGCGAAACTGTTCTGGTGGTGTGTCACCAATATGTATTGGAGCCTCTCGCACTTTATTTAAGTGATTTACCACCAACTGATTATAAACATCTGAAACTCCCTAATGGTAAAGCTCTCAGTGGTGAGGAGCTAGTCAAGTTTCGCGGCAAGGAATCTGGCGGTGCAGCTTCGATGCGTAAACAGATCAACGATCTGTCAATTATGTGGGCAATTTTACTTTATGCGGCTGCTTTCTTATTGGGATGCTTGGTTAGGGCAGTAAGTGCCTCCGCCGGAGGAATTCCCTCAGAACTATTTCGAGGGATAATCGTTGTCTGTCTGGCGGCTTCAACGTTTTATACCTACCTCGACATTGACTTTGCAGCGAGTAAACGTAAAGTAACTTCAACTGTGAAGTATATAGTCTACGCCTGGATGTTGGTCAGATGGGTAGTTGGGCTACTTTTAATATTTTCTGGAATCTTGTATCAAAGCCCCGGCGATTTGTACAAAGTTATGTGGGTGCTTTTTTGGATGGTTCCACCCGCTCTTACTTCCCCAGTTTTATCGGTACTCTGGGGCGGTAATCTTTATCCCTCGGCTATCTTATCAAGGACGTTATCAATCATCGCTCCTGTTGCACTGATTGTTACATTTGGCTTAGCAAAACAATTACCAATTAACACCTCAAGCCTGATATTTTTCGGTGTGATTCTAATTGTTGGTTTGGCAATACCGGGAGCGATAGCCCAGTTTTGGCGTGACAAATCTCCTGTTGAATCAAATCACCACAGTAAGAACTGGAAATTTATTGGAGTACTGGCTGTCGCATTTATGGCTTTAGCAACAGGCTTTCAATTTACTCCATCAACATTCATCTCGGACTTATTTAACTCCACAGATGCGAACCGCTCCCTTGCTTGTCTGCAACAACTAGCAGTGGCAACATTAGTCTTTATCTTCATCCGCGTTTTTGCTGTATTAACTTCAGTGTTTACAAAAGGTAAGCTGATTAAGGCAGAAGCTCAAGATGCTTATATCCTGCTTGTTAATCCAAACTTTTTCCTTTGGGCTGCTTTATTCCTGGGAGTTAGTTCAACTGCAAATCCTTACGCCGTAAGTTATGCAATTTTTTGGGCAGCATTGGGGTTCTTCTGCATACCACTCGTTGAGCAGATCTTGTTTATGAATTCATTTGGTAATGAATTATTGCGAGAAACACTGCGTTCTTCGAGAATGGCAACAGAAGATGTGAGAAAACTTTTCCATCAATTGGATACAGATAAAAGCAATGCACTCGATAAAGACGAGATTATGGAGCTTTTAGGGCGAATAGAAGATATGACTACAGGCGAACGTAGCTCTGATGATGTCAGGAGATACGTAACTGATTATCTTTTTGCCACTCTTGACTCCGATAAAAGTGGGACGGTTGATTTGCAAGAGTTAGAAGAGTATGTATCAACCTATGGGTTGGTTGCGAATCTTAACGTTGTCTCTGCTGCTGCATCCCCAGTAACAATATAATTTGCAAGGCAAAGCAAACACAGTAGGGTAAGCAGATTGAAAAGTATGACTTTAAACATTGAAGTTTTAGAGCAAAGTTTTGAAAAAGTTAAACTCCACGCCGATGAATTTGCAGCCAGCTTTTACGAAAACCTTTTTAAGGCTAACCCAGAACTAAAACCACTGTTTACTAAAACAGATATAAAAAGCCAAGAGAAAAAATTGTTAAATTCTCTGGTTTTGATAGTAGAAAATATCCGCAAGCCAGAAGCTTTAGAACCTGTTCTGAAAGCTCTAGGGGCTAGACACATTGGCTATGGAGTCATTCCAAAATATTATAAACCAGTGAGGGAAGCCCTACTGGTGACATTTGAGCAGTATCTCCAACAACATTGGACTCCTGAAGTCAAAAAAGCTTGGTTAGATGCTTTTACAGCTATTACTGCATTGATGTTAAAAGGTGCGGGGGAAGAATCTACGCCTAAAGTTGTAGAGAAACCTACAACTTTAGCAAAACCTGTCCCATCTGAACAACCTGCAACTTGGCAATTTCAAACCAAAACATTAGAACTGTCATTAAGTCAACTCAAGCAAATTCCTCATAAACTTATTGATGCTTTCTGGATAGCTCCAACATGGTTTATCGCTATAGTTTCAGCAACTCTTTTTGCGGTAGTTGTTGTAATTGTTGATGAAAATTTCGTGTTGGAAGAGGTATTGGGTGCGGCTGACACTATCAGTTTGGTAGTGGCGCTAGTTCTATTCATTAAAGAAATTCCAGATCGCCGCAAACAATTTCACTGCCAAGCTTGGGGTACAGTTGATGCTGCACATGGGGTGAAAGTTAGCTATGCCAGAATTTTCGCACTTCAAAATTTGAATGAAGATGGTGTTTCCCTCAGAGGACTAGATGCTTCTGGTGCGATGTTAGTAGATATTAATCTCTTCCATGCTAATTTGAGTAATGCTAATTTAATGACAAGTGATTTAACTAATGCTAATCTCCACTCTGCCAATTTAGATAATGCTAATCTCTGTGAGGCTAAACTTAGTGGTGTTAATTTGAGTCATGCAAAACTCGGTTTTGCTCGCTTGAGTCGAGCTAATCTCAATAGTGCCAAGCTGAATGATGCTAATTTAATTTGTGCAGATTTGAGTCATGCCAACTTAAGTGGTACTAATTTGAAAAATGCAAGTTTGAGTGGTGCTAATTTGCAAGGGGCTTATTTAGGTAGTGCCAATCTCAAAAATGCTAAAGTGAGCGATGCTGAACTCAGGGGTGCTTTTCTAGAAGGTGCAATTATGCCTGATGGTTCAAAATATCGCTCTCAAAATTAAGCCTAGGTAAAAAATTTTTGCCGCTTATAACACTACAAACAAAACTCTGAATTTCAAACAGAAACTAAACAAAAACCAATACCTAAAACAGGAGTCAAACAGAAATCTAAACCTATTGAAAAATCAAAAGTTAAAAAAGTGAAAATTGAATAATTGATAGTAAAAACTTGTATTGTTTTTAGTTCAATACAAGCTACTGTAAATAACGTTTGTCTCCCCCGTCCTCTTGTGGTAGTGGGGGAATTTTAATTGATATCAACTAGTTCTTGAATCGGTGGAGTTTGCGTGTATCCCATCAGTTGATAGATAGCTGCAAAATCTTGGGCTAGTGCTACCAACAATTCCTTATCACTGTTTTTGATATCGTCGAAATCACTACTCTCAAGCAAATTGAAAACACGTTCACTCGACCCATATTGATAAGCCCGTATTAATTCACTTAGTTGATCGACATACTTCATAGCAAGTAGCTGCTTTTTGATAGTAGACAGTTGGGTCATAAGTACATTTGTATTACTATCTCTTTATAATACTACGGTTGTAGAAAAACTTTCAAAATTGAATTAGTCATTTAGATTTTATATGACTACGTATATACAAGAAAATGAAGAATTTGATCAATTACGCACATTTATTAATACTGCGTATATGTAGAAAATTACAAGAATTTGAATAGTTACGCATATTTATTAATACTGCGGTTGTAAAGGATTTTGCTTTGCCAAGTGACGGACACTTAAAAATTATTGATGATATTCTCAAGAATAGATTGAGTAATTTGGTGCTAAAGTCAAATTGCTTTGGGACTTTAGCACCAAAAAAATCTTATAACCACAATAATTACAGCCATTTTTGGCGTGTGAATCGACAATCTGGGGGATATAGGTTCACACGCCATGACTCTAAAAAACCACATTGTTTTATTGAGAATGGATGAGAATGAGTTTTGATGCGAGCGTGAGCGAGCGACGCCTGATCGGAGAGAGGGCGTACTCTTACCACTGGTACGAACCGTAGGTGAGCTACCAGTGGCGCGAGCGTGAGCGAGCGACGCCTGATCGGAGAGAGGGCGTACTCTTACCACTGGCACGAACCGCAGGTGAGTTGTCAGTGGCGCGAGCGTGAGCGAGCGACGCCTGATCGGAGTGGAGGGCGGTATTCAACGTGGGTGAGATGGGACAAAAGTTAGTTTGCAAATTTGCCAGTACGAGAGATATCCCGAATTTCATTGATAAGGAGAATCTCGAAATTCTCACGCGATCGCAAAAGATTTTTTTATAGTTCCGAAATGTTCGGAGTTCTGCTCACGATGGTCGGACGGCGGCACAACGAAAGAATAAGGTTTTGAGATGAGTTAAATGCTAGCATGCTAGTCTAAAAACCTTAGTGTAGTATAGCGTCGTGTCTGTAGTGCAAAAAGTCATCCTGATCGCATTACAATGCCTGGTAGTTGCAGCGTCCGAATAACTCCCCCTACCCCGCCCAGGATGGGCAGGAAGCCTGGTTGTCAAAGAAAAGGATGGGTTTATCCTTTAGCGCTGGCACTTGTCAAAAAAGGTTTTTTTGTTTGGCTTGGAGGATTATTTAGAAAAGGTGAAGGAATTAGCGAACCCGCGATAAGATTTTGGGTTTTGGAATTTCCGGGGTAGGTAACGCGCGGGATGTCTCGGGCGCGATCGCCCTCCGGGCGACTTGTTCACATTTTAGATATAACATGTTCATCACAAATAGAAATTGTCTCGGGTACGATCGCCCTTCGGGCGACTTATTCAGACAACATGTTATTACAAACATGAACCTGTTCATATACATGTTGTGACAAACATGAACGTAGCGAGCGATAGAAGGCTGAAACGATAGAAGGTAATGAGATGATAACTAGACTTGCCTTCCTGCCCATTCTGGAAGGGCTGACGGGACTTTTAACTTATAAATTAGTTTCTATGTTATCATGTTCTCTACTCCTGTCTTACCATGTTCAATACCTAAAGATAAACATGTTCATGAACAGGTTAAACACAGAGACAAACATGGTAAGACA
>JAHHGV010000084.1 GCA_019359695.1 Brasilonema angustatum HA4187-MV1
AATTGAAGTAAACTATATCGATCTGCCAGTACGGAATGATGGCATGGTAGCGGAGAGTGACAAAAAAACGCCGCTGGGCAATGATTATATTCGTCATCCACGCAGGGGAGAAACTCCAAATATAGGGGGAAATTGTTTCCACGCTGGTAAATTCACCAATTACGCTGGGAAAGGTTACCACGGAGAAACCTCGTTGTCAGGTAGTCACAATCCCATCTGCCGCTCTGCTTGCTCAAACTACCTTTCTTGCGCTGGTATTGGAAATTTGCCTAAAGTTGCAGGTAGTACATTCCTCCAAGACCGTAGAAATGCATTGTCTGGTAAGAAAATTCGAGGATCACTAGATTCTCTGCCTGACGTTGCCAAAATGCAGGTTGTAAAAGAGGAGCTTGCATTATTGTTGCAGGGGAAAATAGAGCTGCACCGCGTGGCAATCGTCGTGGACGAGATGACACAATTCAAAATACATGATCAGACAGAAGCAGACTTAAAAGATTTTGACACGGCTTGGATGTACTTACAAAGCCAAATCCATAAAAGCTGGTCCCTTACCGCAGAATTAAATACTGAGAAAGACCAGATTGGGAACGAGATTGACCAAAGGCAGACAGCAGTTTTTGAACTAGAATCCCAAATTACCGCAACTCACATCCAGGGAAGTTTGTCCATTCCTGGCTTCAACACTATTGACCCAAATCTCAAAATAATCCGAGATTTAGAAGTAGAAGTTCTTATTTTAAAGGGACAAATTGCTGACCTATTGGATCAACAGGCTGAGATTGAAAATCAAATTACAGAAACACAGCAGTGGATTACAGGATTGCCAGAAGCGCTGGCAACTTTAGAACCAATCATCTTTACTCTACGCCAAGTCTTAAGCGGAGAAGAAAATATTACATCAGAAAGCCGTTTCGGCTGGACGGAGGCGATGATTAGAGAAAAACTCGGTGATCTACTCAACGATCATGCTAAGGAGGCTTTAGAAATTGTTCGTAAGTTCTCCCCAAATTTGGAGAACTTGTTAAAAGAAGCTGATAGCGTAACCTTAGATAGAATGTCGCCCCAAGACCGAAAAGGGAGTGCTGCTGCTTTAAAATTCGCTCGTAAGGCGATGCAAAAGGAAGCAGATAAAAATAACCGAGATGCGATCGCGAACCTACCAAGTAATTGCATTGTCCCAGTTTTAGACATTTTGTTAGACCAACAGGACGGGTCCTTCCGCATCGCATACGGAAACCTAACCATCTACACAAAAAACAACCGTCATCGTGACCAACTAAAGCAAGCAGATTTTACCCTAGTTCTTGATGGAACGGAAACCAGAGAATCTCTGGCTAAGAAGCTTGAGTGTGATCCAAGTGAGATTGTTGTTATCCGACAAAAAACAAAATCTTATAAGAACCTTAAAATCATCCAAATCACAGGGATGGGGTTATTAGGGAGCGATCGCAGTGAAACCGCAAAGCAGCGAGTTGCAGCTGTGGGTGCAGCTATCAAAGAAAAATACGGTTGCAACAACGTAGGGATTATCGACCATAAGAAAGCATTAGATCCAGGGGAAGAATCAGAAGCTGGTTACTGGCATCACGACAACCGTGGCAGTAACAGATACAAGGAGAAAACAGCTTTACTGACGATAGGGACGCCGTTTCAGAACATCGGTCACCTCCAAATGCTGTACACGACGATGACAGGCGATTGCAATCCTGCAAAAGGTAATCCTGCTTTTGATGCTTTCGTTCAGGAGTTTGTAGAAAATGAGATGCAGCAAGGAGGATGGCGTCTCAGAAGCACAAGAAGATTGGATGAGCGATTATACTGGTACATTGCCAGCGATGCGGATCTATCTTATCTAAAGGAAAGATTCCCTGATGCCGAATTTGAAATAATTCCAGCATTTAAAATTACTCCAGAAGCTGGTAGCACCGGTGAGCGGATGAACTGGTCAATCCTGCAAGCCTTCAAAACCTTAGAAGAAACAAAGCAAAAAATTACCACTGGTGCGATCGCCAAAATAGTTGGTTGCAACAGGAGCAGGATATCTCAGATTGCCAATGAAGTCGCTGGTGGGTTTGCCAGCTTCCGAAAAGTGTTAATTTCCCTATTAAGTTCTCTATATAGGACTGTTAACACTTTGGCTGAGCCATTAACCGAAGACGAACAGTTCGCAGCAAAGACGTACTTACCCCTACTACTGGAAGAAAATACCCTAGACCCAACCGAACTGGTAAAAGAAGTGGTTGCGATCGCCTCAACTCTTGGCTGGAAATCATTTTCTTGTATTTTGGCAGCACTGAACCCGCACCACAGAGCAAAGTTATTAGGTAACATGCTTATCTTCTTGCCCGAAGAATGGCACAAAGAACTGCTAGAAATTTCGATTCCGGCGATCGCAACTTGAGTCAAAAGAGATAATTTTTATCCCTTATGTCACTAAGGGGTGGTCGCCACATTGTCGTTTTTATCTAAAAATTATGAAACTCAGAAAATATCAAAAAAAAATTATTGCAGATACGTATCGCTTCCTCAAGATGGGACTAAAATCCATCCTGGTTTATGCCCCGACAGGTGCAGGTAAGACCGTAATGGCATCGCAAATGATTGCAGATGCTGTTAACAAAGGACGATGTGTTTTGTTCCTGGTTCATCGTACAAAACTAGCTTTTCAAACCGTTAACACTTTAAAAAGCGCGTATGGCATAGATGCTGGTATCATTTGGGCTGACTATCCCAAGACCCCAGATGCACCAGTGCAAATTGCGATGATCCAAACTCTGCAAAATCGGGATTTACCAGAAGACATTAAGTTCGTAGTTCTAGACGAGTGTCATACCACCGCTTACTACAAGATAGTTCAAAAAGTGTTTGACACCTATAGCGGTGGCATCCTTCCGCTTTCCCCTTGTTACTTTGTCGGGTTGAGCGGTTCGCCCTGGCGATCTAAAAGTAAGGAAGGGTTTTGCCAATTCTTCCAGGCAGTTGTCCAAGCGCCTGGAACAGAAGAATTGATCAGAATGGGTCATTTGGTGACGGCACGTCACTTTGGCTGGAATGGGCTGGCTGATTTTTCACAGTTGGATTTTGGATCTAACGGCGATTTTACCGAAAAATCCATGCAAAAAGTGTGTGATGCCAAGTTGAACGCCGAAATAGTCAACCGTTTTTTAGAACACTGTCCAGATCGAAAACCAATCGCCTTTTGCGCTTCTGTTTTGCAAGCTTATGACTTGTCGAAGCAGTTTAACGATGCCGGAATCGTCGCAGAAACAGTAGTAGGTGAGATTCCAGAGGATTCTAGAGATCCAATTTATGAGCGATTCAAGCTCGGAAAAACACAACTGATGTCGAGCGTTGGTTGCTTGACAGAAGGATTTGATGAAACCTCCTGTGATGCTGTGATACTTGCCCGTCCAGTTGGGTCCCTCCCTCTTTTGACCCAGATGTGCGGACGTGCCCTGCGACTACATGAAGGAAAAAGTGACGCTATGCTGTTGGACTTTTGCGAAAATTTCAAGCGCCAGGGGTTAATTACTAAAAGTCATCCTATAAGCTTGTGCCCCAAGAATAAACCGTCTTTTACTCCAACCAAGGAATGTCCCCAATGTCATGCGAGCGTTCCTGTGTTCGCTAAAATTTGCCCAGAATGTGGATATGAGTTTTCGGGTGAGGAAGAAAGCTTAGATCCCCCCTCTTACGCCGATGTTGCCTTCGGAGAATTACTATCAGAAGAGCAGAAAGAACAATGCACCTACCTTAGATCTCAATTGCAACGTGCTTACAAAAAAGAAAGAGACATTGGAAGAGTCAGCTTCTTGTTTCATCGTAAATTCAACTTTATGCCCCCCGAACATTGGTATGAAGATGCTATTTTTAGAAGGGGAAAGCACGCCCATGAACAGCAGCGCAAAGCTGATATTGAGGTTTTCAAAAAATATTTAAAACAGAGTCGTCTAGGTGCTCCTAAGCCTTGGTTGCTTGACATGCTACGTCGAGAATTTGGGAGAAGATACTTTGATATAAATCCGGTGCGATGGTGGGATATTCTCTCTGTTGAGGTTGGGTGTGATTGGGAAACCATAAAGTCAGCATATGTTGAGAAAATCTCCGACGTGCAAGACCAGGAAGCAGCAGCATTGCTTAACTTTTGCTTGGAAGAAGCACGAGAGTTCGCTGCAATCATGAACATTAAAATTGCCTAAATAGGCAATAAAAAAGCCACTTTCATCTTTTAAGATGAAAGTGGCTTGCTTGTTCTGGAGATAAGTTTAACTGGCTGTGATAGAATTATAGTATTGAAAACTGTTATAAAAATTCTAAAAGAAAAAGCCAGCCCTACGCGCGTTTAGGGGCTGGCTTTTTCTATTGAAGTCGTTCTAAATCTTGCAACTTAATGAACATTTTTTCTTTGGATTTGTATAGCTTGATATCATCTGGCACCTGAAACCATTCGGGTAAATCTGTCACCTTTACACAGCTTTTCTTGTTTATTTTATAAACTTTTAAAGCTAAGATATCAATCTTTTGATGCTCATTTTTTGCTAAATTTTGAACTTCTTCAATACTCTCGTCAAGTGTAGATTCATCAGCAAGAGTTCCGGGTTCTGTTACTGATTCCTCTACTACCGCAAGAGCTATATTTTCTTCTTCTTGTAGTACTTCCGTTGAATGTGTTGACTGCTCAACTTCAGTTACTACTACTAATTCCTTTGTGATCAATTCTTCTGTTGCTTGCGCTTCTGTAGGCGCTTCTGTTGTTGTTGGCGCACCTTCAATAATCTCTTCCTTAATTGGGGTAGCCAACCAACACAGAGATATTAAAATGATGCAAAATAGTATAATTGCAAATAGCATTGATTCCATTTTACGAATTCCTTTATGTAGTTTGAAAGCACATTGAAGCGTGTGCTTTCTTTGTATACATATATAATACATCATGATACGTAGGAATTCAAGTATTTATACTTAAAACTACTTCTTTTATCCTGTTTCCGGGCGATTTTGACGTTATCAGCGCTAAAATTGACGTATTAAAGCATTATTTTTAACATTTATGACTAAAAGTTTTAATTCTTTACAGTTGAATGCAATAGAATTGCTTGCCGGCGGCGCTAGCGAGGTGGAAGTTTGTAATCAAGTGAAGCGCTCAAAATCCTGGTTACAAAGGTGCAAAAGAGATGAAAATTTCATCCTGGCAGTGGAACAAGCAAAAGCGCGAAATCAGGTTGTTTTGCAGCAAGCTTTGGACGAATCGAAAAAAAAACAGACGCAACAGCAAGTGGCTGAATGGGCTGAGCGACGTGAAGAAATCAGAAGATTAGAGTGGGATTGCGCAAACAAACTTTTTGCAAAAAGCCTTGAAATTCTCGCTCTCCCACTAGAAAAGACCCGATATTCTTTGGCTGACGCTCACAGTTTGGCAGACTCTGCTTCAAAGCTCAGCAGAAAAGCAGCTGAGCTTTGGGATAAAGACCTAAATGCAGCGATCGCACTTGTTCAGCAATATGGCTACGAAATACGGGATGCGCGAGATGCAGAGATTCCCCCTGAGACAAAAAATCCAGAAGATAATTTGCTAATTTAACCGTATTTTTGGGGCAGCGGTGGAGGTTCATTCCCCGCTCCTCCCCAAAAATATTGCCGCCACTGATCTGTAACAGATCTTCCTTTACGATCGCGCTTGTTCAGCAGTACGTGCTCAAACCACCTTAGTGGATGTTGACGATGAATCAGGTCTGGATTAGCCTCAGAATTTTTTAATGAGCCATAGCTTGGTGAACAATTTTTATACTTCCAGCAGCACCAGAAATAGCAGCACCAGTAGAACCTGTTGGAACAGCTAAAGTAGCACAATATGGTGCTAGAGCAGCAGCAGGTGGGAAAAGTGTTGTTGCTATAGCGTCAGCAGTCAAACACACTGCTGGAGGTGCTAAGAATATAACGATTGCTTTTGCTGCTTCTTTGGCTAATTCTATTTTAAAGGGTTCTCCTTCAGAAGCAGAGGCAGGACTAGCAAAACTTGTCATTCCAATGACTAGAATCAAAACTAAAACTGCTAATTTACGGATCGCAAAAACTATTGACGAACGCATTCGAGTCAACCTCCTGAATAATTTGTTACCTTCTTTTATGGTGTATTTTCTTTCCAGGATGTTTTCAAATTTACTAAAAAAATTACACTACAGCTACGTAAAGAGCAGGGGGTAAATGAGCAATCGTACAGAAAGTTACGCTAAGGCTGTAACCCTTACTGGATAAGCATTATGCAAATTGATATTTTTTGCAAATCTGGATGTACCAATTAACCTATACTCTTTTTGGTACATCAAACGAGTACGGTACAGCAAGGGTTTCAGACTCTGAAATTTCATAACCTTTAATTGGTACAGTTTTTCTTTCTGGTGATCAATTCCTTAACGTAACTTTCTGCACCACTGCTTATTTCACCCCGAGCACTGCTATCATCGGGACGGAGGAACTTAAAAAATACCATCTGCCAGTAGATCGCTAATCTCACCCTGAGCCTCATTCCGATTGTCATCGTATATCATGACTGTTTCGACTTTCGAGTGACGACTTAATTTTTGGACTTTGCGTATGTTGCCGTCGGTAGCATCCAATGCCGAGGTAATGCTCGAATGCCTTATCCGGTGGGCTGACATCTTCTTGGTAATCCCGGCTAGCTTGCAATATCGCTGTACCAGCTTGCTAATCATATCGCCAGTAAGACCGTGCCCTGTATAGTAAAAATCTAAAGCTACAAACAGAGGTGTGTTCTTACCAGTAAGGGTAGAAGGTTTACGGGTTGCGAGCCAGCACGCGATCGCCTCCGCAGTCGCTTTCGGAATTTCTACACGCTCCTTGCTAGTTCCTTTACCTTTCCCCAAGATCCAAAGCGACCGACTGCCATAGTCAAAGTCTTCTACCAATAGTTTGG
The DNA here is from genome assembly GCA_019359695.1 of Brasilonema angustatum HA4187-MV1. Lineage (GTDB taxonomy): Bacteria > Cyanobacteriota > Cyanobacteriia > Cyanobacteriales > Nostocaceae > Brasilonema > Brasilonema angustatum. Next base: position 6,935 of record JAHHGV010000084.1, read on the forward strand.
AAATTTCGCCTCTTCTCAGGGCATTAGTCCACAACAGCAGGAGAATTGCGAAGTCACGTTTACCACTTTGGGTGTTCCGATCTACAGATGCAAGAACCTTCTTGAACTCCTCCTGAGAAATCCCAGAAGTATCTCGGTAAGACTTCGTTTTTTCTCCTGAAACATCTTCTAAGGCGTAGTTGCAGTGACCGACTTTACGGGCATATTTGGCAAGCGATTTGACGGCAGCTAATCTACGGTTAATGGTCGCTTCTTTCAACCCAGATTTAATTAACAAACCTTTGTACCGGATGACCAGTGCGATCGCCTGCCCCTGGCTTAGACCCAAAAATTCCTTCATTGCTTCTCTCGTAGGTTCTGTCCCAAACATCACCTCGAAAAACATTCGGATATCACCTTGGTAGGCGCGTTTGGTTTCCGCCGATCTCTTGTCCTCCAACAGCATCGCCAATACGTCAATGTCTTCATGCTCTACGACTTGGTTGTTGACCAAAGAAGTTTTAGTAGCTTTAACTATGCTCTTAGTAGTTTTCATATTCAGTATATTGTTATTGATAATGGATATTTTTGATAACGCACCCCTTTTTTGAGAATAAAGTAGTTCAGGCGTACTATGTAAAGGTTGTAGGCTATTTTGGTGAGTGCTCCTGAAACTGACCTCTAATGAGCTAATCCTTTAAGGTAGAATCACCCTGCCCATAAAAAACAAGCCTTTTCCTGGGCATTCTGGAGGCGATTTTTTGAATAAAATTAGAAAACTTTTGCACAGGTAAGCTAATCGTCATTCATTTTTCCAAACTGATTCGCTTGTAGTAAGGGCTTCAGTCCTGGTTTTATGCAACTTAAATGCTCATTAGCTTATCTAGTGCTTTGAGTGATAGAAGAGGGATTACGTATGAACTTGAAAGAGGTTCGGAAAAAACTTTATAATTCGGCTGGATACATTCGTTCCTGGCTCACTAAGCAGCCTGGGGTAAAGGAAGAATCAATTACTGATTGGTTGCTATTTGATGTATCTAACCAATTGCCGAATGTTTTCTACCATGCCTTTACTCGCCATCAAGAAGGTCGTGAAACTGGTGCAGATTGGGAGTGGTGGTTTTTATTTCCTCAAACCTATGTGCGCTTTCGCGTTCAGGCGAAGAAAGTATCTTCAACCAAGGACAATTACCAGGAGATAGCTCGTACTAATAATCATGGGCTACAGATTGAGAAATTGTTGGAAGACTCTGAAAAACCTGATGTTAATGCTATTCCACTTTATGTGCTCTACAGTTCGGTTAGTGACAATGTAAGATGCAATAATCATCAGATTGTTCAAAATGATGGAGTTTTTATTGCAGGGGCACAACAAATTTATGATTTTTTTATTGCAGGTCCCCGCCGAAAAGTTACATCTGCTAAGCTGCTCAAACTTTCCAGCCCATTTTCATGCTTTGCTTGCTGCCCTTTGATTACAGCATATGGCGGATTACAGCGCTATTTAGAGTACTATTTTCAACCTGAAGTTATGCCCGTATCGCAGAAAAGCAACGCTTTCAGAGGTCTTCATGAGCAGCTTCCGGCATATTTATCCTCATTCCTGGAGTATGATGCACCAGTTGATCTGCCTGAGTGGTGGGAAAACGAATTTAAATATCAATTAGAGGATTTCAATGCACTTCTGGTTTATGATTTTCGTAATTACAAACCTTTTGATTTTTCTCGTTTAACCTGCTCTGGTGATTCTTGGAGCCAGGGGGCAACAGATGAATTTCAAGATGGATCAGATATTACATTCTAATTATTCAATTGGAGGGGTAGGAACGATATCAGCCCAGTTGAGCAAAATTTTTTGCTCAAGCAGCTGTACCAGGTTTGCTTAATAAGCAACGTACACGCTGTTTGATGTAATTGGGCAACCAATCCAAATCAGAGAAATCACGAGTTTCATACATGTAATCTTTGATCAACTCAGGTAAATTCTCAATCAGATCTTTTTCAGCTTTGGTGTGTGCAGATGTAGCGGCTTCTTTTATAAGCTTCGGGTCATTGCCGGCGATCGCCCTAATCTCTTCCCAAGTTTTACACTGCAAGATTTCTGACGCGGTAGCTGGCTTAGCTTTTGGTTTGCGAGTCTTTTTCGCTGTTGCAGCTGCGACGGGTGCGGCTATTTCTCCGACTGTTTCGACTGGCTGATACTTTCCGACGTACTTTAGCTCGGTTGTTGGATGCTGCTGTGTCCCCCCTGGTTCAACCACATCTGCAATTCGCCCCAATCGGGTATCAAAGCGGATCTGCGCGATATGTCCTACTTTGCCCGTCGGAGTTTCCACTAAATCATTAATTTCAAAGTAGTGCGGTTGCGTTGGGGGCAATATGGATTCCCTTGCTTCTTGCTCTACCTTGTCGATTAACTTCAGATCAGTAGACCGGTAAGCTTCCTTGCGCCCTTCTGGCAACTTCACTTCAACATAAATCCGACCACCAATGTCTTTGACTTGAAGAACTTCGCATGTGTCACCGGAATAAATTTGTACCAAATCACCTGGTTTTATTTCTGGTTTTTCGGTGTTCAGAACTTCGGCAGTTGGTTCTTGCGTTGTTTTGGCTGGCTCAGGAAAGATAGATGCTCTTGCCTCCTCCTCGACAAATGTACGCTGCTTGTCCCATTCAAATCTAATGGACTTGGGAAGATAGCCCAGGATGCGGTCGTCAAATTCAGATGGGATATTCTGAACGAAAAACCAAACTCTACCAGGGATTTCATTTGGTGGACAAGAGTCGAGTACGGAGGCGATCGCCATCAGGTGGGTATCTAGTTCATCTTCATCTGCCAGTGCTGCTTCAATTTCTTGCACTGTCTCATAGCGTTTTGCTGATTCAATGGCATTGAATATATCTAACTGTCCGTTATCAGCAGTTTCACTCGTAATATCAACAGTAATAGCAGTATTCTGGGTTTGCATCTGCAACTCACGCCAAAAATCAGCCATTTCACTTGGTAGATACTGGTCAAGGTTTTCCCTTACGATTTGGTGAGCAAAGCTAAAAGTATGCACCAACCGGCTTTGAAGACACCATTCCGGTGTATTGCCCAAGTTTGCGGCAATATCTTGCAACTCGCTGCCTATACCAATGTCAAACATGCTTTCGCCAGCTACCAAAAAACTTTCCAAATCATTTGGAAGTTGGTACTGTTCTGCCGCTTTTTCCCACTGCTGTGCATTTTCTATGTAGTGACATCTTTCTTCGTGCAATGCCTCAAAATCCTTGCTGTATCGCGCTGCCAGATTCTCGGCTTCATCTGCTTTGTTGTTAGCCAGGGCTAATTGACGCTTTAGATTGTGGATCTCTTCTTGATGGTCGTCCTTTGTTGCGGGTTGGAACTCTGGAAACAGGTGAGACATCACCTCATCTTCTGCGTTAAGCGTTGCGGCAGATTTTTGAAGTTGTGCGATCGCATCCCTAACAGCTTCTGTCTGCTTCTCCACTGCTCGGTACTCATCTGCCCGTTGCAACAATTCTTTGACTTGGGCTTCGATTGAACTGATTTGAGTAGAAAACATGGTAATCCTTGTAAGTATAAGTTCTTGATTTTCTGACCGCGCTCTAACTTAAGTGCGGTTTTTTCTTGCTAGACACATACTAGCCAAAATAAAAACCATTGCCTAGATTTGACTAGTGCTTTGTCTATTAGTATTTTCGTTGATTCTCTATTGGCTAGATAAGACTAGTTAATGTCTAGTAAAAGAAGCGACTTTCTTGCTAGCATGTGCCTAGTTATTGCTAGATATTAGAAAAATGAGTGAGACAAAAAGTACGGAACGAATACAACTTAATCTTCGGTTTGACGGGCATAAGGAGTTATACGAAGCAGTAAAAACAGAAGCCGCTAGACAGAAGACTAGTATCAACAGTTTTGTTGTAGATGCCCTAAAAGCGGCTTTAGGATGGGAATTAGAGGAAAGTAGTAGTCAAAGTACTAGACTGCCACTAGAGGCGATTCTAGCAGCAGCTAGAGATGAGCTAGTGCCAGAACTAGACACGCTGGTTCAACAGGCGATCGCACCACTAAAAGTAGAGATAGAGGAATTAAAGCGGGGAAAGCCAGTAGCCTAGGGGATGGACCTCCTAGGCAAGAGAGTGATTCATTGATTGAGAGGCGCGATGAGCAAAGCTTACTTGCTGTACGCGATCGCATTCTCGGTGATTTGAAAACTAAGTACAAAGTGGGTAGCCAATCTACAAAACTCCAAGTAGCTAGAGAAGCGTTGAATAAACTTATCGAAGAATTGCAATAATACAATCTGTGTACTAAACAGAAAAACCGCAACATTATACTGTATTGCGGTTTTTTGCTACAAGCATAATTTAAGTAAAAATACTTACAGCGGTTTATTTTAATTTTCTTCGTCGTTTCTTAAAATCAATCCTCTTATTTTTAAAGCTTCAACTATTTCTTCCACTGATTTTATTCCCATACCTCTTATTTCTGATAAATCTTCTTCGGTGTAATCAAGCAAATCTAAAATAGTTACGACTTCTGCTCGTTTTAAACATTTATATGTCCGCTCTGACAGTTGTAATTCCTCAACTCCAATTGAGGAGAATTTTTCAATTGTTGTTGGCAAATTATATATTTTACTCAAATTTTCTAATTTCTCTTTGTCTATATTTTCTGGATTTATATTTATCAATTGTTTTCTTTTTAATGTATGAGTAGTAATTATCTCATAAGCTAATTCTTCGTTTTCAAAAAACTTGCTATTTGTTTTATTTTCATTACTACTTACTATTTCCCATCCATCTATGCCGTATTTATTAAAAAGATTAACAATAAAATTTTTAAAGTCATATTGCTCAAAAAAAGAATAACCAGTCTTGTCATAACTAGAGTAGAAGTTCTCTTTTTTCTGAGCGGATACAACCTTTATGGTTATTTCGTTCTCATAAAAATATTTGTTCTTATTAGATTCATGACTTAGATATTCTTTTGTTATGGTTATTTGAAGATATTCCCATTTCTCAGAAGCGGTTGAAACTTTATTTTCATTAAAAAAATATTCTGTACCAATTTTCCCTAGAGTTTTTGCAATACCGCTAGCAGTACCAATTGCGAAACTTGCCAGCAGATCAGCTGGCAAAAAAGATTCTGATTCTGACATTGTTTAAAAAAAAATGATTTTCATTATAAGCAACAATTTTCAATTTCGCCTCTAAAAAACAAAGACCTCATGATATTAATATGTTACAGGGTCTTTGCTTTTGATCTAGTATAATTACTTACGCTGCAATCAATCCAAAGGATGGGTGAAGGTGTTACCATCAACCCCACCTGTACCAGTGACTTCAATAATTTCCTGCAAAAGTGCCCTAAGATCATCGGCACTTATTTTCTTCCCATTCCATGAGGAGAAAGCACGATTTACGTCACGGATATTGAAGTTGGTACTGTTAGGAAATTTTTCCTTGAGGCGCTCAATGAGTGCGATCGCAATATCAGAAAGTTTCCCTTTTGGTAGCTCTAACCCCAATTCTGACGCCATCTTCTGGACAAACTCTAAGCCCAACTTGTAACGCTGGTCGTCTTCTTCTGTGACATTCCACAGTTCTTTCATGATTTCAGCTAGTGCTGCACCTTGTCCTACCAACTCCCTCAGCTTTGATTTCATTAACTCACCTTTAGGTAACGGCTGTGTTGTTGGCGGATGATGTGGGTTTACCTTGTTGTCTACTGAAGTAGACTTTGGTTGTGCTGAGTCTACCTTGTTGTCTACTGGGGTAGACCAGTGTTGTCTATACTGCTCGTATTCCTCCCTAATGCGATCGCTAATTATCCCCATTTCCCATGCACCATTACTTCCATGAGAGGTAAGGATAATTGGTTCTCCTGATTGTTGACTGAGTTCTGTTAGACCAGGGAAAAGGGCTTTTAAGGTTTCGCGTTGCTTGGACTCTGATATCAGTTGGTGGTTGTTAATGTTCTGACTGATGACTTCATAATTACCGTTTCCGGTTTGGGGGTCTTGACGTGCGAGAAAGAGTAAGTTGCCTGATATCCGCGCACCTTTGGAAGCTACGAAAGGTAAATCCTCAACATTGGGTGAGTGTGAACTGATCCACAATGCATTATTTGACTCGCGACCAACCAAGAACACCGCATTCAGTTGGCTGATGAGCCAATCAATCACCGACGCTTTGCCGTCTGTCTTTTTGTAGGTAAACTCATTGTTGCTGGTGAGGAACTTGTTCTTATACAGTGCCTGGATCTCACCCCAGATGGTCAAGAAGTCATCAATAAATAACCTTCTGGTTTTGGTACTACTGCCAAGTTTCATGTCTTCTACGAACTGCAATATTGCAAGAACTGCCGTCTCTGGTTGTTCCGGAAAACAGAGAACTTCATCTGCTATACCCTCAAAAGCAGTTTTATCCTTTGCCTTGTAAATAATAACTGTGGCGTGGAAGTTCTCACCTAGGCGCTTTTTCATCCTTCCCCAAGCAGTGCCGATGGTCGTCGTTTTTCCTGCACCTGGACTAGATATGAGGATGGATGATTGGGTTAGCGTTCCGAGCTTATCCAAAACCTTAGAACCAACATCTATATAATGTTCACTATTTTCGGGTGTAGGTGGAATTTTCACCTCTGGCTGTTGTGCTTCCAGTTTTTTAACTTCTTGTTCTACCGAACGTTCTTCTTCCTCTGCCTCAATCTCTGCTTGCTTTCTCGCCTCTGCTCTCTGTTGAACAATGTCTTCCACAAGTTCCGGTGAAGCATCCACATACATCTCAGCTGTAGCATCATAAGTCAGCTTGGTATGCAGCTTAATTTGGGCATCTGCTTCTATGGCAGCAATCTGTGTTCTTAAGTCGGATTGAATGGCAGCTTTATTCCGTTCTTCTGTTTCTTGTAGCTGATCGTCTGAGTCGATTTCTTCTCGCTTTCTTAGGGCAGCGTTGCAAGAGGCGATCGCAATAGTGGAAGCCAGCAAACCTAGTACTGATGCTACTAACTTACCTTTACCGTTGCCAGGGATGAAAAATTGATTCAACCTTTGGTCAGGTGATGGAGCATAATCAGTAAGTGTTACAAATGTCTTACACGGTTCTACTCTGTGGTCACAGTACTTGACCCGTCCATCAAAGTAACCGATTGCTGAAAAAGCAGCTGCTCCCGCTGCTAGGACAAAGCTTGTAATTCCAATTGGTAGAGCATTACCGGAAAGGGTTCTGTGATTTATCATCAGCCATCCTCCAGAGTACCAAAAGAATAAAAATTAGAACAATAACACCGAGAATTGCTGCGATCGCAACAATCCAAAGTGGAAGCACTGTATTACCTGTCCATGTTGGGCGAGTCAGGAAAAGCAGCACCCCATCCCAATGACCAGCAATAGTAGAAAGCATCACAGCAAGTCCTGCTAGTCTTCTTAGACTCAAACTTTCTAATGTGGCATCTTGCGGTTTGACCGCTATCAGATATCCGATAATTGATATTTTTGCTATGCCGTAAAAAACCCAAGCTCCTGGAATGATGCGAGGAATGAAAGCAAGAATGGTCCCTCCACTGAAACAGGCGACGTACACGGACCAGTTCCTCAAATTACGGGTTAACTTTGTTTTCTCAGAAGTTTTGATTGGTGCAGGTTCAGGCGATCGCTCTTGAGATGGCGGTAAAAACATTTTGGATTCCCCTAAAAAAATAAACCCCAGATTGACTGGGGCTGTGAACTAGTAATTACTTGCCGCTAAAAAAATCAAAGATTCCACCAAGACCACCACGCTTTTTGTTAGCGTTGGTGGTGACGGTTGTAGATGTAACGTCAATAGTATTTCTTGGATTGCCAGCAGTACCATACTTTATCTTGTCTTTTATTGCCTGCTTGATTTGGCGTTGATCTGCGTTAAACAATTCATTGGCTTCTTGTTGTGCGGGTTTCGCGGCTAACTGCTCCATCTGCTTAGCTTTTCTGATTGCCGCAAGTTGCAAACTGGTATTTAAATCAGCTTCTTCGATATCAAATGCATGTTGCAATTCCGCATCCATTAAGGCGATCGCAGTATCAGACTGTTTCGCCAATTTTTGACGGTTTCTGGTATACCCTTGGTGAGCTAGAAAGATGTCCAGCACCGACTTTTCTATCTTTTCGACACCCTTGAACCCGTCTTTTACTAGACGACCCTTGAACTCGTTAAACGTCACCTGGTTGTCAATGTACGTTTTAAGAAGTTCTTCAATCTCTTTGATGTTGTCAACAAACCACTGGAATTGATTGACTTTATCCCTCATCAACGCTAGGTCATCAGGTGTAAGGCTGGCTAAATTACCCCAATCGATAGCGGGATAATAAGCTTGAAGAATACCAATCTGATCACCACCTAGTCCAAAAGCGCGGATGCCATTGTCTAACCCATTTGCGTTGCTTCCGCTGCTATTATTACCTTTTCCAGTAAACTTTTGAATTACTGATGTTGCAGCTCGTACAATGTTAGTCATAATGCTTAATTGCCCCTCCTTGGGGGCACTGCTTATTTAATGTCGAGTTGGATTTGGAAGTGAATCTGCGGTCTTGTCTGAATAAAAAACTTCGCTGTGGCAGCAAGACCAATTGATAAGCCGAATGCGATTAGTAAGGTGGCGATCGCTGTCTTGCTAGTATCGTTGTCATTATTCATTTAGCAAGTCCCGTGCTTTTCCTATAAGCTCACGCTCTTCTGGAGTTAGCCCCCGATGTAAGCACGCAATACGATCTGCGTATGCTGCTTTTTTCGCCAGTTCTTCGGGAAATCCTTTTGCGATTAATGCATCAGTAAATTCTTCGTGTTCCAATTTTTTCGCATTCCCGACAAGGCATTGTTCAAGTAATCTTCTTACTATCAATCCAGCATCTTCAATGGAAATTCCCTCCAGAATTTTTAAGCATTCCTCAAATTCTTCTTTATCCCAAGTCCAAGACATTTCGAGAATTTCTCTAGAGTGAGCAAGAGGTTCGTCCCACACTTCCGCCAAAGAAGAACTAAATCCTACGTGCTCCTGTTTCCACATGTACGTTGTTAGGGTGATTATCAGAAGCATTTTTTGTTCACGATTTAGATTTTCGAGATCGGAACCGAAACGCTCGCTGAGATTGGAAAAATGCTGACTCATGTTATTTCTTTTAAAAGGTGCAACTGCTTACTTTACAACAAAATGGTGTAATTGATTGATAATTGCTTGCTCTTCCGTTGTGCGATCGCGTACCGGATCTACTTCTTTGAAAATTTCTACTGCCACTGTTGCCAATTCATGAGGGACGCCGTGCTGCACCAATGAATCGGTCATACTTTCAACTGCAGTTTTTAACCTTGCATTCCCCAAGGTGCATTGCTCTTGAAGTGCTGATAATAGCCCCTCTGCTTGAGCAATGGTTAAGTGTTCCAAGATGTCAGCTACCTCTACTACCGCGTCATCTGAGGTAAGGAGGTGCAGTGATGAGTCCTGCCAAGCATCACCTATAGTGTAGTTTTCGCTCATTAGGTCTTGCCCCATCAGAAAATTAGTTAAAAGCACTCGGACTTGGATTTTTTGGGAACGGTCAAGCTGCTCTAGGTAGCAACCGAATCGTTCGACTAATGCATCGATTGTGGCGTCTTGAACAAAAAACGTTATTGGGTGCATGGTAAGTTGTTTGTAATCTTCAATGTGTTTGAAGGGTTGCCAGTGAGCAACCCTTTTGTGTTTTACTCTCCTCGGAGAGATTCAAGATTGGAAGTCAAGCTTATTTGCTCCCAGACAAAATCTTCAACTTTGGAAAGCGGAAGCTTTATAGAAACGCGACGGTTGTTGTTGCGCGATAAAAACTTGTAAAAAAAGGCGTTGTCACCGTCGGTGCGTGAAAAGTGCCATTCGCCAGGATATGAATAAATCAGGTATTTCCTGTTAGGATAAAGACGATTTAGCGCGTACATTCAATTACCTTACCTATGATTATTGGGATATCTGCTCTTGTAACAGTGAGTTCATCTGGAATGATGTAAGTATTGCGTGGAGTTAGTGTTAGTAACCCAAGTGTTTTTAAAGTTGCGAATACCGAGTTTCGTTTTGCCTTGGGTACACCAGCTTTTACCAGGTTAAAGAGTTGAAACGATGTAAGTTTACTCATTAACTCTCCCCACACATGCAGCTAGCACGATAGATCCAGTCGCAACAGATCCAAAGATTGCTGTCAATCCCAAATAGGAACGACTTTGTGATTGAAGATCTGACTCGACACGCAAATTAGTATTAAAAAATTCAGAAGCGCCCCAGTGCCCAAGACTCAAGCACGCGGTCAAACCAGCACAAATAATAGATGTTCCACAAGTAATGGAAAGTGCTTTCAAGATGCGATCGCCTGTAGTTGGTACACGCTGTAATTTCTTCTCTGGCAGAGGAGTGTAGCTGTACCCTTCCGGTAAATCTTCTTTAAGCACCTCTTCACATGCTTCGGCTGCATCACCTAGAAGTATTGATTTGTTAAGGTCGGTGTCGTCAACCTCGCTTCCAACTTCTTTGATGAGTTTGAGTGCGATCGCAACTTTTTCAGATTGATAAATTGATAGCATTGTTTCACTGATAGTTGTTTTGAGCGCCTGGATTTTATTCCAGGCTTTTGTAGTTATGCATTCTCTCTAAGCCGTTCGTTGACGGCTTTTTCTAGCACCTTCCGCAACCAATAGCGGACATTTTGTCCGTCTTGATCCGCAAACAGTTGAATCTGTGGAGCCAAATCAACGGGGATGTTGTAGTTAATTCTTTTTTGTTCAGACACTGGTTTTTGTGTAGATTTTGGTCATTTCGGCTAAAGCAATCAACCCAGGATTGGGGGGAACAATCAAATTTTCTTGAGGAATACTGGACTGCATAAGCGCCTCTTTCACGAATTCCTGAACCGCAGGAACTTCAAAGCCACCGCCACAAAGTACTATTGGATGCTTACGTCCGGCAGTGCTGAGACTTTCAAGTGCAAAAGTTAAAGGTGTATCTCGTATCCAGTTCTTGATAGCAACTTCAAGGGCAGCACCTATCTCTCTTCCATCGGGTGCGATCGCATTAACTGTTCCATTCTCAAATGTTGATGATTCAAGAATCTCTCTTAACTGCGATGGCTTGATTAACCTGGAACTATCACCGTTAGCGACACTTTCAGCAAACTCTCTAATCAATGTGCTGATTCCACCACCACCATTAGGTTTGTGACTTACTCGCTTAGGCAGTTTACCCTGGTTGTTGTATTGGCTCACACAGGCTGTACCAAAACCCACATCAAGGGTGTAAAGCGTTGACCCTTTATCTTGACCGAAAAGCGATGCACCGTAACCTTCTGGGTAGTTTAAGGCAGTCTTCGAGAAAGTCAGGGAGTACTTCACACCATCCACTTTCATCCACTTACAACCTCCTATCCCTGCTTTTAGATCCAGTGGATTAGCGAGGCTTAAGGTTATCAGTTTAATTGACAGTGAACGAGATTTTTCGTTAAAGCCAGTGGATAGATCGTAGAGGTTTGGGAGGGATGCGATCGCGCCAAGTGCCAAAATCGGGAAGTAATCAACTTTATGATTCTCTCCGTCGGACATGGCGGTGAATGGTTTGCCCTGAAGCTTGGCACTGGACCCTACCACCCAATGCTCAACAACGTCTTTCTTCTCTTCATCCTTGCCGCGACTCATGGTAAAAGCTCCCAACTCGCCAAAAGGAGGTGCATCGGTTTGACAGACAACACTGTCAATCACAAGGTTTGTTGTCACCACACCATCGACGATGAGTAGTACCTTAATGCGGCTCCGACCACCATCAAGAATGACGGTTATCTCCTTCTTGGGAACGGTTATGCGTTGCTTTTTGGGCTTGGGTTCCCTCTCTGGTGCAGTGTCTGGTCCAGCCTCTGCTTTAGCCTTTTCTTCATCCAGAATATTGGCAGAATCGGCTGAGTGCGCTGTCTTATCGTTGTTTTCGGTCGTAGTAGCAATCATTTCATCACCTAATCGGGCGTTATTTGGTTCTAAATCGGTCGTTGTTTTTCTTTTAGCCATACCGAACCTCATTTCAGAAACTAGTGGCTTATTTTCGACGCAACTGTCACACTCAGGAGTGTTCCGTATAGCGTTGTATTTTTTACTTCTTAGTACTTTCTTCTGATCCAAAAGGGTGTCGCAGGCTGTCACGCTTCGTGTCACGGCACTGTCACCTTAGAAGGGAGCGACTTTTAGGCATTCCAGGTGAAAAACTATTAAAAGTGTCACGCTTCATGTCACGGGACTGTCACCTTAGATAGGAGGGACTTTCAGGCATTATGTATGTACCTGTCACGAAAAATATAGAAGAAATACTTTTTTATGGTTTGGACTGTTTTTGAGTTCTTATCACAAAAAACGTGACAAAATCCCAAAAGCCTTATACCCGTAAGGTGACACCCCTGTCACGTGCTGTCACGTCATTTATGACCTTTTGCTTACCGTAGATTGATGAAAACGCTGTGATTCATTGCTAGAGCCTGTCACGGCTGTCATAAATGCTGTCACGTCAGTTATGACCGTTTGCTTACCGTAGATTAGCCGCTCTGACACGATAAATACGGTTAAAAATGCGTAACATATGTTGTTTTGTACGGGGAGAAAAGGCACTGCAACTATGTGACACTTGCGATAAATATTTTTTAGATACAACGATATGCTTGCATCAAGTGTGCAGTGCAAAAGCTTGCAAGGCTTATCAATTCCATCTCATCAGATACATCCCTGAAGCCCGGAAGTAAACCAAATCCATCTTCTGTAATGCCCTTTATGTCTACTCCTAGCTCTTCCAAGGTGTCTCCAAGAGTCTGTCCCTGACGGATCGCATCGGCTATTGAGTGAAGCAGAGATGCAGTTTCAAGGTAGTTGAGATTTGGGATTAGTTGTGAAACTTCTTTCAGAGTTATGACGCTTTCATCTGTTATGAACATCGCTTCTGTCCTTTCGGGTGCGTAGTGTTTTCAGTACTAATTTTGTAGCGGTTGATATTTGTCGGGGTTTGGCGAGGTTTGCTCAAACATTTGATAGGAAAGCAGGTTGAAACAGTTAAGCCCCATCTGCAAATTAAAGATATCCTCTTGATCCGCTTTAGCCAGAATGTTTAGCAGCTCATCAAACTCATCTTGCGGAATCGTGACAATTCCCAACCAGTTGTCTACTGGATTAGCGTGGTACTCTTTGAGCGCTTCTATAAAGTATGAGCAGTGCCAATCGTCTCCGGCTTGCACGCGAACCATAAAAGCTAGCTGATTTTTGGTGAACATAACTGTTAATCTCCGACTGCTGGCATTAATAGGATTTGGGCTTTTTTCTGGTTTGTGTTCCCCTTGGCAACCTGCGCAAGTGCCTTAGCCAAACTTGCCACTATATTGCAACGCTCGTATGTACCTTCAGAGTCAATGCAGTCGAGTAATTCGGTGATGGCGTAGGCGATCGCATCAATCAGCACGTCACACTCTTCCAAATGCGCTAGGGCTTCTGCTTTAGCTGCATTGGCTAAAACTTCAGCTAGTTCGCGCACTGGGTAAATGAGACTTTCATAATCTCCATCATCTACATTGGCGATCGCAGTTAATCCTGCTAACGTTCCATCAATCAGAATGTTGTATTTGTCCATATGGTTCTTTGGTTGGTAGCAGCCACTGTTTTATGGCTGTTGCCAACCGTTTAAGGTTGGTTTCGCAGTGATGGGCTTCAGGTGCGGCGTACCATCTTTCAGCGTTGCGATCGCTGCCTGGTTTTTACTAGCTCTACCAAGAAACTATGCATTGGTTTTTCAAGGTTCTGTAGACAAGCGCAAAATTCACCATCACAGCACTGGATTCCTTCTCCTGACTGCGTTTGGCTTGTTTTTTGCTCATGAATCTAATATATCACTTGAGTCTAATTTGGGGCATATTTGAGTCATTTGATGATGTTATGGGGTTGTAGAGCTTCAATCATCACAACTTATACTCAAAGTAGACCCATATCAGACTCACGTAGTGCATCATAGAAAGAGTAAGAATATTTTGTAGAAAACATGCCAAAAGCAACTGACCGGCAATACATAAATTATTTAGGTGAATATTACGATGATTGCCTAGAAATAGAATCTGTTTTGAAAAACCGTCCCAAGTCAGCAGAGGCAGCATCGTTGCTCAGCTCGAAGCTTCAAGAAAGAGAGGTGAGGCGCAATGCAATGGTGCAATACCTCGCTGATAAGAGAGGTATTTCTTTTAAAGAGATGTGGCAGCAGTTGCTAAAAAAAGAGTATTCACCGATGACTCCAGAAGAGTTCGCACAGCTCGAAATTGTTGACGAGGGTAGTTGACATTACTTTTGCTAATCCGAAAACCTATTCTCGGAAATAATGTCATCTAAGTGGAAACACCCAATTTGCGAAAAATCCTTTCTTTTTTCAAAAAATAATTTCTAGAAAGTGATAAATGTTGTACTTATAAAGGCTATAAATTAAAAAGGGAGGCTGATTTGCTGATCAACACCTCCGCTCGCTGAATCAAGTGCCTTTCGGTCACTTAAAAAGCTTTTTACTTTCAATTTGTTCTTTCACGATAGCAGCTTTTTTAGATTTTTCAAAGGTCATCCAGCGACGGAATCAGCAAAAAATAATGCCTCCAAGTTAACCCTACTCAACCTTGGAGGCATTCATGCTTGATAAAAAAAATTCTGATACACAAATTGTATCACGGGATAATACAAAACGCCAAATCCGTTACGCCGTAAACACTTGCGGAAAAGATAAGGGATGGGATTTTAAGCTTTTAACCAAAAACTTCATCGATAAAGAAGGCACCGTAGAAGATATCCAACACGACATAAGCAGCGGTTATGCCCTGCTTGGGGGCCTTCTAGGCGGTAAATCTCGCAGCAAAACCAATGTTATTGGTTCAAATTTAATTTTGCTGGATATTGATAACAGCGCTCCTTTGCGGGACGAATCGGGGAATCCAGTCAAAGATGAAAATGGAAAAATAAAGACGACTTACACTGGCGAATTAACCCTAGAGGCAGCATTTGCTCATCCCTTCATTAAAAAATACTGTGCGCTGATCTACACTACCGCCAGTCACAGACCAGAATGGCATAAATTCCGGCTTGTGTTTGTGCTTCCAGAGTACTTAGAAGGTGCGGATGCGGTAGAAGCATGTACACGCTTTTTAATGCAGCATTTACCACATGATCCGGCGTGCAAAGACGCAAGTCGTGTATTTTATGGAAATAGTAAGGCAGAATTTCCGTTAGTGCAACCTGGTGTGACGTTGCCCGTGGAATGGGTGCAGCAAGCGCGGGGAATAGCCTTACAAGAACGGATTGAGCATGAAGCAAGGACAAAAGCCCTTGAGGCACGCAAGGCAGAATTTCGTACCAGAACTGAGAATCAGGGATGGGATACGTATCAGCTGATTCAAAAAGCGCTCTCTTATATTCCACCGCGCAATCCCGGATCAAACAATTATGATGAATGCCGTCAAGTCCTGATGGCACTGGCGGACTACTGTGGACCAGCAGAAGCAGAAGCTTTAGCGGAAGAATGGTCACCAAGTATAAAAAATACTACTTGGAATATTGCTCGAAAAATCCGAAGTTTTAAGCGTGGCGGGACTTCACTCGGTACATTGTTTCACATTGCGAAACAATATGGCTTCAGGTTTCCAGAACAAAAACAATATACTTGGGAGCCAAAAGAAGACTTTAGTCAGAGAGCAAAGGACCAGGAGCAGTTCGAGGAACATTGCCAGATCCACGCAGAACAACAACAAGAAGAATCGCTGAAATCTTCCTTTATTAATCGTTTAGGGCGACTGAGGAAATTTTTAAACCGCACTCGCCGATTTAACGGTTTCGGCGAAGCACCAGAGGTTAAACAAAAAAAACAGGTAGATTCTGGAATTATTGAGTTTGAAGAAGGGCAGCATCAACAAACTATAGAAAAATTGGCTCAACAAGCCAAAGAAACTGGGAAAACCCTGATTGTACTCGACAATAGCGAAGGAGGCACCGGAAAGTCTCAAAAAGCTGGCGAATTGACCCCAAAAGGATTGAGTGTGGATACCGTATTCTATACTAGTCCCAGCCACCGGAACCCCACTGTCGCGGGAATTGAAGTAAACTATATCGATCTGCCAGTACGGAATGATGGCATGGTAGCGGAGAGTGACAAAAAAACGCCGCTGGGCAATGATTATATTCGTCATCCACGCAGGGGAGAAACTCCAAATATAGGG
>JAHHGV010000085.1 GCA_019359695.1 Brasilonema angustatum HA4187-MV1
CAACGCGCGTTCCAGCAGGGTGCGGTTTTCTTCAGTATTCAACACCGTTCGGATAGTCGCAGGCATACAAGTCACATACAACGACAATATTATCTCTATCTTATATTTAATTAAGTTGACCTACTTAACGAGTTCCTTCTAAACGAAAACCTCGTAATTGATTAGTGTATCTGTCAAACACAACATAGTAGGGAATACGTAAAATTTGCTCATAAACCTGCCACTTGGTTGGGGGCTTGTTGACTTCCCTGAGAGTTTGTCCTAAGTCTTCCTGTTCTGTACCTGGTGAAAGCAACTCAACGACTAAAAATGGTGCAACTCCCTCTTGCCAAATCACATAACTCAAGCGCAAGTCTTGTTGTTGTTGGGCACGAGATACCCCTAAAACCATATACCAATCAGGTCGCTTGTACCACAATGGATGACGAGGATCGTAGTAGAAATTTAAGTCGGTAGCAATTAAAATTTCCTCGGAGGGATAGTTACTAGGTTGACAGGTTTCGCTGAGTAGTCTAGGTTGAAAAATGTGAAATTCATCTGGCAATCCGGGTTCTCCCACTAATTCACTAGGCAAATCATACATCGTTGGTAAAACTTCCTGTGGTGGACGGGGTGGATCAGTTTGATACATCAGGTGCTACCTCTGACTTCAAGTTGGCAAGGGCTAAGTTAAACTTTGTGGATCAATACCCAATGATCGCAACCGCTGTACCAAAAATTGCGATCGCATGATTGCGGGGGCTTTGCCCCATCGCACTTGGCGCGCCCTATGCCCCAACCAAACGGAGTTTGGTTGCCCCAAATCGGAGATTTGGGGAGAGGGGTTTTGGAAAAACCCCTCTGGGGAAAGAAGGGCGATCGCTTGACATCGGTATCTGTTGTTCTGGCTGTTGCGCTATCACAAACATCTGCTGACACCTGCTGAGTTATTGATTTTATTTTAGTCAGTCGTCATCGGTTAGTTAGTTTCTCCATCTTTCCCCACTCCCCCTGGTGTCCAGATTCGGCTACACTGAGTCTTGGTTTGTTGTGTTGTAAGTTGGCATGGAAATCGGACAAAAAGTTAAAGTCGTTCGTTTGCGCGATCGCGTATCTGCCCCTATTGTCAAAAGACTAGGACAAGTCGGCATCATTCAAGGCTACAAGATGACCGACAGTAGCGGCGTTGGCATAGTGGTCAAGTTTGAGGATAATTTTGCCACTTGGTTTTTTGAAGATGAACTCAAACCTCAGCAGTAGCCCAAAACTCAACCCCCTTTGGGGGAATTCAAAATTCACCCGTCGCGTTCTTTGAGTAGTGCACTCTGCGCTCAAGATCTCTCGCTTCGCGATAGATCTGATTGAAAGTGTTTTTGAATTTTGAGAGAAGTTTGAGCGGAGGTTTCCTCCGTAAGCGATAGCTCCACTCTTACGAGAAGCCGCTACGCGTCTACGCGGAGCGAGGCTCAAATCTATGCCCTATGGCTAACGCCACGGCTGCGCCTAACGGGCACGCTACTCCCTAAGAGGGACGCTGCGCAAACGCTATCGGTGATTTTGAATTTTGAGTTTTGTGCGGTGCGCAGGTATCAGAACTTTGGTGTAAGCTGCCAAAAGAAGCTGAGTGCTAAGTTGGAATTGAAAAAACTAGCAGTAAAAATAGGAATCAAGGTAATGGCCCTGATACTGACATTTTTGGGCAAAGGGAGTAGCGATCGCACAAAAATTGCGATCGCCGCAGCCAAACTATTGGCAAGTCAAGGAAAGCGTGTTCTCCTAGCTGGACAAGCAGAACCAGCAATGTCAATCCTGCTGGGAGTAACTGTTGGTCCTGAACCCCAAGAAATTGCTGCCAATCTGCAAGTCGTGCAGTTCCAAACAGGAGTCCTGCTAGAACGCAATTGGGAGGAGGTGAAAAAACTGGAGGCACAATACCTGCGCACACCCATCCTAAAAGATATTTACGGTCAAGAACTGGCAGTCTTGCCTGGAATGGATAGCGCCCTCGCCCTGAATGCCATTGGTCAATATGATGAAAGCGGCAAATATGACGCGATTATCTATGATGGATCAGGCGACTCTTCCACTCTACGGGTGTTGGGAATGCCAGAATCTGTTAGTTGGTACGTGCGACGCTTTCGCCAATTGTTTATCAATTCCGACTTTGGAAAAGGAATTTCCGAATCACCCTTCATTCAACCACTCATTAGCACCTTTTTCAATGTGAATTGGACAGCAGATAACTTTTCCCAACCCACCAACCAAGTCAATAATTTGTTAGACAAAGCAAAAGCTGCCCTTAGCGATCCTAAACGCATTGCTGCTTTCCTCGTGACGACCAATGACCCTGTGGAAGTGGCTACAGCCCGCTATATCTGGGGTAGTGCCCAACAAGTTGGTCTGATTGTTGGCGGTGTGCTGCAAGTTTCTTCTGACACAAGCGTAAACCTAACACAGGAATTTGCTCCCCTGCCAGTGAGTGTTGTTCCAGAAGCCAAAGGGGGTGACTGGCAACCGCTGATCGATGCCCTACCTAATTTTGCAGCACAAGCGGTACAGGCTCCTAAACCTATAGAAATAGACGTTAACACTCGCCAGGTTCGCTTATTCTTACCTGGCTTTGACAAAAAGCAGGTTAAACTGACTACATTTGGTCCAGAAGTCACCGTGGAAGCAGGAGATCAACGGCGTAATATCTTCCTCCCTCCTGCCTTAAGTGGGAAACCTGTAACTGGTGCAAAGTTTCAGAACCAATATTTGATCATCTCTTTCTAAGCAAGTTAGGAGCTAAAACAGTGAACAGTCAGACCAGTGCCATAGGAGAGTTTCCAACGACAGAACAAGCGTGAGGGAAACCCTCCTATGGCACTTCGTGCCACGCTACGCTATCAGTACTGGCTCCTCCGCAGGCAACTGGCGTATGCGCAAAGCGCACGCCCAGAGGTCTAAAGCGCAGCGGAACCGTTCGGCACGGGGCCGTGCCCGTTAGGCGCAGCCGTGGCGTTAGCCATAGGGCTCAGGTTCTCCCCGATAGCCCTCCGGGTTCCCCAGTCGCCTGCGGAGGGAGAACGCCAGGTGCTACAACGGGGGGAACCCCCGCAAGGCGCTGCTCTCCGCAACGCACTGGCTCCCCTCCCGCAGCGCTGGACTCACCGTAAGGCGTGGCGTTAGCCATAGGGTTATCAATGAACAGTAAACAGTGATAACTGGTAACTGATAACTGATAACTGGCGAAGCAACAACTCATAAGCAAGTACGACTTATGTCTAAATCAACTCCCACTACTCCAGATCCAGATTCACCAGAAGCACTAAACTCGGTAACACCAACAGAGGAAGTCAAAGCTGCTGTTGATCGTAGTGCCAAAACAAGGCAACTGCTAGGTATGAAAGGTGCAGCGTCTGGAGAAACCTCAATTTGGAAAATCCGCCTGCAACTGATGAAACCCATCACTTGGATTCCCTTAATATGGGGCGTCGTTTGCGGTGCGGCTTCTTCCGGCGAGTACACATGGACTCTGGAAAATGTCCTGAAATCAGCAACGTGTATGTTGCTAGCAGGACCTTTGATGACGGGTTACACGCAAACCCTGAATGAATACTATGACCGCGAAATTGATGCGATTAACGAACCATATCGCCCAATTCCCTCCGGAGCAATTCCCTTACCCCAGGTAATCACGCAGATTTTAGTATTACTTGTTGGTGGTATTGGTTTAGCTTTTGTTCTGGATGTTTGGGCAGGTCATGACTTTCTCACGATTACTGTGACTGCCATATTGGGTTCCTTCATAGCATACATTTATTCCGCACCACCTCTGAAGTTAAAACAGAACGGTTGGTTAGGAACCTATGCCCTTGGTGCTAGTTACATAGCCTTACCTTGGTGTACTGGTCATGCTTTGTTTGGTGAACTCAATTGGAAAATTGTTGTTCTGACTGTGGTTTATAGTTTGGCTGGCTTGGGCATTGCCATTGTCAATGACTTCAAGAGTATAGAAGGCGATCGCAAGTTCGGATTAAAATCACTTCCTGTGATGTTTGGTGTCACCACTGCTGCGTGGATTTGCGTAGTCATGATTGATGTTTTTCAAGTGGCGATCGCGGCTTATTTGGTCTACATCCATGAGAACTTGTATGCAGCAATTCTCATACTACTTGTCATTCCGCAAATCACCTTCCAGGATATGTATTTCCTACGCGACCCACTGGGAAATGATGTCAAATACCAAGCAAGTGCCCAACCATTTCTCGTTTTCGGGATGCTCGTTGCGGGGTTAGCAATTGGTCATGCTGGTGTTTAACTGGATACTTTACTAAGTCAGTAGTTAGGAGCAAAAAAAGTTAATAGTTGAGGTAATTTGTCAGCAGTCAAAACAAATAGCTCCTAACTCCTAACTAAAAAATTATGACTTGTAACTTTCGTTAGGATTTGTCGTGTTACAACTATTTTTTCACATCATTCATCTGATTCAGCCGGTGCTCATCCCTGTTTGCTTTGTGAGTGCATGGAGCTTAATTTTTCTTGTTGTCTGGAGTCTGTGGACAGCAGCGCGAGACAGTGTTGGTAAAGCGCAGCAAATGCATCAAATTCCTTGTACAGGCTGCCAATATTTTACTAATGATTACCATCTTAAATGCACTGTTCGTCCCTCTGTCGCCAACACCGAAGAAGCAATAAGTTGTATGGACTATCAACCAATAACTAATCCTATGTTTTATTAGGAATTGTTTCGGTTGTATTTATAAGGGAACAGGGAACAGGGAATCTTATCAAACTTTATCAACTTGACAAACACAAACCACTTTGTTAAATGGTTTTGTGCAGGTGTTTTTTCAAGAACCATGTTAGCTCGCGCCAAGAGTCTTCGGCAGCTAAGCGGTTATAAGAAGAACGCTCGTGGCAGAAAAACCCATGATCGGCATCACTGTAAACCTTCAACGTGTACTCTTTCCCCAGTTCCTTGAATCGAGACTCGATTTGTTGAACGCGTTCGTTAGGAATAAATGGATCGGCATCACCGAAAAACAAGTATACGGGTACTGTGATGTTTGTCACAGTGTCGATCCACTCATCTAAAACCACACCGTAGAAGGGAGCAGCTGCCGCGATTTCGTCCGAGAACTTGCAGGCACTCAGAAAGCTCAGTCCGCCACCCAGACAGAACCCAGTCACGCCGACTCTATCTGGATACACATCTGGGTGTGACTTAACATAAGCCAACGCTGCCCGAAGATCCTCTTCCATCGGCTTACCGAAATCGAGGCGGAACATCATAGCCCTGGCTTGCTCAACCTCGTCATATCCGAATTTGTTGTTGGGCAACTCGCGATAATAGAGATCTGGCGTGAGAACCACGTAACCTTCGTTTGCAATTCGGGCTGCTACGTCTCGAATGTGTGGCGTTAAGCCAAAGGCTTCCATTAGGAGGAGAACAGCGCTCTTGCGATCAGCAACAGCAGGTGTACACAAGAAGGCAGGCATCCGTCTGTCGGGCGTGGAAATCATCACCTCTGTCTGTTCAATTTGCATTTTTTCACCTCTGTCTGTTCGATTTGGGTGTTGCAGTGGAACATTCAACGGCTACTGCTCACTCATTTCTAATAACACCTTTAAAACACCTTTTGTCTGAGCGCGTTCAAAAGCAGCCAGTCCATCACTCAGAGGATAACGAGCATTAATTAAAGATTTTACGTCAACTTTTTCTTGTGCCAACAGTTCGAGTGCAGGTGCAAAAGGACCACAACGGGAACCAATGAGAGTTATTTCATCCACAACTAAAGAAGAGGCATCAAAACTTAGTTTCCCAGCATAAGTACTTTTGAGTACCAGAGTTCCCCGTGGACGCAAGGCACGGTGAGCAAGCGCAAACCCTTCCGAGTTACCAGTACACTCGACAGAAATATCAAAAGCTCTATCAGTCACTGTATCAGCAAAGCCAGTTTTGATACCCCGTGCCTCTAAATGAGCAAGCTTGTCTCGATGACGCCCCACAACCAACAGATCGCAGCCTGTTAAAGCTAACGTTTGCGCCACAAGTTGTCCTAGCTTACCATCACCAACAACAAGCACGCGGTCATCTGGATGTAACTGTACCTGCTGTTGAATTTCCAGCGCTGCTGCTAAAGGTTCGGTAAAAGTTGCCACTTCTGTAGGAATATTTTCAGGTACAGGATGCAAGTTCTCTGTTGGCAAACACAGGTATTCAGCAAAAGCTCCGTTGCGGTTGACAATACCAAGGACAGTACGATTTTCGCAATGAGTCGGTTGTCCGCTGCGACAAAATCGACATTTCCCGCAAGCAGCATTGATTTCTCCTACTACTCTCTGGTTGACTAAGTGTTGTGGTCCTTGTTCAACAACACCGACAAACTCATGTCCTAGAATACCAGTATATGGATAATAACCTCTCTTCAGTTCCAAATCAGTGTTACAGACACCAGCACAGAGAACACGCACCAAAGCTTCTCCTGGTGGCGGTTCGGGAATAGGGATATTAGTTCGTAATTGAAGTTGATTATTTTCGAGCCAGATTCCTTGCATTTTACCTCTTCCTAAAGTGGTAATAAATGTTCAAAATCGTTAAGTCAGCATGAAACTTAAAAAAATGACACAGTCTCTAAAAACTAATTTACAGACATTAGTACAAATAGTAACAGACAGACAAAGGCATTTCCGAAAAAAAACGAAAGAAAGAAAAAAGAAAAAACTATTTTTTTGCCTATTGCCTTTTACTTTTTACTTTCTCCTATGCACCTTGCCTGCTTATCCTCAACAACTAAAAAATTCTTGCCCACCGAAAACTGTTTTATTTCCTTCAAGAGGAGTTGTAGCAAGCAAAGTGTTTGAGGAGCAAATCCCAAATTGGGAGAAAACTTGTGGAAACCCAATAAATTATTTCCCTAGCTTTGAAAAAATGATATTAGAGCTAAAAGAAGTAAATGTTGTTTATTTAGGGGAAATTCATGACAATTCAGAAGACCATAAAAGGCAGCTAGAAATTCTTGAAAAACTTTACAATCAAAATCCAAACATTTCCATTGCAATGGAAATGTTTCAACGACCACTACAAGATGTTGTCAATCAATATCTAGCAGGGAAACTTACAGAAGAAGAACTGGTAAAAAAAAGTGAATATGAAAAACGCTGGGGCTTTCCTTGGGAGAATTATGCACCAATTATTCAGTTTGCAAAAGAAAAACGACTTTCCGTTATCGCCTTAAGCACTCCTTCCGAAATCAGCCGCAAAGTTGCTCAACAAGGCTTAGAAGGCTTAACACCATCTGAACGGAAATTTATTCCTCCTTTATCAGAAATTAAGACAGATAACCAAGAATATCGCAAAAACTTGCAATCAGTCTTTCAACAGCATCAAGCCGCAAATCATCGTAACAGTGGAGAAATTGAAAAATTTTTCCAAGCACAAGTTGTATGGGACGAAACGATGGCAGATGGTATTGCTCAATTTGTCAAAGCCCACCAAAACTATCAAGTTATCGTATTAGCCGGACGGGGACATATCATTTATGGCTATGGTATCCCAGACCGTGTTGCCCGTCGCCTCAAGAATGAAAAATTTATTCAGCGTTCTATTTTACTTAGTCCGCCAGATGAGCCTACTACACGCAAAAATAAGCGAATAGCAGACTTTATTCTTTCTAACACCACAGACGCACAGGGGAATTAACAATAACTGGAAGATTATCTTCGCCGAAAAAGAAAAAAATACAAGAAGCAGTACTACCGCTTAGCTTCGCTGCCTGCGGCACACTCCGAAGGAGTATTTATCAAAACCTTATTAACTTGTGCTGGTAGTTGATTAATAAGTTCTGTTATTTTATTAAAAATTCATACTTTAGATATACAAAAATTACTACTATAGATACAAGATCTTAGTCAGAGTTTCAAACAAGCTCAACCGGAGTTGAGCAACTTGGGAGAGTTTAACGCATATCAGAGAAATCTATCAAAAAAGGAAAATATGACGTCTATTACAGCTTTAGAAAAGACTTTTTACACTATACAACCAGATATTAATGAAGAAGCTGCTAAGATTGCGGCTTTGGTTTTCCCAACAATTCAGTTTCAATTATTTTGCCAAAAAATTGAAACTGAAAGTTTGTCTGTGACTTTCAAAGGAAGACATTTTTCCGAAAATTTTAGATTACAATTTTTCCCAAAAATAAACACTCTGGTTTTATCAGGGTACTACAAAGAAGGGATGGCTCACCTGACTTATACTCCAAGTAATAAATATAATTGGCGTGATGGTAGAGGATTTAAAATAAGCTCTCCTGATGGTATTGGAGAAAAGTTTGAGTTTTTGGCAAATGAGTTTTATCCATTTCTAGAAGAATTTTTTCTAGGATGAGTGACCGAATAGAGAACTCAGAACGGGCTTTGCCCGGCTACGCTAACAGGACTCAAAACTCAGGACAGAGAATTAATAAAGAGTACAAGTCCACAACTTCTGGTGTAAACAGAAAAAAGATTTTCAATAAGACGCACAGCCCAAGAAAAAAAGGTGTCCAAATAAAATCTTAGACCACCACTCTGAAGTCGTGACTTGCACTCTATATTATTTATGGGAATATATTCTTAGCTGCGAAGTTCTGACCTATGTGTTCTTCTTAATGTGCACCTTTAGCTTATTAACCTTCGAGTTCTGCCTTAAATCTTTACCTTTTCGACAAACTGAGCAAAAATCGGAAGCAATTCTCTTCGACTGACAACCAATGTTGGGAAAGAGCGAGTCGTGTAATCTTGTTGTGCTATTAAAGGAAATGGCTCTGATTTGAGCGATCGCCAGCTTCCCCCTGCTGCTTGAACAATCACCCAAGCACCTGCTATATCCCAAACTTTTGGTGTCGCTTCAACACCACCCAGTGTCGCGCCAGCAGCAACCGTCAAGAAGTTATAGCTAGCAACTCCCAACATCCGAATTTTACAGGGAAAGTCTTTTTGTATAACTGAGATGCTGCGCGAACAGAGGTTAAAAAAGTGATTTCCACTCGGATCATCATTGCTGCTATGGATAGGATGGTAATTGCGAAAAGCTCCAGTAGGTAGTTCTAACTCAGGTACACCTCCCCAGTAGCCGTGAAAAGCTTCTCGCAATGGCGGGACAGCAACATAACCAAAAATGGGTGTGCCTTTATACAGTAAACCCAGGGAAATCGACCAAATAGGAATTCCACGAGTAAAGTTAGTTGTACCGTCTAAAGGGTCAATTACCCAGCACCATTCGGTACCACGGAAAATCTTATCATCTTCTTCGCTCAAGATACCGTGATCAGGGAAAGTAGATGCTATCGCATTTCGTATTTCCTGATCTGCCCATTTATCGGCTTGGGTTACCAAAGTGCCATCTGCTTTTTGCGAAGCCTGTACTTGCCCAAAGTCTTGAATTAAGTGGTTTCCCACTCTGGCAGTGGTGGTTTGGGCAAAATCGAGAATCGTTGTCCAAAATTCAGTCATACTTTCATTCTCACGCAAAGACAGCAAGGCGCAAAGATTTTTTGCAGTCTTTGCGCGAAACAAAACTAATCTAGTTCGCTTTCTAAAATTGATGCGATCGCCTGCTTGGCATTTGTTTGAAATTCTCTCACATTTACCCGGTTTAGAAACGAAATCGCCAGCAGCAGGATTGCCGCTTCTAGAGCAAACACTAGTCCATAGGCTAGCACCAGATTAGGCAGAAACTTACGACTCACATCTAAAATGGCACCACCTGCAGCCACCGCTGTTCCTCTGGCTATAGATTGCGCGAGTCCCCAAGCACCAATAAATGTGCCAGCAGTTTCAGCTGCTGTAAGATCTAGCATCAAGGTAACTGCGGCAGTCGTTAAGATACCAGTTGCCAAACCGAACAATAGCAAAGCTAGCTTCAGCAACGCTGGATTAGCAGAAAATCCTGATATCCCAAGTAAAACTGCACACAGTGCCACTAACATACAGCCGAAGCGTGCAGTTTTTTGCTTGCCCAAACGGGGCACAATGAAAAAGCCGGCGATACCATAGGCAATCAGTACACCTATGCCGTAAAATACGTTCAATTTTGTGCTTTCTGCTAGAGGCATCCGAAAAACCTGTCCTGCATACGGTTCTAAAATTGGATCTTGCATAAATAAGCCCAATGTCATCACCACTAAAAAGGTGAAAAATACACCTGTTTGCGGACTAGCTGTTAATATTTGCCAAGCTTTGCCAAGGCTGATGCTGTCTTCTCGATTAGTCACTGTGGAACGAGTGGTGTACTGAGAATATTTTTTCTCCACACCCAAAGTAGCCACCATCGCCAACCCAAAAACAATTGCCGGAACAACAATAAACAATTTGTTAATTGATGCTTGTAGTGTCTCGGGAGTTGATTGCTTGAGCAAGCTGGCACTGATAATTGCCCCAATAATAATCCCCACCATCAGCATCGACCAAACAATACCAACAACTTTGGAACGGTTATTTTCTTCAGAAATATCAACCAGCAAAGCAGCAAAAGCAGTACTGCTAGCACAAATTGCTAAACCGTATAAAGCAAATACTAAAGCTAGAAGAGAAATCCACCCGATTGTTTGGGTTGTCCATACCCAGCCACTAACAACCACAGCGTCCAGTTGCCACAACACCTGCACGGCTAAAAATGAAGCGACAGCAAATATTGCTGCTCCCACCCAAACATAAGCTGTACGGTGATAGCCAAATAGTGGTTTGGCATCGGATATTTGACCAAACCAAACGCGAGAAGGAGAAACAAATAACTGTATTGCCAGCACCACTCCCACCAGCGTTGCTGGAATGGCTATTTCCTGAATCATCACTCTGTTAAGCACCCCCAGAGTTAGGATAGACATCATGCTCAGCCCCATCTGAAATAAGCCAAGCCGAAACATGGTTAGCAGATTGACTTTTGGTGTTGCCAAGGAATTTGTTGGAGAATCGAATAAATCGCCGCTTGCCATAGCTACTTTTTCACTAAAAATTTATAACAAAGAGAATCCTTGGGGCACTCATGATAGGCATTTGCGCACCAGCAAAGATGAAAATATCTCTCTACATTCTGAGAGATATTTTGAGATAAATTTTGCAATACACTGAAAAGTAAAGAAATGTAAAGAAATGTAATTTTGGAAACGTGGAAAGCATCACACTCGGACAAAATGGTCCCACCGTTACACCCCTTTGCATTGGGACTTGGGCATGGGGTGATAAGCTCTTTTGGAATTATGGCAATAACTACGGTGCAGATCAATTGCAAGCAGCTTTTAGTGCAGCTTTAGAAGTTGGTGTCACCTTCTTTGATACAGCTGAAGTTTATGGGCTGGGAGTTTCAGAAGAATTTTTGGGACAATTCTTAAAGAAAACCGACCAACAGGTACAAATTGCGACCAAATATGGTCCTTTTCCTTGGCGATTTTTCGGTCAGTCTGTTGCTGATGCTCTCACAGATAGTCTCAAACGTTTACAACTAGAGCGAGTTCCTCTCTATCAGGTTCATTGGCCTTTTACGTTTTTTATGAGTCAACAAACCTTGATGAATGCTTTGGCTGATGAGGTGAAGCGGGGGAGAATTGAGGCGATCGGTGTCAGTAATTACTCAGCACAGCAAATGCGGCAAGCACACCAAATACTAGCTGCCCGTGGTGTACCTTTGGCAGTGAATCAAGTCCGTTATTCTTTGCTCACTCGCCAGATTGAAACCAATGGTATTCTCAAAACTGCGCGTGAGTTAGGTGTGACAATCTTGGCTTATAGTCCTTTGGCTCAAGGCTTACTGACTGGTAAATACACTGCTGATAGCGCCAAGAATCTCAAAGATGGCAGAAGGATAGACTCCCGTTTTAATAAAGAAGGCTTGCAGAAAATTGAACCTGTGATATCTTTGCTACGCAAGCTGGGAGAAATACACGGGCGTACTCCTGCCCAAGTTGCACTGAACTGGTTAATTGCTCAAGGAAACGTTATTCCTATTGCTGGGGCGAAAACAGCGGAACAGGTAAAACAGAATGCAGGCGCTTTAGGTTGGAGATTGGGCGATGATGAGATCAGGCAGTTAGAAGAAGTGAGCCGTTCTTACAAGTGAAAACAAGCAAGTAAAAAGAAATAAATTATTTCTTTTTACTTTATTTATGAATTTTCCTGAGCAGCTAACATCTGTAAAATTTTCTCTACATTATCCAAATCTCCAACAATGCGTCGAATCGGATGAGGCCAAACTTTAACAAGGGTAGGAGTCGCAGAAACTTGATTGGATTCTGCTTGTTCTGGATTCGTTAAAACGTCAATCACTTTCAGTGTGTAAGGGTTGCCAAGATTTTTTTCTAACAGTTCGTGTAAATTATGTAAAATACGTTCAGTAGCAGCACTATGTCCGGCTACAAATAGGCGGAGAACATAACCTTTTGTTTTTGGTTGGGGTTGTTGGGCGGACATTGTTGGTTGATAATATGAAGGATTTACATCCCAAAGATCAAGCCGCACAACTAAGTCGTGGTCTTCCCAAAGCTGGGGAAATGTAGAGCGATATGTTGTTAATACTAAGTGATCGCACAAGCCCTCCTGCCAAGGTGCAGATTGCCATGCTAGATCGTCAGTCCCAAAAATAGCGTTCAGGACGGCTTGATGTCGCATAACTGCCGGATAAGCTTCGGCGAAAGTTTGTATTTGTTGAGTGCGTGGATTTAACCAATGGTCTATAGTCGCCGTGTAGCAAGGTACTAGAAAATGAGGCGGTTCTGGTAAATCCAGAATTTCCTGCAACGTAACGCACAAATGCAAATGCCATCGACCTTGCTTACTAGGGTCGATGCAGTAAATTAAATCTCCTCCTGGTGTAAACAGCGCAATGCCTTTAAACAGTTGAGGTAAAAGTGGTTTGTCGGATGTCAAGCGCGTGTGACTCCCTTCTCCTTAGAAGACGCTAAACTTAAGTTTCTGCGGGACACGCTGCTTTGTATGCCTGCGTCTGTGTGCTCTACACTCCCCAAAGCGTGCCCTGCCTCCTACGCAGGAATTACGAATTGCGCCTGAGGGCGTGCCCACAAGCCATAGGCATAGGCATGATTGCGTGTGTTTTGTGCATACAGGGGGATTCAAAGTATGGCTTACCGGCACGTTACGCGACCATAATGATCAATTCAGAATTAACAATATATGCCTAAAAGGATGTTAAAGAGTCTTAATATTTATAATTCATAATTCTCAATACTTATATTCTCTCACAAATAATTTTTGCCATTTCACTGGGAGTTGGTGACATTTATAGAAGGAAATTTTGACTTTTGTAAACAAATTCAAAAGTCTTGTCATTTGCATAAACGACAAACCATCTGGCTGGGGATCACCAACTTACTAATTGGTTCAAGATCATTTGTGAATTATGAGGAACTTTCCTTACTTTGATAAGAAATGTTAAGCACACTAGAAGCAATCGAATTTCAAAAAACCTTTAAAATCATTACTTTTTAGTTGATATGCCTAAAGATAGATGTCAAGAACAGGTTTTTTATCAAACTAAGGATTAGATTTGCTCACATAATTGCAAAAGATTAAGTGTAAAGTTTATTAAAAAAACGCTCATTTTATGAATAGGTTTTTATATACTAAATCTTTAATTGTTGATCCCGCTCATGAATGAGCTAGAGATTTCTCAACCTGAATCTTTGTTTTGTTGATTTTGTATTAATAGGGAAAAAGTCATGGCTTTGTCTCAAACATCTAATTTAAGTAAGACACACTCTTTGTTGATGATGAAAAGTTTCTTAATATGGACTTTTACATTGGCAGTATGCTTGTTAGTTATCGGTTTTCCTTTGGTTGTCTTGATGGCTACGGTCGGATGTCTGTTGTCAGTTGTTTTACAATCAGTGATGCCTGTTAGTGCGGTTTTGCTTGTTGCAGGTGGTTTAATCATGTTTAATGTGATGGCAGTTGTAATGGCTGCTGCAGCCCTGACTCTTAAAGGAGTTCATCCGAGCGAAATCAAATGGTTGAGCTGGCTGCATGGAGAAACAGAGAATATTCAAACGATCGCCGTTTATGCTTCTTGCCCATTAACTTGTGAAATTAAACACTAACTATCACTGCTCAATTCGACAAACAGTACATCTGCCCGGTTCAGCCGGGTTTTTTCATGCCTTTTTTGTCCTTTGTCATTTCCGGATGATAGCTATTGACTCATGACTATTGACTAGTGACAATTGACTAATGACAATTGACTAATGACTAAAAAGCAAATTTACATTATATTGGGTACTCGTCCGGAAGCAATCAAACTAGCTCCAGTCATTCAGGTTTTCCAAAATTCCTCAAGTCTGAACACATCTGTTATTTTGACAGGACAGCATCGCGAGATGGTTGAGCAAGTGATGCGGCTGTTCAACCTCAAAGCTGATCATAATTTGGAGATTATGCAACCAAAGCAATCTCTGAGTGATATCACCTGCCGTAGTTTACAAGGTTTGGAAGGATTATTCCAAGAAAGTAAGCCAGATTTAGTCATAGTGCAGGGAGATACGACTACAGCTTTTGCCGCAGCTTTGGCTGCATTCTATCAAAAAATCCCTGTAGGACATGTAGAAGCTGGGTTAAGGACGGATGACTTATTTAATCCTTATCCGGAAGAAGCTAATCGGCGGCTGATTTCTCAACTAACTCAATTGCACTTTGCGCCAACACCTTTGGCAGTGGAAAATCTGGAACGTTCTGGCGTTTTGGGCGAAATTTACCTGACGGGTAACACAGTGATTGATGCGCTGTTAACTGTGGCTGCAAGTGTTCCTGCTTGTAATGTACCTGGATTAGAATGGGAAAAATATCGTGTCATGCTGGCAACAGTTCACCGTCGTGAAAATTGGGGAGAACCACTGCATGATATTGCTCAAGGATTTTTACAGTTACTGGATAAGTTCCCTGACACAGCTTTACTACTACCATTGCACCGCAATCCAATAGTGCGAGAACCTTTGCAAACACTATTGGGAAACAATCCCCGCGTTTTTTTAACAGAACCTTTAGATTATGCTGAATTAGTAGGAGCGATTATGCGATCGCACCTTTTGCTTACCGACTCTGGCGGTTTACAGGAAGAAGCACCCAGTCTTGGAAAACCAGTTCTGGTTTTGAGAGAAACAACAGAAAGACCTGAAGCAGTCACTGCGGGTACAGCTAAACTAGTGGGAACTCAAACCGAGAACATTTTTGCGACTGCAGCCCAATTGCTCTCTGATTCTACTGCTTATGAAGCAATGGCAAACGCGATTAATCCCTTTGGCGATGGTCATGCAGCAAAGCGAATCTTACAAATTGTGCAAAATTACTTGCTGCTTTCCCCAGAAACATCAACCTCACCTCAAGAGCATTTTGGCAATTAGGGACCACCAACACTAATACCAGAATACCCAGAATAGCTATAATTTCCAGAATTTCCAGGATAATATCGTCTTATGCTAACATTACCCACTCCCAGATAACTTAGAGTTTCTGATCTGGCTACTCCATCTGGACGAAGACCAAGACTTGCCTGGAAGTTTCTGACTGCTCTTTCAGTTGAAGAATCGTAATATCCAGTGACTGGAACATTAGCCAAAGCTCTTTGAAGTTCTGCCACAGCTTGACCTCTGGAGCCTCTTCTTAAAGTTATGTTACGGCTATAGCTGTCGTTATAATACGGAGAGTAGCCTCTAGCGCCAAAACCATCGTTAGGATACGGAGGATAATCTAAAGATGGTCTGCTGCTAATGTTGCCGAACCCAAGATAACTAAGAGTTTCAGGTCCCGCCACTCCATCTGGACGTAAGCCGTTTCTTGCCTGAAAGTTCCTAACTGCTCTTTGAGTTAACGAACCATAGTATCCAGTGACTGAAACATTGCCCAAACTTCTTTGAAGTTGTGCCACTGCATCACCTTGGGAACCTTTTCTAAGAGTGATGCTACCGCCAATCCCATTATTATAAGTGTCTTGTGTTGGAACACCGGAAGAAGTGTATTCTTTGTTAGCGCGGGTGTCAATCCAATTAGCAGAAACGTAATTACCTGTAGACAACCGAGCAAATCCATTCCTATATCCTACAACTCTTGGCAATGGTGAGCCATTGGAGTTACATTTGGCAGAGCGATAGCATGTACTCGGACCTGTACGTACATTAAGACAGCTGCCGTTAGTTCTCACAGAGTATCTACCAGGACCGTAGTAGGCGGCTGTTGCTGGTTGAGATTGGGCAAAAATTGCCAAGAAAGCAGTGATAAGCGCGAAACTTAACCATGTAGATTTGAAATATTTTTGCCCTGGAATAGTGAGTTTAAATTCAGGAAGATGGTATTCGGTATCTGCAGTTACCGCTGCATATGCACTATCCATCAGAGAATAAGCAAGATATTCCACAATCTTCTCCTTTGTGCTGAAAGTCATTTGGTGAGTATAGAAGTTTTCTTGTGCTCTTGCCTAGATTTTGTCTAGGTAGAACTTTACTGGTCTATATAAATTGTGACAGAGTATAGAACGAAATTAGAAATTCAAGTGAATTTTTCAAAAACAAAAATCCCTGTCCGCTTGACTCAAACAGACAGGAAAATATTGACCAAGAAAAATATGTGTTGCTAACAGCTTTGTTGCATACAAACTCTGTGAGCCTAAAAATTCTTTTTTACAGCGGTTTCATATAAATAGACCACAAATCGTAGGGGAGCCAGTGCGTTGGAGAGCTAGCGCTGCAGGAGGATCTCCCGACCTAGGCGTCTGGTGTATGCGCAAAGCGCACGACCAGAGGTCTAAAGCGCAGCGAGACCGTTCGGCACGGAACCGTGCCCGTTAGGCGCAGCCGTGGCGTTAGCTATAGGGCTCAGGTCTTCCCCGATAGCCGTAAGGCGTGGCGTTAGCCATAGGGCATCCGGGTTTCCCGGCTTGTTGCAAGAGCGTCTGGTGCAGGAGTTAGCATCTGGCGTTGGGCATTGCTCACAAAAGTTATCTAATGGACATTGTGAGATATTAGTGAGTAATGCCTGCCTTACAAAAAATACTGTAATTAATACACTCCCAAAGCGGATAAGGTTTGTGGTCCAGCCACTCCATCTGCAAGTAAACCATTTTTTCGCTGATAGTTTTTGACCTTATCTGCTGTGATTTGACCATAATATGCGGTTGGTGTGAGTCCCAGAGTTTCTTGTAGTTTTGCTACAGCAGAACCTTGAGAACCTAAACTCAAAGTGTAAGGGCCACCAACACCAGGACCACGGGTGTACCCTTTGCCAGGTTTGTTGCCAATCCAATTAGCACCAACGTAATAACCATTGGATAGCTTAGCAAATCCATTTGCGTATCCTACGACTCGTGGAAGTCGTGAGCCATTACGGTAAGATGCAACAGTCGCACTTGATGAGGTAGGACCTTTGCGAACTAAGAGATCACTCCCTTTTGTCTGAACATAATAGTTGTTTCCTGGACCCTTGTACGCGGCTGTTGCTGTTTGAGCTTGAGTTAAAATCGCTAACAACGTACCGATGAGCGCGAAAGTTAACCACGCAGATTTGAAATTTCTGTTCCAGTTGAATTTCAGTTTCAATTCTGGAAGACTGAATTCTGTATCTTTAGTCGCCTCTGCGTAGGCACTATCCATCAAAGAATAAGCAAGATATTCCACAGTCAGCTCCTTTATACTGGAAAATTCACAAATGCAGAGTTTTACTTCGTTTTTTGGTGAGTCTGTCTAATGTAACTTAGACTACGCTTTATAGTAAAGGATTTTCACTGAGATCATAGTTAAGAAAATATAATTTTTGTAAAAAAAGTGCTGAAGAATGCTGTATGCAAAGCCTCAAGCCTCCGGCTACCTCTCCAAAGGCGGTTCAAAAAAAGCATCACCCTAAAAGAGCAGGCACTCTAGGCGATCGCCTCTTCACAAGCAGCTCTAAAGCAGCATCACCCCAAAAAAGCAAATGTATCTGTAGTATTTACAAGAGTAGAGAATCTAACCTTATTTCCCAAACTGCTTTGAAAAGGAAAAAGTATCAGAACGTACCTGCTCACCATTTCGCCAAACTTCTACCTTGTCAGAACTAACAACATAGGAAAAACTACCATTGTCTGCTCGATACTGAGAACTGCCAACACTCCTAGCAGGAAGGCGTACAGGCTGGGTTGAGTCTTGCTTTAATTGCCCAATATAAAACAACTGACCATTTTCCTGACAGACTTTCACAGAAAGATTTGCTGTTTCGCCTTCAATCACTGTAGTGCCATTGCATTTAGTATCAGCCATCTGAGAGCCAACAGCCACTGGAATTGGTTGCGAAGATGAAACTTGCTGTGGTGTCTGCGCACCAGAGACTTGACTAATTTCGTGATTTGCTTGGAAAGCAACAGTTGTATGACTTGTCATCTGCCGTTGTGGAATTTTTCCTGCAATCAAAGACGGTAATGCCGTCAAAGGATCAACAGCCAAACGATGGTTTTTACGCACTTCAAAATGTAGGTGAGGTGCTGTACTATTACCTGTCGATCCCATTTCTGAAATGACTTGTCCTTGGTTAACCTGTTGACCTTGTTTCACCAAAAGGCGACTATTGTGACCATAAACTGTAATACTCCCATCGGGATGCTCAAGAACTACGACATTCCCTAGTCCCCATTCGTTCCAACCAGCTTTGAGCACTGTACCAGATGCAGCAGCAACAATAGGAGTACCAGTTGCTCCTGCGATATCAATTCCTTCATGTTGATATTTGCGAAAACCCTGAGAAATTATTCCCTGAGTGGGCCAAATTAAATCAGAGGGAAGAGATTTTTGTGGAGTGTTGGAGCTTTTTACTGTCTGAGTCAAGACCTGCGTATTTATACTTAACACAGCAAAGAAAGACGTTAACCCTATCAAGCTATATGTACAAATTTGAGTAATAGTAACTTTTTTCATTAGTTAGAGCTTGTAAGAAAAATGGTTTAGGATGTCTTGAGTTATTTGCTGTTACAGTCTTAAATCAACAACATCAGGAGCAATACAGTTGAGTTAAGACATTTATTTGTTGAGGCGGCACAGGAGCGGGGAGCGGGGTGCAAGGGAGAAAACTGATCCGGCGCGAATAACTTTCTCCCCCTCTCCTGAGAAGAAGCACAGGAGCAGGGAGAAAGGGAGAGAACCAATCCACGCCGATCAGTTTCTCCCCCTCTCCCCGCACCCAAGCGGAGCGGGCATCGTGCCTCTTCCGAACCCTGCTCCCGAGCAA
The DNA here is from genome assembly GCA_019359695.1 of Brasilonema angustatum HA4187-MV1. GTDB lineage: Bacteria > Cyanobacteriota > Cyanobacteriia > Cyanobacteriales > Nostocaceae > Brasilonema > Brasilonema angustatum. Next base: position 19,192 of record JAHHGV010000085.1, read on the forward strand.
AGCGTGCTCCCTGCTGGAGCAAGGCAAGCAGGGAGCACGAGCAAATTTCTTATCCCAAGCGTATTGACATCAGGAGTGTCAGCATAAGAAAACCGTTTAGGCAGCACCCAGTGCACTAGTGTACCCTTGGCAGAAATCACACCAGTAATTTTACAAACAAAAAGGCTATTAGGAGAGGGTTTAAGGGGGGAGATGGATATTGTGATGGTGTAAAAATTAGCCGCAGAGCCTCTAACTACGTTTAGACAAGTTGACTGGATGAAGGGATAATCCCACGGCGATGAAAACATCGCCGTGGGAGCGTCAAAATGCTATTTTTGTCACTCTTATGTAATACTTGTTTCTACATTATAGGTAATCTTCTGGCGATTCGGCAGTAAGCTAAAATTTTTCCACGGCCTCAAACTTTTTGGCAATCTCACCCGTAGCGTTTGCAGCCTCACCACAAGTGCGCGGTGTTGGGAAAATCTTACCTGGATTTGCCAAACCTTTGGAATTAAAAACTTGCCTTACCCATTGCATAGTTTCTAAATCAGTAGTAGTAAACATTTCTGGCATATAACATTTTTTGTCTGCACCAATACCATGTTCACCAGAAATACTACCACCAACTTTCACGCATAGCTTAAGAATTTCTCCGCCGACTTCTTCCACCTTTTCTAATTCACCAGGAATAGAATTATCATACAGAATCAATGGGTGAAGATTGCCATCCCCAGCATGAAATACATTAGCAATGCGATACCCAGATTTTTGACTTAATGCTTCAATTTGTTCTAGTACATAAGGTAACTGAGTGCGAGGAATTACACCATCTTGTACATAATAATCTGGGCTGACGTGACCTGCTGCCGCAAAAGCAGCTTTTCTTCCTTTCCACAATTTTAAGCGCTGTTCTGGGTCACTCGCAATTGTAATATTCCGTGCACCATTCTTTTTACAAATTTCTGCAATCCGCTGTTTATTTGCCGCAACTTCTACTGCCAAACCGTCAATTTCTATTAATAAAATAGCACCAGCATCGCGGGGGTAACAATTTGTTGCCACCACATCTTCAACAGCATTAATGCTGAGGTTATCCATAATTTCCATACCACCAGGAATAATCCCCGCGCTGATGATATCAGAAACACTAACACCTGCTGCTTCAATACTCGTAAAGTCTGCTAAAAGTACACAAATTGATTCAGCACTTTTGAGAATTCGCAGCGTAATTTCTGTGGCAATTCCTAGCGTCCCTTCGGAACCAACAAACAAACCTGTTAAGTCATAACCAGGCATTTCAGGAATTTGTCCTCCCACATCAACAACCGAACCATCAGGAAGGACGAGTTTCAATCCCAAAACGTGGTTGGTTGTGACACCGTATTTTAAACAATGTACGCCACCAGAGTTTTCTGCGACATTACCACCAATTGAGCAAATGATTTGACTGGAAGGGTCAGGAGCATAGTAAAATCCAGCACCACTCACCGTTTGAGTTACCCAGCTGTTAATCACTCCCGGCTGAACGATAACTTGTTGATTTTCTAAATCTACCTTGAGTATTTGCCGCATCAGAGAAGTGACAATCAACACGCAATTTTCCACTGGCAACGCCCCACCAGATAAACCCGTACCAGAACCACGTGCTATGAAGGGGATGGAGTGGCGATCGCATATCTTCACAATCTCTGCAACTTGTTCTGTCGTCCTCGGTAACACCACCACAGCTGGACGTTCGCGATAGCTGGTGAGTCCATCGCACTCGTATGTGATGAGTTCCTCGCGGCGTTGTACGACACCATTTTTGCCAACGACAGCCTCAAATTGCTTGACGATGGGTTTCCAGTTGCGTTGTTGTTTATCTTGGGTAAGCATAGGCGGTTTTTCCAAGGGAGAGAACTACTTTGCCGACTCCCTATAAACATATTGTTACAAGAATTGCACCTAAAACGGGAGTCAAGAACAATATTGCCTATTCTGATCTGACACCCTAAAGCGTTGTTTGCGTTATTTGGGCGATAAGCCCGCTTGCTTGACGCAAAGCGTATCGCCTCTGGAAACATTTGCCAGATGAAAGCAGGAAACGCTTGGAGTCATAACTATAGCAGTTGCCACAATTGTTAGGACATTTCCCTGTTCCCTGTTCCCTGTTCCCTCTTAATCAAAATACGATGTCCTAAACGATATGTCTGTTGCTATACTAAACACATTTTTGTACAACCTCCTTGTTTAACGACTGTTCTGTCACGGTTGTACATAAACCAAGCTCCTGTATCTCCCTCATCTACTAACCTAGAGATATCACTTTTAATTACTAAACAAACTCATGGTTGAGCAATTTTTAATCAATAATGATGATTATTATGTACCAGACGCTAACCAGTTAATCACTGAAAATGACACGCCTGTGGATAATTTTGCCTCTGCTAAACAACAACGCCTTTTAGTTGGCTCTCTTTACAGTTCTTTACAAGGTCAAACTTTTCTCGCCGAAGCCAATGTCGGCGTTTACTATACAGATCTTCAGCCTTCCATAGTACCCGATGTCTTCCTCAGCTTAGATGCTCAAGTTCCTGAGAATTGGTGGGAGAAGCAAAACCGTTGTTATATCAATACCTTCGCCAAAAAAAGAGGATAAATATCTCAATCCCAAAACCTCGACTACTCGTCCCAAGTGGCGAACCGGATGACGCTTCGCTCTAATGGGCGGTGTCAGGAACGGGCTAGAAAAATT
>JAHHGV010000086.1 GCA_019359695.1 Brasilonema angustatum HA4187-MV1
AACTAATTCTTGGGCGTAAGTAAGGAGGTTTGACATGACCTTCTTTTAATTTCTCTCTACGCCCTTTTTTTCAGATTTTGGCTCGCACTGCAAGCCCGCTTGTTGAGAATGGTGCAAGATCTCAGTTTTAACGGACTTCGACTATGAGCCTTGAACTAAAGTTCAAGGCGTACTCAGGGGGAGGTGCAATATCTGAGCGCCCAACGGGCGCGATTAACGCTCCCGCAAAATATGAAACAAGCACATTTTTCTGAGATTTCTCAAAGCCTTACTGTATAACGGTTCTAAAATGTGCAAGTTAGGAGGAAAAGCTCTTGCCGATCAACACAAACCCAACTTCAACAGATATAATTTCAGTATTGTCTCGACTGTTGCCATCAATTCGATTGTTCCTGTTGGCTGACTTTCCCTTTGAATGTCTTACTATTGCTTCTACTTTTTATTCAAGGGTTTTTCCACAAAGGCTCTTGCCTAGGAACACAAACCCAACTTCAATAGACATAGGACTTATGCAGTAAGACTTTTCACAATTGTGTCATATCTGTGTAACAGTATCGTCACAAAGTTTTTTTAAATTGGAATGGTATCTAGAAATTCTTACAGAAACAAAATGTATAAAAAACCCAGTGATGACAGTCACAATTCTTTAAACCATAATACTGCTTCTTGGAGAAAAACAGCTTTTCATTTATCGTTAGTGTTACTCGGCTCTGGGATGACGTTTGCGGGTGGCTACTTAGCATCTCACTCACAACAGGTAAGTGAAAATGCATCTAACCTAGCTGTGAGTCCAGCAAATGCTGCTCTGCCAATACCACCGAATTCAGACGGTACTAGCTTTGTTACGAAGGTTGTACAAAGGGTAGGACCAGCTGTCGTGCGGATTGATTCTTCGCGAACAGTCAAAAGCCAGTTACCAGAGCAATTTAACGATCCGTTTTTCCGTCAATTCTTTGGATCTGCACTACCACGGCAACAAGGAAGCCAGGTAGAACGGGGAACTGGTTCAGGTTTTATAATTGGTGCTGACGGTCGGATTCTTACGAATGCTCACGTAGTGGATGGTGCAGATACAGTAACTGTAACGCTCAAGGATGGACGCACTTATAAAGGTAAAGTGCTGGGCAAAGATGAACTGACAGATGTGGCTGTTGTTAAAATTCAAGCAGATAAACTGCCAACGGTGGCATTGGGTAACTCAAACCAGCTACAACCTGGAGACTGGGCGATCGCCATTGGTAACCCCCTTGGTTTGGGTAATACCGTCACTACTGGAATCATTAGTGCAACAGGTCGCACTAGCAATCAGATTGGTGCTCCCGACAGACGAGTAGAATATCTTCAAACAGACGCAGCAATTAACCCTGGTAACTCTGGCGGACCTCTAATTAATGCCCAAGGGCAAGTTATAGGGATGAACACAGCCATCATCCAAGGAGCACAAGGACTGGGCTTTGCGATTCCTATCAATACAGCGCAACGAATTTCCAATCAACTGATAGCGACGGGCAAAGTACAACATCCTTATTTAGGAATTCAGATGGTAGGATTAACGCCTGAGTTGAAACAAAACATCAACTCTGACCCCAACAGCGGTTTGAGTGTTAATGAAGATCATGGCGTATTAGTTGTCAAAGTTATGCCCAACTCACCAGCAGCCAAAGCAGGGATACGTGCTGGTGATGTTATCCAAAAACTTGATGGTAAAGCAGTGAGCGACGCAACCTCTGTTCAAAATGCAGTAGAAAATAGCCAAGTTGGAGGAAATGTAAGCATGGAATTGCATCGCAATGGGCAAAATCTCAATTTAGCTGTGCGTCCGGGTGCTTTTCCAATTCAAGCGCAATAAGCCTTTTGCTTAAAAATAACTTATGTACGGGATGAGCAAGATGCTCATCCCTATTTTTTATCTACATAACTTCAGTGGTATTACAGCTATTTTCAGCCAATTGAACCACAGATTTTCGTAGGGGCACCGCAAGAACAGCCCCTACCCCGTGGTTTATTTACTTGAAAAGCGCTGTAACTGATTCCTCGGACAAGAACATGTCACTATGTTCAATAAATTATTGACCAGTCAACACCAGTGTTTCGTTACCAGTGGCACTGGAAACACCGGTAGAGAGGCATTGCGTGGAATCCAATGTAGCTAGAGTGAGGGTTCTTGTTGCCATGTCATTTTTAAACTCTCCGTCGGTAACAATCCCGGTGCTTATGAAAACGGTGTCACCAGCAGGTTTCTGTTGAACAGTAGAGGAGAAGTGTATGGTGCTAGATTGCCCGTTGCTCCAATTGTATTTAAGATCATACGGGGGTGTATTTGCCGAATTGCAGGAAGCGTTTACTGTAACTTTGCTGCTACCACGACCCGATACGATTGTCGCGTCAGTTAGCAGAGGAACGCATGTACTTAACGTTCCATCACGAGTGATAACAGTTTCTTTTTCTTCAAACGTAAGACCAGGGCTGTAGGTAGCTGTATATCCTCCCGTACAGCTAAGGTCAACGACACCAGCGTGAGCAGAAGAGTCAGCCATGCTGAAATCAATACCGATTATTGCGGTTGCAATCGCACAAGCGATCGCTGATACTTTGGAACCAAAACAATATTTTCTCATGATGAGAGTGATAAGTGTCTCTAATAATGCTTAGATATCTAATTTTTGTTTTAAAAATCACCAACACCCTTAGAGTTTACACTAACAAATTATTGGTAAAAAGTATCCAACGCTGGTTGACACAGGTCAAAAATGATGTTGTTAACTGTTTTTTTAGTAGTTGTTAACCACTTTTGACTTTTGTTGAATTGTATAGTAATTAACGCTGTGACTTACTAGATATCTGAGAAATATAGCAGTCCTATTTCATCTGCATGAAAGTGCCTGCACTCTGCACTTAAAAACAAGGTACATTTGTATATTCTTCTTCCCTGTTAAGCGTTAAGTGCCTCAACGAGTAATTTCACAACTCCTGCACAAATTGCTATATCAGTATAGTTGTTATCAGTTTTAGCTAGTAATTAAACCACAGGTTACTAGAAAACACCTCAAGAGTTGTCATTTTTCTTAACGTGAATAGCAAGCATTATAGTTCGCAGACTGTATTTTTGGTTGAGGTTTAATGGTAGATGCAAAATCTCAGTTGATTTTATTAATAGCAATTATGAGACACCAAAACACAGTCTAGTCCTATAAAACTAGCTAACCCATGTAAAGTGCAACACTGAAGGCAAAGACTGCGACTATGACAGGAATCATAGTATTAAACTCTACTTTCCGTGTCGTCAATATTTTTACAAAAGACATAGGAACAATGATGGGCCATAAAACTGTAGTAATGAAAAGTATCACACTAGACAGAAATTTTTCTTCTGGCGAATAACTAGGATGACGGAGAAAGAATCTTAACCAATTAATCAAAAAATAGCCAGTCATCAGTAGGTAGTTAATAAGAAAAGCCAATTGCACCTTATTCACGGTAGCGACTCCTTCAGTTATCAAAGATTTAGAAAACATAATTTAGATTCATTTATGACATAAGTTCATCAGTACAACCAAGAGGATTTTAAAACGGCTGTCTATTGGTGAAGCAGATGCATAAAACTCTTCTAGAATTTAGCTAAATGTTAATCTAACCGTAAAATCTTACCAATCAGTACATACACTTATTTAATAAAAAATTCAATAAAATAGAAATCTCACGGAGATGTTTTAATTATTTTACTCTTATGTTTCCATAAATTAGAAAATTTACTGATTAATTATAACTATTTTACCCTTTGTATAGTTTAAATATTAAAGTTCAAAAAAAGATAATTCATATATCCGAAGATAACTTTTACGAAGATTTGACCAAAAACATTTATACGACTTCATAAGTAGAGCAATAGTTTTAAAGATCAAGATATTTACAGATAAATATAATTAAAACAAGTATAAATTAAGTAATTTGTTTCGCAGTCTCAGCAGTTAAATCTCTATTTTTATACCAATTTTTAATGATTAATCACTTGAAAAATCCTTGATATGAATACTATATATCCCAATAAAAAAGAAACCCTGCGTTATTAATACAACACAGGGAAAGAGAAATTTCTGCTACACAAAGACTTGGACTATGAGTCAATAGTACCTAAGCTAAACCGAAACAGGTGGTGATGCATTGTAATGATCCTGAGGCTGTAACTGAGCAGGTTATGCGTCGCCAATATCATTCCTATACAGGACTATCCCAAAGAACTGGTTTTTGTATATTTATTTGCTTGATGTGAACGAAATAGAGTAGTTTCCAGTTCTTAATTTTTCAATTTTGAATTTTGAATTGAATTTTGAATTATTTATGGAGTATCCCTTAATCTTGAGAATTACTCTGTGGGAATAGGTAAGCTATAGCAGCTCCACCAAATAAAGTCACTAAACTTACTAAAAAGACAGCAAAGAAAAAAGAGAACATAATGATCACCAAATATCAGTGTTATTAACTAAGGTTTTTCTGATAAATTCTGAAGTTACAACTCAGTATTCTTGACAAAAACCTTAGTGTTGGCTACTTTTAAACTACCAAGTGGATATGACACAAGTATGACCCCACTGTGTCAATAGCTTGTATATTTAGTGCAATTTAATTCTTAACTTGGTGCTCGATTAAAGATTGCAGTGCTTGAAATCCTGCTTCATTAAAGGACTGAAAAATCTCCTAGCCCAACGGGAGAGACAGTTGTCTAGTTTTGGGTAACACGAAAGCAGCGCTGGCGAATCCTGGCGTGGTTTCCTCGTGACGACTTCTTTTTTCAAGTTATCTATTGATAACATTCTTGCAGTTCTGCCCAACCAAGAAATTACGAACTATTTTCTTTTAGGAATCACATATCTTATCCCACCTTTAGCACCAACAGTATCACCTTTGTAACGAGGGATAATATGAATACTGGCGTGCATCATATTTTGACCTGCATCTCGATTGATGTTCATTCCCACATTGAAACCATCCGGTTCAAATTCTTTGGCGAGAATTTCTTGGACTTTGTTAACCATAAACCAACAAGCAGATTGCTCTTTAAACGGTAGCTCAAAATAATTAGTAACGTGACGTTTTGGAACAACCAAAACATGACCTTTACTCACGGGATAGCCATCAAACATAGCATAAGCAGTTGCTGATTCGGTTAGGATAGTTAAATTTCTACGAGGATTACAAAATATACAATTACAATTATTAGATGCGTTTACTCGTAAATTATCTCGTAAGTTATAATGCATATACTCATATATTTCGCAATACTCATCTAAGTAGATGGATTGAAAAGGAAGTTTGACAATGCACTGATATGTTGGTTTTTTGTGGATATAATGTTCTCGAAACCCTTCTCTTTTTAGATCTCTTCTAACTGCATAATACGCTTTTCCTCCGGGCTTCAATAGGTTCGATATTCTCATAAGAACATCCCCTTGTTCTTCCGGAAATAAAACGTTTAAAACATAAAAGCAAATTATTGTGTCAAATTTCTCATTAGGGTATTCCGGAAAATAATAAGGATCATAACCTGTAATATCAAATCCTTTTTTTCGCAATAATTTAACATCATTGCCCAAGCCACAGCCAAAATCTAGGACTTTGACTTTATCTTGAAGCAAATTTTTATCTAACAAAAATTGTGCAGGTACTGATAGGTGAGTTCTTTCTATTGCGGTAAGATGGCTGAATAGATTTTTTTGCTTTTTCATGGAAACATAAACTTTCTTTCGATTAATACCGATTCTCCATGAAGATGCACTTAATGTTTATTAGACGATTAGCAACAAGACGAGCCAGCGCTGCAGGAGGGTTTCCCTCCGTAGGCGACTGGCGTCGCCAAGAACGCCAAGAATGAAAGAGTAAGTATTAAGTGCAAGTTTACAGAGAATTGGTATAAGTAGCCGATATGGCGAATTCGTCACCACAAGGAAAGAAAAAACATTATTCTTTTTTCTTTCCTTATGGATAGCTACTCTCTGCCTTTTTTAGACTAGTTTGCTACTGGAGTTTAGAGGCACTAGCTTGGGAACCGCAAAGCCCTTGAGTTTGCATGCAACAAGTGCGTTCCATCGAGGCGATTGGCGTCGGGTTTCCCCGAGTGTGCAACCTCCTGTTCATTAGTAAGAGTATTAGCTATTGTTATACGGTTTATGATTATAGTGCTATTTAATACTTTTTTTGTTATTTTTTCCTCAGGGCTAACACTTACGCTATCTATAAATAATTCAATTCACCCAATTCCACATCTTGCAGAAATTGAGTCATAATCTTGTGCAATACTGATCCTTGCCATGCCAAAGAACGATTTGGTTGTGCGAGTAAACCCACTAACATGAGTTTAATTCCCTGAATTTGTAGGGGTTGAGAACTGGTGCTCTAGGTTATTCAAAGAATTACGAGATAAGTTGTTATTTAGCGGCGAAAACTCGTGTCTACTCTTTGCGTGATTTCTCCCCGTTCTACCTTCACCAAGTTATCTCTCGCAGCAATGGTGAGGTAAAGGGAAATCCCACAATCAACCGCCGCCATCACTAACGCCGCCGATAAAGTTTTAGTCCCGCCAGTGTAGTCAGCCATAATCTCATGGCTTGCTTCTTGCTGCAAATTGCGAATGAAAACGTAAATTTTGGGATAGCATTCGCTTAAATCGTCTGGGTTTTGTACCAGAATTAAATCTCGTTTTGGTTGAAAGCGATCTGCCGAGGCAGCAGCGAAGCTATCGCCCAACTCAACCTGTGTCGGAATATTGGGTAATCTTTCAATCACTTCTGCACCCCGACGCACTTCACATGGGGTTCCTTCACCGATGACTTGCGATTTGCTACCTTTTTCACCATCAGAGGCAATGAATATTACTCTGTCGGGTTGTAAGCTGCGGATGGCGGTGATGATGGGTTGGAAGGAACCGCCGACGGTGACGAGGAGGATTTTGGGCATTATTTAGATATTAAAATTTTTTAGAATTTTCAGTCAATTATTTTCAGGAAACCAACAAACTAGCATACAAGCTATATCAATCTAATTTCCTATTCAGTTGGTAATAACTTCTTTCCCAGTTCTAAAAGTCTAGGATAGAAAGACTCTACTTTTTGTTTAAGTTTACTTGCTGCTTGGGGTTGAGTGTTCATACCTACGTGAGCGATATCATTTCGTATCTCAGTCATCGCACCCCAAAGCCTCGCTAGTTCATTAGCTTCTGGCAAAGATTCAAGCCTTTCATCACAACGATCTGGTTTCATTTCTCTCGGCTCTTTTTTTAGCTTTTCTGTTGTTTCATTTCTCTTTCTAATCTTCCCCGTAAGGGGATTCAAAAGTCAGGTGAGTCCAATACACCCTCGAATCAAGTAGAGTGGGCATTGCAATGCCCAAAGCCAGATGCCTACGGAGGGAAAACGCCAGGTGCTACAACGGGGGGAACCCCCGCAACGCACTGGCTCCCCTCCTGCAGCACTGGCTCCCCTACAGCAGATGTGTATTTCAGTGAATTGAAAAGCGCTATATTTATTGGTTGTGGTTATATCGCCAGCATGCCAAACAGCTACTATTACGATTAGGATTAAGTAGGACGGTACAAATAAAGTTAACTAGTTTTGGCAGTCATTAGGAGGCAGCGCCTTGCGCAGAGAAGTTTGAGCGGTGAGTCCAGCCCCCGTCTTGGCGGTTTCCGTCACGGAGCGCGTAGCGTCTGGTGCAGGAGATTGGGGGACTGGCGAACCCGGAGGGAGGTTTCCTCCGTAGACGCTTTGCGGCTTGCCGCAGGCATCAAAGCTTTGGAGGGTTCCCCCCGTTGTGGCGACTGTCGTTCATTGGTCATTCGTTATTATCCCTCTTCTGTCACTCTCCGAAATCAAAAATCAAAGGCAATGTTTAAACCTTAGACTAGGGTTGGGTTTGTGGCTTTCTTTTCTAAGATGATAAACATCACCATCGCTTTAGACTAAAACTCTTGTGTAGCAAGGATTTCATGTTTTCATCTGGGGAAAGTGACAGAAGAGGGATAGTAAGGGTTTGAGGCGTTTTTACATTTTTTAACATAGTTCTGTTTATTTCCACCCATCTACTTATCTTTGATACAAAAATTGTGGGGACGACAAGCGCTCGCCCCCACACTTCTAACTAAACCTAGTCAACAGGTTTACCTTACTTCTTTTTCATCTCCTGAGCCATTTTTCGGTAGTAGTCCATTTGAGGATTGGGACGACGATTAGAAGTCGCTGAAGTTTCAGTCGCTTTTGAAGGCTCAGTTTTAATTGATTGTTGTGTTGTTTCTCGTTTTATACCCTGTATTTGATCAGGTTCTATAAAATATCCAGACTCGGAAACCCCAAAAAGCTTACCAAAGATACCAAAGATATTTCCGATAAAATTAGAAAGGCTTCCAAAAACAACAGATAAAAAGCCTCCAATGCGAATAAAAAAATTCTGAAAAACTTGTTTTAAACCAGACATGGTAGTGTCTCCTGTAATTGCATACTATTATTTTGACTTACGGGATTGGAGTCTGTTAATGTTTAAGGGTATTCAAGCCATCTTTTTTTTTGTAGATGACGTTGTTGCAGCAGCAACTTGGTATAGTAAACTTCTAAATGCACCAGTCAAGTATTTTCACACTGATAACGAAATACGAGGAGCGCTCATAGAAGTCGGTAGCATAGATATGTTTTTTCATGTCGCAGATAAAAAAATGCGTGCTGGAAACGCTGGACAAGTAGCATACTGGCGTGTAGACGACTTTTATCAAGCAGTAGATCATGCTCAAGAGCACGGGGCTAAACTTTATCGAGGTCCGTTGACAATTGAGGATAACCAAGCTATTTGTCAAATGTGGGATCCGTTTTGCAATCTTTTTGGTATGCAAGGTTTGATCTTGGTGTAACCCAAACCTATGTGTTGAATTGATGCAAACAAAACAAGTGGAAAATTGTCTGGGTAAGTTGACAAACCAAGTTTTAACCAAGTCGAAGACATCAACATTGGTGTAACAAAGTTTGTCAATTACCCCTTTCTAGATATTTAGTCTTCGTCAAGAGCGGGGAAAGCTTCCTCAAACCGCCACAACTCATTTTTATTTTGAATGAACCAAGTACGAGTCTTTGGAGTTAATTTGCTCCAAATCTCTTCGATGGATACGTGGGGAGATGAATACTGATACTCTTGACCTAGCGCTTTCAAATTTGGCACAACATCATCAGGAATACCGAAATCTTTCCAGTCAATTTCTGTGTGTATTCCAGATACTCCCTTAGCAGGATCGGAAATTAACTGGACGGCCCTAATTAAGTCAGCAAAGTGTACTGGCTTGAGGTTATTTATCTCTTGAATTTGGAGTGATTCGTTATCTTTTTGAGACATCGTCACTAATGTTGGTGAAAAGTAAGTTGTTGATTGGACTTACTGCCAGAGATATTCACCTCGATGTCTCTAGTTTAGCGCAAAGCACCAGATGAAATGATAATTGATTTGGTCAGTTATCATTTTCAATCAGAACTGTAACTGCAGCCACAGCTATCAACATTTCGTCATTTTTATCATTGAGCGCTGGAATTGCTTTACCCTGAACGACCATTCCACCAGACTCAACTGTGAGAGTTTTGCGACCGAAAGGCAATACAGCTAAAACTTCGTCTTCTCGTACTTGTTCTGGGTAAGGGACAGCTACCTTGACCTCAACTATCATCTCATTTGGGTCACTCAAACCGGCAACTTCCCAAACACCGGGTAAAGCATTGTGTGCGATCGCATTTCTCACAGCCCTTGCTGCTGCAACTGTGGGTTCCTGTCCATGCTGATCAACTCCCATCCCCATTTCAATAATTAAGCGTTTGCGTGCCACAGTCACCTCTGTTTGTAAAGTTTTGTTCTTCAACGTAAGCGTTCAAGATTTTTTGATTCATGTCTTGCAGTAGGTGGAAACAGGGGGGAAGTTTATGCTGGTTCATTCCACACGTTGCTGAATTCCCACAAATCTCTTATCGTTCTATCCCGACCTTTACCAACAACCAGTTCTCAATCATTATCTATCTAATGTTCTTTTTTATACTAATGTCAAGATAAATCTGAGCAATATAAGGAAGTGCAACAAGAGGCGATGACGATTGCATTGGCACAGGTAAGAGGTAGACTGGTAAACTGGTAGATAGCAACCTATCGGTACTATACTGAGATGATAAAACTGCTTTTTCTGCTTTCACAGAACAAAAGTTTCCTGTTTTTAGCAGAAATAAGAAATTACTATCAAAAAGTATACCAGCAAACAATCCTGAGTCTCTTAGGTGAATAGTTAAATTTATGTACTTGCAATATTCGAATTGTAACTATTGGGATAAACTGTCTCTATTTCAATCATAATAGAGATTTCTGAATGACTTTTCTACTTAATTAACCAAGCCCGGATAGGCATTTCGTAAATCATACCATGTCCCATGATTCTTTGTACCATATCCGAACAAGAACTGTCATAACTTCTATTTCTGAGCGACCGATTCATCAAATACCATTTATTACCCATTCACCCAATGGTATTGGTATAGTTCACAGAGTTCTGCCTGTTTTGTTAGCAAAAGTTGACTCACTACCAGATGGGTTAGAAGCGATCATCGCCACAAGCGATCTACAGGGAGTTGATCCAGCCAATTACCGCCTTCTGGGTCATCTTGTCAGTGAAGAACTAGAAAAGTTGGCAGAGTTAGGAAAAATTCCATCTCCACAAACAACGGGCGTTATTTTAGCAGGAGATCTTTACGCGAAAATAGATAAGCGTGGTGGTGTAGGAGATGTCCGTGAAGTTTGGCAAGCTTTTAGTCGCCGTTTTCGTTGGGTTGCTGGAGTAGGAGGAAACCATGACAATATTGGCAAAACACCACAACAAATCCAAGCATTTCAAAATGGGCAAGGCATACATTATTTAGATGGCGACCTCACTTGTCTAGATGGAATTCGCATTGCTGGGATTTCAGGGATTATTGGTAAGAAAACTAAGCCTTTCCGTCGTCCTGAAGAAGATTTTAGAGAACTTATACACGAACTCCTTAACGAGTCACCAGACATTTTAATTTTGCACGAAGGTCCCAACGATGCAGAAGCAAAATTGATAGGGAATCAGTCAATTCGTACTGAACTAACAACAGGAAGTAATTTATTAGTTATTTGTGGTCATTCACACTGGAGAGTTCCAATGACAACTATGCCTAAAGGAGTACAAGTGCTGAATGTAGACACTCGGGTTGTTGTCATGACAAAGATGAAGTCCTAGAGTTGAAGCTAGGTAGAAAGTTATCCCACAAGTTTAATCGCTGTTCACGGTTGAGACATAAATCCGTGTGACAACAATTTCTGTAGTAATTTTAGCAATACGTATCCAAGCAAATAAGTGTAAAATTTTATGCAAGATAGCTGGAATCCAAACTTATATGAAAAATTTCAAACAGAAAGAAGTCGTCCATTCTACGACTTGGCGAACATGGTACGTAGACGAGAGGGTATGCGAGTTCTGGATTTAGGTTGCGGGACGGGAAAATTAACACATTATCTGCATCGGAAGCTTGCAGCACAGGAAACTGTGGGGTTAGATGCTTCAGAGAATATGCTGCGCTTAGCGCGTCAGTTTGAGGGAAATGGACTGGAGTTTAAGTTTGGACGAATTGAGGATGATCCCGTTCCAGGAAAGTTTGATTTGGTGTTTTCCAATGCGGCTTTGCAGTGGCTAACCGGACACGAGGCGTTGTTTGAAAAGTTGCGCTTCAAGCTGCAACCTGGTGGACAGCTTGCCGTACAAGTCCCAGCAATGAATTCAGAACCAGTCCACATCTTAGCAGTAGAGACAGCGGAGGAATTCAGCGAGGAACTGGGGGGATATGTGCGGCATTTAGAGGTACTCAGACCAGAGAATTATGCAAAGCTACTTTATAAGTTGGGGTTCATAGAACAGGAAGTCAGGCTTCAAATTTACGGACATATCTTACCGTCACCAGAAGCAGTCATAGAATGGTATCGCGGGACGTTGCTCACAACATACCAGCAGCGGCTAGATGCTGAGACTTACGAGCGATTTGTGAAAGGGTACACGCAGAAGTTAATCAAGTACTTGGGTGAGGAGCGTCCGTTCTTCTTTGCGTATAAACGTATTTTAATCTGGGGACGCTTAAGCTATTAAACACTAGGTTGTAGAGACTGATTTAAACCTAGCCGCAACATCACGAGCAGCGTTTTGTCCAGCGCGAATAGCACCTTCAATGTAGTTAGCCCAAATACTAGAGCGTTCCGTACCAGCCCAATGAATCCGACCGACTGGACTATTGAGAGCAGAACCAGCGCTAGTGAGTAAACCTGGTGGTAATGCCGAAATGCATCCACCTGTCCAAGGTTGGTTATTCCAATCAAATTCCACCCACTCTAATGGTTGTTGTGCTGCTTCACCAAAAGTTTCTCCCAGAAATGCAAGGCATAACTCTTGGCGTTTTGATTCAGGTAACGTTGCGTAATCGGGAGCTAACAATCCAACAATCACACCTCTACTTCCATCTTCCGGCGAGATATCAATCACCTCAATTTTGGTATCGATACTAAGAAAGTGACCACTGATTATTTGACCTTGCCACCAAGGTTTTTCATAGATAGCATGAAATTTAATCCAACTCATCGTCTCCCATTGTGTAATTAATTGACGGTGAATTGGGGGAAGAGGAGGGTCAAATTGGATACGAGCAACAGTCTTGGGCATCATCGCCACAATCACTTGTTGAGCATACATAACCCCACGTTCATAAACAAGTTGAACACAGGAGTCATCGTAATTCGATATTTCAGTCACACAAGCATTGAGTAAGACCCGTTCCCCTAAACGTTCTGCGATATTTAAAGAAATTTGTTGTGTTCCGCCAACAAAAGAAAAATCCTCAGCAGTCTCTAACAAATCATTGAATCCTGCTGTATGGACAAAATGAAGCATCCATAAGAGTGAAACTTTGTTTGGATCACCACTGAGGATTTGCCGCACACACCCCTCGAACCAAGCCCGTGCTTCATCAGTCGTTGTGTTCTGCTCAATCCAAGCCCCCATTGTCATAGAGTCTAATATGTTTGCATTAGGAGCTTGCCAAGGGGTTTCTAATGGAACAGTACGGCACAAAGCCTCAAATGTTGTCATCGCCTGAGCGAAATCTTTTTGAGCAATGTCCGATTCAGACGTTGGAGATGCCTCTAGCATCGTCCATTTGTGGCCAAAACCATAGAATGTCTGACCTTCAAGCTTTCCTTTCTTGATAGAAACCCCCATTTCTTTTGCCAGATTCAGCAACGCTGTTTGGGTAGGACCAGCCCAAGTGCCACCTTGTTCAACGTAACCCCCTGACACCAGCGGATGATTGAGAGTTCGTCCTCCTACTCGTGAATTGGCTTCAAGTACAACTAGTGATTCGATACCTAACTTGTGCAATTCCCAGGCTGCACTCAGACCAGAAATGCCTGCACCCACAATAGCAACTTCTGCGTGAGAACTCATGGTGATAAAGTTTATTTATGCAATATAGTTGATTTATACTACATAGTTGCAACTTTGCTTTGCTCTAAGTCATTTGTAATGTTACAAAGTGCACCTAGACTTTTTAACTTTTGACTATAGCTGTCATAACTGCTGCTCCACAAAGAATTAGCGCCGCTAAACGATAGCTTCCAGCAAACCCCGCAATAACTGCCTGAGGTGGAGCTGCAGCGACATCTGTACCTGGAGCTAAATTTGCAATCAGTGCTCCAAAAACAGTGCCTATGACACACACTCCGACGTTAACCCCCAAAGTACGCGACAAAGACAGTAACCCAGACGCAATTCCCAAACGCTCCCGATGTACAGATCCCATAACACTGCTGTCGTTAGGCGAGCGGAACAAACCTAACCCAGTCCCAAAAATAAAGTAGCGCAGTATATAGTCTTGTTCAGTAGTTTGAGCATCCAAGCTACTAATAGCCAGACAGCCACCAATCATCAGTCCTAACCCAATTAAGCCAATTGAGCGAGAACCAAACCTATCTGAAAGTATACCTGCTAGTGGGGCAATCAATCCACTAACAACAGGCGACACCGCCAGTAATAACCCCACTTTTGAGGTTGGATAGTGCTTGACTTGCTCTAGAAAGAATGGGGTTATCAGCAGTCCACCAGTCAGGACAATGAATATTAAAGTGCCGTTGAGCAAACCCACACTCAGGCGAGGATTGGCAAACATATCCAACTCTATCAGTGGTTCCTCCAAACGAGCTTCAACTGCTAGAAAACTGACTAGTGCGATCGCCGCAAGGAATAGCAACCACAATGCATGACCACTTGTAAAGCCCTCGCTTTGCCCAAAAGTCATACCCAGGGCAAAACTGCTGAGTGTCACCAGCGCTAACAAAGCACCGAGCAAGTCGAAGCGTTGTTTTTCCTTTTTGCGCTCAGTTGTAGGTACCACCCAGATGACAAGCAAACTAGCTATTACGCCCAGTGGAACATTAATTAAGAATAGAATACGCCAGTCAAACCACCCCAGAAGCAGTCCGCCTACTGAAGGACCAAGGGCGATACCAAGGGAAACGACACTACCGATAATCCCAACAGCTCGTCCCCGCTGTGAAGAAGGAAAAACTTCTGTAATGATTGCTAAACCAAGTCCAGAGATAAACACACCACCAAGTCCCTGAAGTGCTCGAAAAGCAATCAACCAATGAATGCTAGATGCAACTCCACACAATAGCGAACTCAAAGTAAACACAATAAGTCCCCCCAAGTAGAGATATTTTTTACCCCATATATCCCCTAGGCGAGTCGCTCCCAAAACTAAGCTGGAACTGATGAGTTGGTAGCCTAACACAGCCCACTGCGCCTGAGGAAAACTGGTTTGAAAATACTGAACTAACGTAGGCAAAGCCACGTTAATTATGCCTACGTCGAGAGTGGACATGAACACCCCAACACCAACACCGAGCATCACCAACCATCTTTGGGAAGCTGGTAAAGTCTGGGGTTTTGGTTGCAAGTCTGGCACTGTTGAGCCTCCTTCTTATCTCATCTAACTTTACGCTTGTTAATTATTTGTATACGTAATATTATCTAGTACTATAGCTGTCGCCAACTCTATTAGGGGGGACAGCAAAAATAAAATACCAGCCGTCAGACCTAGATCTCTTGACACCAACCCGTTACCGTTAAACACGGCTGGTATTTTATTTCCAGGCAAATGCCTTAGGACATATAGCAAGCAACGCTTAACGCTTAACAGGCGTGTGAAAGTCTGGTGATGTCCGTATTTTCTCATTAGTTCATGTTTTAATCTACCTAGGAACGGCTATATGACACAAAAAAGCCTCTCATACGAGAGGCTAAAACAGAGCCGCTGATAATGCGTAAAAAATTACACTTATGTCAGAACAGCTCCCGCTCCTCCAATAGCAGAGAACACTCCGGAAACAACTGCTGTAGCAAATAGCCACCAAGCGGCTGATGCTGCCGCTTTGCGTGTTTCTTCGGCTTGACGTTGTGCTTGAATTTTCACTTCTTCTAAGCGTCGTTGTGCTTCCTGCTGGATGCGTTCTGCCCGTTGCAGTACGTTGTTTCGTGCTCGTTCAACTTGGTCGATAATGCGGTTGGCGTCTTCCTCTGAAATATCATCGCGAGAACTCATAACTGCTACTAAAGTCTCGCGGTTGAAAGAAGATAAGCGATCGCGCAATGCATCAAACCCTGCTTGTGGGTCATCAAACAATGTGCGAACTTCGCGCTTAATACCATCGTAATTGAGTTCCGGGCGCTCTAAAGAGTTGAGGTAGTTGCGAATGCGGCCAAAAACTCCATCAACCACATCTTGAATGCCCCGCTGGATATTCCGCACTTGTTCCACGAACTGCTCACGCACTGATATCATCGAATCTGCAATTCGTGCCGCTTCCTCATCACTCAAGTCTTCCCGCAGTTTGAGTAGGGTGATGATGGTGGATCTGTCAAATTGGGAAAGGCGATCGCCGATACTTTCTATTCCCACTCGTGGATCATGCAGCAACAGAGAAAGGTCGCGTTTGATACCTTCTGGGTTGAGTTCGTCTTTGCCACTCCTGCGTAGGTACTCTTCCAAATATGTTTGGAAATTTTGTACTGATTGCTGAGTTCGGGTGGCGAGGCGACGGGGTGTACGCACGATGTCACGAATCGAAGTTTGGATCGAATCGATGACTTGATTAACTTGCTCTTCACTCAAGTCCTGACGTTGACTGAGCAACTGGACTAAGGTATCTCTATCAACCTGTGACAACCGACGGCGCAGTGCGACAGCACCTTCTCTTGGATTTTGGAACAGTGTATTCAAATCCCGCTGAATTCCTTCAGGATTCAGTTCTTGTTTGCCTGTATTTCGCAGGTAGTCTGCTATTGTTGTGGTTACAGAATCGTACTGCTCCTTAGCTTTATCTGCTACGATTTTTGGTGCGTGGCGAATATTACTCCAGTTTTCCTCAACAGTGTCGAGGATTTGATTGGCTTGGTCTTCGCTCAAGTCTTGCCGCTGACTTAGTAATTGTACTAAGGTGTCACGATCAAAACGAGATACCCGTGTTTTAATTGCACCCACTCCTGCTTGTGGATCATCCAAAAGTGTTTTCAGGTCAGCGCGGATGGCGTCGGGATTGAGTTCTTCTTTGCCTGTGTTGCGCAGATAAGATTGTAAATTTAACCAGAGTGATTCAGCTTGATACTGCGCTTGTTCTGCTAGTCCTTGGGATTCGACTAAGACTTGATTACGCTGTTTTTCCAACTCCTCAAGGATTGTATCTGCTTCTTCAGGATAAATATCATTGCGCTCTAGCAGAGTTTCGCGCATTTCTTGGCGGTCAAACTGGGCAAGTCGCCGAGAAAGGATTTCGTAATCTGCATCTGAATCTTCCAACAGGGGTTTGAAATCCCGCTGAATACCTTCTGCAGTTAAATCTGACTTAGGCGTAACGAGTAGATAGCTTTCGACTCGGCGTTGCAAGTCTTGTACTATCTCTTTTTCTTCCTCTGCGATCACTGCAATTAGCACGTCTTTGCGGATCAGTTCCAACTGATTTGCAATACGCTGAATTTCTGCTTGAGTCAGCAGACCCCGTTGCTTAAGAATATTGACAAAATCACTGCGGGAAAGTCCCTCTAGCTCTTGGCGTACTGTTCCAGGATCAGCGGCTGGATCGTAAAGAACGTCACGAAATTCTTGGGTAACTTTTTCTGAACTCAGTTGCCAAGCATATGTGTTGAGTAAGTAGTTTTCTACATCCGTGCGAATGGGGCTGTAAGCCTGTTTTGGCACGGGAAGACCTAACTTATCTGCTTGTTCGGTGACTTTAGCTTTAGCGTTTGTGACAGCACCAAGGATTTTTTCAACATCCAAGTCTGACAAATCAGTTCGCCCCAATACAATACCACTCAATGCGGATACTGCTTGCTGAATTGTCTGCTGAACTGGACCATTACTTGCTCCTTTTTGGTCACCTTGTTTTCCAGAACGGATCTCTGCCATCAGTTGATCCAGCTTGGCGTTGAGTTCATCAGTTTTAGTTTGTCCGGGTGGCAATGATTTGAGATAATTAACCAATTCTCCTAAGCGGTCTTGCTTTGGTTGTTGTTGACCGACTACCTGTTGCCAAACGCCATATAGTGTGTCGGCAATACGGTTAACTTCTCGCTTTGAAAGGTCAGTGCGACTGCTGATTAAATCAAGAAATTTCTGGCGGTCTATGTTGCTTAAATCTCCACTACCGGCGATCGCCTTGAGTTGCGGATCATTCAGTAACTTTTCAAATTCACCCCGAATATTGGATATATCCAGTTCTGGTGGACGTACCATTTCTAAGTAATCTTCTACTTTGTCTCGGAGCGTTCCGGGGTCTACAGCACTACCAATTTCCCGGCGTACAGCTGCTGCTGCTGCTTCTGCTGTTGCTACTACTTGGTTATTAATAGCTTTTGCCCCGAACGCAGCGGTCGCTGTCCCCATAATCGCCTGTAAGCCTGAGGTTGCTGTGTTGACCAACGAGCCAACTAAAGAACCCACCGTGGTTGAACTCACCCACACTAGTAGTAAGAAGTACGCTCCCCAAATCACCAACCCTAGAATTGCTCCCTGCACCGGAGACCAATCTCTAAAAAAACTGACTTTTACCGCTAAAAAACAAGCAATGGCAAGCGCAATAGTTACAGTGATTAATGTCCACAGTCCCACTGCTGTGCCTATTTTGCGAATAGTTCCGCCTAAACTTCCAACTTCTCCATTATCTCCATCTGAATCAGATGAACGACCCAAGTAGGAAATACCCGCAGCAACGGAGAGGTTGGTGAGAACTAATTGCAGGGCAAAAGCCAGGATCACACCAGAGATTAAGACGAAAAGAAAATCTACTCCTCCGGGAATGGCATGTGCCTGGTTAGCATTTGTTGACTGGTTAGCATCTGGCACTTGTGCCACCCAAAAGAGTGACTTGTATAGTGCCAGCATGATGTGCGTACTCTGAAACATCTAAAATCCTTCCTATGTAGCTCAAGTCGGTGGGGATGAAAAGTTACGTGATAGTAAATATTGTATCTGTTATAATACCCAACTCCTGAGCTTACAATGCTGGAATTCTAGTACTTTTGGCATCTCTCCAAAGTTTGAAAGTTTGCTGTAGCGTCGGACAGAAGTTTTTCTACCTAATGAGTCAACGACTTAATGAACCAAAGTGTGAATTCTCTAACAAAAATAAAATATTAGGAATTTCACACTTTACTCTCAAAATTTTTATTTTTTGTATGTGATTTTTTCAATTGATTTGAAGCGGTTTTGTTTTTCGTGAGCTACCACAAATTGATGAAGTAAAATTCTGCTTATTTTTTGTACTGTTACATTTATTTACAAATATCTTTTTTTGCATCCTCTTGAGGTGGATCTTTCCAAGAAAATACTGTTGTAATAATCGTCCACAAGAGGTGCTGATAGTTTGTACCCAATGACAGAAAGCAGTAGAGCTATAGATAGCTATATTTAAGTTGACAAACAAATCAAACTTAAATGAGGGAAATTATGCAATCTCGTCCTAGCACTGATTTACCACCAATTGCTACAGAATATAACGGCAAAGACCGCAATGCTTTTCTATTTGGTTTAAATCCCCAAGCGGAACTTTGGAATGGTCGTTTGGCAATGATAGGTTTTCTAGCTTACTTGGTTTGGGATTTAGCTGGCTACAGTGTCTTGCGTGATGTTCTGCACTTGATTAGTTACTAGTTATAAATTTTGGGCAGACGTAGAATCTTACGTCTATTAATCAAATATCAACTGATTTTTAGAGGAAAAAACAATGAAAACTCCTGAAACTCGCGCTTCTACCGATGTACCAGCTGTTGCTAAAGCTTACAACGGTGTAGACCGTAACGCTTTTCTATTTGGTTTAAACCCCCAAGCTGAACTGTGGAATGGTCGCTTGGCAATGATAGGTTTTCTGGCTTACTTGGTTTGGGATGTAGCTGGCTACAGTGTCTTGCGTGATGTTCTGCACTTGATTAGTTACTAGTTATAAATTTTGGGCAGACGTAGAATCTTACGTCTATTAATCAAATATCAACTGATTTTTAGAGGAAAAAACAATGAAAACTCCTGAAACTCGCGCTTCTACCGATGTACCAGCTGTTGCTAAAGCTTACAACGGTGTAGACCGTAACGCTTTTCTATTTGGTTTAAACCCCCAAGCTGAACTGTGGAATGGTCGCTTGGCAATGATAGGTTTTCTGGCTTACTTGGTTTGGGATTTAGCTGGCTACAGTGTCTTGCGTGATGTTCTGCACTTGATTAGTTACTAGTCAGAAGTTTTGTACACACGTAGTATACTATAGTACTCTTAAATCATTCGTGAAAAACAAAGTCCCCTACTTCTCACCAGAAGTCGGGGACTTTGTTTTTCCTATTATCACAGCTTTTGAACAGATTGGTATGAGCAGTGCGATTCGTTGCTAGTAGAATCACGGTAATAAGTTATCGAAGAAAGGGAATAGGGTATTTCTTTGGTACCAGAATTTGCAGCTGCTTCTTAGGACTACAAAGTACTTGCTTTGGCGACAGACGAATAAATTATTAATAATATTTATATATAGCAGTCCTATTTCATTTGTGAAAAACAAAAGTACATTTGTACATTCTTCTTCCCTGTTAAGCGTTAAGCGTTAAGCGTTCCCTACCTCAACGAGTAATTTCACAACTCCTGCACGGATTGCTATATAATCAATAATCATTAACTAGTCTTATCAGAATTTTCTGATATTGGTGAGTAGTTGTCAAAGCCCAATCTGTTTAGCTTTCAAGCAATTTATCCTGTTGATACTCAAAATCTATATCCTCACACTAGTTAATAATATTTCTTTATCAATGATTAGTTGCTTATTACTAACTTTCCTAGTATAGTTATTAAGCCAGTTAGAAAGAAATATCAATAAGTTTCCTAGCTAAAGTCAATAGACGAGTACCAACCAGCTAACAATTCCAAAAAGTAAACAATTTTTCTCCTCTGACTTAGCCCTAAGAGATACAAGCTAACAGGAGCATCTACTTCCAACAAACCATAACCGCTGTACGAAAGACGGGTACAGCGGTTTTACTTTATGAATATGAGTGCGTTGTATATTGAAGCTTTATAAACAAATAGTATTAACCCAAGTTGCGGGTTATCAACCTGTGGGTGCTTTGCACTTGAATAGTCGTGCGATCGTTCACAACGAAGTGTGCGGTTGCGCGTCGCGCAACCGCCACTTAAATGAACTCAAAAACACAA
>JAHHGV010000087.1 GCA_019359695.1 Brasilonema angustatum HA4187-MV1
CAATGATTTGGTGTAGTTGTGCATAAGCTTTTAGCAATGCATTTCGTGTTTCTGATTTCATGTTTGCTGGTGTCTTGTTGGATTTATTTTATACTCCCAATGCTTTCAGTTTTAAAGCTCTATTCCGCCATCAAATTCTTCAGGATCGTCTGTTTCTATCAACGCAGGTTTAATGAGTTGTTCTTGATGACCATTTAAGCTTGCAGGCGCTGTTGTTGATATTTCAGGTACAACAGGGTATTTTCCTTCTAAATACCGCAGATAAAACCCTATTGCGTCCTCTACAAACCGACTCTCACTAACTAAAAGCGCTTCACACCATTGCTGTACTTTGAGCTTTTGATACTTCTTAATCCTGATTTTGTCAGCTACCATTACCCGACCTCCGCTATCAATCCCATGAGATTATCAAAAGCACCATTGGCAGAAATCAAGAATCCTTTTTTCTTTAATGCAGCATTCAGCAGTGGAAGCTTAGAACCACCTCCGATTATCAGGATTTGGTCACCACCAAGCTTGTACTGTTCTAGCTGCTTGATCACTTCCCGCAATCTGCAATTAATAAAGTCCTGTAACTCGAACTCATAAACCTTGTAGAAGTTCAGGTCTGATTCACCATAAGCCAAGAATGGTATCTTTTCGCCTGATTCTGATTTTCTGAACTTTACTCCTACCTCAATACTGCGGTTGATGACATCCTTACTAGGTGCTTGTTTGATAAGTGCTTTAAGGTCAGAATTACAGCTAATTCTCTCAATCAAGTATTCAGCGCCAAAATCTTTAACTGCAACTTCTCCTACTGGCTCAGAGTTGAAGAATCGACTGATGGACGTGTTCCCGCCACCGATATCACAGATGGTCACAGCACCGTCTAGCTTCTGGCTTTTAAGCGCTGCAAATCCTTCGGGTAAGATTGCTTTAATGGTAATAGTTACACCACATGGGACGCCACACAATTCTACCGAGTGCGTCCCTTCATTTCTCCGAATAGTTGCTGAATGCCGCTTAACATCATTGGTAGTTACCGTAACTTCTAGATTCATCTCTGGGTTAATCTGTGGTAAATGAGCTAAAGTTCCAAGGAAGTACTCAAGCCACAGAGATGATTTACCCATATAATCTTCCACTAATCTCATCAGGTCACTGCTACCACTGCGGACAGCTTGATTGCCGATTAGCCAGCAACTGTTGATTAGGTCAGTCCTCACACCATTGACATAACGGACGTGACCAGGTAACTTACTAGAAGTATTGGATAAGCAGCGAGCATACCAGCTTGGTTCTCTTATAAGTTCGTAGCCTTCCACGTGTGCTTTAATCCAATGATTACCCAAGTCAGTCACCGACTTGAACTGCTTCTTATTTTTCGCTGGAATTTTAGGTGTTTTTACTCCCTCTATTTTCTGGGTACTTTTGGGTACATTTGCGGTTGTGTCAGTGGTTTTAGAATTCGTCATAAGTCTTACCCCATCTAGATTATAAGTAATTTTTCAGTCGGATAACAGTAGATTAGCAGAGATTTGTACCCGAATGTACCCAAAACCAAGTGCTATTTTACTTTGAGTCAAAGAGTACTGTCTAAACTATTGTTAGGATAAATGAAGTGTTTCAACTACTATGATTGAAATAAGACACGGCTATTTTTTCTTAGTTACTATTAGTTGATTAGATTTTATTTGTTGATACTGTCTATGATCCCGGTCTTCCTGGGTTGTGTACGATCATTGTCCTTAACATTTTTAGAACCGCAGTAATCTCGGTGATTTTAGACTTCAAAACTTCATCAGATGCTTAATCTCAGTCCGTTTTAAATTGTTAGGAAATAATGAATTTGAGTATTTGTGCTTATGACTTTATCCAACTCGTATCTTGTGAAAAAGGCGCTTTAAATATATCTTCAAGCTGCATCCTCCTGATTTTCGCCTTTAGGCTGGTGTTCACTCAGGTCTAGTATATCAGCCGCGCCCTTTCCAGCTTCCACGTTGGCGATCGCATCTTTCTCAATATTTGCAACCTCCGTTTCAGCATTGTCAACGTATCCTTGCAAACTAATAGCCGTTGGCTTACTTAAAAGTCCTGCTGCATAGTTATCGCGGATGTCTTTCCTTTCCTCTGGGGATGGTGCTCCTAAATCTAAGAGGATATTAACTGCAATATCATAATTGCTTAAAATCTTTGCTTGCCCTTGCATCAACATAAGCAAAGCTGCCATCCAGCAATCCGCCAAGATTGCTTCTATCATTATTTTGTCCAAGGATAAGGCTGTTTTGAAATCTGCTCGCATCTGCTGTCGCGAGATGCCAGACACTATCATGTCTTGCCCCAGTATATGTCCTTGGTTGCAATTCTCGTAAATGACGCTACAGAAAAGCTTGTAGCTATTTACTAGTGAAGTGATATCTACTGGATCATTGCTTGTGATGGATGGTGTGGTGTAACCAGTAACGCGCCCAGATTCGTCAAACTGAGGTATCCCAGAAACAAAAGCCGTCCGACCAGGTGATGCGATCAACTCTTCTTTAGGGATAAAAACATCCCTGCCATCAAAGTCCTGGTACTCCCCAGGAGGCAATCCGTTAAGAACTATATGGGACAAGAAACCCGCAAACTCAATGTTAGTGGGCACCATTGTTAATGCGTGGTTAATCCCGTTCTGCGATCGCTTCACAGTTTCAGTGATAAGTGGTGCTCGCTGTATCTCAAAGATACTGAAACGTCCGCCTAGGTTTAACTTTATTTCCTCTGTACCAGAATCATCCATCGGGACAGTTTTACCGTCCTCATCTTCCCAGCGAAAAACCGTATGTCCCTGCTCATCCAGTTCTTGAACTTCTATATAGCTTTTTTCATCCTTTGAAAAAAAGTACTCTATCCGGTCAATAAACCCGTCATCGTCAAGCACAAGGTTAACTGAGTCAGGGTTTGGAGAATGCAAGCCAACGCGCTGTAAAAGATTAGGGCTATTGGCATACTTCGCAGGACTCCATATTCTTAAGTAACCGTAACCAGTTATAAGCGCATCATCTATCGCTTTTGCTACAGGGTCAGTGTGCCAGGTGTAACGACCAATGCTCATGCGGAGCCATTGCGCTTGCAACCTACGCAAAGTCTCACCCAGATTTTTCCCCACCGAACTACTGTCGCGCTCACCCATTTGATTCACAATGTACCAAGTTGGCGCGTTCCCATAAAGTGCATTACGATGGCGCACTACCACTTCACGACACTTATTTGATACCTGAAATAAACGTTTTACCCGCGCCATTACCTTGCGATCTGACTCGGTTATTTCATCGATTTTTGGCAATATTGCGGTATTCCAAAAGCCCTCGCCACTATAGTAGTTGAGGTTTTCTAAAACTAAAACAATGTCTTTTTCTCTCATAATGCTCTAATGTACCAAGTCTCAGGAATTGGCGTATATCCTTCCAAAGATACGTGTGCAATATTCTCGCTAATAAAAATTACGTTGCTTGGCTCTACTTCCTCCATATCATTGTTTACCAGGGTTATAGATACAACTCCATCTGACGCCAGCAAATTGTGCGGGACTGGGATTAAATCTCCAACAAGATCTGCCTGGGTAAAACCCATGCGGTAATCAACAAGGGAACCATTGCCACCGCTCCCTGCTCCTACTTGAATAAGCGTTGTATTATCTACTATCTCGATGTATTCAGTGTTGTCATCAGACGTTACTGCAATTTGTGATATGGGCTGGACAGATTGATCGCACGTTAAGCGCCTCATGCCGTGACCTCCAAATCTACTTCTAGAAACCCTTGTGAGATTCGCATCCGCTCACCAGTTGTAAAAGCCGCTACATCATACACCCAAACGTTTCTCCCGATTTGTGGTTGATCACTTGCATTGCGTCTTTGCGTCATGCGTCTGCTCACCCATTCCGTACCCATTGAGGTGGTCACGCTTGATGATAGAGTCGGGATTACAAGCGATCGCTGCACCGCCATCCCACAAATGACAACTGGCTTATACTCTAATGGGTCAAAATCAAACTCAGCAATAACCAAGCCGTTGTTCTCTCTGTAGTCTGTCCGGATTTCACCTCTCACTGTCCACCCAGTCAAATCCCTGTCAAGCATGAATGTCACTTTGCGAAAGTTTGCACCTTGCTCTATGGCATATCTTCTACCTGGGTGCTCATTGTTTGTTAAATGCAGTACTGCTGTCATACCTCGTTATCGTAAAGTTACCATAACCAAAAGCAATAGATAATAATATAAGCGTATTGTAGAGGATTACCCTGTGAAACAGGCAATCGTTCAAATATTGAGTGGCGCATACTCGCTCATTATTCGCGCCACAGGTTTAACCCAGAATATAGATTTAGCCGTACCAACTTCTGCACCTACGTCTGGGCAAGTATTAAGAGCAAGTTCAGCAACCACGTTGGAGTGGGCAACAATCGCTACTGGTGGAGGCACAGTCACAAGTGTTGAAGTTACTGCGCCATCATCCGAATTTAACGTCACTGGTTCGCCAGTAACAACTAACGGAAGCATTGCGATCGCGTGGAAAAATCAAGCTCAAAATACGGTACTTGCAGCACCCAGTAGTGGCACTGGCGCTCCTACCTTTAGAACGCTGGATAGCTCTGATATTCCTGCGCTAGATGCAGGAAAGATTACTTCGGGAACTTTTGCTATAGCGAGATTGCCAGTTGGGACAACTGGTACAACAGTAGCAGCGGGTAATGATTCTCGGTTTCACGTTCAAAACACTGACACAGGTACTAGTAGCGCATCCTTTGCGGTCAATAACACGGGCACAGGATTTCGCATTGTAGATATGTCTGGTGCAATGGCAGTACGGAACCTTGCTAACACTGGACTTGCTGATATCATCTGCTATAACCTTACGGTGCAAGGGACACAAACTATTGTCAACTCTGAGCAAGTAGAGATAGCTGATAACATTATCAGACTGAACTCAAATTTTACAGGTTCTAACCCTACAGAAGATGGAGGAATAGAAGTTAATCGTGGGACGTTGGCGACTGCGCGTTTCTACTGGAGTGAAACAACTCAAAAGTTTATGTCAGGGTTAGCAGGTGCTGAGAAGGCAGTGGTGAGCATAGTCACTCAAGACATCACTAACGCCAGCTTGAGCAGTGGCGTTTATACATGGGCACATGGACTGGGACGGAAACCACTGCTTTGGTCAGTATGGGATAATAATGGCGATGGTGTCTTAATACAGCCAAACACAGTTAATGCAAATACAATGACGTTTAATTTTGCTGGGCAAACTTTAACAGGTACGTGGACATTAGTCGCTGCGGGTTAACCTATGAAGATGGATTTTGTTAATTCAACTTTGCAAACTCAAAAGTTTGCTGGTAAAGGATTGTCGATTGGCGCTAGTTTGCCAAGTAACCCAGGTGACAAGGATTTATGGTTTGAGCCAAGTTACGCTCCCCAACCTTGGGAGTTTGATGGAGGAGGGGCTAATGTTTGGCGATCGCAGCCCGTCACCTTCGACGTAGCTTTCCCCTCCAACTCCGCAACTTTCCCACTGCAAATATCAAAAGTTTTCCCTATTGGCACTACAACTTTGTGGCTAGAAAGTTATGTGGCTATGCTATCTCCACGGGCAGGAACCAGCAATTCCAGCAATTACTTAACGTTTACTCTGCAATGGACAAATACATCGGGGACAGCTACCACGCTAGATACTGGAGATGCCAATGGCACTGGCATCGGTAACTATAAAAGGGTGAGCAATAATATTTATCAGTACGTAACCAACCCTAACCAAGTGCTTTTTATTGTCAACAGGATTGGGACAAGTGTTACTTCTTACCAGGCTTCACTGGCTTTTACTTACAAGTTTGTTAGAGCTAATTCTTGAATTCCTCTGGTTATCGTAACGTTACAATAACCAGAGTTAGGAAACACTAGCGTAATGGTGCAATTCCTAGCCCACGTTTTGTAAGGTGATTGAAGATTTTTGAAGAAATGTTAACAATATTCAAGATTTTTGAAGAAATGTGAAATATTTTTCTAAAAAATAAATTTATAAATTTGATCTGAAAAAAATTATATGGAAACGGTGTACTATGGTTTTTTGGTAAGGATTCAGGTCACGGAAAAAGGAATAAGGGAAGGATAGGCAATTTCATGACCCACATGTGCGCGTAAAGCTGATGCAAAAAAGCCAATAACCAGTAAACCAAAAAGTTTTCCAAAAAGGGCGATCGCGACGCACGCCGCAGGTATTACCCACAAATAACTACAGAAAAGTAAGTATTATAAAATACTCAATTCATAAGAAATAGTTATCATATTTTGAAAAAGCGCAAAATATGAAACGATGAAAGTGGTGTGTTGTAATATTGGCTGAAAAAATTGACTCTTTCATCTCTACAAAAAGCTACAGAGAGCGAGTCTACTGATATTGTAAAGCAACTCAGAAGTTTACCAAACGAATGACATGAAGCT
Organism: Brasilonema angustatum HA4187-MV1; assembly: GCA_019359695.1. Classification (GTDB taxonomy): domain Bacteria; phylum Cyanobacteriota; class Cyanobacteriia; order Cyanobacteriales; family Nostocaceae; genus Brasilonema; species Brasilonema angustatum. The sequence continues at coordinate 6,462 of JAHHGV010000087.1, forward strand.
GGCGCAACGAGTAAGTCAAGTAGCACATTCTATAACCGTAGCTATTACAGCCAAGGCTAAGGCAATGAAGGCAGAAGGAATTGATGTTTGTAGTTTTAGCGCTGGAGAACCGGACTTTGATAGTCCAGCGCACGTCAAAGCTGCTGCACAGAAAGCTTTGGACGAAGGTAAAACCAAGTATGGACCTGCATCTGGGGAACCAAAGTTAAGAGAAGCCATTGCTCGCAAGTTAAAAACTGACAATGGTCTTGATTACAAAGCAGAAAATGTTATCGTTACCAACGGTGGGAAACATTCTCTGTTTAACTTAATACTGGCGCTGATTGAACCAGGAGATGAAGTCATCATCCCCGCGCCCTACTGGTTAAGTTATCCGGAAATGGTGACGCTTGCTGGTGGAGTGTCTGTGATTGTCCCCACAGATGTTTCGACAGGTTACAAAATTACACCAGAACAGTTGCGTAAGTCGATTACGCCCAAGACAAAGCTTTTTATCCTCAACTCGCCATCTAACCCGACTGGTATGGTTTACACACCAGAGGAAATTCAGGCGATCGCCCAAATTATCGTTGAGACTGACATTCTTGTCGTTTCCGACGAAATTTATGAGAAGATTCTCTACGATGGTGCCAAACAGGTCAGCATTGGTTCGCTAGGACCAGAGATTTTTGAGCGAACTATTATCAGCAATGGGTTTGCCAAAGCTTACTCCATGACAGGATGGCGCATCGGATATTTGGCAGGACCACTTGATTTGATTAAAGCAACAATTACTATCCAAAGCCATAGTGTGTCGAATGTTTGTACCTTTGCTCAATATGGGGCGATCGCAGCTTTGGAAGGTTCGCAAGATTGTGTCGAAGAAATGCTACAAGCTTTCGCCAAACGACGAGAAGTCATGTATGAAAGACTTAACGCTATTCCTGGGCTGACTTGTCCAAAACCAGACGGCGCTTTCTACCTATTTCCCGACATTAGCAAAACAGGACTAAAATCTCTGGATTTTTCTAACAAGTTGCTAGAAAAAGAGCAAGTAGCAGTTATTCCTGGAATCGCCTTTGCTGGTGATGACAATATTCGCCTTTCCTACGCCACCGATATGGCAACAATTGAAAAGGGAATGGATAGATTTGAAAAATTTGTCAAGTCACTTATTTAGTCACTGAACTGTATTGGGTTATGGACGCCCCGTCGGAGGCGATCGCACCCAAGGCGCTGTTTTTTAAAATCTCACAAGTAGTCAAAATCAATTTGTTCTTTTACGCATAGATTTGTTCTACTGGACTTTAGACTAGGACATGGAAAACGACCCAGCGATGCTGAGTTAAAGAAGTCTGCACTAAAAAATCAAAAAGATACTTAAACTAAGCAGATTTCGTGGCTTGCTTACGAGGTCTAGAAGTACCTTTTTTCACAATTGGGCATCGGTTTCTACGTTGACGTGGCTGACCTGTTTTCCAACCAGGAGATTTTCCACGAGGTTTTGGAGGATTCGCAGGTGTGCCAATCCTCGCTAAAACTCCCCCCATAGACTGAGCAACCCTTCCAGGTGTGAATGTATCAATTGATTTTTGCCAAGGTAGAGGGTTATCATGCACGATATCACGGGCTAACCACAACTCCCAAGTAATCATTGGCATTAAATCGCTCCACCGTTCGCACTGTTGAGGTGTAGCAAATTTAGGAGCAGTCCAATGTAAACGTTGTTTGAGAAATCGATACCAATGATCAACCGCGAAGCGTCGTAGATAAAGTCGCCACACTTGATCTAAAGCGGACATTTGTTCTCCTACCCATGCCAACCACAAAGGTTTAAACACCCTAATGGAACCATCCTCATTTAGACGCTCAACCAAAATAATTGATATTGAGTGTTTTGCTGCATTTCTAAAATGTAAATCATGCCACACGCGAATTCGTAATAACCCCAATGTTGAGTCATTTACGTTAATTATTTGGGCAGGTTCAATCCAGGTGTCAGATTCGTTAAGTTTAAATTTGTTGCCATGAAGCCGAGGTCTTCCTCTTCCTGAATATTCTGGTGGTGCAGTCCAAAAACAAAGATTTGAGCGCAAACGCACTAGTTTATCAGCACGAATATTAGCGGTTTTCAAAACAAATGGCGCACATCCGTATTCACTATCCAACAAGGCGTCACCGTGCCAAAACGGGAAAATTGTACGCTAAGGGTGAAACCTTTATCTAACAAGCGTTTCAGCGATATTTATTTTCCTTCACCCGCAAAGGTCGCAACTTGTCAAAACTGGTTGCCTGTTTCAAATTCCACACATAATCGCCAGTGAGATTGACAAATTGTTGATGATCTTAACCTGTCAAGAATGCTCCATGACAGCTATCTGCCCACTACCCCATTGAGCGATGAGTCCAGCTTTACAACCCAATGATTCAACTTCCATTCATTTGCTTGTTTAACTGCTGTAAATTCATAGACACCAGTGGTTACCAACGATGTTGTGTCATTTTTCGTAGTAAACAATTGCAAATAGACCTGTCCACTCGCTTTATCATCGGTTTGACTGTCGAACCTGGGTGCACTCAGGACATGCCTAGGCTGGATTTGCTGTTGCTTAGAGAACTCTTGCAGACTTGAGATATATCCTCTCCACTGGGACAGATTCATGATAGTCCTGTTGTTTCCTTGCCCTAGCTCTATTGATGCCGATTTTGCAAACAGATCTGAGAATTCCTCTAATTTAGCTTCATTAAAGAAGTAGCCGTAGCTGTACAGGAGGTTAATCACAGCTAATCGATCTGTCGCATTGAAAGAGTTGTCACCTACGACGGTCTTCGAGGTTATCACTGAACCCGCCTCCTCATTTAGGTCATGTTTTAGGCATCTTGGGCTAGTACTGAATATATCATATTAACCCAAGTTGCGGGTTATCTAGTTCAGACACATCAAAAGGGGAGCGATTGCCTTCGGCAGAGCTTCGCTTAACGCCTACAACAAAGTGGCGTTAAGCGTAGCGCATCCACGGTTAAGCTTGATTTCGTCTTCAATTACTTAAATATTTTTAGGTTGTTTAAAAAACTCATTTAACAAAAGCTTGCTGAAGAGTAAAAGCAAAAATAAATGCTTGCAGCTTAAGTAAAAATTCCTCATAAGTGACTGCATGTATTAATTTTGGAAAAACGCAAGTAATGCTACCAGGACTTACGCAAATGAGTCTAAAAGATATTCTGTGGAATCACTAATTTCTTTGAGTATCATTTCTATTTGATGAAACAAATCATTGATTAATATTGAGAGACTGTGTAATCGTCGGTTGAATGAGTTTTTTAATTTAAATAACCGAAAAATATTTAACGCGCATCCGCCATTTTGTTGTAGGCGTTAAGCGAAGCTCTGCCGAAGGCAATCGCTCCCCTTGTGATGTGTCTGAACTAGATAACCCGCAACTTGGGTTATTAATCAAGGGAGAAAACTCACATTGAGAACATCTTTTAAACTACACTTATACGTTTTCCGACAAAATGTGAAAAAAGCTATTTAAAAAACTTAACAGTCGATATGATTGGATAAGTAGTGTGATATTGTCAGTTTAGAATCATCAAATTAACTGCATAAAAACTATCAGGTAACTGAAAAATGTCTGAAAGAGAGAATATTAGGTGCATCTACACAATGAGAACAACACAGTTTTAGATAAGAAATTTGGCGTTGCATAGTTGCTGGATGAATTAGGCTACTAGGGGTACAAATCCATAATGGAGGTAGTGCAGTAACAATTGATCAGAAATATCACTAAGTTCCTGTCATAAGAAAAACAATAATATTATTCTTCGATAAAATAATATTATTACTTTGTTTTTCATATTTGGATAAATGTTAGTGAGAATTGTGGTTGTTTTCATGTTACAAGAGAGTTGGATTTGAGTTTTTTTGGGATATTATGTCATGGAAACCGCACTAATTCTAATTGATATTCAGGTAGATTATTTCCCACTTGGGAAATGGGAACTTGTCGGAATGGATGCAGCATCGCTAAATGCAGCGAGATTGCTTGCAGCTTTTCGTGAGAGGAATCACCCAATTTTTCATGTTCAACACATTGCCAAAGATCCTAATGCACCGTTTTTCGTTGCAGGAACTCATGGTGCTGAGATTCATCCATCGGTTCAACCCCGAGGAGATGAAAAGATTATTCAAAAGGCGTACCCAAATAGTTTTCGTCAGACTACTCTTCTTAATGATTTACATAATGCCGGGGTTAAAAAATTGGTGATTTGTGGGGCAATGAGTAATATGTGTATAGACGCAACGACTCGTGCTGCTAACGACTTTGAGTTTGAGTGTACTGTTGCTCACGATGCCTGTGCAGCTAGAAATCTTGAATTTTATGGTCATATAACACCCGCTTTAGAAGTTCACTGTTCTTTTATGTCAGCACTCGCCTTTGCATATGCAAAAGTTGTGCCGACTGACGCAGCACTCACCCTTTGAGCTGTTTAGCAAAAGTGATTACTTCTTTCTCACCAGAAGATTATCGCTATAAAAAACCGCTTAAGCCAAGAAAGAAGATAAAGGAGATAGGTAATCTTCCACCAGTGTAAGGTGAGTAGGAGTTTATCAATACCTTTTGCGATCAATCTTTGGGCACAACTGTCAGTTCTGCTGCAAAGTTGCGCTTTTATTTTAACAGAATTTACGCTAGTGTCACATATGCAAAACCCTGAACTTCAACTTTAGGACTAGCCCTTTCAAGGTGTTGTGTAATGGCTTGATTTGTAGTTTGCTCATGCATAGGTGAAACTTTGTTGGGTGGAGAAGAGAAATGTTGCGCTTGGCAGGTGTTTGAGCGATTTATAAAAGAAAGTCCAGTTTCCGTGATGGTTCGTGGGCTTTTAGAAAAAGCGTTATGTCCCCAAATTCTGGATGAACTGTTTGAACGTAGTACAAAAACCCAGTACACTCGCGAGTTATTATTCTCCACAGTCGTCAATAAGATTCGCCTTGTCGTCTGCGGAGTCCACCCATCAGTACATGCAGCCCACCAAGCATCTGCTGAAGAAATAGGTGTTTGAGTTACCTCGGTCTACAACAAAATCAATGGTATCGAACCGACTATCAATGGGGAGTTAGTCAGAGAGGTCGCTGGACAAATGGAAGCTACAATTCGGCATCTGAACGCAACAATGCCTGATTTGCTACCAGGCTATCGAGTAAAAATTATTGAGAGCTTTTCGCCGCCACCCAAGAGGCCCAAAGATTGCTCAACCTACCTAAATATTGTTCTGAGATGAATCCAATTGAACTGGAATGGCAACATCTCAAAAAAAACGAACTAGCAGGAAAAATGTTTGACGATGAGTTAGACCTAGCTTATTCAGTAATTGATGGTGTTCAAGCTAGAAGAGAAAGAGGGAACTACCGTACACAGCGTGTTAAATTTCACTCCAGTCAGAATTCTTTATCTTTCGTTACATAGTTAGAATTTTTCCCGCCGACTTACTTAGACGGCTGTAACGCTCAGGAGACTATTTAATGTATTTATCCAGTACAGATTTTATCGGAATCAGTTTAGACTCTTTCGATCAAGAGCTAAATACTGAGAAACGAACAGAGCTGGAGCGCGATGTTTTTGCTCCGAAGTTGTTTCGGAAAAATGCAGAGATTGTTATCTCTAAATTGGAAAAATATTTGGCAGACTCCTCAATACGGGGTCTGGCGCTGACCAATCCTTATGAGCTGTTACAAGCGGCAAAGGATTTGATGACTGAGGAACACGAGTGCATTGCTTCCTTAGATGAAGAAAAGCTAGGGGAGATTATTGACTTGTATATTAAAACCGGGATACAAGTTCATTCGCCAGGGTATATGGGGAGACAATTTTCCGGTGTGATTCCCTTGGCAGGTGTTATTGATTTTATCAGCTCGATTGTGAATCAGCCGTCGTCGTTTTATGAAGCCGGACAGTTGCCGAACGTGGTTGAGCGTATTATGGCCGATGAGTTGAACCGATTCATTGGTTGGGAGCCAGAGCGTTTTGCTATGGTAACGACTTCCGGGGCAACACTAGGTAATTTGACAGCCCTCTTGGCAGCTAGGAATGATAAGTTTCCCCAGATTTGGTCTGAAGGGATTTCTGGAGTAGAAGGGCAATATCGTCCGGCGATCGCTATAAGTGAGGATGCACATTACAGTGTTTGTCGGGCTGTGGGCATATTGGGAATTGGAGAGAAGCAGATCGTCCGCTTGCCTATTAACCGAGAAAAGCAAATTTGTATAGAGAAAGTGCGACCTACGCTATTAGCGGCAGAGGAACGAGGGTTGAAGGTCTTCTGTCTGGTGGCTTCTGCAGGAACCACGTCAGTGGGAGCTTTTGATCAGATTGAAGAACTAGCGGAGATAGCTAAAGAGAAAAATCTCTGGCTTCATATCGATGGCGCTCACGGTGCTAGCCTACTAGTTTGTGATCAGTTGCGCTACAAATTGAAAGGAATTGAAAAAGCAGATTCCTTTGTCTGGGACGCACACAAGATGATGTTTTTGCCTGCGGTGTGTACCCTTCTTTTCTACAAGAACAAAGAAAAGAGCTATGGAGCCTTCCGTCAGAATGCCAGTTATGTCTTCGAAAAAGAGCCAGATCTTTATACTGAGTTCGATAGTGCACAACAGAATTTTGAGTGTACAAAAAGACCGCTGATCATGAACCTGTGGGTATTATGGGCGCTTTATGGAAAAGCGTTGTTTGCTGACAAGATTGAATATCTGTGTCAGTTAACCGAGCAAGCTTATCGAATACTGAAAGATGAACCGGATTTCCAGACGCTTCATCAACCAGAAGCTAACATTCTCTGCTTTCGTTATCTACCCTCAAATTTGTATGAGAGAGAGTTTCCTGATTTTCAGGTTGCAATTAGAAATCGGCTTAGAGAAGCAGGAAAATTCTTCATCTCGAAAGTTGATATTGATGGAATCGGAGCCTTGCGCGTCGTTTTTATGAATCATCAGATCGATACTGATCACTTCCGTATGTTACTGAGTGAAATCAGAAAAACTGGACAAGAATTACTCACCAAGCAAAAAATTTGATGACTAAATACAAAACCCAAAAAATGAAGAGAAATGTCATGACTCAAACTAAATCGGTATCAATTTCTATATCTCCTGAAGAGTTGGTTAATCGGTTAATTCCACCTAATGAGTTGGAGCCGAAATCAATTGATGAAGTGGTAAAACTGCCTTCATTCTTTGAAAAAATGAAGAAATGCGAAAGCCTTTGCGAGACGAAATACAGTGAAATTGACCACTCTATTCAAAATGCTTTAGTGTTGCGCCGTTTGCAACAAATGACAAATACTTTAATGCTCAATCCTTTTTGGAAAGAACGTATTGAGCAATCAGAGTTGAAGGGAACTCCCCGCAATTTCGAGGAGTGGCAGCAAATGCCTATCTCTGATAAAAGTGTCATGGGTGAGGTTTTTATGGGGTCTAGACCAGGTATGGTCGTCCCTTTAAGCTATGGCGGTTTTGAAATTGTTGCCAGTGGTGGAACCAGTAGTGGCTTGCCTGTTGAAATGGTTTATTCCTTACGAGAGTTACAAGACACTTATAAAATTGCGGGAGAATTCATCGGCGAATATATGTTAGGTGATTACCTAGCAGGAGATCATCCGAAGTGGGTTGCTACCACGTTGGCAGATTTTCAGATGTGGAGTAGCGGAACGATGGTTGGTGGTGTTTTGCAGCACATCCCAGGTATCAACTATCTTGGCGCAGGTCCGGTCATGAAAGAAGTCTTTCAACACATAATGTCGTATGAGGGACCGAAAGCGATTATGGCAATTTCGGCAGGAATCGCTATCCTGAGCGATCTTGGCATTGGCTTGCATGAAGAAGCAAGAAAAAGTTTCCGCGTAGCAATGTACGGTAGTGGGGTAATACCACTTCGCAAGCAAGTTGAGCTAAAAGAGCTTTATCCCAATTTAGAAATTTTGAGCTACTTTGCTACGGTTCAAAACGAAGCTATTGGCTTGCAGTTGAAGCCAGAATCTCCTTATTTGGCTGCTGTTCCAGGGCTGCATCTGATTGAGATTGTAGATGAGGAGGGACGTTGGGTTGCTGAAGGCGAAGAAGGTGAGTTGGTTGTGACTCGACTTCATGGCCATGAAGTACCGTTTCCGAGGTTTAAATCGGGAGACAGGATGATCCGTCGCCCCAATTTAGACGGACCAGGACCGAAGACCCAACAATTCGAGTTTTCAGGTCGTAGTGGGGATATTATTCACCTTGGCGACACACAATACTCTGCTCCTCGGGCTTACGCTTCCCTGTGCCGTTCATTCAAAGAGACTGGTGTTTTTGATTTGGAAGCGTTGGCTCACGAAATTCAGTTTTTAAATTATCGCACAAAGAAAGTTTTGCAACTAATTGCTTCGGTAGATGATGTGAACACTTTGTTTGTCAAAATGGAAAATATGCTAGGAGTGCTAGGGAGAAGGAATTTGTTTGTTCAAGCTTTAACTAACTCTTTATCTATATTTAATCAAGGTGAAGCTAATCCTTATTACATTGATATGAGTGGGTATAACTTTGAAATAAAACTCGTGAAAAAGTGGTCTGACGAGATTTATAGAACTCAAGTAGGCAAGGTTCCTTTGATCAGAGATGTTTTTTAAAACTCAGTTAATTATTGAGGAACTTTCATTGTATAATGAAATCATGACAAGCAATCCTAAATCCCTAGTTTATATGGAATAGAGTAGGTTGCAAATTGACAAGTTCGGAACATTTTAATATTTGACGCATTGACAGTAAATCCCAAACATCTAATATTGTCTTTAGTGCTTCTACCTGATTGTCCCACAATGTTTTAGCAATGTATGCGGTTCACTAGACTTAAACTATTGATCTGAAGTTGATCACCGAAAGCTGAAAAAACCGAGTCTACTTCATAAAAAAGGTGATCAATTTGTACAATGCATGAGTCATAAAAAAGATGGGCTGAGCGCTAAATTTTTACCGAGATCTGAACGGATAATATGAGCATTTTGCAGCGCTTGGCGTGTATTGTTGTTGATACTGCTGTCAATAAGTGTTGCAAAATACTCCAAGACCCTTAAATAAGCGCTTTTGATTTTGTCAGAGTTTCTCCCAAACATATTCCTTTGATTGGAGAAAAGTTTTTAAGTAAAACAACAGGAGGAAAATTATGGAATCAAAAATCAGCATATTCAGTGTTGTTGATGTCATTGAATCGCTTTCCGGTGGAACGCTGCTAAATGGCAACCTTTGCATGATGGACGATAGTCCGTATGGTAGTAGCAATCAAGGAACACCTAACTTGTGTACTTTATGTTATCCCGGACAGACTATAACTTGGACAATCTTAGCGCTTGATTTGCAGACACCTGCGGCAATCAGAAGTATTACTTTTATTCGTCCAGACGGTAGCGTTGTTAGCCAGCCCTCAGTTGACAGTGGGAACCTTGAAAGCGACGAGCTTCATTTGAATGTTTGGTCCGGAATTGTGCCATATTACATGGTACCAGGTGTGGAGTATCGTTACAGGTTAGAGCTTCAGATGTATGAAGGCAAGAACAGTATTATGCACGTGGATACACCTTCTTTGAAGCGAATTTAACCGTAAGCAAACAAACAACGCTAACGGGAGCGGCACTTTATGGGCAGCTTGACGTAGCTAGTTCGAGAGTGAAAATAAACTTTAACTCAGGAGGAAAAGAAACTTTATGAGCCAACAGCTTGGAATAATATTGATGATCGATGTGAACGCAGCTGTAGAAGCCAACACATTGGAAGGTCATACTTACCTATTCGACAATATGAAATTGCAAGGGTCGGAAAATATAGGAACTGGCAAATTGATTTCCGCGATTAATGGGAGTCATTTTAGTGATGGTTCCCAGGCGAATGAGCAAGTGTTGAATTGGTTGCCCTATGGCGTTGGTTCTCTTCCGCCAACCCTTCCTAAAACCTTTCTCGCAGACAAATCGAGAAATAGTGATCTCGGGGCTATCGACGATCTCAAGACACTCGCCGATAAAATTGAAATGACCGACAATGACGAATTCACAGACGTCGATTCTATCTTAGCGGAACTAAAAAGGATCTCGAAAAATACGGGGATCAAGACTAAAGTCCAGAATAAATTTCAGGATACGACAAACGACCTTGGGGTTGTTGGGCAGAAAATTATGGATGTCACGGGTGAAATCATGAATGATGACTGTATCCCTGATGACTCTGAAGAAGAAAAAATCCCTCAGATCAATTCTCTGAATCCGATCATTACGGGCATCAGTGGTGAAGCAGTCGATAAGAACATAATTTATCCGGCTGCATATGGTTCTCCTGATATGGTGACAGACGGCTGGTACTGGGCCGCGTCTGTCGATACGAGTAGACCTGGAACCTACGCCTACACCATGGATGTGCAACTATACAAGCTCTCCCGCGTAAATGAAGAATGGGCATGGGTACCAGTGCATATGACGTGTGAAGCGTATCTCAAAATTAGCAATAAACCTAAGGTTAATGGGTTTACTGGTAAAGGTGTTGGATTCCTCCCGATCCCCATGATTTAGTCAACTGCTTAATTTTCTACAAACTAGACAAAGAAGACAGGTTATGCCGACAAGAACAATACAAAAAACACAGGCTTTAGAGCCAAAAACTATCACAATCGCCTCTGTAATAGATGTCGTTGGAGTCCTGGCGACAGATTCTTTGAGAGGACAAGTCTATTTTATGGACACCAATACAGAGGAAGGCTCCACAAATCAAGGTACAGAGAATCTGAAAACTTCGGTGCAGCCAGGAGATCGATTGGTTTGGACGGTCATATTCTTGGAATGCGAAGCCTATGCGGCCATCGATGAGATCGTCATAGACAAGAACTACTGCGAGCCGGAAAAGAAGACTTATGAAGGTACTGATGTCTCATACTGGATCGCTACAGTTAAAAAAGAAGTCAAATCCGTCCCCTATAACATCAAATTTAAAGTAGGCACTCGAGCAGAGTCGATCTCTACGTCTTCTCCTCTCTATCTCATTCGTGGTTAAAGATACTTAAGTGTTTAAAAAGCAGATTTGATGTCTTGGTGGTCACGTTTTGTGACCGCACTGATGGAGAATCATAAATTGTTCAACTAACAAGAGAAAAACTATGGCAGATACACCCACTCTAAAAAAGCAAAATCCAGGGCAGCTCAATTCAGTGCAGCTCAACATAATCACAATTGTTGACCTTCATAAAGCTGTCAGAACCGGAACGCTCAAAGACGCCCTTTACATGATGGACAATAGCGTGGGTGGCACAGGGCAGGGAACGGCTTCTTTGCAAACCATCTGTAAGCCAGGGCAGGTTCTCAATTGGATCATCTATCCTATGGATATGGAAAAAAGACCAGACGGTACATGGCCGCCCATGCCAAAGATCAATAATATTGTTTTTCTGGACGATCAAGAAGGCGACTATGATGATTTTGCTGAGGCCAAAGTCTGTACTGAGATGAAGATTTACGGTGGTCCAGACATGATGCGTTCGCCTTATTGTCCTGTGTATTATTATTGGGCAGGGGCGGTATTAAGCACCTTGAAGCCTGGTGTATACAATTACAGGTTCGTCCTTGAGCTAGAGCAGGAGGGTAAAAAAGAGAGGGTGTATTTGAACACTGTGGAGAAACCTTCTATAAAAGTAGTTGCGCTGTAATTTGCATTCTTGAGAAGAGGATGACAGCAGTAACTGAATTTTCACTCAGTCGCTTTAAGTCTCTTATAACATTAAACATCTGGTGAAAATTAATTTTGCGTTCGTAAAAATCCTTGGTAGGGACATGGTACATTTCCGCCAATAAGTATTAGACTCTGCCGCCTATTTTGTGGCGGCTTTTTTAATAAGTTTATCTGTGTTTTGCCTTTAATACTATGTCTGCTGTGTCAGACAAAAGAATTGATCACATCTCAAAGTATTGATATATATTGAAGGAATTGTTAATGAATATTGGTATTGTCGGACTTGGCGTGGTAGGAAGCTCTTTAGGATTAGGTCTACGCCGCCTAGGACATCAAGTTATAGGAGTTAGTCGTCGAGAACAAACTTGTCAGGATGCAATCAGGTACGGTGTAGTAGACCGTGTGGATACAAACTTAGCTTTACTTACAGATGCGGATGTCATATTCATCTGCACGCCTTTAGATGCGATCCTACCAACTGTGCAGCGACTCATCCCTCAGCTTGATCCTTCAACAATCTTAACAGATGTAGGTTCTGTCAAAACTTATATTGTCAAAACAATCACCTCGTTGTGGAGTAACTTCGTTGGAGGGCACCCTATTATAACCACAAGTGTGACACAACGGGGTATTGCCGCAGCCCAACCTCATTTTTTTAGAGAAATGACTTATGTCCTCACGCCACTCGAGAATACCCCTACTATCGCTGTCAATACTGTAGCAAAGATATTATGCTCACTGGAGTGTCAGGTAGATTATTACAGTCCAGAAGTTCACGACCGTGCGATCGCCCTGTTCTCTCATCTACCCTTGGTCGCCAGTTATACTTCTATTGCAACTTATCTAAATGAAAATGAACCGAATAAAACAATAAAACAAACCTGTCAAAAGTTGATGTCTTCCCAATTCCATGATTTGCTTGACAAGCAAAACTACTATTTAGAAGAAAATAAGTATTTTCGCCAGTTCAATCATGCTGAATTGCTACAATTACTCCGGGAAAATCTTTATAATCTGGATAGAATAATTGAGCTAGTTGAGCAAGACAAATGGTGTGAATTAGAACAGATACTTATGCTAACTAAACAAGAGTATTCCTAACAGGACTTACGCAACTGTCACAGGCGATAAGCCGGAGGCTTGACGCGAAGCGTATCGCCAGCAATAACTAGACCAACGACATAAGTTAACGAGTGAATGTAAAACTCATTGAAAATTGCTATATGCAAAATAAACTTAGAGAAATTGACCATAAGCTGATCAAGCTCTTAGCAGAAAGAATATCAGTCCTATCTGAGTTAAAACCTCTTTCCATACAGGAACAAATTTCTGAATATACATCACTTCTTTCTCAGCATGGTGTTCCTGATTTTGTTTGGGAAAACATAGTCACAGCTTGTGTCGCAACCCTTGATAGTGCAGACACTTCTTTAGATAGCCTCGAGCCGCGACGAATTACCGTGGTTGGCGGACGCGGTGCAATGGGCCAATTCTTCACTTCTCAGTTATCTGTCGCAGGACACGATGTCAGTATTCTTGAAAAAGATGACTGGGATTATGCAGGTAGACTGTTAGGTGAGGCAGAGCTAGTTTTAGTTTGCGTTCCCACTGAATTTACGGCAGATGTAATCCGAAAATTATCTAAATACCTTGCTCCAACTAGTGCACTAGCTGACATTACTAGCATTAAGACATCAATAGTACAAATTATGCTTGAGTACCATTCCGGACCTGTAATGGGCTTACATCCCATGTTTGGTCCGACTACTAAATCATTCTTATCTCAAAAAATTGTGGTCTGTCCAGGTCGTGAGGATAATGCATTTCAATGGTTTTTGGATCTTATAAAGATGAAGGGTGGGAAACTGATTGCATGTACTCCCGAAGAACACGACCAGATAATGATTGGTATTCAGGCAATTCGCCACTTTTGTACGTTTAGCCTCGGTGTTTTTATGGCGGAAGCCGGAATTGACATCGGTCGTACTCTAGAGTTCTCTAGCCCAATTTACCGCTTAGAGATTGACATCGTCAGCCGTCTGTTCGCGCAAGATTCATCTTTATATGTAGACATTTTATTAGCTTCAGAAGATCGCCGAAAAACCATTGGCTGGCTGACTAGCACCTATAACCGTCTGGGAGATCTAGTAGCTCGGAAAGATAAAGCCACTTTAATAAAAGAGTTTGAAGTCACCCATAGCGTTTTTAGAGAAGAGGCGGCTCGTGCGATGAAGGAAAGCAATTATATCATTGACGCCCTCAGTACGTTTTTAGCAGCCATTGAGGTTGAACAGCGCAGTATCACTAATTCGGATAACTGACCTTGTTAATGACAATACCTTTGCCAATTTACGAGGCTGGAACGGTACTAGAAGCATTGTGAATACGACCGAGAGAAGAAAGCTTGGCAAAAATCTGGGCTAATAAAATAGGCTCAGGTTTTTGTGGAAGCATTTTTA
>JAHHGV010000088.1 GCA_019359695.1 Brasilonema angustatum HA4187-MV1
AACTAATTCTTGGGCGTAAGTAAGGAGGTTTGACATGACCTTCTTTTAATTTCTCTCTACGCCCTTTTTTTCAGATTTTGGCTCGCACTGCAAGCCCGCTTGTTGAGAATGGTGCAAGATCTCAGTTCAAACGGACATCTTGCACCATTCTCAAGAACACAACCTCGTCCGCCTGGGAATCAATTCCCAGGCTCACAGCCCAAGTCTACTAAAGTAGACTGAAAAGCTCATGCAGTCATCTTTAGATGACTTTTCCTATGAGCCTGGGATTTAAATCCCAGGTGGACGAGAATGCAAGCTTGAGAATCGTGCAAGATCTGAGCGCCCAACGGGCGCGATTAACGCTCCCGCAAAATATGAAACAAGCACATTTTTATAAGATTTCTCAAAGCCTTACTGTATAACGGTTCTAAAATGTGCAAGTTAGGAGTGAAAACGGACTGGAACGCATATTCAGTAAGCTTTAGCTTACAGTAGCTCTGAGCCAAGAAATTTATTTCTTGGCGGACAAGAATTATGGTGCAAAGTCTGTGCTAAGCGCAGCGTGTCCGCAGGACATAGACACCAAGAATTGGTAGAGTATGCGTAAGTCTTACCTTTCTCATGATGACTAAACCGCAAATTGTCTTCGGAATTCCTTTAGAGTTTGTTGAAGACATTATACAACTATACTGAACAGACTGGCGCATCTACGAAAACTGATTAATATCGAAAGCTGTTTAACAATTTATCGTATGTCGCAAGAAATCCCAACTCCAGAAAAAATCTGGATTATTGTCGAAGAAACATCTCAAACAGAAACTACGACTGGTTCTAGAAGCAGTCGTGATATAGGAGGAAGACTTGGAGAAACTAGGGAAGTCGAAGTCACAGAAGAAGTTGTGAGTACTAAACGCACAGCGGTTGAGGTGACTAAACTCAAGCAAGAAATGAAGGGGTTTCTGCAAGCAATGAGAGAAATGCTTGATGAAGAGGAAGAACCCAGTTCCAAAATGCAGCTGGATGAGGTTCAGTTATCAGTGGAAATTAATGGAGAAGGACAAATCAGCTTGTTTGGCATTGGTGGAGGTAAAGCTGGGGGAAAAGGAGCGATGACTTTTAAATTTAAGCGCAAATAGTTGGGGCTTGAGTATGGGTAGGAATTGGGCGATTGTTGTTGGGATTAATCACTATGAAAACCTGCGATCGCTAAACTTTGCCAAGCGAGATGCTTCTGTAATGGCAGCTTGGTTTCAACAAGAAGCCAGGTTTGATGAAGTTTTCGTTTTTACTGAGGATTCTCCCCCAATTGCAACGAATCCACCAATTCCCACTCAACCGACTTTCGGACATCTACGGCGATTTTTACGGGCACAATTTGAGAATCTTGAATCTCCTTTGTTAAAGCCAGAAGATAATTTATGGTTTTTCTTTGCAGGTCATGGCAATCGATATAAAGATAGAGATTATTTAATGTTCTCGGACAGTGACCCAGGTGATGTAGAACATACAGCAATCCCTGTTGATTATATCACCCAAAGATTGCGCCGCAGTGGCGCTGATAATGTGGTGTTATTTTTGGATGCTTGCCGAGATGAAACTAGTCGGGCGGGATTGGGAATTGGTGAACAAAGGCATCAGGGAGTTATTACCTTTTATTCCTGCACAGCTAACCAAAAGTCTTGGGAAATTGATGAATTACAACATGGTTCCTTTACGCATTCGCTATTACAAGCACTGCGAATTCAAGGAGAAGCTAATTGTGCCACAGTAGAGCGTCTAGAACAATATTTACGTTATCAAGTTCCTCATTTGAATGCTCGGTATAGAAAGCCTGCACAAAATCCTTATCTCCAGGCAGAGCCACCCTACAAAATGTATTTCATTTTATTAGAGCAAACTGCTACGCTTAGAGATGTGGAACCATTGAAGTTTCAAGCATCTCAAGCAGAAAACGACGGTGATTTCTCATTAGCTGAGCAATTGTGGGTGAGAGTTTTAGCTGTATCCCGTGGTGATTTGGATGCAATTAAAGCTATTAAAAGAATTGCTGTGCGTCAGCGAGGAAACTTTGAACCGATAAACTCAACTTCTGAGAGTATCGGTTCATTAAGCACAGATAGATCAGCAAGTTCTGAACCAGCCCAAAAATCATTTGTTCAAAGGCAAAAGGAACATCAGCAGAATTTAGTTCGCTATGAGCAAGCTTTCTTAAAAGCAATTAACCGAGAATATCCCCTCAGTCAAGCAACTCGTAGTGACCTTACCCTGCTACAGCAATCTTTGCAAATTCCTAACAATGAAAGGGAACAAATTGAACAGCCAATTCTTGCTAAGAAAGATGTAGAAAATCGCAAACGCCAGGAAGAACAAGCAGAAAGACGCCGACAGCAACAACAAGCAGTAACAACAAATAGTACAACTCCAGCCGTCATAACCCGACAAAAGTTTTTAAAATGGGTAGGCTTAGGAGGAGCAGGCTTAGTGACAGCAGTGGTAGCGGGTAAGATTTTTATTAGTAACAGTCCAGAGTCTACTTCCCTGTCTAGTCCAGAGTCTAGTCCCTTGTCCAGTCCAAAGTCTATAGAACTTAGCCCCAGTGTAGTACTTACGCCCAGTTCAGAGTCTACTCCCACGCCCAGTCCAAAGTCTATAGAACTCAGCCCCAGTGTAGTACTTACGCCCAGTTCAGAGTCTATTCCCACGCCCAGTCCAGAGTCTACTCCCACGCCCAGTCCAGAGTCTACTCCCACGCTCAGTCCAGAGTCTACTCCCTCAAGAAGAAGAAGAATAAGAAGAGTATCAACAGATGATTTCCCAGATGATTCCCTGTCCACTCGAGAGTCGTATCGTCGCAGTTACCGTAGGAACGTCACAAATGAAACAGAAACAGCTGCTGCACTTAACCTTGAAAGCGCAGTTCGCTCCAAGTTAGAAGCTAATATCCCCAACGGTCATTTAACAATTGCAGCTTCAGAAGATGGCACAGTAACAGTATCTGGAACTGTAACTAACAAAGACGAGTTAGGTAAGATTGACACTTTACCAAAACAAATCAAAGGCGTTACAAAAATTGTTAATAAAGCCACAGTTGCTCCACAGTGACTCAGGAGCCTTTAGTGACAACTTAAAGCGATCAACACTGAAATTAACAAATTTACCAGAGCGAGCAAAAGTTATGGGGGAAACTAATCTGACGGCTGGTATTTTTCCCACATTTTCACCAAAGCGGCTACAGTACCAGCGCTGACTCAACAGCTCGTCGTGTTAGCAGCAAGCGTAATCACCGCGACTGGACAAGGTGCCTTGTTGAGAATAGCATCGGTGCGGTGACCAAAGAACGCCCGACCTGAAACTGTACGTACACTGCTAGCCATAACAATCAAGTCTACTTGATTAACGTCAGCAAACTTGACAATTTCCAACTCTGGACTTCCAGTGAGGATTGCAGTTTTGACAGATGCCCCCAGTCCCCGCCCCACCTCAGCTTGCTGATCCACAATCTTTTGGGCAATATCTGTTACAGAGGTCATCGTCTGCTGCTCAAACAGAATGTACTCTTGCTGAGTCCGGTTGACGACATTGACTAATGTAACTGTTGCCCCAGTTTGAGTGGCGATCGTACTTGCGACCTCCACTGCATGTTGGCTATACTCAGTGCCACTCGTCGGCACTAAAATATGACCAATTTTATGATAAGCAGCCAGATCGGTTTCTTCCTCCGCTTCGGATAAATTAGACTTGACAACCATTGTGGCGCAAGGAGCTTCTTGAACTACGCGATCGACCAGCAAACTGAATAGCGCACCTCTGGAACGCTGACGTTCCGTTGCGCCTATAACAATCAAGTCATAGCCTTTGCAAGCTTCTTTAAGAATCACCTCAGCTTTGTTGCTTCCCGACTCCACCTTACTTTCCAGTAGCGACTCGGCAGGTAGATGAAATTTCTCGGTTACTGTAGCAATAGCAGTTTCTGCGGTGGTGTCTTTTACAGCAGTCGCCACAGCATTAGCTGATTTCGTCTTGGCTTTTTTATCACTTTTGGCAAATAAAACCGTCACTTCAACGGGATTTTGGTGTGCCAAATGACTCACTAACTGAGCTGCTAACTTAACGTTCGGTCCTCCTTGGGTGGGCATGAGTATTCGGCGGATGCGCTTGATAAAGCTGCGGCTAGCTTGTTGTTCTTGCTCCAACCGCTGAACTTCTTCATCACTCATCGTCACCTTGGACAATGACCAACGCAACAAGGGAGGAGCCATCAACGAAGTTACAATTGCCACCATCACAATAATCGAATACATCTGCGGGTTTAGTACGCCTAAGGAAACTCCAATAGTGGCAACAATAATCTCCATTGCGCCACGGGCATTCATCCCCGAACCCATCGCAATACCTTCCCAATGGCTCAAACCACCGATACGAGAACCTATGTATGCTCCAGTGAATTTACCGAAACAAGCAACTGCCAGTACGACCAAGCCAATTCCCAACGTCTGAGGATTAAGTATTTGCAGTAAGTCTACCTTTAATCCTGCTGTGGCAAAGAAGATAGGAGCTAGAAACCCAGAGGTAATCAGTTCTAGAGTCAGCCCCGCCTCCCGACTAAAACGCGGTGATTGCCCTGCTAAAATCCCGGTGACAAAAGCTCCCAATGCAGCTTCAATTCCCAAAGTATGGGTAAAAGCAGCAGCACTTAACGCTAGTATAAGCAGAGCTGACAAACTCGCTGTTGGTCCACCAATGTGATTATCTACCCAGCGAAACACCGAAGACATGAGCGATCGCCCAATCGTAAAAGCGATTCCCAAAAATAGTACCGCTCCACCAACCGACCGAAATACCGTCTGGAAATCAAATTTCCCACTGCTTGCCAATCCTGATACGACAGACAGGAGAATCCAGCCAATGGTATCATCGGTCATACCAGCCGCTAGAGTCACCTGACCAATATCCCGCCGAATCAGCTTTAAGTCCATCAGCACTTTGGCAATCACTGGAACTGCCGAGATACTCATAGCAGTTGCAATAAACAGACTGAAAATCAGACGATGACTAGGATTGACTAAAAAGCTCTCTGGCAGAAACCAGCCTAAACCCAGTCCAGTTGCAAAGGGAATGACAATCCCTCCCAAAGAAATTACCAGAGCTGTTTTGCCTTTGCGGACAATTAAATTCAGGTCTGTCTCCAGCCCGGTGACAACTAGCAAAAACAGCACTCCTAACCAGGAGACGACCGAAAGCAGATCAGACTGTGCCTGAATTTTAGGGAAAATATGCTCCTGTAAATTTGGCAGAAGCCAGCCGAACACCGACGGACCAAGTAGCACCCCTGCAAGTAATTCACCAACCACAGGTGGTAGCTTGATTCGACGCATGAACTCACCTAAGCCTCTGGAGACCAAAAGCAGTAGAGCTAACTCTAGCAATATCAGAAGCAACTCGTGGTGACCAAGGGGCTTGATTGGACCTTTTTGGGCTACTGCACTAGCAGCAAGTAAAGGGTCGAACAGTGGATTCATGATTTTTCTAAAAATTTCTGAAGATGCTCTCACAAGAATCTTCGATGGTCAGCAACTGGAAATCATCTATCTTAGAGCTATTTCATCTCAAAAGCAGGATTAATACAAACAGTTTTTGTTCGCAATCAAGCTAAGTATAGCGAAAGAGGTTATTGGATCAACTTTTCACTAAATATAATATAAACAAGTCTTTATGCAGTGGACTTTAGAAAATATCAAAATCGCATTACAAAGCGTAATTTTAAAGGCGGCTGGTGTGGATGTGATTGCGTTTCATTACGGCGGCTTCGACGATGTTCAACGAGAGTGAAGCGATCTGCCGCTATGCAGAGCGCGAAGCTATCGCCATTTACAACGATCCAGCTGACCTGCTAACGCAATATGAACATTTTCTTCTAGTAAACAGAAAGCGATAATTAGGACAAAACCCCAATCATCGCCACCCAGCCTTTGTGAACACTAGAAAAATATTCCAGCAGCAAAATTAGATAGCTCCTGGACCTTTACCCCGTTGATCACCCTCTACTGTGAGTTCACCTTGTTTATCTTCATTAACTTCTGCGAGATCTTCAGTACGCTCTGCAGTATCTTCTACTTCTACTTGTCGCGCATCACCCGGTGTATCATAGTACATTTCCGGCTCAATCGCGTGGTTATTTGTTAAACCTTCTTGGTCAGTTGTGAAACCCTTGGTGGTGTCAATACTGTTACCTCCCTCTTCTTCAGGCGTTCCTTTGAACAGATCTTGTTCTCTTTCAAGACGAGCAGCTGTTTCGGCAGGTGTTATTCCTCTGTCAAAATTATTATTCTCAACGCGAGCTGAGGAATCTACTGCTTTGTTAGGTGATTCGCTAGCCATAAATGATGGATGTCCTTGTTAAAAAATCTGTTAAATTTCGTTCAATAATAAGGTTATGTTTTTCCATACTCAAGAATAAACTATCTTTAGAAGTGCTCTTACTCAAAAACCTCTATCTAAAGATAGATAAAACAAGTATTTGGTATTATTCTCAACACTAATATTCTTTTATTAAGTAGCTCAACCTAATTAAACGTGAAATGTCCGCAGCGTTAGCCCAGCGTGCCCGGAGGGCAGCAGAACGCAGTGAAGCATAACATTGAATTTACAAATTTAGGATGCTCCCCTATAAATAAATTATAAAAACGGTCAAATAGAAAATTTCACTTCTACTTGACCGCAATTTCTTAAACTAATTATTCATGACAAAAAACAAGCTTATTAATTCACTTTGGGTTTGATAGTCTTGCTATTTTTCTACAATCCCAATAGTTTTATGAGTTAGCTGATTTATCAGATATTTTAGCTTTTTGCCTGAGCAACTGTGGCTTTATTAACAATTTTTGTAACGCCTTTGATTTGTTTTGGCAAAGTGTCAATTTTAGCTAACTGGTCTTTTTTAGCTACAGTTCCAGATACTGTTACTGTGCCATCTTCTGAAGCTGCAATTGTTAAATGACCGTTGGGGATATTAGCTTCTAACTTGGAGCGAACTTCGCTTTCAATATCACGTGCAGCTCTCTTTGTCGCACTCCCATCATTGAATGCATCGTTCCGCCCCTCACGAGCACGAATGTCAGAATTTAGTTGTTTTCTGCGGATCTCACTCTGAGCATCTTTCTGAGCAGCTTCTGTAGCTTGTGCAGATGGTGCTTGTGTCGCTTGTTCTGTCGCGGAACTAGGTGCATCTGCAGTAGTTTTGGAAGGAGGATTTTGACAAGCAGTAGCACCAAAAAGTAAAACGCAGCTGATGAAAAAAGGAGTGATTTTGTTCATGTTTCTTTCTTGGATTAATTCTTTATAATTTCATAGTAGTTAGTTGTTAATTCTTAGCAATTACTTACTATGAGTTAATAATTATAAATTACTAACTCATAACAACTAACCACTAACGACTAAGCAATTTCGGTTCGGTGGTCAACAATGATTACAGCAGGATCATTTGCATCATACCCTGTTGAGTAATTGGTAGAAGGGGTATTCACAACTGGCGTTTCCCGACGAACACCCCGGTCATAACCTTGGTGATGAACACCATCTATGTCGGTGGCATCAAAGATATCAAACTCTTCAATTCCTCGACGTTTCAAAATTGGTTCAGCATGGTGGATTTGATCGTTTGTGCCATCAACAATCACCAAGTTATCGCCTCTATTAACGCGATCGCTGTAAACTCGGGCACGGTTTTCTGGAATTCCCAAACCAACGAGTCCGCCAGCCAAACCACCAGCCGCCGCACCAATAGCTCCGCCTGCAAGTGTTGTAGCTAAAGCAGTTGCTGCTGCACCGCCTGCAATTATAGGACCAACACCAGGAATGGTTAAAGCACCAAGACCAATTAACAAGCCTCCCAAACCGCCAAGAGCACCACCTGTGGCAGCTCCAGCTTTTGCGCCTTCGTCTGCTTTATTGCCTGTTTCAAGATTTGTATTGACGCCAGCAATATTGCTCTTGCCATCTGTATCTTTTGCAATCAGCGAGACTTGATTCAAGGGAAAACCTGTATCTCGCAGTTCTGTCAGTGCTACTTCTGCATCACGGCGGTGAGGAAAGACGCCAATTGCTCGTCTAGTTCTTTGCAATGTTGCTGTACCAATCCCAACAGGCTGTGTAGAACTAATAAGAGCTGGATCATGAATCTCCCATTGTTCAATTCCATGCCGATTTAGAATCCCAGCAGCACGATTAATCTCATCGTCATTACCATCAATAATGACGACATAATCTCCGTTATTCAGGCGCTCATTGTAAAAGTTAGTGCGAGCATCAGGAAATCTAAACCTTGTGGCGTCAATACGATCCCTCAAGTCAACTCCGGCAAAAGGTTCTCTTGCGGTTGAGTCCCTGTTAAATAGGGAAATTTGACTTAAAGGAAAACCTGCTGTTCGCAAATCGTTAACTGCAGCTTCGGCATCGCGTAGATGAGAGAAGTAACCAACGGCGTGTTTATTTTGACCCAAACCTCCACGTGGAGCAGAGGAGAGTCCAGTCGCTGGCGAGACATATTCGGCTGTCCCACTTGTGACTCCAGATCTGTCGTAAACGTCAAACTCTTCAATTCCCCGCCGTTTTAAAATCTCTTCTGCTCTAGCGATTTCTGCGTCTGTGGCATCTATGATGATCAGGTAGTCTCCACGCTCTACTCGTTCGTTGTAAACTCTGGCTCTTTCTTCAGGAATTCCCAAACCAACTAATGCGCCTAGTAAACTACCAGCAGCAGCACCAATACCAGCTCCTGCTGCAGTTGTAGCCAGGGCTGTTGCTGTTGCTCCTGCAAGCATAATTGGACCAATTCCTGGAACTGCTAATGTGCCAAGACCGACTAACAAACCAGTTAATCCGCCCAACACACCACCAGAAACAGCTCCAACTGTAGCGCCTTCATCAGATTTATTACCGATATTTTCCCGCACTTCGGTGCCCGCAATCTCATCGTTGCGGTCTGCATCTCGCTTGATGACAGATACCTTATCTATCGGGAAACCGGATTCTCTCAACTCATAGAGTGCGCCTTCTGCATCTCGACGATTAGAAAACACACCTACAGCACGCTTATTTACACCCATAACCATGCTTTCTTAACCTCAAGAGTAAAATTAATTTTCTAGGTTCTTATTAAGTACCTTCGATTTTATTTATCCAGGTTTTTAATTTTTTTTTCATCAATCCCTTGGAGGAATTTTTATCTATCTTTAGTATTAGAAAATAAAATAATGTGTAGTTTGTTTAAAAAAATTAAGATAAGATTTGATTTTAGATTATTTTTCTCATTTTTTATGTTTGAGATGATGTCTAAAAGTCTCATTAATTTTCATCAAACAATGTCTTGTTTTGTGTTTTCTGTATCAAGGCAGACAATCTGACTGTCATTCAAAGGCTTTGCCAAGAGTTGTTTGAGCGGTGAGTCTAGCCCCCGTCTTGGTGAACCAGTACTGCGGGAGAGTTTCCAACGCCAGATACCTAGGTCGGGAGACCCTCCCTCATCAAGTACTGGCTCCTCCGCAGGTGACTGGTGAACCCCGTAGGGGGCGGTTTCCGTCAGGGAGCGCGTAGCGTCTGGTGCAGGAGATTGGGGGACTGGCGTATGCGCAAAGCGCACGCCCAAAGGTCTAAAGCGCAGCGAGACCGGAGGTCTTCCCCGATAGCCCTCCGGGTTCGCCAGTCGCCTGCGGAGGGAGACCCTCCCGCAGCGCTGGACTCACCGTAAGGCGTGGCGTTAGCCATAGGAGAACGCTTAACAGGGAAAAAGCAATAAAGGTATACTGAGTTTTTTTCAAAAATCAAATAGGAGTCCTATATAAAATTAAGTTTTGTATTATTTATTGATAAGGCTTAAAAATTTCGCTTATGTTTAATAGTCTTGGCTTGCCTTCACCAAGAATAAGTGGCAACTTGCCATCCCATTTATCTAATGCTCGATTTTGCAAAATTTCTGGGGTTAGAGTTTCATTTAGTAATTTATGTACTTCAGCCTGTCCTTTTGCAAGATTAACTTTTGCCTCTGCTTCTTTTGATGCTTTGAGCGCTACAAACTCTGCCTTCTTTGCTTCTTGTTCGGCAATTTGTTTCGCTTCTACTGCTTCATCAAATTTCTGAGAAAACTGAACATGCACAAGAGAAACATCATCGACTGCGACATGATAGTTTGCTAATCGTGTCGTTAATGCGTCGTCTACTTCGGTTTTTACTTCTCCTCGTTTAGTAATTAATTCCTCAGCAGTATACTTTGCCATAACTGCCTTGAGAACTTCTTCAATTGCTGGGTTGAGAATCCGGTCTACAACATTTTTTTCATCCCCAATTTGTTGAAAGATACTATTTACTTCCTCTGGAATAATATGCCAATTCAGTGCTATATCTGTAAAAATATCCTGCAAATCTTTCGAGGAGGCTTCAGCCGAAATGTCTTGTTTTTGAACTCGAACACTTAATTTTTTGACTGTATTAACAACAGGGATGATAACATGAATCCCTTCTCCTAATATTTTGTGTTGTACTTTTCCAAATTCCATCAATACCCCCCGTTCACCTGCGTTGACAATGACAAAAGGCGTGAGGAAGATGGTGATCAAGCATAAAAGTGCAGTTAGTTTACCCGCAGTGTTAAAGGCTTTACTTTTTTTCATGCTGACCTCACGGGAGTGTGGAAACCGTGCGCTTTCAAGCCACGGAGGAAACACGACACGGTTGATTTCTCAACCCTTCGGCACTTTCCTGGGTAAACCGTCAAATTCTCCAAATTAGGCATATGAATAACCGTCCTTTTTGTGAATCTGTTTGCAATACCTGTGATTAACGCCTTGGATTAACTCAGTCTTAGTTGCAACGTTAAAACTGCCTGTTGCACGAGTTGCAATTCTTCCAACATATTGACCAACCTTTTTCCCAGAAGTAACGGTTGCCTTAACAACATCTCCAGTTTGAAAACCAAAATGAAATTTAGCTCTTGAGCAATGACGACTAGGAAAACCGTATTTGTCAGTTCGGCATAGTTGACGGGTTCCGTGCCCGTTTGCTGTGATCAGCAAGGGTTTTACATTCTTGACTTTGAGAATTGGCGTAGATTTCCCCACACACCCAGCATCAAGCCAATGCGTTTTGTCTAGACCTTGCTGAGTGCGGTTGAATTTGGTCAATCCTCCTGATCCTGTTTCTACTGATAAACCAGTTGCTTTTAACACTTCCAGCAATGCAAACCTAGTTGTATTAACTGCGGCAGCACCTGCCAATGGTTTTTTAGCTTGTTTAAGAATATTCTCTAACTTTGATGGGTCTTTTTTGAGGAATTCCCTAATGTCTTTTGTCCCTTTCTTCTGAATCTATTACAAAAACTTTGGACATAAATGTCCCTCCTTTCGACTACCCTCAAGGCAAGCCTTTAAGGTAATGTGAGCTTTGACAATGTTCAGAATCGGTACTATCCAAAACACACTTCCTTAACCCATACAGATGTTTAATCTTTTGGTTCTAGAGCTACAAACTAGCTACGCATTTGTAGGTAGGAACTTTAACGCTTGTTCTGAACGTAGTGCGCTAACCACTTAGTCTGGTAAGCTAGGGCTTCAACGTTTGCTGAAGCCCCCAAATTCAATTTGGGGGTTGCTTACAGCTGCTCTACATTATCAACTCAACTGATTCAACAACGGACGAGCTAGGAAAAAGCTAGAAATTGATTTAGCATCAAGTAGCTCACCGTCAAGAATAGACTTCTCTAGCTCATCTGGTGTGAAAAATACTGTTTCCAAATCCTCGTCTTCGTCTTGTGTTGGTGCTTTCTCAAGCTTTTCTAAATCTTGTGCTAAATAAGCATAAATGATTTCATCAGAATAACCCGGAGCGAGAAAAAATTCTCCTAGTTTTTGCCACTTTTGGGCACGGTAGCCAGTTTCTTCTTCTATTTCACGCTGAATTGTCTCTAGGGGATCTTCGTTTGGTTCCAATGTACCAGCAGGAAACTCTAACACTCTTCCTTGAACCGCAAAACGATACTGGCGCAAAAGTATCAGTTTACCTTCTGAAGTTACGGGTACAGCTAAAGCGCCACCTGGATGACGAATGCATTCCCATTCTCCTTCTGCGTTATTAGGTAATCGTAAGCGATTAACCTCAAAATCAAATTTGCGTCCTTTATAGTACAAGCGCTGTCTGAGCAGCTGGGGTAATTCTCTACCTAGTGGCATAGTTCAATAATTTGCTTTAAATATATACAGACTAAGGCTTTGAGAAGATGTCAAAATCAGCGTTGTCTGTATCTGTTAGTGGTAAACTTAGTAGCCACCAACAAGTGTACTTCAGAACAGCCTACCTATCTTTTTTACTTCTCAAGCTTCTTGTCGCACAGGATCATGACCAATTTTACTGCCAAGGGCGATCGCACTATTAACCTTTATTAAGTAACGTATTTTGCTTGCCTGTTTTGTTTTTGTGTTTTATATTTTTTCAGCAGTACTATTGCTTGATGGAATGAGAAAAGATAAAATTTGTATAAATAAAAACACAAAACTACAGCAAAAATTTTAGCAAAAACGATATATCCAATCATTACTAGGGTGATATACTATCACGAATGTAGTGCAATGATCAAAAAACTTTGGATGGTGGTTAGATTGCAACTGCTTGAAGTGAGGAATTAACGTGGTTAAGTTTACCTCCTGGTTCAAGGAACGACCAGAAAAGTCGAGTGAAGCTGATAAGGTTCAACTAAACTCGCCGGCTAGCGATCAAAATGAGGAGAAAGAGGGATTAACAAATGAAAATGATAAGACAACACCAACCAAGCCAGCAAGGCAAAACAAATTACTGAACCAAATACTTTCCAAACTTCCGCTCAGTCACAAACCCCTTTATCGTCGTTACTGGTTTTGGGCAGGCTTGGGTATAAGTAGTGGAATTATTGCCATTGCCTACGGAATTCGAGCAATAGACCAAGGTTTACCAGATAAAGCGGAACTTAATGCAATTGTTCGAGAACGTACACTGACTATAAAAGCTGCTGATGGTAGTATTATACAACAACAAGGTGAAGCAACTAGAGAACAGTTAAAAATAGAGGAAATACCAGATAAACTTAAAAAAGCTTTTATTGCTTCAGAAGACAGAAGGTTCAAAGAACACAACGGAGTTGACCCCCAAGGAATAGTTAGAGCAGTTTTAAATAACATGCGATCGCAAGACGTGGTGGAAGGTGGTAGTACCATTACGCAACAACTCTCAAGAATTCTGTTTCTCAAACAAGAGAAAACTTTCTGGCGCAAGATTAAGGAAGCCCGATTAGCACAAAAAATAGAAGGGCAATTGTCCAAAGACGAGATTCTAGAACGCTACCTGAATTTGGTTTACTTGGGTTCTGGTGCTTACGGTGTCGCAGATGCAGCATGGGTTTATTTTAGTAAATCTGTGGATCAACTCACCTTGGATGAAATGGCGATAATTGCAGCATTACCTCCTGCCCCAAATCGCTTTTCGCCACAAGTTAATAAACAAGAGGCAAAACAACGGCGAGATTTGGTACTACAGCGGATGCTGGAAGATAGATTTATTACAGCAGCCGAAAAACAAAAAGCAACTGCAGAACCAATTCAGCTCAAACCAAGTCCGCCCAAACGATGGCAAGAAGAAGCCCCCTACTTTATTAGCTACATTCAAAAAGAATTGCCCAAGTATGTTTCCCCCAAAGCACTGCAAGCAGGCGGTTTCACAGTGGAAACGAGCTTGAACTTGAATTGGCAGAAAGCGGCGGAAGCAGCTGTGAAAAAAACGCTGCGAAATCAGGGGCGCTGGGAAAACTTCAAGCAGGCGGCTTTGGTTGCCATTGATCCCCGCAATGGTGACATTAAGGCAATGGTTGGGGGAAAAGATTTTGGTAAGAACCAATTTAATCGTGTCACTCAGGCGCAGCGTCAACCAGGTTCAACATTCAAGGGGTTTGTTTATGCAGCTGCTATAGCAAGCGGGATGGATCCTTACGACACCTACCTCGATGCACCCCTAGTTGTAGATGGTTATGAACCGAAAAACTTTGATGAGGGTTACCGAGGCATGCTAAGCATGAGAGACGCCCTCACCAAATCGGTTAACATTATTGCGGTGAGAATCCTAATGAAAGTGGGTTTTCAACCAACTATCCAACTTGCCCACAAGATGGGGATTCAATCGGAACTCAAACCGATGTATTCCTTGGCGCTGGGTTCTTCTGAAGTCAATTTGCTAGAGTTGACCAGTGCCTATGGTTCTTTCGCCACAAAAGGCCTACACGTACAACCTCATGGTATTACCCGTATCCTTGACCGTCAAGGTAAAGTCATTTGGTCTGCCAAGTTTAAGCAAGAGCGGGCGATCGATGCAGACAGTGCTGCTATCATGACTTGGATGCTTCGTAATGTTGTGCTAAATGGAACCGGTCGTGCGGCTCAATTAGGTAGACCCGTTGCTGGCAAGACTGGCACGACCGATGATGCTCGCGATTTATGGTTTATTGGGTATATTCCCCAAATGGTGACAGGGGTTTGGTTGGGTAACGACAACAACAAACCCACCGACGGTAGCAGCGGTAGTGCTGCTAACACCTGGCATGAATTTATGGAAAAAGCCGTCAAGGAAATACCGGTTGAAAAGTTTCCAGAAAGACCCAAGTTAGAAGGTCGAAAAGCTACGATTAAAGCAGTACCAGTCAAAGCTAGGCGAATTATCAATCGCGCTATTACCTCTGATGACCAGCAATCTGATGAACAAGATACTCGCAGGTCATACAGACGACGAAGTCAACAAGTAAATTCTGATGATAGTGGTGAAGAGCGTTCATCTACAAGACGCAGATATAGAAGACGCTATTATCAGGAGGATCAGCAACAACAACAACAGGAAATCTCAACACCTAGAAGGCGCTATAGTCGTCGTTATCGTAGTGAAGAATCAAGTTCTAGTAGTGAGTCATCCTCACAATCATCTCGTTCACGGCGACGCTATCGAACAGAAAACTCTAATGATTCAACTCCAAGAAGGCGTAGACGAGAGTATACACAACCTGCAAACAACTCCCGTCCCTCAACTTCAACTTCTTCTCCTCCAACACGTTCGTGGCGGGAAAGACTTAAACCTACGACGCCATCTTCAGAAACAGGTCCTGAAGGCTAAAGCTCAGATTGAGCAATGGATATATCATTAGCTGAATGTAACTAAATATAGCAATTTTCACCCCTAAGCCCTCCTCACTGACGGGAGGGCTTAGGGGTGAGGTCATTTTAGTTACGGACAATGAAACGAACTTGATATAGCAATACGGTAGAAATTTCAAACGTGTAGAGATGCGAAATTTCGCGTCTCTATTTACTGGAGTTTAGACTAAAAGTCGGCGATCGCCCCCGAAAAAAGTTTAAGTGTACTAAAACGGATCACCAGCTAACTGTAGTGGAGTAAGCGGAGATTATCGGGTAGCCTCAATCTGGCACGAGGGGGCGTTGCCTCGTCCCCTCAGGAGCCAACAACCAGACTATGTGCCGCATAACTAGCTTGTATAAAAAAGAGGGAGATGAGCAAAAACGGACATCATCAGACTTTCACACGCCTATTTCCTATTCCCTGTTCCCTCTTCCTTGCTATATGTCCTAATAGAGTTGGCAATAGCTATACAGCTGGGTAAGAGATTATCTGCAACTGAATCTAACAACAATGGTTAGTTATGGACGGTAAGAGTATCAAAACCACAGTCTGAGTATTTTTGTTGAATGCTTTGTTGGAAATTAGATTTAATATGATAAATGGGCATTGCCAAACTAAAAATTTCGACTATTTAATATGAATATTTCACTGAGCAAATTACTGCCATTGTTAATTTTGACACTATTATTCCCGCTAGTCTTTCTCAATGGCTGGCTAGCGTTTCGAGTTATTCTATATTTTAAACCCCTTATAACAACTTTTATTTTAGCAGGTTTACTTGCTTTTATTCTCAATTATCCTGTTTCGATTCTTCAGCAACGGGGAGTGAAAAAAAATTATGCAGTGGCATTAGTTTTTATAACATCTGTAATAATTCTATTTGCTTTAGGTTTGACTCTGTTGCCTGTTGTTTTACAGCAGTCTCATGAAATGGTGACAATACTTCCTCAATGGATCGATTCTAGTGAGTCTGAATTCAAAAATATTAATGATTGGATACTTAGTCTCGGTTTAAAAGTAAATATTAATCAGATTTTTACTCAAATAGTAAATCGCCTACCTAATGAGTTAGAGTATCTGGTAGATGAAATCTTTACTATTGCAATCGACACTATTGATAGTATCTCAGAAGCTTTAATTACAGTGGTGTTAACTTTCTATTTGCTATTAGATGGCGAGAGAATTTGGGATAGTTTCTTTAAAAAATTACCTTTGAGTTTTGGTCAGCAGTTAAGGCAGTCTGTTCAAAGAAATTTTCAAAATTACTTAATTGGTCAGGTAGCTTTAGCTTTCCTAATGGGTATTTCACTAACTATAGTGTTTCTCGTTCTTCAAGTTCAATTTGCTTTACTCTTTGGTTTGGGAGTCGGGATTTTAAGTTTAATTCCCTTCGGTGATGTTGTTAGCCTTGCTGTAGTTACTCTGATTATAGCTTCACATGACTTTTGGCTAGCAGCAAGGGTTTTAGCTGTAGCCGTTGTCATTGACCAATTAATTGACCAAGCGATCGCTCCAAGACTTTTAGGTAGTTTTACAGGACTTAGACCAATTTGGGTTTTAATTTCTTTACTAGTAGGAACTTACATTGGTGGAGTTTTGGGATTACTTATTGCTGTACCCGTAGCAGGTGTGATCAAAGATGCATTAGATAGTTGGCAACTTGCTTCTAAACCTGATTTTTCCGACACTGTTGTTGAGAGTAAAGAATTGTCAGAAATATTAACCAATGAGTAGTGATTGGGTTATCACTGTACAACCAGGTACTTCCTGATTATTGTAAAAGAAATGGATCTTAATCACATATTGACTTGGATGGTCTGTCTATCATGCATCTCGACCATGATGAGCGCATCTTTATCTGGAACTAATAATAATCGTGGCTGGATTTTAGTATCAGGATTAATCTTAGTTACAATAGCACTTTTGTCTTATCTGACTCCATCTCTGGGTGGGTTGATTGGTGGATGTTTGTGGGCAATTTTAGTTATTTTGCCTAATATTGGTCACAAGAAAGTTGACCAACTTATTGACCAACAACGTTTTGGTCAAGCAAGCAGAGTGGCGAGTCTGATTTGGTGGCTGCATCCCTTGGATGGTTGGCGTGAGCAACCAAAATTGTTATACGCTTTGGATTTGGGTCAGCGTGGAGCAAGAGCTTCAGCTGTTGCAATTTTAGACCGTTATCAAACTGCTACAACACCAACTGGTCGTTCCGCAGCTGTCAGCCTTTACCAAATGGATGCTCGTTGGGAAGAATTGCTGATGTGGATACAGAATAGCCTAAACGAAGCAGTATTGCGCAAGGATTTTGATATGCTGGTTTGCTATCTGAGAACCCTTGGAGAAACTGGCGATTTGAATGGTATGCTCCAAGCTTGGGAGCGCTATCAGCCAAGCCTGGAAAAAATACTTAACCCAAGAACACAAAATCTAGCGCGTATGTATGTGCTAGCCTTCTGCGGTAAAACAGAATATGTCGCGAGATTATTGAGTGGTTCACTAGCGGACTATTCCAACACCATCAAACTATTTTGGCTAGCAACAGTTGATCAAGCCGCTGGAAGAGAAGTTATAGCTGTCGAGCAATTTTTGAGTCTTGCTGATAGTAACAATGTTTGCATTCGTAACGCAGTTGCAAGACGTTTATCTAGTCCTGTGGTTATCGCTAACACATTACTTACTGAAAAATCACAAGAAATTTTATTTAAAATTATTACAGAAATAGAGTATGAAACAACATACAGCGCTAGAGCTAGCTTCAAGCCACGTTTTGCGATCGCTACATATTTTATTATCACTTTAAATGTACTTGCTTTTGCCCTAGAGGTGAAACTAGGAGGTAGCACCAACCTCAATAACTTATATCGTTTAGGTGCATTAGTACCACAAGAAGTTGTTAAAGGAGATTGGTGGCGCTTGTTAACAGCTGCGTTTCTTCACTTCGGGTTCTTGCACCTATTCCTAAATATGTTGGGTCTTTATTTATTCGGTCGCTTGATGGAACTTTCCTTCGGAACACCGCAATTTTTCCTGTTGTATTTTGCTAGTGCAATTGGCTCTATGCTGGCTGTGACTTATATGTCAGTTTTGGGATATTCTCAATCTGATTTTGTAGTTGGTGCATCAGGATGTGTGATGGGTCTTGTTGGTGGTTTTACTGCTGTGCTGTTACACGAGTGGCTAAGGAAAAGAACACGCGTTGCTGCTAGAAATTTACGAGGAATTTTAGCAGTTATTGTGTTGCAGAGCATCTTTGACCTGACAACTCCACAGATTAGCTTTGTTGGTCATGCTTCTGGGTTGATTGTTGGTTTTGTGATGGGGATGATTTTAAAGGCTTTATGAACGAGGTTTCAAATTGTTAATTGGCTTGTAGAGTAAAATTTTGAAACATTTTGAAACATTGGACAAAGTAGGTCTTTTGTTCATCAAAGTGCAAACTTCATGGTAGATTCAAGCATATCCACAGAAAACAAAGAAACTATAGGACTCCTATTTGATTTTTGAAAAAAACTCAGTATACCTTTATTGCTTTTTCCCTGTTCCCTGTTCCCTGTTCCCTGTTCCCTGTTCCCTGCCCTGACGAGTTGTTCAGAAATCAAACCGGATTCCTATATCAATCAAGATAGCGACATCAGGCTGCATTTACTTAAACCATTTTGAAATTAAGGTTAAGGAGTTGTCTGATGAAAATTTTATCGAAAGCAACCGCTGGTACTTTTTTATTCACTGTAGTCATGGGCTCAGGCATAAATACAGTATCGGCAGCATCTTTATACTCAATAACCGATCTAGGCTCCTTGGTAGGTTCAGATTACAGTTACGCTACTGACATCAACAATTTTGGTCAAGTTATCTTTGACTCAGGTAAAGGCAGCAGCAACGGGAGTCCAGATCGTGCTTTCTTATATACCAATGATCAGGTGACTGAAATCAAACCTCTCTCTGGTGACAGTGATATCGCCGTTACAAGTATTAACAACTTTGGTCAGGTGGTAGGTAATTCGGTTAATGAAAACAACTTCACTGGGAATAACCCCTTACTGTATAGCCAAGGCAGAACACAAAGCCTCGTCGCTCTTAATAATGCTATCCCTTATGCCATCAACGATAAAGGTGAGATAGTGGGTGGAGCGCAAAAAAATGGTCCGTTTTTGTATAAGAACGGAACGGTAGTTAACTTCGGCACTGAAGGTACTGTCGCATATGATATCAACAACCAGAGTCAGGTAGTTGGCATTTTAAACACTAACAAAGCTTTCCTGTATCAAAATGGCACAACGACTGCCTTGGGCACTCTCCCTGGTGACAATTACTCCTCAGCTGAGGGCATCAATGATAAAGGTCAAGTCGTCGGAGTTTCAGCCCCCACAAGCATAAGTAATGGTCAGGCTTTTCTGTACAGTAGTAGTACAAATCTGATTAACCTTGGTAGACTATTTCCTACTGACCTTTACAGCGTTGCTCTTGACATCAACAACAACGGTCAGGTTATTGGGTTTTCGGGCAGCAATCCTAACTTTTATTCAAACAGTGGGATTGGAATTCGTGCTTTTCTTTACAGTGACGGCATTTTACAAGACCTTAACTCCCTGATTTCTCGTGATTCTGGTTTTACCATAACTCAGGCAAGAGCTATTAACGACCAGGGACAAATCGTCGGGGCTGCTACTTTCAACGGTCAACTTCGTGCTGTTGTATTGACACCCGAGTCTGTTTCCACACCTGTCCCAGAACCCTCTACAAGCGCAGGTTTAGGGTTGTTTCTAACAGCTCTAGGTTGCTCTAAATTTATTCAAGAGAAATTGAAAAAGAAAATAGCTGCATAACTGCATAGATTGTTGATGTTGTTGATCCAGCGCTAGAGCTAGCTTCAAGCCACGTTTTGCGATCGCCCAAGGAGCGGCTCTATAAGTATCTATAAATTGGCGACCACAATCAACACAAATGTGATTCTGTTTACCTCGGCGCTTACCATTTTTTCTAATATTCAGTAGACTTGCAGTATGGACAATGCAGAGTAGAAAACCTCAATTCATCCCTATATTAGGGACTTCCAAAGAATAAATTAATCAATAAAAACAAAGAAGCCAGGTTTTTACAATAATGATAATCATTTTGAGGTGAGGAGAAAGCGGTTGCCATCGGCAACCGCTTTCTCCTCCTTAAATAT
>JAHHGV010000090.1 GCA_019359695.1 Brasilonema angustatum HA4187-MV1
TCGCGTAATTGGTTCTTGGGCAGATGTGCTCAACCGTGCGAACCTGGGTATGGAAGTGATGCACGAACGTAATGCTCACAACTTCCCTCTTGATTTGGCATCAGCTGACTCTGCTCCTGTAGCACTCGAAGCTCCTGCTATCAACGGATAATAGCTAAAACTTAGATAAGTAAAAAGCGCTCTCCTGAAAAGGGGGGCGCTTTTTGCATTGGTTGTTTTCAAACTCATTCCAAACTCGTATCTACGTTTTTCCTCCCCTCCGGGGAATTCAAAGGAGGCATAGACCGCTGCGCTAACAAAATTCAAAGTATGCCCTGCGGAGACGCACTCGCGTGCCGCGAGTGCGTCTCCGCAGGAGATACAAAAAAAAGAATTCAAAATTCGCTCCTGCATGAATTGATAATTTTGAATTTGAGCGTGATCGTGTGGAGAGGGTTGGGGTGAGATCAAGCAGGAATTATAAGTAATTAAGCGGACATAGTATAATGAGTATAAGTGACTAGGAATTAACTGACAGTTCCTAGCCTAATTAATTGGGATAAGCAACGCTACATCTTCTTATAATTCGCGCCTTCTCAGTAAATATGTCACAACAGATACACAACCCATCCCCGTGTCCACCACCCATAGCCCATCCGGCTGACGATAATAATCTTTAATTCGCTTAGTTGATTTCGCTTCTGCCAATTGTGCCAAGTCCTCATCACTTGGTTGAGGATAGTTTGGTAATGGTTTCCCCCAATTCTCTGGTTTTCTGCCGTTCTTGCACGCCGCTACAAATACTGCTTCCGGGGAATCAACTCGCTTCCACGTACGTAAAGCTTCTTTAAGGTAGGCTAAAGCTCCTGGTACATTTCGCCAGAACTTGTTGATAACCGCTATTATCTCCTGATTGAGGCGAAAGGCTGTTGCACATGGGATTTGACGCAGTTGGTTACAAATTTCTCCGACATCTTCTTGAGGAGGTTTTTCTACAGGTTCCGAGGCGGGGGCGGAAAGTGTGTCCGAATGAGTCAATGGTTGTGTTGATTCACAGCTATGATTTTGTTCTTCAACGAAGCGCAGAATCGTGGATTGTTCTACATTGCTTGGCGAACGAGTCTCAATCGTTTGTTCAATCGTCGTCACATCCTTGGGTAACGTCTTTGAATCTTCTTCTACAAAATTTCTCCTCGCAGCAGCATGTTGTTGTGTAGAGAATTCTTCTGTAGAGGAATCTTTGATATCATCTGTCCAATTTGACCTACTCAACGTGTCACAATTGACGTCCTCCATGTGTTCATTTTGAATAAAGGTGTCTACAAAATTCCTCGCCGCCGCAGCATATTGTTGTGTAGAGAATTCTTCTGTAGAGGAATCTTTGATATCATCTGTTTGAATGAACCTCTTTATTAAGTTTCTCCTCGCGGCAGCTTGTTGTTGCGTAGAGAATTCTTCTGTAGAGGAATCTTTGATATCATCTGTCCAATTTGACCTACTTGACGTGTCACCATTGAGCTCCGTAGTGTGTTCATTTTGAATAAAGGCATTTACCGCTTCGATGTTAACTGTGTACCAGCTAACTTGCCACCAAATCGAAGCACACATCTTTTTCACTGAGATCAACCCAAGTTTCTTTAGTTTCCTAACAGCTCTTCTAACTGTGCTAATGGATAATCCCAATTCTTCTGACCATGCTTCATATGTCTTCCAAAACCACTTGACGCCATTGATTGTTTGGCCTCCGCGTACGGTCATCCAGTAATAGCTTTGCTGGAGAAAAGTCGCTTCACTACGTCCTATCCTGCGTGCAAGTGAAGAGGAGTAGAGCAGATGCCGTCCGGAAATCAGGAGTTTACTCATACTGCTAACTCCTTAAAAAAGTGGATTAGATTTTTGTTGGCATGGTAGCTTGTAGTTCTTACAAGCTGGTGAAACTCTTGATAGCAATTAGGGCAAATCCTAACCGTTTTTTCTCCACCCTCTGATTTAGAAATCGGGTAGTGGTGCGTATCCAGTATTAGTTGATGCTGATCTTGGAGTTGTTCTTGATTTTTTGGAAAAATGCAACTGTTCATGATACTTCCTTTGGTGGTGAAGCATCTGACTCTAGATTTTCTTCCGATAGTTAAAGTTGTTAAGCAAGAAAGTCCATCTACTTTGCCGAACAGGAGTGGGATGAATTGCATTTCCCCCAAAAGGGAAGTGCAAAAGCTGTTAACCAAGATGGCACTGCGTAAATACACGTAAATAAGCCAAGATTGGTAACTCGCCCTCAAGATTGTTTCCCAACCTCCCAACGGGGCACACGCGAACTACAGCTTTACGAATTTGTCTGGAACGACGCGCTACGGGTCTGTCAGACTGGAATTGACGCTTAGGCTCTTCCTTGAGGGCGCGATTTTCATCCGCTAAAAGCGGTGGGAGTGTCCATTGAGAAGACAAGTCAATCCATTGCTGGGAAGAATGTGACTTTATCAGTTACCAAGGAAGCGCAGTATCAGTTATCAGTTTCGTGTCCCGTTGGGTCTAAACAGTTATCAGTTAACAGTTATCAGTTATCAGTTTTTACTGTTCACTGTTCAGTGATTGAAAAACCCCAGCAACTACTGCGTTGCTGGTACTTGCGGGGAGCATCGATTGTGGGCGGGCAATGCCCGACGCCCCAGATGTGGCGTGTTGAATCCCCGCAAGTACCTGTTAACTGTTCACTGTTCACTGTTCACTGTTTGAAAGTCTTTCCCCTTTTATCTATGGTGGAAGAAAATTAAGAGCCAAATGCCTTGAGCAATTTCTTAAAAAAAGGCATATGATTCTTCCACCCTTGTGTGCTAACATGTAGTCAACAAGGGTGGGTTAACAACAAAGCCGTGATATTAAGCGAGCAACCGTTTGGTACTGTCACCTCTCACAGTTCGAGTACCGAAATTGGTTAAATTCTTGTGGTAAGAAAACTCACCTAATACTTCTGACAATGTCATAACTGCTGCTCTTCAAAACCCAGACAATCATTGATGTCGGTTTTGATTGACGTTTCAACGGGAGCATGGGAGCGGCTATCCGCTCTACAACACTTGGACTAAAGTTAGACAGAATGGAACACTGTTAGACCGTAGCCCGGATTGCTTCTTGCAACAGGCCTGGCAGTGTCGGCACTCACCAGTCCACAAGCTTAAATTCGGATAGAGCTTATCCTATTTCAAATTGTATGTTCCGTTTTTTATTGACATGTTGTCGTTAGATTAACATTTTTCTGGTATTTTTCAAAGAGAAATTGCTGAGAAGTTTTGCTCTCTTGTTCCCATGCTCTCGGGCGCGAACCCAGTTATGCTTCAGTTGCAAATCGCATCAATTCTTTGAGTCGCGCTCCGTTTTTGTTCTAAAACCAGGGATACTCAAGGTTTGGACAGCACGACGTAAGGTTTGTTCGCCGCGTCGGTCATATCTTGCAGTCAAATCTGGCGATGCATGACCAGCCAGCCTCTGGACTGTAGAGATGTCTACACCAGAGTCGAGCAGTTCGGTTATAAAAGTTCTGCGGAAATCATGAGCCGAAAAATGACCTACCCCCGCTTGTTCACCGCGTTTTTGCAAAATGAACAGCACCGCCTGGGGCGTTAGCCGTCGCAGCACCACGCAGCCGGCTTTGTTGACATGACACAGCAGGGAACCGGACTCCTCACCTCGGATGCCAAGCCAGTCTTGTACGACCTCAATTGCTGCATCCGGTAAATACACCGTGCGGTTTTTCCCTCCTTTACCACCCCAGACTTTTATCGCGCCAGTGCTAGAGTCAAAGTCATTCAAGTTTAAATTCACGACTTCGCGCCGTCTCAACCCCGACCCGCGCAGAATCGCTATCAACGCCGCATCCCTAAAACCTCCCGGAGTCGGGTCATCAAAGCACACTTGCATCAAATCGGCGATTTCTTTTGACGCTAAAGCGCGTCCCTGTAACTCACTACAGACCTGAACACTTTTGATATCGACAGCACGGGCAAAATCTTTGGCGTCTATCAATTCCAGCCTTAAAGCTTCTTTTAAAACTCTCCTCATCGCACACAGCATTTTATTCGCTGTCGCAGGTGCATACTTTTCCATTAAAATAGTACGCACAAGTGCTGTATGCTTATAACGTAGTGCCGTCCAATCCAGAGTCATGGCATCACAACTCCCATTGGTTAACACCCTAGCAATTGTATCTAAGGCTTGCCGCATCGCCGGACGCGATCCCGGCGCTAGTCCGGATAAATACACGGCTGTGGGATGTTCGGTTAAAGGTGGTGGCGCATTGAGTGCCAAGGGGTTTTTGAGTGCACTCGTTGTCGTGGGTGAATCGCTCATCTACTTATCTGAAACGACGTTCAGGGCAGGTAAAGTCTCGTAAGTCATGAAATCATTCTCTCACCCTTTGGTGTATCACCCCCTCGTATTTTGACTCGGACACTCACAAGCGGTGTCCGCGCAACCTCGCCCACCGCACGGCGGGTGGGGAATTCCGCGCCCCGCAGCGTTCATCTCTGTATAGTACATATATAACTTCTGGAATGTCAACAGGAAAAGGTAAAAAAAGATTGCGTGATATTCCAGTTTTGCACGACGAAAAGAAAACTAGGCATAGCCTACTAATCACACCTAGTTCTTGGGAAAAGTTACAGCGAATTGCCCGAAAGAATGGATTGAGTCTCAGTGAGTATGTCGAGCAGTGGATAATATCTTTAGAGGAAGGCAGGTAAGCTTACCCCCGGCTAGAAGCCAGGGGCTTTCGCCACAAACTTCTAGAGCGAGAATTTCTAGTAGCCCTAAGAAACTAACGATATTGGAAAAGAACTTTTCCAAGTATCCCGCTCTTAGGAATCTCCACAGGCGTGAATTCCCGCAGCTATATTGCAGCAGAAAATTCCCGATGGGAAAACTAAAATCTGAGATTCAAAAGTCACTTTTTCTATCCCTCTTGTTCCCCATTCCCTCACGCATCCGAATGTAGAGATGTGTGGGGATTTTTGTTGCCCCCTTGCTTCCTTGTGGAACTCAATAAAAAAAGCCCGCTCGTGGCGGGCATAACAAAAAGGGTTTAGCTGAATTAATTGGACAGTTAATTGTTAAATATTTTTAATACTGACGTGCGAGCGCTCGGCTACCAAGCACTTCCAACTGCTGCCAATTGACGATTTTTACCAGAGACATTCACAGCAACAGGAATAGCAGTGGATTGTAGAGCAGGCTTATGCTTAACAATATCGTAGACCGCTTCAACAGCAGACTCAATCGAACCTTGTAACCATGCGGGGAAGCGAGAGCAGTGTTCACCAGCAAAGAACAGGGTGTTTTGGGGTCTTTGGGCTTTGAGGTAACTCGCAGATCCATCAGCCGAATTCCAGTGAATCGTGCATCCGCCAGCACTCCACTTGTAGTTGCCCCAGGCGATAGACGCTTTGTCTAAAATCATACCAGGTTCATTCAGTTCGGGGTGAATCTTGCTGACAGTGTTTTGGACGTAGTCAAAGCGCTCTTGTTCGGACATCATGCCCATCCGTTGAGCATCGTCACCGATGGTGTAGCTCGCCAACATCACGCTACCACGTTCGGGGTTGAACTTCACGCTCGGGTAGTATGTTTGACGCACGCCCTCACCACTGAAGGAAGCACCACCTTTGATGCCATCCTTTTCCCAGAAGGACTCGCGAGCGTGAAACGCTACCTTGGTACCGGGACAGTAGACGGTGTTGTGAATGGAATCGAGCTTATCATCATCAAAGCCGCTCAACTCCATCTTACGGAGTACACTGAAGGGGATGGTGCATAATACATAGTCACAACGACGTGTATGTAACTGACCGTTTTCTTTGTAGGTGATTTGGACGTGGTCAAATTGCACGCGCAGCGCCACAACTTCACAGTTACACTTGATTTCACCAGTTATTGAAGTTGCTAAACGTTGGATGAGTTGATCCATCCCACCTTTGAGTTGCAACAAGTCGTGGCTGGTTTCTGTGATGATGTCACCCAGGAAAATATCCAATCCTTGAGAGCACTTTGCCCGGAAGCTTGGGTTTTGAGTCAGGAACGAGTTCAAATCAATCGTTTCACCATCTTCGCTGAAGTAGGGATTTAAATCTAAGCGCTCTAACTCATCCATTAAGTGAGATTGCAAGTCGCGTTCAAATTCAGAACGGAGATTACCAGGAGCGATAGTATTGATGATGGTTTTGAGCCAAGCAGCAAAGGCGCGAGTTTTTTCACTGTAGCGTGTGTCATAAAAAATACCACCTTCTGTTTGTTGGAGGACACGGGGTGCGTCTTTCATCTGAAGCACTTGTCCGTTGATGTTCATCATGGCGTTGCTTTCCTCGAACACTGTCATGAACTTGCACAGTTTGTCAGAAAGTCCCATTTCATGGACGTAATGCAGTGTCATTTCATGTTCGCTGGGGATACGCATTGCTCCGAGTTCTGCGTAGGGTGCATCTGGGGAATTACCGAAGCGGTGTGTCCATACTCGACCACCGATGCGTGGGCTACCTTCTAGAATTTCAACTTCATGACCTAGGC
The DNA here is from genome assembly GCA_019359695.1 of Brasilonema angustatum HA4187-MV1. Classification (GTDB taxonomy): domain Bacteria; phylum Cyanobacteriota; class Cyanobacteriia; order Cyanobacteriales; family Nostocaceae; genus Brasilonema; species Brasilonema angustatum. The sequence goes on from JAHHGV010000090.1 coordinate 6,532, forward strand.
GTTCGAGTTCATATGCTGCTACTAAACCTGCGATACCTGCTCCCAGTATGGTTATTTTTTTACCTTTTTGAAAGTTTACCAGTTGGCATTGCTCAAGTAAAATTTTGGTGTCCATTGTTCCAGCTTCCCTTAGTCGTTTGTGTTGAGTGGGTTTCAACCGCTTCTGATATTTCATAAGGGGGACTAGAGATTTTTATGCACTCAAGATTGGTGAAGGGTGTGACACCTCATACCCATTACGAAACAACCGCTTATAGTGAATTATTTGCTTTTGGGTGAAGTGCCCACTAATCAGAAGCGGATATCGCAAAGCGTCTTTTTTGAATGCTATTGGCAAACAGTGGGGCGGGCGAGTGAGCGTAAAGCGCACTCGTCGAGCGTTCGTAAACGTGCGACGACTACATCAACTTTGAGTCCCCGCTGCCCTCTACCTTATGTTTCGGTCAACTACCGAAACAGTAGTGAGGGCGAGCGTGTAGGCGTAACAAGAAAAGAATTGCTACGTGAGAGTGTACTCGCCCATTAGTTAAAAAATAACCGAACCTTGACAAATAAATAACTCCAATTTTACCCGAACCTCCATGTAAGCAGGGACGAGCGCGGGGTATGGACAACTGAAAACTTGTCACTCTTGTCTTACACGTAAGAAATTGAACAAGCCTTTTTGAAGGATCGCACTTCTTAAGCGCTCTTGTCTAACACGAAAAAAATTGGGCAGGCTTACTACAACGAGTAACCGACTTGCGTTGACAAATCAACTTTTCCCAAGGCTTCCCAATTTTTTAGGGGTCGAGGTCTCTGTAGAGGGAAGGGCAGCCAATTTCTGTTGACTCGAATTCCAACACGATTAATCGTGATGTTAGTGACGTTCTCCCTACACTGACCGCAAGCGGTACAGTGTGGGCTTCTCCAAATCACTTCGGAGAAATTTCCTGCTTCATTGGTCGCGTCTAGATAATTAGATTTGCATCCTGTTATCCCCAACGGGCGTTACCTCCACAGGCAGTTTAGTAGGGGCGCAAGCAAGAGCGCCCCTACTGACATCCCACGGAGTCTTTTGTATGTAGCGAATTTGCGCTCCAAATCCTATGTCTAATTCCGTTTCCCAACGTTTGCACTGTTCACCTACAAAGTAGTCCGTTTGTGTCAAGTGGATGGTCGGCACCAATGTCGCCTATCGAGAGCATTTATTGCTATTGGCATTACTATTATAGACTTTATGGGTGCGTGTTGAGTTCCCGGAGAGTGGAGATTCTTCGATCACCCCACTCCCGTCAATAACCGTTAGTTATTGTTGGTCGGGGCGGGGGTCTAACACGTAAAAAATTTGGGCAACCTTTGTTTGTTGATCTGTCAGCACTTACGAGTATTCGTAGTAATAAGGTTGCCCAAATTTTTAGGGGACAATGCGTCGGGTGCTCGAATCATCTCCCGCCGCCTCTCCCGACACGCTCACGGAGTACCGTTATAGTGCGGGACGAGGGCGCGAAGAAGTTAAGGCTGCCCTTCCCTACGGGGTTCCGACTGGGAAAAAGAGCCAACCCTTATTAGAACGGGTACGCGTCTTGTCTCACAGATTAACGATAACATTGGCTTGGCTCTTTTTCTTGTCCCAAATGCGACTCCAGACAAAGTGCGCCTGACGAGTGCGTCGGAACACAAATCAACTTTTCTCCCAAGGCTTGTTCAATTTCCTCGCCTGACTTTGGCGTCACAAGACGAGACAACCGAAACTACTACTTTTGTTCAGATCCGTCTGCCTGGGGGCACGAAGAGTGGACGTTAAATTAAAATGCCTGCTTATGAGGTTTGACGGGGGACTGGTGACGCATTGGGTGAAGTCTGCCCTTGGGAAGATTCCCAAGGGCAGACTTCACAAAAAAATGGGTCGAACCCTATTAACCCCACGATCAATCTCGGGGCTGACAAAGTGAAGTACCCCACCGCACTCTTTCTATGGGGCAGGGGCGGCAGAATTCGTTAACCGACGGAGCGCGTTGCAAGAGCGCCAAAGTCTGCCGGGGGGAGTATCCCCCCGGCGAGCTTTGCCCCGTAGGGGCGCTGAGTGCCGTAGGCTGGGTTCGATCCATTTTTTCAGTCATTCCCCCGGTGAGAATGCTAGTTTTCCCAGTTTAGTTAAGAGGGGATGAAACAGGAAGTCCAGGAGGCGACTCTTGGAATCCCCACTCTTCGAGCCGTCAGGCTCTTTGGGGAGAATGTCAACAGTACAGCAGACTAAGAGACGATGCAAATCAAAAATTCTCAGGGTGCCGACGAAATCTACAATCCTTTTCAGGAATTATTTTCCAGCGAGCGCAGGCGCACTCTTAGGGAGTGCGTTTTCGTGTTTGTAGATACTGCTTTTACAGCAGGCTACACACAAAAAGAAGTGTTGGAAGCTTTCACAGATTGGTTTTTTCAGAATGATGAGGATAAATTTGAAGAAGTCGTCAAATGTCTTGAGCAAATTGTACAAAGTAGCTACGACTGAAACCCTCCACTTACCTCATCAACCAAAAGCTTAATCAAACGAACACACTCCTTTTTGGATAACTGTCTGGCGGTAGGGATAACATCCTCCGCTACTTTTGGTTTATGGGTTACTTCAGGTGCTTGTCCTCTAACTTCGGCAAGCAACTGCTCAAGAGTTTGTCCGCGAGAGGTGGCGATCGCCTCCAAATTACCCAAATCTGGGATAACTTCTCCGCGCTCCCAGAGTTGTATAGTCACATAGCTTACACCTAAGTCCTTTGCAAATCTCCTCTGGCTTCTCTCTCCCCTAGCTCCCCTAATAGCTTGTGCTAACTTGTTTCGGGCGTCACCATCCATAATCATCTACTGAGTAACAAATTTCTATCATGACGTTGCACTTACTAGAATTTCAAGTTATAAATGTATTTATCAATACTGGTAAGTTTTTTTAGTATATGGCTAGAGCGACGGAAACAGAAAGAATCAACGTAAACATATACATAGACAAAGCTGTCGCCCACAGGTTACACGAGTTCGCTCGGCAACAGGCAATGTGGAAAGGTCGGCTTGTCGAAGCAGCAATTATCGAATATCTCAACAAAATCGAGCCTAGAGCAGGCACGACATGACCTCACTATGTCACGGTGATTCACGCGCTCGTGTGGAAGCTCGCTCTTAGCGCTCGGCGAGAGGAAACACGACACTCGGGACTTTAGTCCCGATCAAGTCTACTAGTAGGCAGTCGCTTGATATAGTCTCGAATTACTTCCGATATCTGTCTATCTGTTGATTCTGCGTACTCTCTGAGCGATTCTAACTCTTTCTCAGATAACCTAACCCTCAACATTTTTTCTCTTGGCATTATCAATGCAGCAATAATAGTGCTACATTAATTCTATGCCGAAATGACGAAAGGCACTGTGGCGGGGGTCTTACACGAAAAAATTTGGGCAGCCGCACCCTTTCGGGGAATTCGCTCGTTCAAAATTCGCTCGTTCAAAATTAAGAACCTTTTTTTTGAATGAGCGAATTTTGCATTTTGAATTTGAGCGGAGCGAGGTGGGCTGCCCAAATTTTTAGGGGCGGCACGTTACGTTCGGAAGCTTCCGAACTGCCGCTGCCACCGGGCGGAAGATTCCGGTAGGCGAGCTTTGCGGGAAACCCGCCCACGGAACTGCCCGAATGAATGCGATGCACTTTTAAGTGCCTTACGCCCTAATCTTTCGCTCTTAGCTCCGGATATAGCTTCTAAGTATGTCAGTTTGCGTTCTACCCTCCTGTTCGCAATAAGCTTTGAGGGCTGGCTGCTGTTCACTAAAAACTCTGCATATCTGGGCAAATCTCTGTATAATTCTGCAGATATGCTGTGATACTCTACTTGTAGTGGTTAAACACATCCGATAGTAACGCCTAGTTAACCGTGAAGGTTAAAAAGCTCGTACTGGGGCTTGTGAACCACTGCACAACAATTGAATACTCTTAAGTCTCGTACTGAAATTCGTTTCAGTATCTCTAACTGGGGGTTAGTGGTCAAAGAACCTTCGCCACAGGGCAAGGGAACCAAGCAGAAATGCGCAACGAAATTGAGCGAACTTATACCGTGGAGTTGGATTTACCCATATTTACAGATTAATGCCTAGATATGCGTAGGTTTTTAGAAGCTGCGCCGCTACGAATCACGGCTCATTTTCACAAGGAAGAACCCCGCTACGCCCTGATGAAGGGGGTGTAGGGGCGGCAGCGGCAGTTCGGAAGTTTCCGAACGTAACGTGCGAAGTCTGCCGGGCAGAAGATTAAGCTTTGCGCGAGCTTCGCGCCGCGCTGCGCCTGCGTCAACTCGCGGGTCCGATTTCAATACATCCTTGCGGTGTTCCGCGCCCCTTGCTACTTCTCAAAAAAAAAAGCCGCGTAAAGCGGCAAGCTAACCAAAAAAACTTTCAAAAATTATGACATTTTTATCACTGAGGCGAAAGTCTACTGATGTCGTTTCACGACTGACTTCAGGAGAGAAATCAACCCATCCCCCACAACGAAAAGTGTGGGGGGGTTACCCTTCAGGAAGCTGCCCAGAGGGCGTCTACAGTAGCTCTACAGAATGTACGGAGTGTTTTTGTTCAGGTTCCAACTCACGACTCCACGGACATCCAGGCACAGTTACGGTTAACACAGAGCATACTTACTCTTAAGCCCTCGCAATATTTAAGATACATCAATTAGTGGTTAAACGTTGCAATATTTCGGCTTGCGGAATATTCGTCATTCCTTACCTACTTCTATTGCTGTTTTTGCTCTTGTTGAACAGTGGCATAAGATTTCAGTCACGGTACTGTCTCGCGCACTCCGTTACGCGCAAGCTTTCTAGACGGAGAATAAATTCCCCATTACACGCTACATGCAGGGGCTTTCGTTACGAAGATTATCGGTAAGGAGGATAAAAATGGAGTCGTACATTTACCCTGGTTGCACACCACAAGTTTGTCAATTTTGTCAATCTGAAGCCATCCCTAGAACTTTTCTTCGAGGAAAACCAGTTTGCTTGAGATGCACTGAATTAAAGGGATTAAATCCAATTCCGTTTTCAGCTAAAAATAGACGCCAAGTAAGCACGTTAACTGAATTACCTTTATCTGAACAAGAAGAGGCAACAATCAAGTCACTACTCAAAATTCCTCAGACAACCTCAGAGATTGCATCTTACATCGGAATGAGCAGAAGCACGACTCTCAAAAAACTGACTTATCTGGAAGCTCGAAGAAAGGTTTTTCGGTTTGGAACCGGAGCAGGTAAGCCCTGTTGGTGGGGTCTAAGCCCTGATGCTGTAGTTCCCAATATGACTGACAAAAGCTTTCCAGAGCAATTTCTAGAACTAGTGGGTTTGCGAGAACTTAGCGTTTTGGAATTGAAATTAAAGCTGGGGAAACGAATTGAAGATATTCTCACGGTTGGCAGGCGGTTACAAAAAGCGGGTAAAGTGCGCTCGTATCTTAAGGACGACATCCAATATTTCAAAGCGGTTTGAGAGATGGGCGCTCCCGAGATGAAAGCTTTCACAGAATGTCTGCAAAGATATTCACAGAGTGCGCTCTTTTTTAGATGCAATCCCCAGCAAGAGCGCACTCTGTGCTTTCTAGTGTCGGATGTCAACCTCGGAACTTCCGAAGATGCAAAACTGACCGAGAATCGAAAAAAAACCCTCGAGCTTGTGAGGGCGGGGAGTATCAACTAGGGCACTCTATACAAGAAAGCCAACAACACCTCACTGCTGCTGGCTAATCATAATAGGGTGCTGTATGCTAAAACTTCCATTTATTCATCAATCTAAGCAACTGACACTCCCACGCCTTTTAGGCGATGGGATTCTTGGAGTGAGACTGCGCTTTCTGCTTGCGCTTACTTGCGTCTTACATTCTCACATCACCTTCGTAAAGATCCAACAACAAGCGTTAATGTCCGTGTGCCGCATGGTGCTGAAATTTATTATACCACAATTTCTTAAGGGGCAGCAGATTCATCCACACCCCTTGAAGAGATGGACTTTCTCTGCGATTTTTGCACATACTGCAACGATTGGTAATAAACAGATTTTTCTTCAAAAACTAATGAAGACATCACTTGAAACCTTGGATGGTCATAGAGGGAGCGGACGGTTTAACCTCTGCACGGAAAATTATATCTAGGGTTGGGATGGACAGCAATTTGACACTCCCCGGGAGCGCATAGACGGGGATTCTTGGTTCATTGACTCGCCGGCGCGACAGTAGGCCAAAAAGGTATTGAGCCGAGATACGTGTAATTTCCGGCAAGATGGTCTGGAAAGCGTTGCTATATCTACATTTCAAAGATTTATGGTGGGAGATTAATAGCAGCCTCCAATGGTTGGGGAATATTATGTAAATTCACTACATAATCACCGTATCTTTTAATATGTCTTGTTACATAGGGACTCAAAGCAGCAAGGTGTCGCATGGGAATCAGTTCTCCCTGTGACATTAACGTTTGGATAGCCAACGACATATCAACCGTATTCTGTAAAATAACTGCGCTTGCTACCAAATCAAGATACTTCAACCGCTTTTCCTGCTCAATAGAACAATATGCACTACGGTCTGGCATTGAGGGAACTATTTCGCAAGGAATTCGAGCATTTGAATTACGCCATTGCCGTTACATCGGGTTAGCTAAATCCTATCTACAGCATATCCTGACGGCTGCCGCTGTCAATGTAGTTCGAGTTTTCTCTTGGTTGGAGGAGATACCACGAGCTTTAACTCGCTCCTCGCACAAAGCGCTGCTAGCAGAACCAGACATTTAGATCCCATGAAAGAAAGGATCTGTGGGTTTTATCCGTGTATTACTTGGTTAGACACCGACTTGTCACGTTAAACTAGTCGTGTAATACATGGTTATGGGCATGCTGAAACGGGATATTCAGGGGAAATTTGCTCTAAAAAATGACGACTATCGTCAGGTACGTTCTCTAAGACTAACTGATGAAACCTGGAAGGCTATTGGTATTGCTGCTGAATGTAATAGCTTAACCAGGGCTGATTATTTAGAACAGATTGTTAAAGACAATGTACTGCCAAGTATTACACGGCAGTCAGAGCATCATCAAAAAGCTGATACCGTCATCACAGAACGGTCAGTCATGATGAAGGAGGTGGCAGAACTTGAAATGTGGCGCGACCGTGTAATGTCGGAACTTAAGTTAGGTAAACAAGCTCCTGGATACAAAACTGCCCAAAAAGCCCTCAATCGTTTCATTGCTGAACTAAAAAGTTCATTATAGGTATTTTCGGAATTCATGACATACCTGGATGCCTAAGCCAGGATTATTTGCAACTATAATTTCAGTTGAACCAGGATTAAATGCAACTGAGCCAGGATTAATTGCAACCAACCTGCAATCATCGGTTTGAGCCAGGATTATTTGCAATTAGAAAAGTTACGGGGTCTAACACGAAATTTTTGGTCAGCCCTCATACTTCGAGTATTCGTCTTGGAACACAGATCAATAAAAACAGGGCTGACCAAAAATTAGGGGACAATGCGTCAAAAAAACGAAGGTTTTCTTAACTGCTTCACTGATAAGGTTTAGAGAACATTAGCCCGTTGGTTTTCGAGTAAAAAAACTCGGTAAATAATTCAAAGTTAATTTATCAAATTCTGACATGAGTTTTTTGATAAACCCCTGTCAAGGAGTGAAAACGAGCGTCCTAGTAAAGTGTTGAGTCTATTTGCAAATAATCCTGGTCGAAATGGATGATTGCAGGCTGGTTGCAAATAATCCTGGCTCAGTTGCATTTAATCCTGGCTGAAACACAATTATAGTTGCATTTAATCCTGGTTTGAAAATACCTTTATTGCAGGTTCGAGCGATTAGTATTGCAGGTCGCTACACATACCATCATGGCGCAATCTTCCACCATGTATGACACGGAAAAGGACATCTTTCAACCATGTAATACATGGCGAAAGTAAGAAATCAAAAAACCTCAAGTCCAGATCCAGAATCGGATTTTCCCATCAATCAAATCTTAAGTAATATTTCGCCAACAGTATCAGATACGTGTAAAAAAGTGCCACTTCGCTGGAAATAGTAGCTATCACTACAATCAGATCCTCAATTAGGTTTTTTCCTTACCCAGTCAGGCATTAATTCCTCTCAGTCTCACATTCGGGAGCGAACGTACAGCATTGATGCAGCACCTTCATAGTTCTTTGAATAGCTCATCAATAAAAGCATTGAGTCGTTTCTCGTATAATTCCTTGGAATCTCGACCCATTGCTTGACGGAATTTTTTTAGGCTGCGATCGCGCACTACCTGAACCACATCCTTAAGCACTGGCTTGGGGTTCAAGCAATCAACTTTCCCCGCAATTCATCCAATTGGGCTTTTAATGGTGCTAGAGCCTGATAAATACGTTCATCTATTTCCTGAGAGTCTACCCGTGTAGACGAGGTAGACGCGGGTAGACCTAGTGAATCTCGAACAATTCTTTTTGCAGTAATACTGGGGGAACCTTCGCTTTCCATTTGCAATGCGGATAGAGCTTCGTATTCCTCATCGGAGAGCTTGAATGAAACAACTTTGGACATAGTTACCTCTAGTTTACTACTGGTCTACTCTTCATCTTGCCATATAGTTTACTGTATGTCTACTCTAGGTAAACCTTAATAGAATCTTTATCAAAGCTAGGTCTACCTAGTAGACTTAGTAAACTTAGTAGACTTAAGTAGACTTAGTAGACTTAGTAGACTTAGTAGTCCACCAAGTAAACTTTGCAGGGTGATACCGATTATTGATAAGCTACTTCTACGGTCTGGAGGGTGGCACTATGGTAAAAAAATACATCGTAGACTTAAATGAGGCTGAGATTTCCCAACTGCAATTGCTAACTAAAACAGGTAAGCATAAGGCACGAAGCATCACCCGCGCGAACATAATTCTAATGGCGAGTGAGGGCTGAACCAGGTGGAGATTGAATTATCCGTTTTATCACGTCAATGTTTAGAGAGACGGATTGGCGATAAGCCAGAGGCTTGACGCGCTCGCGTATCGCCAATTATTAAAGTCAGAAATTGCCGCCTGGGAGCAACTATGATACCTGACTATATTAGACTATATTTTATTTAAAGTTTTTTCATACCCGACTATCTGACCCGCCAAAGTTTCCTTGGTAGACTACCAGTAGACTTAGTAGACTTAGTACAGTTCGGCAGAAGTAAACCTACCATTTAGTGGGAGAATAAGAAACAACAAGTAAAATTCTGTTTGGTTGGTATTAGCTGTTTAATGGTTGGTTGATTTACGCCGCCCTGTACTAGTCTACTATATGAGCTATACAGTAAACCGCAGTAGACCATAGGACCTGGTAGCCGCATCACGCTTTGGTAAAGTCAAAAGTTCCAAAACTCGTCCTGTTGTGAATCGAGCAGGAAGATGCTTTTCGTATGGCAGCACAAACTCTATGCCGCAGTCACTGTACGTTCGCTCCTGATTGAAGGGTGAGAGGAATTAATGTCTTATCAGCAAAGGAAACAACCTGATTCTGGATCTTCTAAAGCTGATAGGTTGAGTCGATGGGCGGTATTATCCGCCGCACCTCTCAGTTAAATCTGGACGTGCGACTTTCGCCGCATCCAGCTTCCGATGTTCTTAACTTTCGTTTTTGCTCATGTGAATGTAATCGTGACAGCTTTCTTAACTGAGTACCGCAGAGATAACAAAACTTGGCTCCGACATGACTCCACATAGGGTCAGCAGTCGCTCCTGGGTGATTCTTTGGTGCTGTCGGATGCGTCCGAATTGACGGGAAGCGGTAGTTAATCAACTTTAATCGGGGTGGGATCAGCGAGCGTGTCATTTGCCGCCACTTAACTCTCAAAAGCTTTGTCATGGAAAGCTTCTAGAAAAAAACCTCACTTTTACCCTTTGGTAAAGGATTTGGCGGACTTAACACGCTACTTCGATTGCTGTACCATTTGAACCCTACTGATTTTTATAGCCTGAAACCCTTATAGCTACATTGCAAAACTTTGCACCAAATAGAGTAAAGGTCAATTGGCACAGCAGTAGCGTACTACATACGACTATATGCGTGAGCAACTGCATTTTTATTTTCAAATCTCTTGCACAGCAAGGGTTTTAAACTTTATGTGGCGGCAAACGTCAGCTTCGGTGATCTTACCCCTAATCGGTTTGATTAGCTTAAAAGTTGCACATAAATGACGCGGTAGAGCCAATTCATTTAATTTCTTGGCAGGTAGAGCTTCTGCGCTACCATGTTCGCTTTGAAAATCACCGTGTAGGTACTTCACAGAGCGGCTCTTTGAGGTAGTGAAAATCGAACCTCTCTTTAAGAAGGACGATTGCATCCTCTAAACACTCCTCTGGCAAGCGAACTATTAAGGCAACTAGCTTCTCTCTTGGAGATGGTTGCTCCTTTGCAACAATAGGAGAGGGAGTGACTCCGGTATCCACGTTGCCAAGTTCAGATTTAAAGAATGGGTAAGTATCACCGTTACTAGTGCGACATAGGTAGCAATCGTTTGCTTTGACTTCGACGACCTCTACAACTTGTCCGTAATAAGGTAAATCTGAGCAAATGACCTTGAACTGTTGTTGTTCTTGGTGATTGTGCTTACTACTACCAATATGAGTGGTTTTTTGGCTGTAAGTCTTCCCCCGACGAGTCACTGTACGTTCATGGTTAGGTTCAATTTCACCACTGTTCTCAAGCTTTTTTCGCCAAGCACGAACAGTTCCTTCATCCACTCCGCAATGCTCAGCTATCTGTACGTTACTTCTGCTTGCACCATAAGGATGCTTGAGCGCCCCTATGATTGCCCGTTGCTTATCAGCATTACTTCGCTTCAAGGCTTTATGCTGATTCACTGAGTACGAGTGCCATGTGGCGTCCTTAAGTGTTCCACAGCGGACAGAGATGAGAATTTTAGACTCATCTAACTCCTCGAGTGCAGCATTCCGATGATATCCATCTATTAACCAGTAGTCCTGACCGTCATAGTAAGCTAACGCAGCCTCGAACTGAGCGCCCCTTTTCCAGTCGCGAACCAAATCGTCAATATGCTTTCTATCCAGTTTCTCCCTTGGTTGCGTTCCACCGTCTTTTCTAAGTAGCTTCCTGTCTAGCTCAACTACATGAACTTCCATAAAATGCTGTTAATGATGAGTTCAGAACAAAGATTGCTTCCTGTATCAATGCTTCGGTTTCTTTTGTTGAGATTTTCAACAGTTTAGCTATTTCAGTGACTTTTTTGTTAAGAAGATAACACTCCCGAATAACGAGCCTGTGCTTGGGATTTAGTTTTGAGATGGCTTCATAGAGGCGATGAGTTAATTCCTCTTGGGCTATTGTTTCAAAGTCTTCAACCTTAGGTTCGTAGGATAACTCATCCCAACTTATTGTTAAGCGCTGTGAAATTGTGAGTTTTAAAGATTCCCACTCAGTAGCACTGATTCCTAGCTTCGCCGCGACTTCCGCTTCCTGAACCTGTCTTCCATTAGCGATAAATTGCTTTCTCAGCCGCCTGATCTTACCGAGCTTTTCTACGAAGGAACGAGGGATTTTTAGTGGCGATGCATTATCCCGTAAATAGTGCTGAATCTCACCTTGGATGTAGGGAACGGCAAAAGAACTAAAAGCATTACCCAGTTCTGGCTTAAAGCGCTCAACCGCTTTGAGAAGCCCAACAAATCCTATCTGATATAAGTCTTCGTAGCTTTCATTACATTTTTTGACCCAGCGATGCACAATTTTATGAACTAATTTACTGTGCATTTGGGCAATCTGATTACGTCTATTGATTTCAATTGCGGGACTAACTCTAGTCCTGCTTTGTAGTGCACCCATAAAACCACTGAGAAGGAATTTCTAAAGATATGAATAGCTCATATGGCACTGAATCGGTAAGTAGGGAAAATACGGAAGCACTACTTTACACTCGCTTTATATTTAAACCGCTTGGGCAAAATTACTTGACACTCCCCTGCCCTTGAAAGATGCGAGGGGATTCTTGGTTCATTGACTCGCCAGCACGATCGTCGCCCCGGCCAACTGCCCACGCACAAGCGTGCAAATCACGCACAAGCGCGACGATCGCGTGTGCCCCATTGCGAGCGTGAGCGTAGCAATCTGCTCTCTAATTCCCTGGTGAACTACCTACACGCTCACCGCAAGGGAGCGTGTAGGCCTGTTCTCGCTTCACTCGAATTTGGTCAGACCACACTCCGAACCTCGCGAGCAATTCATCTCAACACTGACCGTGGCTGTTACAGTGTGAGCCTTCTTGCTGGCGAGGGTAAAAATGGAACGGAAATTTTTCAACTCCCAACATCTATAAGCAAAGCTGATAGCTGATAAAAGAAAACGTTCTGGAAAACCCCTTGATTTTGTAAACGAATGTAAACTATTATAAAAATAAGCAAACAAACATTTGCTTACATACATAGCAAAATAACCGCAATCATAAGAACCATGACAACTGCATTACAACGTCGCGAAAGCGCCAATGTATGGGAGCGGTTTTGCGAGTGGATCACCTCCACCCAAAACCGTCTCTACATCGGTTGGTTCGGCGTCCTG
>JAHHGV010000091.1 GCA_019359695.1 Brasilonema angustatum HA4187-MV1
GGAGAGAAGGGCTTTCACCTTCATATCATCCGAAGTTCAACCTTTTTGCGACAGTAATCTGCTGTCTTCGGTTGGTGAGGTTATTTACGGACTGGTTACCGTGATTTACTCACAACGAATCGCACTAAATGTTTTTGTACAATTCCCGCTACATCCTGCGCCAGTTCAACTTCAGAGTTAAAAATTTGCACCTGTAGAACATCGATGCAAAAAGAATTTTTGGGGGTTGACATCGGAGTATACAGAATATTTTCAGACAAACTCAAAGGAAATGAGTAGGGACAGAGTTACCGATCTGCCCTAACTCGTATCAGCTACCATAGGTTGTCATGTGAATGCTCAATTATAAGTTCCTATTTTTAAGAATGCAGACAGAATCACAAAGTAGGGCAAAACAATGTAAACTCTGTAAAGGAACTTTACAATAGTTTACACCTTAAATACCATGCTAGCTGCAATTCTCTTTGATCTAGATGGAACGATCGCCAACACTGACCCCATACACTACCAAGCTTGGCGGGAAATGCTGATAGGCTACGGCATGGACATTGATGAAATATTTTATAAATCCCGACTGAGCGGGCGAACCAATCCACAAATTGTAGAAGACCTCCTGCCACAATTATCACCAGAAGAAGGTGCAAAGCTTGCAGACGACAAAGAGGCTCTTTTCCGCCAAAAAGCCAAGACTATTCTCAAACCTTTAAGCGGATTTTCAGAACTCATAGCATGGACAGATGCGCATCAACTGAAACGTGCTTTGGTTACCAACGCTCCTAGATTAAATGTCCAATTCATGCTAGAAGTCTTGGAAATCAAAGAAGTCTTTCATACAGTTGTCATAGCAGAAAATGAGATAGCCGCTAAACCAGATCCTGCACCCTACCAAGTTGCCCTAAAGAAGTTAGGTATCACAGCAGAACAAGCAATAGCATTAGAAGATTCTCCCTCTGGAATTTGTTCTGCTGTTGGTGCTGGTATTCGCACCATTGGTGTGACAACAACTCAGGAGCCAAAACTTCTCCACTTACTCGGGGCATTTATGACAGTTCCAGACTTTAGTGATTTGCAACTGTGGACACTTCTCAACTCGTCGGTACAGGAAGATGTGGCTTGTTTAGATTCATAAAGCCTCGCGGGATGTGTGGAAACCTGATCGAAAAGGCAGGGGGCAGGGAGCACAGGGAGCAACACCAGAAAAAAATTACCCTGCCATGTAGGTTTGATGCCCCTTCTTTCAAGAATGGAGAAGAAAAAATTGTTGAGAGATGCAAAGCGGAGCCAGCGCTTGACTAGGGTTGCAAATAGACCAAAATCTGATTTTTGCCAAGAATATATTATTTTCAACCTTTAGATAGATGCTTATCTAGTAAATTGTAAATTCAGCGAAATTTCCCAGAATGACTTAAGAAAATATAAATTTAGTGAAAAATTTGATTTTTTACTAAATCACTCTTGACAAAACCTTTGATTATAGAATAAAACAAAACAGTACATTCATATACAGATTTAGTTAGAACTTGTCTTCTGTGATAACTTCTCAATTTCTCAAAATCTTTTGATGAAAAAAGAGTTAGTGGTTGGCATCTTCAACTAGCAAATATTGCAGTTAAGTTTAACTGTTGCTATTTTTACACCCTTGAAGCTGTTTTCAAACTTTTTGCAACACCACTTCATCACCCTACATTTCTGGAGGATAAGTTATTAAACAGTTAGGTAGAATTCATGAAAATAATCAAAACTTATGCAGAGGAGTTTTGTATTATTTATCCATATAGGATGAATAGTAGAACATGATTCTATCTGTGCACAGATATCAAAATAGGCTGTGCAATTCTTGGGTAACAGCGGTTTTCAGATCTGGTGGGCATTACTCACGAACATCTTAAATGTGCATCATATAAGCTTTTATTTGTGGTCTATTCATAGAATCAGCGCTGCAACTCGTAATATCAAAATCCCACCTAGAACTACTTTTTTTCCCTGGCAAATGTCATTTGCTGCTTTCATAACAGGGGGTAGTTAAACCTGATTTGGGATGTTCTTTTCAAGGAACGTAATCATCTTTTTGCTAACCACTATAGTTAATTAGGTAAATAACAGCTACCTGTCTGATGTACTTTTCAGACAAATTGATTCTACGTCTGTAAAAACTGAGCGTAAGAGATTTCAGAACAGATATGGAAGCATTTGTCCACCTGCTTAAATTTGACAATCACTGCTCCCGAATTATTCACAAAATTCAGGTAATGTAATGATTTTTGAGATTTCTGACTTTTATGAAAGCAAGTTTTTAACACCTTGTCAGCGTCAGGTTTTGTTGAAGAATTTGCAAGCTAATTTGCAACCAGAATACCGTCGGAGGATAGAAATTATGTTGCTGGCAGATGTGGGTAAATCGCAAACCCAAATCTGTAAGATTTTAGGTTGTTCTCAGGAGATGGCGCGGTATTGGATCACCGTCGCACAGCTAGGTTTGGCGGACAAATGGCAAGAACGACCGATAGGTAGACCGAAGATTGTCAACGATCAATATATCCAAAGGTTAAAAGAATTGTTTAGTCATAGTCCGCGTAAATATGGCTATGCATTTAGTTCTTGGACATCTCAATGGTTAAACAAACATTTAGCAACTGAATTTGGAATTGAAATCAGCGATCGCCACATTAATCGCCTGCTCAAACAAATGGGGCTTTCTACACAAAAACGCTCCTCTAAAAAGCAAGCAACTAAAGACACCAAGGAAACTGGCATTCGGATCTGTGACTTGCAATCTCACAGTGAGCCTAGTTTCCATTGGTTATTCAATCATCATGCAAATTAATAACTAACTCTTGGGATGGAGGAGAAATCATGTCATCAGGGTTTTCCCAAGAACAACTGAGTCAACAACTCATGACTTTCTTAGGAGAGAAGCTTTCACCAAAGGAAGTGATGAATTGTCTAAAAGAAGTGGAAATTGTCGAACCACCCCTAGCAAAGCTGTTTTGGCAATCAACAAACGCTCAGCCGGGAATTTATATAGTCCTTGCGGGTAAAGTGAGACTGCTGGATAGTTCTGTTAACTTAATCTCCACGCTTGCAGCAGGATCATCATTTGCTGAGATGACTCTGTTTGCAGAAGAAGACTTTATTCCTTACGCTGCTAGAGCTTCACATAACTTAAAACTCTGTTATATCAGCGCAGATGCATTGCAGATTTTGATGGACAAATACCCCAAAATCCGCGATCGCCTGTTGAGAAACGCAGAACTTTGGGATTTACAGTTGTTGTATCAAAATCAATACCCCAATACATCTGTTAATAGCATCTTTCAAGCTTTATCCCTGTTTGAAAGGCATTCATTCAATAAATTTCAAGAAATTGACGTAGCTCCAGATACTAAGTTATGGCTACTACACCGAGGCAAACTACAGCATTCTGACGGTAGTTGTTTGACTCCAGGCAAAATCTATGCTGTTCCACAAGATACTTGTTGGCAGGCGACTCAACCAACAATTGTGTACAGTCTGCCCAATTCTGATTGGCTTGCAGCAGTGCAACACTTGCCCCAATTAACAGAATTGATTGCCTCTGATTCTAAACAAATCACAACTGAGGAAAACGAAGCGCCTCACACCTCATTTCCACAAAAACGTACCAATAGCAGGAAAGTCATTCCATTCCCCTCGCACGCCGCCCCCCCAAAACAAAAGCGACAGCGACGTGTCTACTTCCCTAGCCCTCAGGTAAAAGCAGGACATTTATGGGCACACCTGACGAAACGCTATCCCTTTTTTGAACAACAAAGTGCCTCAGACTGTGGTGCAGCGTGCCTTGTGATGATGAGTCGCTATTGGGGTAAGCGCTTTAGCATCAACATATTGCGGGATTTAGCTAACGTCAGGCGGACTGGGGCATCTCTACAAGGTTTAGCAGTAGCAGCAGAAAGTATCGGTTTTGCAACTCGTCCAGTGAAAGCCAGCCTGGACAAATTGGCACAACAATCCTTACCAGCGATCGCCCACTGGCAAGGCAAGCATTACATCGTCGTCTACGAAATCACTCCTAAACAGGTAATTGTCGCCGATCCTGCCATCGGTCAACGCACCCTCACTTATGCTGAGTTTAAAGCAGGGTGGACTGGTTATGCCTTATTAGTGCAACCGACAGCAGAACTCAAAGAAAGCCAAGAAGCGAGTACACCATTCTGGCAATTGTGGGAGTTAGTCAAACCACATTGGCAAGTCCTGCTGGAAGTCTTCATCACTTCGGTTTTTATCCAGGTGTTTGGACTAGTCACGCCTCTGTTCACCCAGTTACTGTTAGACAGAGTGATTGTCCAAGGTAGTACCCTCACCTTAACTGCCATTGGGTTAGGGTTGCTGATTTTTGGTTTGTTCCGCGTCGCCATGAACGGACTGCGACAATACCTGCTAGATCATACAGCCAACCGGATCGGAACAGCGCTGATGGTAGGTTTTATCAAACATACCTTCCGTCTTCCCCTAGCCTTCTTTGAGTCGCGTTACGTGGGCGATATTGTTTCTCGCGTTCAAGAAAACCAAAAAATTCAGCGTTTCCTGACTGGCGAAGCACTGTCAATTATTCTTGATTTACTGACGGTGTTTATCTATGTGGGTTTGATGTTTTGGTATAGCTGGCAAATGGCATTGTTAGTGCTGTTGATTGTGCCGCCATTTTTTATTCTGGCGCTGGTTGCTACACCTTTTTTTCGCCGCATCAACCGTGAAGTTTTTAATGCTTTAGCCAACGAGAACAGTTATTTAATTCAAGCCCTGACAGGAATTCGCTCAATTCGTTCAATGGCAATTGAACAAACGGTGCGCTGGCATTGGGAAGAACTGCTAAATAATTTGATTAAAAAAATGTTTGGCGGACAAGTCATTGCCAACCAACTGCAAGTTCTCAGTTCTACCATCGAATCAGTGGCAAATACAGCATTATTATGGTTTGGAGCATGGCTGGTGATTCACAACCAACTGACAATTGGGCAACTTGTAGCCTTCAATATGTTGTTGGGTAACATCATTCATCCTTTCCAACGCCTGACAGTACTGTGGAATCAAGTACAAGAGGTGATGGTTTCCACCGAACGGATTAATGATGTTCTAGAAGCCGAACCAGAAGAAGACTTACAACATCAACCACGCCAATCTTTGCCAAGACTGCGAGGTTACATTCGCTTTCGCGATGTGACTTTCCGCTATCACCCAGAAAGTGATATCAACGTACTAGAAAACCTCAGTTTTGAAATTCAGCCTGAGCAAACTGTAGCGGTTGTAGGGCGTAGCGGTTCCGGGAAAACAACCCTTTCCAAGCTGATTTTGAGTTTATATACCCCGACAAATGGCAAAGTATTAATTGATGGTCATGATGTGACGAGTCTTCAGATGCGATCGCTACGACAACAAATTGGTGTTGTTGATCAAGAAACCTTTTTGTTTGGCGGTACGATTCGGGAAAACATTAGCATCGCTCACCCAGAAGCCACTTTAGAAGAGATTACCGAAGCAGCGAATCTTGCAGGTGCTTCAGAATTTATTCAGCAATTACCTATGGGTTACGAAACCCAAATCGGTGAAGGTGGCGGAATGCTTTCTGGTGGACAACGCCAACGTCTAGCAATTGCTCGCGCTTTACTAGGTAATCCTCGGTTGTTAATTTTCGATGAAGCAACCAGTCACCTCGATGCGGAATCGGAACGGATTATTCAAAACAATTTGAAAACAATTCTCCAAGGACGTACCAGCTTGATTATTGCCCATCGACTTTCTACGATTCGCAATGCTGACTTGATTCTGGTATTAGATCAAGGTGTGTTGGTGGAAAGCGGGACTCACAAGGAATTAATCGCCAAAAAAGGTCATTACTACTACCTCAATCAACAACAACTTGCTCAAGTAGGTTGAGATTCTGTAGAGATGTTACATACAGCCTTCCTAAATAGGATGTGAACACCTTCTTCTCAGATCTTGCACCATACTTTTCGTCCGCCAAGAAATAAATTTCTTGGCTCAAAGTCCAAGTCCGTTAAAACGGACTGAAAAACTTACTCAGTCCGTTTTAACGGACTTAGTTTATTAGCCCAGAACTTGAGTTCTGGGCGTACTCAGCCGGAGATGCAAGATCTGAGTCTTCCTCTTCTCTTTCTTTTCTTTGCGACGCCAGTCGCCTCAAGTCGGGAAACCCGCCCACGGCGCTGGCTCCTCTTTGCGCTCTTTGCGGTACCCTTCGGGAAGCCGCTCCGCGTCTACGTTTTTTTTTTTTTGTTCACGACCTATCTGGGATTGCTGTATAACGTCTCTACATCAAATCACTTATCACTCATCACTCTATGGCTTATCCATCCAATAATTCATCATCACCATTCACCCCAACCGATGATCAGCAACTGAGCACTCCACCTAATGCAGTTAAGGAAAATAATAATCTAGGAGTTAATGCCAAAGATTGGTTTTACGGTACTGAGGAACTACTAGATGCTTTACCTCGTCTTTGGACACGCTCTTTGCTGTATTTGCTGATAGGTTTTAGTGCGATCGCCTTACCGTGGGCAATGCTGTCTCAAGTTGATGAGACAGGAACTGCTAGAGGACGTATCGAACCACTAGGCGCAACGCAAAGATTAGATTCTCAAGTTAGCGGCAGTATCACTGCTGTCAGGGTGAAAGAAGGAGAGCAAGTTCGAGCCGGACAGTTACTGGTAGAACTGGAGTCGGATGTATTGCGAACCGACTTCAAACAGGCGCAGGCAAAGCTAGAAGGACTCATAAATCGGCACTCACAACTCGAACTCATCAAAAACCAATTGCTACTGGCAATTCACGTCCAAGAGCAACAAAACCAATCCCAAGAATCAGAAAAAATTGCCCAAGTTAATCAGGCAAAGCAAAATCTGGATGCAAAACAGAGTACCTATAACTTACAAAAATTGGAAAAACTGGCTTTAGTAGATCAGGCTAAGCAGCAGATTAACAGCACTCAGAATGAGCAGAAGTCGGCCCAAAGTCGTTTGAGTATAGATTCAAAACAAGTCAAACGCTTTAGCAAACTCGTGAAGGATGGTGCGGTTTCCGCAAATCAAATTGACCAACTCAGAAAAGAAGAACAAGAAAGCAAACGACTCAACCAAAAAACGCAATCGGATATCAAACAAGCCCAGCTACGCTTCCAAGAAGAACAAAACCGCTATCAGGCAACTATGCGCCAAGCCCAGGCAGATATTCAGCTCGCAAAACTGAGACTGCAAGAGGGTGAAAGTAGCTATCAAAGTGTTATTCAAGCTGGGAAACTAGCTGTTTTTAAAAATCAGGAACAATTGAAAGACCTGCAAACACAAATTGTTACTCTGAAATCAGAAATTGCTCAAACCAAAAACCAAATCGATTCCTTAAAGCTGCAATTAGAGCAACGAGTTATGCGATCGCCCGTTGATGGTGTCATTTTTGATTTACCCATCAAAAAGCCTGGTGTCGTCGTACAACCCGGTCAGATCATTGCCCAAATAGCCCCTAAGCAAACTCCCTTTGTACTTAAAGCCAATATGCCTAGTCAACAAAGTGGTTTCTTAAAAGTAGGAATGCCAGTCAAAATCAAATTTGACGCCTATCCCTTCCAAGATTATGGAGTCGTTCCAGGGCGTGTGATTCGGATTTCACCAGACTCCAAAATTCAGGAAACTCCCCAAGGAAAAATAGAAACTTTTGAATTGGAAATATCCTTGAATCAGCCTGATATCCAATCTGGTAACAAACATATTCCCTTAACCCCAGGTCAAACAGCAACAGCAGAAGTGATTGTTCGTCAGCGGCGCGTGATTGATTTCATTTTAGATCCGTTCAAAAAACTGCAAAAAGGTGGTTTAGAGCTTTAACCAACAGTTAAACAGTTATCAGTTATAGGAATGCTAAATCATTTATGAAAAATCTTGAGTAGTGTAGGGTGGGCACTGCCACTAAAACCCAAATATAGTGGGCAGGATCTGACTGGCAGTGCCCAACGCCAGATACCAAGTGAGGGAAACCCTCCTGCAGTACTGGCTCCCCTACGTGTGTTTCTTGGCGTCCTTGGCGTCTTGGCGGTTCGTCAAAAATTCGTACGCCATCAAAAAAATGTTAATAATCAGAGGAATGAAATGATGTTAAAAGTGTTGAATGTGTCTGGTAAAGAAATGCTAGAACAACTGAAACTTTCCTGCCATATTCCTGGTTTATTAGATGCGATCGCCACACGCCAAATTATTTTTGATGCTGCAATATCTGCAGGTATTAAAGTAGAAGTACAAGAACTGCAACAGTCAGCCGATAGCCTGCGGACAGCGAATAACCTACTGAAAGCGGAAGATACTTGGGCATGGCTACAAAAACATCATCTTTCCTTAGAAGAGTTTGAACAATTAGCCGAAATTAACCTCCTATCTGCCAAGTTAGCGAATCATTTATTTGCAGATAAAGTGGAATCATTCTTTTATGAACACCAACTGGATTATTTGGCAGCAGTTACTTACGAAGTCATCTTAGAGGATGAGGACTTAGCTTGGGAACTTTTTTATGCACTCACTGAAGGTGAAATGAGTTTCCAAGACATGACTCGTCAACACATCCAAAATCCAGAACTTCGCCGTACAGGTGGATATCGTGGAATAAGACCTCGTAAAGATTTTAAACCAGATATTGCTGCTGCGGTCTTTGCTGCTAATCCTCCTGAGTTACTCAAACCCATTGTCACTACACAAGGAGTCCATCTCCTGAGGGTTGAGGAAATCATCCGTCCGGAATTAGATCAGCTGTTACGCTTGAAGATTATGAGCGACTTTTTTTCGACTTGGTTAAAGGAACAAATGGCGCAAATAGAAGTTATTCCACATTTTGAATCAGATTCCTATTCTCCACCAGTTCAGGAATTACTGAAGCTAGCTTAATCGCTATCAAACAATTTTTCTTAACCAGATACAATTGGTATCTGGTTTTTTATTCATAACAATTATCAATGACTTCTGAACAAAAAAACTCGGTTTGGCAAAACTTACCGAGTTTATAATGTATGGTGTATGAGTCTTAAGTTATTGAGATTTATTTATCATTTTTTTAAGGAACTATCTGTGACTATGAGGTAAATCAGATAAGCTGTAAATGCTTTTAATAACGTGTTTGCGAATATACTAAGAGGATTACCACCCATGACAGATGCAGACTCTGTTTCAGAGAGTTCATTTAAAAATGTTTCAGATTCTGATAAAGTTTGGCAACTAGTCGAATTTATATCAAAAATTTTGATTTTAGCCATTGTGATTTATTGAGTTATAAAATTTGATGATTGACAATAATTTGATGGATTGAAAAATAAATTTATAGAGACAGGTTTTAACTATCTCTATAAATAATACTAATGAATTAATTATTTACATTATTTCACTAGTTCGGTAATTGCTAAAATTCCTGTACCCTTCAAGAATGAATTTTGCAAAATTTCAGATATTTTTATTACAAAGGCACCGTAGTTGGTCGCAAAAGTTAGCGCATCACTACCACCGTTAACAGAGGAAGACTCTGTTTCAGCTACTTCATTGATAAAAGATTTGGAGTCGAATGCTAGGTCGGAAACGGTAATTTTAGACATGATGTTTTCCTTAATTTGTAGTTACTCAGATTAAGTTATCGCTTAACCCATGCATCTATTTTTATCGACCTTAAAGATAAATTCAATAGATTGAAATGAGTTGATTTGTCCTAAATAAAGGAATTATGTCTTCTAGTTTTTCAGGGTAAGAAAAGTCAATTTTTATTTGATGATTATTTAGCCGATATCGCAAGATTGTAGAGAAAGATTGCTTCAAGACATAATTAAAGGATTTTTGTCTTTTAAACTGGTTGTGTGGCAAAAATAGACAGTGCAATTGAGTTTTGGCAACTTTCTAACCGTTAGATGGGCTTGCTGCTAGGGCGATGCTCCAGCAGGGAGCCAGCAAAGCTGATCGCCAAAGGTAAAATCCGATGTTCCTGAACTTGAATCCTCGCGTGGAGTGTTTCTGGTGTATCATCAGGCAACACAGGCACCGCTGCTTGCATCAAAATGGAACCGCTATCCATTTCTAAACAAACAAGATGCACAGTACAACCAGCAATTTTCACCCCCTCAGCAAGAGCTTGTTCTACTGCACGTGATCCTTTAAAACTAGGTAACAAACTGGGATGAATATTGATAATCTTGTTAGGAAACGCATCAATAAAAACTGAGGTTACCAGTCGCATCCAACCTGCCATCACCACCCATTGCACATCGTACTCCTGCAAGGTTTGGACAATTTGTCTATCCAAATCTTCACGGCTTTTGTAGTCGCGGTGATTAAGAAGCACAGCAGGGACACCCCACTTTGCTGCCCGTACTGCGGCATAGGCATCCGGATTATTGTAGATGAAAACTTGAATTTGGGCGGACAACTGCCCGTCTTTGATTGCTTGGGCAACAGCCTCAAAATTACTGCCACTTCCAGATGCCAGAATTCCTAATTTTATGGGAGTTTGTGTACGAAGTCTGTCAGCACTTATATTGGGAGAAATAAGGCTAGGGAAGAAAGCGTCAGGGTAAGTCAACCCTGCAGGAGAGTGTTCCTCGGCAGGCGGGTGCTGTGTAAAATCAGGGCTAAAGCTCATCACGGCAGAGAGGACAAATCAGTAGATGCCAAAAATTTTACCAGAAGGAACTCAGGAGGAGCCAGCACTGTAGGAGGGGAGCCAGTGCGTTGCGGTGAGGCAGCGCGGACGCCACATGCCTACGGAGGGTCTCCCGACTTGTAGACGCCGGAGGCGGCTTCCCGCAGGGTAGCACCTGGCGGAGCGCGTTAGCTCCGGCCCCCTTAGGGGCTAGCGGAACTGCTCTATGGCTAACGCCACGCCTTACGGCTATCGCAGCGTCCCCGGAGGGCACGCTGCGATAGCCCTCCGGGGAAGACCTCCGGTCTCGCTACGCTAACGCCAGTCGCCTGCGGAGGGACACCCTCCCGCAGCGCTGGACTCACCGTAAGGCGTGGCGTTAGCCATAGGGCGTTCAGGAGTCAGGATTAAGAATAACTCAGTTGTCAGAACGCAGAACGGGCTGCGCCCTTGCACTCTACAGAATACATCCCCCTAAATAAACAATTGGGACTGCTTTGCTAAAATATCAAGTTTTTGTAACCTTTATCAGAATCTTTTGACATAAATAAGAACTCAAAGCTTGCATAATAAGGCTTTTGCTGATTTTACTGGAATTTTTGGGAATTTTTCCTAAATTCTTGACTCAGCTTATATACTTCTGAGGTGTAATCTCAAAAATGCAGTGATTTTCGGTATCCGCAGTTTGGATATGTTACACCCAGAGGTCAATACCATGAGAAACTTTGCTGAAAAACACGAATTCATTCTCAATCAAATTACAGATCAATGTTTTCAACAAAGGGACTTGAGTGGATGCGACTTAAGTGGTATCGACTTGAGAGCAGTTGATTTAAGTGGAATGAACTTGATAGGAGCAGATTTGCGCGGGGCTAATCTCACTCATGCAATCCTCACTGGTGCAAATCTAAGTGGGGCAAATTTAATGCAAGCCAATCTACGGGAAGCTTATTTATATGAAGTTTCTTTATGTGAAGCTAATTTGAGTCATGCTGATTTAAGTTATGCAAATTTGTGTGGAGCTTTTTTATGGCGAGTAAAGTTATGTGGAAGTAAACTATGGGCAGCTTCTTTGTGTGATGCTGACTTAAGCGAAGCCGACTTAACTGAAGCTAACTTAATTGAAGCATCACTCATTCAAGCTAATTTAGTAAGAGCCAATCTTACAGGTGCAAAGCTTTGTGGTTCAAGGTTACTAGAAGCCAATTTGAATCAAGCTAACTTAACTGCTGCTGACTTGACATGGGGAAATCTCATAGAGGCAAATTTGAATGAAGCAAACCTTTGGGAGGCAAATTTATCGGAGGCAAAACTACAAGGTGCTATCATGCCTGACGGAACTATTCACCAACCTCAAATCTTCTTTTTTTAAAATAAGCCTTCCAATACAGTTGAGTTAACGTAATTGTTGCTCACAGAAACTCGGTTTCTTCAAGCAACCGAGTTTCTTCAAGAGTGCTTATCTGAATCCTATTGTCCTGACTTCTCTTCTCATCACCAAATTTTGGATTTTAAATTTTAAATTTTGGATTGAAGATTCAAAATTTAAAATTTAAACTGGTCTGTTCGCGTAGCGTTCCCGTAGGGTAGCCCCCGAATTAATTCGTGGAAGAAATCCAAAATCCAAAATTCTATCTTGTTGCCCCTGCATTCATGAGCCAGTACTGCGGAAGGTGACGACAACCGGCTGCGGGAGGGTCTCCCTCCGCAGGTATCTGGCGGTGCATGGGGGAAATCTAAAATCCAAAATCCAAAATCCAAAATTGAGTCACTGCTGCGGTGGTGGTGAACTTGCAAAAAATGAAATTTTTGCGTTGCATTCTATTTCGGCGATGGTATTTTTGTTTTCCGTTTTCTTAACAGTTTGGCTGGAGGTGCTTCCAGATGTTAACACTGGATCAACTCGACAGGATTTTTCTAAGTAATATCCACGAGGATTAGAACTAGGGCCTTCCCAGATGCTTAGGAGATCAAGCTTGTATCCATCCTTAACGCCAGATACACGCGGTTCAACACGCCATAAGAACCTTTCTTCATATTCTGCCAATTCTTTTTGTATGACTTGCTTGCCTAAGTTACCCACATTTTGTCCTGCATTAATTAACCATTGTTCTGCTTCCGACCAAGGTTTATCACGTAATTGATCTTCCACTTTTGGGCTAAGTTGATCTAAAATTAAAACGCCGTTTTTTGGAATTTTTTCAGTTGATACTGTTTTAGTAACAAAGGCACTCTTCTGATAATTGTCTACTATAAGACTCGGATATTGCTTTAACCAATTCTGTGTAACAAAAAAGAATTGCAGCCAACAACTAATTACCATACAACTGCCAACCAAAATAATCATTTTTTGGCGGTCTTCTATCTTCGGAATTTGAGTTTTCGCGTCTATACCACTTCCTTCAAAAAATTCTGGAATGGCAGTAATAATTGCTGAAATCGTTGGCCAAAGAACAATTGTCCTTGTTGTCAAAACATTTTCTTCATAACCAAAGGCAAAAACACTGACTAAAAATCCAGTAATCAGTGCTCCTACAGGCAGATTAGTCCCTGGAACATATAATGGGTTATCCGTCGTATACCAAGCAGTACCAAAAATTAGAAATAACCAACCGCAAAAAGCTATTAAGTCTTTGACAAATCCCAGAGAAAGAGATGACATTAACCAAGAAAAAAGACTTAAATAAATTAATGTTTGCCAAGAGTAAGCTTTTGGCGGAATCAGTATTTTTTTGATACGTTCATAAACGCCTTCAACAATTCCAAATAGACCAAATGCATCCCTTATTAATTGCATATTTTCTCCTTTAATTAAAAAACCAATAAAAGTGATTGTAGTTGATGATTCAACTTGAACACAATTATGTATTCACAGAACGAACAAATAAGATTATTGCGACTAAACTATAGCTGAGTGCATTGGCTATAAGTATAGTAGTCACTATATTTGTATTTTGCCACTTACTCTTAGAAGCAAAACGGGAATTACGTCGTTGTAGAAGTTGAGGCTCGGAAGGAGCTTTTTTGAATTCACTTAATGATATTAACAAGACTCTTAAAAGAGCATATTTAACTATAAAAGTCCCAAAGAAAATGATAAAAGCCGTTAAAATTAATAATGTTTGTATGCCAGGTGTTTGTAAGCGATTGAAGAAAACAAAAGTTATTAATTCGGATTTCAGACTTGGTAATAAGGTTGGTTCTACGAAGAAAAAGATTATCCAACCAATCACATTAGAAAAGACATTGATAGAGATAGCATAAAAAGCGCTCGTTTTTTTATCAAATTTTAGCCTTGTATTTAAGACATATGCTTCGATAGGGATTGCTACTAGTAAAAATAAAAAATTAAACAAAATTGCCGCAATGGGAAAAATTTGGGGAAGTTCAGGAATGTCAAACATAAACAAGTAATCGCTAAAGTGTAACTTAAGAAAGTATAGCCGCAACACTGAGCATAATTGGGGCAACTAAGTTATTCAAGATATGCCCTACAGGCATGAATAGTCCAATTTGCCGATGAGTGTGCAAAAGGCACAAAATTCACTTCGCTAACCTGGAAGAAAACCAGAGAAGCGCAAGTAGTATAGCCCCTAGCTGTATGTAGTTTTTCTGTGTGACAGTTTATCTTATTCTTCGAGTTTTTTAGCATCTTTTTGTTTATATATCCTCTTGTTGTGTTTCTTCATACATTTCAATACCTTATAGAGTGTGAGGTGTGAAGAGTCCTTGCACCCCACAACGCTCTTTTGCTTGAACTGAACTCCCTGCATTGGCTTGCCTGCACGAAATCTGATAAAACCTTGGGTAAGATCAAAGACTCCGACGTTAAAGCTTTCAAAAGATGACAAGGAACAGCATTGGTATTCGTACGGCGCAATTGCGCCCCTCACGGCTTACTGGTCAAATTCACGTTTATGATGGTGCAGGTAAAGGCAAGTCACAAGCAGCTTTAGGAGTCGTGTTGCGCTCTATAGGGTTGGGGATAAATACTCCCAATAATTGTAACCGTGTTTTGCTGTTGCAGTTTTTAAAAGGACCAGAACGGGATTACGATGAGGATGGCGCTATAGCAGCCTTGCAACGAGGTTTTCCCCATCTGATTGACCAAGTTCGTACTGGTAGAGCAGAATACTTTGGACCAGAAGAAATTACGCCTTATGACAGGGCTGAAGCGGCGAGAGGTTGGGATGTGGCTAAAGGTGCGATCGCAAGCGGTTTATATTCAGTTGTCGTATTGGATGAAATTAACCCCGTCCTAGATTTAGGTTTGCTTGGAGTAGATGAAGTGGTGCGGACACTCACATCCAAACCACAGGAATTAGAAATCATTGCTACTGGGCGTGCAGCACCGCAAAAATTACTTGATATTGCGGATTTACACTCAGAAATGAAACCCCATGTCCACCCAAGCGCAAAAATACATGGAATACAAGGTATTGAAATTTATACTGGCGAGGGAAAAGGGAAATCAACGAGTGCCTTGGGCAAAGCCTTAAAAGCAATTGGTAGAGGAATTAATCATCCAGGTTCTACTCGGGTATTAATTATGCAATGGCTAAAAGGTGGCACTGGTTATACTGAAGATGCCGCCATAGCCGCTTTACAGCAGTCATATCCAGAGGTAGTGGATCATCAACGCTGTGGACGAGATGCGATTGTCTGGCGCAACTCCCGTCAAGAATTGGACTACGTGGAAGCTGAACGCGGTTGGGAAATTGCTAAGACTGCGATCGCCTCCGGATTGTACAAAACGATTATTCTCGATGAGCTTAATCCTACAGTAGATTTGGAACTCCTACCGATTGAACCGATTGTTCAAGCTCTACTTCGTAAACCCCGCGATACCGAAATCATAATCACAGGTCGCTGCCAAAATCAACCAGCATACTTCGACTTAGCTAGCGTTCACTCTGAAGTTTACTGTCACAAGCACTATGCCAATCATGGTGTAGAACTTAAACAAGGGGTAGATTTTTAAAAGAGTCAACAAATTAGGGGTGTAATACCGTTTCACTTTAAGGTTGATACAAATAGGCAGCAGAGGAGCAGAGGAGCAGAGGAGCAGGGGAGAAAGAATTAGAGACTAATCATTTGTATCAAGGATTTCGTGAAATGGTATAAGGGTGTAAGGGTATAAGGGTGTAGGGAACCCCATACCACAAGTAGGGGGCTTGTACCTAAGACTCGGGGGGGTAAGGGGTAACAGATGAAAAATTAAACAATCTGTTACCAAAATAGTTCTAATCTTTTCACGCCAGATACCTACGGAGGGAGACCCTCATCAAGTACTGGCTCCCCTACACCCCCACACCCTTAAACCCCTATACCCCTAATCTTTTGCCCCAACCCTTACACCCTTTGTTGGTCAAAATACCTTGACTATTAACTGATTCCCAAAAAAGAATAATCTGTTTTGTAAATATGGATAACAATACACTGGACTTAATTACAGCAGGATTGGCGATCGCTATTATCTTAGGTGCCTTCCTGATGATGTTCACTACGATTCTGACCACCAAACGCAAGTAAGCTTGAGCTGGTGGACAAACATTTTGAAACACATACCTGGCTATCCATGTCATAAGATGTGCAACAAGCGCCGATATCCAAAGTTTGTGAGTGTGACGAATGTCAAATATTGTTAAGCGCCAATCACGTAAGCGAAAACAAAAGCAAAAGCCCATCGGTTTGCTTTTGGTCATTTTGGCTTGGAGTCTAGCTATGGGATGGCTGTTAGCTTTGGCAACTCATGCCAATGGTGCTACTCCTACCTCAGAGGTAGGTACT
Organism: Brasilonema angustatum HA4187-MV1; assembly: GCA_019359695.1. Lineage (GTDB taxonomy): Bacteria > Cyanobacteriota > Cyanobacteriia > Cyanobacteriales > Nostocaceae > Brasilonema > Brasilonema angustatum. The sequence continues at coordinate 16,447 of JAHHGV010000091.1, forward strand.
GTTGATGTTGTACCAGCACAATATCAACTAGGACAACAATTATACATAGAAAACTGCTCCACTTGTCACATAGCCATACCACCAGCTGTTTTGCCTACCCAAACTTGGAAAAATCTTTTGGAAGATACACAACATTACGGCGCACAGTTAAAGCCTTTGGTCGATCCGCCACGTGCTTTAGTATGGAAGTATCTTGCAACTTTTTCCCGTGTTCAACTCCAAGATGAGCAAACACCATATCGCATCAATAGCTCCCGGTATTTCAAAGCTTTGCATCCTAGAGTCAAGCTACCTAACCCCGTGCAAATTGGCAGCTGTGTCACCTGTCATCCCAGCGCTACGGACTTTAACTTTCGTCGTCTGACTCCGGAGTGGGATAACTCCCAGTAAGGAGAAGGGAAGCAGGGGGAGCAGGGGAAGCAGAGGAGCGGAGGAGATGGCAAGAGAATTTATAAAAAGTCACAAAGAGTTAGAAGTGTATCAAATGGCTTTTGATGCAGCTATGAGAATTTTTGAATTTTCAAAAAAGTTTCCTGTGGAGGAGAGGTATTCGTTGACTGACCAAATTCGGCGTTCGTCGCGTTCTGTTTGCGCTAATTTAGCTGAATCTTGGCGCAAACGTCGTTATGAAGCAGCATTTGTAGCTAAATTGAATGATTGTGAAGCAGAAGCGGCTGAAACTCAAACCTGGATTGAATTTGCTGTCAAATGCAATTACATGGATGTAGAAGCAGGGCGAGAACTCTACGGAACTTATAACCGAATTTTGGGTGGTTTGGTGAATATGATTGCTAATCCTGAACCTTGGCTAATGAAACGTTGAAGTTTTTTCCCCTCCGCCCCTCCGCCCCTCTGCCCCTCCGCCCCTCCGCCCCTCTGCCCCTCCGCCCCTCCGCCCCTCCGCCCCTCTGCCCCTCCGCCCCTCCGCCCCTCTGCCCCTCCGCCCCTCTGCCCCTCCGCCCCTCTGCCCCTCCGCCCCTCCGCCCCT
>JAHHGV010000092.1 GCA_019359695.1 Brasilonema angustatum HA4187-MV1
GGAGAGAAGGGCTTTCACCTTCATATCATCCGAAGTTCAACCTTTTTGCGACAGTAATCTGCTGTCTTCGGTTGGTGAGGTTATTTACGGACTGGTTACCGTGATTTACTCACAACGAATCGCACTACATTTTCTTATACTCACCCCAAGCTTGATCGTTGAAATTTCTCTTTCTCCCTATTAGGGATTGAAACGCTAGCATCAATTCTGATGAATTCGCGACATTTTGTTGAAATTTCTCTTTCTCCCTATTAGGGATTGAAACGCAGAGTTTCTGATGCCTTTTCCATCCACGGAAGCCCACTGTTGAAATTTCTCTTTCTCCCTATTAGGGATTGAAACTTCTGTCAGTGAAGCCTTGGATCAAATAAGCAAGGTTGAAATTTCTCTTTCTCCCTATTAGGGATTGAAACACGTATGTATACTTGATAGGTACTTGAATGCCATTAGTTGAAATTTCTCTTTCTCCCTATTAGGGATTGAAACACAAAATCTCTCTCAACGTACCGCTCTTGCAATGGTTGAAATTTCTCTTTCTCCCTATTAGGGATTGAAACAAGATTCCACAGAAAGAGCGCTTCGATAAACTCTGTTGAAATTTCTCTTTCTCCCTATTAGAAATTGAAACGTTGTACCTGCTGTACCTATATCTTCTGACGGAAAGTTGAAATTTCTCTTTCTCCCTATTAGGGATTGAAATTTCCTACAAATTCAATACGCCCAACTTTACAAAGTGTCAAAGCAACTTGTGAAACTTAGCTCTTTAAAAAACCAACCAGATTTTGTAAAAACGAACTACTTACCTTGAGTGTTTGTGAATGTTTAGATTTTTTTAATCCAAAAACAGAGGAATTGTCCGAGTTAGAATTCATCGGATCATTTGTTTGATTCAGTATAGACTCTGCTATGGAAACTTCTTCTACCAAACCCACAAGCATGAGCCGGAAAGCAGCTTGCTGAACTATGGTTATTGTTTGGTTGATTTGAGATGCGATCGCACTTAAAGAAACACTACCATCAGCCAATTCCCACACTTGCCACTCTAATGTATTCAAGTGTATCTGGGGTTTGTCATCAGTCTTACTTCTAATTCCAGAACTGACATCTGGAAGTAGCTCCGCGAGCATGTTCCAGTTTTTCAAGCCTCTGACAGCCATAAGAGCCACTTCTAGTGTTCTCAAGCTGAGTCCTGTCATCTCCTGCAAAGGTAAACCAGCCCTAGTATCTAGTTTAAAGACTCCCTTTTGGATTTCAAAAAGCTCTCGAACTTGGTGTAATTGGCTGGCGAATAATGAATTTAGCTGTTCAGTACTTAATATTCCTTGAGTTTTTAATAGTGATCCCAGGGGTAGTGCTGCTGCTGTTTGGGTCCAAACTTGTTCAATAATTTGCTGGTTTACCCAGCCCCGTTGTGTCATCTTGTAAGATAAACCTTGACCATTTAAGTGATTAGCTGCAGCAACAACACAGCCTAGCCGAAACCAAATGTAGTAGTAATGGGATTTAGAACCTGGGATATGAATGTCTGGTAAAGTACAAACCGTTAGACAGCCCGATTTTCGCCCTTGATCAATCAGTTGAAACAATTCAGCCAAGGAAAAATCTGTAAAAGAACTAGATATGCTCATCCGTGCAAGAACTATAAAAGAGTCAAATTATACAAACAAAACATCCTGATATTTTTTTAGCCACTATGTTTGATAGGGAGCATCCCAGTTTTGAAAAAAGACGAGTAGTGGGAGCATCTTGCTCCCTACTTGTAGCAGTAGCGGGCTGTCCGGTTCGCACTACAAGATGAAATCAATTTCCACTCTTCGATGCTCTCTATTTTACACTTGCTTTTATCAAATAAATTAGGAGAGATATACCTGCAAAAAGATGGAGTTTCAAGAGTCAATTGCAGTCACAAATGACTCTTGGCAAATTACGACCACAATGAAGTGTGACAACTCAAATAGAATTGTTATTCCGATTTTATAATAACAAATAAATTGGGCTACATATTGAATTTCTGGATCTCGGAGTTAACTTTTATGAACAAATAGCAGTTCAATTTTTGATTGAATAAGTTATAACTCAATTAAATATTCATACAGCACATTCCAAATAAAAGAAGTACACTATTGAGGTCTAAAAGGCAGACACGAATCCCTTTTGACTCCGAACTCCTGACGACTGACGCCTCTATTCTGCTATATATTGGCAAAATCTTCTCATGATGTATGTTATGAATGTGATTTGGAGTTTTTGTTTGATTTTTGTATTCCTGCTATTTTATGCAGAAGCTCAAGCCGGAGAGTTATCTGAACGTTTGGCACATTTTCCCGAATGGGAAAAATTAACTTCCGTGCGACCTGCTATAGGAGATTTGGTTTATCCTAACTGGATGATGGGTTCTTGGCAGGTGAAAAGTACGCTGATAGATTTAGTCGCACCTTTAGCACCTGATATCGTCACACCAGGATTTGAGGGTAATCGTGAATATCTCAACAAACCTATCAGTTTTGACGTGCGATTTATTCAGGAAACAACGCCTCATTCTGGATTGAAAATCATCCCCCGAACAAGTAACAAATCAGCAGTCGTCGCAGATAGAGCTTTTAATGGCTTGAATTTGGCACGGTCATATTTAGGCAACACGGTGTTATCAGTCAAAGTCGATCCAAATTCTCCTAATCGTCAGATTACGTTTTTACGTGGTGAGCGTCAGCTTGTTTCTATTGTTACAGCACGTGCTACGGAAACAACACCAGATGGTAAATTCATCACAACAGAATTATTTCAACAATTGTTTAAAGGCGGTGGGCGTCCTTATTTCAATACTGTGGAATCTACCACTGCATATCGCAAACTGAACCAGTTAAATCCTACCATAGAGGCAGATCAAGTCACTGCTATTTATTTGTCGCCTCAAGATCCAAATTACTTTGCCGCTCTTTCTCGACCAGTTGCACTTTATCGCTATCACTTGGAATTTTTCGGCAATAGTCACTAGTTTTCTTTCCATACCGCGCCCAATTCCTCCAAAAGGATGATTTACCTTTCTTAACTATTGACTTTTTTGTAACATATTTGTAGTATAAATTCCCAGGAGTTATAGGTTAGCGCTCCAAGGGCAGTGTGCATCATGGCAAATTTTCGAGATATTCTCAACTATTTCCGTCCCTATTGGTGGCTAAGTATTTTTAGTATTGCAGCAAGCAGCATTTACGAGATTCTTGATTTGGTTGTTCCTTATGGGATTGGGCAAATTTTAAACGTTTTGTCTGATCAACCATTGGACAAACCACTTCAAAGAGCGATCGCCACAATCTCAAGTCTAACCAATAACCCAGTTAATAAATCTTTTGAGTTAGGTGTATTACTGAGTTTAGTTTTTATTGTCACCGTGTTGAAAGCACCAACTCAGCCTTGGCTAACCAGTTGGTTTCACTGGGATATAATTTTAAAAGCACGTCGCGACCAAAACCAAAAAGCGATTGAGAAAATTCTCACTCTCCCCCTAGAATTCTATGACGAAAATAACCCCGGACGCATAGCCGGACGAGTTGCAAAAGGTCTTTTCAACCACACCTGGACTTATCCTGAAATTGCTGGACAGTTAATTCCTAAGCTGTTCCTCGTATTGGGAATTTTTGTGTTCATCTGGTTTGTTGACTGGCGAGTCGCGGTTATTTTTCTCATTTCCTTTGTCATTATCCTAGGCTATAGCTTAAGAAAACTGCAGCAATTAATTTGGTACGAAAACCGGCTAGATAAATACATGGAAAATACCGAAAGCCGGACTTCCGAAATTATCACCAATATAAAAACAGTCAAAGCATTTGCTACTGAAGCAAAAGAACTAGAACGGCAAAAACGACGCTTGATTCGTGAACTGAAGGTGACTGAAGCTCGTGTCCACAAAGGTTATGTCAACCTCAATACCTGGCAAAAAACTATGACTCAGTTTTGTGTGTTTACACTACTAGGTTTGACGTTGGTTGAGACAGTCAAAGGTCAAATTTCCCTAGGTCATTTTGTTATGACTTTAACTCTTTCCAGCATGGCTTATTCTGAATTGGACCCTATTACCTTCCTAGCTGAGATTTTTGCCCGTCGCTATTCTTCAATGCTGCGGTTTCACGAGTTCCTCAAACTCCCTATGAGAGTCGATGGACTTAGGCTATTAGAAGAGCGAAACACATCAGATAATCCCTACAAATTTACAGGGAAAGTCGAGTTTTTACACGTCGATTTTGGATATCAATCCCAACGTCCAGTTTTGCAAGATATCAATCTGTTGATAGAGCCATATCAAACAGTGGCGTTAGTGGGTCGTTCTGGTTCTGGTAAGTCTACCTTAGTGAAGCTGCTTTTGCGGTACTTTGAACCTCAACAAGGTCAAATTCTGATTGATGGTCAAGATATTCGCAGCCTTGATGTAGGAAGCTATAGACGAAGACTAGCTATAGTTCACCAAGAAGTCGATGTTTTCAACGGAACCTTGCTGGATAACCTCAGATACGGCAAGCCTGATGCCACTTTTGAGCAGGTAAAAGAAGCCTGTAGAATCTCCAGATTAGATGAAGTCATACAACACCTACCTCAAGGCTATTACACAGTAGTAGGTCAGAGGGGTGTGAGGTTATCTGGTGGACAAAGACAACGCTTAGGAATAGCTAGGGCATTAGTCGTAGAACCAGACGTCCTGATATTTGACGAAGCGACTTCCAGCTTAGACTACGAGTCAGAGCGTTCCATTCAGCTAGCAATGCGCTCAATTCTCGGAACTCGTACTACAATCATCATTGCCCACCGTCTGAGCACAATACGGGAAGCAGATAAAATTGTGGTTCTGGATCAAGGCAAAATCGTGGAAATCGGTAACCACGACGAACTCTTGCGCCACAAAGGAATTTACCACCGCTTACACTCACTGCAAGAAACAGGTGAACTCGTAAGCTAGGGTACAAGTTGTGGGGTATGGGATGGTTTAAGTTTGTAAATGACCTGTCACCTGTGCCCTGTGACTTTTTTCAAAAACAGCTTGCAATTTAAAAGTATTGTGATAACATTAGAAGTCGTGGACAACATGGGTCGATGTCCGAGTGGCTAAAGGAGGCGGACTGTAAATCCGCTGGCTAACGCCTACGCTAGTTCGAATCTAGCTCGGCCCATCTCAAATCTCAGTATCGTCTGCTGAGTATTGAGTAACCAAAAAGCTAACAGATATGTGAGTTGTTAATACTCACTCCTCAAAACTAAACATTGCCCGTGTGGCTCAGTGGTAGAGCACACCCTTGGTAAGGGTGAGGTCACGAGTTCAATCCTCGTCACGGGCTTTCGATAAAATCAAATCATTCGGCAGCAGTTGTGTATAATCAACTGCCCTGGTGCTTGAGAATTGTGTGATGTCTATTTACATCCCTAAGTACATCTGGTAAGAGATGGTGTAACGACTGAATGCGTAACTTCCCCAAGTCAATTTTTGTTCGGCGAACCAGTCGTTAAAATTTCTAACAACGCTTTTCGATAAATTTTTATACCTTCAGCATTGAGATGGTCGCCATCACTCGTTAAATTGTCTTTTAGAACATTATTTTCATATAAAGGTTGTACACCGGATGATTCAACTGGCACATTTTCTGTTGTTGCAACTTGATTCATCACAGTATTGATTTCTTCTACTTTCGCCAGTGGGGCTGAGACACTCGGATCTTTACTAGCAGCAACTGTTGAGTAGAAAGCAGGAATCAGAAAAATTTCTTTAGTTCCCATTGCTCTGACTAAGGAAATAGCTTCTTTGAGTTTTTCGGTAAATAACTCATTGCTAAGTCCATACCAAGCATCATTTCCACCAATAGCAATAATAGTTTTTTGGCACTTCACATTAGCAGGAGCTAAAAGTTTCAGTTGCTCAACTAATGAAATTGCACTCAACCCATTTAAGGCAAAATTAAAAGTTCCCTCACCAAGAGAATTCCCAAGTTCAGCAGAAACAGAATCTCCAAATAAGCAGCCAGAGAATTGCTTACCTTGGCTTGCTAGTATCTGATACTGAGTTTCTATTTGCCATATAGGTGTAGAACTGAGATTATCTTTTGGTGGTACATTAGGTGAACCTGAAGAAAAATTTGATTTATTCAGAATTTCTAAAGCCGCAGGCACATCCACGACTAGTTTTTCACTGGGATAAGCTTGTAGAAAGCTGATTATTCCCAGACCTTCTTTTGAATTTGTTCCCAGGATAACAGCAGCTCTTAATGCTTGTATTCCCGCTTGATCACGACGTGCAATGCCCTTGGAAACCACAGCTAAAAGTCTTTTGCCAAGTTGTGTGTCTAGTAGCTTATCTACAGCCACAATATCAAGAGACATTTTTACCTGAAGAGCCTGTTGTAACATCTGTTGCTGTTTAGGATTTAGGTAACTCAGGAAAGATTTGAGATCGGAAGAAACCTGTTGAGTTTCCGCATACTTACGTAAATCTTCCACAGGAAGCGACTGCTCAAAAAATCCATACCGGATCACAAATTTTTCAGCAGCAAAACTAGAAGATGAACTAAAAAGACTATCAAAAGCTAAAAATATTGCACAGCCTGATATACACAACAGAGAACGGCACAAAAACTTAATTGCTAAAGATATTTGCAATGACATGAATGATTTTTTCCAGGTTTTTAAAAAAATTTCGCTTACAGTTCTTTTCAGATTTCATGAAAAGATGATTTGGTAATTTCACTCCTGAGAAAAAGTGGAGGATGATAAACCTTGCTTGGGAGAATTAGAAGTTATCGCCTGCTGCTTCTGAATAATAGCTTGGCGAAAACCCAACACAACCAAGATATTAGCAAGTGTCAAGAAAAATTCTGCGCTTCCGTGCAGCCAATCAACATTTGCCAAAGCCTTTCCATAATGCACTTGAGCATAAATTCCCGCTGGAATGGTGACGGCGACAAAGACAAGAGTACCGTAGAAACCATACAGCGCTAAACGAGGCATTTGTGGACTGCGGCTAAGAAACCACAAGAAACCCAAGTAGGGAAACAGGGAAAGGGCAAACAGGGTTTCTTTTGAAATCATTGCTTTGATTCTATAGTTTTGGTGGAGATGGGATTATTTGCAGTTTCGACAGACTTGGTGGAACGCCAAATCCACACCGCAGCTGCCCAAAGGGTAAAATTACCCAATAAAGTCATACTAGCTTGCAGTGTTACCAACCATTCTAGAGATTCTGGGTTATCAAAATAGTGCCAAGTGCAAGCACACATGGCGCTGACTAAAGCAGGTAACATAGCAAAAGACAATCCCCACCAAGTACGGTTACCAGTGACTTCACCGTATTTCCAAATTAACCAAATAGCGGCAATCCACTCAATAACACTAGATACGTGAATAATCCAAGTCGGAATCGAAAGAGCGTTCATAAAAGTCAAAAGTCAAAAGGGAAAGATGCGGGTACTACTGTCTGGATATTACGGTAAGGGAAATGGTGGTGACGAAGCTTTGTTAGCAACGCTTCTACAGATGCTACCACCATCAGTCACACCTGTGGTTCTCTCTGGCAATCCAGAGGAAACTAACAGTCGCTATGGTGTGGAAGCGTGCGATCGCATGGCACCTTTCACCGTACTACAAGCTTTGCGCTCCAGCGATGCCTTTATTTGGGGTGGTGGTAGCTTAATTCAAGATACAACCAGTGCCGTTAGCCCATTTTATTATGGGGCAATCATGACATTAGCTCAAAAAATGGGCTTAAAAACCATCGCTTGGGGACAAGGAATTGGTCCGTTGAAACGTCCTGTCACGCGTTGGTTAGCACGGCAAAATTTTGGTAGTTGTACAAAAGTGAGTGTGCGCGATCGCGCTTCTGCTGCATTACTCACTGACTGGCAAATTCCTTTTATCTTAGCTCCCGATCCAGTTTGGGCGCTAGAAAGTAAACCAGTTCCTGGACTTTGGGATTTACCTGCTCCCAGAGTTGCGGTGACTTTACGAAATCACCCCCAGTTAACCCAAACACGCCTTGCTAACCTAACTCGTGCACTAATTGATTTTCAAAAAGCTACACAAACTTTTATATTACTATTGCCTTTTCAAAAAAGTGAAGATTTAGAGATCGCCCAAGCGATTCAACCGCAACTCAGAGATGTTAGCAAAATTATGTGCTTGGAAGAACCGGAACTTTTAAAAGGAGTGTTTCGCGGTGTGGAAATGGCGATCGGCATGCGTCTACATAGCTTGATTATGGCAGCAAGTGAAGGTTGTCGCTGCTTTGCTCTGAGTTACGATCCCAAGGTGAATCGATTGATGGAAGATTTAGATATGCCGGGATGGGATTTGGCAAATTTGCCAGATGATCCTAATGTTGTTAGCACAACATGGATGGAGCATTACGCCAATGGCGATCCATTGTCAGCAGAAAAAATTCACTATTTAGTCGATAGAGCGCTGATTCACCGTGAAGTGTTAAGCCAAGCGTTAATTGATGATTAATGCTTTTGTTTAACTAAAGATTCGGGAAATAGGACAACTGAACCCTGGTAAAACTGGTGAACTCAGTTCGTCACTGATAACTAACGTTGCTACCAACACCAGTGTAGCTTGCTGCCGTCGATAAACCTGAATTTGCTGCAACTGCCAATCAACAATCCAGTATTCTTGGACACCTTGAGTGGCGTAAAGCTTCAGCTTCACTTGTTTATCGCGTCGTTCACTGTTCTCGCCAGGAGAAAGTACCTCAACCACTAACTCTGGTGCAGCGGTGAGGTGTCCTGCATCATCTATCACCAATGCAACCCGCTCATTACTAATCCACACCACATCAGGAATGACGTTATCAGCATCAGTGAAGATAATACCAGCTGCTGTGACAGCTTCTCCCAAACCAGATTGACGAGACCACAGTTTCAACTCTGTACAAATATTATCAGCAGCTTCTTGATGTCTCCAGTGTGGTGCATGTGTTACAAATAACTCTCCGTCTACAATTTCGTAGCGCTTGCCGTTATCTGGGAACAGCTCTAAATCAGCAGTTGTCCAGCGTACCTGGTTAGTCGTAGTCTGGCTCATATGGGCATCTTTTGAAGTCTGTTTTTCTAATGTACCAACAGAAAACAACCCTTAAACAATTTAGGGTAAGTCGGTAGTGAATTTTTCAACGCGAGTTGGCTGACGATGAATACCTATGCTGCAACAGCTTCCTGATATGGAACAAACGTTTTCTTAGAAGCGTTACAAATCGGACAGTACCAATCTTCAGGAATTGCCTCAAATGCTGTTCCAGGAGGAATTCCTAAATCAGGATCACCAACAACCGGATCATAAATCATTGAACATTGACGGCAAATCCATTTTTGGGTTGCAGGGTTACCGCTTGCTGATTTCGGTGCAGGAGTAATTCCCTCTAAAGCTGCTCGTGCTTCTGCATACTGATTGGCATGATGATGTTCAATGGGTGTGAGCAATCCAAAGTTGTGTGCAGCTTTGCGGAAAATTTGGGCGTGTTCGCCAGACTCTGCTTGTTGTGCTTCAAACTCTACAACAGCCTTATCATCTCTATCTGTACGTGCTGCCTCTGTAAACTCTGGGTACATGGTAGTGTACTCATAAGTTTCTCCTTCAATCGCTAACTCTAGACAACGAGCGGCGATTGCTTTCTTTTGCTCATCAGTTAACGAAGCGACATCATCCACCACTAGCTCTGGATGCATTAACCGAAAATGAGCAAAAGCATGTTCTGTCTCTTGATTTGCTGTTTCGCGAAACAGCTTAGACACTTCAGTCATCCCCAACTGGCGAGTCACTTCTGCAAAAAACAGATACTTACGATTCGCCATTGATTCCCCAGCAAAGGCTTCAGATAGGTTCTTTGCGGTATTTGAGTTTGATAAATCCATTGTGTTGCCTCTCCACTCTTCTCTCAAAGACTACCGTGAGAATGGTAGTCCAGTTAAAACGTACTCGTAATGAGTATGTTTATATTAAAATGTACTCATTACGAGTATGAGATATCAGAGACTTCACAATATTTTTATCTAAACTCCGTGCGAAAACCCCAATCCTTATAAGGTTTTACGATTAGGAGTTCGCCTATCGACTTCTTTTCTAATCGCAATCATAATCTCACCCAGTGAATCTTTAAAAAGATTGTAGAAGATTTTCTTTGGGGTTCCCGATTTTGGTTGAGCGTCCACCACCTGGGTAATTAAAACTTGATTCGCCTTTGCACCAGAATAGGGAGCCACAGGTTCAATTTTCCAGTATCCTTCCAAGCTTTGCAAATCTCCATCAATTTGACGGAAATCTATGCGACTTTTTGGAGTTTCAGTAGTAGCTGAACGGATACGTGATTGGACATTCATTAAAAATACCTGACGCGTATCTACCTGTTCCACCACTTTCTGATTACCATTCACACTAATCACTTTAGCCGACACAGTATGAGGCAAAAATTTAGAAAAATGGTCATAATCAGTCAGTACTTCCCAAGCAATATCTGGCGAAGCTGTCAGCAAAACTTTAGCTGTGTATTTTCCTTTCTCCCCAGTGACTAAAACCTGACCATTCCTCAATTTTACCCGTTCTGAGACAGGCAATTGATCAACAGGACTATTAAATAATTCAGCACAGGCAGATGGAGCAACTGCAATTGTAGCCATTACTGAAATATTAAATGTAAAAAAAATAGTCAGTATTAAATGCAAAATGTGGTCATTCCCTCGATTAAAAATTTTCAATTGACATCCTCCCACCGTCAACCTATACGAGTTAAACTATGTTTTAGCTTATACAATAATCAGAGGAGTTTCTATGCGTTTTTCCCAGGTTCCGGCTATTCTTGCGGGCACAATAGCCGCTTTTGTATCAATTGCACCGGTACGGGCAGAGGCTGCAACTTATCAGGTGCAGTCTGGAGTCACCAGTGTCTATCATGACCTGAGTTATCTCAGCAGTATCGGGCTAGACTTGACAGGCACGGATAATACAGTCCAACCAATTAATAGTAATTTTTTGGTTGGCTTCAACATTAGCCCAGCCACAAACTTCACGTTCAGCGACGCGAATGGTTTGACTCCACTTTCAGGTACAATCGAACACACTGGTACTGTTACCTTCAATAACCAAGTTACTATTGGTAACTTTTCTGTTGGTTTCGATCCGACACGCGCCACCAACAATGCCAGTGGTCTTTTTCTAAAAGATACAGTGTCTCTAAATACAGTTTTATTTGATTTGAGCACTCCAGAAAAACTGGTATTTGATGGCAAAGATTTAACCCTAAGTGGTGTTAAATTGCTGTTTTCTCCAGAGTTTGCTGGTATACTAGGCAACCCTAGCTTAGCTGGTGGCTTGGGTGGAATAGTACAGGTTGATGCTAAAGTTGTTCGAGTTGCTACGGTACCAGAAGGAGCAAGTGTGCTTGCAATTTTGTCTGTCAGTGCGGTTGTATTGGCAACTAAGCGTAGTAAACTGCTTTCTAAAAACACTCTGAACTCGTCAACAGCCTTATCTTAACTATTTCGTCTTCACCCACTGCCATAATGCAAAAGCCTTATAGCGGTGGGTACCTCATTTTTAATATAAGACTCCTATTTGATTTTTGTTGGCGCAGCCTGCGCTTTGCGCTTAAAAAACTCAGTATACCTGTATTGCTTTTTCCCTGTTAAGCGTTAAGCGTTAAGCGTTAAGCGCCCTCATGGGACAATTTACAACTCAAATAGGACTGCTATACTTGAGTATATAAACAGCCACATCATTTGTATAAGGCATTTTATGAAATAGTATTAGATAGACGTACTTGCAATTTTTATCTTGTTTATCACAAAGAAAATACAAATAAAAAAATTCCCCTGTGTAAATGGAAGAAATAACAGAGGAATTGATATGACGTGGAGGTTTTTAAACTCTTAATAATATTTAGTTAATGTTAACAAATATATAACCACCTATTGATAGATATGATTATTAAGTTTTTGTGTGACTGTCGCTACAAAGTATCCTTGAGCACATAAAAAATTAATATGAACTCATTCTCACAGACGAAGGTAGGGATAAACAAAATTAGTTACTCTCCGGATCAAGGAGTATTGTATTTATGTTGCTATTTTGCTCATGGGTGAAGCCTGTAAAACCATTTTGTTAGTCGAAGATGAGCCAGATGCACAATCTCTGATCTTAACCTCATTTGAATTTGCTAATTTACCACTATCTTTTCAAGTTGTTGAAAATGGGCAAGAAGCTCTAAACTACTTGTCGGGTAAACAGCCTTACGCTGACAGAGAGTGTTATCCACTACCAGTGATGATAATGACAAATATCAGTCTGCCCTATATGTCTGGTTTTGACTTACTTGAATGGGTTAAGCAGCATCCCAAACTCAGACATTTACCAGTTATGGTTATAAGTGTCTCCGACGATCCAGATGATCTAGTTCAAGCCGCTAAGTTAGGCGCTTGCTCCTACTTTGTTAAAACATCATCTTATGATGATTTGATAGATATTGTGGCGGAACAAGTATTGTAGATATTAAGTAGGAGTAACGCTAACAATACCAGACCACTGCACTTTTTTCTGTTTTTCCCGACGGTAAGAAAAGAAATACTCTGGAGTTTGATAAGTACAATAAGGGGCGATCGCCATCTGTTCCGGACTAATCCCCAACTGTTCAAGCTGTAAAGTATTTACTCGCCGCACATCTAACCGTACCCGTTCTGGATTTGGATCGCTGAGTAAAGGTGAATTTGGTAGCTTGTACAATGCAGCTACAATTGTTTTTTCGTCGTTATGTGGTATAATCGTTGCTCCAACTTCAGCAGCAACTTGTTCTGAGACTTGATAAACTTCACCTGCGATCGCTGGTCCCATCGCTATTCGCAAATCTTGAAGTCTGGTACCTTGTGCTTGCATTCGGGCGATCGCTTGCGGTACTATCTTGAGCGCAGTGCCACGCCAACCCGCATGAACTGCTGCTACTTGTCCTGTTTTCTCATCAGCAATTAGTACAGGCGTGCAGTCAGCCGTAGCCACCCATACTGCTTGCAGAGGCTGATTGGATATTAACCCATCTCCTGATACAAGGGCGTCATCACCTTCTCCATCGACCTTGTCACCACCTTCAGCTAACAGAGCGACAATTTCTTTTGGAGTCAGGACGGTATTGCCATGTACCTGCTTTAAGCGATAAGCTGATGCTTCTGGATGCAGCACCTTTGTGAGTTCTGACGGATAACTAGGTGAAAACTGAGTCGTAAAAAAGCCATGATGCCAGGGTTCCAATAGACTACAGGTTAGATAGGGTAACCCGAACCAAGTGCGCCAGTGCCAAGCGTGCATCTTTAACCAAACCTAAAAACAAACATCAATAACCGCCAATTTATCCTAGCACTAGAAAATTTAGGTGAGCTGCTATGGCATTGGATCAACAAAAGTTGGAAACTGCTCTACAAGTAGGGCGCAAAAGTCCTTATTTACAATTTTCGCTACATCTTTTTGAAACTGTTTCTTCAACTAACCAAATCCTTTGGAACTTACTCGCCCAAGGCGCTGAACCAGGATGTGTTGTCATTGCGACTGAGCAGACAGCAGGAAGAGGACAATGGGGTCGTCAGTGGATATCATCAGCTGGGGGATTATATCTTTCAGTGGCGATTGCAAACGGTGATAAAGCCGCAGAAAATACGACTGCTTTTTGCCTCCCCAAACTATATGCTACCAACAGCTACCAACTTACCCTGGCTACTGCTTGGGGAATTGCTCAACAATTGCGAAACTGCGGCGTTCCTGTTGATATTAAATGGCCGAATGATTTAATATTAGTCAGCCGAAAGCTTGGCGGTATTTTGACAGAAACCAAAGTACACAAGGGAGTCATAACCCAAGCAGTGATTGGTGTAGGGTTAAATTGGGCAAACCCTGTACCAGAAACCGGAATTAATCTCCAAATGTGGCAAGCAAATCAGCAGACCAAATTCGTCTCATGTTTGGAAACGCTTATTTCTGCAGTTTTAATTGGAATAGAATCTGGTATACAGTGCTTATTGCAAGAAGGAATCAATATACTAATATATCGTTATCTAGAGTTGCTGATGAACATAGGTGAGAAAGTCTATGTTAACAACACTGTAGGTACTATCATTGGCGTGACAAATACTGGGGAGCTTCGGGTTCGTATGGAAACATCCGAACTGAAATCAGTAAAAAGATCAGAAATTTACCTTCAGCCCGGTACAATCAGTTTGGGTTACTGTCATTCATATGATTAACCAATTGACACTCCCACGCCTAAAAGGGCGATGGGATTCTTGTTTCATTCAGTCTACTAACCATAATTAGATCAGATTTTGTTCCGAATACTCACTCATGAGTATACCCAACACAGCAACAGCGAATGAGACTCGAAGCCTATACTCACACCTTACGCGAGTATAGGTAGTTCATGCTCTACAATACACAAAACATCAAAAAAACAATGACGCAGCGCAATAACTCTGCCGAGAACCGTTTGCATCAATTGTGGCAGCAATGCCTGTCAACAAGACGCTTTGCGTCTACGCTCCCAGCACAAAGTCTCGCTTGGCTTGGCAGCATTACTATGCTAAGTAATGGTGGCTTGGTGTTTGCTCAAACTGAATCAGCTATCGATAATATTGTTCCCACTGCTGAAAACTCTCAACCAGCATCATCGGCTAATACAGTCAAAAGAGAAACTTTTGAACACAAAGATAGTAGCCCCGCAGTAGAAGGGACGAAATCACAATCCGACGAATTTTCTCAACGCCGACTTAAACTCAGACAAAGACTCTCTCAGGCAAAAAGACCAAGTCCTGCTGTGGCTCTGCGGAATTACAAACGTCATGCACAAGATTCACCAACAGGGGTTGCTATCAGAAAATTCAAACCCCGTGCGGAAGTTTCTGTACGTAGCGAAAGTGTGACAAACTGGAGAGCAAGGTTAGAGAGAAGACCATCTGTAGATATTCCACAATTCAACATAAGTCTGAGCAAGCAACAACCTCAACAACAGGTTTCCCAAGAGAACAACTCACCTGTTCGACGCCACCTTGCACACTGGAGGGAACTTTTGCAACCCACCGCCTCCTCTAGTGATGACTCCACCCCAAAAGATTACAACAACGCTTATATCGATCCAGGCGAATACAACGTTGGTGCTACCAATAGGTATCAGGCACCGAATTCTGTAGTAGTTACACAACAGTCCAATACTGAATTACCCCGAAAGAAAGCAAGTTGGATTAGAAAAAGTAAACCTGCCACACTAGCAACTGTTGGGCCCGTCAAGCATGTTGAAACAGGAGAACAAAACTCTCTGGAACGTCCCACTCATAGGAGCGTTTCTCGTGCGGTGACTCCTGTAAGGCATCGCAGTTCTCAAACAGCTTATAGAAGTGTGAGTAAGGATACATATCACCCAAATCGGTTTATCCCCGACTTTTCCTCCCCGACAACAGTGAGTTCTGTACCGATCGCACCACTAGGTGGTACCTTACCCGCACCAATGACTGCAGAAAATATTGCTCCTCGCCCCAGTAATGTCACTTACGACATTCCACTAGCAGCAGTATTGCCGCAAGTAAACTACGGTGAAGTCTATGGTGGTAAACTCGCAAGTGGTCCGGGATTGATGTATCCCCTTTCTATCCCTTCTGCAATTACTTCTTTGTTTGGTTGGCGAACTCATCCCATTACAGGCGATCGCAGTTTCCACGCTGGTACAGACATAGGCGCAGCGATGGGAACACCTATTTTGGCAGCCTACCCTGGTAAAGTAGAGAGTGCTGATTGGTTAGGCGGCTACGGTATGACAGTGATACTTAACCACAGCAACGCCCAACAAACTCTTTACGGTCATATGTCAGAAATCTTTGTTCAGCCCGGTCAATGGGTGCAAAAGGGAACCGTTCTTGGACGAGTTGGTAGCACTGGTTTGTCCACAGGCCCCCACTTGCACTTTGAGGTGCGCCAGCTGACACCCGAAGGATGGGTTGCGACTGATCCAGGCGCTCAATTAGAGTACGCTCTCGGTAAATTAGTTCAATCGTTACATACAGCTCAGACTCCTCAGGAACCAGGTAGCTAGAAGAGTGTGGGAGTGAGGAGTGAAGGAAAAGAGTTATTAAGCATTAAGGTAGAGTCGAGAGGCGGTATTATCCGCCGTCCCTCTGTGTTAGATCCGGACGTGCCCATTTCTGTGCATCCGGCTCCCGATGTTCTAGGGTTTCCCCTTGCCCATGTGGATATAGTCGTGGCAGC
>JAHHGV010000093.1 GCA_019359695.1 Brasilonema angustatum HA4187-MV1
TTTGTGTTTTTGAGTTCATTTAAGTGGCGGTTGCGCGACGCGCAACCGCACACTTCGTTGTGAACGATCGCACGACTATTCAAGTGCAAAGCACCCACAGGTTGATAACCCGCAACTTGGGTTATTAGGTGTTCATCCTGAATTAGAGGTTTGAGGTATCCCCCACGTCGTTTAGCTTCGATTTGTCCATTTGTCCGGTAATGACGCAGCAAATTTCGCACAAATGATAGGCTGACCTTAAATCTTTGAGCTAACTGGCGTTGGGAACCTTCTTTGGCAACACACGCTGTTATCACACGACAACGTAAATCTCTTGAATAAGATATTGGCATCGAATCAAACAATCACTCTACTGTCTAGCTTACGGCAAATTGTGGTTTAATTACCTGAAAAATGCTGTAAGCGGAAACATGAAAGACAACAGGAAAAATCCTGTTGCGAGAATTTGTTTTTGCATAGTCACTTGCTGGATATGCCTTCCATCTTGGAAGATATTCTTAACAATAAGCCAGACTCCTGTCTGAGAAACTTTTCACTGCCAAGTCAGATTCATTGAGATGTGGATCAAGACCCAGTGCTACATTACCCCAGCGCATCACGTTTGCAGAAGCGACCCCTGCTGCACCAAAACCATAGACGAGAACCAAGTCGTTTTCACGAATTTTGCCCAATTGTGCAGCGTGGTACAGATTAGCTACGGTAAGAACCGGTCCAATGTTTGCGTACTGGGGATAAAGGTTGAGTGTGCACTCTGGGTCAATGCTCAGTACGCGCGTAGCAAAGCTTGCAAACCAAGCAGTGGGTGTATTGAAAAGAAAAAAGTCGATTTGCTCGATACTTACACCCGCAGCAGCAGCAGCGCCCTCGCAACAGGTACGCAGAAGCCCTGCGGCTGTTTCGCTGAATACCTTTTTTGCATGCTTGGAGAGCTGCATGCGAATCTGTGGATTGCCTTGCTTGTCCTCCGTCATATTCAAGCAAACAATATCATTTAAAACACTAGTATGAACTGTCTTTGTACTGAGAATTCCCTGGTTAGATTCAACTGAACTAACCACAAAAGCTCCAGCACCATCGCCAAGAAACCACGAAACAGTATCGTCCTCATCGACAAAGCGAGAGTACGTGCATGAGATAACAACCAATACATTGCGGTACTCTCCTGCTCGCACCAGGGCACAGGCAGTTTGTAGGGCTACTGGAGTACTCCCCCACGCTCCATCAAGATTCCATGCTGCACCCCGCAGATCCAGTTTCTGAGCAAGGAAAGCAGCATTGCCAAATCCAAGTTGTTCAGGCCAGACAGAAGCGACGATCATCAGATCGACATCATTAGGAGTAAGTTTTGCTGCATCGAGAGCATCACGAGCTGCGCGTTCTTCCAACATCAGTGACGACTCTCCTGGAGCAAGAATCCGTCGCTGGACAGTACCACGGAACGGATCTGACAAATAGGGCATCATCTCCAAGTCAAACTCATTGCTGGGAGTGGAGTCAGCAAGTGAAAATAGCTTTGCTAAGCTTTTTTGCTCGGACTGAGCAACGAGCTCTGGGTATTTTTCTCTGTAGTAATCATTTGTACGTATGATGCTTGGAAAGCTCAGTGCGAGCGAGCGAATACCTACTGGGTGATGCACCATGATAAATCTCCTCTTAGTAATTCGTAGCACCTTGCGAAATCAGACTCTCGATACGACCTCGTATTGGCGCAAGCCGGGTTGGGTCGATGACTACGTCAACAACGAAGGGACCCGTCGCAGCCATCGCTTTCTCTAATGCTGCCTGGATGTCAGACTCCCTTTCAACGCGGATACCGTCAGATCCCATACCACAAGCAATTCTGACAAAATCCGCCTGTGGAATTTTTGCATCCATCCCCTTGAACCCTAACATTGCCACTCCCTGGTCGCACATATTGTAGCCTCCATCATTAAGCACAATCCAAACGGCAGGAATTTGGTAGTTGACAGCTGTGCTTACCTCGTTGTTCATAAGCATGGCACCATCCCCGACAATGGCAACAGCCTTACCTTTGCGTGCCAGTGCAGCACCCACAACACCTGTGACGAAATGACCCATAGACGAGAAGCCAGTGCTGATCCGGAAACGACCCGGTTTGGTAAATCGCAGTAGGTTAATTGCCCAAGCAAATGAGTTCCCCCCCTCAGCCATCACTACCGTATCGCTCCCCTCAACGATTATTCGTTGCATCACATTCATAAGTACCTCGGGTCGCACCGGATCACTCGCGCTGGGATTGATTACATTACGCTTAGGTCTTGGAAACGATAGAGCCTTTGATCGACTTTGACGCTTCGGAAAGTGCTTCAACAGCCACTTCACAAACACTCCCACGTCGGACTGAATGGCAAACGTCTCAGCAGATGGATACGCGGTTCCTGGCACTTCCGGGTCTATGTCAACATGCACAAAACCCCGCTTGGGGATCATTGCACCGTTCCAAAACGAGGTAAATTCACCAAGACGTGTTCCAAGTACCAGCGTCCGCAAAGGACGATACTCTTGCATATATCTCAAAACCGACTCATGCCCAGCAAAGCCCGTAACGCCTACGAACTGAGAATGATCCTCCGGAAAAATACCTTTGCCGCGTGGTGAACACATCACTGCAGCCCCCGTTCTCTCTGCAAGCTGGCGAATCTCTGCTGCTGCACCTCCTGCACCAAAGCCAACCCAGATGGCAAATGGTCCTTCCGATAAGAACCGCGCACATTCTGAGATGGTTTCCTCACTTGCGCCTGCGCAAGCAACAGAGAGACTCACTCGTGGCAACGATGTCTCGACTGAACTTGTTTGGATGTTAGTGGGGATACTCAAGTGTGCGACAAAGCCATCCGGTCGGGCTAAGCCTTTCGCCAGCCGTCGATTAACCTCTGGCAGTTCATCACTGCATTCGAGAGTGGTTGCGTAATGAAACAGATCTCCCGAGGTAAAAATTCCAGCGTTGGGCATGGTGTAAGTGCTAGTTTCTTGGAGTGCCCACCGTCCGCGTTGCGATGTCGAGGTGGAAGCCGACAGGAAAATTACTTTAGCACCCTCCCAGCGTGCAGCGAATAACCCGGTTAACGCGTTCGTGATCCCCGGGCCTGCTGTAGTAAACACGACGACAGGACGACCACTTGCAAAGTACGCCTCAGTGGCTGCAAAAGCTGCTCCCGCTTCATGACGAAAGTGCAGTACGCGTAGGTTACTGTGTTGCAGTGCATGCCACAAGGGTGCGATCGCACCCCCCGAAAGACCAAACGCATATTCCACTCCCATATCTTCCAACATCTTGACCACCGTCTCAGCCACCGAGATAGGTGCAAGTTGCTGACTTGCTTCGAGAGACACGATGTCCAACTGTGGGTTTAGCGAAATATCTGCAATAGGTGAGGGGATCAAAGAAGACTCAGATGGAGAAAAAATGCTACATCTGGATGTCTGATTAATATGCGTAGTCTGAATTGGGCTAAATTCGCTATTGGTATTTAAGTGTAACTTTTTAGCCGTTTTCTTTTTTTTTGAAAAAGATTTAGTGCTCATAAAGCTTAAGTAGATGCACAGAGGTTAACAAACAGTCTAATTTGTTATCATTGACACATTGACAAAATTTTGATTATATCTACTAAGCGTTATCTAAAAATCTGAAGGTCAGTTAAGCTTGGATTGCTTTCCTTGCTGAATTTAGTTGATAGATTGATGTCTGACGTTATTGAGTTTGCTTGCTATACAAAAGTTAAACAACTCACGATAAGTAACTTAACATAAAGTTAAGTATTTTGTATGTTGACATTTTACTCAAATGCTGAAAACTTTGACGTAGTAGTCCACATAGTCAGTGAAAACAGACTATGCATCGCTAATTGACGTAGGGCTTATAGCTATTTTTCGCCTGCAAATTCTCAAAGGGGGTGGAGCTTTGTTCAAGCGCTAGAACCCCTTGCATCGAGATAAATTTGTCAAAGTTAGCCAATCCTAGATCGAAATTTGCTATTGGCTGAAAATCTCTTCAATTGCAACTTTACGTAACATACAACAAAAAAACTTAAACTTTTTCCCTTAAGTTTTCTATCTTAACTTGCTAAAACCTTACTTAGAAACATACAATTGTGCTAAACCAACGTGGACAAGGATCTGCTCTGTGTGCTATCTACTCTGTTGCCGCGCTCTTTACCTCAGCTAATGCACGGGGACTTTCTCACTAGCTTCGTATGCTTTGTATCCACATTTAGGACAACAATATCTTTATTCCCCAAGTTTTTCCAGCATGAACATCACAGCTAGCAGAAATTTCATTTGTTTTGTAACCACTAGTTATGTTTAGCGTATATCTCATCATAGCATCTCTTGGTAAAAATTGAAAATTTCTTAGAAATTTTGCCTGTCCTTACTGATGTATCCTCGGAGATTGGCGAAAACTCACTTGTCAGTCTAACAACTGGTTTTATTTGGAAACAGGCTTGTCACCGCCCGCCATTCATAACCTCTCACCTGTTACGGATATCGAGCGGAGCTTGTGGCGATTCAAGCTTAATGGAGTGCTATGACAGCACTAAAGCATTTTGCTAAGACTTTCGTAGAGGCTCAAGATGACGAAGCGAACCAATTACTACAATAATCTATCTGCAGATTATTCTAAGCCAAGGCTAATTTCCGATGAACTAAGAGTAGGACTGCTGAGTAACGGGGAAAAATATATTTCTCTATATGAACAAAAACTGCCGGAAATAACTTCAGAATATAGCTTAGCGCAAATAGAACAGGAAAACAGGGAATGGTGGCCAAGCCACTGTGAAGCGCTGCGACAAGGACGGGGTGATCTTTTAGCTGGTGAGTATGCCAATAGTCTTGTCTATTTCTGTGCTGACGGACCTTTTTATAGCAAAACCGTAGCGGTAAATAGAGAAGTCCATTGGTGGGCAATCCTCGCTCAACCTGGCGTAACAATGGCTTGGCCAATTGTTATGTTCAATGGTGAAGTTGTTTACAGTGAGTGGAATTGTACTGACGATATAACAAAGGAAATAATCGCCAAGGGAAACCAAACCTTTCTTCGACGTGGGCACAGAGGTGCATGCTACTTCAAATCCGAGCAACTTAATTTTTATCGCGATGTTTATGCTTCCGATGAGTTGCTGCATTGGATCAGGCGTTAACAGAAAGCAAATATAGCTATTTTCTAAGGAACAACATTCGCCCTAAACTTTTACAACCACAATTATAGGGAACAGAGGAAAAACTGAAAACCGCAATTGATGAAGCTAGACCAAAAAGAGAATTTAGAATTGTTCGATCTCAAAAATGTCTGCGTTCTACTCAAACTCAGGTGCATCTGATAGGAGAGTGCAGTCTATTTAAGCAAATGAATGAGGGTAATGTTATGGACTCCAATTACTTACTTAGTGACATCAACTCCTATAACGTTAACATAGATATTGACACGTCAATAGTGTCAAGGTTTGAGAAGTTATTGCTTCAGTCCCAACCCCTACTGAACAGTGTCTTTCAGTTTATTGAAAATAATTATAAACAATATATTAGTCTTCGGGAGGTAGCTGAGGCAGTCGGTCGCTCTCCTGCATATCTGACTGACCTTGTACGGCGAGAGACTGGAAAGACCGTGCTCAATTGGATTATCGAGCGTCGGATGGCAGAGGCTCGCCGTTTGCTTGTTGAAACTGACCAGTCAGTAGAGCGGATTGCTGAAGCAGTAGGCTATTTTGATAGACGCCATTTCAGCCGCCAGTTTCTCCGGCTCCATAACACAACCCCGCAACTATGGAGAAGGACAAATCAAAGCAAGAGTATCCCACTTTGGCAGACAGATTCACACAAAGCTGGTTCAAGCGAATTAATTAACCAGATAGCCACAAATGTGACTGCTGCAGAAGCTCAACGACTACAAGCTTGCTGTCAAGAAATTGCTGCCATTCTTAACAAGAAGACTGCCTATGGTGAAGAACTTATCTTAGAAGGTGAAAGTAGCTCTGTTGCAAAAATAGGCGATGGTTCGATACAGATAACCTTAATACCAACTCGGTAGCTAGAAAATCAGGTAGAAATTCGTCGTTCTGGTTGTTTAGACTCAGGACTTATGCAAAAATAACGTAGTTGCACTCGTTACGACGTCTGGCGCGCAATCTCACAGTCAAGTTCATTAGTAACTCGTGCGTAAGTCCTAAGACTATTGTGAAGCAGGAGCCGTTGCTTTATAGCCATTTTCAGGTAAATAGACTACAGTCGTAGGGGCGATCTTGTTTGCACCCTTACAAACGGTGTGGTTCATTTAGGTGAAAACTGCTTTAATATATCAACAGAGGCTTTATAAGCTTGAACTGGTTGAAAGTCATCTTGTCAATGGACAACCACTAAAACGGTGTCAGATTTAGAATACATTACACAGTGATCTTAATGGAAATACGGTTGTTTCGTACACAAGACACTGAGCAAATAGCACAGCTATACCACGAAACAGTACGTGAAGTCAACATCCGCGATTACTCAAACAATCAAGTTAAAGCTTGGGCACCAGATAATATTTACTTTAGAAATTGGTCAGAAGTTTGTTTAAAAATATTTACCTATGTTGCAGATGAAGAGGGAATAATTGTTGGTTTTGGGGAGCTAGAACCCAATGGTCATATTAATTGCTTTTACTGCCACAAAAACTATCAGCGTCGCGGAGTAGGGAGTCAAATTTATCAGGCAATTGAGGCAAAAGCATTGGAATTAGGGTTGGATCGCCTGTTTACTGAAGCGAGTATTACAGCAAAGCCATTTTTCCAGCATATGAGATTCTCAGTTGTCAAAGAACAACAAGTGACTCGTCGGGGGGAAACTTTCACTAATTATGTAATGGAGAAGTTTTTAATAAGTTCAGACATTGCGTAATAGTAGCACAATAGATTGGCTCATTTATAATTTTAAAGTCAATCTTAATTGTGCCACTTTAAGGTGCGTTTCCTCTGGAAGCCTCGCTTCGCTTGTCTAGCGCGTCTACGTTATTTCATTCCTATTTTGTGTGATGTATCCCAACAGATTAATGAATTTCAGCAACATCCAATGTTTTAGAACGCACCATCAAACAATCATATTCAGTAACATAACCTTCGGAATTACGAAAGGCAGCAAATAAATCAGCAAGCTCAAAACCTAGGGATTCATAATACCTTAAGGCATCCAAATATGAAGGTATGTTAATGTAATTAGCCCGTACAGATATTTCAGATTGCAAACACAGAACTTTATCTATGCATTTACTTGCACCCTTAACAACTTCAATGTCATATCCTTGAGTATCCATTTTTAGAAAGATACGCGGCTGAGGTACTAAAGTGAGAATATCATCCAAAACAGAGTCTAAACGCTTGATCTTGACTTCACAGGAATTAACAGTTTTTGGCATACTAGCATTAGGCACTAGAAATGAACTCAGTTCTGAATAGGTGTTCAAATTAAAGGTAGCCAAAGTATCCTCACTTCCAAGTCCCAAATCATATCCTCTCCAAAGGGTATCGTCTTTAAAGTTCTTTTGAAGAGTGGGAAATATTTCTGGATGTGGCTCAAAACTAAAAATATGTCCTTTATAGCCTAGTTTCCTGATGTTTTCTGCAAAGTAACCGATATTAGCTCCCACATCAAGAACACAATTAATTCTTAATTTCTTCAAAAGAGCCGCTAAGTAAATTTGGTAATAAAATCGACCTATTTTTTCTTCTACAGATTTGGGTATTTTATAGCCTGCCGAAATCAAAGAATAAGCTATGTCTCTTAACATTGTAACGACTTCCTTTTGCAACCTGAGTAAATATGTCAACAGTCAACAGTAAATAGTTATCAAACTTCTGCTAAGTGCAAAAGTATAGATATTGACTTTTCATTTGATGTGTGCAAAGCCAATCAAAAGGTAATAGAGACAGAAGTTTTGAGGGATTGCTTTATATACACAGATTTATATTGTCTTGTGCAATTGTGAGCGTAAAAATTCTAGCAGTTACAAATACAGAAAGGTTGAATCTAAATACATTTTTTTACAAGAGTGGCTAAATTAACTCCATGGGGGTGCGAGCAAGTCAACATAACATAAGATCTTCTATCCAGGTGATATCACATCTGTTAAATATGAGCGTACTGAAATTTTGTAGTGAGGTGTTAAGCCTAGTATCATAAATTTATCAAACAGATGCAGATCACCTCACATCAAATTCTGATTCTTCGTTTTCACTCGCAGATATAATTCTTCCATTGCTTCAATAAAAGAATTATCCTTTTGCCAAAAAGCGGGGAAATCACCTTGTTTCTTAATCAAAATTGCAGAGACGGCGCTGGGAGTTGCAACTTCGATTGTTTGAGGTAATCGCTTTATTCCTAACCAAAATTCCCTAGCGCTTGGTTTTTGGTCAATTTGCTGTTTATAAAGCTTTGTGTATAAAGAAGTCGAGGCTTCTATCTTAACTTCTTTGGCATAAAGTCCGTCAGAAAGTGCTTTACCTAAAGGTGACTCAGCTAGTTTTGCCTGAAGTTCTGCTTTTGATAATCCGCGCAGTTCAAATAGCAAAAATGGATTCTGATCCAATTCGGAAGCAACAAGATAGTATACCCCAGCAATATGCTTGCAGGGATTAGCATAATCTGGACAAGAACATGAAGTTTTGAAGTCCTTTCTACTGTGAGGTAATAGATATACTCCTAATTCTGAAAAAGTTTCTTCAATATTTTCTGGAACTTCATTAAGCAGCAGTCGGGAAACGACACTTGCTTCAGATGAAAGTTCATGAATAATTTTATTCCAACGTGCTTTAGCAATGGGAGTAATTTCAATTGAAATATTGTATGTTGGTTCTTTGTAAACTCCAAAATAGGGATTAACTGACCCTTTGACTCTAGCCGTGATGTAATTTTGCTCAATATCAAAACTCAATACTTTACCACCACGAGCATAGGAACGTCCGCGTTGTAGTCTGGCGTCATCGGTAAAAGCTTCCAATGCTTTAATAAATCGATCGCCCCACCAAGTTCGACTAAATTTATTCATCTTTCACTCCATAAATTACTCCAAAATTGCGCTTCTATTCAGTGTAATGAGTTCCTTGAATGCATTATTGTCCAATTCTGTCAACCACGATTCATCAGCACCAACAACAGCAGCAGAAAGTTTTTTCTTATCTTCAATCATTTGGTCTATTCTCTCTTCTAAAGTACCAATGGCAACAAATTTATGGACAAAAACATTCTTCTTTTGACCAATACGAAAAGCGCGGTCAGTTGCTTGATTCTCTACTGCTGGATTCCACCAACGATCAAAGTGGAAAACATGGTTAGCTTTTGTAAGAGTAATACCAACGCCACCAGCTTTGAGAGAAAGTATAAAAACAGATGATTCGGTTTCTGGTTCTTGAAATTCTGCAATCATGTTCTCTCGTCTTTGACGGCTAGTACCTCCGTGTAAATAGTATGTGTTGCAGTGCAAAGTCTGTTTGAGATATTTTTCTACATTTTCGCAAATTTCAGTAAATTGACTAAAAATGAGGAGACTTTCTCCTTCTGATAAAGCTTCCTCCACCATCTCGGCTAAACGACTCAATTTATGAGAACGTTCAGGTAAAAAGTCACTTCCATCTTGTAAAAACTGTGCTGGATGATTACAAATCTGCTTTAATTTCATCAATGTAGAGAGGATTAATCCTTTGCGTTGAATCCCATCTGCTGTCTTCAGTTTTTCCTCTACATCTTTCACAACCACTTCGTAGAGTGATGCTTGTTCCTTTGTCAAATTCGTGTATAGTTTTTGTTCTACTTTATCTGGTAGATCATTGATGATAGATTGATCCGTCTTGACACGCCGTAGAATTAATGGTTCAACTAACTTCTTCAGGGTAGTTGATTTTATTTTGTCATTCTCTTTTTGAATTGGAATCTCAAAAGACTTACGAAACTGTGCCTCTTTCCCCAAGTAACCAGGATTCAGAAAGTTAAAAATTGACCACAAATCGAGCAAGCGATTTTCTACAGGAGTTCCTGTCAATGCCAATCGGTGTTTGGCTGATAATTTTAAAATTGCCTTAGTCTGTGCAGTTTTGGGGTTTTTAATGTTTTGCGCTTCATCCACTACCACCCGCTGCCACTTCATACTACTTAGTAGCTTTTCATCTTTGCGAGCCAGAGTAAAGGAGGTAATCACGACATCATGTTGTAGACTAGCTGCTTTAAAATCTGCTTCCTGCTGAATACGGTTACTACCGTGATGCACCATTGTTTTCAGATGAGGTGCAAACTTAGCAATTTCTTTCTGCCAGTTTCCCACAACTGAAGTCGGGGCAATTAATAGTGTAGGCATTAAAGAGAATGAGGATGAGGGGGTATTTTCTCCCCTGCTCTCTGCTCCCTGCTCCCTGCTCCCTGCTCCCTGCTCCCTGCTCCCTGCTCCCTGCTCCCTGCTCCCTACTTCCCCATCTCTCTCCTGCACCAGTCTAGCAATAACCTGCACCGACTTGCCCAAGCCCATATCGTCTGCTAGACAGCCATTCAATCCCAATCTTTCCAAGTATTGCAACCATGAGACGCCGCGCTTTTGGTACTCGCGCAGATTTCCTTGCAATTGTGGCAGTTCAGAAATGGGTTCCAACCGACTTTTGTCTTGCAACTTCGCCATTGTCTCTGACAAAAATTGGTCATATTCAAATTCCCACTCTTCACCCACTTCAGCATTACGTTGCAGGAACTCTAGCATCGTCATTTCTGATTTTTCATCAGCGTGTGAGTGCCAAAATTCTAAGAACTGCTGCATTTTCTCTCGGTCTAGTTCCATCCACTGACCGCGAAAATGTACCAGTGGAGCCTTAGAATTAATAAGTTGTTGCCACTCTTGCGGAGTAACGGCTTTGTCACCAATAGCCAGTTCATACTGATACTCCACTAACGAGTCAAGGCTGAAATACCTTTTTGTCTGGCTTTTCGTTGCGGATAGTTTGCTTGCAGACGCCTTGAGGCGAATTTTTGCCCGACGACGACCGGCGGGAGTATACCAAGCTGGTACAATAATCTTGAAACCAGCATCTTCCAGCACCCAGGCACTTTCTTTGAGGAAGTCAAAAGCCTCTTCTAGACTGAGTTGCAATCCCGTGGGGTGTTGTGTTTCCAGTCCCTGCCATAATTGAGGATACATCCGCGCTGCGTAGCCGAGATTAAGCAGCAAATCTGTTTCAAAACCCTTACCAAATTGCTTGTATATCCCAGTTTTGGTCTTTTGACTCATTGTCCAGTAGTCAGCTAGTGCTAGTTTCAAAGAGCGATCTTGTTTGCTAGCTACAAGGAATTGAATCTGCCAATTGTCTATTGCGTCTGAAGCAGGAGAATGCAACTGAAAGCAGAGATGAAACGCGGAGTCACTTTGGGTATGGGCGATTTTGGTTTTCCATGTCAACCATTGCTGATATTGTTCTAAAGCTGCATGCGTTGTTTGTGGGTTGTCATTGTTTGGACGTAAGCAATGGTGAATCAGGGAATCAGCAATTTGTTTGTCAAAAGCAGCTGTTGAGGGTGTATGGGTGACTATATCGTTAACAAGAGACTCACTGAAGTGGCGTAAAAGCTTTTCTCTATCAAAGAACTCTATTGGATCAGTTGCTGTTACCGAACCCGCCACACAAATGAGTGGCATATATTCAATGTATTTTTTCAAATTGGATTCATATTGTTCAGAAATAATTTCCCAATTTGTATAGATTTCAAATGGTTGTGTTTGTGGAGTTTTTGTTTTACCTTTTTTACTAGTCTTAGTAACGGTAGCTTCTAACTCCCGGTATTTCAGTGCTGGAATATATTGGTCTTTAAGAATTAATTGCTTAAAGGCTTGAGTATAGTGATACCAAAACAGGATATCTGAACCAAGTTGAATTTCGCCCGAACTGTATAATGCTAAAAAGTGGATTTCGTTGAGGAGTTTGATAACATTGATAGCTTTTGAGACTCGATAAGAACCAGTTTTAACTGACGCGACAGCCTCATAGCAGTCTACCTGCCAGTATTGAAACCCTTCATATTCTTCAGGAAGGTCTATTTCTAGATACTTAATTAATTCTGGTGAGGGAATGGGCTGATTATTCGCAGTTGGTAGAGCAAAATATTTAGCAGATATACGTTCGTTTAAGGTAGCTGCTGGTTCTTTGATGCCTAACTCTTGGACTAAAAAGCCTACCAATTCGTCCTGTGCTAGATGTCCAGGGTGAATGTGTTGATTTTTGTGACGACGTTTTTTGACTTCAGGGGTTTCTACCCATAAATAAAAAGACCCTGGCTGAATAAACTCAGCCACTGCGTTTGGTATCCACGTACCATGAATAACTTTCATGAGTCCACGCTTTTGGTTATTCTAGAATTTTTAGAGGGTCTAGATTACTTTACCAAAAGTAGGTATGGAGTATTACAGAATTATGTAAAAAATTCAGATTTTATTTGCAAAACCGCTATACCTAGACATCACGGGCTTTTAAAAAATTATAGATTGCAAGAGTAATAGCTAAAACTAACGCGATATGAATCAGATTTCCTGCAATGTGAAGTACAAGACCCAATACCCAAAAAGCAAACAGTAGAACGACAATACCCCAAAGTATGCCTAACATAATTTTCGATTCCGATTTGTAGAGGATTTCTACCAGAGTAATTCCAATTGACTGACAAAAAATAATTTCGATACAAATTTTTAAACATACGTGGGAACCCTTAACAGGGAACAGTAAACAGTGAACAGTGATAACTGATAGCTGATAGCTGATAACTGATAACTGATAACTGGTAACTGGTAACTGATAACTGATAAAAGTGTACCTAGCTTCGCAAAAATCTGCCGAGGAGTCCTATGTCTCAAACTGGGCAATTCATACTTCGCTAATAGTGTCAATTACTACTTACGAGTAAAGAAATGCCGCAACCATGACCAAGCTCGATTCTTAATCTCAACAGGAGCCGGATTGGGTAACTGGGTTGGGGTTGTTGCTTGAACGGTGTTATTGACCGAAAGTACGCCGACTGTTAACTCTCCATCGGTGTTATACCAGTCGCCGCCGCCATTACGACCAAACAAAGTTGCTCCTACTCCTGTCACCTGATACAAGTTGGTAACAAGATGTGCTTTCTCAAGGCTTTGGATAAAGTTGTTTCGCTCTGCATCAATATTCGAGTCAATATGATGGGTAATTTGTCCTGTGAAACGGCTGAGTTCAACACTGATATCAAATGTTGCACTACCAAGCCACAGAGGTCTGCCATCAGCGCTTAAATTGTTAGTCTGCCACAAGCGAACGTGATGACGTTCCTTGGCGCTGTTACCTACGGGTAGCTCAAATGCAAGATCCTGCTTGCGTCCCAAAAAGTATAAATTGCTAACAGGAGCATTAGGATAGGGACGCTTCAGCAACACACTTTTGGCAATGCCAAGGCTGGAGTTAAAGGTAATTGGATCTGCCGGATACCAGCCTGCTGCCAGCATTGCCTGAACCACTTCAACTTTTGTACCAACCAATCCAACATTGATTGGGTCGCCCGGTATACCTTCGGCTGTTTGCGTGGTTTTAGGAGAATGCTCTAGTTTTGAGTTGTGTTCGTAATGACGCCATAGTGCAGGTAGGACAACATAAGCTAGCAGCAAATATAACCCAGGAATAACGATAAGCCAAATCCATAACCTGCGGTGATGTGACTGTACTGATGTTTGTACCTTACTGGGCATTGACTTGTTTTAGTTTTTCTAGATCAAAGATGTGTACCATTACTATAAGGTAAGTTGAGCTAAGCCAAGCTATGACAGTGCTATTTTGAATGAACCACCAAAGACGCCAAGGGATGAGAGGAGAAACGAAAAAGTGAAACCGCTACGGGTCATAGTTGTAGGTGGTGGCGCGGCTGGTTTTTTTGGTGCAATCGCAGCAGCCGAAGCACATCCCAACGCGCAAGTGACAATACTCGAAGCCAGTCGCGAAGTCCTGGCAAAAGTCCGCATTTCTGGTGGCGGACGCTGCAATGTCACTCAAGCTTGTTTTGATCCGTCAGGATTAGTACAAAATTATCCCAGAGGCGGGAAAGCTTTGCTAGGTGCATTCACGCGCTTTCAAGCTAAGGATACAGTCGCTTGGTTTGCTACTCACGGAGTACCACTCAAAACCGAACCTGATGGCAGAATGTTTCCCCTCACTAATACTTCTGAAACTGTAGTCAACTGTCTGATAAATACAGCAAAAGCAGCTGGGGTAAACATACGTACAGAAACACTGATTGTTGCTGTCAAACAACTCAGCACTCCTAACTTTGAAATTTCTTTAAAGTCGGGAGAGATTTTGGAGTGCGATCGCCTACTCTTAGCCACAGGTAGCAACCCTGTCGGTTACAAAATAGCCCAGAAGTTTGGACATACAATTGAACCACCAGTCCCCTCTTTATTTACCTTCAATATCAAAGATGAATTTGTTTTGAAGTTGGCTGGTGTGAGTGTTAACCCTGTACGATTGCGCTTAAGCATACCAGGATTTCCCCAACTCGAACAAACAGGACCATTGCTGATCACCCATTGGGGTTTTAGTGGTCCAGCTGTGCTAAAACTTTCTGCGTGGGGTGCGAGAGTGCTGCACTCAAACAACTACCAAGCCACTTTACATATTAATTGGCTATCCCACCTCCAGCCAGAAGAAGTCCGGCAGAAATTACTAGTAGTTAAAAATGAAGTGGCAAAAAAGGCGATCGCCTTACATCGCGGCGTAGACTTACCCCACCGCCTCTGGCAATACATTATCTCGCGTGCAGGTATCACACCAGAAGACCGTTGGGCAGAATTATCAAACAAAACACTCAACCAGTTGGTGCAAGAACTGACTCAAGGACAATACCAAATTAATGGTAAAGGAGTTTTTAAGGAAGAATTTGTCACCTGTGGCGGTGTCAACCTTAAACAAGTCAATTTTAAAACAATGGAAAGTCGATTAGTTCCAGGGCTTTACTTCGCTGGAGAAATTTTAGATATTGATGGTGTCACTGGCGGCTTTAATTTTCAAAGTGCTTGGACAACGGGATATTTAGCGGGGTTGGGAGCAGTTAAGTGAACTGCAAAAACAAACGCAAAAATCATCTACTATTTTGAATATTTTATTTTTTCTAAAAATCCTTCAAAAGAGATATAACAAATTACGTCTAAATTAGGTTTTTTACTTAATTTTTCTTAACTGTCTGCTTAACTGTCTTAACTGTCTGCTTAACTGTCTTATCTGTCCTTGTATCCTTGTTATGTGGCTGATAGAATCAAAAAACAAATAATACATCAAATCAGACGTATAGTACCCAGCTGTTACACAGCTTAAAGACTATTTCTCATCCAGAGGAGGTACATAAGGATCTACGTACAGGGGCGTGGATTTATTGAAGCAAATGTGATGGATTTTACTCTTTAGTGTCTTGCACTTAGTCGAAAACCGCGATAAGATGTTGTGTATATATTAATTCAACAATCAAGTTCGATGAGCTTTCGCAGTCCATATAACGAACATACCGAGATTTTTAGCTTGACTGAAAATGGATATTGAATCTATTGCAGTAATAGGTATTGGATGCCGTTTTCCAGGTGCAATTAATCCTGAAGCTTTTTGGCATCTACTCTGCAACAAGGTTGATGCGATCGCCCCCATTCCCTCCAATCGCCAGCATCTACATTCCTGCTTTCTGCCTGACCCCACTTCATCGCAGTCGCAACTTATACAAGGTGGTTTTCTAGAGCAAATCGATCAGTTTGATCCGCAAT
>JAHHGV010000094.1 GCA_019359695.1 Brasilonema angustatum HA4187-MV1
AAAAATGCTTCCACAAAAACCTGAGCCTATTTTATTAGCCCAGATTTTTGCCAAGCTTTCTTCTCTCGGTCGTATTCACAATGCTTCTAGTACCGTTCCAGCCTCGTAAATTGGCAAAGGTATTGTTCTAGTGGAAGCGTTTTTAAATTGTTGCCTGAAACCTTTTTGAGAAAGCGGTTTCCTACGAATTCATAACTTCCAACCTTCTTTCCCAAAATTAAAGACTCAAGCTGCTTCAACTTACCAATTTCTCTAGGTAACTCAGTCAACTTCTGTCCCGACAAGTCTAACTCTCGCCAACCCTCAGCCATCGCGCGATCTATCAGTACCAATAACTCATCCTGCGTCATAATTCCAAGGAAAAGGGTAAAAGGAAACAAGATTGATCAAAAGGGATAGGTTTAGTTAACTGTGCTTATGTTAATCCAGAAATCGGTCAATTTTGGGTAATTGACTACCTGATTTATGATCCGCAAGGGGATGGGAAAAGCAAGCTAGACCATGTGGAAGATATGCTTCAAGGTATTGTGTATCATAAGCTATTGCCTTTTTATACAGTATTAATGGATAGTTGGTATGCCACTAATAACTTGCGGACGTGAAGCTCGTCAGGGGAGAATTCCCCCAACGAGCTTCACGGAATTGCGTTACGGTGCGTAAGTCTTAGTATTTCACCTGATACTGGTCAATTTACACTTTTATAAGACGGATACATGCAAGATCTGAGCGCCCAAGGGACGCGACTACACGCCCCCAACGAATGAAAGAAACACCATTTCCCTGTTAAGCGTTCCCTGTTCTCTGTTCCCTGCGTTTCTTGAGAGATTAGTTATTAGTAAGATACTTTCTCCCTTGCTCCCTGTTCGCTTCCCCTCCGCTTCTTCTTTGACTCTTTACTGGAATTAATTGACTGCATCTTTTACCTTGCGCTTTTTCAAAAAATTAGACATAAATGGTCTCTCAAAAGCTAAGTAAAACAAGTAACCAATGAGTAAAGACAGTGGTAAAGCCACCAGATAAAATATTACGATAAACTCAGTTGGCGACATGTGAAGATTAAGAAGGACATTACCCACCACTGTTACTACGACTCCGTGAGTGAGATATAAACTGTAAGAAAATGTTGAGAGTGCAATTGCCCAACGACTCTCAAATAACCGCAGAACGAGAGGTGTATTTTTGCCTTTTATAACTGAGTTGGTACAGTAAACTAGTAGACAAGCTGTTGCCAAACCACAAAAACTATCACTAATCCAAGAATTAAATCCCATTTTTTGCGATCCGGTTATCATGGCAACAACTCCCAGTGTTTGCGCTCCGGCTATCAGGGCAAGAACAATGAATACAATCGCAAGCACGTTCCAAGGCAACGAGTTTCTGATCGCAATTAACTTTGGTTTTTCGGAAAAAAGAATATCTGCTGCTGCCATACCTAAAGCAAATAAGCCGAGAAACCAAGGATGAGCTGCTTCCAAAAATCCATTAAAAAGATATAACGGTGCTACGCTAATTAAAAAAGCACTGATAACAGCGGGAAATAAGCCGAAACGCCGCCATATAGGTAACAATAATAGTGGGAATAAAAAGTATATTTGCCACTCAGTTGCAACTGTCCACATAGGTGTATTAATAGAAGCCAGTGTGTCACGAGTGAAGTTGTGAATGAGTAGCAAGTGTGTTATTACGTCAAGAGGGGAAAAGAAAACATGAAATTCTCCATATTCCGGAGATTCATGCCACTTGAAATTAAAAAAGTGAATAAATCCTAATATGATGACTGCTGTTAGCAAACTAAAAAACAGAGCAGCATAGTAAGGAGGTAAGATTCTACGCGATCGCCGTTGGATATAATCCCACAAACCTCCAGAAAGATAACCCTTTTGCGAACGGGCTACCGGTAGCATCAAAACAAAGCCCGAAAGCACAATGAAAATCGCTACAGCAAAATTTCCATATCTAAAAGTTCTGCCTATAATTTGCAAAAATACAGGTACTTGTTCTCCCATATATCGATTTATGTGGACAAGAACCACATATAGAGATGCCAATCCACGTAAACCGTCTAAAAAATGAAGACGCAGTCTTTGTTGTGCAGATGTTCCAGATTTTAATACTTCCATGAGCAAGAACCAATTTCTGAATTTATCAATTTAATTAATATTTCTTAAACAATCCAATTGTCAATCTACTAAGCAGTTGGTTGACAAAGCACGTATTTACAACAGTAAGAAAATCTTTGAGAATTAATTATAAAGATCTAAACAAGAATCATGATTTTTTTTAAATCTTTATTTCATCTCTTTTGAGTGTATATTAAGTCATTCAATACTTATACTATACGTTATTTTTATAACTATAGTATAAGTAATGATTTGGATAATTTTGCAGTTTTTTCACGAGTTACATAATATACATTGACTTTACCACCTATCTACAGCTACCTCTATGCATGTAAACAAAGTTGCTAGTTTTTAAACAACACTTCAGTATAAATACAAGATATAATAGAGTATTTTTCAATACTTTATTATATCTTGTACTTAAAATATATTTTCTATAGTAACTAGCAACTTACCTTATGTATTGAAATTTGTTTTGAGAAGAACGCACACTGTTGCTGGTTGAGCAATTGCTTTTAAAGCAAATTTGCTTCAAAATCGGTCTTGTTGCTTATATTTGTACAAGTCCTAAGTAGACAATCTATGACTTTGATTCTCACCAACGATGACGGGATCGACGCTCCAGGTATTCAAGCGCTCCTGAAAGCTGTAAATGGTAAAGAAGTTATAATAGCCGCTCCCAGAGATCATCTTTCTGGTTGTGGACATCAAGTCACCACCACTCAACCAATTCATGTCCATCGTCGCTCTGAAAACGAGTATGCTATTGCAGGAACTCCGGCTGATTGCACCAGAATTGCAATAACACATATTTGCACAAATGTCCAATTTGTATTATCCGGAATCAATGCTGGAGGTAATATGGGCGTGGATGCCTACATTTCCGGGACTGTCGCCGCTGTCAGGGAAGCAGCTATGCATGGCATTCCTGGTATTGCAGTTTCTCGCTATCTTAAAAAGAAGCTGAATGTTGATTGGGATGTGGTAGCACGTTGGACGAGTTCTGTTTTAGCTGACTTACTCAATCGTCCCCTAGAACCGGGGACTTTTTGGAACGTAAATTTACCTCATCTGCTTCCAGGAGAACCAGATCCAGAAGTTGTGTTTTGCCAACCCTGTACCAAACCATTACCCATCAACTACCGGATTGAGGGGAATGATTTTTATTACGAGGGTGAATATGGTAAGCGCGATCGCACTCCTGGCAGTGATGTTGATGTGTGTTTTTCTGGCAAAATAGCTATCACCAAATTGAAGGTTTAATAACTTCCTTAAAAAGCTCCCACTCGACCAACGATCATGAAGAATGTCTTCACAATCAGTAATAAGTCGTACATTGGATACCATTTGTTTTGATACTGCAAATCTAAGTCCACAACTTGCTCAAAATCTTTTATCTGAGAACGACCGTTAACTTGCCATTCGCCTGTCAAACCTGGTTTAACATTTAGGCGTTGCCAGTGACGTTGATTATAGTGAGACACTTCATCCTTTGTTGGTGGACGTGTCCCAACTAAACTCATTTCCCCTACTAGAACGTTCCAAAACTGTGGGAGCTCGTCTAGACTTGTACTTCTTAAAAAGCGACCTATTCTTGTGACTCGGAAATCATTTTTATTTTTAAAAATTAATCCATCAGCTTCATTGTGCACCAAAGATTTTAACTTCTCGGCATTTGAAACCATAGAGCGGAATTTCCGGATACGGAATGAGCGCCCGTATAGTCCGTAACGTTCTTGTGTGAAGAAAATTGAACCAGGACTATCAATTCTAATTGCTATTGCTATTGGTACAAACAAAATCGATAAAATTAGTAGTCCTACTAAGCTTCCCACAATGTCTAAAAATCGTTTCAACCTAGAATTCACTGATGGATGAGCAGTTAGTTGCGATTCCCAAGTATCCACCGTTGCACCATCAACAGTTGTTGTGCAGGATATCTGATACATTCTGATGCCAATTATATTTAGCGAATAAAATATGGTTATTTAGCGTAATTAGAATATAAACCTAGCTCACCAGAACCAAACGAAGTTTAACCGTAGATTCACTGAATCTTCATCAAGACTCTTGGGATCATGATTTTTTATAAATTTTAGTTAAAGCAAAATAAACATATCTTATGTAAGATGAAAAGTCGTTAAAAATGTAGATATTTCATATATATGTCTTAAAATTTGCACCCAGCAAGTGCGTTCACTAGGTTTTACAAAACTCAGATAAACTACATCCTCCTAAAGAGTCGATTTTATGAAACTTATTGCAAAAATATTAAATATGCGGTGTTTCGCTTCGTGAAACATCTGGCGAGATTCTTTTACTTTCAAGAAACACGCTTAACAGGGAACAAAGGAGATGGTGTTTCTTTCATTCGTTGCGGGCGTGTAATCGCGCCCCTTGGGCGCTGACATCTTGGCTCATTCTCAACAAAACCTAAAAAACCAGGTTTGTGAACGGAAAATTAAGGTTTCTATGAGTAGGTATTCTCAAGAAACTCGGTTTTTCAATCAGGTGCAAGATCTCAGCGCCTAACTCGCGGCGATAAGCTGGAGGCTTGACGCTACGCGTATCGCGCAAAGCAATAGACGCGCTGTTGGCGTATCGCTCCCGCAATATATAAAAAACACGATTTTCCTGTTAAGCGTTAAGCGTTAAGCGCAACAAGTCTAATGCAATAATTCTTCTATCTGATGCTGACTCCATAAAGTTTTATACATTCCAGGCTGCTCCAAAAGTTCTGTGTGCGTGCCCTTTTGAACGATTTTCCCCTTGTCCATGACGAAAATACGGTCAGCAGTAGCAGCAGCAGAAAGTTGATGAGTGATGAAAATGACTGTTTTTCGTTGCGCACCACCAGAAAGATTTTTCAAGATGGCTGTCGCAGTTTGATTATCCACACTGGAAAGAGCATCATCTAAAATTAACACTGGGGCATTAACTAGCATTGCCCTAGCCAAAGCAGTACGTTGGCGTTGACCACCAGAAAGAGTAATGCCACGTTCCCCAACTATGGTTTCATATTGTTGGGGAAAATTAGTGATTTCTGGGTGAATTTGCGCCATCTTGGCAGTGTATTCCACTTGTTGTTGTTCGCTGACAGGATCGCCGTAGCGAATATTATTTTTAATTGTTGTACTGAAGAGAAAGCTATCTTGAGGGACATAAGCGATCGCACTTCTTAAATCAGCCAAGGCAATTTTGGTAATGTCCACTCCATCCAAAAACAACTGTCCCGGCTCAATATCCAACAATCTTGGCACAGCATTTGCCAAAGTCGATTTCCCCGAACCAATAGCGCCTACAATTGCTACAGTCTCACTAGGAGCTATGGTGAAATTAATGTCACACAGTGCGGAAGTGGTGGAACCAGGGTAAGTGTAACTCAGGTTTCTTGCTGTGAGTTTTCCTTTGACTTGATGTAGTGGTAAGTGAATCGTATCTTGTGTATCTTTTATTTTGGGTGTGACAGTCAGAATTGTCTCAATGCGGTCAATACTCACCTCACCTCGTTGGTAAGAGGTGATAGTGAATCCTAACAAAGCCGTCGGAAACACAAGACGCTCTACGTACAAAAGTAGTGCGATAAAATCACCAACAGCCAGGCTTCCATTGGCAATCCTTGTGGAGCCTAACCAGATAATGATAAAAGAACTCACCGTGGCTAGTCCACCAATCAGTGGAAACAGCGTGTTTCGACTTTTTGCCAATTTGAGATTAGCCTCCAGTAGATCCCGATTTCGATTGGCAAAGGCACGACGCTCGTTTTCTTCCTGAGAGTAAATTTTTATTAAAGTCATACCACTGACATCCTCTTGAATCAGTGCACTGATGTCAGAGATCCTCTCCTGTACTGCGGACTGTTGTCTGCGTAAGCGATCACTAAACAAATATACTAAGAGAAACATGAAAGGATAGACTGCTAGTGAGGCTAATGTCAGATCTACACTCAGACCCAGCATCACTGGTAAGGTGAAAACGTAGGCAAATAAGGTATTTACCAAACTCAGGACTGCAAAACCCAACAGCCGCCGGATATTGTCCACATCGCTTGTCGCCCGACTAATCAAATCGCCTGCGCTATTGATGGCAAAATACGACGGTTCCAGTTTCAATAAGTGTTCAAAAATCCGTTGTTTCAGGTCAAATTCTACCTGACGCCCGACGCCAAACAGCCAAATCCGAGAAGCGACCCGGATGAACCACATGGCTGAAGTGAATAATACAATTTGTATAACAACATATTTGATTTGATTAAAGTTGAATTCTACTGAGAGTCGGTCAACAGCAGAGCGAATCAACAGAGGGATATAAACACCCAAACCATTCACTATCAACAAGGCAATAATGCCAAATGTTGCGTCCCGCCAATGAGGGCGTAGGTATGCAAAAAGCTTAGATAGTCGTCGTGAATTTGCCATTCAAGGAATTACGCAACATCTTCATTTTACTTTAAAGTCCCAGTACTTTCTGGCACATTCATAAAATTAGGGGTGTAAGGGAATAAGGGGAGCCAGTGCGTTCGACGAGCAGGCTACGCTAAGAGGCAGGGAGAAAAGGAGAATTTAATTCATTCACGTCGTGGATCAGTTTTCTCCCTGCTGCCTGCTGCCTGCTGCCTGCTCCCTACTGCCTGCCTCTTTAATCATTAACGTTGCATTTTTTGGCGCCAATGAGCGTAAACTTTGTCGTTTCTCAAAAGAATAAGGTCAGCCACGAGACTGACCTTATGAGTACTCATTTTCTCAATCTACACTTAACGACCACGTAGGAAAGTGTATATCTGATTAAGATAACTTTCCCAGACTCGTGTTGTTATTTGCAGTGTTTCCGCATTGGGTACAAAATCTTCTAACCTCAACCCCCTTGTTCTAATAGCTTGTGGAGTTTGCAACAGATATGGTGTTGTTCTGATGTCAGACATTCTTGAGGCATAGGTAATACCATCGCTGGTTACGGTAGTATCTTGTCCTAATGCGACAAGTGTCTCAGATGTTGGTGTTGCTGGTACCATAGACGAAGCTAGCCGCACATTTTGGATAATTTCCTGATTGGCTAAGTATGGTTGCCCCACCATTGCGACCGGTGACCGAACTAGGAAGTAAGCGACAGCTGGTGTACTTGCTAACAACAAAATTGTCAGCGCCCAGCCGAGTAAGTATCCTCCTGGTTTGTCCAGTGTGCCTCCGCTTTTCATCCTCTGTGCTGCAAATATCATCAGCAAGATAGATGCTCCCAGAGGTTTGAGCGGAAACGACACTACCCCCCATAATGAAGCAACAGCTGGTTCATTAGGGTTAATGAACGACAGCAGTACGACAAGCAACAGAATGACTAAGATTAATCTCCCAACAAAAGTCCCTGAGGGATAAAATCTCTGGAACAAGCTGTATATGATAGTGCCAACAAGTAACCACAGTAATACCCGACTTAACAGTACAAACATAAATCAATTAACTCTCAAATCCTTTTTTGCGGTCGGTTTTATAGGTTTTGGGCAGTGGGGTTATTCTACCGTCAAATTGTAATCGTACTGTTATCTGACTTCAAATACCTCACA
Organism: Brasilonema angustatum HA4187-MV1; assembly: GCA_019359695.1. Lineage (GTDB taxonomy): Bacteria > Cyanobacteriota > Cyanobacteriia > Cyanobacteriales > Nostocaceae > Brasilonema > Brasilonema angustatum. The sequence continues at coordinate 7,678 of JAHHGV010000094.1, forward strand.
GCCTCACACCACGAGAACCATCGTAGTGATTTTAGAGCAATTTTTTACAACTGCGTCTACTATCAGTAATTTTCCAGATTAGCAACCTACCTCCTGTAAATTAAATTAATTTTAGTAGTCATCAAATCAATCAAGTCAAAAGGAAAAACTATGTCGCCTGGAAAACCCACTATTTTGGTGACCGGGGGTGCTGGATATATCGGCTCCCATACAGTGCTTGCCCTTAAGCAAGCAGGTTTTGACGTGATAATACTCGATAATCTCGTTTACGGACACCGGGATTTGGTTGAAAAAGTTTTACAGGTAGAACTTGTAGTGGGAGATACTGGCGATCGCCCCCTGTTGGATGATTTGTTCAATACACGAGCGATCGCCGCCGTGATGCACTTTTCGGCTTATGCCTATGTAGGAGAATCCGTAAGCGATCCTGCAAAGTATTACCGCAACAACGTTCTCGGCACCCTAACTCTGTTAGAAGCCATGCTCGCAGCGTCTGTTAAGAAATTTGTATTTTCTTCTACTTGTGCAACATACGGGGTACCTGAAGTTATACCAATTCCCGAAGACCATCCGCAGAATCCAATTAACCCTTATGGTGCTACCAAGCTGATGGTAGAACGGATTCTTTCTGATTTTGATGTTGCTTATGATTTTAAATCAGTACGGTTCCGCTATTTTAACGCCGCAGGTGCCGCTCCCAATGGCTTACTAGGAGAAGACCATAACCCAGAAACCCATTTGATTCCCCTTGTCTTGCAAACTGCCTTAGGTAAGCGCGAATCTATCTCGGTTTTCGGCACTGATTATCCCACGCCAGATGGAACGTGCATTCGAGATTATATTCATGTCAGCGACTTAGCAGACGCCCACGTTTTGGGATTGGAATATTTATTGAAAGGCGGCGATAGCGAAGTTTTTAATTTAGGAAATGGTAACGGCTTCTCAGTTAAAGAAGTTATTGAAGCTGCAAAACAAGTGACACAAAAAGATATCAAAGTCGTGCAGTGCGATCGCCGTCCCGGTGATCCACCAGCACTCATTGGCACTAGCGAGAAAGCCCGAAAAATCCTAGGCTGGCATCCACAATACTCTTCTATTGAGGAGATTATCACTCACGCTTGGCAGTGGCACCAGAGACGTCATCAGTAGAGGAGAGAGGGAAAGAGGGAAAGAGGGAAGAATATTTTTCCACACTCCCTCACTCTCACACTTTCTCACTCTCACACTCCTTCACTCCCACACTCCCACACTCCCACACTCCCTTACTCGCCTTCTTTCCTTTTCACCATGCGCAGTACCCCGAAGAAGACGCCAACTGCTAAAAGAAGTGAGAGGGCGATCGCCCAAAATGGCACTCCCTGAGTTCGCTCTTCGGTGACATTTTGATTGACATTCCGCACAGTTTGTGATTCTAGTACATTATTATTTGTTGCTGAACCAACTGCCACGGTAACTGGAAACTTTAGCTCAAATGGCTGGAAACTCTTTCCATCTTTAGGTTTACCACTCAGTTGTAGCTGATACGCTCCTGGTCTAGGAAAAGTTATTTCTGTGCCAGGTATGCCTTGAAACCGTTCTACTGAAACAGCTTGTAAGGACGGTTCAATGAGTGGTGGTTCACTAGGTGAGTGAGGTTCAGCGTAAACAGCTAATTGACAATTACACTCTGCTAAAGGAATAACTTTTCCACCTTTGCGAGTCAGAGCAAACCAGGTTTTTGCTGGCTCTCCGGCGCGGGGGTTATCATTTGGTTCTACGTGTAAGGTCGCGCCAACATCTCCTTCAGTCTTGACCTTGTGGGCAATGGCTGGGGAAGCTAGAGTTAAAAATAAAACTAAGACAAAGAGTAATAATACTTGCTTTTTTAGACTCCTCTTTGCTGCGCTCAACCCCTGTCGGGGGTTGGAGGGATCACATCTTTTCCTAGGACTTTTTTGAGGGAACATAAAATTTCTGTAAAGACAACATTGACCAGAAAAAGCGCCAACGCACTAGCAACACAACCAAGGTGACAATTCCCAGAAGCACTGCCGCTAATTTATTCTCCCAGGTAACTTGAGAAGAACCCAAATAGTGGGAGCCAATTATCACAGCATGAATCGCACTTAATAGTAAAGCTGGCACGCTTAACAAATGAATTGCTCGCCAGCGCTTGCCTAAAGACTTCTGCAAACGGTCAAAACTGGTGAGGGCAGGGGGAGTCATCAGCGCCAGTGCTACAGCACCCAAAGCCATGCCCACCTGATAATCTGGTAGCAAGAACAAAAAGGCTGCAAAATTCCATTGCAGTGAATGTTCCATCATGTGGACAGTGTGAGCCAAAGACAACACAAAAGCACCAACTCCCAACGCACGACGATAACGCAAAGGTGCTGCCCACAAGTTGCTGATGGGACGAGCAACAAGCGCTAAAATTAAACAAAATAACGCTCCATGTCCGGTGTAATCTACCATTGTGTCGCCAGTCCGCAACAGGGTTAGCACACCAATTGTGAGAGTTACCCAACCACCCATGCGAAACAATTGACTGCGCCTGTCTTTACTAACCAACGATGTAGACACACCCACACCTAACATTGTAGGCAAAGTTCCGATCCCAAATGCCAGCATTGTTGCTGCACCCATCCACCAATTGCCAGTTTCCGCAGCTTTAATTTGAGCAGTGTACAGAAAACCACAAGGCATTAAACCCCAAGTCATACCCAAAAGCGCTGGTGTCCACCATTTGGTTTGTAGAGAAAGCTTAATCATTCCTTGACTGAGGTAGTTTTGTAAACGACCTTGTACAAGAGGGTGCAGCAATGGAATTCGAGGCAAAAAGTCAGGTTTTATTTGTCCAATACCAAACCAAATCAGCAAAATGCCAGTAATAATCGCTATCCAATGGCGTACTTGGCTACCAATTCCTGCCATTTGTCCACTGGCAAGCAATACCGAACCAAGCGCCCCAATCCCCGCACCAACGAGAACATAGCTCAACATCCGTCCCAAGTTTAGTAATGTGTGAAACTGCAATTGCTGTCGCCAACGGGGAGTTTCCTGCTTATGAGATAGGGAAAACGCAACTGCCAAGGGACCACACATGCCAACGCAATGTCCAAAACTTCCTAGGAATCCAAGAGCTAGGATGAGTAATAAATTTATCATCAGTTATTAAGCAGTTATAAAAAATAAAAAATGAAATTAAAGAAGATATAGCAGGGAACAGGGAACGCTTAACAGACTTGAAACTCTCTTGGTGACCGTGTTTTCTCATTAGTTCGTGTCCTAATCTACCTGGCGACTGCTATAAGTAAGTGGGTTTAATTAAATATAAGATGTAGTGCGGGCCGGACAGCCCGCGAGCGAGACGCTCGCACTACTGCTATCTACGAATTAATTACGCTTATCTACTTGTGCGAACAAACACTATATTTTTTATTTTACTGATACTTTTATCACTTAATTATTCCTAATATTTCTGCATACTTTTTCCAGGAATATCTATAATTTCAGTGTCTTGAATCAATTTTCCGTTAAAAATCAAAGCTTCATGAGTGTTCGTATTTAAACTAACAGTAATGCGGTTTTTACCAGGCGGCAATTTTTCTAAATAGTACCAGTTACCATACAACCTGGTAAGCTTTTGTCCATTTACAGAAAGATGAGCGTGACCTTCTCCAGGTTTAGCTGTTGTATTAACGTTTTCTGGTGCAAAGCGAAAGTTAGTCACTTTTACCTCCAAATTCCATCCTTTCTTGGTATCTTGATGCACAACTAAGTCAACTGAGGGTACAGGTTGATCTGGAGAAATTTCCATTGTCTTGTGAGGATTTGTACCATTACTATTTGGAGTGTCACCTCTGGCAATTGTTAAACTGTTTCCCAGTACCGTTAGGCAAATTAATGCAGTAGATGCTAGAAAAATTTTTTTGAACATAACTGAAAATTGAAAAGTTTCATGAGGAACTTTACATGAAGTGAGTTCTTCTGTCAAAAGACACGATGTCAAACTTAGTGTTTGCGCTATCCTATCTCAGGAGCGACTACTCTCCCCCTAACCTTTTTTATGAGATATATGAAAAAACGGTTTTGGCTGTTGCTTGTGCTACTAGTGACAGTGGTTGTCATAGTAGTTACTAACGTGTTTCTTAAACAGGATCGGGAGTCAGTTATTTATAGTATTAGAGTTAACAATCCTGTCACTGCAAATCAAGATACACAAACACCAACACAAAAAGATACACAGATAGACAATTCTTCTGCGTCTTTGCATCCCCCCATTTCTGCTTCCTTACAAGTTTCTAGTGATAAGTTGTTTGCCCATATTCTCAGGTTAAATTTTACACGAAATACTCCACCAGAGCGATCGCGCACTCGCGCCTACATCACAGCTGAACTCAAAAGAATGGGCTGGAAACCCAAGTTAGAAAAATTTGCAGATGGGGTTAATATTTTCGCGGAAAAACCAGGAACTGACAAAAATGCAAAAGCAATTTTGGTAGGCGCTCATTACGACACTGTTTATTTCTCTCCTGGTGCTGATGACAACGCCAGTGGTGTTGCTGTGACTCTGGAAATTGCTCGACTTTTTGGTTCGCGTCCCACCCCCAGAACGTTGCAACTCGCTTTTTTTGACAAAGAAGAAGCAGGACTTTTAGGAAGTAAAGCTTTTGTGACAAACAAGAAACATCTGGAAAACTTGCAAGGCGTGATTATTATGGATATGGTGGGTTTTGCTTGTCACACTTCTGGCTGTCAAAAATACCCAAGGGGAATACCCGTGACTCCACCCAGTGATAAGGGTGATTTTTTAGCCGTGGTAGGTGATACAGAACATTTACCACTGCTGAGTGCTTTTCAAAATTCACAGATGCTTCCTGCAATCTCCTTTAATAAGGCAACTACGGGGGAAACAGGTTTGCCAGCCGTGCTCACACTGCCAGTACCCCTCAAAGGCTTGCTGACACCTGATACTCTACGCAGCGACCACGCTCCATTTTGGTATCAAGGAGTGGGAGCAGTTTTGGTTACTGATACCGCAAATCTACGGACTCCTCATTATCACAAACCCAGCGATGTTCCAGCAACTATTGATCGCGAGTTTTTTGCGGGGGCAGCGCAGGTTGTTGTGAATGCGACTAGGGGATTATTGGAAAATGGCAAGATTGAGTGATAAGAAAAGCACCAGGCGACTAGAAGTCGCGCGCCAGATGCTTCAAGTCGGCAAAGCCGCCCAACGCACTGGCTTGGCTACACAGGCAAAACCCACCTGCGTGGGTTCAAATGCTCAATTTTTTGTTAGTCCGCGCAGGCGGACTTTGTTTGTATAGCCGCGATTTCCAATCGCCAGCTTCGCGATCGCACTTGTGTAGATTCCATGTTGATTTGACCTCACCCCCGTAAAGCTACGCTATGGCTAACGCCACGCTCCGCTATCACGTCCCCTCTCCTTAGTAAGGAGAGGGGAGGTTTTGGCGCAAGACAAAACCGGGGTGAGGTTATGCGACAATTGTGGACGAGAAAAGCATAGATTCCACGTTGATTTAACCTCACCCCCGTAAAGCTACGCTTAACGTCCCCTCTCCTTAGTAAGGAGAGGGGCGGTTTTGGCGCAAGACAAAACCGGGGTGAGGTTATGCGACAATTGTGGACGAGAAAAGCACTTGAAGTGTATCAGAAGAACGAGTGTTTGATTTAATTTACTTGTACTTAATTTTCAGCACCAAAATCATTCCGGCAAACAAAAAGGTGACAATGTTGGCGGCAATGATGGGAATATCGTGAATATAAGCGCCATACACCAACCATAAAATAATACCTGTACACAGAACAACCAGCATACTCCAAGAAAGGTCGTGAGCTGATTTTGACTTCCAGGTTTTGATCAGTTGGGGCAAATAGGCGATCGTAGTGAGTACTCCTGCTGTTAACCCTAAAACGGTTATGAAATTAGATTGCTCCATTTGAGTTTGCTCTCTCTCGTTTTTTTTAGATAAATGAGCAAGTACGAGCATTTGACCTTTGGGTACACATTATCATAATTAAGCAGAGTCTATCTATCAGCTTTCGATTGTTTCTAGCCATTTTTCGACTAACAGCCTGTATATTCCGAGTAACTGGATGTATGCATTTGTAACATTACCAGAAATCAACAAACGCATTCCATGTGATATCTTATTGACTTCCAATCCCATCACACAGGTGCCGATCGCTCTCACTCACATTCGGGTTCGTCTGCAAATAATCACGCACCCAATCACAACCGCGCACCAGTAAATCGTCGAGATTCAAATTCCATTGCGACCACAACCGTACCGTCTTGTCCGAACTTGCAGAAGCGATGGTTTTGCCGTCAGGACTCAAAGCTACGCCCCAGACCGCTTCGCTATGACCACTCAAGGTTTTGAGCAATTGCCCTTGCAAATTCCACAACCGTACCGTCTTGTCCCTACTTGCCGAAGCAATTGTCTTGCCGTCGGGACTCAAAGCTACGCTTCTCGCTTAACTTTGTTTCGTTCTTCAACAAGATCAAAAGTCGTTTCTGCTAAATAAATAGTGGTTCCAGTAGATGCAACAGGAGTTGATTCAACAGCACCGTTGTGTTCATGACTGGAAAAACTATCTAGCATTTGTTTAATGTCATAAGCCAAATCGTTGATTTTCGTCCAATAATTGCGTTCAGCTTCAAGACCAAATATCTTACTAAATTCAATCGGTCTACCAGAGTGATCCCACTGATAAAACTCATACCCCAGAAGTTCTTGGACTTCCGGGGGGTGTTCATTTCGAGCAATTGGGGTTTTGATGACTTTAAAAATCCGTGATTTCTCCGCAAGACGAACGCCACCAGTCATCGCAGCAGCCTCACAAAATTTCTGCAATTCCTTGATACACCACTCTGACTTTACATACCTGGGTGATAGTACAGAAAGCAGCAACACCACCTTGGAAAATCGTTCTACAATCGTATCGCCAAAGTAATCATTGCCTTGCAGTTTTTCATCTCGCCAAATCTTAGGTTTTTCTCCCCGTAGTTGTGCCAAACGGATTTCCAACGCGCGATGAAAATCAGAAATCCATCCTTCCTGCCCTTGACTCAGCGGCTGGTTATCAATGTGGGCGTAGCTAATAAAAATGTCATCTTCAAAACCCATCACTTTTTCGACTTATAGTGCTTCTCGGCTGCATGCAATACACGGCTGTACTTAAAGTGCATACAACTTCTCTACACTAAACAATGCCCACTTTACAGAAAATAGCTGTAAATTAACAGTACTGCTTTTATTTATAAACACCCGTAGGGTGGGCATTGCCCAAAAGCAAATGAGATGAGTGCTTTAGATATTTGTAGGCAATGCCCCAATACGGTTCAGATAAGAAATTTGCTCGTGTTAGCGCTTTGCGCGGCGAGAAAGTTGGAGCAAGGCAAGCAGGGTGCAAGGGAGAAACCGATTCACACAGGATCAGTTTCTCCCTTGCACCCTGCTCCTTTGCTACCTCAACAAATAAATGTCTTAACTCCTAACTTGCACATTTTAGAACCGTTATACAGTAAGGCTTTGAGAAATCTTATAAAAATGTGCTTGTTTCATATTTTGCGGGAGCGTTAATCGCGCCCGTTGGGCGCTCACATTTTGCACCTGGAAAAATTAATGTCAAAACCACAACTACGTGCAAGGGGAATCAATCGCTGAATATCAAGTAAAAGAAGAGACACGACTATTTGAGGAAAAATAGATTCCTTAGCAGTTTGTATAGCCTCACCCCAATCAGGTGGTAATGGGAAGTGAATTTCCAGATAAGTCCAATGAGCTATGAGGTAAGCAGTAAGAGAAAGAATATCCCTCTTCTGTCACTTTCCGGAGTAAGCAAGTAGTAAATAAGTTAAATTATCCAGAAGCATAACAGGGTTTGAAGTGATTCATTGTACTAATTAATTGATTGAATCCCAGCAATAAATTAGAAT
>JAHHGV010000095.1 GCA_019359695.1 Brasilonema angustatum HA4187-MV1
GTTGGGTGGGCATCTCTCGACAAATGTTTCCGGATTTGTAATTCTACATCCATTGCTCTGCTTACCTTCCAGAGTTTTCTATCCATGATTCTTTTATTCAGAATACCCGGAAAGTGACAGAAGAGGGTTATTTACTACTTGCTTACTCCGGAAAGTGACAGAAGAGGGATATATAGGCGTAGTCATCAAGAAACCCGGTTTTATAAAACCAAGTTTCTCTTTTAATCTACAAAGATGATAACCAGTCCGAAATCTGCTGATTTACAACATCTGGCACTTCATCATGAGGACAATGACCAGCACCTGGAATTGGCACAATTTGAATATTTTTGCCATTCTCTCGCGCTTTTTCGTAAATTTTTGCCCCAGTAATTGGTGTCCAGGGGTCATCTGCACCCCATATCACCAGCAATGGGCGGGCGACTTTGGGCAAAAGTTCTATTGGAGATGAACCTGGAGGTGCTGTGAGGATAGAAGTGAAAACTTGTTGCGCTCCTGGATCACAAGAAGGAGCATAAAGTAAGTCTACCAATTCATCGGTGACAGCTTCCCGGTTACGGTAAACTTGGTATAGGGTACGGCGAATTTGAGCTTTTTGACGGATGCGGTTGAAGACAAGTGCTCCTGTTATGCGCGATCGCACTAATTTGTTAAAAGCTCCCATCACAATCCGTAGCGGTGGGTTCAACTCGTGCGATCGATGGCTCAACCCACCTGCACAGTTAATCAAAACACCACCTGCAGCTATTTCCGGATGTTCTGCCACCACCGTTAAACTCAAAAGTGCGCCGATGGAGTTACCGATAAATACAGCAGGTTCAGTAATGTGTGCTGTCCAAAAATCCTTGAGCAGTTCCACCCACAGTTCCACTGTATAATTTAACGGAGCTTTATCAGAACCTCCAAACCCCAAAAGGTCAAGAGCAAAAACTCGGTAGCCAGCCGCAGCTAAAACTGGGATATTTTTCCGCCAATGTCCAATCGAAGCACCAAAGCCATGAACCAGTACCAAGGGGCGTCCAGTACCCATGACAGTGTACTGAATTTTGTGACCCTGCCAAGTCCAAAAGAGTTTTTCAAAGCTGGTTGTTGATTGCTGCTGCGTTGTTCCAGTCATTATTAAGATTCTTAACGTTTTTCCTCATATATTCATTTTCTCTGATTTTAAAGGATTAGGCACAACGTGCTAATATCATGTCCGGATAAATACAAGTCAATTGGGTAAGGGGAAAGCGTGCCCTCTGGGCATACGCAGCGGAGCGTGTAGTGAAGCAATTGTCTATGGAAAATGAAGCAAGAAGAAACGAAATTGCACCTACTAAACCAAACAATATCCAACAAACAATAATCATCGTTTTACGGTACATCAACCAGTGAATTAGGGGGTTGAGCATCTAGCTTTGAATGCACATAAGGTGCGAACAAAGAACGTTCCTCGGGGCGTAACCGCCTTGGACGCATTGTTTGTGTGTCCACAAACAATCCTTTTTGCCATCCCTCTGCTGCCAGTGTTCCTTGTTCTTTATAAAACTGGAACTGCATAATAGCAGATGCGTTTTTCAGTTCTGAGATCCACATTTCCACCCGCACGCGATCGCCTAAATAAAGTGGCGATTTATAGGTAATGTTGGTTTGAACCAGAACCGGAGCAAACCCTTGCTGAAAAATTTCCTGCGTTGGCATCCCAACGGCTTCCAACAGTTTTGTCCGTCCAATTTCCATCCACTGAATACAGTGTTGTTCACGTGTCCAATGAAATCAATGTGGAAAGAATACACCTCTAACTCAAAGGAAATCTTTTGCATCCTCAATCCTAAGTCACTGCTCAGTGACAATGTATCATTGTCACCAATTGATGACAAGCAGATGAGAACGATTCATGGTTCGGGATAAAGAACAAACAAAGGTACGAATTCTGGCAGCCGTTGGTAAATTCTTGGCAGAATCGGGCTTTAAGCAACTGGGGGTGAATGCGATCTGCCGAACGCGAGTGCGTGCGCTTTGCGCGTGAGGCAAGCGAAGCTATCGCCCGTGAAGCCGGGGTCGATAAAGTCTTGATTTATCGATATTTTGAGAACCTCCCCTCCCTACTGGAAACCTTTGCCAAGGAGGGGAGCTACTGGACGAGTGTTGAAGAATTAGTTGGGGATGAAACAGCCGTCGATGCAGAATCGCTGGCTGACTGGATAGTTTTGTTATTGACGCGTTTTCTACATGACTTACAAAAACGACCTATTACGCAAGAAATTATGCGCTGGGAGTTGCTAGAAGGTAATGAATTAACGCATGAATTGGCAACAGTGCGCGATCGCGTGGCGATTGAAAGCCTGGAATTTCTCAAGCAAAAGTGTTCCTTCCCGCCAGATAAAGATATTCCTGCTATCAGTGCGGTGTTGATTGCTGGAATTGTTTATCTAGTTCTGCGAACCAAAGTTAGCAATACATTCTTAGGAATTGATTTTAGTTCACCAACCGGATGGCAGCGGATTGAAGGGGCGATAGCTTCGCTGCTGCGCGGAGCGCAGATCGCATCTTTGATTCAGCCAATGGTTGAAACTGAGGAATAAAGCAGCTTCTTTTCATTCCAAAGTCATTGCTCCATTTTGACTTCCATTACCTTGTACATGAACATTTCTGACTGGGAACGGAATTGTAATTCCTTCTTTTTGATAGCGTTTGTGTAATTTTTTAACAAATAAATGTCTAGCCAAGCGCTGGTCAAAAAATTCATTGACCCGCATATAAAGCGTAAAGTTTATACTATAATCTGCAAATTCGTTAAATCTTATATAAGGTTCATTTGCTGTTAATTCTGGAGCGATTTCTTCCATGACTTCTTTAGCAACCTTTACAGTCACCCTTTCAACTTGCTCAAGGTCACTATCGTAGCTCACTCCCACGTTCATCGTTAATGTAATTTCCTTAACTGGGAGATGATAGTTGGTGAAAATAGCAGAAGCTAGCTTAGAATTTGGTACTATGATGACGTTATTAGAAAGCTCTTTTATGGTCGTATTTCGCCAAGTTATATCTGTGACGTATCCCTCATGACCACCACCATCTAATTTAACGTAATCTCCTGTCCTGACTTGCTTAGAGACAATTAAATAAAAACCGGAAAACAAATTTGCTAGTGTATCTTGAAGTGCTAAACCAACTGCTATACCACCAATACCTAACGTTGTTAATATTGGTGTAATTTGAACTCCTAGTGTTTGCAATACAATTAATGTTCCTAAAACTATAACGGCAGTTTTAGCAACATTAGAAAGTAGTGAGGCTGAAAAGCCATCTGTTCTCCGAAAAAATAAATTGACAAATCCAGCAGTGAGTCTGGCAAAAACAACAGTAACTGTGTATAGAAATGAACCAGTAATAAATTTTTTTAATAATTCAGCAACTTCTGGCTGCTCAAAACGACCATAACTAACAGTTGCAGCATACAACCCAGCAAGTAGGCACCAGAAGAAGGGCATACGGTTTAGGGAACGAAATATAATTCCACTTCCCGGAATTCGTCTACTAGTAACAAATTTGTTGAGTCTTGTGAAAATAATTTTTTCGCATATGATTCCACCAAGCAAGCCAGCCAAGATAAATACAAGTGGCAAAATCCAATGTTGTATCATGACAATTTTTAATTTTAGATTTTGGATTTGAGATTAAGATTGCTCAATTGTTTCCTTGTCCAGTGTAAATAAAACTGGTGGAACTCTACGTAGCTTAAACTATATTAGCAGACAGAAAAATATCACCTATTTCTTAGCTTCGCGTAGAAACAACAAAATCAACGCGATAATATTCTTGGTGTTTTGGCTGTGAGAAATTTTTACAACAATTACTTCATGGACTTGCCGATAGTCTACCACCCTGACTATGTTGCCCCACTACCTGAAGGTCATCGCTTCCCGATGCCAAAATTTCGGCAACTCTACGAATTATTATTAGCAGATGGCGTGGCGCAAAAAGGACAATTTCATCTGCCTTCACGCCCGCCACACGAGTTAATAGAGTTAGTTCACACCTCAGAATATATTCAAGCTTATTGTGAAGGTACTCTTGATGCTAAAGCACAACGACGTATTGGGTTACCTTGGAGTTCCTCACTGGTTAATCGTACATGTGTCGCCGTTGGTGGAACAATTCTCACGGCACAATTAGCGCTAAAGTACGGTTTGGCTTGTAATACTGCTGGTGGCACTCATCACGCTTTTCCCAGTTATGGATCTGGTTTTTGTATTTTCAATGATTTAGCAGTTGCAGCTCGTGTATTGCAAAAACTCGGCCTGATTCAGAAAATCTTGATTGTAGACTTAGACGTGCATCAAGGAGATGGTACCGCTTTTATTTTTCAAGGCGATGATAGTGTTTTCACCTTCTCAATGCACTGCGAAGTTAATTTTCCTGGTACTAAGCAAAAAAGTGATTTGGATGTTTCCCTACCTGTGGGGATGGAAGATGATGCTTACCTGCAAACATTAGCTCAATACTTACCAGATTTGTTGTCTCAAGTCAAGCCAGATTTGGTGTTGTACGATGCTGGTGTTGACCCTCATATCGGGGACAAGCTAGGAAAATTAGCCTTAACTGATACTGGTTTATACCGCCGAGAAATGCAAGTTTTGAGCACTTGTATTGCAGCAGGCTATAGAGTTGCTTGCGTGATTGGTGGTGGATATGCTGATGATCTCAAATCACTTGTGTATCGTCACTCCTTAGTGCATCGGGCTGCGAGTGAGGTTTTTCGGCAATATAGACTTTAACACTCTGTGCCACTTACGGGTTTGCCCTTTGGGTTCTACAAAAACTCCCAAAGCTAATTTTCTCCAATTTCGTTTATTTAAGTACATGACACATTGAACCGAAATTCAGCATCTGGTCAGGCTGAATCTATGGTTTTTCAACTTCTTTAATCTGCAAAACTTCAGCAGAACCATAGCGATCAATAATTGCTGCTTTCATAACAGTGTTGTACCGTGAATGTAACATCTGTACACGGCTTTGAGAATGAAAACGATACTCTCACCCATATATAGGAATCCGGTTTCTTTTGGTGAGACCAGTGCTGCACAGAGAAGTGCCTTGCGCGGGTTCCCCGCGTTGTGGCAACTTCGGAGAGGGTTTCCCGACAGAGGCATCTGGCGTATGCGCAAAGCGCACGCCCAGAGGTCTAAAGCGCAGCGAGACCGGAGATCTTCCCCGATAGCCGTAAGGCGTGGCGTTAGCCATAGAGTGAATTGACTCATGGAGGTAGGGAACGCTTAATGCTTAACGCTTAACAGAAAGTGTACCTAGCTTCGTCAAAAATCAAATATGAGTCCTATAGTTGACGAGTTGTCATCTAATAAGGGATTAAGAAATACATAAAAATATTTACAAAAATTAATCAGATTGAGAAATAGAATTGAGAAAAATAAATATTTTTTTGAGAAGAATCATCCTTAAGATAGTGTTTGGAATATATGTTTTAGAAAATACTTGCTGTGAGTCTTATATTTGATCGGAGTAGTTGTTAAGGTAAAAATCCACCAAGTAATCAAGGCTAAATATTATTTTTAGCTATTTTAGCAAGTAAAGTGCGCTCTGCGCGGAGCTATCGCGCAGCGACTTCGTAGGAGTATCGCGCTCATAGCTGACACACGTAGTTTGCAGTTCTGCATAGCCAAGGAATAAGCAATGGCCTCGCTGCCTCTCAATAACCAGAATCTACCGTACCCCGATCCCCTACACCCGATCATCGTTCACTTTGTGATTGCGATGGTATTTTTTTCTTTATTCTGCGATGTCGTGGGTTACTTCACCCGCAACCATCGTTTATTTGAAGTAAGTTTCTGGAATATGTTTGTTGCTTCAGCAGCTATATTTGTAGCGGTTATCTTTGGTCAATTTGAAGCGGGTTTAGCAAACATTTACGCAGCAGTCCAGCCAACACTTAATTTTCATACAATCATGGGTTGGTCGCTAGCAGCAATTGTTGTAGCTATAACAGCTTGGCGTTTTATCATTCGCAAGCGCAACCCTTTAAAAATACCTCCAGTTTACCTTGGTGCAGCAACGTTTTTAGTTTGTCTGGTGTTCTTACAAACTTATCTAGGAAGTAAATTAGTTTGGGTATATGGATTGCATAATCAGCCTGTGGTAGAAGCGGCGAAAAAGGGAATTTTGCAATGAACTCGCAATTACTCGACTCTTTGGGGCTAAAGTTTAATGCTAATGGACTACCTTATGAAATTCCTATACATCCGCAGTTAGTGCATCTGACACTGGGTTTGTTTATCATCGCCGTTCTTTTTGACATAGCAGGGACATTTTATCTTATAGAAAAACCAATATTCAAATTTCTAGCGCTTCCTACCATCCGTGCAGGTTTATTTGATGTTGGCTGGTATAACTTACTTGCGGCGGCAACCGTCACTTTTTTTACAGTTGCGGCTGGTTTTTTCGAGATTTTCTTGGCAAATCCAGCAGCAAATGAAAAAAGTGCTTGGGGTTTGAGTGCCTCTTTGACAATGCTTTTGCATGGTGTGGGTGGTGTTTTGCTTTTGGGGAGCATCGTGGCAATGGTCGTATGGAGGGGCTTACAGCGCTACCGTTGGCGCAAAGATTCACCCAGACAAGTACAGTGGAGTTACTTGTTAGTAGGCATTGTGATATTAGGTATTTTATACATTCACGGAACTTTGGGGGCGCAATTGGGAGAAGAATTTGGAATTCATGTTACTGCTGCCAAGTTGGTTCAAGAAGGCAGAAATCCTAATTTGCTACTCAAATAATTAAACCACGTAAGATAGACCTCTCCTTCCTGCCCTAGGAGGGGAGGAGCAAGAAAATAATCGAATTTTAAAGCCTCTCACCTTGTAGGAGAGAGCTTTCCCAGATAGATCAAATTTAAGGTTAAACGAGAAGCACTCTAACTTTTATGTTTAGATTTCTGGAATATTTACTAATAGCTGGTTCTATTGCAGTGCTGCTTGTTATCAGTCATTGGATTGGACAGCAGGCTTTTTCTTGGATGCCTTTCCAGGCTACAGCAGAAGCGCAACGGGTGGATGATTTATTTAGCTTTTTAGTTTCAATTGGAGCTTTTATCTTTCTTGGACTTGTTGGGATAATGGTGTATTCGGTAATTTTTTTTCGGGCATCTCCAGCTGATTATAGTGAGGGACACCCTTCTAGAGGTGATGTCAAGCTAGAAATTTTGTGGACAGCTACTCCAACTCTATTGGTAATGTGGATTGCTTTCCAAAGCTTCAATATTTATCAACAATTAGATATTTTGGGTTTAAAGCAAATTGTACATTTTCATACACCCTTAGAATCTGAGCCAGCTTACGCTGCACCAGTCAGCGAGAATCCCAAGGGGGCTTCTCAAACTATTGATGTTTTTGCGAAACAGTGGGATTGGTCTTTCCGCTATCCAAATAATGTTATTAGTAATGAATTGCACCTGCCTGTAAATCGCAGTACCCGCTTGAATATGAACGCACAGGAGGTTATCCACGGTTTTTACGTTCCTGAGTTTCGCTTAAAGCAGGACATTGTACCCAAGCGCGACATTGATGTTGTAGTAACGCCTATTCGCGCAGGCAAATATAAACTGAAAGATTCTCAATTCAGCGGTACTTACTTTGCTTTGATGGAGGCTGATGTATATGTTGAATCACTTGAAAAATATAACCAGTGGCTGGCTCAAACGGCTAGTAAAGCAACGACCGTAGAAAATCAGGCAGTTGCTGAACATATCCAACCATCAAAAACGTTATTTAAGAGCGGTTGGTACACCGTCGCACCAGCTCAATCGACAATTGCGAATGAAAAAAAGGTAAATAATGACACATAACACCGGCAGCATGACTGAAGATAGACCGGAAAATAACTGGCGGCAATATTTCAGCTTCAGCACCGACCATAAGGTTATCGGCATTCAATACATGGTGACGACCTTCATATTCTTTTTGATTGGCGGGCTGTTGGCGATGATTATCCGTGCGGAACTGCTCACCCCAGAATCGAATGTGGTTGACCGTCCCCTCTACAACGGCTTGTTTACCATGCATGGGACGATCATGATTTTTTTGTGGATTATCCCGTTTAATGCAGGTATATCTAACTACCTAGTGCCGTTGATGATTGGAGCGCGGGACATGGCGTTTCCCCTGCTCAACGCCATCTCTTTTTGGATTATTCCCCCAGCGAGTATTTTACTACTTTCTAGCTTTTTACTGCCCAATGGTACGGCGCAAGCTGGCTGGTGGTCTTATCCGCCAGTTAGTTTACAAGTTGCACCCGGTCAAATTATTAACGGTGAATTTATTTGGATTGTGAGTTTAGTGCTGATCGGTATTTCTTCAATTATGGGAGCCGTCAACTTTATCACTACCATCTTTTGGATGCGATCGCCTGGGATGACTTTTTTCCGAATGCCTATTTTTGTCTGGTCAGTTTTCAGCGCTCAGTTGTTGCAACTGGTTAATTTACCGGCTCTAACAGGTGCATTGATACTGCTGTTGTTTGACCTTTCATTTGGGACGCAATTCTTCAAACCCTTGCTTCAAGGCGATCCCGTAATATATCAGCATTTATTCTGGTTTTATTCTCATCCGGCAGTATACATCATGGCACTGCCAGCTTTCGGTATTATTGCTGAGGTTCTGCCCGCCTTTTCCCGCAATCCTTTGTTTGGTTATCGGTCATTAGCGATCGCATCTTTAGGCATCGCTGTGGTTAGCATCTTCGTTTGGGTGCATCATATGTTCACTAGTGCTACCCCCGGCTGGATGCGAATAACTTTTATGTTGACTTCGATGTTAGTTGCTATACCTACTGGTGTAAAAGCATTTGGCTGGACTGCCACTATCTGGAAAAGCAAGCTGCATCTAGAAACACCAATGTTATTTGCAATGGGAGGTGCAGCTATGTTTATTTTCGGCGGTGTGACTGGTGTCATGCTTGCAGCTGTACCGTTTGATATTCATGTTAATAATACTTACTTTGTGGTGGGTCATTTCCACTACATTGTCTTCAATACCATAACGATGGCAATCTTCGCAGCGATTTACTTCTGGTTTCCCAAAATAACTGGAAGGATGTACGCTGAAGGTTGGGGTAAGTTGCATTTTTGGTTTACTTTTATCGGTGCTAACATTACCTTTTTTTCCATGCACCCGTTAGGTTTGCAAGGAATGCTGCGGCGAGTTTCTTCCTACGATCCACGCTATCAAGGATGGAATGTGATTGCTAGCCTGGGATCGTTTTTGTTGGGAGTAGCCACGCTGCCTTTTATTGCTAACATTGTGGGTTCCTGGCTGTACGGACCGAGGGCTAGTGATAATCCTTGGCACGCTACTGGTTTAGAGTGGACAACCTCCTCACCACCACCGCGAGATAACTTTGCAGAAATTCCGGTTGTGAGCAGACCTCCTTACGATTACGGCGATCCCGAATACTCGGTAGTGGAACCTGTTGAGCATAGTTAGACAGGTTGAAATATCTTGAACAAAGGCACAAGTCAGATCATGTCTTGTAAATTATCCTTACATTCCTGTAAAACTTCACCCTCAATCCCTCTCCGGAATTCACTCTTTGGGAAGCCGGATTGAGGGTGAGGTTATTTTATGGACAATTTCACAAACTCGGTATCACAAAGCAGAAAATCTTTTTCCCACTCCCCCACTTCCCCACTCCCCATCATGGAACGTCGCACCATTCATATTGATGAAAGTCCGATCCGTTTTGATCAGTGGCTGCGACACTTACCAGATTGGCTGAAGCGTTTTCTACCAACTGGTGGTGGACAAGCTCACGATCATCATGGTAAAGGAATGTTCGGTTTTACCGTGTTCCTACTATCAGAAAGCATCATTTTTTTAAGTTTTATCTTTACATACGTTGCTCTGAGATTGACAACTCGCAACTGGCTACCACCCGGTATTTCTGGTCCGGAATTGTCTAAGGCTGTGATTATTAGCACAGTGGTATTACTTTCTAGTAGTTTTGTCATCCAACCAGCAGAAAATGCTCTCAAGCGTCGCAAGCTAAATCAATTTCGCTTGCTGTGGTTGCTCACAATTGCAATGGGAACTTACTTTTTAATTGGTGTCTTAATTGAATGGAGCAAGCTTGACTTTAAGTTAACTACGGGGTTAGTTGGTTCAACTTTTTACTTACTAACAGGTTTCCACGCTTTGCATGTTTTTAGTGGTGTTGTTCTACAGATAATTATGGTTATTCGTTCTTTGATTCCCAATAATTATGAACATACTCATTTCGGGGTGAGTGCAACTACTTTGTTTTGGCATTTTGTTGATATAATTTGGGTTTTGTTATTTTCACTGCTTTATCTTTGGAAAGCGTAAACATATCTAAAAATTAAAGATATTTCCATGAGGCTTTTCATGGATTTATTATTGCAAGAAATACCAGCATCAGAGCTTTCCCCAAAAACAACCCAAGAAACTCCACCACCAGGGAAAGATCCATTAATTGCAGAAGGTTTACAAAAAGAGCAGTACGTTAACATTATTGGAGTGGCGATCTGCCCAAGGCAGCAGCGAAGCTATCGCTCTCGTTGTTGCCGTGGAATTTCTGAATCGCACAGTTGAATATGCAATTTTGTTTGCTATTTTTGTGGCGGAAATAGTTGGTGTTGGAGTTGTAGGTGCTTTAGTTGCCAGAAACTTAATCAAAATGTTGGGTTCGGAGGATAAAAATCAGAAAAATTGATGTATTTTGTAATAGAAAATTCTTAATTTTCTGTTGATGGATATGGTGAGAAATAATAACATACATGTACAAAGAATTCGCGCCATTGGATTAACGGTGACAGATAGCGATCGATCTTTGAATTTCTACACCCAAGCACTCGGTTTTAAAGTGGTTTCAGATATCACAGTTGCCGGACAAAATTACAGCGAACTTGAAGATGTTGAAACCGCAACAATTCGCATTATTACCTTAAAATTAGGTGATGAACTCATCGAATTGATGGAGTATCTCAACGTTGAGGGAAAATTGATCCCCAGCGATTCCCAAAGCAATGATTTGTGGTTTCAACATTTTGCGATCACAGTCAGCAATATGGATCGTGCTTATGCTCATCTGCGTTCATTTCCCATTAAACCTATTTCAGTGGAACCGCAGACAATACCACCTGATAATGAAGCATCTGCGGGTGTCCGCGCTTTTAAGTTTAAAGATCCTGACGGTCACAATTTAGAGTTAATTTGGTTTCCTGCTGACAAAGGACAAGATAAATGGCATCAGGACACAGAGAATTTATTTTTGGGAATCGATCATAGTGCGATCACCATTTCCAAGACCGACCAAAGTCTCAAGTTCTACCGCGATACTCTGGGAATGCAAATTGATGGCGGTAGTCTCAATCAGGGTGAAACCCAAGCCCACCTTGATGGTTTACCACAAGCCGAAGTCCGAGTTACACCACTGCGACCAATTCAAGGCGGTTTAGGAATTGAAATGTTGGATTATATTGTGCCTGGAAATGGTCGCCCAATGCCGAGCGATTGGAAAAGTAGCGATACTGCACATATCCAGCTTGAGCTTGTTGTTAATGATATTAGACCTCTTGCAAAAGTCAGAGAAAATAAAGTAGGAGAGTTTTTACAGGCGATTGCGCGGAGCGCAGACGCCAAGGGCGTATCGCCACAGAATTGTAATAAATATTTCTTATGTTTGTTGCAGCGAGTGGCGAAGTTCATAATTATACAAACCTGCTATC
>JAHHGV010000096.1 GCA_019359695.1 Brasilonema angustatum HA4187-MV1
TCGGTGAGCATATTCATCGAAAACTGAAAATTTTTAAGATTTTATCAGACTGTTATAGAAACCGCAGGAAAAGGTTTAGTTTAAGGTTTAATTTGATAGCAGGTTTGTATAATTATGAACTTCGCCAGTCGCTGCAAAAAACATAAGAAATATTTATTACAATTCTGTGGCGATACGCCCTTGGCGTCTGCGCTCCGCGCAATCGCCTGTAAAAACTCTCCTACTTTATTTTCTCTGACTTTTGCAAGAGGTCTATTAGCTAGATGGGAATCTGGTGAGGATTACAACCCTTATCATAACGTTGGTCCCCGTACTGTTGGACTCATAGACCACCTGGATGGCGATCGCATAGCAGTGGGTGAAGCACTGGGAGTCCTTAACTTAATTGATATCAAAAGCCACTATCAAATCGCATACGGAACCACCGGATCATCCCTTTATGAACATATGCAGCAGGTTTCTGCCTACTCCAGTACAACGCTGTGTAACCCTCATCACCGCTATTTGGTTGAGGATCTGCCTTATGGCTGTTTTCCTCTACAAGTTTTAGCTCGCCTAGCCGGAGTAGAAACACCATTCCTGGACAGTTGCATCACAATAGGAAATAAGTTCCTTGACATACCTCTGGAGTGGACAGCTGAGTTTCTGGAATTGGATCGGCACCAGCTCAGTCAAGAACTTTAATTGAAGGTTTTCCGATAATTGAGTTTCTTTTTTTCTCCAACTTTCTACCCTATTCTCCGGAATTTATTTTCAATAAATTTTAGCAAATATCGTCTTGCTATCTTTTTGTAATATAGACTTAAGGGCAGAATCCATACAACAACTTCAAGGATTTGGCAGAGCTAGGCATGATTAAGGCTTATATCCCTGTTCTTCTGGGAAGTTATCGAACCGGCAGGCAGAGTGTGAAGGTGGCTCAGTTTATTTTGGAAGAATTGCGTCTGTGGGATAGCAAAGCGGGACGCAGCAGCGTCCTTCGCGTCCAGACGGAACTCATTGATCTGCACGAATATGGGCTTCCCATCCTGGAAGAGAGATTGAATGAAACATCAAATCCTCCACCCACTGTACTCCAGTTCTGTTCTAAACTTGGCCAAGCTGACGGTGTCCTGATTGTTACTCCAGAATATAAGGGAGGATACCCTGGAGTCTTAAAGAATGCCCTTGACTACCTCGAACCTCAAGCTTTGCGCTATAAGCCTATTGGTATTTGTACTGTGTCGTCTGGAGGTTTTGGAGGGTTAGATTGTTTGTCACAGTTACGACTCATTTGTCTGGCGCTGGGAGGCTTACCAATCCCAGATAAATTGCCCATCTCCAACGTACAGGATTTCTTTGATGAAAAGGGAGACTTACGTAATTCATCATTTAAAGCAAAATTGGAATCGTTTCTCAAGGAACTGGTTTGGTATACGGAGGCTATGGTTAACCAAAAACAAGTCTCTAGCTCGTTGCTCAATGAAAAGTCATGAATTTACGTCTAAAACTCTCCTATAGTTAGAGCGGATGAAACACACTTCCTTTGAGAAAACGTTGATGAATGCAATCAAAAAAAGAGGCAAGCTTGGCTCTGGGTAAGAGTTGCATCTTTCTTAGCATTTTTTCAGATTACGCTTTACCGTTGTTCAGACGCAGCCATAAATCTAAGTAAGAAGTCAGGCGGTGTAGATGGTTAATCTACACAGTTAATTATTCAATACTGGTGTGAAGTCGCTCTTAAAATTATTTTTTAATAATATTTTTGACTAACAATTTTTAAGAATTAGTCACTATCAACTTAAATTTATTAATAAAATATTATCTTGATTAGATGTACGCTCAAAAATAGTTTATATTTATGATTAAAATGCCGTAATTTATTCATTAGAGAGTTAGTTAGTGACACAAACAACTCAATACGCACACTACATGCAGGCTGACCAACGCCCTGGTACCAAGGAGCGATTGGACGTTTCATCTCTAGTTGGTGACTGGGTCAATACTAAACCTGATACTAATTATTTCGTGCGGGTGATTCTGACTGAACAAGACAATCGCCTTGTGTTGCACGCTTATGGAGCCAACGAACCTGATCCAATTGACTGGGGTGAGGTTGAGGCGGTGCCTTACGGCGCAGGAACCTCACTTGTAGCAGGAGGATTCCACGCTTCTTACAAGCTAGACGGGATTGAGACACATCTGGTGGCAAACCAAAAATTAGGAATCTTGGTCATTCAGTCCTATACCCGCTATGTAGATGGTAGTGGTCGAACTGATCATTTTTCCCGTGAGTTTTTTCATCTTTAGTGAGAAGAGGAAGATTTCAAGATGGAGCGAAACGAAATTTACGGTGAGCAGCCTAAGGATACCGTGATTGATTTCACGCCTTTTTTAGGAACCTGGATAAACTCCAACACAAAGACTAAATGGATCGAGAAATTTACTATAACCAAGCATAATGAGCAAATTATTATGCATGCTTATGGTAACCACTCATCCACATCCAAAGATTGGGGTGAGACTGAGGTGACGCCGTTTGTAGATAATATCAATGAGAAAGCCTTCTGTGCACGATACGATCGCGATCCAATCGAATCCTTGTTGGCAGCGAACATGAACAAAGGCTTGTGGGTGATTGCTGCGTTTCACAAGTTCAAGGATAACAGCGAACCCAATTTTCTGTGTCGGGAGTTTTACTATCGGGTGGACTAAGCTGAAGTTCTGCCTTGCATTTGTACTAAAAAAGTTCATAAGCCTTGCTGTACAACAAGTCTAGATTTTAACACCTAAGACATTGTACCCATGTAGACGCTGGAACTAAAGGCACATCAATGGTAAGCTAAAAAATGGGTGGGTAAAGGCTCATTTTCGCGCTCGCCGCAAAGCGACACGCTGGGCGTTTGTCCCTGGCGTGCGCTTTGCGCTTACAGCAAACCATTTGACAGATGTGTATTAGATAATGTTCAATCTAACTCTCAATAAGCAAACCCTGATTGAGCGCATTAGCCAACTGGCACGCGATAAGTTCGCCTCTCGCGCCCCTGGTTATGACCAGACTGCTAGCTTCCCAAGAGAAGATTTTGAAGACCTTTTTCAAGCAGGTCTGAATGCGCCTGTTGTGCCAACTGAATACGGTGGTCTAGGGTTGGGACATGATAGCGATATCTTTACCTTGTGGATGATGACTAAGGAACTGGCAAAAGTGGATTTATCCCTAGCCCGTTGCTGGGAAGGACACGCAAATGCCCAAGTTTTACTAGCCGCTATGGCTAATGAGTCTCAGAAAAAGCGCTGGTTTGAGGGTATTGTTCAGCGTGGAGAGAAATGGGCGGCTTGGAGTGGAGAACCCCAGTCCCAGATTCCAGGTCAAAAAGCCAGCCTTGGCACAAGTGTGCAAGTGGTAGATGAGGGATACATCATTGATGGCACAAAAGTGTTCGCCACCAGTGCCCCTGAAGCACAGTGGGCAATTCTGTTGGTCAACACAGCAGGGGCTGGGGGAGCGCGTCATAGCAATGGTTCACCAACATCAGTATTATTACTAGCCTGCAACTTGTCCGACCCCAGTATTAGCTTTGATGATAGTTGGTGGCAGCCAATTGGAATGAGAGGTACAGTGAGTTACTTAGTTCGCTTTGAACATACTTTCATCCCTAAAGAAAACTTGATTGGCTATCCAGGACAGTACATCCAACAGGAGTGGCAGACGCGGTTTACGCCTCTGTATGGCGCTGCTTTTCTAGGAGCCGCTGAAGGAGCCTATGATTATGCTTTAGCATACATCAACAAACAGCAAAAAGGACACGACCCCTACGTACAACACCGAATTGCTAAGGCAGCAATTAATATAGATACTATGCATTTCTGGCTGCGGCAGGTAGCCACTCTTTGGGAAACAGGCCAAGTTTTAGGGGCAAAACAAGCAGGCAATCGCGCCCGTTACATAACTGAGCAACTGGCTTTGGAAACGGTGAACGACTGCATACACGCTTGTGGATCTCGCTCCTTGATTCAACCAAGTCCTTTAGAGCGAATATTCCGAGACTTATCCTTTTACGTCCTGCACGATAATAGCGATCGCGTTTTGTCCTCAATTGGTCAAGAAATTCTGGGGCAATCCTTTGATCGTGCCTATTTCAACTCTTAATACATTTTGGTTTTATTGTGCCGACTTACTTATATATTTGCCACTATATCTATCGCCTAAAACCATGACCGAACTTCTTCAACAAGTCATTGCAGAAATCAAAAAACTTCCTGCCGACCAGCAAGATGCGATCGCATCTCGTCTGATGGCTGAACTGAAAGATGAGCAGAGATGGACAGAGCAGTTTGAGTCAACGACGGATGAACAGTGGGATCTGTTAGCCGATATGGTGCGGCAAGAAATCGCTAGTGGTGAAACGGTTCCATTGGACGAAGTTTTTCCGGTTAAGCCATGAAATCAAGTGTCACGAAAACATTCCGCAAACGGCTTGACCGACTTCCCACGGCAGTGCAAGAACAGGCTGAAAAAGCCTATGAACTTTGGCATGAAGATCCTTACGACAACAGTTTGCAGTTCAAACGGGTGAGTCAGCGCCAACCAATTTATTCTGCTCGTATCAGCATAGACTATCGAGTTCTGAGGTTGCTTGAATCAGATGACCACATTTACTGGTTTTGGATTGGCGCACACGATGAGTACGATGAGTTACTCAAAAAGCTGTAATTTCTAGTTACTCGTTGAAGCATGGTCTAACGTCCAAATCCAATCCGAGAGGTGAACTCATGTAAGCTAAAGTTCAAGAGCAACTTTCTCCTTTGATTTGTGACAATCGCGCATCTTCAGATTCCCGACTTCGCAAAAGTTGTCGGGAATCTTGTTGTTCACGTAAGCGCAAAGCGCACGCGGCTTAGGCGTTAGCGTAAGCGCAAGCACACGCTAAGAGCGAACGTGCAGCGTGTCGCTTTGCGACGAGCGCGTCTAGAAGATACAAAGCAGCGTGCCCGCAAAGCTTATGATTTAAGACTGGTGCCATTAAAATATAAATTCAGATCAGAACTGTTAACCTCGAAACAACAGAAGAAAAACGCAATTGTTGGTTGAAAATCTTCTAATTTCTGATTAATTGTAACCACGAATACTCTTTGCAAAAAAAATGACAATCGCAAGTAAATTGGCAAGATGTATGATATTCTTTATATATGGGGAATCAATAGTCCTGAATAAGTAAGAATACAATCTAATTGATTCTTATTGCACCAATGCACTTCATGATTCAAGGGCTTGAGTTGGAGTTTCATCCAAACACGTGTTGAAAAAGCATAACGATAAGTCCTGCAATTCTATATTCATTGCAGTGGGCTTCTACTTATCAAAATGAAGTTTTTGTGTGAAAACCATTCTCCAAGATGAAAATTGCTGCTGTGATTTAGACAGATCTTAAGTTCAACCTGAGTCGTTATAGAAGTTAAAAGATTGTGGTTGTTTTGTGTTGGGAGTTAGTAGCTATTTAGTTAGCTATTGGTTATTAGCCAGTAATCCTTCAGGGTATGCGCAAAGCGCACGCCTTATGGCTAAGGCTAGTCCCCAGAGCGTGAGAAACCGGACTACAGGGCTAGTTTCACCACTAATCACTAACTATTGACCATTAATTACTAACTAAAATATTGGGTAGGATACCATGTTTGAGAATCTTGTGTCTCTGAATGACCATAGTTTACCGTATCCCGATACAATGCATCCTATCGTTGTCCATTTTGTGATTGCGATGGTGTTATTTGCTTTCTTGTGTGATATTATTGGGTACTTTACCAGTAATCACCGTCTTTTTGAGGTGAGTTGGTGGAATATGTTTTTCGCTACAATCTCCATCTTCATCGCCATCATTTTTGGTCAATTTGAAGCAGGCTTGGCAGAACCTTATAACGCAGTTGAACCAGCACTCAATTTACATACGTTTTTAGGCTGGTCACTTTCAGGAATTCTTGCAGCCCTTACAGCTTGGCGTTATGTCATTCGTTCTCGCAATCCAGAAAAGATATCAGTTTATTACCTAGCAGCAGGTCTACTTTTGACTGCTTTAGTCGGCATACAAGTGTATTTCGGAGATGAACTGGTTTGGGTATATGGACTACACACTGTGCCAGTTGTTGAAGCCATGAAGGAGGGCTTACTGCAATGAACTCTGAAGTTATTGACCAATTAAAAAGTCAGCTTGGAGCAAATGGATTGCCCTATGCTATACCCATTCATCCAAATTTAGTCCATCTTACTCTGGGTTTGTTCATTGTTGGCATTGCCTTTGATTTCATTGGTGTGCTGTTACGCATACAAAGACCACTCTTCAAGTTTTTAGCAATTCCTGTCACTCCTTCCAACTTCTTTGATGTTGGCTGGTATAACATGCTAGGTTCAGCAATTATCACATTTTTTACGGTGGGAGTAGGTTTTTACGAAATGCTGTTGGCACAACCATCCACTGAGGTAAAGAGTAGCTGGGGATTGCAAGCGATGGAAACAATGCTTTGGCATAGTGCCGGTGGTGTTTTTCTTCTGGTGCTGATTGTTGGCATGACTATTTGGAGAGGATTCCAGCGCTATATTTGGCGTAAGGATAATAGTCAACAAGTGCAGTTGACCTATTTACTTTCCGGCTTATTTATTATGCTGCTCATGTACGTTCACGGTACGCTAGGAGCGCAACTAGCTGCTGAGTTTGGAGTTCACAATACCGCTGATATGTTGTTGCGATTGGGAAAAGACCCCAACTTACTGCTGAACTAATCGATGTTAGTCATTAGTCCTTAGTAAATCACTAATGACTAATAACTAATGACCAATGACTAATGAACGGCAGATGCTATAACCCGAAAGGGCGCACTGCCTCCTAATGACTAATGACTTTTGCCACTATGAAAATCCGAAAGATTTTGATCTTGAGTGCGTGTGCGATCGCCTTAACTGCTGTTAGTCTTTGGATAGGACATCAAGCCTATTCCTGGCTACCCCCTCAAGCCGCAGCAGAATCGCTACTTGTCGATAATTTGTTTAGTTTCTTAATCACGCTGGGGGCATTTATCTTCCTTGGAGTCACAGGAACACTGATGTATTCAGCTATTTTCCATCGAGCAGGGGAGTATGATATTAGTGATGGTCCTGCCATTGAAGGGAATTTAACACTAGAATTTGTCTGGACTGCAATTCCTGTATTACTAGTGTTTTGGATTGCAGGCTACAGCTATCAAATCTACGAGCAAATGGGGATTCAAGGACCAATGGAAGCTATGCATTTCCATATTCCAGTGGGAATGAAATCCGCATCTGCTGCACCAATTTCCGTCTTTGCGTCTTCCTCAACTGCACCAACTGACGCTACATCAAATCTCATGCCAGTTGAAGACATTGAAGTTGATGCCAAACAATGGGCTTGGGTTTTTCGTTACCCAGAAACAGGAATTACCAGCACCGAACTGCATTTACCTATCAATCATCGCATTCGTTTAGCGATGCAGTCGGAGGATGTTGTGCATGGCTTTTATATTCCTGCTTTCCGAGTTAAGCAAGACATTATTCCCAACCGTAACATTGACTTTGAATTCACCCCGATCCGCATTGGCAAATATCGATTGACCGATTCTGAATTCAGTGGCACTTATTTTGCAACCATGCAAGCAGATGTCGTTGTTGAATCCCCGCAAGATTACAAAAAGTGGCTTCTTGAAGCCGCAAACCGCAAACCATGCACAGCAAAGAATCAAGCAGCTTCCGAATATGCCCAAGAATCAAAACAGTTAATCAAAAACTGGGCTACGATCGCACCTGCACAAGCCCCTGTCGTCAATTACAGCAATTAGTGATTAATCCTAACAACCAGTAACCAACAACCAATAGGCAGACAATGACAAATATTTCTGTTGAAGATATTACAAATCACATACCTCAACACGAACCTACAACAGACTGGAAGCGATACTTTAGCTTCAGCACAGACCACAAAGTCATTGGTATTCAGTATATTGTTACCGCTTTCATTCTCTTTTTAGTAGGTGGCATATTTGCAATGATTATTCGTGGGGAATTAATTACCCCAGAATCAGACCTTGTTGACCGTAGTGTCTATAATGCTCTGTTCACGATGCACGGCACTGTGATGCTGTTCGGATGGACATTCCCCATACTGACAGGTTTTGCTAACTATCTTGTGCCTCTGATGATTGGGGCGCGAGATATGGCGTTTCCCAGACTTAACGCTGTTGCTTTCTGGATGATACCAGTCGCTGCTATCCTGCTGATGGTTAGCTTTTTTATACCTGGCGGTCCAGCCCAAGCAGGTTGGTGGTCATATCCTCCCGTCAGCCTCCAAAACCCCACAGGAAACTTAATTAATGGTGAAGTGATCTGGCTTCTAGCCGTGGCAATATCAGGTGTTTCCTCTATTATGGGGGCGATCAACTTCGTCACCACGATTGTCAAGATACGGGCACCAGGCATGACGTTCTTCCGTATGCCCATCTTTGTTTGGAACGTGTTAAGTGCCCAGATGATCCAACTGTTTGGACTACCTGTCTTAACAGCAGGTGCAGTCATGCTGTTACTCGACTTAACTGTTGGAACTAGTTTTTTTAACCCTGCTAAAGGAGGCGATCCAGTTCTGTTCCAGCACTTTTTCTGGTTCTACTCCCACCCTGCTGTTTATGTAATCATTCTGCCAGTTTTCGGAGTCTTTTCGGAAATATTTCCCGCTTTTGCTCGTAAACCTTTATTTGGCTATAAAATTGTCGCCATTTCATCACTCCTGATTGCTGGAGTCAGCGGTATAGTCTGGGTACACCATTTGTACGTCAGCGGTACTTCAGGCTGGATGCGGATGTTTTTCATGCTTACAACAATGTTCGTTTCTGTCCCCACTGGCATTAAGGTGTTTGCTTGGACTGCAACGCTTTGGGGTGGTAAGTTGCGGTTTGATACACCAATGCTGTTTGCATTCGGTGCATTAATATTGTTCGTGTTTGCAGGTATCACTGGCATTACCCTCTCCTCTGTTCCCATTGATGTCCACGTCAACAACACTTACTATGTAGTGGGTCACTTCCACTATGTTCTGTACGGCACAGTAACGATGGGGATGTTTGCTGCTATTTACTTCTGGTTCCCCAAGATGACTGGACGTATGTACTACGAAAGCTTGGGTAAATTGCATTTTTGGCTGGCGTTCATTGGCATTAACCTCAACTTCTTCCCAATGCACCCATTAGGATTGCAAGGAATGTTGCGTCGAGTTTCTTCTTACCCAAGAGAGTATGAATTTTGGAATATTATTGCCAGTGTTGGAGCATTTTTACTAGGTGTGTCCATTTTGCCCTTCATTCTTAATATGATTGGTTCTTGGATGCATGACCAGCAAGCACTCAAGAATCCTTGGCGAGCCATTGGACTTGAGTGGCAAGTTTCTTCACCACCTCCTGTAGAGAACTTTGACGAAATTCCAGTTGTTATTGGTGAACCCTACGCCTACGGAAAATCTGAACCATTGGTGCAAGAGCGTTAGTGATTAGTAGTACAGACGCGCTCTGATGAAAGCGTTTGTACATCATTTGTTTTTCCACTAACTACCAACCACTAACAACCTGTGAGAATTTATCAAATGGACAGTTCGATCACTTCAAAAGAGTTACAGCATTCCGCACATGAGCATGCTCATGATGAAGAAGGCAGCAAAATGTTCGGCTTCACTGTGTTCTTGCTTTCAGAGACTTTCATTTTCCTCGGTTTTTTTACAGCATATATTGTCTACAAAACAACACTTCCTAACTGGTTACCTCCTGGCGTTTCCGGACTAGAAACCAAAGATCCTGCAATAAATACGGTGATTCTTGTTTCCAGTAGCTTTGTCATTTATTTGGCAGAACGCGCCCTTGCACGCCACGACTTGACAAAATTTCGCCAGTTTCTTGCGTTAACGATCGCAATGGGAAGTTACTTTTTAGTAGGACAAGCGATCGAGTGGAGCCACCTTTCCTTTGGCTTTACCACAGGAGTTTTTGGTGGAATGTTCTATTTATTAACAGGCTTCCACGGTTTACACGTTCTCACTGGTATTTTGTTGCAGATTATTGTTTTTGGTCGCTCTTTCATTCCAGGTAACTACGACACAGGTCATTTTGGTATAAATGCAACCTCTGTGTTCTGGCACTTTGTTGATGTCATCTGGATTGTTTTGTTTGTCCTTATTTATATTTGGCAATGAAACAAAAGTGGGAGATTAGTTCAGCAATGATCAGCTTGAGAAACTGCTGGCGAAGTTTGGGTTGTTTGACCAAGCCCTTGAAAGGATAGGGGTGTAAGGGTGTAGGGGTATAGGGGTATAGGCAAGAAGGGGATAGGGGAATGACTTGCAGACAAGGGAAACAAGGAGTTAATAGACAATTATTTCTTTTCCCCTTACACCCTCACACCCTTACACCCCTACACCCCCTCTTTCCCCTTATCCCCTTACACCCCTAGTTATAACTTGTTTACCTGATTGAAGGAGTATGACTGATTATGTTGACTGAAGAGATTTTAGTTCAAAAATTTACCGCCGTGCTCAACGATCGCTGTCCGGAACTCAGTGGGTTGCTTGAGTACTGTCATGTCGAACTCGTAAATTCCTACTGGGGCAAGCCTCCAAAACTTTCTCAATACTTTGTTGTATATTCCTGTGACCAGCTGTTTCCCTCAGTCAATGCCTACAAAGACATTCTTAGAGGCGTTGCCGAAAACCTGGGTATTTCCGAAGCTATTTGCATGAACGCCACACGCATTCTCCGCGATCCCGCCTCAACGTTGAAGCAAAAAAACCCTAGCCTGTGGTTGGAACTTCAGTGGGTGGTAACACTGTATCTAGAATGGTAGGGGAGATCCAAAAAATAAAATGCCCAGCCGTTTGATATACATCTTAGTAAAAGCGACGATTTTTGAGCGATTCGCCGATTCTCAAAGAACCGCGACAGTTGGGCACTTTATGATTTGTAAATGCCTAATATAGCAATCCGTGCAGGAGTTGTAAACTTACTGGTTAAGGGAGAGAACAGGCAAACAGAACTGAATTATACTAACAGCAACTGTATTGATTGTTGATTGAATTATTACTAAATTTTCCTCTTGCATGAAATGATTTTTTATTCATAAAAAATAAGACAAAATTTTGTCATTGTTATCAGATTGACTATTAATATCAAAAAAAACAGCTAATCTTTTAAAAGAGAAAAGAAGCTTTGTTCTAGTCTTAATATTGCATCAGGAGCAATGACAGCATGCCATTGAAATTATTGAAATGCGACGAAAGCATACCCGAACGTGAAAAGCACGTTTACATCAAAGAAAAAGGAG
>JAHHGV010000097.1 GCA_019359695.1 Brasilonema angustatum HA4187-MV1
TTCATTCCCTACACGATAATCATTATTAGTAAAAAACTCGAATCTTAAAAGTGAAGGATAAACTGAGACACTCATTTTTAAAGCATATCATGAGTTAAAATCTCATTTTTTGTTTCAAATCACATTTCGGCTGGCGGTCTATGCGTCAACTTGGAACTAGGGAAACGTAAAACCAAAATATTCAAAACATTTGATGAATCTCAGTTACAAGCATTTAGGGAAGAATGTCAACACGAGATAGCTTATGACCGGACTACCAGGACTATTGAAGCCCAACGACGGTTAGCAAGGGAGATATCAGAGTTACCCGCACACGAGCATCCTAGGTGGGTGTCTATGTATGGGCTGGATGGTTTGATAGCTCCCTCTTTACCGTCAGTTGAGAATAGCAGTTCATCCAATACTAACGCTTGGTTAGGCAATCAAACTGATATCGAGTCTGTAACTTATTCTGAACCAGAGCCAGGGTTTGACTGGATTTTTGATATTGTTCAAAATTCTTGTAAACCATTGGACAAACGGTCTAATCAACACTTTAAGGTAGATGGTGGGTCGCAATCCGGTAAGAGTACATTTGTATCACTACTCATAGCTTTAATCGGCAAGTTATCGGGTGAAATTGCCATCAATCTTGTAGATCCGAAATATCCTATGACTCAGTGGATGATTCAACCATCATTCATTGGGTATGAACAAGTGAACAATGGTGTAGATGCCGCGATTCAAGAATTAGAAAATCGTAAAACCCAATGTTTGCAAGCTAAAAAGAACAGGCAAGCTTTACCTGAATTCAAGCGATACCTTCTGATTGTGGATGAATGGGATAACATCTGGGGTAATGGGACAGGGTATGGCGATGTCATAGATGTCAAGCTAGCCAAGAAAATCAAAGGTAAAATACAACGTCTTTACAAAGAAGCAGCAGCTTATAACATGACCGTAATCCTGTTAGGGCAATCACCATTAACAACTGATAACGGATTCAGTCGAAGTTCTTTTAATTCAGCTACCAGGATTGTTTTGGGGAATGAAGCACTAAAGTGGGTTCAAGACCCTGGCTTTCCCTTTAAAGGTTGTGCTCAACAGTTAGCCAATGAGTTAGAAAACTGGATAGGTATTGGAAAACGTGTTGCTTTAGTGGTTCCGAATTTAGGTAGTACGCCATATGTAGAATCAATACCACTGATTAATCTTGATGAACTATTCAATGACCCTCAAGACGAAAAACAGACTGATTCAGAGAATGAATTTGGTAGTGAATCCAATAGCGAATTAACTGATATTCAGAAAGTGTTTTTAGTCCTCAAGAACTGGGTAAGTGAGCGAGAAATACCACCTACTGCTCTTGATGTTTGGAAAGCATGGAAAGAACTAACAGGTCAACAACTTGATGAGGAAGCACTAGGTTATTTACTTGAAAAATTAGGGTTAAAAGGAGTGTAGAAAATATGTACAAAATGATTTACGTTAAGCAGGTTTGTGAAACCATCTATGGAAGAGAAATACCCGAAAGAACTTGGGTTAGATGGAAAGATAAATTGACTCTCCCTAAACACATCAGATTCTGCTCACAAGGAGAAATGGAACAATTACTTACCCTGGCAAACATGAGACGTACAAAACCACTGTCACAGTTATCGCTAGAAACGGTAGTACTTGCTAAAACGGAAGCTTTGAAGAATCTCAACAGAGAAGTGTTAACACCCTTAATACCATCGGAATGTCTCGGTAAAAACTTACCACAAATTATAAAGGAATGTACGGGTAAGACAGTAAGCCTTAAAACTCTTTACCGATGGGGCAGTACTTGTAATTTCAGATTTAGTGCTAACACAAACTATACAAGAAGTGAAATTGAGAAATGGCTTTCTATATCATATAAATTTTAACTTTGTGAGAAATCACGCCAACGATTTTTCTAAAATCCTGGATATTTTGGCGTGTATTCTCATGCGGTTGGCACTGGTGGCATACACGGTGAGAAAAAACAGTCTTTTTTGGCAGAATAGGTTAATGTTAGGCGTAATCTCATGACAATAATGTTAACTAAACTATCTGAAAGTTTTATCCTGTAAGGTTTTCATCTAATCTATTTAATATTTTGGATTTCTCACTCAACTCGGAAGTCCGCTTTTTACCCCGTATTCCAGGGTAAAACCAGTCAAATTTGCACCCGTCCAAAATTTTCAATTATTACAAAATAGGAGTCAAAGTAATGCAACCAGGTACTATGCACATCTATAGACTAGGTGGAGAAATCAGTAAAATCTACCGATTAGAATTTACGCCTTATAACAGTAATCCGAGTTGTAGAGTTAGAGAAATACACATAGAAAGTAGGCTAGTCAACAACATAAACCACTGGAAAGAATATGTTGAATACAATTTCGATAAATTAGAGAACGGTTACTACAACATTAACAACTTTGGCAAGTTTCAACGGTGCATTAATAGCGCGATAGAAAAACCTACCTTACGGGAGCACTGGAATAAATTACCAAGGTTAGCAAAATTTTTGTTAAGCGGTGTGTTGTTGATTTTAATGAGCAGTACTTATCAGCAAATAACAACGCCTCAATCAGCACAGCAGAATACAGAACGGCATTAAAGCAAAAACACTGGTGAGGTTAACTACCTTGCCAGTGCTCCACATGAATCGACTTCTATTTAGGATTCTCCGCATTATGTCATACCAATATCGAGACGACCACGTTAGTGGATGGGTTTATTTGCTTGAGACGGAAATGTATCACGGTATACTTCCAGGTGCTTATCTACGACACTGCTAGTTTGAATGGGGGGATTGAACTCTAAATTAAAAAGCACTGGATAGATGCTGGTCTTACCAGTGCTGACACTCCAAGACTCTTTTAATCATGTAGCATCGCAAAGCATAACTACATCACGATGACCACGTACCCAAATTTGTTTATTTAATGAAAACTGGAAAATGTCACGGATAGTATCTTGAAAATTTCGAGCGTGAGTAATAGCTAAATACACACTCGTTCTCTGGCGTAATAACCTGGATGATACTGTTTTCTACCATGCCTGATAGAATAGTAACCTTTATGGTAAACCCTCTTATAGTAACAAGGTCGAGCAGCTATCAGATTGGGTTGTTGCAATGATTCTGAGTGTCCTGTTCCCTTTTCGCCAAGTTCAACAGATTTTGCAAGGGAAGAATTAGCGGCAGCAGGAGTTGTCATACTCAAACCCAGTGCTGTTACCAACGCAATTCCTGAGAAAAATGATTTCTTATTCACTCTTCCAATTCCTCCGTAAAGTTCATCCGATTATGGCATAAGAAAAACTGACTCGGTATAAAAATTCATCTATAAGAATAAGTAATGAATCATACTTTCACGAACGCTTACGGGCTTCCTAGGGTTATAACTGACAGTAAGTGTGCTACTTCTAGGTGTGGGTTTACTGATTGGGTATGGAATACGGGAAAGCGTTAGACCGCACTTGCAGCAAAGGATTGAGCGGAAGTAATGATGAAAGCACTAGGAGAGGTTTCAAAATCCTAGCTAGTACTTTTTATACTTTATATTTATACTAATGGTGGTACATTTTTGGTAAAAGAAGATGCTTAAAAAGATACTTTACGCACAAACAACCAACTTATTGAATCGAGCCGCTAGAAACCGTGAAATAATCCCTGCAATGGAAGAGTTGTCGGAGGAAGAGTTGAGAGGACTAGCGGGAGGGGTTGGTGCGAGTAGTCCGGAAGTGCGACCTCCAGTAAAAAAATAAACCTTTTATCTCATTAATCCAACTTCCGTCAAACGCTTTATTAGCTAATTTTATAACCAGCCAGCAGCTTACTCTACAGTAAAGTTTGCTGGCTGGTTTAGCTATTGGACGTGGGCTTGCTGATTGGGTATGGATTGCGGGAGAGTGCCGCCCCACAAAATCAGCCGCAAATCGAGAAACGGGAATTTTAATTTTCTGTTGACGGGTCAGACGAAACAATCATAGTTTCAAGTACACTTTTAGCTAACGCGCTAGCCAGCTAACTTTTTCATCTAAGAACCATGAACAAACGAGATAACAGCGATTACACCCAAATTGCAATTCACTTGCCCAAAGACCTAGTGAAAAACTTTAAGCAATTAGCACTGGAATTGGACTTAGGTCACAGCGAAGCGGGACAACAAGCAATAGAAATGTGGTGCAACGCTGCGATTGAAAAAGCAAATCAAACAAGATTGTCGAACTAACCCGCGCCACAGATACAGCACTGTTACCCCTATGAGTGCTGTTTAGCTATATAACGATATGCATCCCATCTTCTGAAACGGTACATTCTGCAAACTGCTTCAAGAAGAAACGGTACATTCTGCAAACTGCTTCAAGAAGAAACCGGGATGTGGAATGATTGTGACACTTGCGCGAAGTTCACAGGACGGAATAGCGCTTCTAGGGAATTAAACCTGATTTATGCTTCATGGAGAGAAAAAATAACTGGATTACTGGAATTTTGTCAAGTATCAACCATAGAAGTTTATTTATGATGTTTCGGAAAAAACAGGTTAAACAATAATCTGTGTGAACCTGTTCAACTTAGAATATTGTGTTATATTAGTTTTTTAACGAACAGGTTAAACAAAAGATGAACACAACACACACCAGAGAAGAAATTGAAAACGCTAACAAAAGAACTCTTGACGAAATCGCCAAAAACATGGGTGTGAAAGGTTATTCGCGCACTCCTAAAGAAGACTTACAGAAAAAACTTTTAACAATGCTGGAAGAAGAATCAGAACCTATTCAAGAGGAAAAAGCTGAACCTGTAGTGTTTTTTGAAAAAGTCTCAACTATGACCGATGTGGCTGAAGTTGAGCAGGCTTGTACAGAATTGGTTGAAACGCTTAAACTCAACGGACTACAGCCTAAATCTCGGTCAAATAAGCTTTCATCCTATTCCAAACTTTTCAAAACCCTACAACCCACACCAGACACCGCTCATCTCTTCTTTCCATTCAGAGCAGAAGGTAAGAGTGAGTACATCCAACGTCACTTATTCTTCAAATTTACAGGACTAGCTGATATCTCTTGGAAAGAAGCCAATGAAGATATCAAGGAACGGAGGCAAGAACGACAAGTCAAATCTTCTAGTCGAGATGAGTTAGCGGACGCACTGGACGCGCCGAACAAAGTTTTTAATTTGGATCTATATCTCAAAACCACACTTCAGTTACTCAACAGTAAAGACTCTTATGAACTCGCAGTAGGCTTGATAGCTGCCAGTGGGCGTCGCCCGTCCGAGATTGTCATGCTCAGTGAGTTTGAAATTTCTGATTGGATTCCCCCATATATCAAGAATGCTCAATATGGTGTAAAGGTAATCGGACTTGCTAAGAAACGTGATAAAGAAGTCACCACGTACACGTCTCTCTTAGTGCCTACTAGTGACTTTGTAAATCGTGTTAAATACTTTCGATCACTTCCAGAAATCAAAGCCTACCAAGACAAATTTCAGAAACTTCTAGACCTAGGATGGGATAAGGAAAGTACTTGGAAGAAAATTGAAGAACAAGCAGGCTATGAACTCAGAAAAGTAACAGAACTCTATTTTGATTTCTTACCAAAAATTGATGAAGGTTACAACAGAAAAAATATTCTTTTAAGAGCTTGTACGACCAAAATATTGACTCTCAGAGATTACCCAAACGCTACCAGTAAAGCCAAAATTACTTATGCAGGTGTCCTTGCAGGTCATATCATCCCAGAATTCAAGGGTGAAAAAGTTACCTACCACGGTGAGACTTCAGCTAGTACTCTTCACTATGACGACTATGAACCTGACTCAACTGAGATTCACTTTTTAACTATTGAACCTAAGACAACGACAGTAATTAAGGAAACTGAAGATATGGTACGTATTGCAGAATTAGAAACCATCATTGCTCAACTCAATGCACAGATAGCTGAGAAAGATGCTCTGATAGTTGAAAAAACCCAAAGAATTACAGAACTTGAAGAACGTATTAACCGCCCTCGCTTACCTCAAATGGAAGTAAAAGAAATGGACTCCGATAGACTGTTCAAAACGCGCAAAGAGGGAAGTGCTGAAGAAAAATTAAACCGTGCTTGGCAAGCAGTGACCGCGTACAACGACAACACTCCAGAGTACAAAATCAACCCTACCAACAAAGTATTACGAGAACTGACTGGAGTTAATGGACAGACTGTTACAAAGTGGATGGAATTACACAAAGATGAAGTTGTGACTCATCAAAGTAAACATTCATTAGATCCAGATGGAAAAGGATATTACAACAACCGCTACCGAAACAAGACTGACATGAATGTAGAAATAATTCTAGAAACAATAAAAAAAGATTATTTGAAACAGTTATGACACAATAGGGATGTCGTATGTCGTGTGACATCCCGTATGCCATCACCTGAGCAAAAACAAGAAGCTAGACTGATGTTCCTAAGTGGGCAAGGTGCGACCGAAATTGCCAGAACTCTAGGACTGACTCTTCGGACGGTTCAAAGATGGTTTGCAGAATGGCGCGGTGGAGAAAAACCTAAAAGAGAATCCAAACCTACACCCATTGTGAAAGCTGAAGTCCTACCTCCCCCATCGTCACCACAGACAATAGAACCTACACTACTTGGATATGGTGGAACTCTTCAAGATTGGGTAAAAGATTACAACAATTTGGCACAAGAACTCAAGCAAGAACATCGAGATATCAGGGTTGCACTCAAACAGAAGTTATTAAACGAATTGGCTCAAGATGGTAGTAATCGGGCAATTCACACGCTTTCTTTAGCAGTTCAAAGACATGGGGCTGAAGAGTTACGAATGCTAAGTCAGGGTAGAGGTGATTTGTTAACCCTCAGTCAAGCCTTTGCGTATATCCAAAGTGCGGGTTATTCGATTTCACAAGTAAGAGAGGATGAACAAAATGATCCAGTTTCCGACCAGTCTCTTGACACCAAAGCAACAGGAGAAAGTGGCGAAGAACACGGAACTCCTTAGAGCTAAAGAACGAACACAATCACCGGAGGCTAAGGAGGCGGCGACCGACTTCATCGCTTTTAGGAAGTATGTTTGCAATCACGAAACATTTCCACATATGGAAGAGTGGATCAACATACTCAACA
Organism: Brasilonema angustatum HA4187-MV1; assembly: GCA_019359695.1. Classification (GTDB taxonomy): domain Bacteria; phylum Cyanobacteriota; class Cyanobacteriia; order Cyanobacteriales; family Nostocaceae; genus Brasilonema; species Brasilonema angustatum. Next base: position 7,129 of record JAHHGV010000097.1, read on the forward strand.
CAGGAGAAAACAACCGATATCTCAAAGGAATTGCTGGGAAAGATTGTTGCATTCTTGCTCCGAGAAACTCTGCTAAATCCAGTCTTCTACTTCAATGGGTAGCCTGGTGTATCGGCACTCATATCAATTTAGGGATTTCTCTAAAAATTCTATACATCAGTTACACAATTGAAGTTAGTTCCGCCAAGTCAAGACAGGTCAAAGCAATCATTGAGTCAAAACCGTATCAAGAGGTGTTTCCAAAAGTACAACCATCTAGAAATAAATGGGGTGAAAGAGAATGGGCTATTAACTTTTCTCACGCTGGTGTATCGGTACTAGAAGAACCGTATACGCTGGGTTGCAGCGGTCTTAAGGGGAGTGTAAATGGCAAACGTGCTCATTTAATCATTGCAGACGACCTAGTAAAAAGCCCTAGTGAAGGTAGGAATAAACTAATACAAGATAAGCTAGAAGAGAACTGGCTACAGATTGTACGATTTGTCAAATTTGATGGGAGTCGTACTGTCTGCTTAGGAACAAGAATGAGTCGAAACGACGTATACAGTCGAATTTTTATACCACCGTATTATCAGGTAATTACGCAGTCAGCAATCATAAAAGATGAGCTAGGGCAAGAGAAGAGTTTTTGGGAGTCGGGATTGAGTCTAGAAACATTAAGAAAGGAAAGAGAAGAAAATTTAGAAAGTTTCCTACTACAAAGACAAAATACAATTCCTCAAGAAACGTTCATAGGGATTCAGCCCCATCTAATCCGCTATGCTTGGTTACCAGAAAAATTTGAACGATTGGTCGTTGGGGTTGATTTAGCTTCATCTAGCACAGGCGACTATACAGCGTTCGTGACCGTCGGAGTTTCTCAAAACAAACTCTATATGTGCAACGCCTACCAAGAGCGAATATTGGGCAACATGAAGAAAATCGACCAATTGTTTGACCAGTGGGCTACATGGGCTGATAAGTGTGCTAACGCTCCTATCCTCGCTGTGGATGCCAATAGATACGCAATGGATTTTCAAGGTGATTTGTTAGATTATCTACAAGAACTGGAAGGAAATACTGAGTTTGAGGAAAAGTTTAAACACTTACAAATCGACCCAATTAAATCATCTGGACGTGGTGAAAAGATAGATCGCTTAATGGGGCATTCTTTATTATTTGAAAGGGGTAAAGTCTACTTTAACCGGGTGACAACAAATGAGGGTAACATGCATAAGCTTGTTCACCAAATCACCGATTTCAACGTGATGGATTCAAATGATTTGATGGACGCCTTGGAGATGGCTTTGTTGATAGGACGAAACTATATTAATAGTGAAATAACAGTAGCAGGGTAATGATTACTGAAAGTGAATTACGATTAAAACCTCTAATGATGAAGTATGACCCACTTCAAGAATTTGTAGTTATTTTAGACGTTGCATCTGGTAAAAAACGGACTCATACCGAACCTTGAATAGAACTATTAGATTTGAGTGAAGAAGAAAAACGTATCGTACTGTTTAATAAAATAAATAGGGCGGCGGCGCTAACGGGGGAATTAAAAATTCAAAATCAATTAAATAATTTTGAATTTATCGGTTGAAAGATGTGTAATAATCCAATCTACCTTCTATTTCCAACCCAATTACCATTGTTATAGTTTATGCTAGAATCCCATCCACAAGCTTGCCAAACAGCATCGAAAGCTGGACGTAGAATCTCTGATGATTCGGCTGCATAATCTTCAACAACAATTTCAGGAATTATAAGAATATCTCTATCAATAGAGTTTTCTTCGTAAGGGAATAATGTATTAACAGCCATTGTGTAACCTTTCACACCTAGTAAACTCAGCATTATAAAAATTGGGGGGTTAACTTCAAGGTTTTTTTGTAGCTGTAAATATTGTTGTAATGAATTTATTAGTTTCTTTTCGTAGTCAACACTAGGAATGCACTTTTTTTCATTTATAGGTGTTAATATTCTGGCATCAACAGCTTCAATAACACCATTACGAAATAGTTGGGTATAAGAGGAAGAAATTGGAGGATGAATACTAAAGTATTTTACAATTCCATCAAAGTTATATCGTTGGTTGTAACCATAAGAACTAATAGGTTGTAAATTTGAAGGATTATTTGCAGTTAAATTTACATCAATACTTGTACCTGAAGTAAAACAACCTATCGGTAGAAGATGTAAAACTATTTTGGAATTATGTTCCAGTTGTACTGGCGTTTCATCAGCAATTATCTTGGCAATACGTTCTGTACGAAATTGCCTTATCCTTTCAGTTAACGATTCTGAAACAATAAACGCTGAACGAATTTCAGTTACATCGAGCGGATACTTACCAGCACTATTACGTGAGTAAAAGCGGGAGTGGTTCTTGAACGTAACCATGTGAGGAGAGTTCCAACTTTGGGGAACTCTGATCACAATTACGGAACCATCTGCAAATCCATCTATAGCTTTTGTTTGTAAGCCAACTATTCTCGGCGCTATGCAATCTCGAATCATATTTTCTAAGCGCCTAATCTCTGTATCAGAATTAATAGCACCAACACCATTAGCAGCTTCTGGGATACCTGTTGTTTTGTTATCGCTGCTGCGTTGTTCCTGAATACCGTAGACAATATCACCACCAGAAGCATTAGCGAAAGATGAAATATCAGCTAAAAACTCTTTTTTATCTTCATCAGAATTTCCGGAAAGTTTTTCTTTGTATTCAAGTGTCCGAGTCTCAGGTACACCGTTAGAAATTAGTGATTCAATATCACTTTTTCCAATTAAATCAAATTGTTTATTTATCATGCTACTATCTTTCCCGAATTCTCAGCTTCTTTGATGCGGATTCGACCTGATAGGAGTTTGGGTAGTAGGGAATCGCGGATAGATGCGAGGGTGCGTGATTATTCATCATTTAAACTAATTCTGTAATAATGTTCAAAGACTGACTTGGAACAAAATAACCTCTAATTTTAACTTGTGATTAGAGGTTATCTAACTTAAAGTAATAAATTTATAGCCTATAATTTTTGAAGATCTAATAACCTCTTATTTTTGTAATTTTATCAGCGTACTCATTAGGCATTCGTAAATAGCAATTTGTCTTACCATCTTCTACTCGACTCGCAAATAAGAATCTATTAGTAGTTTTTGATGCGGTAGCTGAAACATTGTCAAAATTATAAGTTTTAATAATCTTATCAATGCAACGATCATTTAAAACTCCATCAGCCCTGTCTCGATATTGATTTCGTACATCATTTGTTTCTTGAGGACTTAGTTCTTCCATGTAGACTTGCTTAAAGTTTGGCGACCAAAAGTTGGAAACAATTGCTACCCAATTTTCTTGAATCAATTTTCCAATCTCAGTTAAATCAGATAAATCAGATGCCGATGTTTTACCGCTATAAAAAATACACATTGAAAAAACAGAGGAAACCAGCATGAACTTCTTAAAACAATTCATAAATTTATCTTCACGATTGTTTTTTGACATAACTACTTCCTTCAAGGTGTAATTCACAAAATTGGAATATGGATTTTTATTTGTATCTTTGTAATACAAAACCCTATATCACATGCATACTAGCTTGATACTTTGAGACTAGACCTCTATCTATTGGTGGACTAGACCACTTGACAAACTGTCCAAAAAATAAGTCATTACTTTACTCTATTACTAGGTCATAACTCATCTCCCCTCGCCTCGCCATCCCTCGCGTCTCTATCGGATATTGTGGGGGATTTTGATGTGTGGGGGTGTGATAATTCGTGAATAGAACGAAGCATCAATAGTTTTGAGCATTTGAACATCTAAGTACATTATTGTATCAGTATT
>JAHHGV010000098.1 GCA_019359695.1 Brasilonema angustatum HA4187-MV1
GCCCGAGTTTGTCAATTAACACGGCTTGTTCCTCCTCTCTAGTGGCAGTTCATCTTGCAATTGCGAGTTTGTATAGGTTTGAGTCTAGTTTAGCAATAGCTGCAGGCACCAACATCATGCTATTCCCTGAGGTGACAGCAAGCCTAACAAATGCGGGGATGATCTCAACAACAGGACGTTGCAGAGCATTTGATGCAGGGGCCGATGGCTTGGTGCGCAGTGAAGGAGTTGGTGTTGTAGTGCTGAAGCTGCTGTCTCAAGCATTGGCAGACTCTGACCCCATCTATGCAGTCATCCGGGGTAGTGCAGTCAACCAAGATGGACGCAGTAATGGACTGGCTGCTCCTAATCTGCAAGCACAACAGGCATTACTGCAGCAGGCTTATCAAAATGCAGGTATTTCACCCAGTTCAGTACAATATGTCGAAGCACAAGGTGCTGGAACTCTGTTGGGGGATGCGATCGAACTCAAAGCCCTGGCAAGTGTTTTAGGAAAAAATCGTCCTCCAGGAGATAAATGTCGAATCGGTTCCGTCAAAACCAACATTGGACATTTAGAGGCAGCCAGTGGAATTGCCGGATTGATTAAAGTGGCGTTGTCACTCAAATATGGACAGATACCGCCCTCTTTGCATTTTCAGCAGCCAAATCCGAATGCGGCGTTAGATAAACTACCATTGCAAGTGCAGCAAAACTTGGAGGGTTGGGCAACCAATCGCCCATTAATCGCAGGCGTGAGTGCGTTCGGCTTTGGCGGCACAAACGCTCATATAGTGATGGAAGCTTCCCCGGATCAAGTCAAGGAGTCCTCTTTTATTGATCGCCCGCTACATGTGCTGACGCTATCTGCCAAAACAGAAACAGCATTGCGATCGCTAGCCCACAGTTATCACGAGTTTCTAGTTAATCATCCTGATGTGCCAATTGCTGATGTTTGTTTTAGTGCCAATACTGGCAGAACCTTATTTAACCATCGGCTGGCTGTGACTGGGGACTCTACAGCACAATTTGCAGAGCGTTTGGAGGCGTTTGCTGTAACTGGGCAGTCGGCGGGGTTGGTAAGTGGCTTGGTGAAGCCAAAGAAAGTTCCAAAAATCGGATTCTTGTTTAGTGGCTTGAGTAACCACACACTAGGACTAGACCGTCAACTGTACGAACAAGCACCCACCTTCCGCCGAGTACTGGATCGCTGTAATGCGATCGCTCAGCCATTGCTGGGAAAGTCTCTGCTTGATATTCTCTATTCCCCCAATACCCCGGAAAATTCTACCAATAAAGTATATTCTGATTCAGAATTATTTGTAGCAACATTTGCGCTGCAAGTAGCACTTTGCGAATTGTGGAAAGCTTGGGGAATTACACCCACAGTCATTATGGGAACAAGCATAGGAGAGTATGCAGCTGCCTATGTTGCTGGCTTGTTCAGTCTGGAAGACGCACTCAAGATGGTAATCTCTGGACAGCAGCATATCCAATCTGAAAACTCAAAGGGGACAATGGTTGGCGTGCTTGCAGATGAACAGCGAGTAGCAGCTGCAATTCAACCTTATGGTGACAAAGTTGGCATTGGCTTCTATGGCGGGTCGCAAATTGTCATTTCCGGTCAGCAAGATGTAGTTGATGCAGTTGTGGTCGATCTCAAAGCACAAAAAGTCAAAACTGTTCGCTGGGACACATCCTATGCCTATCATTCCCCGCTGATGAAATCGCTGGAGATTGATTTTGCCCAGTATAAGTCATATTATACTCCCTCTCCCCCGCAAATTCCTTTAATTTCTGGAACTACAGGTCAGCTATCTTCTGATGCCATAACCAAAAAAGACTACTGGGTAAGTCTGATCCGTGAACCCATGAGATTTGCAACGGGGATGCAAACTATGCATTCGCTTGGAGTTACAGTATTTGTCGAGATTGGCCCAAAATCCAGTTTATTGTCGATGGGTATGCGTTGTCTACCGGAAGGGGTAGGGACTTGGCTTCCCAGCTTACGTCCGGGGCAATCGGGCGCTCAGCAGTTGTTGTCCAGTTTGGCACAACTTTATGTTTTAGGAGTATCTGTTAATTGGTCAGGATTTGATCGCGATTATCGCCGTCATCGTCTACGACTGCCCACTTATCCTTTTGAGCGACAAAGTTATTGGTTCAGCAGTAGTCGCTCGTCTTCACATCGCAATGTCTCCCCATTACCTCACCGCTCTTTAATCCCTGAAGTTATTGCCCCTGAATCGACTATTGAGTTAAAGCGATCGCAAAAAGCAACATCTCCAGAAGAACAGCAGCAACTGCTTGAAGAATATTTGATAGAACAGATTGCTAAAGTGTTGGGATTGGCTCCATCCCAGCTAGATGTTGAACAACCGCTCAATACTTTGGGGTTGGACTCGTTGATGTTAATTCAACTGGTAAACCGCATTAAAAAAGACTTTGCTTTAGAGTTGTCAATCGAGGCGTTATTTGAAGATATGACCCTGATTGATCTGGTTGGGCAATTACAACCTCAATCTACATCATTTAGTGCATCTAGCGATGATTCTGTAATGATGACGAGCAAATCGTCTGTTGCTTTGCCTTTGTCTTTTACTCAGGAGTCATTTTGGTCGCAACTAAAACTAGACCCAAGTAATCCCTTTGCCAATCTACCCTTTACCCTGCACTTTACCGGTGAACTCGATATTCCAGCCTTAGAACGCAGTTTGAATCAGTTGGTGCATCGTCACGCTGCTTTGCGAACCACTTTTGATATTGCCGCAGAGCAACCCACTCAAATCATTCATCCGACGATGAATTTGCCATTGTCGGTGGTGGATTTGCGTTCGCCGAAGGCGGCTCCTAAAGGAGCATCGCGTAGCGTGTCTGTTAGCGTAGCGTGCCCGTTCGGCTCCACCGTGCCGCAGGCTCAGGGCATAGGACAATCAAGCTCTCAACCAGAACAGCAAATCGCAGTCCAACAGCTATCTCAACAGGAAGCTCAAGAATCGTTTGATATCGTCCAGGGACCACTTGTGCGAACCACATTGCTGAAGCTCACGGAAAATCAACACATTCTGCTCATTACCATGCATCACCTGATTACAGATGGCACCTCTATGGTGATCTTTCTTCAGGAACTCGCAGCAGTCTACCAAGCATTTTCCCAAGGACAACCCTCGCCCCTTCCAGAATTACCGATGCAGTATGCAGACTTTATTGTCTGGCAGCGTCAGTGGCTGCAAAAAGATGTACTCACAAAATTACAAAGCTACTGGCAGCAAAAACTTGCACCGTATCTGGTCGTTCCTGAAATCAAAACAGATCTACCTCGTCCTGCTATACCAAGATTGAAAGCAGCTATCTACCCCTTCCAAATATCTGAAGCGTTATCAGCACAACTCAAAGCACTCAGCAAACAGGAAGGGTGTACTTTATTCATGCTTTTATTAGCAGCTTTACAAATACTAGTACACAATTATACAGGTCAGCTTAACTTCTGTATTGGCACTACGGTTGCCAATCGCAATCGAGCAGAGTTTGAAGCCTTGATTGGTTGCTTTATTAACCAGATTCCAATTAAAGCCAATTTGGAAGGCAATCCCACATTCCGGGAAGTACTTGCTGTTGTTCGCAAAACCACTTTAGAAGCACATGCTTACAGCGCTCTTCCCTTGAAACAGATTCTGGAAACTGTACCTTTGTTTAAAACAGATAATGTTCACTCATCTGGTTTACCAGTGCTTCTACTTTTCCACAATGAAATTCCTTTACTGACTGAGAATATCAAACTCTGCGATCGTCTTTATGTTCGGGTAGAAAATAGACCATTTCGAGGAGCAAGACGTGATCTAACTTTGCATATGGGAGAAAGTAAAAAAGGTATTTGGGGCGAGATGGAATACGATGTAGATTTGTTTTTTGAAAGTACAATTAATACAATTTTAGAAGACTTTATAATTTTACTTCAAGACATTGCCATCAATCCAGAGATCCAGATTTCATAAATGCAGATAAAACCGATAAAAATATCGAATAAATTGATAACTAATTTGCTGAAAAATAGCGTATTTTTTGGATATTGATACTGAACTAATGGAGAATAATAGCCTTGTGAATGTAAAATTTCGTGAGATTTTGACGTGGACAGTTTATCCGGGTGTCATGTCGATTGGTTTGATGATTTATTATGGTCTGAAAAATTATGGCATAAACGTCTTCCTTAGTAGTTACGTAGCTACAATCATTGCTGGAGTCGGTCTGATAACTTTTTTTGAACTTGTACTTCCTTATCGGAAAGAGTGGTTGCCAAGTAGAAGCGACATTGGAACTGATTTCCTTTTTATGATGTTGGTACAGGTATTACTCCCCTACCTTCTTTCCATTTTATCAATGAGTTGGTTGCTAGGCTTTTTCAAAAACAACAACTGGAACTTAGCTGATTTCTGGCCGCACAACTATCCTATCTGGATACAAATCTTGATTATGATATTGTCTGGTGATTTTTTGAGATACTGGTTACATCGTGCAGCTCATACATGGACTTTTTTATGGAGATTTCACGCCGTACATCACTCCGTCCACAAATTATATTGGCTTAATCTTGGGAGATTTCATCCCTTAGATAGAACGCTGCAACTTTTTTGTGATGCCTTGCCTTTCATTATTCTTAGTGTATCCAAGGAAGTACTGGCACTTTACTCTGTTATCTACTCAATTAAAGGATTTTTTCAGCACTGCAATGTAGACGTAAAACTTGGTTGGTTGAATTACATCATCAGTGGACCTGAGCTACATCGCTGGCATCACTCCACAAATATTAATGAATCAAACAATAATTACGGAAATCATACAATAATTTGGGATATCCTTTTCGGCACTTACTTTCTTCCTAAAGATAAAAACGTATGCGAACTGGGTTTTTTAAATCGCAATTACCCGATGAGTTTTTTGAAACAGATACAAGCTCCGTTTATCAAAGGTATTGATACAGTTCAATTAGAGTAATTAATAGCTATAAATTAAACAATAATTACGTAGTACCAACAATTGCCAATTTCTAACCCACAAAATATAAATGGATTTGCAAAATTTGAACAATCCCAACAATCATTTTAACTTTTCTGGAGGACCTGGAGCATTACCTGAGTCAGTGCTAAATGCTACTCAAGCTGCCATTATGAATGTGCCAGAAGTCGGCTTATCATTACTAGGCATCAGTCATCGCTCTGATTGGTTACGCAATGTACTGGACGAAATTGAAGAGAACTTTCGCAACTTACTTTCGATACCAAAGAATTATCATGTTCTTTTTTTACAAGGAGGTAGCAGTCTACAGTTTTCAATGATTCCGATGAATTTCTTACGTGGAAGCACTAAAATTGCCGAGTATATTGTCTCTGGTTATTGGAGCATTAAATCAGTACCTGAAGCCAGAAAAGAAGGGCAAGTGCAGGTAGTGTGGGATGGCAGAGATAGCGGTTATAACCGATTGCCAAAGGCTGAGGAACTTGTACTTTCATCAGATGCAGCTTATCTACATTATGTGTCGAATGAAACTGTAGAGGGACTACAATTTTCCTATCTGCCAAGCATATCCAATGTACCGATAATTTGTGATATGTCTTCAGATTTTTTATCTCAACCGATAGCAATTGAGCGTTACGCATTGATATACGCCCACGCGCAAAAAAACCTTGGACCAGCAGGTGTAACAGTGGTGTTACTTCGAGACGATCTTGTTGAAAGAATTCCATCCGATTTACACACAATGTTAGATTACCGCACCCATATCAAAAGTAAGTCAATTTATAATACACCTCCAGTATTCGCCTTATATGTGATAATGCAAGTCAGTCGTTGGTTACGCAAAGATATTGGCGGACTAGCAAAAATGGCAGAGATCAACAAAGCCAAGGCAGCCACGCTTTATAAAGTACTTGATGAGAGTGGAGGATTTTATCAAGGTCATGCTGTTCAAGAGTGGCGATCGCTGATGAATGTTGCTTTCCGATTAGCTGACCGCGATCTAGAGCGTTTATTTCTCAAAACCGCAGTGGAAAACGGATTTTATGGGTTGGACGGACACCGTTCAATCGGAGGTTTGCGTGCATCACTCTACAATGCAGTCACTCAATCTGGAGTAGAGACTCTGGCTGCATTTATGGTTGATTTCAAACAACGCTACGGTTGATCAGATTGAAAGCCCGCTTCAGGCTAAGGGCGAAGAATTAGATCCTCTGTCCTAAATAACTTAAACTCATTTAAGTTCTTACTTAGCAAAATTTAAATAAGTCCTGTTCTAAACAAAAAAGACTGTTTGACCTTTCCCAATTCTGTTAAAAGACTTCAATGTTCAAAAAGCAATGTTCACTAATTAATAAATCTGGTTGGTCTTTAGATGAGCAATATCCAATGTTCATCAAATCTATTTGGGAAAGGATTTATGATTTGCAAAACAGATGAGTACTGTCAGTCGTTTATGGCGACACAAATATGGTATCAGATCGGCAAAGTCAATTCTTAGAAAAACTAAAAAGTCGATGGCGAATAATTTTAGCAGCTTCTATTGGATTAGCCATAGTAGTCTCTTTATACACTTTTTTTCGCTTTTGGTTTCATGCTGAAACTCAGCCACTAAAGGCTACAAAAACAAATCCGATCAGAGTTGCAATTACTGCTTTGGGATATCTAGAACCTGAAGGCGAAGTAACTCACCTATCTGTACCCAATTCACAAACTGGTGTCCTGGTAGAAAAATTGTTAGTAAAAGAAGGAGATGAAATTAGATTTGGGCAAGTTGTAGCGTTACTGCATGGTTATGCTGAAGCTGTAGCATTTCTGCAACAAACACACGACAAAGTTCAAATTGCTAAAGCTCAATTAGCACAGGTCAAAGCTGGAGCTAAATTTGGAGACATCAAAGCTCAAGAAACGACAATCACTCGTTTGGAGGCTCAATTAAAAGGAGAAATTGTCACTCAAAAAGCAACAATTATCCGTTTGCAAGCACAGTTAGACAATGCTCAAACTGAAAACAATCGGTACCAGCGTTTGTACAAAGAAGGTGCAATTTCAGCTTCCACTGCAGATAGTAAAAATTTGGAACAGAAGACGGTACAGCAACAATTAAAAGAACGATCAGCTAATCTCAATAATACTGTGAATAATCTTCAAGATCAGATTAAGGAAGCACAAGCCAAACTGACTAGTATTAAAGAGGTGCGTGATGTAGATGTCCAAGTAGCACAAGCCGAACTCAAGAGCGCTATTACTGCTGTAACACAGGCACAAGCACAACTGCGTTTAACTTACGTTATATCTCCCATAAACGGAAGAGTTTTGAAAATTTATACCAAAACTGGAGAAGCGATCGCCACTTCAGGGATTATGGAGATAGGCAAAACATCTCAAATGTATGTGGTTGCGGAAGTTTATCAAACTGATGTGGAGAAAGTACATGTAGGTCAAAAAGCTTTCATTACCAGTACTGCCTTTACTGGAAAATTACTGGGAACTGTGAGCAAAATTGGTTTGCAAGTCAGTAGACAGAATATTTTAAGTCCCGATCCACAAGTAGATACAGATCGCAGAGTGGTTGAGGTGAAAATCCGTATTGATAATCCAGTCGATAGTCAACGAGTCTCAAATTTAACTAACTTACAGGTGGATGTCGCCATTCAAATATAACTGCAAAATAAGGTCTTTTTATGACTTATAAACTAAAATCATGTTTTCTAAAATTCCCTTGGCATGGCTACAATTAGTCCGAAATAAAAGTCGTTTTTTCGTGACTGTAGTTGGTATTGCCTTTATTGTTCTTCTTATGTTTATACAAATTGGTTTTCAAAATGCCCTCTATTCAAGTGCTACTCAACTACATCGTCACCTCCAAGGGGACTTATTTTTAGTCAGTTCTCAATATAAATCTTTGACTGCAAATCAAAGCTTTCCTCGAACTCGTCTATACCAAGTTTTAGGATTTAATGGTGTAGAGTCTGTCAGCTCCATGTATTTAGGATTTGCTAAATTTAAAAACCCAGTTAACGGTGAAAAATACTCAATATATCTTATTGGTATTGAGCCAGGAAGAGTGGCTTTGAATTTACCAGAATTGTCAGAAAATGTAGATAAAATTAAAATTCCTGATGTGGTGCTTTATGACCAGAGTTCTCGAAAAGAGTTTGGACCTATTGCTGAGAGATTTGAGCAACATAGTACTAACCAGACGGTTGAAATATTTCCCTTTAATTCCGTAAAAGGTTATAAAGTGAGAGTTGGTGGTTTATTTAGTTTAGGTCCTTCCTTTGGAGTTGATGGCAATTTAATTGTCAGTGATTTAACTTTCATCAGGATATTTTTAAACATGCGTTCACCAAAAATGATAGATATTGGTGCAGTCACTCTCAAACCCAATGCTGACATACAAAAAGTTGTAGAAAACATCCAAGCCTATTTCCAGAATGATATTCGAGTTTTTACCTACAAAGAATTTAATGAATTTGAGAAAAAATATTGGGCTACCAGAACACCTATTGGCTTTATATTTGACCTCATGTTAATAATGGTTTTTGTAATTGGTATAGTGATTGTTTATCAAATTCTTTACACTAATATTTCTAATCAAATAATTGCTTATGCTACTTTAAAAGCTATAGGATATCAAGATAGTTATTTATTAAAAGTCGTATTTCAACAGGCTATCATATTGGCTGTTTTAGGTTATGTACCTGGACTTTTTCTTTGTTTAGGGATCTATAACATTGCTATAAAAGCTACTAAATTACCAATAAAAATGGACTTAAACAATATGTTATTTGTCTTATTCTCAACAATTTTAATGTGTATGACTTCTGGCTTGCTAGCTACTAATAAACTCCGCTCTGCAGATCCCGCAGAGATTTTCTCATGACTGGGTTAACGCGAAATGTCATCGTTTTGGCTGCAATATATACATAATCAAGAACAGATACTCATGACAGGTAACAGAAAACTTGCTTCTAATGAACAATTAGACCAAAAAGCACGTGCAATAGCGGCATTGCTTCAAAGCATGAAAGCTTTTGGAGAAAGAGTGCTACTTCTGTTGGAGTGCGATACGCACAAGCTAAAGCCTGTGGCTTATCGCCTTACATCGCGGTGTAGACTTACCCCACCGCCTCTGGCAATACATTATCTCGCGTGCAGGTATCACACCAGAAGACCGTTGGGCAGAATTATCAAACAAAACACTCAACCAGTTGGTGCAAGAACTGACTCAAGGACAATACCAAATAAAAGGCAAAGGAGTTTTTAAGGAAGAATTTGTCACCTGTGGCGGTGTCAACCTTAAACAAGTCAATTTTAAAACAATGGAAAGTCGATTAGTTCCAGGGCTTCACTTTGCGGGAGAAATTTTAGATATTGATGGTGTTATACCATTTCACGAAATCCTTGATACAAATGATTAGTCTCTAATTCTTTCTCCCCTGCTCCTCTGCTCCTCTGCTCCTCTGCTCCTCTGCTGCCTATTTGTATCAACCTTAAAGTGAAACGGTATTACTGGTGGCTTTAATTTTCAAAGTGCTTGGACAACGGGATATTTAGCGGGGTTGGCAGTAGTTAAGTGAACTGCAAAAACAAACGTTAAAATCATCTACTGTTTTAAATATTTTATTTTTTCTAAAAATCCTTCAAAAGAGATATAACAAATTACGTCTAAATTAGGTTTTTTACTTAATTTTTCTTAACTGTCTGCTTAACTGTCTTAACTGTCTTATCTGTCTGCTTAACTGTCTTATCTGTCCTTGTATCCTCGTTATGTGGCTGATAGAATCAAAAAATTAAATAATACATAAAGAGGTACGTATTAAAACCAGCTACTATACAGCTTTTAAACTTGTTATAATTCGAAAGAGGTATAAATATAACTGCGTATATACGCGGTTTATCACTCTTTAGTGTCTTGCACCTAGTTGAAAACCATTAGAAACTGTCCTGTATATATTAATTCAACAATCAAACTCGATGAGCTTTCGCAGTCCATATAACGAACATACCGAGATTTTTAGCTTGACTGAAAATGGATATTGAACCTATTGCAATAATTGGTATTGGATGCCGTTTTCCAAGTGCAATTAATCCTGAAGCTTTTTGGCATCTACTCTGCAATCAGGTTGACGCGATCGCCCCCATTCCCTCCAATCGCCAGCATCTACATTCCTGCTTTCTGCCTGACCCCACTTCATCGCAGTCGCAACTTATACAAGGTGGTTTTCTAGAGCAAATCGATCAGTTTGATCCGCAAT
>JAHHGV010000089.1 GCA_019359695.1 Brasilonema angustatum HA4187-MV1
GAAATTTTTCTAGCCCGTTCCTGACACCGCCCATTAGAGCGAAGCGTCATCCGGTTCGCCACTTGGGACGAGTAGTCGAGGTTTTGGGATTGAGATATTTATCCTCTTTTTTTGGCGAAGGTATTGAATTCTAAAAGCTAATTGTTTGACTTCTTGTGAGGAAAATTGGTAAGCCTCCGCAAGTGATGGTGGTTGGTTAATCAGTTCAAAGAATGTGCTGGGAAAGCTTTGGAAGATGTGATAAAAGATGCTGTCGGTTTTCAAAGTGGTTTACAAGTACAGTTAATGAGTATAATTTATAGTTTTGGAAACGCTAAATTGTGTAATTATACTATTAATAGCTCGTAAGTGCCTCTGCTTATCGCTCCCACAAGGCGATCTGCCTCACGCTCATGCTGAGCGCTTTGCGCGTGAGGCAAGCGAAGCTATCGCCCAAACAATAGTTTGGTTTTTTCGCGCCGATCTAGTTAACTAAACACAACTTGTAAATCTAAAACAAACCCAGGTAAAACATCTTCTCCTGATAAGCTTGTTGGATTATTCAACACTTCCACTGGCTGTAAGGCGCGATAAATTTCTACTTTTTTATTTTTTGTATCAATTAACCAACCCAGACGCAATTCATTATCAATGTATTCTTGCATTTTTTTGCGTAGCGGTTCCATATTGTCACTTATGTAAGGTAATTCAATCGCAAAATCTGGACTCATGGATCGGAACCTCACCCTGCCCTGTCGGGCATCCCTCTCCTTATTAAGGAGAGGGAAAGATTTACCCGCAGGGTAAAGCGAGGGTGAGGTAAAAAGCGATCTGGTGTGTACACTGTAGCCCCCTCATCCCCAATTACGGATAAAAGCCCAACTTTGGCAACCCCAGTGTTTCATCCCAGCCCATGATGATATTGAGACACTGGATAGCTTGACCGGCCTGCCCTTTGATTAGGTTATCAATTACTGACATCACAATTGCACGCCCGGTACGGGGGTCAACTTCTATGCCAATGTAACAAAGGTTAGTGCCACAAGCCCATTTTGTTTGGGGATAAACGCCTGGTTCACAGACTTTCACCCAAAGAGAGTTACGGTAGAATGCTTTATAAATAGTAATTAAATCATCTCGGACTAAACCAGGGTCCCGTAGTGTTGCATAAACCGTTGCGAGCATACCGCGCACCATAGGAACAAGGTGTGGTGTAAATTGGATGGTGACTTCGTGTCCTGCTAAATCACTACAAATCTGCTCGATTTCTGGGGTGTGGCGGTGACGGACAACATTATAAGGTGTTAAGGAGTTGTCTGCTTCGGCAAGCAACATATTAACTTTCGCTTGACGTCCACCGCCAGAAGTGCCTGACTTGGCGTCAACAATAGCTGTTTCTGGCACAATTAGCCCTTGCTTGAGGAGTGGTGAAAGTGCCAAGAGGCTAGCGGTGGGATAGCAACCAGGACAAGCAATCAGCTGGGCTTCTGCAATGCGATCGCGATACAGTTCTGGTAATCCATAAACTGCTGTCGCTGCTATTGCAAGATCTGTTCTTTGGGCACCATACCAGTTTGTATAAGTTGTCAAATTCCTAAAGCGATAGTCTGCACTCAAATCTAGTACTATCAATCCTTTGTCCAACAATTGCGGAGCGATTTTGTAAGCCAAACCATTTGGTAGAGAAAGAAACACTACCTCACAACGTGTCGCAATGTTTTGTGGATCTATAGCTTCTATCGGTTGGTTAACTATGTGAGCTAGATGTGGGTAGAGATCCGCAAACGATTTTCCCACGCTACTCTCCCCACCTAAGTAAACGAGTTCGACTTCTGGATGATCCATGAGTAGTCGTACTAACTGCACTCCGCCGTAGCCTGACGCGCCAATAATCCCAACTTTTACGCGTCTAGAATTGCCCATAACTACTAAATCCTTTTTAAATATAGAGACTTGTCTTTAGCAGAAGCATTCTGCTAAAGACTTATTACTGTTTCATTGTTGCTGCACACTAGCTTAGAGAATCCAACGGTCTTGTGTGGGTATTTATCGGTATGTTATCGAATCTTGGCTGCGATGGCTTCCTATTGTGTCCAGAAGAGCTACAATCAGAAGACAAGCATTTGTTACAAAAAATTTACATCTGATCGCTGGAATTCCTCTGTGTCGCAGCTTAACACGACTTCAAACCAAACCTTTGAATTTGATTCGATTGATGCCGCCTTGGCTGACTTGAAAGCTGGTCACCAGATTGTGGTGGTAGATGATGAAAATCGAGAAAATGAAGGCGATTTGATTTGTGCTGCCCAATTTGCTACTCCTGACATTATTAATTTCATGGCGGTGGAAGCCAGGGGACTGATTTGTTTGGCAATGAGTGGCGATCGCCTAGATGAATTAGACTTACCATTGATGGTGAGCAACATCACCGACACCAACCAAACGGCTTTCACAGTCAGCATTGACGCCGGTCCTCACTTAGGGGTAAGCACTGGCATTTCCGCAGAAGACCGCGCCCGCACAATCCAAGTTGCGATCAACCCAGGAACCAAACCTGTAGATTTACGCCGTCCCGGTCATATTTTCCCCATTCGCGCAAAGGAAGGAGGCGTACTCAAACGGGCAGGACATACCGAAGCCGCTGTTGACTTAGCTCGATTAGCTGGATTATATCCTGCTGGCGTTATTTGTGAGATTCAAAACCCCAACGGTTCGATGGCGCGGCTATCTGAGTTAATGCAGTATGCCAAGCATCACAATCTAAAAATTATCAGCATCGCGGATTTAATCAGTTACCGCCTCCAGCACGACCGCCTGATCAGGCGCGAAACTATTGCTGAGTTACCCACCCAGTTTGGTCATTTCCAAATTTACGCTTATCGCCATACTCTGGATGATACAGAACACGTTGCTGTTGTCAAGGGTAATCCTGCTGATTTTGGAGAGAATCCAGTTATGGTGCGGATGCATTCCGAATGCCTGACTGGAGATGCTTTGGGTTCTTTACGCTGCGACTGTCGGATGCAGTTACAAGCAGCACTGAAAATGCTTGAGAATGCAGGGCAAGGTGTCGTTGTTTACCTGCGGCAAGAAGGACGGGGAATTGGGCTGGTTAATAAATTGAAAGCTTACTCGTTGCAGGATATGGGACTAGATACCGTAGAAGCGAATGAGCGTTTGGGATTCCCCGCCGATTTGCGAGACTACGGTATGGGAGCACAAATGCTCATGGATTTGGGAGTTCATAAGATTCGCTTGATTACCAACAATCCCCGTAAGATTGCAGGGTTAAAAGGTTATAAGTTAGAAGTTGTGGATCGCGTGCCATTGTTGATTGAGGCAAACGACTACAATTCTTATTACCTTAAAACCAAGGCGAAAAAACTGGGTCATATGCTGTTACAGACTTTTCTGTTAACAGTGGCGATAAATTGGCAAGATGATCCCGAAGCGGTGACGGAACGCTACGAACGCTTAGAGAAACTGCGACATTTAGCGAAAAGTCATGACTTATTGTTACAGGAAGAAGCACGTCCACTGGCGATCGCCCTGTTTAATCAGCCATCCTTAATAGTACACTTAGGTTTTGACCAAGCGAACGTTGCAACAGATGATTGGTATAAGCACAAAGGTCATCCTTACGCGCAAGCAGTTAGCCAAATTTTGGATGAACTTGTCGCTTTGCCTTATATCCAAAAGCTAGAATTTTTGATTTCGCCTGGTGTTGATCCTCTGAGTAACTTACAAGTGCAATTGGATCGGCAGACGTTCCGTGTGGGGACATTACCTTCGTCTATTTGTTGTGAGCAGTTGGGGACACAGAAGATTTATAGTTTTGAAAAATAGTCAATGCCCTTCGGGTGCGGGTGTAAGGGTGTAGGGGTGTAGGGGAGCCAGTACTGTTCGCGTTCGCGTAGCGTGTCCCCTTGGGACTCAGCGTGTCCGAAGGACATAGGAGGGTTTCCCGACAGAGGTATCTGGCGTGTGTAGGGGAACCCCATCAATGCGAGCGTTAGCGCAGCGTGCCCGGAGGGCATAGTGAAGCAATCCCAAACGCTTGCGATCGCTACCCTGCACCGAAGCTCTCCAGGCGTCTACGTTACACTGCGTTCCACTCGCTACGAACATAGTTACGTTTAATTATGTCCACTTACTTATTTGGTTGAATAGCTCATTTCTCGCCTTGTTGAATAAGGCTTTTCACCTCTGAAGACTTCACCGCACTAAAGCCAACGACACTAAAGCCAACGAGCATCAAGCTAATAGTTCCCAGTAAAATCCAAGTTTCTTTAGGAAGTGTCTTTCTTCGATTGGAAATGGTTTTTTTTATCTTTTTTAAACGAAGTGTTGGTGGAGGTAATTGGCTTTGGATACTTTTCATCATTTGTGAAAGTGGGGGAGGCTGTTTCTCCAATTCTTGATTCACCCAATTCAAAGAAAAAACAGATTGGTAAATACGATTAGAAACTTTTAGCGTCTTTTCCTGTTTGACAACTAATCCCAAATTCAGCAGTTCTGTTTGTGCGGGATTGTTATTCACTACCACTTCTTTATGCTGCAAGATTTGCTGATATAGCTGCAACAGTGACAAAGGCTGACACTGCTGATTTTTCAGAATTCCATTGCTAATTCCCTCCAAATGCTCAGACGCCACTTGAATTTCCCAGTTGTCAATTAGGCGGGTTTGTACTAGTTGCTCTACTCTGACAGCTTCTTGATTAACGGGAATAAAACCTTGTGAGTTAGCGAGTAATTGAGAAAGTTTTTGGGTGAGAAACAGTTGACCACTTGTCCATAACAACACCTCTTCCAGTAAGACATACGGGCGGCTGGCTTTTTCATCTAATTTGAAGAATTTGATTCTGCTGCGGTTGATATCTAAACGTATTATTTCCCGATTCACCCAACTTAAAGAAAAAATAGATTGGTAAATGCGGTTAGAAACTTTTAGCGTGTTTTCCTGTTCCACAACCAATCCTAAATTTAACAATTCTGTTTTGACAAAACTGTCTTCAACAGAGATGTTTCCCTGGTGTAATATTTGTTGATAAAGTTTCAGGAGTGAAAAATGATTGCATTTTTTATTTTCCAGAAGACCATAGCGAATCGCCTTGAGATGCTCAGACGCAATTTGAGTTTCCCAATGATCAATAAAACGGGTTTGCACGAGCACATCGACTGTGAATCCTTCCTCACCAAAGGGAACAAAAGTTTCGGAATCAGCTAGTAATTGACATAACTTTTGGGTGAGAAACGGTTGACCACTTGTCCATGAAAAAACCTCCTCCAGCAAAATATCCGGACGACTAGCTTTTTGATCTAAATTGAATAATTTGATGATGCTGCGACTCAAAGGTCTTGTATGTACTCTGTGATCAACAACAGATGACTTGTCCTCTTCCAAAAACGTTTCTACTTGTCTGAGACTGTCATTAATACTCACTGGGCTGGGCTGTGTGAAGTCTTCAATTTGGAATTTTGTATTTTGCCCAAAGTTGAGCGAGTCGAGTCGTGAGGCAGCGCGGACGCCAGGAGGAGCCAGTTTAGGGTCTTCCTTACTTGGATAAGAGCGTTGGTTTTCCGACAGAGCAAACTTTCCAAGACGAATTTTGAATTCCCCCAAGGATCTGACTCTCCCGTTACGGACTTCAACTGAGTGTTCTGCCTGCTGTAAAATTTTTTCAGGGCGCTGTGCAACAGGAGCAATATGCTCTAGAAAAAAGTTGATTGTAGTTGGCTTAAGCCAACCTTTGTGGACAGCCAATTCCCCAAATCTAAGTCCCATCTGTTTTTGTTCACACAGAATAGTCTTGACTTGATACTCATCCAACAGCCCTGCTTTTTTGAGATACTCACCCAAGGGTTGTTTAGATTTTTGCTTTAGCAAATCTGACCACTTCTGGGCAAAAAAATCAGCCGTTTCTTGTTTGATCCATCCTTGTAAGGCTAAAATTTCCCCTAGCCGCATATTGTTATTTTGGATCTGCTCTTGCAAAGCGAACTCTATCTGTGCAATTGAAATTAGGTCAGCCAGCTGTAAAATTTCACCTAGCGGTTTAATACAAAAGATTTCAGACATGAGCATGTGAAAGTAGGTCAGTAAATAATTACTTAACTAGGAGTTACGAGAAAATTCCGCCAACTTTGTCAAAAATTTAGCAATCAAGTTTTCATGACTAGTGTTTATAAAGTAGCGCCGTCAAGAACTAGGGGTGTAAGGGTGTAAGGGTGTAAGGGGGTAGGGGAAAGAAAGCAATTCACGGTTACTTTTCTCCTCACCTATACGCCAACACCCTTACACCCCTCATTATTCACACTTCAGAAGTACTAAAAATTCGAGAAAATAGTATGTACAGTTAAATATTTCCAGACTAACCCAATTTTCTGTTGGAGAATATGACCTCTACTTTCTTAGAACACTTGCATAGTCCCACACGCCCAGTCATCGTCTTCGACGGTGCAATGGGAACTAACTTGCAAACACAAAACCTGACTGCTGAAGATTTCGGTGGTCCTCAATACGAAGGTTGTAACGAGTACCTCGTTTACACCAAGCCAGAAGCAGTCGCAAAAGTTCATGGGGACTTTCTCGCCGCAGGTGCAGATGTGATTGAAACGGATACTTTTGGCGGTGCGTCGATTGTTTTAGCCGAATACGACTTGGCGGACAAGGCGTATGATCTGAATAAGACAGCAGCAGAACTCGCAAAGCGGGTTGCTGCAGAATTTTCTACTCCCGAAAAACCCCGGTTTGTTGCGGGTTCTATAGGACCAACTACGAAACTACCAACTTTGGGACATATCGACTTTGACACCCTAAAAGCTTCCTTCGCCGAACAAGCGGAAGGACTTTTTGATGGTGGAGTCGATTTATTCATCGTTGAAACTTGCCAAGATGTGCTGCAAATCAAAGCGGCGTTGAATGCAATTGAAGAAGTTTTTGCGAAGAAAGGCGATCGCCGCCCGCTCATGGTCTCTGTCACAATGGAAACTATGGGCACAATGCTGGTTGGGACGGAAATCAACGCTGTCTTAACAATTCTCGAACCCTACCCAATTGATATTCTCGGTCTGAACTGTGCCACAGGTCCAGACTTGATGAAACCACATATCAAATACCTCTCAGAACATTCATCCTTCGTAGTTTCCTGTATTCCCAACGCGGGTTTACCTGAGAACGTTGGCGGTCAAGCTCATTACCACTTGACACCGATGGAATTACGGATGTCATTAATGCATTTTGTTGAAGATTTGGGTGTCCAAGTGATAGGGGGTTGCTGTGGGACACGTCCAGGACACATTCAACAATTAGCAGAAATTGCCAAAGAGTTGACGCCAAAAGTCAGACATCCTGAACTTGAACCAGCAGCGGCGTCAATATACAACACCCAACCTTACGAGCAAGACAATTCATTCTTAATTATCGGCGAACGCCTCAACGCCAGTGGTTCCAAAAAATGTCGCGAGTTACTCAATGCGGAAGATTGGGATGGACTGGTGTCAATGGCGAGGGCGCAAGTTAAGGAAGGCGCACATATTCTTGATGTCAACGTTGACTATGTAGGACGTGACGGTGTGCATGATATGCACGAGGTGGTTTCACGTCTGGTCAATAATGTGACACTTCCATTGATGCTTGACTCCACCGAATGGGAAAAGATGGAGGCGGGACTGAAAGTTGCTGGTGGTAAGTGTTTATTGAACTCCACCAACTATGAAGATGGAGAACCGCGTTTCTTGAAGGTGTTAGAACTGGCGAAGAAATACGGTGCAGGTGTTGTGATTGGTACAATCGATGAAGATGGCATGGCACGGACAGCAGACAAAAAGTTTGCGATCGCCCAACGTGCCTACCGTCAAGCTGTTGAGTATGGAATTCCACCTACAGAAATCTTTTTTGATACTCTTGCTCTACCGATTTCCACAGGGATTGAAGAAGACCGCGCTAACGGTAAAGCAACAATTGAAGCCATCCGCCGGATTCGTCAAGAATTGCCTGGATCTCATGTCATCTTAGGCGTTTCCAATATCTCCTTTGGTCTTAGCCCTGCATCACGTATCGTCCTCAACTCCATGTTCTTACACGAGGCGATGACTGCTGGTATGGATGCGGCAATTGTCAGTGCTAACAAAATTTTACCACTGTCGCGGATTGAGGAACGCCATCAAGAAGTCTGTCACCAATTGATTTACGATCAGCGCAAATTTGAAGGAAATGTCTGCATTTATGACCCCTTAACAGAACTGACGAAGTTATTTGAAGGGGTGACGACGAAACGCGACAAAGGCGTTGACGAAAATCTACCCATTGAAGAACGTCTCAAGCGCCACATCATTGACGGCGAACGCATTGGTTTAGAAGAACAACTCACCAAAGCTTTAGAAAAATATCCTCCGCTGCATATTATCAACACCTTCCTGTTGGATGGGATGAAAGTTGTCGGTGAGTTGTTCGGTTCTGGACAAATGCAGCTTCCCTTCGTATTGCAGTCAGCGGAAACCATGAAAGCAGCGGTGGCTTACCTAGAACCTTTCATGGAAAAGTCAGAAGCTGGTAACAATGCTAAGGGTACATTCATCATTGCTACGGTGAAAGGCGATGTTCACGACATTGGTAAGAACTTAGTTGATATCATCTTGTCGAACAACGGGTACAAGGTGGTTAACTTAGGAATTAAGCAGCCAGTAGAGAACATTATTAATGCATACGAACAGCACAAAGCTGATTGTATTGCTATGAGTGGTTTGTTGGTGAAATCCACTGCTTTTATGAAAGAGAATTTGGAGGTGTTCAACGAAAAGGGAATCACCGTCCCTGTGATTTTAGGTGGTGCTGCGCTGACACCCAAGTTTGTTGATCAAGATTGCCAAAATACTTACAAAGGTAAAGTGGTTTACGGCAAAGATGCGTTTTCTGATTTGCACTTCATGGATAAGTTAATGCCAGCCAAGGGTGCTAGTCAATGGGATGATTTGCGGGGATTTTTGAATGAATCTCCTCAAACAACCCAAGTGTCAGCAAATGGTAACAAACAGCCTGTAGCCCAGACGGCTGAAGAAAAATCTCCTGAACCAAAAGTAGTGGATACCCGTCGTTCTGAAGCTGTGGCGGTGGATATTGAACGTCCAACCCCACCTTTCTGGGGAACGAAGATACTCCAGCCAGAAGAGATTCCTTTTGAGGAGATTTTCTGGCATTTAGATTTACAAGCTTTGATTGCAGGACAATGGCAATTCCGCAAGCCGAAAGAGCAATCTAAGGAGGAGTATCAAGCTTTCTTGAATGAGAAAGTGTATCCGATTTTGGAGGATTTGAAGCAGCAAGTTATACAGGAGAATTTGCTTCATCCGCAGGTCGTTTATGGGTATTTTCCTTGTCAGGCTGAGGGGAATACTTTGTATATTTATGAAACGAACCGCACAGACGCCAAGGAAATAGGAAAGTTTGAGTTTCCACGCCAAAGGTCGTTGAGGAGGCTGTGTATTGCAGATTTCTTTGCGCCGAAGGAGTCGGGAATTATTGACGTGTTCCCGATGCACGCGGTAACGGTTGGGCATATTGCCACAGAGTACGCTCAAAAGTTGTTTGCAGATAACAAGTACACAGATTATCTGTATTTCCACGGTTTTGCAGTGCAGATAGCTGAGGCGCTGGCGGAGTGGACACACGCCCGCATTCGTCGCGAGTTGGGTTTTGTGGCTCAGGAACCGGATAATATTCGGGATATCTTGGCACAGAGATATCAGGGTTCGCGGTATAGTTTTGGGTATCCGGCTTGTCCGAATATTCAGGATCAATACAAGCAGCTGGAGTTGTTAGGGGCAGAACGTATTGACTTGCACATGGATGAAAGTGAACAGCTTTATCCTGAACAGTCTACAACTGCGATTGTCACTTATCACCCAGTAGCTAAATACTTTAGCGCGTAACCTATTCCCCTTCCCCTCTCCTTTATAAGGAGAGGGGTGCCCGTAGGGCGGGGTGAGGTTACTAACCAGAGGAGTACGGTGAAGCGCGGGCTGAGGTTATTATGTTGTAGCGTTTTACCTCTTCCCCTCTCCTTTATAAGGAGAGGGGTGCCCGAAGGGCGGGGTGTGGTTACTAACCAGAGGAGTACGGTGAAGCGCGGGCTGAAGTTATTATATTGTGGCGTTTTACCTCACCCTAACCCTCTCCTTATAAAGGAGAGGGAACCGGAATAAAGGAGAGGGAACTGGAAAGAAATAAGCTTTTTTTGTATAAATTTAAAAATATTGAAGTGAAAATGACTCAACTTTATAACAAAGATAGTGAAAAAGATAAAAGGCGACTATTGCGCCAAAATATTACAAAAGCCGAGAAACTTATTTGGGATAAACTTAGAGATAGGCAACTTGAAAACTGCAAATTTCGCAGACAATATAGTGTAGATAAGTTTGTTATAGATTTTTACAGTCCTGAGTTGAGGCTAGCTATAGAAATTGACGGTGGAAGCCATTTTGAAAATGGTGCTGCTGAATACGATAAGGCAAGACAAGAGTTGATTGAATCAGCAGGAATTAATTTTATTAGATTTACAAATAATGATGTGTATGGAAATTTGTCTGGGGTGTTAGAAAGTATTGCTGAGAAGATAAGAGAGTTAACTCATCAGGTTTAGACCTTCTAACATTGGCAACACATCTAATCCAGTCAACAAATCCGGCAAGCGATCGCTCCTTTGCAGATCGCGATGAGAAAATAGAAACTCACGTAGTAGCGTTTGATTTGTTTCATTTTCCTATCTCCTTGACAAATCCTGTTTTTTGTTAACTTGTCATGAGTTGCGCAGGAGTGAACACAAATGACTAATGACTAGGAGCCATAAGTCACTTGTGTCATTAATTACACTTCACCAATAGCTTGTTCTACTTCTGTTTCAACAAACGCCTGCACGCGAGCACGGTATTGTCTTAATGATTCATCTACCCAATCGCGATCGTTAGCGTTTGCGTACAAATGGACTACAGGCTCACTTGCATCTGGCAACACTAACACCCAACTGTCATCATACGGTTGACAAATTTTCACTCCATCAATTAACTCCAAGTTTTCAGCTGGGTGAGTTTCCACCAAGTAGCGCATCAGCGCTCCTTTGACAGTCCAAGGGCAACGTACTGTGTATGTTTTGTGAACCACACGGGGCAATTCTGACCGCACAGAGGCAAGAGAGCGCTCTTGTATCGTCAGCATCTCAATCAGTTTGGCAGCGCAGAACATAGCATCAAATCCAGGATGCAATTGCGGCACAATAAAGCCAGTGTCGCCATTACCACCCAATACTACATTGGAATTTTTCTGACAAGTTTCCATTAATGCTGTAGGATTTGCCTTTGTGCGAATGACCTTACCATCATGGCGACGAGCAATTTGTTCTACCGCACTAGAAGCATTAACTGGCACCACGACTGTTCCTCTGGGGTGAGCAGTTAACATCATGTCTACCATCAGCGCTGTTAACATTTCCCCACGAATAGGAATGCCAGATTCATCAACCAGAATGAGTTGTTCTCCATTCGCGGAAATCTGAACACCAAAGTTCGCTTTCAACACCTCCACCACTTGACCAAGCTGAGTCAAAAGTGCTTCGCGCTCAATTGCTGACATAGTTGCTTTATTGAGACTTGCATTCAACACCACTGCATCAGCCCCAAACTTATCTAGCATTTGGGGTAACACAGCTCCAGATACTGCATAAACGTAATCAATGACGACTTTTGCTCGACTGTTGCGAATACTATCAATATGCAATAGCTTCTCAAAAGCGGTACAGTATCGATCCATCACCTGACTGGGGTAAGCAACATCACCAATTTCATGAATTTGCGCCCGGCGCATATCTTCTTTGAAGTACGCTCCTTCGATTTTCTTTTCTGCGGATTTGGTGATATTAATTCCCTTAGCATCCATAAACTCAATCAGGATGTAGTCGGGGCGATCTGGATGCATTCGCACATGAATTCCACCACTGACGCTCATGGTAGGTATCACTGTACGAGCTATTGGAATAGCTGTGGCATCTAGGTTCTGAATCTCGATACCTACTGACATCAAACCAGCAATTAACGAGCGAGTGACCATACGAGAGACATTGCGTTGGTCACGAGAAACTGTTACCTGAGAACCTGGTTTCAAGGTTGAACCGTATGCAGATCCCAACTTCACTGCAAATTCTGGGGTGATGTCAATATTGGCTAGCCCTTGGACGCCTCGTTGCCCAAATAAATTACGTTGTGCAGTGTTACCCCAAATCAAATTAATATTTAAAATTGCCCCAGACTCAATCTTTTTACTGGGCCAAACACGCACAAATGGGCTAATTTGCGCTTCTTCTCCTACAGTAGAAAGCGAACCAACCACAGCACCTTCTAAGACATGGGCACGGCGGTCTACACGTGCACCACGGCAAATGACACAAGCAGTCAGTTGTGCCTCGTCGCCAATGATCGCTCCATTCCAAACAATCGGACGCTTGAGATTGGCGTCAGAACCAATAGTGATATTATCCCCAATAACGGTCCCGGCTTCAATATGTACTCTTGCCCCAATGCGGCAATTATCACCAATAACTGCTGGAGTATCAATCTTCGCAGCTGGGTCAATAAAAGTGTTTTGACCTACCCACAAGCCAGGAGAAACTTCGTTATAGTCAAAGTCCAGTTTGACTTTGTGATATAACCCATCGTACTGCGCTTCACGATAAGCATCTAAATGACCGACATCAAACCAATAACCTTCGGCAATGTAACCGTACATTGGCTCATTCTTTTCCAGTAGCAACGGAAACAAATCTTTAGAAAAGTCGGATTCTTGGTTTGCTGGCAGGTATTCCAAAACTTCTGGTTCCAGAATGTATGTACCAGTGTTAACAGTGTCGGAGAAAATTTCACTCGTAGAAGGTTTTTCTAAAAATCTACGAATCCGACTTTCTTGATCAGTAATCACTACCCCAAACTCTACCGGGTTGGGGACACGGGTTAAAACTAAAGTTGCTTTTGACTTCTTTTGTTTATGATATTCAATTGCTGCTGTCAGGTCGAAATCTGTGATACTATCGCCGCTGATGACTAAAAAGGTGTCGTCAAGAAGTTCGGCAATATTTTTCACGCACCCCGCAGTACCTAAGGGCTGATCTTCTTCTACGGCATAGGTCATTTGTACGCCAAAGTCACTGCCATCTTGGAAGTAATCTCGCATGACATCGGGTAAATAATGAAGTGTGGCAACCACTTCTGTTATTTGATGCCGTTTGAGAAGATTGATAATATGTTCGGCAATGGGTCGATTTAGGATAGGCACCATTGGTTTGGGCAGATCACAAGTCAGTGGACGCAGCCGCGTTCCTGAACCACCTGCCATCAGTACTGCACGCATAAATCCTCCTTATCTATTTGCACCACTTGCTGCCTTAAGATTCATAAGACCAACTTTATTTTCTCTAGTCTCCTATGAATTTTGGAGTTTGGGGAACCTTCCCAAGATGCATATGATCACGACTAAGAATATCTACTCGACACACTAGCTTGTTTCTTTGTACAAAATCAAGAAGGAAAACGGATGGAAAGTCAAACAACAAAAGTAAACCAGTGCTTGACTAGTAGTCCACAGGCTACAGAAGCGATCGCGTTGGCGAGTCAGAAAGTAACAGTCGAGTTTCGGTGCGCCCCCTTAACTTCAGCAATGACCAACAGTCTGTCAAGAAACACAGGGTGTAGGGGTGTAGGGGTGTAAGGGAAAAAGGTGTTTCTTTCATTCGTTGCGAGCGTGTAATCGCGCCCCTTGGGCGCTCACATCTGGGATCAACCAGCATACCCGTAAGGATGGTCTCAAATCAGTGGTGGATCTAAGCCCCTTACACCCTTACACCCTCATACCCTTACACCCCTGATTGTTGACTTCCCTTGTCTTCTCATCTCAACAAGCTGTTACTAAATACTCATAAAGCAGCAATCCTGTTATAGCTCTGTTAATTAGCTACTATTAATATGCGAACAATTGCGGAGATAAATCACAAAATCAGTCACAAACAGGCGGTAGTGCTAACTGCTGAAGAATTAAAGGCAAGAGTTGTAGAAGTAGGTGTAGCCAAAGTTGCTAAAGAAGTTGATGTCATTACCACTGGCACTTTTGAGCCAATGGAATCTAGTGGTGCAATTATTAACCTAGGACATACTGACCCGCCGATCAAAATTCGCCGTTGCTGGTTAGATGGTGTTCCGGCATACTCTGGTTTTGGAGCTGTAGATTTATACTTGGGTGCAAGTTGCGCGGTGGAAGTGATGGACGGCGAAGAAGTTCGCGAACGAGGCGGCGGTCATGTTATTGAAGATTTGATAGCTGGTAAAACCGTACAAATTCGAGCACAAGGACAAGTGACAGATTGCTATCCCAGAGCCACTTTTGAAACCACTATTACACGTGAAACAATCAATCAGTTTTATTTATTCAATCCACGCAATCTTTATCAAAATTTTATAGTAGGTGTGAATGGGGGCGATCGCCCACTCTATACATACCTGGGTCCATTACAACCGCGTTTAGGCAATGCCGTTTACTCTAACCCTGGTGCTATCTCCCCTCTATTCAATGACCCAGATCTGCAACTGGTTGGAATTGGCACACGAATTTTCTTGGGAGGCGGTGTCGGTTATATTGCTTGGGAAGGCACTCAGCACTTTCCTTTACAAAAGCGGTTACCCAATCATACACCCATTGGACCAGCGGCAACTTTAGCTTTGATTGGTGATGCCAAGCAAATGGATGCTCGTTGGGTGCGTGGTTGTTACTTTAAAAGTTACGGTCCTTCTTTGATGTTGGGAGTAGGTGTACCACTGCCTGTGTTGAACGAAGAAGTTGTTGCAAGATGTGCAGTTCAAGATAAAGACTTAGTAGCCCCAATAGTAGACTTTTCCATTCCCCGGCGTGTTCGTCCTACCTTTGGTTTAGTCAGTTACGCCCAACTCAAATCTGGACGCATCAGCATAGAAGGCAGAACTGTGCGCGTTGCACCCCTTGCTAGTTTATTTCTTTCTAGGCAAGTTGCCGTGGAGTTGAAACAATCCATTTTATCGGGTGATTTTACTTTAACAGAGCCTGTTGCACCAATCGAGCTACAGCGATCTTTTCTTCCGCAAGACAGGTGGACGGAATTTTAAGAGGACAAGGGGAGGGAGTCATGAAGCAAGGGGGAAGGGGGCAGGGAGCAAGGGGGAATGTCTCCTTCCCCCTTGCTTTGTGGAGCAGAGCGGAACATGGGTATGAAGCCCCTTCTTCGGTGGACACTCGATCTTAAGCGGAGTACAAGCTCCGTCCCACTTTCTCCCCTGCTCCGGTGCTCCCTGCTCCTCTGCTTCATGACTCCCTTCCCCCTTGTCCTCTTACTCTTCCGGTGGCTTCAGACGCTTAACGGGCTTAGGTATGGGTTTTGAGGATATCGGTATTGACGCCGCACCCGTGTCGTCTGTTTTCCTTACTGGGCGTGGAATTTCGCCGTTGCGTGGTCTTGGAGGAAATGGTTTTTTTCCACTAGGACGACGACTTGCGCTACCATATCTTGTTTGTGGTGGTCTGCGCCTTTTGGGCAAATCAGCGATCGCCTCAGCGGTTTCTACTACTAATGAGTCAGTTTCGCGCTTGACTTGTAAATCCCAAAACTTACCCACTGCTCTAGCTTCAAGCTTACCTTTAATTTTCAACTTGAAATACTTTGGTTTGTCATCTTGTTTGCGCGCAGCTTGCTTAATTTTGATGACTAAGTGTTCAGCTTCATAAGACTGGTAAACAACCTCGCCACGAACAGAAAAATCACCATCTGGAACTTCTGATGAGGGGATGAGGGCGCTTGATGAATTATTCCTGGCGGGTATTGGCAAATCTTCTTGTGAAGCCGAATCTTGCTTTTCATTGGCTACTTGATGTTTCGCCAAGTTTTCCGGCTCCCAAACTCCGACAATTTGTATATGTAGTTTGTCGTTTTCTTGCCGAGTGCGCGGATAAACAACCCACAGATGCTCTTTTTCCAAGTCCAAATGATTTTTGACTAAGCTCATAATCCGACCCAGAAGGACGGCTTCGAGTTGTGTACCATCTGTAGTTACTATTGAACCTTGAGTAAATTGTTCGCTACTATTGGCAACGTAGCGACCCCGCACTAAGCCAATCGCTCGATACTGCATTGGTTCGCTGGGATCTGCAATCGGCTGTTGCCGGTTTTCTAAGTTCTGATCATTAGCAGTCTCACTAGAGATCACAGGTGAATTTTTTTCTGGAAAAGCAGGAGTTGCTGCATCGATACTCATTGCAGCGGTGTCTTTGCTTTCTAAAGCTTCTTTAGAAGCAGTTGAATTGGACGATTCAGGTAACGGCATCAGGTCGGAATTCATAAAAACTCCTTGTGGCGGAGACACATCCCAATTGTGGGATTTTACAAAGGCAGCTGAAAAGAGCGTTTGTGCGGCGCTTGTAAGTATATTTCCTTGCAAGACACCCACGTCTTAACGCTCTGTGCAATACTAAAGACGCAAAACTTTACATACACACCCTAAATCTGTAATTTAGCGTTTTTATGTTAGTTTCGGAAGCATATTATGGCTACAATTTCAGACAATCCCTCCTAAAATGAACAATTACATGAAATGCGGATATTGCTTTTTGTTATAAAATTCACAAACAATTCGTGGGTTTCCGCAAAATTTTTTAAATTTTTAACTTTCATTTTTTCTGTCAACGATAATCCCATTAGAATTTAAGGATGGTTTTGTGTCTCAACCTCGGAAACACTGGGTCAATGTAGTGTTGGTGGTGGTACTTCTTGCTATTGTTGGAGGTTCGATGGTGCCAATCATTGGCGCGTTTAATGAAACGCAAAATTCAAGCCAGAAATCCACAAGCACCAGAAGTGTTTCACCTTCCTCTGATCTAAAATTGAAACTGGAAAATGACGCACAGGGTTATGCACAAGTTGTGCAGCGGGAACCAGAAAATCAAACGGCGCTGCGAAACTTGCTTGAGACTCGACTACAATTGCTAAGCTTGGGTGGAGGTGATGTCAAGAGCGTGATTTCACCTTTGGAAAAATTGGCGGCTCTCAATCCAGAAGAAACAAAATACGCAGTGTTATTGGCTCAAGCCAAGCAGCAAATTGGCGACAAGGAAGGAGCCGCTCAAGCTTATCGTTCTGTTTTACAAAAGAAACCTGGCAACCTTCAGGCTTTACAAGGTATGGTAGCCCTGGATCTGTCTGAAAAACGCCCAGAAGCGGCTATCACTTTGCTACAAGATACTCTCAAAACTGCAAGCACAGCGAATAAAACTCAGCCAGGAAGTGTGGATACAGTCGCTGTACAAGTGCTTTTAGGCAACGTATACGCCTCTCAAAAAAACTATACTCAAGCTAGCAGTGCTTACGACCAAGCAATAAGCAAGGATAAGCAGGATTTTCGTCCCGTCTTAGCCAAAGCAACGCTCTTGAAGGAACAAGGCAAAGCTGAGGAAGCAAAAACTTTGTTTACCCAAGCTGCGGCTTTAGCACCAAGCCAGTATAAAGACGAAATTAATAAACTCTCAAGCGAATCTGCTACTCCTGCTCCCACGCCGACATCAACGCCTAAGCAATAACTAGGGGTGTAGGGGTGTAGGGGTGTAGGGGTGTAGGGGCAAAACAAATTAAAAGTATCAAGTCAAAAGTCAAAATTAATACTTTTGATTTTTGATTTTTGACTTTTGACTTCCCTGAAAGGGCGGGGGCTTCGGTGAAGTTTTCCGTAATTACAGCTGTTTGTGCTGAAGTACTCCAATGGATGCATATGTTGATTTTACTGGCAACTATATATTAGGACTTACGCAGAAGAGATCCCCCAACCCCCTTAAAAAGGGGGCTTTTAAGATTCCCCCCTTTTCAAGGGGGGCTAGGGGGGATCGAGTTTTCGGGTTTTCAGTGCGTAAGTCCTGTATGTGTAATTTATAAAACCAGTACAAGCCGTCCAAAATTCATAAGTGAGGGAGGATGACAGAAGAAGACCGCAGTGCCAAAGTTGGAGGGAGTGCTGACAGTAGTGCCATTATTACTGGTGATAGCAATACTGCTACTATCACTATCACCAACTACTATTACCGTGAAAATAAAACAGTAATACCTGTTGAATATACTGATGCTACTGACGAAAATCTTCTCTGTCCCTATCGCGGTTTGTTTCACTTTGGTCCCGATGATGCGGAGTTTTTCTTTGGACGTGAGGTATTTGTAGAAGAACTATTCGCGGCGACTCAAAACCGTAATTTTATACCCGTGTTAGGTGCGTCGGGAAGCGGAAAATCTTCCGTGGTGTTGGCGGGATTGGTGCCAAAGCTGCAAAATGAAGGTCACTGGAAGTTTACCCATTTTCGTCCCGGTTCCGACCCTTTTTATGCTTTGGCTGAGTCCCTGGTTCCTCTATACACATCTGGCGATCCTACTATGCAGATTGCCCAAGCACGAGCATTAGCTAAGTATTTTCATGATAACAAGGTTACTCTTCCTGATATACTTTCCCATATTCAGCGTCAGCATCCCAATCATCGGTTGTTATTGATTGCGGATCAATTTGAAGAACTTTATACTTTGTGTGCGGATCAGAAAACTCGCCATAGTTTTCTAGACACCTTATTAGCGAGCTTTCAATCTTCCCCTGGCAAGACTAATGTGCTAGTTGCAACCATGCGGGCAGATTTCTTGGGGAATGCTCTGTCATATCCCGCTTTTGGAGATGTATTAAAAACTGATATCAAGCTCAGATCGATGAATCATGATGAACTTTCACAGGTGATTGCAAAGCCTGCTGAAAAGTTGGGGGTAACGTTTGAAGGGGGACTGGTGGAACGCATTTTGGATGATGTGGAAGATGAACCGGGGAATTTACCTCTTTTGGAGTTTGCGTTAACCCAATTGTGGAAGGAGCGAAAGGGTAAACAGTTAACTCATGCAGCTTATCAGCACATAGGTAAAGTACAAGGTGCCTTGGCTCGTCATGCAGATCAAAGTTATGGTAAGTTGATTGCAGTTCAGAAAGAACAGGTACGGCGGATTTTCATCCAATTAGTGTATCCGGGTGAAGACAGACCAGATACGCGACGAGTGGCGACGAAAGCCGAATTGGGTGAAGAACGCTGGAAATTGGTGACACAGTTGGCGGATGATCGATTAGTCGTCACCAGTCAAAATGCTGCTAACGAAGAAACTGTGGAAGTTGTTCATGAAGCGTTGATTCGTAATTGGGAACAACTGCGACAATGGATGAATGCAGACCGTAGCTTTCGCGCTTGGCAAGAAAGGCTGCGGTTCGCAATGCTGCAATGGCAAAAAATGCAACGGGATAAGGGGGCATTGTTGCGCGGTGCAGTGTTAACGGAAGCGGAAAAAAATCTGAAACAACGCCGAGAGGAACTGAGCGCAGGAGAGCAAGAATTTATTCAAGCTAGTATAGCACTGCGTCAACGTGGTAAGCAGGGAATTTACTTGAGTTTGGGGGGATTGGGAGTATCCTTATTGCTGGCAGTGGGGTTTTGGGGTTGGTTGAGTTATACAACTTTGGGGCAATTGACTCAAATTCGCTGGAACTTGACTGATGTGAGTCAGCGGACGAGTCCTGAGTCTCAATCAAAAGCGGCTGTCGCCTTTGTTAAGGATAAAAATTCTGCTCAAGCCGCTTCCTTGTTGGAAAAAGCACTCGCCACTGCCAACCAGATTCAGGATTCCCCTTACAAAGCCAATGCCTTAAGAGCGATAGCCCAAGCTTATGGCAAGCTCAACCAACCGGATAAAGCCGCTGATTTGCTCAAGCAAGCACTCGCCACTGCCAACCAGATTCAGGATTCCCCTTACAAAGCCAATGCCTTAAGTTCCATTGCCCAAGCCATTGGCAAGCTCAACCAACCGGATAAAGCCGCTGATTTGCTCAAGCAAGCACTCGCC
>JAHHGV010000002.1 GCA_019359695.1 Brasilonema angustatum HA4187-MV1
ACTCGCCACTGCCAACCAGATTCAGGATTCCCCTTACAAAGCCAATGCCTTAAGTTCCATTGCCCAAGCCATTGGCAAGCTCAACCAACCGGATAAAGCCGCTGATTTGCTCAAGCAAGCACTCGCCTCTGCCAACCAGATTCAGGATTCCTTTAACAAAGCCAGAGCCTTAAGTTCCATTGCCCAAGCCATTGGCAAGCTCAACCAACCGGATAAAGCCGCTGATTTGCTCAAGCAAGCACTCGCCACTGCCAACCAGATTCAGTATTCCTCTTACAAAGCCTATGCCTTAAGTTCCATTGCCCAAGCCATTGGCAAGCTCAACCAACCGGATAAAGCCGCTGATTTGCTCAAGCAAGCACTCGCCACTGCCAACCAGATTCAGGATTCCCGTTACAAAGCCAATGCCTTAAGTTCCATTGCCCAAGCCATTGGCAAGCTCAACCAACCGGATAAAGCCGCTGATTTGCTCAAGCAAGCACTCGCCACTGCCAACCAGATGAAGCAATCCTCTTACAAACCCAATGTCTTAAGTTACATTGCCCAAGCCTATGGCAAGCTCAACCAACCGGATAAAGCCGCTGATTTGCTCAAGCAAGCACTCGCCACTGCCAACCAGATTCAGCTATCCAATTCCAAAGCCTATGTCTTAAGTTCCATTGCCCAAGCCTATGGCAAGCTCAACCAACCGGATAAAGCCGCTGATTTGCTCAAGCAAGCACTCGCCTCTGCCAACCAGATTCAGGAATCCTCTAACAAAGCCTATGTCTTAAGTCCCATTGCCCAAGCCATTGGCAAGCTCAACCAACCGGATAAAGCCGCTGATTTGCTCAAGCAAGTGATCGCCACTGCCAACCAGATTCAGGATTCCCGTTACAAAGCCAATGCCTTAAGTTCCATTGCCCAAGCCATTGGCAAGCTCAACCAACCGGATAAAGCCGCTGATTTGCTCAAGCAAGCACTCGCCACTGCCAACCAGATTCAGGATTCCTCTTACAAAGCCAGAGTCTTAAGTTCCATTGCCGAAGCAGCAGCGAACCTGAAAAACTGGGGACAGGCACTGCAAGTCGCGCAACAATGTTCCAGTGACGATTGTAAGGTGGAATCGCTGACGAAGGTTTTAACGGTTCATGCCGAGCAGAAGCATCCTGAATTGAAGGAGGAGAAGGAGAATGAGGAGGCGGATGAGTGAATTTTTTTCAAACAGCGATAATTAGCGAACAGTCAAAAGTCAAAAGTAATAACATAAATAATTTTGCGTAACCACTTATATAAAAAACCATATCAAATAACACCGTGAAAAAAATTCTCATCCTCTCCGCCAACCCCAAAAACACAAGTCATTTGCGCCTAGATGAAGAGGTGCGGGAAATCAAAAACACACTGCAACTCTCTCCAAATCGAGACGAATTTCAAATCATCACAGAATCTGCGGTACGAGTGGATGATTTAACCCGCTTTTTGTCTCACCATCAACCAACAATTGTTCACTTTTCTGGACACGGCTCTGGTACTGATGGATTAGCTTTGGAAGATAATTCTGGACACGTGCAACTTGTCAGTACACAAGCGCTGGCAAAGCTATTTGATTTGTTTCAAGAACAGGTTGAGTGTGTTTTACTCAACGCCTGCTACAGCGAACCACAAGCCACAGCAATTCACCAATACATTGATTGCGTGGTGGGGATGAATCAGGCAATTGGAGATACGGCAGCAATTAAGTTTAGCGTTGGATTTTATACTGCCTTAGCAGCACTCAGGAATTATGAAGATTGTTTTCAAATGGGTTGTACATCTATTGATTTGCAGGGAATTCCAGAGTATTTAACCCCAGCAATCAAAATTAGGCGACGGCGTTATCAGACAGTACAGGCAACAAATCCAGCCAAATCGGACAAGGATAATGGTATGAATAATGACAATAAAGGCGGACAAAACCGTTCAGTTTCTATTGGGGGTAATGCCACTGGTAGCGCAATTATAACGGGAGATAGTAGCACTGCAAACGTCAGCAACTAGGGGTGTAGGCAATACGGTTCGGATAAGATCCCCCCGCCTGCGGCGACCCCCTTAAAAAGGGGGTAAAAGAGGGTTAAAAGCCCCCTTTTTAAGGGGAGCCAGCGCGGTCTTGGGGGTTTCCCCCATGAGCGACTGGCGTGGTTGGGGGGATCTCCCTTAAGAAAAACAAGCTAACCGAACCGTATTGGGGGTGTAGGAGGGTAAGGGTATACGAGGAATATTTTCCCACACTCCTCCACTCCCCCACTCACCTACTTATCTCACGCTCCTTCAATGGCGGCGACGACACCAAATACTAGAAACAAAAACCCACCGAAAAAGGTGAGTGTCCGTTCAGAAATTCGTCCTGCTAACATTCTGCCGCCAATAACTGCAATCGCAGCACAAATGGCATGTCCCAAAATAGCACCCGCTGTCACCCCAATGGCGTTATTTCCTGCGGCGAGGGCAATTGTGGCAATTTGTGTGCGATCGCCCCACTCTGCCATAAATGTCAGTACAAAGGCTTCTGTTAAAATTGCTAAAGCATTTTTGTTTTTCGGCTGTTTGAGATCTCGCTGTTTCACTGCAGCTTCTGCCTCGTGCACAACTTCTGCATCGCAACTAGAAGCAGGCATTCGACTTGCATCAAAAAGTAGCTTTATACCAAAGGCAAAAAATAAAGCTATCTCCGCAAAATGAATATAAACTTTTGGAAGTGCGGAAACTGCGTGTCCTACGACAACAGAAAGTATTGTCATTGCAGCTAAAGCCGCTATCACACCTGTGAATACAAGCACCCGTGAGTTACGCATCGCTAAAATCACGGCGATAAAGAATGTTTTATCTCCTAGTTCCGAAACCGTAATCAGCAACAAAGCTGCAGTAAAACCTGTTAACACTCTCTCAAGCTCCTTTAAGAATCTTTCTCTTGTGTGAGCTTGATGCGAGCAGTGAGACTCCACCAAGCTCACAGTTGTACTGTGTGAACTTAGTGAAAGTCTCACTTCCAAGAAGCTAATTGCTTACTTGTCACCTGAACCAGGCTTATTGCCAGTATGTTGATTCAAGTGTACTGGTCAGTCTTCTGCCAGCAGCTACTCCCTTTCTTTTAAGTAATTATACATCTATCCAGAGTTGTAGTAAAGCAATGGTTCACTTATTCAGTTATCAGTTTCCGTTAACCCACGCCAACTCTGGTACAACGCCGCAGCAGCAACGCCAGGTGCTGCATTTTATGTTGGCTATTTCCATCAGGGGCGCTTTAAACAAGCATTATGCTGGGACTATTGCACCACTATAGATGAGTTGAGGCATAAGTTAAGGCAAATCCTTAATTCCATCTCTGCGGAAGCGATGCTCTGAAGGGAGCAACCATCGGTGATCGCTTCTATTTGTGTAGCTGAACACCTAAAATAGTTATCTCAATTGCCTAGGAACTTGAATAAGTAGCCAATTTTCTGGCGATGATTATGCACCATCAGTTGATGCATTAATTGCAGAAAAAATTGATGAGTAATCTGCATCAGAAAATGACATTTTCATTGCCATATCTATGATGTCGCGTACACCCTCGATGCTGCTGAGATTTAAACTAGTAGATCTCGCCTCTGAGATGAACAAATCTATATCTTTCATCAAGTGTTTTGTCGGAAAATTCGCATTAGCATAATCGCTGTCAAGCATCCGTTGCAATTTTTTGTCAAAGGTGGGTGCGTAAAGAGCACTCTGGCGCAAAACGTACATAAACAAATCCACATTGATACCTTGATGCTGGGCAAAACCAACACTCAGGGCAAAAGCTGTTGTTAGGGAAGCAATGAGTTGATTTAACGCCAGTTTCAGCGCCGAGGCAGATCCTACAGGACCTACAAGTAAAGGTTCTGGACCAAAATGTTTGAATAACTCCAGGTGGCGTTGATATTGTTCTTGGTGTGCGCCTACCATCACAATCAGTTTGCCATCTTTGACCTCTGGAATGCTACCCAAAACAGGTGCTTCTAAATACTCACCACCAGCAGCAACAACTGCATCTCTAATTTCTTTACTTTCTGTGGGAGTAATTGTCCCCATTTGAATAATGCTATGTCCGGGAACAGTTTGCCAAGACCGATCCGAAAGCAAAACACTGTATATAGCTCCAGCATTACTCAGCATAAGAATGCTACAATCAGCAGCATTAATTGCTTGGTAGGGGCGTTTTACCACTTGAGCACCAGCTGCTTTGAGTGGTTCTAACTTTTCTGGGGTGCGGTTGTAAGCAATAACCTCTATATTCGCCTCTAACAACCTTTGAGCCATCGGTAGTCCCATCAATCCAGTCCCCAGAAATGCTACCTTCATTTTTTCACCTTCCTTAATAAGCGATCGCTTTTTCTGATAATTCGTTTTCAGAATTATTTCTTGCAAAAATCCGATTTGGTGGGTATTTACAACCACGCAGAATTTATTTCATTTCTAAAAATGACTTTTGCAAGACGTCTATTCTTTAGAAAGTGGGGAATTGGCTTGAGTGAAGCAGTCACCAAAACAAGACTTGTCTCCCTTGTTGGCTTTCTCACTCCCTCCCTCAAGAGTGTCCCCGCTTTCTCCATCAGCCACCTGCTGCAAAAGTCACCATAATCATCACTGAGAGTAAAAGACCTGGACTCAGTAGCAACACTAACATCAAAAGATCATGAGAACTCATAATTATTACTCTCCAAAAGATATAATTGCGAATGTAATCACTGCTATAGTAGACCAACAATCACCAACACACTGTTAATAGAGCTTAATTTTTCATGATATTTGCATTTGCTCTGGCACACTCAGTCCTTTTAATGGTTGTGTAGCTTCTTGCTTGGTTAGTCCTTTGGCTTGAACCAGGACACCAAATCCACCAATACCCAAAGGATCTAAAAGCTGATGCAGGACATCCCGACGGTGCAGCAACTGTGAGATGGGTTGCTGTGTGTAAGAGAGGGCAGCAATTCGTTCTCCCAAGCCCAAAGCCATCAAAAACAACGCCTGCTGCGTAAAACCAACTTTATCTAATCCGCAGCGATCGCCCCATCTTTCCAAAGCAGTAAAATCTATATGAGCCGTGATATCTTGTTTCCCAAGATTGATGTACGGGTCATTATGGCGTTGATGATTGTAGTAACACTGTAACGTACCTTGCGATCGCATGGGATTATAATAACGACTAGCAGGGTAACCATAATCAATCGTCAACAGAAATCCACGCTGCAAACGCTCTGCCACTAAACTCAACCAATCCAATGCAGCTAAGTTAACCTCACTACGATAACCATCAGCGTAAGAACTGATATTTATTCCTACAAGTTCAAAATATTCCTCAAGTTTGGTTGTTGAAGGTGTATCTGCAACTTCCACAAATGATGCTACAGGAGTAGAAATAGATACGGGAATTTTTGACTGCTCCCTGCTCCCTGCTCCCTGCTTCCTGCTTCCTGCTCCCTGCTCCCTGCTTCCTGCTCCCTGCTCCCTGCTCCCTGCTCCCTGCTTCCTGCTTCCTGCTCCCTGCTCCCTGCTCCCTGCTCCCTGCTCCCTGCTCCCTGCTCCCTGCTCCCTGTTAAGCGTTCCCTCTTCCTGTGTAGTGACAAAAATCTCCTGCAATTGTCCTTCTTGCAAAACAAATTGATGCACAGGTAAAGCATCCACCAACTCATTAGAAAAAAAGCAGCCAGTGACAGAGTGAGTTGGAATCTCCTCCAAATTGAACCAGCGTACAGAAAATTCTCGCAGCTGTTGCTGTTGTTCTTCCCTTAAAACTGAAGATTTTTCAACAATCACATAATCTAGAGCATTGAAAAAATCAGGATACTGCTGCTTAATATACTTAAGAATATCTAAAGCCAACAGTCCTTGACCTGCTCCCATTTCTACCAGAGAAAATGGTACAGGTTGCCCTAAAATTTCCCACATTTGGAAAAATTGTACCGCCAGTAACTCACCAAAGTCAGCACCAAGGTGAACAGAAGTAAAAAAATCACCTTCCTTTCCCAGCTTCAGCGCCTTTGTGGAATAGTAACCAGTTTGCGGATGATATAACACCATGTCCATATACTCAGCGAAAGTGATTCGCTTTTGGGGACTTGTCGTGATCCGGTGTGCGATCGCTTTACATAGTTCTTGATTGGAAGGCATAAGATTTTAAGGGAACAGGGAATAGGGAATAGGGAACAGGGAGTAGGGAGTAGGGAGTAGGGGGCAGGGAGCACCGGAGAGAGGGAGAAAATAATTCACATGGATTAGTCTTCTGCTTGGCACCCTGCCCGCAATCGCAGCGTGCCTCTTTTCTTCTTCTCCCCCTACACCCCTACACCCCTACACCCCTAATACATACAGATAAACGCCAATAGAACAGAAAAATATCTGCGTCCATCGGCGTCCATCTGCGGTTCAAAAGTCCAAATTTTCCTTATCTATCTACAGAACCCATAATGATGTCAATACTACCGAGAATGACGACAACATCCGCCAGCTTCACACCTTTGAGTAGATGAGGCAGAATTTGCAGATTGTTGAAATCTGCTGCACGAATCTTCCACCGCCAAGGAAAGACGTTATCATCACCAATCAGATAAATTCCCACTTCACCTTTACCGCTTTCGATGCGAGAGTAAATTTCACCTTTAGGAATTTTGAAGGTGGGGGAAATTTTCTTGCTGATGTACTGGTAATCAAAGGCATCCCACTCAGATTTTTTGCCTGCTGCTAAGCGCTTAGCTTCCAGGTTTTCGTAGGGACCACCGGGAAGTCCTTTAATGGCTTGTCTAAGAATTTTGACAGATTCGCGCATTTCCCGCATCCGTACGACATAACGGGCAAAGCAGTCACCAGCGGTTTCCCACTGGACGTCCCAGTCGAAATCATCGTAACATTCGTAGTGATCAACTTTGCGTAAGTCCCACTTCACACCAGAAGCACGCAACATTGGACCAGAAAGTCCCCAGTTAATTGCTTCTTCACGAGTGATAGTGCCAATACCTTCAACACGACGTCGGAAGATGGGGTTATCGGTTACTAAGCGCTCGTACTCATCTATTTTAGGCGTGAAGTAGTCGCAGAAGTCGAGACATTTGTCAATCCAACCGTAGGGTAAGTCTACCGCCACGCCACCAATGCGGAAGTAGTTATTGTTGACCATGCGGTAACCTGTGGCGGCTTCCCACAGATCATAAATCAGTTCCCGTTCACGGAATTGGTAGAAGAAGGGAGTTTGAGCGCCCACATCAGCTAGGAATGGACCAAACCACAGTAAGTGGTTAGCGATGCGGTTCAACTCCAGCATGATGACGCGGATGTAGCTGGCGCGTTTGGGGATGGGAATGTTTGCCAGTTTTTCTGGGGCGTTCACAGTCACGGCTTCGTTGAACATCCCCGCTGCGTAGTCCCACCGACTCACGTAGGGGACATACATAATGTTGGTGCGGTTCTCCGCAATCTTTTCCATTCCCCGGTGCAAGTAGCCGAGTACTGGTTCACAATCAATAACATCCTCACCATCCAGAGTTACAATCAGTCTCAGCACCCCGTGCATTGAGGGATGGTGGGGACCCATGTTCAGCACCATGGGTTCAGTGCGGGTTTCTAATCTTGCCATAAAAAGAGTGTTCTCCGGTTTGGGAAAATTTTAAAATGGAACCGC
The DNA here is from genome assembly GCA_019359695.1 of Brasilonema angustatum HA4187-MV1. Taxonomy (GTDB): domain Bacteria; phylum Cyanobacteriota; class Cyanobacteriia; order Cyanobacteriales; family Nostocaceae; genus Brasilonema; species Brasilonema angustatum. Next base: position 7,655 of record JAHHGV010000002.1, read on the forward strand.
GTAGCAGCAAAGAGCGCGAAGTAAGCAGTAAGTTGGAGAGAGGTTGGCAGTTGAGCGTTTTCGTTTGATGTTTCGTTTTATTGCACTTGTTCAACTATTATTATATGAAGCGTGAGATAGAGAGAATGGAGGTACAAGATTTTTTTCATGTGCCTGTTTTAAGTCGCCAGGTAATTGAGGGTTTGGCTGTCCGTCCCGATGGGCATTATTTGGATGCAACGGTAGGCGGTGGCGGTCACAGTCGCCTGATTTTAGAAGCTGCACCCGATGTGCGAGTAACGGCTATTGACCAGGATGAGGACGCTTTGGCTGCGGCGCAAAAGATATTAGGCGCGTTTGGTGAACGTGTAAAATTTATTCATAGCAACTTTGCGGCGTACGATTTTCCACTGAGCAAGTATACCGGAATCATTGCTGATTTGGGCGTTAGCTCTCATCATCTGGATACATCGGAACGGGGTTTTAGTTTTCGCCAGCAAGCAAATTTGGATATGCGGATGAACAGGCGACAATCTCTAACGGCGGCTGATGTGATTAATGATTGGGATGAAGCTAAATTAGCAAATATTTTCTTTGAATATGGTGAAGAAAGGTTGTCACGGCGCATAGCCAGACGGATTGTTCAACAACGCCCATTTAACACGACAACAGAATTAGCACAGGCGATCGCCTCTTGTGTTCCCCCAAAATACCGCTACGGCAGAATTCACCCAGCTACCCGCGTTTTTCAAGCCTTGCGAATAGTCGTCAATAACGAGTTAAAATCCCTGGAAACTTTTTTGAGCAAAGCACCACAAGCCCTTGTACCAGGTGGCAAAATTGCAATTATTAGCTTTCACAGCTTAGAAGACCGCATTGTCAAGCATAGTTTCAAAGATTCGCCCTTATTGCAGGTTTTGACGAAAAAACCAATAGAAGCACAAGAAGAAGAAATTGTCAATAATCCCCGCGCTCGTTCTGCAAAGTTGAGGATAGCCGAGAGGGTTGAGGAGTAAGGGAGCAGGGAGCACCCTGCTATACTAGTTACACAGATGCCTGCTCCAAACTATTAATAGTAATATGATTAGGCTGGGTTCTAACTAACTCAAGCCAAGTTTTAATAAACCGATAGTTAGTCAAATCAAAGCCACCCTCATCAGCTACATGAGTATAAGCGTAGAGAGCAATATCTGCTATTGTGTAACGGTTTCCTAGAAAAAACTGCCTAGTTGTCAAATGTTTTTCCATGATATCGAGAGCCACGTAACCTAACTCTGTTTTGGCAGTTAAAGTTTGTTGGTATTCGGATGGTGCGCCAAGATAGCGAGTTATGTAGCGAGCGATCGCAAGATTTGGCGCGTGGCTGTACTGCTCAAAGAAAAGCCATTGTAATGTTTGAGCATGTTCGAGTCGGTTATTTGGTAATAAATTAGTGCCTTCACTGAGGTAACATAAAATAGCGTTTGACTCCCAAAGAAATGTTCCTGTCTCAATTTCTAACAAGGGGACTTTTCCATGAGGATTCTTAGCCAGAAAATCAGGAGTGCGATTCTCTTTTTTCAGAATATCAATATTTACCCATTCAAATTGTCTACATAACTGTTTCAATAATAACTTGACCTTGTAACAGTTACCTGATTCGTTAAACCCATAAACCCTAAGCATCTAATTTTCTCCAAAAATTTATTAATCGTCATTGAGATTGAAGCAATGAGACAGTCGTTTACGACTTCAAAACAGGTAAACGTTTAAGCATCTCCTTGTATGAAGTTCTGTCTCAAAAAACTCTATCCTGCGATGGCAATCCGATTTGATTCGGAGAATCGCTCGCGCAGACGCTTAATAGGGAACGCTTAACAGTGAACAGTGAACAATTGATCACTGGTAACTGGTACTGCGGGTACTTGATAACTGATAAAGGTGTACGTAGCTTCGCAAAAACCAAAGAAGAATTCTATCTTTTGGCGCAGTATACTTTAAGATTAACGTACCGCTATTAATCTACCTGCTGCACCTCCGGTATAGGTATTCGTATTTGTTACTTTTGCACCGCTACTTTCTATTAATTGGATAAAATCAGGCATTTTTAACTGATTAATAATGCTTTGGGCTAAGTAGCGATATGGAGTTGTATCGGCAATAAAAGGACGTACAATCTGGGGTACAATCTTACTCATCCAGATAGTATAAATGTTTCTCCACAGCACAGGTTTTTCTGGATAAAAATGGTCGAGTATGAGTAAACGTCCTCCTGGACGTAGGACTCTTAACATTTGTGCAAGTGACACTTCACGATTTGGAAAGTTACGGAAAGTAAACGCCGTTACCACTACGTCATATGTGCAATCGGGGCGAGGAATAGAACACACATCACCTTCAAAATAGTTACTATCAGCGTCCATGCTACGAGCTACGCTCAGCATTCCAGGGGAAAGATCCATTCCCTCAATTTGTATTCCAGGATAGAAGCGATTCAAACATCTGGTAGACTCTCCAGTACCACAACCAACATCTAGTATTTTTTCACCTGGTTGCAGTTGTAAATCGCGTAAAGCTTGTCGATACCATAAACTAGTGTGCCCAAGAAAAACAAGAGTTCTTAAGAAATCATAACGAGTAGCAATATCGTCAAAGAGATTACGAATATAGTTGCGTTTGTCATCTCCTTCTAATTTGGTTGCTTGTGTTGGAGTGACAGAAGAGTAATTTGTGTTTTGGGACATTCTAATTTTCTCACTGATGTTGACTTGGTTGTTAAGTAGTTGGATAAAAATATTATGCGTCCGCCGCGTGAGCGCAGCGGGCAAGGGAGGGCATACGAAGCGTAAGCACTCCGGGCATAGTGAAGTTTATTTATGTCCACTTACTTAATAGTCATTAGACACTCGGAAGTAAAAATCCGATTCCTAATAAGAATCCAAGGCTTAAGTACATGGATATAGCAATAAACTTACAGTTACTCACCTGATTAGGCTGGTCATGATAATTATTGACATGACTAAATAATTTGAGAGCGTAAAAAAGACTTAGAAAACTTAGCAAGCTCAGCGGTGGAAATATTTTTAATAAAACGAAGACAGCAATTAAAAAATATATTCCATATCCCCACCAAGATAAAACTTGCGCAGATTTTGCGGTACCCAAACGTACAACAGGTGAATACTTCCCTCCAGCTAAATCATCTTCAACTTGGTGAAAATGCGAGCAGAACAAAATTAAGCAGGTTACTAATCCTACAATGACTGAAGCAGCTAAAGCAGTTAGGGACCAAGTTGGATTTTGATTGTAATAAGCTGCACTAACAGACAATGGACCATAGGTGATGAAGCAAATTATTTCACCTATACCTTTGTAGCCCAATCGAAAGGGAGGTCCTTGGTAACTGTAACCTAACAAACATGCAAGTAATACTAAGATAAGAAGCGTTACATCTTTTTGCCAAAAAGCTAATAGCGATGTTGTTAATAAACCTAGAATTAAAAAAGAATTACCAAACCACAACCAAAAATTTGATGTTTCTTTGCCTGTCAAATTAATAAGAGAGTGTAGTTTATTGACATCTACCCCTGTTTCAGCATCAAACACATCGTTACTAACATTCACCCAAATCTGAACGCAAATAGATGCAAATAAAAAAATCAAAAAATTTGTGGGATTAAAGTTTCTAGTCTCTGCGATCGCTACAGTTGTACCCACCCACAGAGGTATGAGAGCAACACTGTAAAGAGGAAGCTTAATTGCAGCACGCCAAAGTTTACTTCTAGATGAATTCTCTATTACTGTTGTCATTTGCAAAAAGTTTTATCAAAAGGAACTTAACTAAGTGAACCGGAATAAACCAGGGTAAATTACTTCAGCTAAATTGCTCACTCGTAAATGAAATGAGACTTTTGGGAACTTTTAAAGATATTTCAATAATTTATCCCTAGAGTCGTATTTCTACAATTGTTCTGATGGTAGTTGTTATTTTTTCTTATGATAAGTGAAAATGGTAAATTACAAAAAGAAAATTAACTTAAGTTCAAAAGATGTTTTAAGGGTTCCTTCCAACGAACTCTGGTGGGCACATACTGGGCGATGCTCCCAAAAGGGCAATTGCCGGATGGGCAAACTTATGGCAGGATATCGCATTTGTGCATAATTAGCAACTTGGGTTATTAAGGCAATCAATCAACAACTGTTTTGCATTGTCATATTGGGTTTCATCACCCGCCACAAGACTATCGAGTTGGCGTTTCATCAACTGCAACAGGTAGTCTGGGTTTGGCAACATCTCCACTGCGAACAAAAAGACTTCTCGCCAGCGTTTCTCACTCATATGGCAGACAAGGTTTTGAAAAGCTTCTTCAGCATGTGATGGTGGACTAGCAACAATTTTTCTGGCAGCAAAGTATTTCTGAAAGATGATGTGCGAAAAGGAGTAAATACCTCTTGCTCGCTCAACCAGTAAACCATGCTGAGCTTCTATAGATTTCAAAATATCTTCGCTGTCAACTTGAAGTGTTTCTAAAAAGGTGCTATTCTCAGGGGATGTATGGATATGATGGGATATTGCTTGCTCAATTGCACTTAGCTTGAAGAAGTACTCGCCACGTTCAAAGGTCGTCCAAGCAATTTGACTTAGCATATCTTCTTTATGCTGCCGAGATTGTTTATAAACCTGATTTCGCTCAATACCGCGTTTGGCATCCCATTTTTTCAGTAATAAATCCACTGCTTCTTGATAAAGCTGCAAACAATGAGTTGGAAAATCTGCTGTTTCCTCAAACACCAAGCATAACAGAGTCAGCAGCAAGGGATTACTTGCTAGTTCTTTAAGTGGCTGACTTGCTTGCAGCTTTTGCACAAAGCGTTGTGCTTGTAGCGTATCTTGAGTTTGAAACCATTTGGCGGCAAACTCAGCGATTTGTTGGTCATCAAAATCGGCAACTTCTACTTCGGTGAATTCTTCAAAAGTATATTCCAACGCTGCAATCCGGCAAGTTATAACTATGTAATTGGCACAAAACCGCGTTGAAACGTTGTGAATCTCCTGTAGCACTCGGTTAAGCTCAGTTTTCCTGACTTCATCTAATCCATCTAATAAAAGTAGCGATCGCCCTTGAGTCAAAAGCGTGAGAACTGCTTGAGGTTCAACAACTCCACATTCCTCAAATTGTACTGTGATGTAGTCCAACAAGCTTGGTTGCCCTTTAGTTTCAGCAAAGTCCTTTAGAGTGATAAAAATTGGAACCAAATTTGACAAAAATTGACCGGAATTACATTGAGTTGCTACCCATTTCAAAAACACCGTTTTACCCGAACCTGGTTTTCCCCACATTATCAGCTTGTTGTAGCGTTCTACCCTTTCGAGTCCTGAGATCCGTTTTTGGTAAATGTTGTTCTTGTCACAACTCTCATACAATTGAGCAAGGGAAAGCCGCCTGCGTCCAGTGACTCGCTCTAAAATATTGATATCGGTGTATATACTCTCCAACCTTACTGGCTGCTCTTTATCTAGCAGCCGGATTATGTTACAACGTCTGGCAATACTGTCGTGAACTTTTTCTCGTACAGTCTGCACCAGACTCTCTATCTGGGAAATACTTGCTGTATCATCTACCTCTGGAAGTGAGCAGAAACTCGCAATCTCATCCCATTCCAATCCTAGTTTTTCGCAGATTGTGACAAAAATATAGCGATCAACTGGTTTACCTTGAAAAAACTTGCTAACTGGCTGACGGCTAATACTCAGTTCCTCAGCTAACGCCTGCTGCGTTAGTGAATTACGAATCAGGGCAGCTTGCGCTTTTTTCATACCCTCAGCAGATGCTTGAAGCGAACGCCTGCTCATTATACTTCATCATAAATAGTTATTATACGTATATTAGCTGTTTTTTAGATAAGTCATGCATAAGTCATACAATACTCAATCTATACTCTCACCTTAACTCACTCAGGAACATAGAATACTGGAATTGTAGTTACTTGACATCTCTTACATCAATTCAATTTATCGGATAACAAATGATGAGAATGTCAAACGAGGTGAAATAATGACTGGAATTAACGTGACAATAGATGCCCCTTGTGACAACGACGTAATGCAACCGCTGTTGCGGATAGCAAGGGGGTTTCAAGATTATCTGAATTCACTACACCCGGACGAAATTAAATATTTGGCGGAACAAATGGAAAGCACTTCTAGTAAGGCAAAGTACTCTAAGACTGAAATTGAGTTTGCTGCCAAACTTGGTGCCAATAAAATTAGTGATGAAGAGCGAGGTAAATTAGAATTTGCTGCACTAACTAGGAATTTTCACTGGAGACAAGAGTTACTTAAGTCTTCATTAACTGCTCCTCAAGTCGCCCAAATGCTCAATACAACTCGTCAAACTCCGCACGATCGCCTAAAAAAGAATAGTTTAATTGCAGTTCAAGACAATGGAGTTTGGAAATTTCCCACCTGGCAATTCGATCCTCAAGGACCAGATGGCGTCATTGCTGGACTACCTGACGTTTTAAATGCTCTCAATGTTCCTGCTATGTCCAAAATTAGTTGGTTAACTCGACATAACAAAGCTTTAAACGGGCTTACGCCGATAGAAGCTTTGAAAAGCGGTCAAAAAGAGGAAGTTATTGCTGAGGCATGTTCCGTGGGAGTCTTCTAGCTATGTATTAAAGTTCATTCATCAAATGGCACTAAACTTAGAAACCCAGGTGTTCCCAGCCACCTGGGTTTTCAGTATTTTTATTTATCAAAATGATTATTGAGAAAATTACTGAAGTTATACTAAAAATTTTTCTAGAACTTACAAAAAATTTCCGGAATCACATGGATAGCTTGTGAATCTTCCAGTTGACAGAGTTTATAACTTTGGGTTTTGCAACGTTTCAAGGCTGATGGAACGTTAAATCTCCGAATTCTGTCAATCAACCAGAATAGGAGTAAAAAATGTGGTAAAAATAACACCCCCGCCTCCTTGGTTTGGGAAGCCGAAACCAAAATTTTATACCTTAAATAAAGGTACTGAACTTTTAAGAATTTTTCGTCCTGACGAATTTAATACTGCTGCCCTAACCTTTCGTTTTTGGGGTCCACTTCATCGCTTTGACCATCATCTGGGAGAGTGTCCCTGTGTTGGCGTTGCACAAGAGAATAATAATACTTGTGGGTTGTGGACTCAGGAGGCGTCTTGTGGTGAGGAGATGCCTATCCCACAAAAACATTTTACTGCTCCTGCTTGCTATAAACCATTAGAACGCGAAGCATGGAATGATCCAGAACGTGGGATATACTATGCTGCGCCTGCGCCTCTACTTTCGAGCTGTTTAGTGGAAGTTTTTGGTGACACAGGCTGTATAGAAATTGAGGATCACCAGATTGCTATCATCACTTGCACAAGTCGCATAAAATTATTGGATGTACGCGGTTCTGGTGCAATGCGAGCTGGTGCGAATGACGCAACTTTAGCAAAAACAGACAAACGTGGTATGAGTCAAGCTTGGTCGCGCTACTTTTATGAACAAAAACAAATATACCCTGATATTCAAGGGATTATTTACCACAATGCTCATAATGGTGAAGAGGCGATCGCAATTTATGAACGTGCAAAACATCTGCTCACCTGTCCACCAGAAAACGTTTTGTCACTCAAACATGAATTGTTCAGGGGTTTGATTCTAAAAGCTGCAGACGAAAACAATCTTGAAGTGGAGCGTTATTGGTAATTCTCAGCCTCTACGAAAGCTAAAACAACACAAACAAAAGTATGGATAGTAAATCCGATAATTCTGAGTCTGGTAAAAGTATAATTGCTAGGGAAGCAGTAGATTGGCTACTGCAACGCATCTTCCAACTTCCTAAAAAATGGTTAATTATTAGTATTATTCTTATTCTTCTGAGTACTTGTGAAATCGGTTGGAGCAAGAAAGAATTATTTTCATTTAAATTTAAAGTTACGAATACAACAGCTATTTTTTTGTCGCTGGTTTGGTTACCATCTATATTAAAAGTTTTTGCTTTGAGCGGGGGAGCACTCAAGACACCCTTAGGAGAAATTGGTGGCTCAGGTATGAAGACAATGCTAGAGTCATTAACTGGTGATTCACTCGGATTTCTTATTGAGCAGACTAAGCGAGCAGAAGAAGTTGCTCCACCGAAACAGCAAGAAGAAATGCGTCAAATTCGTCGAGAATGGCAGAAAGTTTACGCCTCAACAGTTCCTGTGTCAGACGCCAGACAAGAAATGGAGCGGTTAGCCGAACGCTATAAGGAACTAAGAACGACAATGCCTTTTGGAGCACAGCGAACATTTGAGATGGAATCTCTGAGTGGACGCATGCGTGCTTTAGCTCCAGAAGTGAAATATACTGTACAGGAAGTAAAAGATCTTCTGCAATCAGATGACCAAGGTAAACGTTTATTAGGACTTTCTGTTGCTGAGTGGTCTAGTGATGCAATATATTTTGATTTGATTTTACATCTAATTAGTCATTCAGAAACAGCGTTTGAGCAAACAAGTGCATTGCGAGCAGTGGGAAAAATGGTGTCTAAATTGGATGCTCACCAGAATAAAAATTTACAAGCAGCAATCATTGAACAGCGTAACTTCAATGAAGAAGAAAAGCGTTGGATTAAGCCTAATTCTAATCGTTGGGTATTGAGCGATCGCATACTATCAGCGCTCAATGAATTAGTGTGACTTGCAGTATTTTAAGGAGACAAATTGGTAATTCATGTAAACACACAAACACTGCCGTGTTGGGATATGAGTGGACTCTATCCCGATGGGGGAGGCGTGGTCGTGGAAGCGATCTGTCAATTTAATTATTGAACAATTCACAGCCTATTCGCCTCAGCTTGGTCAAATGGCTGAGCGAGCATTTCGCGATAAGTGGATAGATGCTCTCCCTCGTGCTGGGAAAGATTCCAATGGCATCTGCTTACCTCAATGCGGCGACGAGTCGCGCATTCTCGTCAACTACACGCCAGTTTTCAAAACTGCTATATATAAGTCCTAATTTCCAAACTCTCAAATTTTCTACCTTTCCTACTTTTTTTATAGAAATAACCTAACTTTCTCACTTTTAATAAATACAGAGACCTGCTAGTATTTAGGGTGATTTGTAAATAAAAGAATACTTTTGAATGTAAAAATCAATTTATATTTTGTCACTTTTCCGAAAAAGTTAGCGCTTTAAGCATTCTTTTTCAGATAAAGTTAGCTTGAGGAGTGCCTACCGTGGACAAAATTCAACTGGCTTTGGTTGTTAGTTACCTACTGATAACCTGCTATTTTTTTGTGAATTGGTTAATTTTTTCTATTCGGCATCCAAACTCTTCTCCAGAAGGAAAGTTTTTAACTTTGGTAATCCTTGTTATAACAACTGGCTTATGGTTTCTGATTATTCCCATGTCTTGTCTGAAAATCTTGAAGACACGGAAACTAGAGGTTAGCATTGTGATACCTGTTATCGTTGCGCTTTTTGCGTTTAGCATGTATCTGTATGCATTTTTGACAAGTTAAGAAAATTGCTTTGACCAACTAACAACTAACAACTCACACATTACAACTTAGGCAGAATCTCCGGCAACAATTGACCAGGAACTTTAGACAAAGCTAAATTTTGCCCCTGTATGCCTAATTCACTGTGGAAAGCACGAATCGTCTTGACCACATAACCAAAAGTTGTTTGATAAGCTTCAGGTTGTTTACTCATACCATTCAAAGCTTGCAAGTGATTATCTAATGCTGCTTCTAAATGTTTAGAACGAGTTGCTTTATCCCCATCAAAATACTGGTCTGTTGCTAATTGAAAATGAGCGAGTCCGAGATTATTGTGAGTGGCCAATACATCAAAATTCAAAGGCATACCGCTCAGTGAATGAGCAAGGGCAAGCGCTTCTTCATATGAACTAATGCACTGTTCTAACAACTTTTGCCGCTCATCTTTGGAAGTTTGTGATTGATTTGCTAGGTGCCAATAGGCAGTTCCAAGGTTATTTTGGGTGGCGGCGCAAGCGGGAGGAACATTAGTAGGAGTTCGATATTTCAGTGCTTCGCGGTAAGCATCAATAGCTAAGTGCAGATTTTCCGCTGGCTGTTCGTACTGTGCAATATTCCAGTATGCCGTGCCTATATTGTTTTGAATCATCCCATATTTAAGCGGTTCTTCCTCGGGATTGTAGTAAGCAAGCGCGAGTTTGTAAGCTGCAATGGCTTTCTTGAGATGCTCAACTGGTTGATTGTATTGTGCTAGATGCCAGTAAGCTGTCCCTAAATTGTTTTGGCAAGCAGCATACTTTAATGGTTCTATTTGAGCCGTACGCAGGGAGAGTGCTTCGCTGTAAGCTAAAACTGCTTGTTGCCAGTTTTCAGCAGGGTTAGTAAAACGAGCCAAATCACCATAAGCTGTCCCTAAATTATTTTGTACACGACCGTATGTTTCAGGGTGGCTTTCTGGTGAAATCAGCTTCAACGCCAAATGATAAAATTCAATTCCTTGCTCTATGTAAGCTTGTCCCTCCTCAGAATTGGGTGGCGTGCGGTAAAGCATCCAGTAGAGTGTACCCAAATCATTTAAGGTATCAGGAACTTGGGGTGAATCGTCATCATGAGTGATTGATTCTTGATAGGTAAGAATTGCCACCATCAAGTTTTCTAAGGTAGGCTGTCCTTGTTCAATACGAAGGCGATATAAGTTTCCTAGGCGATGATAAGCTGCTCCTAGCTTGACGTTTGAGGCTTGTTGGGCGTGTAATTCTTCTATCTCCTCCAGAATTTGCTTCACTTGTAAGCTGTGCTCATCGTCTTGAGCAATTGTCGTGTTCATCGTCGCTAGTACTAGCTCTGCTAACTCTTTGCTAATATGAGATGTCTGCTGAGGCAATGAGCTATCGTTGGTACTGACTTTATCAGTGGATTCCTCTTGAAGAGGTTTGTTTGTTAATTTTTCCGATTTTGACGGAGGAACCTCTTGCGGTTTTTGTCCACTATTCACTAATGTTTGTGTTGGAAAATCGAAATCATCTTGAATGACTGATTCTTCTAAAATAGGTTGCTCAACATTGCCTAACTCCAAACTTCTAGAACCAGAAAAACGTTCTGGTGAGGTTTTGTTTTGAGTTGTCGGTGTGGGTTCTCCAGCGAACACGAAAACACCAGTACGGTAACGCCAAAACTGTGGTGCTGATTGCTGGATAGCATATAACCAAGGACGCGGCACCCACAACAGTAAACTGGATTCAAAGCTAGACAGTTGTTGTTCAGTCAAACGCAGATAGTGCAAAAATAGCCGCTGTACTGCTACTGGTTGCCTAGTGAGATGTTCTACACCTACAATCTGAAACGCTGGTACTGGTAATGATCGCGCTGCATTGTCTTTTGATGCTCCAACAATAGGTGGTGGATAATTAGATAACCACTGATTTATCTGAGCTATAAGATTAGGATCGCTTAAATTCAGCCGTAAGGTGACTAATCGGGGATAGGCTGGTGTGCTAGCTTCCTGTGTATTTGATGGCTGATACAGCACTTGCCCAACAGGATAAGCCAAAGTTGAATGCAAACGCGCTGCCACCTGATTTCTCAGGTTCAAATCGTCACAAACCGCCAAAAAGATTTGTCGTCTTAAACCGAGACTAAGAGCAAGTTTTAGGCGATGATACACTTGCCGATTCCACGCAAAATTATCTGAGTGTGTACTTTCATTTACGCTCATGGCGGCTAGAGAGCCAAAACGCAGTGGATATACCCTCTTGGGGTGCATGCAAACAGCCAGTAAATCTAACCATGACTAGAATTTTCAGGTCATTGTTGCTTTGCTCAGGATAAATCTATTCATGGAAAGATCAAAGAAGCTAAGTATACAATTACACTTTAAACCTAAAAAATATTTGAAATAACTTATTATAAATATTTATTATATATAACAATAACCCAGGCTCCGATAAAACCCTGAGCCTGAGAAAGCTTAAAACATGAAATTACTAAGTTTCTAATATAACTCTTTATCAACCAAGGCTGGAAACAGAGAAAGCGACAAAAATCAAGCCACTAACTAAAATTATAGCAGTAATTCCCAGGATAACGTAGTTTCGCTTTTGACCATCCGTAGGAATTTCTGCTTTATAAATTTTGGGTTCACGGGCAAAGTTATTCAGACGACCACCCTCTTCTGTTGTGTAAGGCATGAGTATAATTCCTTATTATGTTCATTCATTTAATTTAACATAAACGTTACATTCGCTCTTAAACATATGATACAAATCGTTATTTTAGTCATTAGTCAGAAGTAGGGAACAGGGAACAGGGAACAGAGAACAGCGAACAGGGAACAGAACCATCAAAAATCTCACTTTTGCGCATTGGTCTATTAGTTACAAAACACTACTGTTATGAATGAAAGAAACACCTTTTTCCCCCTACACCCCTACACCCCTACACCCCTACACCCCTGTCTTTCTTAAGAGTTTGATTCAGGACTAACTAGTAATCGTCCCAGTCAAGGGTGAACTGGCAATAGCATAACTTTTGAGAGGCATTCTGCCAGCAAGATAAGCCAAACGACCTGCAACTGTTGCCAAATTCATGGCATGAGCCATTGCAGGTGAGTTTTGTGCCAGGGCGATCGCACTATTAATCAACAAAGCATCTGCGCCCATTTCCATTGCTTGCGCCGCCTCTGAGGGTGCTCCAATGCCCGCATCTACCACCACTGGCACCTTAGCATTTTCAATGATGATTTGAATATTTGCAGTCGTTTTCAATCCTTGTCCAGAACCAATAGGTGAGGCTAAAGGCATCACCGTTGCACAGCCAGCGTCTTCCAAATGCTTCGCCAGCATAGGATCTGCATTGATATAAGGCAACACAGCAAAACCTTCTTTAACCAACTGTTCTGCTGCTTGTAAAGTACCAATCGGGTCTGGTAGCAAATACTTGGGGTCAGGAATCACTTCTAATTTTACGAAGTTATTATCTTCCTGTCCTAAAAGTTTTGCCATTTCCCGTCCCAAACGCGCGACACGAATTGCCTCTTCTGCTGTTTGACAACCGGCGGTATTAGGCAACATCCAAATTTTTGTCCAATCTAATGCTTCGGCTAAACCTTCATGTCCAGGGGCATTGGTTTGTACTCGCCTTACCGCAACAGTGACAATTTGACAACCACTTGCAGTCACACTTTGCTGCATATCCTCGATGCTGCGATACTTGCCAGTTCCCGTCATCAAGCGAGATTGGAAAGTTTTTCCGGCTATTTGGAGTGGTGAATCTTCTATAGTACTGAGTTCTAAATTCTGAGTTCTCAGTTCTAAGTTGTGAGTTCTGACTGTGGGGTAAGTAAGCATTGGGGTAGTAGATGACTTAGTGTGGAAGCGTGAGTAGTGGAAATCAGAGAGTAAAGGGTCTATTTTTTGTTCGAGAATCAAATCAGCGAGCAATCTTGCTGTTATGGGTGCTAAAAGAATACCATTGCGATAATGACCTGTGGCAATGGTTAAGTTTTCACAGGGACTGGTGCCAAGAATAGGTAATTCATCTGGAGTTCCAGGACGAAATCCCCACCAGAACTCCTGAATGGGATAATTTTGTATTTGGGGAAATAGACGAATAGCTCTTTGTAGTAAGGTTTGAATTCCTGCTGGCGTGTTGTGGGGAGTCAGACCAACATCTTCAATTGTCGCACCAATAATAATTCGTCCGTCGCGCCTCGGTACGATGTAAATTTCCTCTCCATACAAAACCCGTGTCAAGGGCAAATCTGGCACAAATTCTGGTACTTTCACACTCAAGATTTGACCTTTGACAGGACGCACGGGCAAAGGAAACAATGAATTTGACCAAGCACCTGCTGCCAAAACGTAATGTTGTGCATGAAGGACTCCAGCACTCGTTTGTACGCCAACAACTTGTCGTTGCTGCTGTTGAATTCCTTCAACGACAATACCTTCTTTGAGTTCAACACCAAGAGATTTAGCAGCTGCTAGCAGGGCTTGCGCTAATGCCCTATTATCTACTTGTGCGTCTTCAGGATACCACCAACCTCCAATGACTTCTTCTGCCAATCCTGGCTGATATTGATAAATAACTTCTTTTTCTAACCAGTAAGCAGGGGAAGAGGAGGGAGGTGTAGATTTTAGTTCTACCTTGCTCCCCACCTCAACAGCTCCACTGCTCTGCTGATAAACTGGAGCCAGGATACCGCAGGACCAATAACCAGTATTGATACTAGTAAACTCTTCGAGCTTACGCGTCCAGTCAGAGTATAAATACAGAGAGCGCGTGCATAACTCTTGCATTGGCTCGTTTGAGATTCTTTCAGCACCAGGTGCTAACATCCCAGCAGCAGCATGAGTAGCAGCAGTATGAATATCGCGGCTGACCACTGTTACTTTGGCACCGCGTAACTTTAATTCAATGGCGATCGCCATACTGATGACGCCGCCACCAATAATTAAAACGTCACTAGTCATTAGTCATTAGTCATTAGTCATTAGTGATTAGTCAAGAGTCAATAGTCAATTGTCAATGGACTTTGAACTAATAACTCGTGACTTATAACTCATAACGCATAACTCATAACTTGTAACTCATAAGTTGCAACTTCTAACTTATGAGCTACTACCATAAGGCACGAATTGGTTCGTTGCTCTGATTCTGATTTGTGTCTTTAGGTGATTGATTGTTACCTGATGTGTTACCTGATGATTGACCACCTGTTGGCTGGTTGTTGGCACCGTCTGTGTCATCATCTTGTTTTTGGTTATTATTCGTATCGCTGTTCTGATTTGTCTGAGCAGCAATGTTATTTTTCCTCTCTGCGGGGGCATTCCCAGCCGCAGTGCTATTAACATTAATATTAGCTGGGAGAACTTTTGATTCTTTCCCTGTCTGTGTAGTTGTGGGTGCAGGTGCTTGTGCACTGTTTTGTCCACCCATTGGAAAACTAATGCCTAGCAATGTCCCAAGCAAAATTGCTAAGCCTCCAGCCATAAGAATAAGTGGTGTCCATCTACCCATATCGTTAATTTCTCCGTCTTAAGCTTGTGATGTCCAAAGTCTTTTAGAACCTGGGGTTCCGCCGAAAATTAATCAAATCTTGTCAGTTTCACATTGCCCAAAACCTTGGTTTGACATGGCTTACGCACCCAAGATAACCGAAGAATGGGGAGGTAGTGACCGCCGCGTTTTTTGCGCTTGAGCTATTGACACTTTACCTTCTAGAAGAACTGCACAAGGATCGCAGCTACCAAGGTTCCAATAGTCTACTACCTTAGCATCGTTATTGTAGAGGTCAACACCTTTTTGCAGCAATATTTGCGGCAGATTGGCTCCGCGTTCGCCCGTATAGTGCCAAGGCGTTTCTGAATGAAACTCTTCTGGTTGTCTGACAAGGGCGAGTAGCTCAGCTGTCTTACCTTGAATTTGTGCCTTGGGCATTTGTGATCACTAAATTAGCTTTTTGTTGTATTGTAACAATTCATTTCGATGCCAAAAAATACAGAAACAATATATAATCGATAACCCAAGACTCGAAAAAACTCAAGTCGCTTGTCCATATTTCTGTTGGCACTATACAATTGGCGGTAGGGAGCAGGGGCGCTACACTCAACACCCCACTTTACAATGATGGGGAATCCTGCCAAAACCTGAAAAAAACGATGCTTGACTTACCAGTTCTTCGTTTCAACCAATGAGTCCGGAAGTATTTTCTCTTAATTTTTCTTATTGGACTCAGAACTCTGATTTCGCCTTAGGAAAGGTATTTGTACTCTTGTTAAATCCTCCAAACTGTTTTATTAGGATATTCTAAAGTCTGTGTTCTGAATTATCCTCAATAAAGAAGTGCTCTGCGTAACTTTGATTGTCCTATCCTTAAGTATACTTACACATTACCTTGAAAGTTCTCTCCAAGAGTTCGTATCTTATGACCGCAAATTCCTCACACCAACTTTGGATCTATGACACAACGCTACGGGATGGCACTCAACGTGAAGGGTTATCGGTGTCCATAGAAGATAAGTTACGCATTGCCCGGAGGTTAGATCAACTGGGAATTCCTTTTATAGAAGGAGGTTGGCCTGGGGCAAATCCCAAAGATGTACAATTTTTCTGGCATCTCCAAGAAGAGCCGCTTCAACAAGCAGAGATTGTTGCCTTTTGCTACACTCGACGTCCTCAGAAAACAGCAGCAGATGATCCAATGTTGCAAGCAATTCTTGCTGCTGGGACTCGGTGGGTGACAATTGTTGGTAAGTCTTGGGATTTACACGTCACAGAAGGACTCAGAACAACCCTCACAGAAAATTTGGCGATGATACAGGATACGATTGAGTATCTTCGCTCTCAAGGGCGTCGCGTTATATACGATGCTGAACACTGGTTTGATGGCTATAAGCACAATCCCGATTACGCTTTACAGACCTTACAGACGGCAATTTCTGCTGGTGCTGAATGGATAGCTCTTTGTGATACGAATGGTGGCACTTTACCCCATGAAATGACTCAAATTGTCACAGATGTGGTAAAGTCAGTCCCTGGTGATACTCAGCTAGGAATTCATACTCACAACGATTCTGATACCGCAGTTGCCAACGCCTTGGCTGCTGTCATGGCAGGGGTGAAGATGGTACAAGGTACCATAAACGGGTATGGTGAACGCTGTGGTAATGCCAATCTCTGTTCGTTAATTCCCAATTTACAACTGAAGCTGGGTTACACGTGTATTGAAGATAGTCGATTATCGGAACTGACAGAAACGAGTCGCTTCGTGAGTGAAGTTGTTAATCTTGCTCCTGACGAACATGCTGCCTTTGTAGGACGTTCAGCTTTTGCTCACAAAGGTGGTCTTCATGTATCGGCTGTGGAACGCAATCCTCTGACTTACGAACACATTCAACCAGAACAAGTCGGAAATCATCGCCGCATTGTCATTTCTGAACAGTCTGGAATTAGTAACGTTTTGGCAAAAGCTCGCACTTTTGGTATTGAACTGGATAAGAACAATCCAACAACAGGGCAAATTCTCCAACGCCTCAAAGCTTTAGAGAGCGAAGGATATCAATTTGAAGCAGCAGACGCAAGTTTTGAGTTGTTGATGCGCGAAGCGTTAGGGAGTCGCCAGTCTTTCTTTGAAATCAAAGGTTTTCAAGTTCATTGTGAT
Source organism: Brasilonema angustatum HA4187-MV1 (assembly GCA_019359695.1). Taxonomy (GTDB): domain Bacteria; phylum Cyanobacteriota; class Cyanobacteriia; order Cyanobacteriales; family Nostocaceae; genus Brasilonema; species Brasilonema angustatum. The sequence continues at coordinate 24,782 of JAHHGV010000002.1, forward strand.
TTGGTTGAGGGGAAACAAACGACTAACGCTCTTGCCACTATAAAAGTCGCTGTCAAAAATAAGGATATTCTAGAAGCTGCGGATGGAAACGGACCGGTTGCAGCTTTGGATGCAGCTTTACGCAAGGCTTTGAGGAATTTCTATCCCCAGATAGCTGACTTTGAGTTAACAGATTATAAAGTACGGATTCTGAATGGACACACGGGGACTGCAGCGAAAACCCGCGTTTTGGTAGAGTCGCGTAATAGTCATCAACGCTGGACAACAGTGGGTGTTTCCACAAATATTTTGGAAGCTTCTTATCAAGCTGTCGTAGAAGGTTTAGAATACGGTCTTCTGTTACACTCTCAAACTGAGGCAGCTTTGAGTACTTCGAGTGGAAACTGAACCATCATTGATGATCAGTTCTGAGTTTATTGTCAAGATTGCCAATCCCAGACAATTTATTAAAGCTCCCACACCACGAAGGTGATTGGCAATTTGGCTTTGCGAGTTGACTGTATGATTAGTTGTTAGTTGTTTGATCACAACTCACTTCTCGCGCGCAAAGAGTGCGACTGACTAACCACCAAACCTCTGTTACGAGAAATTTTCCCAAGCTTGAGCAACGACTTGGCTAAGCCAGCGTCTTTGTTGTAAATCTAGCAGGCTGTCGTCGGCTAGCACTTGGGCAGTTAAATCTTCTAAGGATTGACCTTGAGCACGAACAATTTTGATGACACCAGCGATCGCAGCAGCAACCATTTCTTCATCAATCGGTTTTTGTCTCAAGGCAACAATTTCTTGTGGGCTGTCTGGAATGGGATAATTCATGGCGTGTGTTTACAAAAACAAAGAATGAACAAGAAATCTGAAAAAGTCTTAATATTTCTTTACTAAACAGGAATGAGACAGATAGGGCGGATATTACTATACTCTATTCCTTTATGAAATCTGTCTCAATACATAGATTTATCGGAGATTTGACAAAAAAATGCAAGAGATTCTTTACCTGGAAATTTCCACTTCTGATACAACCGCTGTGTGTAACTGGTTGCATACTGATTTTGAACCGGGAACTGGTGAAAAAGTCCTAACTGCGCAAGGCTTTCGCCTAAGAGTTTCTAATACTACAACTAGCACGGAAATTATTTCGGAAAAGTTACCTAGTGAACTTTCCGTCTTTATCTGGTCAGTGCAGCGAACTACGTATTTAAAAGTATTCCGTTGGGCAGATAAAACCTTCCCCAGAGAGCAACAAATTTTGCAAAAGCTCACTACTGGGATAAGAAGCCGCTTTCCCCATGAATACCCTGAACCTCCAACGATTAATTTATCTGAGCAATCGATTTTTGAGGCACTTGCTCCATACTATCCTTTAAGTGTCAAATATTTTCAAAAAATGCCCAATGGCGAATATGACCTGAAGCGAGTCTACTGGTGGGAGCAACGATGGCGTGAAGGTGTGCGCAATCCTCAGCAACCGCGTCAGGTAGTGTTCTCCCATAGAAGTAAAGCACAAGAGCAGGGAGAAGACTTTTCTCCCTTGCCTGAGCAATACGACCTCATCTACATCGGTGGGGCGCTTGGCGTTATCCATGCAGCAGTCATGGCAAGACTAGGTTACCGAGTGCTGCTGATCGAACGGATGCCCTTTGGACGAATGAACCGAGAATGGAATATTTCCCGTGATGAGATTCAAAGTTTGATTAACCTAGGTTTGCTAACGACAGCAGAATTGGAATCAATCATTGCGCGGGAGTATAAAGATGGATTTAATAAGTTCTTTGATGCCAATAACCCCAAGAAGCTAAAAGCACCTGTTTTGCATACGCCCACAGTACTAAACGTGGCTTTAGATTCCGAAAAATGGTTGCATATGTGTGGGCAAAAGCTACGAGCAGCAGGCGGTGAAATCTGGGATGAAACAGAGTTTATCCGGGTAGATGTGCATGAAACACAAGTTTTGCTCACTGTCAAGGATTTAACTAGTCAAACACAGAAGCAAGTGAGTGGACGATTGTTAGTGGATGCGATGGGAACCGCTTCACCAATTGCATGGCAATTGAATGGTGGTCGTGCATTTGACAGTGTTTGCCCGACTGTAGGAGCAGTGATTTCGCGTGGATTTGAGCCTGGAGTATGGGATTCTCAGTACGGGGATGTTCTCTACAGTCATGGCGATATTTCGCGAGGACGACAGTTGATTTGGGAGTTGTTTCCTGGAGCTGATCAAGAACTGACGATTTATTTATTTCATTACCACGAAGTTAATCCCAAAAATCCCGGTTCCTTATTGGAGATGTACGAAGACTTTTTCACAATTTTGCCAGAGTATCGGCGCTGCGATATGGATAAGCTGGTGTGGAAAAAGCCGACATTTGGGTATATACCAGGGCATTTTAGTGTGGGGAGTCGCGATCGCACAGTAGCTTTTGACCGCTTAATAGCCATCGGAGATGCAGCATCACTCCAGTCTCCCCTAGTTTTCACTGGCTTTGGTTCTTTAGTTCGCAACTTAGAACGCCTGACAACTCTTTTGGATACAGCTCTCAAACACGACTTGGTGAGTTTCCGGTATTTGAATCAAATTCGCGCCTTTCAAAATAATATTGCCGTCACTTGGATGTTTTCCAAAGGGATGATGGTTCCTACTGGAAAATTTATACCACCGCAGAGAATCAACTCTATGCTCAACAACTTTTTTGGGCTGTTGGCAGATGAACCCCGACAAGTGTCAGATAATTTTATCAAAGATAGATTTGATTGGTTGACCTTCAATCGACTGGCGCTGAAAGCAGCTCGCAATAACCCAGCATTGCTTCTGTGGATTTGGGAACTTGCAGGTGCCAAGGATTTACTGAGATGGACTAGAAACTATCTTGACTTTAGTCGCCATGCTCTTGTCCGCGCTTTGCTCAATGGATGGTTCCCAGGCTTCCTTCGTCGAATTGGTCCAATGCTGGAACAACGATATCCAGCATTATGGTTACAGCTATTAGCGATTAACTATTCTCTCACAGCAGGCATTGCACGTCCGCAAAATCTAGTCCCTCAGGTGACATCGCAAGCCAGACTTGAGAAGCCAGAAGTTATTTAGTCAAAAACTAGGGGTGTAGGGGAGCCAGTACTGAAGGAGGGTTTCCCTCCGTAGGTATCTGGCGTGGGTAAGGGTATAGGGGTGTAGGGGAACAATTCATTAGCAGGGGCACAGAACCCAAATGGCGCAGGGGTAGGGGTGTACAACAATAGAATTTCCGCGCGTTTTCACGCCAGATGCCAACTCCTGCGGAGACGCTCTTGCAACAAGTCGGGGAACCCTTTCGGCAGTCGCCTGGCTGTCGGGAAACCCTCCCGCAGCGCTGCCTCATCCCAGCACTGGCTCCCCTACACCCTTACACCCCTATACCCCTACACCCCTTTCTTGCTAATGACTCTTGTGTTGAAAATTTGGTAGCTCAACAGATGCTAGAGACTTTCGCTTTTTGGATGGACGCTGCGGATAGAGTAGTGGGGAAGGGGCGTTAGTAGCGTAATCGGTGAAGGCTTCTGAAGAGTCAGGAGTTTCTTGCAATTCGAGGGATGATGATGATTGTCCTACCTTTATCCAGTAGTCCTCAGTTTCTTCTGAAGAATTGTTAGTCGTCAATATTTCAGTAGTTTTTGGTTCATCTTTGAGGGGTATTACAGGAGTTTCCCAAATTGCTTCACCTACTTGGATGTTATTTGCATCTTTTTCAACAGGAGGCTCAACAGATGTCGATACAGGAGGATTGGCAACAAAAAACATTTGGATAACGCCATCCAACTGCTCTTCTAAGCCTGTTAATTCCAAAGATGAAACTGTTTGAATTTCTGGTTCTGGTGTGTCAACTGATTGCGTTTGTGTAAGTGTTTCTTCTGTATCTAAATCGCCAGTAGATGATGGATTTGGTGTGGAGTTATCCGATTGATTTATGGGTGACGCTGGAGTTTCTTCATATGCATTCTCCACACTGTTTGTCAAGGATTCTGATTCCACCGACCAAGGTCGAATTGGTTGTGCTTGGCTAAACAAAACGCTCTTGTGTCTAGAAGGTCTTGTTTGACTACTGCTGGTGTCGTTATTCTCAAGGCAGTCGTAGCTAGGAACAGGTGTCTCCAGACACTTTTCCAGAGCAGCTTTGAACTGCAAAGTCTGACGTTGTTGTCGCATGAGCCTTGTTCGTAGCTCCCGACAAGCACTTTCTGATTGCAATAGTTGGTGAGACTGATCGTTGTAGCTAGATTTCATGAAAGCACATTCTCGTTCTAACTGTGCAAGGCGTTGTTGACTTATTTCTAGCTGGGTTTTATAGTTTGAAATCAAACTTTCTTGGTGCTGAACAGTTTGTACAGCAGTTTCCAATTGTTGAAATAAGGAATTTACTTGCTCTTGAGCCCCAGTCAGTTCCTGAGCTTGTTGGTTAAGCATTGACTCTGTCACACTTGAGCGTTTTTTCTGCCACTGCAAAGCCATCTCCGACTCAGTTAAGGCACCTTTTAGCTCCTCTACTTTGTCATATAATTCATTGTTTGCAGAACGTAATTCTTCATTCAATTCCAGCAATTTCTTGAACTCAGCGTCTACGAGTTGTTGTTTTTCGCCCTCAGGTTCTGCAACCCAGTCTTGCTGGGGTGCATTTTCTTCTGATATAATCTGGCTTTCACGCTCCTGATTTTGGGTTGGTGCCAATAGTGGCACTAGTGGCACTTTCACAGTTTCAGTGTTTTCACCTTTGCTAACTGAGTAAAATGGACAACTCACCTGCTCAGGTTGCAGTGAATTGCTATCTAGGGGTTGAACAAAATCCCCATTGTTTGGGGTGTCAGCTTCATTGATCACTCTCTCTTCACCCACCAGCTATAAATAAAGAAGCACTTGAAGTGCTGTAGCATTATATATAAATCCTGTCTTACCAAAATTTACTATAGAAGGCAAGTTTTACTCCTTCTAAATTAGATTAATAAACATGAATGAATTGTAGCTTTTCCTCGCTGCTGTCTGCAAAAGCAGTGGAGGTTGAAAAATATTCCCGTTTTTGATACTGGTATGAAAAAAAATATAAGCATACCTTACTGCAAGCACGGCATCGGATAGAGGGGGGAACAGTAATGTTACCCCTCGTCGACCCTATTTAACGTACAGACTCAAGAATTATTGCGATCGCCATTAAACACAACACTAGAATTCCCAACCGCAAACACCAATCTCCTACTATCGGTAGCAGCATCGCCACAATCTGTGATGCACCGAAACTGACTGACACTAAGTAGACGACTGCAAAACCAAACAGCATCAGCAAAAAGTATTTGAGGAACCGAGACACTAGTCTCATCAAACGACTATCCTGTTTTGTGATCATAAAGTCATTCCTTGCTATTTCATGTTTAAGCGAAGATTTATACAAAAACAGGGTTGATGCAGTAAGATTTACTGCCCAACCCTGTCGTAGCCTATTTCCAGACTCTCCTTGGTTAGAAAATATTAAGATATTTAAATGACTCACTCAGGACGAGAACAGTTTTTCCACTGCTTCTTCATTCCTTGATATTAGATTATTGACTCAGATGAAACCTTAATAAGCTTGCACAATTCAATCAACATCCAACAACTCAGTCACCATCACACCAAAGACTGGTGCTGTTCTTCCCTTTTTAGATTTTGAAAAGTCCAACTGGAGTGAGCCAAATCCCTTTGACAAAACATCTATTAACCCGGAGCGGAAACGGTTGCGATAAATGGACACTTGGTTGTGTGTATCCGGAGGAAACTGCTCTAGGTAGCTTTTTAGATCGTCATAAGGACAGCGGAAGCAACCTCTAAAGGAAGATACACGCACCTCCAATTCTTCAAGACCTATTTTTCTAATACTTACCTCTATTGTTCCATCTCTAAAATCGTGACAAACGTGAATGCCTTCTTCGATAGAAGCAAACAATGCCTCAGCAGAGCTAGGAGAATCTGGTAACAGCATAGTATTGGAAGCCTCAGTGCTGGTTAGTTCAGTTGTCCCCGTTCACACCAAACTTATCAAACAGTTGTCTATTCTTATTTATACTTTTTTTTATCAATATTGTCAAATATTAACATTGCTATTTTGATAAATTGATAAAATTAAGGAAGACGTGTAAAGTATATTGCTTATGTCTAATGGATTTTAGCTATGAATCCGGAAATAATTTTTCGGGTTGCTTGCAGCGTTCTTGGTGATAAGGCTTTTTCTTAATATACCAGGTATTGAGGGTTTATCCCTCTCCACAGCGCATATAGTTAACCAATACATTGCAGAATAGTCTACTTCTACATAGAATAACTAAGGATAACTAGCTTCTCACACTATACCTCACATAATTATCAACTCTCCTTTTGTGGAGTGATTCACTCTTATGACTGATTTTCCCGAAAGTTTTTTGAGAGCAGTGGCGAGCGAACGTAATGTGTCTGAAGCTGAGCTAGGCGCTTTAATCCTGGCTTTAGGTGGTCAGACAGCAGAGTCGATAGCTACCATTCTCAACATTAGTGCGCCAGCAGTGCGTAAGCGGCTTGGCTCGGTTTATCAAAAGTTTGGTCTTGCTGGGGCTGTCCCAGGAAAATTAGAGGTCTTAAGAAATCTCTTACAGGAGAGATACCAGTTATTAGCGGTCTTCAATGCAAAATCCCGACGTGATTTTGGAGAAGCGCCTGATGTCCCCGTTTTTTTTGGACGAAGGTCGGAGTTAGACACGCTAGAACAATGGATTGTCAAACAGCGCTGCCGATTGGTGGCAATATTAGGCATGGGGGGAATAGGCAAAACGACTCTGTGTGTGAAGTTAGTTCAGGAGATTGAGGATCAATTTGAGTATGTTATTTGGCGATCGCTGCGTCATGCTCCTTCTGTGACGGACATTCTTTGTGATCTGCTCAAGTTCCTGTCCAACAACGAAGCAAAAACTGATTGGGACAATCTAGAAGTTGGAATTTCGCAATTAATCGCACGGTTGCGGAAACACCGTTGTTTGCTGGTACTGGATAATGCAGAGTCAATTTTACTTAAAGGCGATCGCGCTGGGCATTATCGTAAAGAATATGAAGGATATGGGGAACTGTTTAGACAAATTGGTGAAGTCCCTCATCAAAGCTGTTTAGTATTGAACAGCCGAGAAAATCCGAAAGAAATTTCGCCGTTGGAAGGAGAAAACCTCAAAGTTCAGGCATTGCAATTAGGTGGTTTGGAGCGACAAGAAGCCAAGAAAATCTTTGTGGGTAAGGGTGATTTTTCCGGAACAGACGAAGATTGGGCAAACTTAATTAATTTCTATACTGGGAATCCCTTGGCATTAAGAATAGTTGCCACTACAATTCAAGAGGTCTTTGGTGGTAATATTTCTGAGTTTCTCAGGCAAGGCGCTGCCGTTTTTATCGGTAATATTCGGGATATTTTAGACCAACAGTATGAGCGCTTGTCAGCCTTAGAGAAGAATATTCTCTACTGGCTCGCAGTCAATGTCAAATCAACTTCTTTATCAGAATTACAAGAAGATATTATTTCCACATTATCAAAGTTAGAAATTATAGAAGCGTTAGAATCTCTGAGGCGGCGCTCACTGATTGATAACGAGAAAGGAACAGCAAAATTTACTCTACAACCTGTGGTTATGGAGTATATCATTAATCTATTTATCCAGCAAGTCTGTGAAGAGATTACCTCAGAAATCGCTATAGAAAATATTGTCGTTTTTAAAAATCATGCACTGATAAAAGCACAAACCGAAGTAAAAATTCGTCAGACCCAAATTCGTTTTATCGTTGAACCCATTGCAGAACAACTTATTAATACATTTGGTAATCAAACTAGAATTAAAGAACATCTCATCCAGATTTTATCAGTATTACGAGAGAGAACTCCTCTAAGATCAGGGTATGCGGGTGGAAATGTTATTAACTTACTTTCTCATCTAGCAATTGATTTAAAAGAATGTGATTTTTCTCATTTAAAGATTTGGCAAGCATACCTTAGAGGCGTGGACTTGCATAATGTGAATTTTACTAACTCTGACTTAGATAAGTCTGTCTTTACTGGAATATTACATAGTATTTTATCAGTGGCATTTCACCCACTACATGGAGAGCTTTTAGCTACGGGTGATGCTGATGGCAGAATTAGCTTGTGGCAAGTCACGTACGGAGAACAGCGTTTTAGCTGGAAGGGACATGCCAACTTGGTAAGATGTGTTGCTTTTAGTCCTGATGGGAAAACACTTGTCAGTAGTAGCGATGATCATACTGTGAAAGTATGGGATGTGGAGAGTCAACAATGCCTCAAAACTTTTGCCGAACATACTAATTGGGTAAGGTCAGTTGCCTTTAGTCCTCAAGGTAATATCTTTGCCAGTGGTAGTAGTGATGCCACGATTAGACTGTGGGATATGCATAGCGACCATAGCCTGAAAATATTCCGGGGACATAGCTACTTTGTACAATCCGTTGCCTTTAGTCCTCAAGGTAATATACTTGCCAGTGGTAGTGCGGACAAAACAGTCAGGCTGTGGGATGTAAACACGGGTGAATGCCTGAAAATCCTTGAGGGACATACCAAGTTAGTGCAGTGTGTTGCCTTTAGTCCACAAAGTAATATACTTGCTAGCGGTAGTGCTGACCAAACTATCCGGTTATGGGATGTGAATACGGGTGAATGCCTGAAAATCCTTGAGGGACATACCAAGTTGGTGCAGTGCATGGCTTTGTGTCCTCCAGGGACAAGTGAGACACCTGTGCTACTAGTCAGTGGTAGTGTTGACCAAACTATCAGATTATGGGATTTGAATACTGGTCAATGCCTAGATGTTTTTGAGGGACATATTAATTCCGTACGATCTGTGGCATTTAGTCCTGATAGTAAAACGCTCGCCAGCAGCGGCTATGACAAAACCGTAAGGTTCTGGGATATTGAGAGCCGTAATTGCACCCAAGTTTTGCAAGGATACAGCAATTGGGTTAACGATATCGCTCTTAGTCCTAATGATAAATTGCTTGCTAGCAGCAATGATGATAAAACGATACGCTTGTGGGATGTCGAAACTGGTCAATGTATCCAAATTTTGGAAGGACAAGCCAGTCGGATATGGTCTATTACTTTCAGTCCAGATGGTCAACTTCTAGCCACCGGCGGCGATGACCAAGCGATTTATCTTTGGGATGTACGTACCGCAAAGCCTGTCAAAACTCTACCTAATACAGAGCGAGTACGATCAATTGCTTTCAGCCCAGACGGTCAAACTTTAGCTACTGGTAATGTTGATCAACGCATCAGGTTCTGGAATATTCGTACTGGTGAATGCTTTGAAACTATAGAGGCGCATAATAATTGGGTGCAGTCCGTTCGCTTTAGTCCGGATGGTGAAACTTTGGCTAGCGGTAGTGATGATAAAACGATACGGCTGTGGAATGTACACACAGGTAAGTGTATCCGCACTTTGGAAGGACATACGATGCGGATATGGTCGATTGATTTTAGTCCAGATGGTCAAACTCTTGCCAGTGGAAGTGATGATAAGACTGTGAGGCTGTGGGATGTACGTAGCGGACAGTGTTTAAAAACTTTCAACAGTCAAGACGGGGTGCGAGCTGTTGCCTACTCTCCAAGAACGCCTGCGGCGTACAGTCCTCAAGGTCAGATGATTGCTAGCGCCAGTCTTGACCAGACCGTTGAAATTTGGGACGTGACTAAAAGTCAACGCTTCAGAACTCTCAAAGGGCATAACAATGGGGTACGCTCTGTTGTTTTCAGTTTCGATGGTCGAAATCTATACAGTGCTTCTCAGGATGGAGCAATTAAACAGTGGGACGTGACAAGCGGTGAATGTTTGAAAACTCTAATAGCAACAAGACCTTACGAAGGAATGAACATAAAGGGCGTTACTGGTTTAACTGAATCACAAAAAAAGACATTGAAAGAGTTGGGTGCAATAGAAAATTAAATTGTTTTAAATTATACTTTTTTTAAGTAAATGCCACAACCTAAACCTAGAAAAATTCGCTTCTATGGAGCTAAAGACATAGATCAGCTCCCCCAACTCCAACAACTGTCACCAGCAAACCGCATGGCAATGAAAGCAGTTGCCCAAGTTCTTCCTTTCCGTGCAAACAACTATGTGGTAGAGGAGCTTATTGATTGGGAGAACCTTCCTGATGACCCAATTTTTCGTCTAACCTTTCCCCAAGGAGAAATGCTGAGTGCCGAACATTTGGACAAGTTAGTTTGGTATCTTAATCATTCTGCACCAGAAGACCTGCATCAGGTTGTGAGTGCAATTCGTTCTCAGCTCAACCCTCATCCAGCAGGGCAGGTTGAATACAATGTTCCTACTCTCAATGGCGATAGCCTTCCAGGGATTCAACACAAATATCCTGAGACAGTCCTGATTTTTCCGACAGCGGGTCAAACCTGTCATGCCTACTGTACATTCTGCTTCCGTTGGCCCCAGTTTGTGGGAATGGACAGCATAAAATTTGCGACTCGTGAATCGGGTCTTTTCCAGGAATATCTCCGCCAACACAAAGAAGTCACAGATGTTTTGATTACCGGAGGAGACCCTATGACTATGAAAGCTAGGCATCTTTCTCTGTATATCGAACCTCTTCTAGGTTCCGGCTTTGAACATATCCAGACTATCCGCATTGGAACTAAATCAGTAGCTTATTGGCCCTACCGGTTTGTTACTGATGAAGATGCTGATGATGTCCTGCGTCTATTTGAGAAGGTAACTCTTGCAGGTAAGCATCTCGCCATTATGGGACACTACGACCACTGGAAAGAAATGGATACCGAGATTGCTCAAGAGGCTATCAAGCGCATCCGCTCAACAGGAGCACAGATTCGCACCCAAGCACCGCTCATGCGTGGGATTAATGATTCAAAAGAAGTATGGATTCGGATGTGGCGGGAACAGGTTCGGCTAGGTTGTGTTCCCTACTATATGTTTATGGAACGAGACACGGGGGCAAAACACTACTTTGAAGTTCCAATCATCCAGGCTTGGGAGATTTTTCAGGAAGCGATTCAAAAAGTGTCTGGGTTAGCTCGAACTGTTAGGGGTCCGGTGATGTCAGCCTTACCAGGTAAAGTCCTTGTGGATGGGGTTGCGGAGATTTTTGGCGAGAAGGTGTTTGTGCTTTCTTTCCTTCAAGGACGCGATCCTAACTGGTGTAAACGTCCATTTTTTGCTCGATATGACGATAAAGCAACCTGGTTAACTCAACTGACTCCAGCGTTGGGAGAGAAAGAGTTTTTTTATGATAAGCAACTAGAAAAAATTCTTAATAAAGTACGGTAGCTTATTGAGATTGACGCGGTAACGCCTAGACGAAGAGAACAAGGGGGATGAGGAAGGCATTTGCTCATACCCCTCTTCTTATTCACGGTAGCCAACGGGGATGAAATCCTACCAAGGGAAGCTGTTGTGGCTTAATCTCGTTTACTGCACTAGGATCTGAGATCGGCAACAAGGGCATTAACCATAAACTACTGGTAGCGATTGGCTGTCCTTCATCAGTTGTCAACATATTCGCTTGTGATGAGTCAGTGGGGGAAGTCTTGGGTACAACTTGGTCAACTAACAACCCCAAACCATCAGGTGCTAAACTCATCTGTACATTCCGTTGGTTAGGGGGCAATACTAGCAGTGGTTTTTGTTGCATGCTTTTGAGGTCAATTGCCACTAAATATGGTTGTTCTTCATAGAGTTTCCCTTGTAAAAGCTGTGTTAGCAAACAGTAAAGCGTGGGTGAAGCAGTATCAAACTGGCAACTGAGAATTGAACCTGTGGTGCGCAACACTGGTTTTTGGGCACCTTGGTTCCTCAGCAAAAACAATTCTCGCGTGGAATCTGGATTAAACTTGACCATTGCTGCTTGCAACCCATCCGGAGAAAAAGCCTCCACCAAGCCAAACTCCGGAAAAAATTCTCGGGGTTTGCTGGCATCTGCTTGCAGAGGTAATAGCCCTATTCCCTGACCTTGGGCGATCGCTACCTCTTGACTATCCGCCGTAATTATAAAGTCTCCTCCTGGTTGACTTTTGAGACGTTGCGGGTTTAGTTTTTCCTGAGAACTTTCGTTGTTTACGGACATAAACCACAGCCCAAAGTCACCCTGTTCATCTTTTTTTCCTCGTTGGACAACAAGAGTTTTTCCATCTGGCGATAAGTCAAATTTCAGATTTTGAAATTCTTTGTTATCCAGAAGTAAATCAACTTTACCCAGTGCTTGTGCTGGTTTTTCAGATTTTGCAGAAATACCTGTTGTCACTGTGTAAAGTTCAGTTGAGAGTAAGTCTTGGCTTCCTACTTTACGAGCAGAAAATAAAATTTTCTCTCCATTTGGAAAGGGCTTAAAATCCATGACAACCAAGTCTTTTGAAGTGAGTACCATTTTTCGTTCTTGGCTTAGGTTGTAAAGAACTAATCGCCCCTTATCTTGTTGATCTGCCCCGATGTAAAGAATAATGCGATCGCGTGTGCGGAAACTTCCTGTAAAAGGTTGTATCTGTCTATGTTTCCCTTCTTTTTGGGAAAATTTATCTCTTGCTGCCTGCAGCTGCACTTTGTACGTTGTTCCATAGGGGGCTGGTGTCATCAGTGTGTAAACCATCCGCCGTCCTGCCCAACTCACTTTACCTGCTAGAGGCGGATCAATTTTTATGTTATCCTCTACGCTTTTTGAGTCCATTGGGCGACTGAAGGTGAGGGTAAAGGATGTGTCATCTGCTGCAATTTGTTGATTTTGCCAGCTAAAATGACGCACACTCGGCTTAACTGCATCACCCTGTAACATCAATAGCCCAATCAGCAGACAGAGGATGAGTATCAGTCCTATAGCAATACGATCTAAAGGTTGGAAAAAAATTTTACTGGTGGTCATTATTATCAGTTATCAGTTATCAGTTATCTCAGTTATCAGTTTCACTGTTGCCTGTTGCCTGTTGCCTGTTGCCTGTTCACTGATAACTAGTAAGTATATGGATCTTTGGGTTGAGGAATTTTCTTCAAGGAAGTTGCATCGATGGTCAGTTGACGTTTATTTGCTAGGTTTTCCGTCACCATTTGTCCTTCGACTTCTAACCAGGTATCCGCTGGGTACTGATCAGCACTCTCTTTCAGTTTTACTGGTAATCCTACGGGATAGGCATCTGCAGCACAACAAGTAATCACAAATCGTGCCAAGAACAAATGTTCTTTTCCTATATCTGGTGGATGGATGACAAATCCTTGCACCTTGACTTTTTGTCCATTATATGCGTCTGGTTCTGGGTAGACATTCAGCGTACGTACCCAACCTACCAGTGTTCGCTCTTCCGGAGGGCTGGAAGCCTGAAATGGTTGGGGTTTGGGGCGTTTTCCTTGGAGTTCGTCGGGTGTTGTTTGGGGTTTAGCGCGTGTTGCTCCCATTAAATCTGTCACACCTCGTTCAAGCGCAGTTTGGCTGGCAAAAACGTGGGGTGTGATTAATAATCCTAAGATTGCTGCTGTTAAGACTAAAGCACTGCTCCAACCTGGTGGAAATAAAGTCAAGTGCTGTACATTTGGGGTGATTTCACGACGTCGCTGCAAAAGCTGTAGTCCCTTGAATAGAGCAATAGCTATTAAGCCAATGGCACCTACAATTGCTAACCAAAAGTAGTCGGGGTGAATTAACAAGTTTAACTTGTTAGTCAGCCAGTATTTCAGAATTAAAAGACCCCAAGCTGTAATAGCTAAAACATCCACCCAAGGCAGTAATTTTTGATAAGGAATTTTAGATTTTCTTTTTGGAATTGAAGTCATTAGTCATTTTTTAAAGGACGTGCAAATTGATGAAGAGTGTGAATAGAAATGTTAACAGCCCTGCTAAAACAAACAAGTAAATAACAGCCCTTGGTTTAAAAATTGATAACAATAAACCAACACCTTTGATGTCAATCATTGGTCCATATACTAAAAAAGCTAACAAAGAACCGCTGGTAAATGTCGAGGCAAAAGACAGGGCAAAGAATGAATCAACTGTAGAACAAATTGACACCACCACAGCTAATATCATCATGGCAGTGATCGAGCTAATTGGACCAGCCCCCAAACCGATGATAAATTCACGGGGGGTTAGTACTTGAATAGCAGCAGCAATGGCGCTTCCTATAACCAATACTGCTCCTAATTCACGCAATTCTTGCACACAATTATCGACTAACAACCGCAGTTTATCTGATAGGGGTTTACTGGGTTTAGAAGCTGGCATCTTTGCTTGCAAAATATCCCCATCCATCCGCATACTTTGTCCTGCTTGTCCTCCTAGCAAATATGTTCCAGACTGTAATAAAGTAGATCCACTCGCCTCCTGCTGTTGAACGAATTGACTTTTAGTGCGGCGTTTGGGTTGTGGCTTTGCAGGCGGATTAAATTTTAGATAACGAGCGATCGCAGGTTGTACCACAGGATCTAAATCTTTTTGAAAACTGAAGATATAGGCGACGATAACTGCGATCAATAAAGAAAGTACGACTCGTAATACGACGATTTCTGGCTGATCGCGAAATGCTGTCCAAGTTGCCCAAATGACGATGGGGTTGACAGTCGGTGCTGCTAGCAGAAAGCCAATTGCTACTGGTATGGGGACTCCTTGCATCAGCAACCGTCGTGCTACTGGTACGTTACCGCATTCACAAACAGGAAATAAAAAGCCCACGAGACTACCAACCAATGCACCCAGAAACGGATTTTTGGGCATTTTTTCTACCAGTTTGCGCTCATCGACAAAAAACAGCAGCAAACTAGAGAACAAAACCCCAAGCAACAAGAAAGGTATCGCCTCAACTAGCAAACTAAGAAAAAGAGTGAAACCATTGTTCAGTTGATTCATGTGTGTCGCTTATCAAAGCGGTGTTGAGTTTTCAGATTTTGCCAAGTCATTTGATGCAAACAAGTATTACTCATAGGTTGTGATTATTCAAGAACACTCAAGTAACAAGATTTTTTTATGTTAATTGCGATTTTTTATCTAGCCAATCTTCGTTAACCATTAGTCATGAGCAATTAGCAGTCCGATATGGCTGTATATACTTGTCTTTGTCCTTTGTGTCCGAATGTGAGCCGTAGTTTCTAGATTGTCAGACTTCAGAATTAGTTCCAATTTGGGAGAGTCAGCACTTATTTGCACAATATGTAATTAGCAAATTTTTCTAGTGAAAGTAATTTTGCATGTTATGTTATTCTTCGCCCATTGTCATAAAGGATTCACAGTTTTTAAACATTTGGCGATCGCTATGGTAATGACTCATTTTGGGGTATGCCTATTTTAGGTAACATCTCATGCGAGTGATGGATAAATTAGTACTACAAAAATTTTAAAACTGCAAGACCAAAATGGAACAAATATGTTCATAAGGGTGTAGAGTATGGAGTGTGGGTGAGCCAGTTCCCACTCTTGCAGTCGCGCCCGAGAGCGGGAGACAAGGACTGCGCTGTCCTGTCTCTCCGTGCGCGGGTTTCCTTATACCCCGTTCTCAGGTCAGTACTGACATCATTACTTTCCTTTCTTCAAAATATCTTCTACCAGTCTTCTAAAGTAACTTCGTCGCCTTTGTAACCAATCGACTTGAGTGCTTGATTGAACCGCTCTAAACCAACTTTCTTAATCTCATCTACCATTTCAGAGAGCATTATGTAACCAAGCTTAGAGCCTTCATCATCTAATTGTTGAGCTTCCATGTAGGAGCGTGCTAATTTTCGAGCTTCAGTCATCATTTCAGCGTCTTTAGCTGATACTCCATTTTTAGCGACACCTTGAGAAATAAGGTACTCAGACGTTTTTTCACGATGCCATAAATAATAAGACTTACCTTCTTTGGGCGTAATTTTTTCAAATAAACCACCATCTTTAGCCATTTGACTAGGTTCACCATCTTTTTCGCGTAATCCATATTGCTTGAGCAGATTACCGAATTAAACGGCTGACACTCCAAACTCTTGACCTAGTTCAGTTAAGGTTTTCCAAACTTTTCGGAAGTTGTTTTTCTTTCCCACGATATAATTCTTTTGGGTAATAGTGTTAACCTTGACACTTGTGATTATTTACTCACATATAGGAATCCGGTTTGATTTGGTGAATCACAAAGTAGAGACGCTTAACAGGGAACAGGGAACAGGGAACTCTTAAGAAGCAATAAAATTGTACTGAGTTTTTTTCAAAAATCAAATACGAGTCCTATATCACCAATTATTAAGATTTGCGTAGATATTACCGAATAGTATTGCACCCTACTCTAGGCGCGGCTGTCGCTAACCTTATGCTATTAAAGAAGATATGGACTAATGTGAAATAGATATTTATCGTATAATATTTTAATTTTAAAATGAGCAAGTCAGTTGTCATCAATCTGGGACATGGTAACTTGTGTGATGGATTTCCAAAAGTGACCATCCAATTGTGGACATTTAGTCAACCGCTTCCAGAGCAATTCATCGGCTCGTTACCCCCTGCACCAAACTTGATTGAATTGTATCAAAAATGGCAGCTAACCTATTATAGTTTATGTAAAACCGTGTATCTACGTTCCAGGTTGGCAGAGGAAGATGATGAACTAGAAATTGATGAAGGCGCTATAACCAACGTCTCTACTGTTGAATTCGAGGATTTATGTCAACAGTTACAAGAAAGTATGAATGCTTGGCTCAAATCCGAGTCAATTCTCAATACTAGCCGACAACTACGCACCTTACTAAACCCAACAGAAGAAATACGGATAATTCTTGAAACTGATAATGAAATAATACGGCGAATACCCTGGTATCGCTGCGATTTATTTAATGATTATCCACACGCAGAAATAGCTCTGTCTCAATCAGAATATAAACGCCCCAAATTGTCACAACCACAAGTTCATAGAAAAATAGTCAGAATCTTGGCAATTTTGGGGAACAGTGAAGGCATAAGTCTGGAAGTAGAAAGTGAGTTTATCAAGAATTTACCAGGTGCAGAACCTGTTTTTATTGTAAATCCAACACGTCAAGAATTCAATACACAGCTTTGGGATTCTGCTGGCTGGGATCTCCTATTTTTTGCTGGTCATAGTCACAGCGAAGGTGAAACAGGTCGGATTTATATTAACGAGAACAAGACAAATAATAGTCTAACAATTGAACAGTTAGAAGAAGCTCTGAAAGCAGCCATTGATAATGGTTTACGCTTGGCAATTTTCAACTCTTGTGATGGTTTAGGATTGGCAAATGCCCTACAGAAATTGAATTTTTCTACAGTGATTGTGATGCGAGAGCCAGTGCCAAATTTCGTAGCACAGGAATTTTTTAAGTATTTTTTGCAAGCTTTTGCGCTGGAACAACTGCCTCTACACCTATCAGTGCAGCAAGCACGCAGAAAGTTACATGGTTTAGAAGATAACTTTCCTGGTGCTTCTTGGTTACCTGTTATTTGTATTAATCCTGCAGCAGAACCACCAACTTGGTTACAACTGAGTGAAAAAACTCTTTATTTCCATTTAGATCAAAATACGAAAACAAGAGCCACCAGCAAATATCAGGATTGGGGAGAGGCGATTGATGCCTCAGTGTTTTATGGACGTACTGAAGAACTCACCACATTAAGGCAATGGATTATTAAGGAAGATTGCCGACTCATTACTTTACTTGGTATGGGTGGGATTGGCAAAACAACTTTGTCTGTGAAGTTAGCACAGCATCTGGAAGATGATTTTGAGTACTTGATTTGGCGAAGTCTCCGTAATGCACCATCAATTCATGAGCTTTTGAGCGACTTAATTAACTTTTTTTCCAATCAACAGCAAACCGTTTTACCAGAAACTTTAGACGGTAAAATCTCTTGCTTAATAAAATATCTGCGCGACTCACGCTGTTTATTAGTGCTAGACAATGGTGAGTCAATTTTATGTAATGACAAACGTGCCGGAGCATATCGACAAGGATATGAAGGATATGAGCAACTTTTCAGATGTTTGGGAGAGAGTAAACATCAGAGTTGCCTGGTGTTAACCAGTCGAGAGAAACCTAGAGGAATTAGCCTTAAAGAAGGTATCAACTCTCCGATTCGTTCACTGAGATTGTTTGGCTTAACACAAGCAGAAGGTCAGGCAATTATGGCAGAAAAAGGCTTTTCTGTATCAGAAGAACAATGTCGATCGCTTGTGGAATATTATGCAGGCAATCCTTTAGCATTAAAGATTGTCGCAACTACTATTGCGGATTTATTTGACGGCGATGCTGCTCAGTTTTTACAACAAGGGACCATTATTTTTGGAGATATTTCAGATTTACTAGAGCAGCAGTTTAATCGGTTGTCAATTTTAGAACAACAGGTGATGTACTGGCTGACAATTAATCGAGAATGGGTGTCGTTTACAGAGTTACAAGCAGACATGATTCCTGCTGTCTCACTACGAGATTTGTTAGAAACATTAGAATCTCTACAATCGCGTTCATTAATTGAGAAAAAATCTGGTAACTTTACCCAACAACCGGTGGTGATGGAGTATGTGATTGACCGATTCATCGAACAGATTTGCCAAGAGATTGAAACTCAAGAAATCACATTGTTAAATCGATGTGCATTAATCAAATCTCAAGCCAAAGATTACGTGCTCAGTGCACAAATCAGGCTAGCCCTAAAACCAGTAGTAGATAAACTCTTAACTCTTTTTGGTCATCGAGAAAATATTCAAATTTCTTTGAATCAGCTTTTGTCAAAACTGAAGTCGTCTACCTTACAAAAACCAGGATATGCTGCTGGTAATATTCTCAATTTACTCTGGCAACTTCATGTAGACCTTAATGGTTATGATTTTTCTAAGTTAACTGTTTGGCAAGCTTACTTACAGGGCATGAATTTGCATCGAGTCAACTTCGCTAACTCCGATTTAAGCAAGTCTGCTTTGACTCGAACATTAGGAGGTATTTTCTCAGCAACTTTTAGCCCAGATGGAAAGTTTTTGGCAACAGGTATTGATAATGAAATTATTTTGTGGGAAGTTGCAAACATTAAACAAATTATCACCTACAGTGGTCATACTGGTTGGGTGAAACCTCTTGCCTTTAGTCCAGATGGACAAATTTTAGCAAGTGGTAGCAATGACCAAACAATTCGGTTATGGAATATCCACACCGGACAATGTCTTAAAACACTGCGAGGTCATACAAGTTGGGTACAATCTCTTGCCTTTAGTCCAGATGGACAAATTTTAGCAAGTGGTAGCAACGACCAAACAATTAGATTATGGAATACCCACACCGGACAATGCTTAAAAATTTTGCCGGGACATACCAGTCGAGTCATGTTTGCTACCTTCAGTCTTAATGGGCAAACATTAATTACTGGTAGTGAAGACCAAACCGTGAGAGTTTGGGATGTAAACACGGGTGAGTGTCTACAAATCCTAGAAACTCATATCAATTGGGTGCTATCTATTGCTCTGAGTCCTGTTAGCGCAGCGTCCCCGCAGGGGTTTAGGCAAACACTAGTCACTGCAAGTGATGGCACAACAGTCAAATTCTGGGATTTAGCCAGTGGTGAGTGCATGGGAATATTACCAGATTACAACAGTTATGTGTGGGCAGTTGCTTTCAGCCCAGACGGCAAAACATTGGCAACGGGGAGTGAAGATAAAACAGTCAAAATATGGGATGCTTTAACAGGAGAGTGTTTGCAAACTTTGCATGAGCATAGCGATTCGCCTTTAGGCGATAGCTACGCTTCACGCGTTTGGTTGGTTGCTTTTAATCCAGATGGACAAACTCTAATCAGCGCCAGTGAAAACCAAACGATGAAGCTGTGGGATGTTCATACAGGACAATGCTTAAGAACAGTGGATGGGTACAGTAATTGGGTGTTATCTGTCGCTTTTAGTCCAGATGGTCAAATGCTGGCAAGTAGTAGCGAAGACCAAAGAGTGAGATTATGGGATGTTGTGACAGGTGAATGTCTACAAACTTTACAAGGACATACTAACTTGGTTTCGTCAGTCACTTTTGCACCACAAAATATAGATGTTCGTACAAGCAAATTCATTACTTCAGATGTTGAAACAAACCAAAAAAGTCAAATTTTAGCAAGTAGTAGTGATGACACAACCATAAAGCTTTGGGATGCAAGTACGGGTGAGTGTGTGAAAACACTTTGGGGACACAGTAGTTGGGTAAATGCAATCAGTTTCAGCTTAGATGGACAAATTTTAGCAAGTGCTAGTCGTGACCAAACCGTAAAGCTTTGGGATTGGCGCACGGGTGAATGTTTGCACACTCTCGAAGGACACACTCATCACGTCAAAACAGTTGCTTTTAATCTTCAAAGTTCAATGCTGGCAAGTGGTAGCGACGATAACACAGTAAAGCTTTGGGATGTGAGTACAGGAATTTGTTTACAAACGTTCCCAGGACACAGTGACTGGGTTTTATCTGTTGTGTTTAGTCCCTGTGCAGGCATCCTTGCAAGTGCTAGTGGAGACCAAACAATTAAGCTGTGGGATGTTAGCACAGGCGGAATTTTTAAAACATTTCAAGGACATACATATCGAGTCAGAACAATCGCCTTTAGTCCAGATGGCAAAACTTTAGCGAGTGGAAGCGACGACCAAACAGTTAAACTGTGGGATGTTACTACAGGTGAAAATTTAAAAACATTTGCAGGACATCATAAAGCAGTACGGTCAATTGCGTTTAGTCCCAATTCTCCCTTATTAGTCAGCTGCAGCGAAGACGAAACTATCAAGCTTTGGAATATTGAAACAGGGGAATGCGTGAAAACGATGAGAATCGATAGACCCTATGAAGGTATGAATATTAAAGATGCCATTGGTTTAACAACTTCTCAGAAAAACACATTAAAAGCTTTGGGGGCAGTAGAAAGATAAATTAGAGGTATGATTTTAGTAGGGTAATATCACTGTTACAAAATTTGGGTGCAATATCGAATATGGAAAATCAAGAATCGAAAAAAGATCCTGAAAGTCAAGTAACATCTGAAACTGAGGATGTTAAGAAAGAGATTGATTTAAAAAAGAAAGAATTGAAAAGAAGTCTGGAAAATGAAGTTGTAGCTGACACAGAACGTGCATGCGATTCACCGGGGAAAGACAGAGGTCCATAGCTCAATACCATTTGGCATTTAGAGACGTTGGATGCAATGTCTCTACTTTTCATTTGGTGAGAAGCGCGATCTGCCTCACGCTCATGCTGAGCGCTTTGCGCGTCAGCCAAGCGAAGCGATCGCTCTTAAAAGTAAGAACTAGTTGTCGCAGAGGTGGCGATCGCTCTCACTGACATTGGGGTTATTCTGGAGATAGTCACGTACCCATCGACAACCACGATCAACCAAAGGTTCTAAATCCAGAAATTTTAAATTCCACAAACGAACAGTTTTATCAGCACCACCAGAAATGAGGTACTTACCGTCGTGGCTAAAGCTTACGCTGTAGACGGGAGCAGTATGTCCTTTAAGGGTGATGAGTTCTTTACCATCTCTATTCCAAAGTTTGATGGTATTATCTTCACTTGCCGAAGCCAGTATCTGACCATCTGGGCTAAAACGCACATCACGCACTGCTTCTGTATGCCCTTTTAGTGTGTTGATTAGCTTATAGTTAGTCATATCCCACAGTTTGATTGTGTGATCAGCATCAGCTGAGGCGAGAATCTTACCATCAGGGCTAAAATTAAGGCTTTTGCTCTCATTTCCTTTTAGTTGCTGAATTTCCTGACCATTCGCCATTTTCCAGAGCTTGATAATGCCATTGTCGTTAGTTGTTGCAACAACATCACTATTAGGACTGAAGTCTAGAGTATACCCCTTAATATCAGAATGAATGGGCTTAATGTCTTTATAGTCATTCCCAGAAATATGCCACAGTTTAATGATACTGCTCTCATAAGTAGCTGCAAGAATATCCCCTTTGAGATTGAAATTGACGTTATAAAGAGTACGTAAATTTTCTTTTGAGTCTTGCGGAAGTGTTTGTTTTAATTTATGGGTAGCCAAATCCCTAAGTTTGATCGTTCCGTCTATACTCCCCGAAGCTAGCATCTTATTCTTGGCATTGAGACTGACACTATTAATTTCTTCTGGGTTTTCCTCAGTTTTCCTATGATCTCGAATCTGATTTTTTTGGCTTTTTTCACTCTTTTCAGGTGCGGCAATATTGTTTTTACGGCTGGAGTTTTTGCTATTGTTTATCTGACTATTATCTGGCAACATCGTGATTTCATCATTTTTTAGACTCCAAAATCGGATTGTTTTGTCACTACTTACAAATGTATACTCATTACCATTGTCCACCGGACTAAAACTAACGCTATTAACGCTATCTTTATGAACTGGAAGCTTTTTCACCACTACGTCGTTTTCTAAATTCCACAGTCGGATGTTCGAGTCAGCGCCTGCGGAGGCGAGACTTTTACCATCTCGACTGAACCTAACGCTAAAGATTGCGTTTTTATGGCCTACTAACGTGGTGATTTCCTTGATTTCTTTTGGTTTTTCAGGGTTATCCAAACTCCAGAGTTTAACGGTGTTGTCACTACCAGCTGAAGCTAGCGTCTTACCGTCACAACTGAAGCTAACGCTATAAACCTGGTTTTGATGCCCCGTGAGTGTCTTAATTAACTTGCCGTCTGGAATACTCCAGAGTTTTACTGTGTTATCAAAGCTTGCTGAAGCTAGTATCTTGCCTCTTGGGCTAAACATGACACCAATCACCTGATCTTCATGTCCCTGCCAAGTTTTGCGAAGCTTAGCATCCTGCTTTTTGTCATCCCAGTCCCACAAGTATATTGTTCCATCCTCAGTGGAAGCAACAATTAGCTTATCATCTTCGCTAAAGTTGACTACGTTAACTGGGTTTTTTTGTTTATCTTTATTTTTCTGGTTCTGCGGTGTAAGTGTTTGAATTAAATCGCCGTTCGATACTCTCCAAAGTTTGATAGTTCCATCCCAACTGGCGGAAGCCAAAATCGTGCCGTTTTGGTTGAAGCTAACACTGTAAACTGGTTCTTTATGACCAATTAGAGAGCGTGGTGTAACTTCCTTAAAATTTGCCAAATTCCAGAGTTTGATTTTTCCATCCCAACTAGCTGAAGCCAACAATTTGCCATCAAAACTAAAGTCAACGCTATTGACTCTCATCTTATGCCCAGTGAACTTATGCCATTCCTTCCCACTCGCCACATTCCAGAGTCTGATAGTATTGTCATCGCCAGCGGAAGCTAGGATCGAGCCGTCGGGGCTGAATCTAACACTACGCACCTGATTCTGCTTGTCATTAGGTTCTTGTAAGATATTACGCTCATTAACCAAAGAGACTGCTTGCATGAGGGCAGTTTTTACATGGCTTTTAGCTTCGGCTGGCACTATTGCACCAATAGGAGATTTTAGTTTTTGCCCTGCCTTTAAACCGTCTCTCAATCCATCTAACTGACGACCTGAAGCAAACAGTGCTTCACTGGATGAAGCTAAGGCTTGAAGTTCAGCAACTTGCCTTTGATACCACTCAATAATACCAAATCCCGACACAGTAATAAGTGCAGCCGCAATTAAGCCCATTCTGATACGGTAGTTGTTTTCTAGACGTTGAATGCTACGCTTGACAAACTCAGTTTCTACCTGGTTTAACCAGTTGTTTTTTGATGAGTTGAGTACCTCCTTCTGTAATACATCCAAATAAGGATCACTGTGCCAAAGATAGTCTTTCTGTTGCTTGCTTTTCCACTCAACAGCTGCAGGTGTTAAACGGCGTTGCAGTCTTAGATTTTTCTCCTGTTTGATCCAATTCTGTAATCTTTGCCAACCCCGCACCAAAGCATCATGGGCAGGTTCCACATAAGATTTATCTTCTGCATCTGTCCCACTAATCAGTAGGCGTGCATCACTAAAGCGCTTAATCACCTCTTCGATTTGCGGTTGTAACGCCTCTGGATACTCCAGTTCTGACCTCGGTACTTGTCTGCGTGCTATTTCCCCACCCCCAAGAGCAACCATCCGCAGCACCACGTGACGTACAGTTTGCTCGTAAGCTGGGTTAACTTTTACTAGTGCTTTATACTCTTGGTCAGCGCGTTGCGTTAGAGATTGGATCACCCCTCCCAATTCTTCATAATCTGCTTGGGTGAAAGCGCGGTCAATAGTTATACCGCTGTTACTAGCCTCCCGCTGTCGCTTTAAATACTTCAAGTACATCTCCCTCAAGGCGAAGGATAGCAACGGCAATGCTCCTGGCATATCCGCTACTTCATCAATCAACTGGTCTACCAGACTATGCGGATAGAAATACATCACCCGTGCTTCTGCTGGTTTCTCAATTGCTTCGCGTAATTCCGTTCGCGACATCGCAGGCACAATAAATCGCGCGACTTTCCACTTATTTTTTATGGCGGTGTTTTCCAACTGAAGGGCATTAGGAAGCAATTGTAAGATAAAGTCTCGCAGCTGGGGTTCAAAATCGGAGCGCAGCGTAATTACTACTCGTAGTTGCTGAGGATAAGTGGCGATCGCCTCACCTAATTGCCTAAAAAACTCCTGACGTTCCTTCTCATCCCGGCACAAGGTAATCAGTTCTTCACTCTGGTCAATACATAGTAGTAGCTTGAAGTTAGGGTTGCTAGTTGCCCAAACTTTTATACTCTCGGCAAGGTTCTTCACAGCTTGCCCAAAAGAAGGATTGGAAACTTCTACTTCTGGCAATTTGGCATTTTTGAGCGCAATATTCAACGCCCGCAACGGAAACTCACCAGGACGTATCGTTGACAAAATGTACCATTGCTCCATATGCTCCATAGTTGACTTTCGCAGTTGAGGAATTAATCCCGCCTTCACCAAGCTGGACTTCCCTGAACCGGAAGCACCCAATACCACGGTGAGGGGATTAGTGGTCACAAACTTGTGCAGTTTGTCTACAAGTGCAGTTCTACCGAAAAACAGGTCACTGTGTTTTTCGTCAAACGACAGCAAACCGCGATAAGGATTTTTCGACTCATCCAAAGGAGGTGCTGGTGGTAAGTTCAGTACGTGTCCTGGAGTCAGGAAAATGTACTCGCCTTTGTCATGTTTGTTCAGTGCCGAAATTCCGGGGGTTTGTCGTAAGCGATTTTCTTGTGTGGCTAATTCGACGTGATCGCGCAAATATAAATACAATTCCGTAGCAGTAATCACCCCATCTCCACAGGGTTTATCATTAGTAGCCGGAGGAAAAGCATCAGCTCTTCCTGTGAGTGCTTCAAGCAACGCACTGGCGAATGGGGAATGATTGCCAATTTCACCGCGATCAATGTTGAAAGTAAACGCATCTAAGGCTTTTTGGTCGGAGGCGGCACTAGTTATCACCTGCCATGCTGGGTCAGTAATAAAGCGATCGTAGCGTTCTTGATGAATCACCTCTGATGCCATTAACAAGTCTCTAGTACTTGACCAACGAAAAGCCCCAGCAAAACAGCAATCGAGGATACCCAGGAAATGACGACAAGGCAAGTTACTCAGGCTTTCATGTACCTGGGTCATCGGTAAGTAGGTTTTGGTATCTCCCAACTTGGCATCTTGGGGAATCAAATAACCACTCGGACCATCCTCACTGTTGAGAGCAATACCATGACCTGCAAAGTAAAACAGCAAGCGGTCATCTGGTTTAACTTGTTGTGCAAGAGTTTTCTCGAATAAATCCTGAAGATTCTTGAGAGTTGCTACTTGGTCTAAACACACCCACACCTGGTATCCATGCTGTTCGCGCAGAATTTCCACTAGCTTTTTGGCATCATTCAGGGCGTTGCGCAGGGGGGGAATGCCGTTGCTATAATTATTTATGCCAATCACAAATGCCATATTGCGTGCAAAGTCTGGCATGGCGGTAGTTCCTTATTTCTGTTTTTACCAGTTCGCTGATATGAGAATATAGGTGACACCATTTGCAACTTATGCAGCTTTCAAAAAAGGTGGCTACTCCCTCACCTATGGCTAACGTACCTGACTTTGAAAACTTTGATTGCTGAGTTGTGTGTCATTTGATTTATGCGGCGAGAACAGCAAGCCAATCATTGCGAATACAGCTAATCCTCCAATAACCCCGCCAATTAACCATTTGGGTTTAGTTGCCTGGGCTTGAGTACTGTTAGTAGTGGTATTAACAACAGGTGTCGAAACAGCAGTTTTTTGGGTAGTAATACGGGGTGTGCTAGAGCGGTTAGCTTCTCCCTTGGGCACCAAAGTTGTCTGTTGAGGGCGCACAGTTGTGATGGTAATTTGACTGCTTACCCAGTCGTCACATAATTCTTCTTCCTCTGGTTTGGCTGTGATGTCACGAGATGGAATCCGGTTCATGAGGCGGTTTAGAGTACCTTTACCACGACGAGGTGTTGGTACTGAGCGAGAAGGTAAATCAAGCTCGCTTTGTTGAAGCAAGGTAGCATCAAATTCGGCGGTACTGACAATCAGTTTGAGAATATCTTTGACTTCGGTAATTCCTTGTTCCTGCCATAGTTTTTCTGGAACTGTGGCAGAAATCGAGTTACCTCCTAATGCCCAAGCTTCTTGTCTTGGTTGTAGCCAGAGTCCTCCGCCGTCAAATAAATCAGCACTGACGGTGTAGCGGTCTGTTAAATCCAGCAGAGCGCAGTACAGTGGTTCATGACTGGTGTTTTTCAGCTTAATTCTCAAAGAAGGTGGGTTCCACTTGCCATTTTCCTGTCGATATTCCAAGCGCAGTTGCACATCTTGCAGTTCTTGTCCGTTTTGTTCAATCACCATTTGCACTGCATCAGGTCGAATATGACTGCTGGCGGGACTGGAGAGTTCAACAATATTTGTCCAACGGGCAATATGTTCTAATCGCTGAATAACCTGTAAAGCTGTTGCGGTTGTGTAATCCGGAATTTGTGCGACTAACAAACGGTCATCAGCGGGTCGTGTTATGAAATATTTACCATCACGAGCAACCAGTTGGAACTCGGCTTCTTGAGGGGTGGTGACTTCACGAATATATAAGGAAGGTTGACTTTGAGGACCGGCTTGCAAGAGTGCAGTGCGAGCAAGTTCTATCCCTGCTTCTTCCCCTGTGATGAAAACTCTTTTAGGTGGTAGGGGCAAACTCGTGACAACTGCTTTAAAAGTTGTGTCGGGGTTTAAGTTGTCTATACCGCTGATCTGAATTTTACTAACTTGCGGTAGGACTTGCAGCACTCTTGCTTGAGCGACTGCCCCTGACAATTGACGCAGTTGTTCAGCAGAACTATCAAAGGGAAACAACGCCAGTAAGGTTGTCTCATCCCCAACAGGTTGAAAAATTCCGTGGACTGCACCGCCATCAATCACCCAGCCGTAGTCTTTGTGATCATAAACAGTAAAGTAAGGAGTGCGTGGGGCGATCGCACCCCCAAGAAAAGGTTGGTCTAAGTCCCCTAAAACTGTTGCTTCTATTTGCGGAGATTGCGCTGTAACTTTACTGCGAACCAAAGCATTAGTATGCTTGAATAAGTCTCGATAACTCAGGTTACCATTCGCTTTCTTTAAAGTGTCGAGCAAAAAGTAAGAAAATGCTCCCCGACGTTGCCCATCCCCGTTATACTCTTTAGCTAATTCGGTGTTTAAGCAAGCGGAAAGAAAAATATGTTTTCCTTGCAGGAACTTCCAGCGACTTAGATTTTCTTCCCGACTCTGGGAAGCTGCTAATTGGTTGACTTCTGCTAAGGAGAAGATGAAGCTGTCTAAAGGTCGCTTTCGTCGGTCACTTTGGGCTTGACGGACTGCTATTTCCCTGTCCAAATCACGAGTACCAGAACCAGAGTGACAGCAGTCCATAATAATAGTAATGTGAGGATTTTTTTCCCCTACTTCAGCGATCAGTTTCGCCAACTCCTTATCCGCCAAGTCCCAACTTCCGGGACTGCGACTGTCGAAACACACAATGGTTTCATCGAGTTGGTCTGGCTCTAAAATCCAAAACTCTTCTGGGGCTTCCTCTTGACTACCATGCCCTGCAAAGTAAAACAATACCACGTCCTCACTACTGGCTTGGCACAGATGTTGCCGGAAACCATCAATGATTGCTTGACGGGTGGCATTTTGATTTAGTAGTGTACGCAGATGTAGCTGATGTCCATCTGTCGCAACCCGTCCTTGCAAATATTCTTGTACAGCCATGATATCGTTGACACAGCCCTGAAGGGCAGAGACAGGACTTAGATATTCGTCAATGCCAACCAGCAGGGCATAGATATTACGAGTCATACTTATCTAACTTTTTATATAGATGCAACGATATTCAGCTACAACAGAACATAGCAACTTTCCAAATTATTTGATAAAAAAGGGGACTTCAAAAAAATAAAGACTCCCAAGTCGTTACGGACTTAGGGTCTATTGAAAAATTATTGGGATGATAGGATTGGGCTTTTACCCTTTTGAGGTGCGGGCAAACCACTCCTTATATGTTTTCTGATGTTCTTCATCTTCCACAATGACTGTGACTCGCACTGCTTTGCATCCATGATTTCGCTCTAGGGCTATCGCATTTAAAAGTAAACTGGCTATTTTTGGAGAGCTAAATTCACCACTTACAGTTAAACCATCATCCAAATGGGCAGTCGTCGATATTTTTGGAGAGCTAACTTCACTATTTACACTCACAGCATCATCCAAATGGGTAGTCGTCGATGCAGATGTTTCCCCTTGAATCAAATCAACACCAGAAATTGCTTCTTCTCCTAAATCTATTTGTGCAAGCTGTTTGTATTCTGGGCTAATTTGTTCGACTATCAGTTTCTCGCGCCGGATTGGCACTTGTACAATTTGGGTTTCAATTTCTTTACGGACAATCACCTCACCAACTTTACGTTTGGTGCGCTCAATTATTAATCGTTCTCCGAGCAAACGAATAACATCTTCTACTGAAGAGACCTGACTATTTGTAGCAGCTGCTACTGCTGCAATCAACTCTGAGTTTTGTGTATTTGCTTCTTGAGTGTTTAAATTATCTTCCATTTCACTATCTTGAGTTTCTCTTTCTATATAGTTAGGTAAATATTGTACTTGCGATTTCTTTAAGTTTATGAAAATAAATTTAATTTTTGAGTCAACTTTCTCGACGAGCTTACTGCTTAATAGAATTAATCGATCATTTTCCTGATTGTCCGATTTCGATACCACAAAATTTAGCTGACGATTGATATCTATTATTAAATCTCTAACTTCACCTACAATCTGACTTTCTCTATCAATAACGGTATATTTTTTGAGTTTTGCCCTTAAATTTTTTAAAAGATTACTAATTCTTGCAATTTTACTTGCCTTTTCATGACTGATATTATATTTTTTTTTGTCAATCATTGTTAAAAAGTCATAACTGCTGAGTTGAAATTTTAAAAAATATTGATGTCATTAACTTTACTAATGATAAGTAGAGACGCGAAATTTCGGGTCTCTACTTGCATCACTTAGGGCAAAATATTTTATTTAGCGCTCATCAATGGGAAGACCGGGAGCGTTTATATCCAATTCTTCACGACGAATTGTGTCTTGAGCCTCAACCGTGTCTTGGTCTACCACTTTGCTGACTCTGACTTCTTCACGTAGAAAAGCTTCTTTGCGAACGTCAGCAGTTTCTTCGTAGATATCTACGCGAGCAACTTCTCCTTGACGGAACGTTGCTTCGCCAGGAGCAACTGCTCTACCAGCATCTGCTGGAGTGACTCGCTCAACAACAACTCGCTCTTTCTCTACTGGAATCGCAACTCGTGCAGTATCAGTTTCAATACGTTTTCCAACCGTGACTTCCCCAGCTTTCTGGCGTCTCTTGTTAGCAACTAGCCGTTCTTCATATAATCTGAGGGTTTGATGATCCTGCTCGTTCATATTGTACAACGGAGCATCTTGATCATATTTATATGTATCCCGGTCATAAGTGGGATAATTTGCCGCAGGTATTGGCTGATATCCTGCTGTGGCAGCTGACAATGTTGGATCTACTAAACCAGCTGACAATGTTGGATCTGCTAAACCAGCTGACAATCTTGGATCTGCTAAACCAGCCGATGCTTCCAAAGGAGTTGTTGTATCTAAGGGAGCGCGAGTTGTATCTAAAGCAGGGCGATATGTATCGCGTACCCGCTCTTCATAGTCGTAATCAAGAACGTCATGCTCGTTGTACTCAGGTAATCTTTCAGCTTGTTCTCTGGTCATTCCAATTGCATAAACGCGATCAACGTTATAGTCAATGCGAGAACGACCAACTGGTAACAAGACTTTCTTGCCAAAAATCCAGAAACCTAGGTCAACAACTAAATAGCGGAAATGACCTTCTTCATCTACTAAAACATCACTTACAGTACCGACTTTCTCATCGCTTCCTTCCCCATAAACACCCATTCCTTTGATGTCATTACCTTGAAAAGTATCTTTGTAGTCTGCATCAAAGTCTGCAATTTTATATAAAGCCATGATAATTTCCTCTTAACCTATTTTCTCATTTCTCATCTATGATGTTAACCAGATTATCAAATATACTCCATCTCCCTAACGACGGAATCAGTTGATGTTACTAGTATTCTAAAGTCATATCTTATTTTTTGTGATTAACTTCTCTTGCTTTTTTTTAAGTTTTATACTTTTTGTTCAGAGCAGAGTTTTAAATAACAAAGACAGGCAAAATATGAGTCCTTTTTATCTTGCCTGTCTTTTTTTAGATTACAACTCTATTCAAAAAGTTTTGAAAAAAGCAATTTAAACAAGATCATTTGGAGTCATATCAGTTTGAGCTATGGGTAAATCTCCTTGAGTACGAACATCTAACTCTTCCCGACGAATTGTTTCTTGTGCTTCAATTGTCTCTGTTTTAACTACTTTTCTAACGCGGACTTCTTCACGTACAAACGTCTCTTTATGAATATCAGGGGTTTCTTCGTAGATTTCTATGCGTGCTATTTCCCCTTCTTGAAACTGAAATTCACTGGGATTTACTGCTCTACCTGCATCTGTAGGATTCACTCGCTCAATAATAACTCGCTCTCTTTCAATTGGTACTGAAACACGTGCTGTTTCTGTTTCAATATGCTTACCAACTGTTACTTCTCCTGTCTTGATACGGTTTTTATTGGCAATAAGCCGCTCTTCGTATAGTTTGAAAGTTTGATGGTTCTGGTCATTCAAGTCGTATAGGGATGCATCCTGTTGGTAATTATAAGTATCTTGCTTGTGATTTAAATCAGTAGAATTCGGACGATAAGACTTACGTACCTGCTCTTCATAATCGTAATCAACAGTCATGTCATCTTTGTAGACAGGCAAACTTTGCACTTGCTCTTTGCTCAGCCCATCGACATAAACACGCCGCTGATTATAATCTGTCCGGGAAAGACCAATTGGTAGCAATATTCTTTTATTATATGAATTATACTCAGTATCTATAACTAAATAACGAAAACGACCATCTGCATCAACTAGAACATCACCGACTGAGCCAACTCTGACTCCACCTTCTGTATATAAGTCCAAAGCTGTGATATCGTCGCCACCTAAAGTTTCTCGATAATTTGGATCAAAGTCTGCAAGTTTATAGAGAGGCATAATATTGTGACCAGATGAATTAAGAATGTCTATCCTTTTTTAATGTAGAAATCGATTGGAGTTGTGTCATCTGGCTGGCGACTTAATTTGTCTAATGAATCATCAGTTATTAGTTATCACTCATGAGTTAGTAGACTATTGATAAAATGATAAATAGGCAGAGATGTCTTCCTAAAGATAGGCGAAGAAGATCAATTTAACTCCTTAGTATTGAAACGAAGTATATCTATGGTAGGATACAAGATACATGTCCTAATCATTAAGACAGAATTTGAAAGATTCAAAAGGTAGAGAACTACAATCTACTATGATCAAAACTGCTATCTAAAATATAAAACTCGATAAAAATGTCTGGTCAAGCTTGGTTATCGCAACTCAAACAACATAAAGTTATTGCAGTTGTCCGCGCCCCAGAAGTGTCCTTGACACGCCAAATGGCTTTGGCTGTGGCATCTGGGGGAATACAGTTAATTGAAATTACCTGGAATAGTGCCGGTGCGACTGAACTGATTGCACAACTAAAAATAGAATTACCTAATTGTACTATTGGAACTGGTACGCTGCTAAATTTACAACAAATGCAAGAAGCAATTGCAGCGGGGGCACAATTTATCTTCACTCCCCACGTTGATCCAAAGATGATTCAAGCAGCAGTGGATATAGGCGTAGCTATCATACCAGGAGCACTCTCCCCAACGGAAATAGTGACTGCTTGGTCTTGTGGAGCAACCTGTGTCAAGGTGTTTCCCACAGAAGCGGTGGGAGGAGTTAGTTATATAAGAAGTTTACGAGGACCTTTGGGTCACATTCCCTTGATTCCGACAGGGGGTGTGACTTTAGAAAATGCCAAAGAATTTTTAGAAGCGGGGGCGATCGCAGTTGGTTTGAGTAGTCAATTGTTTCTTAAAGAGTTTGTCGATACACAAAACTGGGAGGCAATTTCTCAAAATGCAGCAAGCTTGATGCAAAAAATTAGTTAGTCGTGTTATATCCTTGCCAAGGGCTAACTTGGAGTATGCCTTGCTTAGTAAACACCACCCTGAAATGGACAATTGCTTCCCTAGCTGCTGGTTGTCTCTTCACCAGCTTAGAAAGTAAGTCATTTTTCTTCGTGGTTTCTTCAGTTAAGTGACTACCATTTGAATTGACGAGTTGATAACCTAAAATTGCTCCATCACCGCCTGCAGCCAAGCGGTAAACTAAATTTTCCTGACTCCGCCCTCGTTGTTGCCAAGCTTGATTCACTTGGTTGTAAACCTTTTGGTTCAAAGGATAAAACAGGGTGGAGTCTGTGCTTTCTGGTTGTTTAGTCAGAACTGCTGCTAATTCTGCAGCAGAAGGTGGTGTGGCAATACCAGTTTTTGAAGGCACTTGCCAAATCTTGATAGTTTCGTCTGCACTACCACTGGCGAGAGTATGACCTTGAGGATTGAAAGCCACAGACCAAACGGCTTTGTTATGCCCGACAAGAGTGTTAAGCAACTCCCCAGTTTGGACATTCCACAACTTAATTGTCCGGTCATAACTACCACTGGCGATTTGCTTTCCATCAGGACTGAAGCCAACAGACCAAACTGGATTGTCATGTCCTACAAGAGTGTGTAGTAATTCCCCTGTCTGGGAATTCCACAACTTAATAGTCCTGTCATAACTGCCACTAGCAAGAGTTTTGCCATCAGGGCTCAAAGCAATAGACCAAACGGCTTGATCATGTGCTGCTAGGGCGGTTCTCAACTTTCCAGTTTTGAGGTACCAAATCATAATTTTGCCGTCTTCATTACCACTGACAAGAAGCTGCCCATTAGGACTTATCGCTAGGGTTCTGACTGCATCTTGTTGTTTTATAGTGCGTATCACCTCCCCAGTCTCCACATTCCACAGCTTGATAGTCTTATCCCAACTGCCACTTGCGATCTGCTTTCCATCTGGACTAATGGCAACAGATTCAACATCGTCTAAATGTCCTGAGAAAGTGCGGATGAGTTTGCGGGTTTGGAGATTCCACAACTTAACCTCGTTATCCCAACTGCCGGTAACAAGCATACGCCCGTCAGAACTAATGGCTAGGGATTCAACTGCATCGCTATGAGCGTCGATAGTATCGAGTAATTTGCCAGTTTGCAGATTCCAAATCTTAAGAGTGCCATCGTAGGCACCACTGACTAAAGTTTTGCCATCCGGGCTAATTGCTACTGCATAAACCCATACGGAATGAGCTTTGAGAGTGCGAATAGGCCGAGTAGTTAGTAACGATTTAGAGGTTGATGAAGTATTTGGTACTGAAGACAAATTCCACCAACTCAACTCTACAACAGCCGCTGTTGTAGTGATTAAAAATCCTAATAAAATTTTCCAATAGGTGGTTTTTAACAGCATATCAAAATGCTTGTTTTTTGGACTATTTATTGTCATTGCTATTACCTGTTTTTTTATCACAATGGTTTTTTACTTATGTTTTCCTTTTTTTGTTGTTTTTTACCTTTTTCTATCTGAATTCTTAGAAAATATAAAACTATGATTCCGCTTAAACTCACAATTGCAAAGGGCGTTAAATATGTCCAATGACCTAACATTTTGTCCCAAACATGCCAGGTTAAAATAAACATAGCCAAATAAGTGAGTTTATGTAATTGCTTCCAGTTTTTCTTCAGCTTCTTTACACTCCAATCATTAGAAGTTATAGCCAGAAGTGTAAAAATTATGAAAGTTCCTATTCCTTGGATATAAATCCAAGATGTCTCTAAGTCTAAGAAATCAATTTTTCTTTGTTTGACTAATAGAAAGCCATGACAAAAAGCAAAAAAGAACGCCAAAATTCCTATCATACGGCGTTTTTTTAGTAGCCATTGAGGAATACCAGTCTCTTTTGTTTGAGGGAAAACAATTCTTAGTATTGTCGGAAGTAATGTGACAATATAACTAAATAATGCCAAGAATCCCAGAATGTGAGGCAGTGTTGGTATATCTAATTTCAACATAAGAAATTCTAGTTATAGAAGAAATATCTGAGCAGCAGTCAATCTTTGTCCTCTACAGTAAGTAGAACGACTTAAATAATTCACGCTATGTCATTGCGTAAGCGCAAGCGCACGCCAAGGGCTAACGCGTAGCGTGCCCTAAGAGCGCATATGAAACGAAGTGTAATGTAAGCGCAAAGCGCACGAATCGAGCGAAAGTGCAGCGTCTTCCCTTGGAACTGGTGCAATTCGCTTGCGGTTTCACTGATTTTACATTCTGTTACATAGTTTTATTTATTCACACCGACTTACTTAGTACAATGATTGAGGTGAACATCCCCTCAAAGCAAATACAACCTTTTAGGCTGACTTTGCTGTGTGTATATGTAGATGACAAACTGGTTTACTTATGCAGTACTTGAGAGAGTAAAAGTTAAAGAAAGATCTAAAACCTTTACTCAGATTTATACTAGTTTTATGTTTAATCTAAGTAGATCGGCGTAAATAATTCTTGTTGGAATAAGGCAGAGAGCAAAGAGCACTCAAGCAGGGAGAGAAAGAGTTTGAGCCTTTTTTACTTTTCTTCACACAGTTTGGTTTTTTTGCACCGACTTACTTACCTATTAAGGTATATAAAGTATTACTATAGAAAGAAATTTTCGGAAAATTATTTATTTGAGCTTCTGTTTTTCGCGTGTTGTAAAAAGCTCAATTTGCCAACAAAGTCAATATCGTATCCCGAAGCCGAAGGGATAAAGGGACAAGTCAGCGTTTAGCAAGTTTGGTAGCACCAGCGCAACGAGATGTGCTTTCGGGCGATGGTGCACAGCATTTTCCTCTCCCCCACACCCTTACACCCTACCCTCTTATACCATTTCACGAAATCCTTGATACAAATGATTAGTCTCTAATTCTTTCTCCCCTGCTCCTCTGCTCCTCTGCTCCTCTGCTCCTCTGCTGCCTATTTGTATCAACCTTAAAGTGAAACGGTATTACACCTCTTTTGCTGACTTCGAGTATACCTTGTGATCTAAACTGAGGCGGGTATTGTCGCTGATGCTTCAATTTATATGAAATTAAACAAAATACCATGATTTTGATGCAATAAAATAGGAATTATAGGAGAAAGCTAAAACTTTCCCCAAACGGCTGTTATTTGAGTGTATGTATGATCAACAGTCTATTTTCTCCTATGTCGATGCGTCCCTTGAAGCTATTCATAACTGGAATGGCACTGACTTTAAACGTTTTTTTGAGTGCTTCCAATCAGGTTTGGGCGCAATCAAAAAGCCAGACGGTTAAAGAACAAATACTAGTGCTACAACAATCCGAACAGCGTTGGATTCAAATTAAGCTTTCAAACCAACGCTTAACAGCTTGGGAAGGTGACAAACCTGTTTATACATTTATTATTTCTACAGGTAAGAAATCTACCCCGACTCCTACTGGTGTTTTTCAAATTCAATCCAAGTACAAGTCTGCCCGAATGCAGGGTGAGGACTATGATATTCCTGACGTTCCATATACTATGTATTACAGCGGAAGTTATGGAATTCATGGTGCTTACTGGCATAAAAAATTTGGAACACCAATCAGTCATGGCTGTATAAATATAGCTCCCAAAAACGCTAAATTGCTGTTTAACTGGGCATCGATAGGAACGCCAGTGGTAGTGCAAAGGTAGGGAATGTTTTGTAGTCAGCACCGAAGCGCTGACTACAAACCATATTTTTCAGTTATCAGTTATCAGTCATCAGTTATCAGTTATCAGTCGTTTACTGTTCCCTGTTCCCTGTTCCCTGTTCCCTGTTCCCTGATTTAACTCAACTGCGCCACAACTTGATTTTCCAACAGCGTTTCACTTGTCAACAAGTCCTCAACTGTGATTCGCAAAAAGCGTTGTTCATCAACTTGAAAGCCAACTTTGATGCGATCGCTCCCCGGAAACCCTGGTGGTGTGAGTTGAGCAATTGATCTTGCCCCATCTTTATCGTTAAGGGGTTTGACGTTTGTTTGACAGCTGGCTGCACTGCGAGTAATCAGGCGATCGCCATCAAAATAAACTTCCGTACCGCCCGTATCCGCACCCAACTCACCCATAATTAATTCAACACTGGGCTGACTCTCCATAGAAGCGCCCAAAACTAATTCTACTGGCTGACTCATCGGGTAAGGCTGACCAGCCCTAACAATAGGATGCCAGCTATGGCATTTGTTGCGGCGATCCCAATACCGGATACCATAGCTATGGTAGAGAAAATCTTTCACTTCCACGCCTTGAGCAACTTGTAAAGCGCCTTGGGCAATGGCTTCAAAAGGACGCTCACAACGAATTTTTTCTGGTTTAAAATACTGCTTAACCCATGTTTGTACTGCGCTCAGTTGTACAGTTCCACCGACAAGTAAAACAGCGTTAATATCTGAAACTTCTATCCCTTGGCGTCGTGCTTGCTGCAACAGAGAAGTCATCGACTCATCAAGTCGTTCAAAAAACGCGTGTTCTGCGAGGATAGTGTTTAGAGTGTCGCGGTTGAGATCTAACTCATAACTCTCAAACGTCTCATCGTTGAAATAAACTTCGCTTGCTTGGGTTTGGCTTGAAAGTTGAATCTTCACTCTTTCTGCGAGTCGCGTTGTCAAAGGACTCACCACCAACCCTTGAGTTTTGGCAAAGTAATCAACCAGCCAATTATCGATGTCAGTACCACCCAAATTTTGCCCAGCTTTCGCCAACACGCGAGCGGTTTTTACCTTTTGCTTTGAGTCTTCGGCTAAGGACTTGTTACCCCACTTGAGAAGAAATCCTACCGGCTTTTGAATTCTTTGCACGGTTTGATCTAGCCGCACGAGAGATAAATCCAACGTTCCACCGCCAAAGTCAATCACCAAGAGAATTTCTTGATCTGCCAAGCCATAGCCCAAAGCCGCTGCTGTTGGTTCATCCAGCATCCGCACTTGTTCAACGGGTAGGGTTTGGCAAACTTGTCCCAGCCAGTGGCGATAAGCCTCAAAGCTGTCTACAGGTACAGTTAACACCAGAGAATCTATTCCCCCTTGCAGTGGTGCCAATTGCTCAATGATTTGAGAGAGGAACAATTGCCCCACCTGCTCAAAAGTAACGATTTGTCCATCCAACTCTGGTAAGAAACCTTGGATGTCTGCACCAATACCGCGTTTAAAGCTGCGGAAAAATCGCGGGTCATTTTTTAAATCAAGACCGCGATCGCGCACTTGTTGACCCAATAACACTTGCCCCTTCGAGGCATCTTCAACATAAACCAAGCTAGGAATCAGTGGGGGATTGAGACTTTGTTGAATAGATAAACCAGGTATGTTGAGAGTTTCTGGTTGTTGGGTGACAGGGTTCCAGCGAGCGATGACTGTGTTGCTTGTACCAAAATCTATTGCTATTGCCATAACTTTTTAATCATCTCATGCAAATATGCAAAGCATGAGATTATTTTCTCATCTCAAACCTCCGCAAGGGGACTTCTGCCATAAGCACACTAGCCTTGGCTGTAGTGGCGTTGGGACGATTAATTTTTCTTTTGTTTCTCTCGTTCCTATGCTCTGCATGGGAATGCCTTAAAGGAGGCAGAGCCTCCCAATGATTATATTGAGGCAGCAGCATAGCTATCTCTTCCCTTCTCAGTTGCAAGAAAGGGCTTTGTCAACAGCTAAAAGAATGATTTTTTGTTAAGTTTTATATGTAAGAATCATTACAAAGCTAGATGGTGGATCACTCCTCTAGACAAATATCATTCAAATAATCCGGAAAAAGCGCCAAGAGCGCTAAGTTGAACAAGAAACAGGCTTTGGAAATGAAAAATTTTTCGCTGTTTATAACTCATATTAAGTTTTTACGTGAGCAGCCAGAGTTTTTGTGTGAGTTGGTAGAGAGCCAAAACCTACATTTGCAGTACAGACAGCAGCAACCCGAAGAGGTAGAGCAAGAATTAAAGGCGACAAACCAAAATTTGTGTATTGCACTCCTGTCACAGGGAAGTCACCCCTGAAGGGGTGACTTCCCTGTGACAGGTTTAGAACACTCAACACTCTTTAAGGCTCAGGAATTACAAGAGACAATTTCTAAAATTGAAAAATCTGCTAGCGAGTCAGTAGTAGAGCTACTTACTATGATCAATGGTGAAGAAGTTCAATCAGAAGAATTGCACAAGATGGACAAGGTAATTTTTCAAAAAAATACTTTCAATAAGGAAATTGCTAATGAGATTATAGCTCATTCCAAGAAACTTAGAACTCATTCACAAGAGCTTGAAACTCGGTATAAAAAGCTTGCTTGTCAGTTTGTTAACTTGAAAACTTGCTACACTGAATTTAAGAAAAATTGGACTCAGCTTAGAAAAACAACAAAATAAAAAATTAAGTTTTGGGAATGATCTCAAAGTAAAGTAGTTTAAATATTGTTTATAATTCACGCTTATTATCAAAGAGTTACTTGAGTTATGAATGAAAGAGCAAAAAAATTAGAGAAGTCCTCCCAGGAACGTATACAAATAACAAATGAACATCTCCAGGGTTCTCGGGAGCATATGAAGCGAACAAGGGAAATCTTGGAAGAATCAAAAAAGTGGCTAAGCAAGATCAAGCCGCACTCAGATACCCAAGATTAGGGAAGGGGTAGACAACAGAATTTATTGCAGCCACCAAGAACGTAAATGGGCGATCGCCTCTTCCTTGCTTTTTGCTTCGACTTCTATCCAAGGCGCTTGTTGATAAACACTGGGCATAGCGTTAATAAAATCACTATGTTTTCTATCACCGAAAGCTTGTTGACCGTTGGAAATGTGGACTAACTGCCAGTCTGGGTTAGCCCAAGTTTCCCTTGCAGCATAAAACATTTGGGCAACACTTGGATCGTCGTAACTGTCTAAACTTTCATGGCAGATATGGTGATGAGCATCAAATACTAATGGTATGTTAGTTCGTTGACAAACTTCTAAAATTTCACTGGAACTGTAGGCGTATTCGTCATTTTCCAAAGTCAAGCGACTTTTGATGTTTTCTGGTAATTCAGAAATAACATCCACCAGTTGATCCGAACGTTGAGATTTGCCACCATGAATGTTCATTAATGACCAACAAGAACGCGGTAAACCTAGTAAATCTAGTGTGCGAGCGTGTCGCTCTAAGATTTTAAGACTTAATGCCACCACTTGCGGTGAATCAGAACTGAGCACAACGTACTGATCCGGGTGTAATACCATTCGGATGCCTAATTTTACTGCCCTTTGCCCGATTTTGGCTAAATCTGCGCTCATATTCTCTAGAACAGTTGCGCCCACTTCATCCTCCAAGTCACTCATCGGAAATAAAGCAGAGGACATTCGATAAAGCTGTATTGAATTGCGCACACAAAAAGTTAACGCCAAATCTAAGCGCTGTAAGTTCTCCCGATAAATGACTTTTAGTGCGGTTTCACGTTGGTTCTCTGGGAGTTCTAAGTAGCGCTTACGCGTTATTGTCCGAAAGCGCACCTCTTTGGACAATGTAATGCAAACTAATCCTAAGTGCGGTAAAGCAGTTTTTTGCAACTGCTGTGCATTAGGTGAATTGTTCATCACAACCCCTGATGGGGATTTCGACTCCCGCACTGCTGACATATGACATATTGCTATCACTTTCTTGATTTAACTCATTTCTGCCCCGGAATGATGAGTATCCAAAGGCAGAAGTCACCCGCTTGGTGGTTGGATTTAAACGTGTAAAAATCTTTTTTCGCTTATCTTGCTTGCCATCTTCTCAACAGCCAAAACCTTCCAGTTCCGTAGAGACGATAAAACAACGCTGTAAAAGCATATCTGCTTACACAAAGATTAATAGCGAAAAATCAATGATTTTTAAGTTATTTCTCCAACCAATCAATCAATCTTTACATTTTAGGATTGAAAACCTATTGACAAAAAGTACATCTAGATTATATTATCCTCACAACATGAGGATATGTACCTTTTGGCAGTTATGTCAAGTACCTTAAAAATTGTTAAATTTATGAAAGAAATATAAAGTTCAAGAGCCACAGTCAGAAAAACTTTCAGCTGAGGGAAAAATAACACCTGAAATCTACTAGTGGCTGGTATCCGCCGCTGGCGCATCCTCTAACTATCAGATTCTTCACCTACGGAGAAAATCATGAAAAATCGGCACTCATCAGACTCTAAACAATTTGTAGGAAATATAAAAAATGGAATTTGGGTGTTTGGTATCTCGTCGTGGCTATTTGGTATAACTGATCGCAGTATTGCTTCGTTTTCCGATGGTTATCTGTCTGCGATGGATCTAACGCAACTATTTACAGCTGGAATCTTCCTTGTCGCTTGGTGGTTTCTCAAGCCTACATCTAGGGTATAGTTCCATTTTCCATGTTTGATTTTGAATGGAATGCACTCTTTAGCAGCGATCAAACTAAAAAAGTAAAGCTTGAATGTCTGATCTCGATAAAATCCATTTTCTACCAATTGCGCTCCTATACGTCTAAACCTTTATTTGTGAGTACCTTTGACTTTTTTTATGTCACCATAATTAATGACAATCGAAAAAATTTTACGCAACTGGTTCTAATTTTTGCCAAATAACATCAGTTAAGTTGTTTGATTTGGATTTTGTTGAGATGAGAGAATGTTTGGAAAGTCTCATTTTGTACCAAAATTGATTCGCCACTCCCCTAAATTCCTGATGTCTTGGGAGCATCTCAATTTTGTGAACATAGTGCGAGCCGAAAGGCTCGCACTGTATTTGGTATAAATTTGAAGATAAGTACTTTTTACGACAATACGGTTGCTGTTCAAATACTTTGTAACAATAATGGACAATTGGTATCACAAGAACCAATGTAAGAGACGTCACCCAACGAGAGAGTCAGTCGCACTCAACACAGAGAACCTCCCCAACAGGCTGACTCACATGCAACAGAGCCACTCGCGTGCACGGCTTCCCCAGTGCGTTGGGGAGCCAGTACTTGATGAGGGTTTCCCGACAGAGGTATCTGGCGTTCGGGTTTTTTTGTAGCACCTGCCGCCGCGTTGAGCGATGTAGCGTTCTCTACATGTGTGATACCAATTGATATGAAATCTTTAAAAACTTTTTTAGTTTTTCCGTAAAGATTCACGCTGCAATTGTATTTACTTAAAGTCACTGAAGAATTTGTCAATCATGAAATAATGAATAAAAAAATTAGATTCGCAAGCTCTGCAAAGAAAAAATCTTGATTTTGGTAAAGAAGGTAATTCCTCTAAGTAGGATTTTCAGAAAAATCATTAGTGTTTTAGCAGTTTTTATTTGGATGTAACACCTTATGGCTGAAAAAAATATGTATTTTACCCAAATGATAACTGCCATAATTTTTCTCCAAAAATCAGGGAAATCTAAAATTATTCACAATTCCTAATTCTTCAGATTGTCCTGCTAAAATGTTGCAGATATTCAACTTCAATATATTCAAGAGACGTCAAATGAGACATCAAAAACTATCTCCAGGACTGCTATTAGCATTTGAAGACTATCAACGGGAAGGACAGCAAGCTTTAACTCCCCAGATCAGAATGCTGAGTATAGTTCCCCCGAAAAACAATCTCAAGCCAACCCGTAGCATAGTTTTTATCTACTGTGATGAAAATGCAGACTTAAGTCACTTGTCACAACATGGTGTTGAAGTCAACCAAAATAGAGGACACGTGCGGACGGCGTTCTTACCCGTACAAAGTTTAGACGCCTTATCTGATGACCCTGCGATTGAGCGCATTAAGCCATCGCGCAAACTTAAACTGCACATGGACGTTGCCAAAAGCACAGTACACATACCGGAGTTTAGGAAGAAAAATAGTAACCTTACTGGCAAGGGAGTGATGATCGGTATTATCGACAGTGGCATTGATCCGAAGCACCCCGCCTTTAAAGGACGTATTTTACGCATCTGGGACCAAACACTGTCTGGTTCTGGAGTGATAGAAGGTAAATATGGGGCAGAATTAACTGGCTCACAACTCACAATTTCCCAAGATACAAACGGTCACGGAACTCACGTTGCTGGAATTGCTGCTGGTATGGATGCTACCTATGGTGGTGTCGCACCAGAGGCAGAATTGCTCATCGTCAAAAGCGACTTGGATGAAGGTCACATTGCCGATGCTGTCCGCTACATCTTTCGCGTCGCCCGAGAAATGGGACGTCCAGCCGTTGTGAATATGAGTATAGGGGGACACTTTGATCCTCACGATGGGAGCGACTCGCTGTCAAAAGTTATTAACTCTGAAACTGGTCCTGGACGCATAGTTTGCTGTGCTGCTGGTAACGAGGGCAACGATAACATTCACGCTCAAGCAATTGTTCCTGCTGGTAAAACTCATACTATGCGCTTCAACGTACCATTAAATCAAGCCAGCATGGCAACGTTAAACGGTTGGTACTCTAGTGCAGGTCAATTAGAAGTGTCCTTGCGTAGTCCCAACGGTTTCGTCACCCCCTTCCAACCAGTCATTGCTGATGGCAACTATATAAAGGAATACACCTTACAAGATTCGCAGGTGCAAGTTGCAACACCAAAACGCGATCCCGGCAACGGCGACTATAACGTTTTAGTACAAATTCGCGGTCAAGGGAAAGCCAGTTATACTACACCCGTCCAGGGTGGAATTTGGCAGTTGCGGTTCAAAAACACTTCAGCAAAAGATGTGCGACTAGATGTGTGGACATTAGATGGGTCAAGCTTATTCACCGGCCAAAGTGTTGTTGATTCAGTCAAAATTGGTTCACCAGGATGTGCCAGCAGTGCAATTACAGTTGCTGCTTATACAACAAAAGATAAGTACACTGACATAGACAATAAAGCCCAAGAAATGGGCTTCTCTTTGAATACAATTTCTGATTTCAGCAGTGAAGGACCTCTGCGGAATGATGCTAAAAAACCGGATGTCGCAGCACCAGGAGCGATGATTGTTTCTACTCTTTCCTCCAATGCCAACTCTGATCGCTCAACGATCATTAATTCCAAGTTCATGGTGTTAGCTGGTACGAGTATGGCTGCACCCTTCATCACTGGCTTAGTCGCACTGCTGTTGCAGCGTAACCCCAAGCTTGACCCCGGTGCTATTAAACTGCTGCTACGTAAAAATAGTTCCATACCAAAAAAACCAGCCGAAACCTTTGATAGCAAATGGGGTTATGGACTGATTGATGCACAAAATCTGTAGTTGGACGTACAGATAAATGCATTAAGTCTGTATAAGGATAGGTAATGATAACCTAATAATTTGATAGGTTGATAATAGGGTAAGCTTCTTTGCTTGCCCCTGTTGACTTACTGGAAGGTTTTTATGAATTATCAAAAGCTAGATAGCGCCCTTGCAGTAGCGCTCAATGACGTTAATAACTCACAGGAGCCTGGTTTAAAAGTTTTTATTCATACTAAAAATGATGCAACATATACTGAAACAACTACTGTATTAGAAAACTTAGGTGTTGCAGATGTAACTCCTGAAAAGGATGTTTTCACAGCAACCCTATCACCAAACGCAATTTCTGAGTTATCAGAGCAGCCTTGGGTGGAGTATATTAAGCTGTCTCAAAATTTGCATTTGGTAAATCAAAAAATTAAAGGCGGTATGAAATTTTTTAAATAGTATTAAGGGAAAGGTAAAGGAATAGAATTTGTGCGCCAGTTCCTACCCTACGGTTCGCTTTCTGGTCGGCGTCTACAAGTCGGCAGAGCGTTTCCCTTCGCACTGGCGATCTTCGGGGATGACCTCCGCAAATCGCTGCGATAGCCGAATGGTGTAGCGTCAGCCATAG
This sequence comes from Brasilonema angustatum HA4187-MV1, assembly GCA_019359695.1. Lineage (GTDB taxonomy): Bacteria > Cyanobacteriota > Cyanobacteriia > Cyanobacteriales > Nostocaceae > Brasilonema > Brasilonema angustatum. The sequence continues at coordinate 69,119 of JAHHGV010000002.1, forward strand.
AGAACCAGTTCCCTAAAGATCCGTAGTGTGACATTTGATATCATGTCCGGCTAATTAGTTGTGATTACCAAATATGTGCAACAACCGGAAAATCCTCTTTCTCCCTGCTCCCTGCTCCCTGCCCCCTGCTCAGAGCCGTCTTAATGATAAGTCTTTCACCGGACATGATATGAGGGTGCAAAAAGTGAGATGGAAAAATTCTGATAAAGTTCTGTATCCTAAAGCACTTTCATCACTGAGTTTAAGTCCCCCACCAAATGGTGGGAAGCGTACTTAAAGGGAAAGCTGTGACTAGGTTACGAGTAACAGCAACCTCACCATACGCTGTCAGGACTTTTCACTTTTGAGTCATTTAAGCAGTTTCCAACGATGCGCTAGGAAAATGTGGTTTCAATACCTCAAGCCAGCTTGCAATACGCTCATCGGTTTTATCGCTCTCATTCACTTCGTCAATAGGTAGTCCGACAAATTTATCGTCACGTACAGCAAAGGAATATTCGTAAGTATAACCGTCTAGAGGGAACTCACCAACTAAAGTTGCACCTAATTCTTTGAAGTGGTTATATAAAGTACCCAAGGCGCTAACAAACTGTTCTCCGTGAGTTACACAATCTCCCGCACCGAATAAAGCAATCGTTTTACCTGTAAAATCGGGTTTTTCGATTGACATCTCGAATATAGGATCGCGCCAATCATTTTGGACTTCCCCTGAACCCCAGGTAGAACAACCAAAGAGCAAATAATCGTACTCAAGCATTTGATCGACGCTTACAAAATCTTCTTCCATGCTGTAAAGATCACAAAGATCCTCGCCAAAATGCTCGTGTAGTTTCGTGGCGACTGATTCAGTGATACCGGAAGTACTGCCATAGAAAATAGCCATTTTTGCCATAACAAAAGCTCCTCTGGGTTTGAATGTTAGCGCAGCGTGCCGCAGGCAGCGATTTTTTTCTTCTGTGATCGCGTAAGGATGTTTCTTTCTGTGAGATTCCCAAGATTTAACAGCTTAGAATTTGGCAGGAATTCCCTATAATTAGCATTTGAAGTGAAAATTTATAGGCAAGCATTGTTCTCACAGAGATCACTCCATCCCTGTTAGTTAGACAAGACGCTATAAAGTATGCTACTTAATGAATATAAATTGGAATAAGCGCTAATTAAATAATATTTAGATTGACAACTAAAAAAAGTTTAAATATTACAAGTGATATTTTCGAAAATTAATGATTGGCTACAGAATTGAATTTATTTTTTGAAGTTTCCCAGGAATCTCAACAAGTATGTCTAGGACTCCTCCGCAGATTTTTGACGAAGCTAGGAACACCTTTACAGCTTCTTAAGCGTTCCCTGTTCCCTGTTCCCTGTTCCCAACCCTACCCTATGGGAAGCCGCGTGAACACTACAAAAGTCTGGGGTTCTCCATTCGCCTACATTCCCCGGATTTACATCGTAGATTTTGAACTGTTTAGTTTTTTGACAAAAAAGTCAAGTGACTGATATAAAAAAAGATTGCTCATATGAAAATCCGTCATAAGTAATACCATAATCTAGCCTCCCCCCCTTTATCAGTGGTCTCAGCTAGCCCTAAACTGTAGGTGAGAGTTGAAAGGCAGTCTGGAGAAATCTTGTGAAAAAAGTTTTGGCAATAATCCTTGGAGGGGGTGCAGGTACCCGCCTTTATCCACTCACTAAGTTACGGGCTAAACCAGCCGTACCAGTGGCTGGAAAATATCGTTTGATCGATATTCCAGTCAGTAACTGTATCAACTCAGAAATATATAAAATCTATGTTCTGACGCAATTCAACTCAGCTTCGCTGAATCGCCACATTGCTCGTGCTTATAACTTTGCTGGCTTTACAGAGGGTTTTGTAGAAGTTCTAGCTGCACAGCAAACCCCAGATAGCCTCAACTGGTTCCAAGGTACAGCTGATGCGGTTCGCAAGTACTTGTGGCTGATGGAAGAGTGGGACATAGACGAATATCTTATCCTTTCGGGTGACCACCTCTACCGCATGGATTACCGTGAGTTCGTACAGCGTCACAGGGAAACTGGAGCTGATATTACTCTTTCGGTGCTACCAATTGATGAGCGTCGCGCCTCTGACTTTGGCTTAGTGAAAATTGATGATTCTGGTAGAGTAATCAATTTCAGCGAAAAACCCAAAGGTGATGCGCTAAAGGAGATGCACGTTGATACAACTGTACTGGGATTAACTCCAGAACAGGCTCAAAAACAGCCCTATATTGCCTCAATGGGAATTTATATCTTTAAAAAAGAAGTTTTGACTAAGCTGTTGAATGAAGCTTCAGAAAGGACAGATTTTGGAAAAGAAATTATTCCCGAGGCGGCAAACAATCACAACGTTCAAGCCTACTTATACAATGGATACTGGGAAGATATCGGAACAATTGAGGCATTTTATGATGCAAATTTAGCACTGACCAAGCAACCTCAGCCGCCTTTTAGCTTCTACGATGAAGACGCGCCAATTTACACTCGTGCTCGTTACCTACCTCCCAGTAAAGTCTTGGATTGCCAAATCACAGAATCAATGATTGGAGAGGGTTGCATTATCAAAAAATGCCGGATCGAACATTCGGTGCTGGGAGTGCGATCGCGCATTGAAGCTGGCTGTGTCATTCAAGATTCCCTACTTATGGGGGCAGATTTCTATCAACCATTTGCTGAACGCCAGTCAGACTCTCAAAGTGGGGAAATTCCTTTAGGGATTGGTGCGAACACCACAATTCGTCGTGCCATCATCGATAAAAATGCTCGCATTGGTTCTGATGTGCAAATTATCAATAAAGATAATGTCCAAGAAGCTCAGCGCGAAAATCAAGGTTTCCATATCAAAAGTGGTATCGTTGTCGTGCTGAAAAATGCCGTCATTCCGGATGGAACCATTATTTAGTCATTAGTCATGAGTTATTAGTTCGCCAGTACGGCGCAGTCCTTGTCTGCCGATCTACTAAGCGACTGGCGAATCCGATAGCCTTCTGACTTGGACGTTCCCACTAGGGTCATTAGTCATTAGTTAGTAGTTAGTAGAATAACCAACAACTAACTACTAACTATTAACAAAGGAAAAAAGACAATGGACAGATGACTCAGTTAATTGTGTTAATTGGTCTTCCTGGTAGTGGTAAGTCCACTTTGGCAAGGCAATTGCTAGCAGAATGCCCGAGGACGCAACTTATTTCTACTGATGCTATCCGAGGGCAATTGTTTGGTAATGAAGCTTTTCAAGGACCTTGGTTACTGATTTGGCGGGAGATTCAACGGCAATTTCAACAAGCGCTAATCCCAGGTGGTACAATAATCTACGATGCGACTAATGCCCAGCGACGTCATCGCCGTGAACTTATCGATATAGCGCGTGAACTAGGCTTTACCCATATAACCGGGATGTGGGTGAGAACCCCAGTATGGCAGTGTTTAGCACGCAACAAAAGACGGGAACGTAAAGTCCCAGAAGATGTCATATTTCGTATGTATCGTCAGCTTCGGGATGCCCCTCCAAGTCTAGAGGAAGGATTTGATAATTTAATTTGCTATTCTCCGGAAGCCCAGGAGTACGGGAATTGCACTCCTGTAATGAGCAAGAACCCCACTTAAATTGATTTAATATTTGTTAATTTATTATCAGAGTTTATGCACCAGAATTATATCTGGATTACTCTGTCAAGTTTAATTTTAGATAAAAATTTAACGGAAATTTCTAAGGGAGGCAGGTAGATGGCTGCAACTGATTTTAAGGATTATTACGCAACTTTGGGCGTTAGTAAAACTGCCAGTCCAGAAGAAATCAAACAAGCCTTTCGCAAATTAGCCCGCAAATATCACCCTGACGTCAACCCAGGTAACAAACAAGCTGAGGCAAGCTTCAAAGAAGTTAACGAAGCATACGAAGTTTTGTCAGACTCAGACAAACGCAAAAAATATGACCAATTTGGTCAATACTGGAAACAAGCAGCTGATGGCTTCCCATCTGGTGCTGGTGCTGGTGTTGATATGGGCGGTTTTGATTTCAGCCAATATGGTAGCTTTGATGAATTTATTAACGAATTACTAGGACGCTTTGGCGGTGGTAGTCCACGCGGAGGACGGCAATCATATTACCGCACCAGCACTGGTGCACCTAGTGGTTTTGGTGGGTTTAATGATTTTAATTTTCAAGATGTAGGTACTACTGGCGCTACCCAAGACAGTGAAGCTGCCATCGCCCTGACTTTTTCCGAAGCGTTTCATGGTGTACAAAAGCACCTAAATCTGGGCAACGAAGTCATTGATGTTCGTATACCCGCAGGTGCAAAGTCTGGCAGTCGTTTACGCGTACGCGGTAAAGGACCAGTTAGTCCTTTCACCCAACAACGTGGTGATTTATATCTGAAAGTTGAACTTCAACCCCACTCTTTCTTCCAGTTCGAGGGCGATAACTTGGTGTGCGAAATACCAATCACGCCAGACGAAGCCGTTTTAGGAGCCTCAGTTGAGGTACCCACACCAGATGGTTCGGTTACGGTGAAGCTTCCTCCTGGAGTGCGTTCTGGTCAATCTTTGCGCTTACGTGGCAAAGGCTGGCCCCAACCTCGCGCTGGACGTGGTGATCAGTTAGTGAAAGTTGCTATTGTTCCACCAAAAGACATTAGTCAGCAGGAACGCGAATACTACGAAAAAATTCGCTCTATTCGTACTTTTAATCCCCGCGAACATTTGCCGCATATTAGGCTTTGACACTCTGCGCTCTTTTGACGCCCAGATTCTTGCTTAGTGGGGATTCCAATGAATTTACCCGCGCTAACGCGCCACTCCGCTAACAGCAAGCATCGTAAGGTTAGCCCACACCTTATCTATTGATTCGGTGCGGGCTTGGTGTTTTAACAGGTTTTAGTTTTCAACTTGAAATTTGTTTCTTTGGCATTGCTCTGCCTAATTGTATTGCTCTAACAATCTCTCCACGCTAGCGTTGTGGTCAAGAAAAGAAAATAAATGTTTGTAGCGAAGTTTGCCTTCTTGATTTAACACAAATTGTGCTGGTAAAGGTGCTCCTAATGCTTGTCCAACTTTATAGTTACGGAAGACGCGACAGCTTGGATCACTCAAAAGCGGCATTTTTAAATTCAAATCTTTCACAACGATTTGACTTTGCCGTTCATCGGTACTGGTAATCATTAAAACTTCTATACCCCTGTTTTGAAATTGCTCGTAGTTTTCATTTAAAGATTTGATATGAGGAAAGCAAAAAGGGCAATAATTTTTTTCTGTAAAGATACGAGTGAAGGCAAGTAAGACTGGTTGCTCGCCTCTATAATCAGATAATTTAACTAAAGTACCATGAGTGATATCTGGGAGTTGAAAATCTGGTGCCAGATATCCCAATTCCAGCGTATTAGATGCTGGTTTTGGTAAAAAGTTGCGGAAGAATCGTTGATTGAATAAGCCGCTAGAAGCCGCTGAAGTAACCATCTTTTTATCCCTAATGTTATGAAAATATTAAATGAAAAAGCCATAGATCTACACGGAATATAACCAAAGAATTAGTAATTTTTCAGTCGTAATTCCTTCTGAGAGATTACGAATTATTCATTACGAATTTGATTTGTCTGTGTTTATCTGTGGCTAAGTTTGAGTTAGTTTGTAATAGCACGTCATAGTGGTACTACTACTCTATTACTTTTGAAACCTAAACAGCAGCGAAGTAAACTTTGGACTTGACTGGATCGGGAACCATTGTCTTGTCGCCTGGTTGCCAGCCAGCAGGGCAAACTTCGTCCGGATGGGACTGAACGTATTGAATGGCTTGCAAAGTCCGCAGGGTCTCATCAACGTTGCGACCAAAAGCTAAGTTGTTGATGGTAGCGTGCTGTAAGACACCTTCTTTGTCAATAATGAACAAACCGCGCAAAGCAACGCCAGCTGCTGGATCAAGCACGTTGTAAGCTGCACTAATCTCTTTTTTGATGTCGGAAACTAAGGGGTAATTGAGGTCACCTACGCCACCAGACTTGCGATCCGTTTGAATCCATGCTAAATGAGAAAACTCACTGTCAACGGAAACACCAAGGATTTCGGTGTTAAGATTCTTAAATTCTTCGTGGCGATCGCTAAAGGCTGTGATTTCAGTGGGACAAACAAAGGTAAAGTCTAAAGGATAGAAAAACAGTACGACATACTTGCCGCGATAGTCGGAAAGTTTTATGGTTTTAAATTCCTGATCTACCACAGCCGTTGCTGTAAAGTCGGGAGCCTGTTGACCTACACGGAGGCATCCTTCTGATGGATAAGTGAGAGGCATTAACCTAATTCTCCTTCAATTTATTATCTATTTAGTATTGTTGGAGCTCGGGTCAGGTAATCTCACCCGTTCTCGTCATCTCGTGAACCAATAGTCTCACCGCCTGTAGGGCTAGACTTACGGCTTCATTACATTCTGTTACAATAATATCATACTCATAACGATTTTGAGTAGACAATGGTGGATTTAGATACAAGAGAATGGTTACTGACTAATGGCTTAGGAAGTTTTGCCAGTGGTACAGTTTCTGATATCCGCACTCGCAGTTATCATGGCTGGTTGTTTGCCGCGACTAACCCGCCTTCTGGGCGTACTCTGTTGCTTTCGCACCTAGAAGCTAGCCTAGAACTATCAGATCGGGTTGTGGCATTGGGGACAAATTTCTGGGGCAGTTGTCAGATAGAGCCAAAGGGCTACGAACTGCTGCGCCTTTTTGATATTAACCCAGTTCCAAAGTGGATATGGGGTGAAGATGACTGGCAGTTGACTAGACGTTTGGTGATGCCGTATGGATTAATGGAAAAAGTAGGGCAAAACAGAGAAGTAAGCCCTGACTCGCTCACTCCCACATCCCCCCCATTTCATTTTTGCCATCGTATCTTGGTTCAATATCGCTATGAAGGTACACAAACCGCGATATTGAAGCTGCGACTGCTTATAGGCGATCGCGACTTTCACCATCAACAAAAGGTTATTCCAGAATTACAGTTCTCACAATTGCTGGGACAACAGCAAGTCTGCCTGCAAGCAATAAGTTCTGACAATTTTGGAACACCTTGGCACTTGCGCTGGACGCAAGGAAACTATCAACCAGATCCATTTTGGTACTTGGATTATAAACTTCCCGAGGAAACTCTGCGGGGGTTGGGCGATCGCGAAGACCTCTATAGCCCTGGTTACTTAACAGTTACACTCAGTCCAGGGGATGCGGTGACAATGGATGCACGAGTGGGTTTTCCGAATGAACTGCAAACTCCCCTGACTTGTGAAACCTTTGCGGAACTTGTCGAAGCAGAGCAACAGCGGCTGTCTCAAATTTTTGGGTGGGAAAATTGCCAGGGGGAAGTAGGGCGAGATCATACTCTTATATCTCCCTCATCTTCCTCAACTCCATCCCACCTCTGGCGGCGACTACTACAAGCTGCCGATCAGTTTATTGTTTATCGTGCTTCTATTGCTGGTCCGAGCGTGATTGCTGGATATCACTGGTTTAATGACTGGGGGCGCGATACCTTAATTGCCTTACCAGGGTTGACTCTTACTCCACAGCGTTTTGAGTTGGCAAAAGGACTGTTGCAAACTTTTGGACGTTACTGTTCTCACGGTTTAATTCCTAATGCATTTCCTGACGCGGATGGCGAACCGTTTTATAACAGTATTGATGCGGCACTATGGTGGATTGAAACTTTAGGGCTTTACTTAGAAGCAACACAAGACTGGCAGTTTTTGGTAGAGCAATATCCAGTGGTGCAGCAAATCTACAAAGCTTTCATTGGAGGGACACGCTATAATATCCAGGCCGATGTTACCGATGGGCTAGTTAGTTGGTATGCTCCTGCTGTAGCTTTGACCTGGATGGATGTGGTGGTAGACGGGCAGCCTATCACTCCCCGTCGTGGTAAGCCAGTGGAAATTAATGCTCTATGGTATTCAGCGCTATGTTGGACAAGTCGGTGGGCAGAAATTTTGAGTGAACACGAAGCTATGGTTGACCGTGGGCGTCTTGCTAAGCAGGCTTTGCGTTACACTGAGCTAGCACAACAAGTGAAAGCTTCTATGCAACAGTACTGGAATCCTCAACTGGGTTACTTGTACGATGTGATTGAGCCAGATGATCTAAGAAATTCTCAGATTCGCCCAAATGCCGTTTTGGCACTTTCGCTTTCACATTGTGCGTTCTCTCAACAGCAAGGGCAAAAAATCCTTGATCTTGCTCGTTCTTGCTTACTCACTCCTTATGGTCTTCGCAGTCTGGCTCCAACAGATCCACAATACATTGGCAAATATAAGGGTAACCCAGAAAAACGCGATCGGGCTTATCACCAAGGCACGGTATGGAGTTGGTTAATTGGCCCTTTCATTCGTGGTTGGGAGCGTTTTTATCCGGGACTTCCATTACCTTTTGATTGGCAACCCTTGCTAAAACACTTTCTATCTGATGCCTGTCTTGGCTCTATTTCTGAAATTTTTGAGGGTGACGAGCCGCATACACCAAGAGGAGCAGTAGCTCAAGCTTGGTCTGTTGCTGAAGTCATTCGACATTTGAAGAACTACTAACAAAGGAGTGGGGAGTTGTTGGTTAAAGCAACTCCCCACTCCCTATCTGTTACTTAAAGATTTGCAAAAATGGCTCAGGTGTGACTCGAACACACGACCAAGGGCTTATGAGTCCCCTACTCTAACCAACTGAGCTACTGAGCCATACACATGATTCGATTATTTAATTTAGCATACAGAAACTTTGAAGTCAACACTCAAGAATTGACAGCTAAACATGAGTTGACCAACAAAGGGGTGTATTGTTGACTTTCCCCATCTGCCCACCTATGTGCTACTTTGTATAATAAATAGCCAAAAAGGGAGCTGGGCTCCCTCTATATAATAAGCAATCATCAAGTTACAGATTGCCAACTACTACAGACGTGCTGTTGGCAGGAAAGCTATTGGGTTGACTGCGTCCTTGCCAGTTGGATGGATTTCAAAGTGGCTATGAGGGCCAGTACTGAAGCCAGTGCTGCCCATTAAAGCAATTGTTTGGCCTTGGTGTACCTGTTGACCAGACTGCACCAAAATCTTACTATTGTGACCATAGCGAGTCATGCTGCCATCAAGATGGCGGATATCCACAACATTGCCATAGCCACCACTGTTCCAACCTGCCTTTTCTACAACACCGTCAGCGGATGCGTAGATCGGCGTGCCAACTGAGTTAGCAACATCAATTCCCTTGTGCATTCTTCCCCAGCGCCAGCCAAAGCCAGAGGTTAGAGTTCCCTTTGCAGGCCACATATAAGCTGTGGTAGAGGTGGACGGACCAGGTGTATTCTCGTCAATCGCTCTTGGCAGATATCTATCCACTGCTGCTAAAGGCGGTAACTGTGGATAAACTATTTTTCCCTGCATAGAACCAAGAGATCGAGAAGCATCAACACCTGTGGGAGGTGTTACTATCGCTTGATTTGGTAACAGTTGTGGCCTACCTGGTCTGCTACCATAATTCGGGGCTATCGGTCTGGGAACGGGTATGGAAATTCCAGCTTTGTTCTGTTCACTCACAGGTATTTGCACTGCTGAGTTATTTGGTCTCGGAACAGAAATTGGCACTACACCATCATTTTGACTGGCACCAGGAACTGTTACTGGCGCATCATTAGCTTCATTTGCGTCTGCAACTGTATTACCAGCTTCCTGAGAACGGTATTTTTCCCGCAATCTTTCAATTTCTAATTGCAAGCGGCGCAGACGTTGATCATTTTTTACTTGTTTTGTTTTTGTAGAAGTTGGTATTTGTGCCAATTGAGCTTCTGTAACAACTGTTGGCAGTGGGGCGTCACCACCTACACCATAATATGTGATAGAGTCAGAAGATTGGCTATTTGTAATAGTATTTTCTGCTAAGTTAGTCGTCGATTGAACGTATGACTGAAACTGGGTATTACCAACTACTGATGTTGGAACTGTAACACTGCTGTTGTTGGCAATGAGTGATTTTGTAGTTGTTTGGCTAATATTGCTAGTACCACTGGCTCCAAGCGCACTCAGTTTCGTTGCGACAGATGCCTGAGCAGTACTGGGGTTTTGCGCTACAGGAATTGACAGTTTTTGACTGATTTTCAGCTGATGAGGATTGTTAAGATTATTTGCCTTTATCAGTTCTAGGACTGAAATGCCATAATCGTTGGCGATCTCCCCTATTGTATCTCCTGGCTTAACTTCATATACTGCAGCTGCTGTTTGTGTGACTGCTATTGGTGCAACTGCTGTTGAAGCTGGTAGTGTTGACACCTGCACCTCTGATTGTTGGTTTAACTTTGATACGAGCCTTGCTGTGTTAACATCGCTAGTTGTATTCAACTGTGATGTACCAGTGATAGTACTTGTCTGGGGCATTTTACCTGCCACAGTCATTGGCTGTACTAACCTAGTTGCTGCTTGTTGTGATAAATCTTTGGTTTGTTGAGAGTGCCATTGAGTTAAACTTTTCCTGAGATGGTCTGATTCTTGCTGTAATTGATTTCGCGCGAATTCTTGCTGCGCTTTTAGTTGAGCATTTACTTCTGATTCTTCTGTGTTCTTAGCTTCTACTGTTTTTGGTTGAGCAGATTGGGAAGACACAGCTTGCACATTAGTAATACCATCAGCATTAGAGAGTATTTGTGCTCCCAGCTTTTTAGACTGTTGGAAGTTGTTTTTTTCCCAAGCAATACTTTGTTGTGCTTGTGCTGTTGTCAGTAAACTTGGAACTCCTACTGATGCTGAGCTTTGCACTGATGTCTTGCTTGCCCCAACTTGCCATTTTGCTCTTTGTTGAGTTAGCTGTGAAATTGCTGTTGGTTCTACTACTGTAGGACTTTCTGGCAAGCTCACTGATGAGATGGCTTGTGATTCTAGTTTCTTGGTGGAAGCAAATTTCACCTCCAAATTATTCGCAACAGGAATTGTTGAGGCTGTATTTAGGTTACCTAACACTTCTGCAGCTGCAGCTTGGTCGCTTTGTCGAGTCACCAAAAAGCTGGTTGCTCCCATTGATATTGCCAAGCCAATCATTACAGCTGTTGTTGGTACTTGACATTGGTTAACCTTTGGATTAACTGCATCTATTGGTTCCACTGCAACATCATCTCCTGGGGTATTCTCCAACTCAGCCCTCCCTTTCTTTTTTAATGCTCGTTTCAAAGACGACCTCCTATGATCACTTGCGCTTAACCAACCTCAATTCTCCAGTCTGAGTACTAGTCAATGATTTTAATCACTACAAGCAATAGATCAATACCACATACACCAGAGATACTTACGCAAGATTAACCTGCTTCTCTGATTTAGACAAGTTCACATCGATATTTTAAATATTAAATTTTTGCCTTGGGTTTTTCTGTTCACATCTGACACCTTTCATTTTTCATAGGTCATAAAAGTTTTCTTTTTTACAGTTCAGGCTTTTGTTGCTTTTGTTTCACGATTGATTATCACACATTCGGCATGTTCTTTTGCCTTGAGCAAGTTGTCTGCTGCTAGCTCATAGAATACACTACACCCTTCTGTAAATCTTTTTCAGCATTTTTTCAGTTCATCCGTATTTATTACACAAGGTTTTACGTTGATTATTACTCGAAAATAACCGTATTAACTAGCAGATTTTATAGCTCAAAAAAAGAAAAAACATGAGAGTAACTACCTCAAACTCTTGATATGACTGGCTCATGATGTTTTCGTTCCCTACTCAAAAGAAAATTCAAATTTAAGAAAATCTATCATTTCACCTCGACTGTTTATCAAAACTACTATAGAAATTTCTTATAGATTTTCTTCAGTCTCAAGTCATTTTTACTCCAGCAGTGTTGAATATAGAGTACTGAGTCATGAATAATAATTCAAACATAGTTTGGTTCTATCTGTATTTGCAGTTAGTCACTTCGTACTGCTTACTATTAAGATATCAGAGATTTTTTTGAATCGCTGTATAAAAAGAATCTCAAAAATCAGTATATGATCACATAAAAACTGTTAAGATTTTCCCTATGCTGGCGTCTTTAAAAGAACTCGAATTACTATAACCCCAATTGACGACGAGCTTCAAAAAGACCCACTGCTACACTCACAGAAAGATTTAAGCTGCGAACATTTGGTTCGTTCATAGGAATATAGAGAGTAACATCACAAGCTGATGTGATCTCAAGTGGTAAGCCAGTGGTTTCACAACCAAAGAGCAACCAATCATTGGGTTGAAAGTGGAAATCCACGTAGTTGCAACTACCTCTGACGCTAAAACCTAATAATCTTCCGCCACGTGAGCGATGCGCGGACTTAAAAGCTTCCAGAGATTCGTGATAGTGCAGTTTGACATAAGGCCAGTAATCTAAACCAGCTCTTTTGAGGTAGCGATCGCTAATCTCAAACCCCAAAGGTCCTACCAAATGTAATTCAGTGCCTGTGGCAGCACAGGTGCGAGCAATATTACCTGTATTGGGAGGAATAAGCGGGTTAACTAAAACGACCTGGGGCATTTGCGGAAGAATTAATATATTGAAAATCTGATTAAAATGCAGTCTGTTTTTTTTTACATCTTCCCTAGTGTTGAAAATACATAATTTTTTTTTATATTGTGATCAGGAGTCAATTGATTAGAAATTTAAAACAGACAAAAAATGTGCTTTATAAGAGCTAAGGGGATATACTGAGATATATTACGATTTATTAAGTTATTTGTAGGTGTATTGTACACTACCAATATCTGACATACATCAAGTTTTAACGCCAAATAGACATTTCCATAAAAAGGGTTCGGAATTCACTGAAGGGACAAATCTGGATCATGATTTGTTCATATTTAGATTTCCGAACCCTATTAATCCTAAGGTGTGCTAAGCAACCGAAGATGAACACAATTTATCTTCTAGTTCAACTTCGCATTCTCTTGTTACGTCAATAGCGTGAGTGAGAACGTGTCTTTCACTCAAGCCAAGTGCGTGCAGTTGTAACCATTGTTGAGCTTCGTTACCTTCACGCAAGATTTTTTGTAATGGTGAAAGGAAACAGGCAAAGCCATTCTGCTTAGCGATCGCCCAAACATCTTGATATATTTCACTAATCCAATCTCTGGCTAAAATACTCCTACCATCTTGCCAATGCTGAAGTTGAGCCTCAAGACTGGAAGTCGCGGCTGCAGTTTCGTTGGCATAGGTTAGGGAAATAAGTTCGTCTGGGGTGAAGGTGCTTTGGGTTAATGGATCGATAGAGGGATTATTGATAACTTGTAATAAACGTGCCTCTACTAAAGCTGCTATCCCCAGTAAAGCAATTGGATCTGTGACTAAATCGCAAATTCGTAGTTCTAAACGATTCAAATCATAAGGGCGGCGATCGCCATTTGGTCGAACTGACGCCCAAAGATGACGAACATTTTGCATTGTTCCAGCCACCAGTTGGTTTTCCACCCATTCAATGTGATGGGCGTGGCTTTCAAATAAAGGTACATGAGAAGGCGTTTGCGGAAAAACACCCCAGCGTGTGGAATGATAACCAGTTGCTTTGCCATTCAGAAACGGAGATGATGCACTCAAGGCAAGGAACAAAGGTGCTTCTACCCTTATAACCCGACACGCCCGCATTAAGACTTCTGGATCGCTAATGCCTACATTAATGTGAACGCTAGCGGTGACAACCTTGGTACCGTATGTTTGCTCAATGTAGTCATGATAAGGGTTTGTTGGATCTGAGCGAAAAAAGCGATCGCCTCCTCCTAAGGATAGAGTGCTTCCTGGAATCAGCGTGTAATCACCTAATTGCTTGATGAAGTTTCTAAGTTGAAGCCGAGGACGCAACAAGGCACATAAAAGCTGTTCGTAATTCTGTAATGGTGGAGTGATATATTCTACGTTTCGACTATCCGGCTCTCGGACAAATCCATCCAAAGATCCAACTATCTTGTCGGAGAGTCCGACTATATCACCACTGGGCGTGCCAGTGTACATCTCTATCTCAAAGCCTTTTAATAGCACTGGTCTGTTCTCCTCGGCTCTCCTTACTTCTAAATTGTATCGAAGGCAACGAAATCCTGCTTACAACCTTAGGGTGAATTAAGAGTTGATCAACAAAGGGGTGTAAGGGTGTGAGGGGAAAAGAAAATTTTCTAGCCCCTAAGAGGGGCGCACTCTCGGATGTGGTACACCCCTAGCCCGGAACCAACAAGGACGCAAGCCGCGTTGACAAACCACAGAGTACCGAAATCTTTCTCTTATCCTTAATTTAAGCCTCAAGATAGTGTGTACCTCCTACAGCAAAGCTTAAGCTGAGGCGTGTAAGGTTCAAACAGTGAACAGTTATCAGTTATCACTGTTCCCTGTTCCCTGTTCCCTCTTGAGGAAATAATTATGTCCAGCAATGAAACAACTCCTAATCAAGCAAAAAAAACAAATCCACAAAGCGATGAATCCCAATTAAGTCCTGAGATACTTGACAAAATTAAAAATCCTCCAAGAATAGACGATGTGATATTGAGTCAATCGCCAGAAGAACGTAGGAGTAACCCAGCTATAGCACCGGAAATGCTGGATGAACCAAGCGATGAATTTACCGGGTTCCCCAAAGAGTAGTCAGCATACAATTGAAATCAGTATCTTACTGCTTACTTCACTCGCCTTATGCTGCCAGTCATTTATTCCGACGAGTTTCTGGATCACAAGACTGGATCTTTCCATCCAGAGAAACCAGAACGTCTGAGTGCGATCGCCACCGCCTTAAAACAAGCTGCGTTTGCACAACATATTGAATGGCGCTTGCCCACTCTACCAGAAAAGCGCTGTATCATATCTGTGTTAGAACAAGCACACACCCGGCGCTACATCAAGAAAGTTCAAGAAATTGCTGTTGCAGGCGGTGGTTATTTGGATGGAGATACGCCTGTTTCTCGACGCAGTTATGATGTTGCTTTGTTGGCAGTGAGTGCCTGGTTGGATGGAGTTGATGTTGTATTGGAAACTGGCGAACCAGCTTTTGTGTTGGCGCGTCCACCAGGACACCACGCTGAAAGTGATGCGGGGATGGGGTTTTGCTTGTTTTCCAATGCGGCGATCGCTGCTCTTTATGCCCTGGAACAACCAGGAATTAACCGTGTTGCCATCCTTGACTGGGATGTGCATCACGGTAATGGTACTCAGGCAATAGTAGAAAAAAACTCACAAATTGCCTACTGTTCTCTTCATCAGTACCCTTGCTATCCAGGGACAGGACATCATACAGAGCGAGGTTTTCATAAGAATGTACTGAATATACCAATTCCTCCTAGCAGCGATATAAAAATATACCAACCTATTTTTGAAAAAAAAGTAGTACCCTTTTTATCTAGTTTTCAGCCGGATTTATTGATTGTGAGTGCAGGTTACGACGCCAACGCCGATGATCCATTGGCTAGTATAAATTTGCAACCGCAAGATTATGGTTTATTCACAGATTATTGTCTAGGAATAACTCGTAAAATTCTGTTCGGCTTGGAAGGTGGTTATGATTTTGACGCACTTTCCAAGTCAGTTGTCGCAACAATTGAGCGCTGCATCGCGTGAGTAGTAAGTAGATCGGAGACTCAAGCTGAAGCAATTTTTCAACATATTGATTGCGTCATTGGTATGGGACAATCTATTCCAGACAATTCTGCTATCCTTTTTTCCAAAGGATTTTATGATGCTATTTTTGGTGGCAGAAACTACGCAGATGCTTTTCAATTTGGTTGTAATAATATAGATTTAAATAATCTTTTGGAATTTAATACTCCCACAATAAAAATTAAACATAGAGATTTTAGTCCGGAAGACTCAATGACAAGTCAACCACATGCACGCTTATTCTTTCTTGGCACGGTAGTATTTGTTTTGATAATTAGTTTACTAGGACTTTTCCGGTTAGTACTTGCTGATTTTAACCAAGCAACAAAACTTGATAAAAACGATGCCCAAGTTTACTACAACCGAGGAATTTCTTACGGCAATAAAAAAGACTATGACCGCGCAATAGCTGATTTTAACCAAGCAATTAAACTTGACCCGAACTATGCC
Organism: Brasilonema angustatum HA4187-MV1; assembly: GCA_019359695.1. Lineage (GTDB taxonomy): Bacteria > Cyanobacteriota > Cyanobacteriia > Cyanobacteriales > Nostocaceae > Brasilonema > Brasilonema angustatum. The sequence goes on from JAHHGV010000002.1 coordinate 85,187, forward strand.
ACAGCTTTCTACAACCGAGGACTTTCTTACGCCTATAAAAAAGACTATGACCGCGCAATAGCTGATTTTAACCAAGCAATTAAACTTGACCAAAACTATGCCACAGCTTACTACAACCGAGGACTTTCTTACTACAATAAAAAAGACGATGACCGCGCGATAGCTGATTATACCCAAGCTATTAAACTTGACCCGAACTTAGCCCAAGCTTACTACAACCGAGGAATTTCTTACGGCAATAAAAAAGACTATGACCGCGCGATAGCTGATTATACCCAAACAATTAAACTTGACCCAAACTATGCCGCTGCTTACAACAATCGAGGATATTATTATTTGTATAAAAAAGACTATGACCGCGCGATAGCTGATTATAACCAAGCTATTAAACTTGATCCGAATGATGCTGTAACTTATGATAGCCGATGTGAGCTATACCGTGTTAAGAAAGACTATGATCGTGCTATAGCCGATTGTAACCAAGCTATTAAACTTGACCCAAACTATGCCGCAGCTTACAACAACCGAGGGTTAGTTTATAAGAATAAGGGCAATAAAGATAAAGCTATACAAGACTTCCAAAAAATCTTGCAATTAAATAATGATGTTGAATTGAACGAAAAAGCAAAACAAGAACTGAAAACAGTGAACAGTGAACAGTGAACAGTAGCCGAAGCTTCGGCTTCGCTCAGCTTAAAGGGAGTCGAAGCAAAATTCAAAACTAAATTTCCGTAGGGCATACAATGTTTGAGCAGCGAGTGAGGGGGATGAGCAGGATAACTTCCTGATCGTTGGAAGTCTATAGGACACCTATTTGATTTTGACGAAGCTAGGTACATGTTTATTCCTTCTTCCCTGTTAAGCGTTCCCTGCGATGCACTGACTCGCCCTGAGCGTAGCCGAAGGGGCGTGGTCGTTGTGTTCCCTGTTCTAAAATTTATAAGTTTGTCCGAAACCAGACATTGTACATTTGTAGATATATTTGGATACAATTTTTTCTACAAGCTTTAAAATCTGTAAAACTGATGCACATTAGTATCACTGACGACATCAAAAAACGGTTTCACGCAGCCTGTGCTATCCGTGGGCTGAAGATGAACCAAGTGATAACTGAACTAGTTGAACAGTGGTTAAAAGCGAACGAAGTTACTTCATTGAGTGATCCCAAACCCTGATGAAGAAGATTTTAATATTATCAGCTAATCCTATAAATACAAATAACTTGCGCTTGGATGAAGAAGTACGAGAAATTCAAGCAGCGTGGGAACGCGCTCTTAATAGAGAAAAATTTGAATTGATTAATAAAGGTGCAGTTCGTATTGATGAGTTGCGTCGTACATTGTTAGATCATAAACCACAAATAGTACATTTTTCCGGTCACGGTACTGGGACTGATGGCTTAGTTCTGGAAAATAACTCAGGTTCGGCGCAGATAGTAAGTACGCAATCACTCTCACGTTTTTTTGAGTTATCAAAAGAGCAAGTAGAGTGTGTTTTACTAAACGCTTGCTATTCCAAGACTCAAGCTGAAGCAATTTTTCAACATATTGATTGTGTCATTGGTATGGGACAATCTATTCCAGACAATTCTGCTATCATTTTTTCCAAAGGATTTTATGATGCTATTTTTTGTGGCAGAAACTACGCAGATGCTTTTCAATTTGGTTGTAATAATATAGATTTAAATAATCTTTTGGAATTTAATACTCCCACAATAAAAATTAGACATAGAGATTTTAGTCCGGAAGACTCAATCACAACTCAACCATATACACCGTTGTTCTTTATTGGCACGGTAGTATTTGGTTTGATAATTAGCTTACTAGGACTTTTCCGGTTAATACTTAACGATTATGGATTAATAACTCATATTTTACTCGGCTTTGGTCTGATTACTTTTTGGATCTGTTGTGCATACATCTACTATCCCTCAAGTCGAATTGCTGGTTTTAATATCAATTTCTTTAGACGATTCAAACAATACAAAAAATTACGGCGTTTGGCTCTAGCAGGGATGGTGATTCTACCTCTTTTGGGTATAACTGGATTTTATATATTGGAACTCCCAACCAAGGACATTATTGTTCTTCTCGCTGATTTTGAAACTTCTGCTGAGCACAAAAAGTTTCGTGTAACTCAAAATATCTTTGAGAACCTAAATAATGCCTTTCAACAATCTCCTGATGTCAAAGTACAACGTTTAAACAAAATAATTACTAACCGTCAAGATGCCCTTAGTGAAGGAGAAAGTCACAAAGCTAGGATTGTCATTTGGGGTGATTATGACGTAACAAGTACAAGTACACAGTTTAGTCCACACTTTGAAGTATTGCGTACCCCAAAATACTTACCTAAAATTGGCTCGTTAGAACAGACGGCTAGCATCTCTGAATTAAACAATTTTCAATTGCAATTACGTCTTTCAAAAGAGATGAGTTATTTGACTCATTTTACTGTGGGATTAATTCGTTACACAGTTAGTGATTGGGAACAGGCTATAACCTCTTTTAGCGAAGCTTTGGAACAGGGTAATGATTCAATGAAAGCGTTAAACCAGAAAATAGTCTACAATTACCGAGGAAATTCTTACTTTTATAAAAAAGACTATGACCGCGCTATAGCTGATTATAACCAAGCTATTAAACTTGACCATAACTATGCCTTCCCTTACAACAACCGAGGACTTTCTTACTTTTATAAAAAAGACTATGATCGTGCTATAGCTGATTATAACCAAGAAATTAAACTTGACCCGAATTATGCCCTAGCTTACAACAACCGAGGAAATTGTTACTTATATAAAAATGAGTATGACCGCGCTATAGCTGATTATAACCAAGCAATTAAACTTGATCCGAACGATGCCAAAGCTTACTACAACCGAGGACTTTCTTACGACACTAAAGAAGAGTATGACCGCGCTATAGCTGATTATAACCAAGCAATTAAACTTGATCCGAACGATGCCAAAGCTTACTACAACCGAGGAAATTATTACTTATATAAAAATGAGTATGACCGCGCTATAGCTGATTATACCCAAGCAATTAAACTTGATCCGAACGATGCCAAAGCTTACAAAAACCGAGGACTTTCTTACGACACTAAAGAAGAGTATGACCGCGCTATAGCTGATTATACCCAAGCAATTAAACTTGATCCGAACGATGCCAAAGCTTACTACAACCGAGGACTTTCTTACGACACTAAAGAAGAGTATGACCGCGCTATAGCTGATTATACCCAAGCAATTAAACTTGACCCTAACTTAGCCAAAGCTTACAAAAACCGAGGAAATTCTTACTTTTCTAAAGAAGAGTATGACCGCGCTATAGCTGATTATAACCAAGCAATTAAACTTGACCAGAGCGATGCCCTAGCTTACAACAACCGAGGACTTTCTTACAACAATAAAAAAGAGTATGACCGCGCTATAGCTGATTATAACCAAGCAATTAAACTTGACCCGAACTTAGCCAAAGCTTACTACAACCGAGGAGGTTCTTACTTATATAAAAAAGAGTATGACCGCGCTATAGCTGATTATAACCAAGCAATTAAACTTGATCCGACCGATGCCAAAGCTTACAACAACCGAGGATTTTCTTACAATAATAAAAAAGACTATGGCCGCGCTATAGCTGATTTTAACCAAGCTATTAAACTTGACCCGAACTTAGCCAAAGCTTACAAAAACCGAGGAATTTATTACTTATATAAAAAAGACTATGACCGCGCTATAGCTGATTTTAACCAAGCTATTAAACTTGACCCGAACTTAGCCCTAGCTTATGATAGCCGATGTGAGCTATACCGTATTAAGAAAGACTATGATCGTGGTATAGCCGATTGTGACCAAGCTATTAAACTTGACTCTAACTTAACCGATGCTTACTACAACCGAGGGTTAGTTTATAAGAATAAGGGCAATAAAGATAAAGCCATACAAGACTTCCAAAAAATCTTGCAATTAAATGATGATGTTGAATTGAACCAAAAAGCAAAACAAGAACTTAAAGAACTAAGCACAAAATAATAACAATAGTAAGTAGCTCAACCAATAAATTAAACAGGGGCGAGGAAAATGAAAGCAATAGTAATCAATGAATACGGCAATGATGACGTTCTAAATTATGCCGATGTCGAACGCCCGGAGCCGAAGGCGGAGGAAGTTTTGGTGAAAGTTCACGTTGCGGGGGTTAATCCGGTTGACTGGAAAATCCGCAACGGTTTGGGCGAAAGGCTCGGTTTGAAACTACCCATCATACTCGGCGGCGAGATTGCCGGAACAATCGAAAGAATTGGCGATGATGTCAGAGGTTTCAAAGAAGGTGATGCGGTTTACGGCATCATACGCTCTGGAGGTTTCGCCGAATACGCGATCGCCAAAATGGGGGATATTGCGTCTAAACCCCAAAGTCTCGATTTCGAGAACGCGGCGGCGGTTCCACTCGGCGCGTTAACCGCATGGCAGGCGATTTTTGATTTAGCCCATCTCAGCAGCGGGCAAAGAATTTTGATAACCGGCGCGTCAGGCGGAGTCGGTTCGCTGGCTGTTCAACTTGCCAAAGCAAAAGGCGCATACGTCATCGGTACGGCTTCGGGACGCAATGAAGAGTTCGTCAGAGATTTAGGCGCGGATGAATTCGTTGATTACACGAAGCAAAACTTTGAACAAGTCGTTAAAGACGTTGATGTCGTCTTCGATGCAGTCGGCGGCGACACGTTTGAAAGAGCGTTCCAAACTTTGAAAAAAGGTGGCTTTCTGGTAACGTCAGTGGAGTTTCCGTCCGAAGAAAAAGCGCAGGAATTTGGCGTCAAGTCCGCGCGGGTTTATTGCAAGCCAAACGCGGAACAATTAGCTGCCATCAGCGCATTGGTTGACGAAGGCAGATTAAAAGCGCACGTCGCAACCGTTTTGCCGCTTGTAGAAGTCAAAAAGGCATTCCAACTTTCCGAAAGTGGGCGCACACGCGGCAAAATTGTTTTGCAAATTGGGACATAGTTTTGAACTGGAGTTTAGCCTAAAAAAGAAAGGTTACTAGTTTGGGTATGGTTTGAGTCATAAAATGTTGAATAGGTAAAAGATGAATTATTTTTGCATATGTCTAATGTGCCTTAGCTCAGATCTTGCACCATAATTCTCATCCGCCAAGAAATAAATTTCTTGGCTCAAAGTTCAAGTCCGTTAAAACGGACTAGGTAAGTCTTTGAGTCCGTTTTAACGGACTTTGGCTATGAGCCTTGAACTTCAGTTCAAGGCGTACTAACGCCGAGGTGCAAGATCTGAGTTAGCGCGAAATCGCCAAAATCTGGGAAATCATCCGGTTTGCTTGCGACAAATAACCACCACCAAATAAATTGAAATGATTCAAAATGTGATACAGGTTGTAGAGAGTTTTTCTTTGCTCATATCCTTGATCTAAGCGCCAAACTTCGTTGTAACCGCGATAAAACGCAGCAGAGAAACCACCGAATAATTCTGTCATGGCGATATCAACTTCGCGATCGCCAAAATAAGCCGCTGGATCAAAAATCACTGGTTCTCCTGCAACAGTACACCCAGCATTTCCTCCCCATAAATCACCATGTACAAGAGAGGGCTGTGGTTTATGATCTGCGAATATTTCAGGAATAGCCTCTAGTAACTCCTTTTCTTGGGGAAAATGACCTCCCTTACGCCTTGCCAATTGGAATTGATAACTCAGCCGATATTTAGTATAAAACTCACCCCAATCTGCTGTCCAAGTATTAATTTGAGGCGTGGAACCAATAGTATTGTTTATATCCCAACCAAAACCCCCCTGACTTCCTCCATTACCAAGGCGAGGGGGGTTCCATCGGTGCATTGCTGCTAACTTGCGCCCCATTTCTTCCCAAGATTTTGTTTGCGCTGAACCCATCTCTAGCCATTCCAACACCACATAGCTAGAATCACCAGCAATACCCCAGCAAATAGGTTTGGGAACGCGGATAGTCGCTGTTTGGTACATTTGCTGTAAGCCTAGCGCCTCAGCCTCGAACATTGCAATTTGCGACGCTTGATTAAACTTGACAAAATAGGTGCGCTCACCGTCACAGACACTGTAACCTTGATTTATACATCCACCACCGACTGAGCGTCGTTGTGACGATTGAAATTTTTCGCCAGTCACCTGGCTAATATTGGCATCAATTTCAGTCCACATCATAGTAATAGGAAACTAAAATGGTTTGATAACAACGACACCATAGGCATCTGGGGAAAGATATTCTTGTGCTGCTTGCATCAAGCTAGTTGTATCTTGAGCTTGAATGCGAGCTGGGTAGTTAAATGCTGGTTCCAAATCTCCTACCATTGATTGATAGTAACCGTATAAATTGGCGCGATCGCTTGGTGTTTCATTGGCAAAAATAAATCTGTTAGCCACTTTTGTCCGTACACGAGCTATTTCCGCCTCTTTTACCATTTCTGTTTGCAGATTTTGGATATGCTGCACAATCCGAGCCTCTGTTGCCGACAGATTTTCAGTTGTACAATAAGCCGTAATATAAAATGTACCTTGTAACTGCTGCGTCATATTGCTGACAGAAATATGGGAAACCAGCCCCAGTTCTTGGCGCAAATCCTGCACCAGCCTTGATGTCAGCCCATGTCCCAAAATTGCCGCCAAAACATCCAAGGCATAAGTTTTTTCTAATTGGTTCAACCCAGGTACTCGCCAAAGCATGATTAGCCTTGCTTGCTGCAGGCTTTGATCAATAAATTCTTTACGGACAATATTTGTAAACAGAGGTTCTGAGTTAGCTAGTAAGTGCTGAGTGATAGGCGTTGCATGCTGAGTGCTTACAGTTCGTTCAAAACCTTTTGCAACAATTTCAACTAATTCTTCCACAGGTAAATTACCTACAGCCACAGCAGTTATTGAACGGGGTTGATACCAAGTTGCATGAAAATCCCGCATCTGCTGAGGTTGCAATTGAGAAATGACAGTTTCTGGTCCCAAAACTGGACGCCGATAAGGTAACTTATCAAAAGCTGTCTCCATCGCTCGTTGAAAAATGCGGCGACGGGGATTATCCTCAGAACGTCGAATTTCTTCCAAAACGACTAATCTTTCGCGCTCAAAAGCTTCGTTAGGTATACTCGCATTGAGTACGACATCAATTTGCAGTGGCGCAAGCTCTACAAAGTCCTTGGGAGCAGTCGTAATGTAGTAATGAGTATAGTCTTGACTTGTAGCGGCATTAGTTACAGCACCGCGCTCTTCAATTCGACGTTCAAACTCGCCGCTTGCCAATCGTTCAGTTCCCTTAAAAATCATATGCTCAAGAAAGTGAGCCATACCGTTAATGGTATCTGACTCGGCAGTGGAACCAACATTAACCCACAAGCTCAGGTTCACTGCTTCAACAGGCATCTGTTCTGCAACTATAGTCAAACCCCCAGGCAATTGGTAAAGCTTTGGAGTATTAAGACGAGGAAAGTTTAGCAGTGTGGTGGTCATTTCAAGTTGTAGGGATAAGCTTACACCTCTTTATCTTACCTAGGACTGAAATCTCTACCGGGATTATCAGTTAGGACTTACGCATGGAAACGAGAAATAACCGCGTTTGGGCAAGGGGTATAGGGGTGTAGGTGTTCAAACCCTTACACACGCCCTTACCCCCTTACACCCTCCCACAACGAAGGATCTTGTTGGATAAGTCCTGTCAGTGTCTGAGCGGGGTTTTGTTAAGAAATAGTAAATAATTTTTTTTTTAATTTTGCATATTATCACTGATGATGTTTGATACACAAACAATACATAACAGTAAATAAGTCATCGGAATTTGTTGACTTGATTGTCACAAACAAAAGTTGCATGAATATGGTCAATGAAATCAAGGGTGAATTGCCATTAGTTTCAGTTATCGTTCCTGCGTATAATGCAGAAGCTTTCATCACTCGCACCTTGCAATCAATCATATCTCAAACATATAAAAATATAGAAATTTTAGTAGTTGACGACGGTTCTCAGGATAAAACGGCTGAAATTGTCGAATTGTTTGCTCAAAAAGACAGTCGCATCAGCCTTTTCAAACAATCAAATTCAGGTGTCGCATCAGCTCGTAATTTGGCGATTGAAAATTCTAAAGGTGAATACATTGCACCGATTGATGCTGATGATATTTGGTATCCTCAGAAACTAGAGAAACAAGTGCAATGTCTGCTGGAGGCAGACCAATCGGTAGGATTAATTTATGCTTGGTCAGTGTTTATTGACGAAGAAGACGCAATTGTCGGACAGTACATTCCCCATCACCATTTAAATGTTCTCAGCATAGAGGGAGAGGTTTACCCAGCTATGCTATATACAAACTTTATTATTAATGCAAGTGTCCCTCTGATTCGTCGAGTTTGTTTTGATAAAGTTGGCGGTTACAGCAGCAAACTCAGAGAGCAGAATGCACAAGGTTGTGAAGATTGGGATATTTACTTGCGGATTGCTGAATATTATCAATTTCGAGTTGTACCTGAGTTTTTGATTGGCTATCGTCAGGTGAAAGCAAGTATGTCTAACGGATGTCAGACAATGGAGAAGTCTTACAATCTGGTTATGGCAAATTTTCAGAGAAAACATCCAGAAATACCTGCTCACATATATCATTGGGCTGCTAGTTCTTTTTACGTTCATCTTGCATGGAAAAGCAGGGCAAGCGGAGATTATTGGAGCACTCTAACTTGGTTATATAAAAGCATCAAGTTAGACTACAGTCCACTGTTACTTCGACCAGTTTATCAATGTCTAATCGAATGCCTTTTCAAAATTGCAGTTGAACCTATTACATCTTTGATTTGGCAAGATCATCATTCTTCGTTGCGGTTTAGGGAAAAATTTTCTTATGATAAAAATAGGGCAGCGGTTAGTCAATTGACTACAGTTTCTGAGATCCAAAACCAAATGTATCAACCGTACAAACTTCCGTTGAAACCGCATGCAAGAATTATGTGGCAAAGATGGTTAGAAGTTTTGCAGCTTTGTCGCGCCTTATCCCATTAAATTAAGTCTTTAAACTTTCAAGAAACACAGGGAACAGGGAACGCTTAACAGGTAAGAAGGGAGATGGTGTTTCTTTCATATGTTTAGGACTTACGCAAGCGTCACAATATAAGGTCAACTGGCACATATATTTCAAATTGAGGTGAAATGCTCGTAAGCATTGATTTATAAACGTTATAGCCAAATTCTCGGCCTGTGAAAGTTTGAAGAAAAATGTGCCAGTTGCGTAAGTCCTGATGTTGCTAACGGTGAGACCAGCACGCATGAGGAGGGCTTCGGCCGTGAGCTTAGCCGAACAGTTTCCCTCGTGCCGGCTCTGGCGTTCGCCTAACTGTTTAAGTTTATTTTTTAAAATTTATAAATCTTATTATAATTATAAAATAAGAAATATGTCGTAAATATCAATGCCAGGTTATCGTGTTGGCAACAGCAAACCCCGCGTTATAGTTATTGGTGCCGGAATTGGCGGACTCACTGCTGGTGCGTTACTAGCACATAGGGGTTACAGTGTGTTAATTCTGGATCAAGCTCTTGTACCAGGAGGCTGTGCTTCTACCTTTCAACGTAAAGGATTTACCTTTGATGTAGGAGCCACTCAAGTTGCAGGGTTGGAACCAGGGGGAATCCACCATCGTATTTTTACAGAATTAGAAATTGATTTACCGCAAGCAACGCCTTGTGATCCAGCTTGTGCAGTGTATTTGCCAGGTGAGCAAACACCAATCAACGTTTGGCGAGATCCACAGAAATGGAAACAGGAACGACAACGACAGTTTCCGTTTAGCGAACCTTTTTGGCAGTTGATGGCGGCTTTGTTTAAAGCGAGTTGGGAATTTCAAGGACGCGATCCAGTGCTACCACCACGTAACGTGTGGGATTTAGTGCAACTTACTAAAGCATTACGTCCTAGTACATTCATAACCGTACCCTACACTTTGTTTACCGTTGGGGATGCGTTGCGTGCTTACAAGCTAGGAAACGACCACCGTTTAAAAACATTTTTGGATTTGCAACTCAAGCTCTACTCTCAGGTAGATACCGAAGAGACGGCTTTACTTTATGCAGCAACAGCGTTGAGTGTATCGCAGTTGCCGCAGGGATTGTATCATCTCCAAGGTAGTATGCAAGTCCTCAGCGATCGCCTCTTAGAAGCCCTAGAAAAAAAAGGTGGCACCTTACTCATGCGCCACACAGTCGAACATATTGAAGTCGAAAAGGGCAAAGTGAGTGCTGTGGTCATTCGTAACCAGAAAACTGACGAAGTCTGGACAGAAGCAGCAGACCACGTAGTTGCTAATGTGACTGCACAAAACTTAGTGCAGTTATTGGGTAATAAAGCTCCTCATGGTTACAAACGGCGAGTCGAAAAACTACCACCCGCTTCAGGTGCTTTCGTTATCTATCTGGGTGTAGACGAAAGCGCAATTCCTTCTGGATGTCCGCCCCATCTCCAATTTATGTATAATGCCAAAGGTCCAATTGGTAACAATAATTCCCTGTTTGTTTCTGTGAGTCATCCAGGAGATGGACGCGCCCCAGAAGGAAAAGCAACAATTGTTGCTTCTTCTTTTGTAGATACAAAACAGTGGTGGGTGAGTGAGGATTATGAGGGGTTAAAACAACAATATACACAAGATGCTATCTCCCGTCTGGCAAAGTTCTTTTACTTGAAACCAGAAACTATTGTTCATGTAGAAGCAGCCACTCCTCGCACCTTTGCACGCTACACAGCACGAGACCAGGGTATTGTTGGTGGTATTGGTCAAAGGATATCAACTTTCGGTCCCTTTGGTTTTGCCAATCGTACACCCATCAACAATTTGTGGCTCGTTGGTGACTCCACTCACCCAGGCGAAGGGACTGCTGGTGTGAGTTACTCGGCGCTGACTGCAGTCAAGCAAATAGAGGCTCAAAAATAATGAGTGATTTTTTAATTTTGCACAGAAGTCTGAGCCGGGGTTTCCTTGGCTCAGACTTGAGTGATGTAATTATGGCTTGTTAGTATGTGGAAACCCAACAAACTTTATTGTCCAAATCTAGGCGTTCCACTCAGCTATCTTGCACAGCAAGTGATCAAGTTGTTCACCATCTTGGATGACATCCAAATCGGGGTCAGTCTTAACAAATATTTGAAAATTTAGATTGATTTTCAGCGCAGTCTCCAGGCTTTCAAGCGCTAGCGCTTCTTTTCCAACTCGGGCTGCACAGCAAGCGATGTTATACCAAGCGTACTCATCGTCTGGCTTCAGTTCAGTTGCTTTTTGATAGCTTACAAGCGCTTCTTCGTAGCGCTCCAGATATCTTAACGTATCGCCTATCTTGTAATAAGTCCAAAAATTATCTGAGCGACGAGAAAGGGCTTTGTCATAACTTTTTAGCGCATCTTCATAACGACGTAAATGCCTTAATGCATCTCCCCGACGAAACCATGCCCAGTAATCATCGCGGCGAATTGATAAAGCTTCATCATAGTCAGAAATTGCATCTTCATAGCGTTCTAAATATCTAAAGGCATCTCCTCGACGGAACCACGCCCAATAATCATCGCGGCGAATTGCGAGGGCTTTGTCAAAATTGGCGATCGCTTCCTCAAACTGCTCTAGTTCTTCTACCAAAATGTAGCCTCGACTGTACCACGCCCAGTAATCATTAGGGCGAAGTCCTAATGCTCGGTCAAAACTAGCAAGTGCTTCCTGATACTGACCTAATTCCCGTAGCACACTACCTCGGTCATACCAGAGCCAGTACTCATCAGGACAAACCTCTATTGCTTTGTCGTAATAAGTGAGCGCTTCCTCGTAATTCTCTTGCTTTTCGAGCCGTTTACCCTGTCGATACCACTCTTTATAGTTCTGTGTGACAAGTAGTAATGAACTATCTACCCCTGCGGGTGCTGCTTGACTCATTGTTGATTCCCCAAAAAGTTATTATCGTTACAGACAAGCACACTATTTATATTACTTAACGATACAGGGTAAACAAAATCTACTTAGAGGTATGGAATAGGCAAAAATGTCTTTAATTGCTAGTTTTCTTTAATAAATCTTATTATTGTTACGCCTGAGTAAAACATTACGATTACGACGCTCGATCACAGAGGGCGATCGTGAGCGATGCTGCTGCTGCAAGTGCTGCTCCTGCCCGAACGTGGTTCCAAATTGTCCAGTTGACAAGGTAGCCAGACCATAGCCTCGCGCCCTCAGTGCTGTTCGGATCGGCGATCGCCAGGGCTTCGTTCAGCGGTACATTGAACACGATTGTCACGCCTATAGTGCCGACAAGATAAAGCAGGCTACCGACGAGCAAGTAGAAAGCACTGGGTTGATGCCACTTTAACAGTGAGAAGACAGCCAGAAAGATACAAGCCACAGCTGTTCCGAAGAACACTGTAAAAAACAACGGATTGATCACTGTGATGTTGATGGATTGCATGGCGGCAATGCCCTGTGTCGGCTTCAGTCGAGCAAGGGCGCTCATCACAAAGGTTGAGAAGGCGAAAAAGACTCCGCCTATCAGCCCGCAGCCCAGTGCTGAGAAAAGCTTCAATGCGAAAAGGGAATGGTTAGTCATTGTCTTCAAACAGTGAACAGTAAAAACTGGTAACTGATAACTGGTAACTGATAACTGATAAAGCCTCCCAAGGATTACCTTGCGATCAGTTGAGCGATTTGGGCACGGGCAGCTGCGATCGATTTCACCAAACTTGTGCCACCCAACTCATCATTCTCAACATGAATAAAAGTGATGTCGGTGATGCCAAGAAATCCAAAAAGTGTTCTTAAATACGGATCTTGATGATTTAGCTTCTCGTTACGCTCACCAGGTCCAAAGCCAGAATCACCCCGCGCTGTGATGATAAACATTTTCTTATTCAATACGAGAGGTTTGTAAGGGTTTGCAGCATCTTCTGGCTCAAACACGAAAGTTCGCCCTGGACGGACAATTTGGTCAATATAAGCCTTAAACGTACTGGGAACGCTGAAATTGTACATAGGAATACCGATGACGTAGAGATCCGCAGCTAAGAATTCGTCCACGAGTTGATCGCTAATGCGAATTGACTCTTGGAGCTGAGGAGTACGCTGTTCTGGCGGTGTATAAGCCGCTGCAATCCACGGTTCATCTACATGGGGAACAGGCTTACGACCAACATCGCGATAGGTGACGACATCATCCGGATGAGCCTGTACTCTCGCTTCAACAAATTCTCTTGTGAGTCTGCGAGAGTGTGAACGTTCTCCTCTGGGACTGGAATCAATGTGTAACAGGTGTGCCATAGCTTTTCCTAATCAATTACCATTCCAGCTTAGGTAAATGACTCGTGCTCAGCTATCTAATTCCTGTGTCACTATCAAAATCTTGCTGTCAGTTTTCAGACAATGAGCATCCATTCATTGAATACAATCAGAATGAGACGAATTGGGTTTGTACTATGAAAACGACAGTCCCCCTACAGCCTGAAACAAACTGTTTGCCCATTTTGTCTAGCCAAGCTCAGGGTTGGGAAAATATTTTGGTCGAGCAATTCCAGCAACCCCCAGGTGAGGCAACGTGTGATTACAGCAATGAACATTCGATTTATCTGTCTCTTGCACCCCGTCCAGTTCGCTTGCTGCAAATCCAAGGAGGAAAAACCTATACGGGGCTTTACGGAAAAGGAGATATTTCTGTAACTCCTGCAAAGACTCCGTCTTTTGCACGTTGGGATAAAGACGACCACTACTTGCAGATTCGCATTACATCTGATTTTATTCAAAGCGTTGCCAGAGAAACTATTGACACCAATCCCGATCAGCTTGAATTACTAAGCGAATTCCGGACTCGCGATCCTCAGATTGAGTCAATCGGCATGATGCTTCTTGCTGAGCTAAAACAAGAAAATTTAGGCGGAAGGCTTTACATTCAATCACTAGCAAATGTATTGGCAGTGCATTTGCTCAGGCAATACGCTGCTCCTAAACTTCGCCTTTCAATTTACGAGGGTGGATTACCACAGCGTCAACTTGTTCAAGTTTTGGAATACATCAACGAATATCTGAATCAAGACATCAAGCTGGCTGATTTAGCGGCGTTGCTAGGCATGAGCCAATATCATTTCAGCCATCTGTTTAAACAATCAATCGGGACAGCTCCTCACCAATACCTGCTTCAGCAACGAGTAGAACGGGCAAAGCAATTATTGAAACAAACAGACCAAACAATTACGGAGATTGCTTTTTTATGTGGTTTTAATAGTCACAGTCATTTGAGTAAACAGTTTCGGCAGCTTACAGGCATGACACCCACCAACTACAGGCAGTAAACCAAAAAGTTTGCCGCAAGAGTTTATGGGATATTCGAGACTTGGCTTAGTGATAGCTCACGTTTCTTCAAATTGAAGTTGAGGCATAAGTTGAAGAGTCCCGAGACCCAAATCTTTGGGCGAGAGAAACTGTGCTTCAAACAAAGCCATCATATCTCGTAACTGGGGATTACCACGAGAAGCCCCTGTCAATCCTTTAGCAATAATCAAGCCACAGTACCCGTTGGTATTTTTACATCGTTGATTCCATTTCTTGCGAGCTTCTACGTGTATTGGATCATCATCTTCAAACTCACCAAACAGGAATAATTCGCCGTTTCCGGTTTGTAACAAACCTAAATCGTAGCGTGTCCCATCAAAAGGGTCAGCACCTGGATTAAAACAAATTGCCTTGAGTCCTCCAGCTTGTTCAATATTTGAAATCACAGTTTTAGCCTTGGGACGGGAAGTTTGAATCAAAATCACTGGTAAACCATCTCCTGCTTGTGTTATTTCCCCTGTTGCGTGATAAGCTCCCCCCTGACGCAAGTAATCCAACATCTCCCATGACACAACTCCTAAACTGAGAAATGAGTCTTCTGGTATCAAATCATCTCGTAATGACTGAAGGATTGGTACCGGTGACTCGCTTTCATCTTCTAAAGTGTCAAAACCTGCTATTTCTTCTAACTCAGTTGCTAACTGTGGCATGGAAGAGACAGCGATAGACACTGATTTTGTTAGTTCTTTTGACGACTCAGGTAACGAGATGCGATAACGGCGACTCAGGCTGGGGAAGGTATCACCACCAAGCTGATTACGGTAATCACGCATAAAGCGGGAAAGACTTTCTATTGCCACATAAACGACAAGTGCTTCTTCGTCATACAAAACAGAACGCAATCCTTCTAAAGGATGGATATTACCGAAAGTGGGTTCAATTTCGGATATTGGCAAATCTGCCAAGTCATCGAATTCGTCCTCCTCTTCTTCGGTATCATCAGCACGCTCAAAGGTCAGAAATAGACAATCTTGTTTTAAAAAAGCTTCTTCTAAATGGCCTTGTGATTCGTCTTCTTTTAAAACACTTGTGCGGAAACGCTTTAAAGAGTCTTCTGAACGATACAACAAAATTCCATATTCCATCCCCAGCATCCCCATAACACTGGCATAGAGTGTGCCAACATCCCATTTATTAATTTCTACGGATAAGATTTGCTGTTCTTCCAAGAATTCCCAAGGTGCTGCTTGCCAAAGTGCAAATGCTTTTTCTCGCAGCGCTTGTGCATATTGTGGGGGTAAATCGGGAACTTGGCTATCTAAGATTTCAGTAAATCCACGAAACAGTTCATCAATCAAAGGGAGTTCTGGCGCATACTCAATCGCAATGTCCAAATCCTGTAGTACTCCGCGCAGGTAAAATTGAATTTCGCGGTCTTTGACCACGATTCTTTGAGGACGAGCAGGTTTTGCGGGATTATGAGGATGCTCCATCGCTCGCATTAAGGTACGAACAATGGCTTCAGGACCAGTTTCTGGTGCTACTACGTCCATACCCCGGACAATACCTTGCGAGCCATCTACCCAAAGAATACATTCACCTTTGACATCTGGATCGGAATTTTGGGTTTGTGATGACGACAATGGACGGCGATCGCCCTCCCACACAGAAGGAATTTGGGTTAATTTCTTCAACCGACGACTGGTAGAGCGATTAAAACTTGTCATAGAGGTAAGTTAATCAAAACAAGCAATATGGAATTAAACTTTTGACCTGAGACTAGGCTCGGATAAAAACTCGCGGCCTTGCTGCTGTGAATAAGTGGTTGCTGCTGGTAGCTACCACTGCGGTTTGGACGAATAAAATATCGAATCTCAAAACACATTGAATCTCTCAATTCTAGAATAAAAATCTTTGTATGCTTTTGACGGAGTATTTACAATTTGCATTCCTAGCACATGAATATCGCTAGAATGAATACAAAAACTTTTGCAGCCACCTTCGCGGTGAGCTTGGAGTTTAAACCAAAGAGCTTGCCGCTACAAAGTCAAGCTCACACCAGCTAAGGAGTATAAACAGCAGATGACACAAGCAACTCAGTCTTTACAACGGGGAATTCAGTTGAGCGAAGCAGCATTGGGGCAGGTGAAATTCTTGCGAGATAAGCAAGGTCAAGACTTATGCTTACGGGTTGGGGTGCGTCAAGGTGGCTGCTCTGGAATGTCTTACATGATGGATTTTGAAGACGCCAGCAAGATTACACCTCAAGATGAAGTTTTTGATTATGATGGCTTCAAAATTGTTTGCGATCGCAAAAGTTTATTATATCTCTATGGTTTGATGCTAGATTACAGCAACTCTATGATTGGGGGCGGTTTTCAATTCACTAACCCCAACGCCGCTCAAACTTGTGGTTGCGGGAAATCATTTGGAGTGTAATATACTCATTTGTGAGCCAGCGCAGCTCAGTTGGAAACCAACAGGGCGGCGACTGGTTCGGTAGTCGCCTAAGTCGGGAAAATGCCACATGCTACCCAACGGGTGCGCCTTCTGGTGGGCGTCGCCAAGGGTGAAGGGAACCTCCCCACGGTGCTGGCTCTGCAACGTAGTGGCTCCCGTTGTGTATACCGCAGGCTAACTAATGACAAATGACAAATGAGTAATGACTAATACAATTGAATCTCTCTTTGATACTGGTTTAGAACGTTATAAAGCAGGAGAACCAGTAGCGGATTTAATCCCTGTTTTTAAAGAAGTTTGCGATCGCACTCCCAAAAGTAGTGCTGCTTGGACTTGTTTGGCGTGGTTGTATCTATTGGATGACAACCCAAATCTTGCTTATAAAGCTGCACAAAAAGCTGTCAAGCTTAATCCACAAGACCCACAAGCACGGGTGAATCTTGCGGTTGCAATGCTGGAAACAGGTCAAAAAGGTTTGCGACAACATGTAGACTTTGCACAACAGTTGATTTTTGTCAACCCAGACTGGCGAGAGGAAATCAAAAAAAGTATTGAAGACGGTTTGGGCAGAAAACCAGACTGGCAAAGTTTGGCAAAAGTCAACAGCTGGCTTTTTCCAGAGGAATAACTGCTGAACAGTCCAAATTATCAGTCAATAGTTTTAGACTATTGACTGATGATTAATAACTCATGAATATGAAAGATAAATTTTTAAACTGGCTAAACTTGGTTTTAGTGGCAGATGTATTTTTAGTCTTGTTTGCTTTTGGGTGGTTTGCAGTTGCAGTTATTGGTAAAACAGTTGGATTTCCACTGGGGTTAGATTTGTGGCACAGCCTTTGGCAACCTGTATTTAACCCTGCTATTGGCATCCTTATGGCTGGTGCCATCATCAGTGGCATTATCAACTGGGTTTCCCAAAAATTCATAAAAACCGACAATGGGTAATTTTTTTTCAGTGGGGTGAGTAAACGCTTTTGATTACGCACCCCACTTCATTTGTCTTTACAGTGTCGATACCAGCGTCAAATCTCTAATTTTTTATTTCAAAATTTGTGCCAGTGCTGGTTCCAAATTAGGATACTTATACTCAAAGCCACTTTCCAAAGTCCGGTTGGGAAGGACTTGTTGACCTTCCAAAACGACCATTGCCCCGTCCCCTAAAAGAGCCTCGATAGCAAAAGCCGGAACAGGTAACCAGGAAGGACGATTCATGACTTTTCCCATCGCTTGGCTCAGTTGAGCCATTCGCACAGGATGTGGGGCAGTAGCATTATAGACTCCTTGTATTTCTGGTTTCATTAAAGCTTGCAAAATCAAGTTAACAATATCATCTACGTGAATCCAGGAAAACCATTGCCGACCACTGCCTATAGGACCACCAGCAAAAAGTTTGAATGGTGTAATCATTTTACCCAAGGCACCACCCAGACCGAGAACAATACCGAATCGCAGAATCACGAGTCGTACTCCAGCATTTTTGACCTTATTCGCTTCTGCTTCCCAAGCTTGGCAGACTTGGGCAAGAAAATCGTTACCTGCTGAGCTGGTTTCATCATAAGTAGCCGTTTCACTCGTGCCGTAGTAGCCAATAGCCGAAGCATTAACTAATACACTGGGCTTAGGGTTAGCGTTGATTATTGCGTCCACAATGTTTTGCGTAACGAACTTGCGGCTGTTTAAAATTTCCTGTTTCCGTTCAGGTGTCCAACGTCCTTCGCCAATGGGTTCACCTGCTAAATTCACGACACCATCACAGCTAGAAATGGCACTTTGCCAAGAACCGGATTTATTCGGTGTGTAGGCAACAATTTCTACATTTGGAAAAGCTGTAGATGGAAAAACCTTTTGGGCATAGGTTGTGTTACGAGTTAACACAACCACTTGTATACCCTCTTGGCGTAGTCGTTCTATCAAACGACTACCTACAAATCCTGTTGCTCCAGCAATTGCTATTTTCATGATCATTCTCCCCCGAATCGTTATTTTAAAGTTTTTATCAAACTTTTGGTTTCGCTACTGCAGTATGAAGTCAGAAATTTGTTTGTCTGCCGTGTGTTGCGTTTGTGCGAACTCAAAACTTTGATTCTTTAATGAATCTATAATGACTTAGATGGTTCGATATTATAGGATGGACGGATTGTTGCAAGGCGTGGGGCTATTATGGCTCGCTATACCTGTTCATTTATTCTTTCTGTTCCTACTGACCAACTTCAAGCTTCACTTGTAGAACTTCTGCAAGATTGTCATTTGGATGTTCAATATTATACATCTGATTACATTCTGGCACGGGAAATTCTTGGTTCTGTACCCATTTCCAAGTTAGTAACCGTGGAAATATTGATTGATAAAACCAGACCTAATGACACAGAAACCCGGATGAGTATTGTGATTAAAAACGAGGAACTACCACTTCAAAGAGATAATCACTGCCGACAAATATTTGAATATGTTAAGCAGTCTATTGAACATTGTCGCTATTGGCATCTTATTGAGAGCATAGCAGGCTAGTAGCGCTTTATGTTCGTCAAAAACAGCCAGCGCTATGCACAGAGAGTGCCAGAAGGTAAGCGACTGTCGTGCATGCATGATAATCCGCTCTTCGAGACGCACTGCTTTGCCGTGACGCAGCGCGCCCTGCCGACGTTTCTCGCGACTAGCGCCCGATTCGTGAGCGTAAGCACAAAGCCCACGAATTGGGCGTTTGCCCAAGCCAAGTGCCGTAGGCATAAGATATAGGAAATAGCCGCACAGGGGTATCTGCCCATCCCAAGACAGAATGCATCATCCGTGCTTTGTAGCACAGCCTTTGTGGCTGAGTGAGTGTGTGCAAATTACCGTCAACTGGCGTAATTACTCTTTGACGAAAATCCTAATACATGTTTTGGCGTTAACGCACTCAAGACTCAAAGATCAACACTCTTGAGTTCTTCTGGACTTTTGAGTGTTTACTGCCCCTGATGAATAAAAGTACATTCTTTATGGATAACAGCTTTTTTGAGAATGAATATGCTTTCAGTCCTCAATATCATCGGTCATTCTCGGGTCTATTAGTGTAATGTCATATTCACTGGTATCTATTTCTCCTCCTGTGGGCATACTATTTCGCAATAGGTAATAAATGGCACGTACTTGAGCACCAAAAACGATTTCATCCTCATTTTTCAGGTCATGAGCTGGTATTTTCCGCCCGTTAACCATCAGACCGTCTAGTACTTTTCGCCCGTTAATCATCAGACCATTGGAACTCGGTTTGCCTTTAGCATCACCATCAACAATTCGATAATAATAGCTATGCTTCTTATCATCGCGCGGTACCCTAATGAGGGTGGCATGACGGCGCGAGACAAATAGTGAGTTTACTAAACAGATATCGCAGTCGGAATCTCTACCAATGGAGTAAACAGGGCGATCAAGAATGAACTCTCTGCGTTCTTGATCATGCTCTACTATCAGTAGATGGGTTTCATTTGTTTGTGCTGCCATTGACACATCGTTGCTCAATGTATGAGTTGAACTGTGATTAATCAAAATTTCTTTAGTATTGTTTGCTGCCATTTTTTTTGTAAAAGTTTATGGTTATTATGTGATAGGCATTTAAATTGCTTGATTGTGCACAAGAGTAGAACAGATTGTTCTACTCTTTTAACTACTATAGATGTTGTAGCAGTTTTAACAAGTTTTGTGCATCTCGAAACAACAATCTATCAACGTAGTTCAACTTGAGAGTGGCAAAATCAAATACTTGTGTTCACAAATAATACCTCGAAAGGAGAAAACTAAGAGCGATAAGCAAAACGTCGTAATAAAAGAGAATTAGTGACCACACTAACAGAGCTAAAAGCCATAAGTGCAGCTGCACCCGATGGGTTTAAGACAAAACCGAAACTTGGCAATAAAACACCAGCGGCTAAAGGAATGCCAAGAGTGTTATACGCAAAAGCCCAAAATAAATTCTGACGGATTTTGCTCAAAGTTGCACGGCTCAGTAGTATGGATGCTACGACATCACTTAAGTTATCCCTCATCAAGACAATTTCTGCTGTTTCCATTGCGACATCAGTACCAGAGTGTAAAGCAATGCCCACATCAGCTTGAGATAAAGCTGGAGCATCATTAATGCCATCTCCCACCATAGCGACAATAGAGTGCCGAGTCGTTCCCTTTGTTTCTTGTAATTGTAATTCTTGTATGGCAGCAGCTTTCTTCGCAGGGGGAACGCCAGCCATAACATCAGCGGTAGCGAGTCCCAGTTGTTTTGCTGTCGCATGTGCTGCGTCTTGCGTATCTCCACTGAGCAGCATAACCCGTAAACCCATTTGGCGTAACTTGTCTATTGTAGCTTTGGCATCTGGTCTTAGGGTATCTTGAACAGCAATGAGTCCGGCTACTGTATCTCCAACTGCCACAAAAACTATTGTTTTTCCATCTGTAGCTAACTCTTGAGCCTGTTTTTGGGCAGTTTCACTCATAGAAATACCGTGCCATTGCAACCAGTCGCAGTTCCCTAAAAGCACCAAAGTACTTTCTACTACAGCAGAAACCCCAAGTCCTGGTTCTGTGTGAAAGTCTGCAGCATCTGGAATAGATAACTCTTGCCGTTGCGCTTCTTGTTGAATTGCTGTTGCTAAAGGATGAATAGTACCGCTTTCTACCGCTGCAGCTAGTTGAAGAAGAGCAACAGGGGTACGAAAAGCTTTTTCTTCCTCTACTTGACAAGGTAGGCAATCTGTTACTACGGCACGACCTGTGGTAAGGGTACCAGTTTTATCAAACACTACCGTGTCTAACTGGTGAACTTTTTCTAAAATGTCACCGCCTTTGATTAATAAACCCCGTTCCGCACCGATAGCTGTTCCTACTAGAATTGCTGTTGGCGTGGCAAGTCCCAAAGCACAGGGACAAGCGACTACCATAACGGCAATTGCTAGCTTTAAACTCACTAGAACTGGTGTGTAAATTGTCAGGTGTGGGGTATGAGATGTGCTGAATAAGGAGTGGTCAGAGATTTGCATGGCATACGCCATAACGGCGTGATGCCAGATGTGGGTTCCAAAAAAGTACCAGAAAACAAATGTCAACAAAGATGCTGTCAACACACCGTAGGTGAAGTATCCAGCTACTGTATCTGCTAATTTTTGTACAGGTGCTTTGCGGGTTTGTGCGGCTTCCACTAAGGCAACGATTTGGGCCACAGTTGTATCACTTCCAACACGAGTTGCTTGAACTGCGATCGCCCCTGATTGATTAAGTGTCCCTGCTGTCACCAAATCTCCTGGTTGCTTTGTCACTGGAACTGCTTCTCCAGTCAGCATGGACTCATCGACTGTTGTTTGTCCATCCACAACCTCACCATCAACTGGGATTTTCTCTCCTGGCAAAACCTGTAACCATTCACCAACACGCACCAACTCAGCTGGAATTTCTACCAGTCCTGCATTAGAAGATAATGAGGAAGTCGCTTCAGTCGTCTTAGGCTTGGCAATTAATCGCGCCATTTGTGGTTGAAGCGCAAGTAATTCCTTAAATGCAGCTGCAGCGCGAGTTCTAGCTCGTTTTTCTAGTGTCCGTCCGAGCAAGATAAAGCCCAACATCATCACTGGTTCATCAAAGAAGCACTCCCAACCAAGTTGGGGAAATAGCAGGGCAACCAAACTAGCGGTATAAGCTGTAAGCGTTCCCAATCCCACCAACGTGTTCATGTTCGGCGCATTGTGCCGTAAACCCACCCAGCCATCCACTAAAATTGGACGACCAGGAAACAAAAGTGCTATCGTTGCTAATCCACAGTGGAACCAGATGTTATGCAACACTGGTATCACGTGACCGCTAATGCTTCCAAAATGACCAATAAATGAGAAAACTAGCAGAACAACAGCAATAACGAATTGCTGTCTGACAGCTTGCATTTCTTGCCGCTGTCGTTGGACTGGATCTTGTATTAATTGTGTCTCACCTGCTACTTTTCCACCAAGTTTTCGAGGTTGAGTTGGGAACCCAGCTGTTGTCAATTGCTTAGCTAGTGCATCCGCATCTACCGCACCAGCTTCCAATTCTACAACTGCTACTTCTGTCGCTAGGTTCACACAGGCACTTTTGACTCCAGGATACTGAGTCAGATGACGTTCTACTGCCCTTACACAACCAGCACACTTCATACCTGCGACATCTAAAGTGATTTTCTCTGTCGTCGAGGCTGCTTCTGGGGAAAGGTTAGTTTTTGAGACAATTTGCATGGAAAGTTTTTGGATTTGCTAGTAAATTTTAACGCCTCTCTAAAAGCGTCTCTAATTTGAGCGTAGGCGAAATCCAAACCTTTGACTGATTGTCATAATTGTTAATTTTTCTTAAATTATGAGTAAATCAGGGTATAGTTGTGTATCTGTTATGGATAAACATTTTTCGTTTTGAATTTCTAATTGAATTCCCTTAACACTTTGACTATGGGAATCCGGTTTGGTTTATGAACGAACTCGTTGAATTAGGAAACGCTTAACACCCGAACGCTTAACGCTTAACGCCCAAACGCTCAACATAAACTGTACGAAGCTTCGCAAAAATCTGCGGAGGAATTCTATAAAAGGGAATGTTATCACCGACGAGTCAAACGAAAATAAGTCACAGATATCAGTGCAACCGCTTGTAGTGAGATCAAAGTCATCTCGCTTCTCCAGAAAGGATTTATTGCCATATTAGACATGGTACAGAAATACACAAATCCTAGTAAGCTGAGTATTGTCCAGGTTATATTTTTACGTTTAAAAGTTAGCATATTCGTAGAAAAAATAAAATATTTGTAAGTCAATCAATTTTGGATTTAGGATTTTGCGAAAAGTTTGAGCGGAGGTTTCCTCCGATCAAAGCTTTTCAAGACGGATTTTGGATTAACTCCACCCTAAAAGTGCTCTGCTTGGAGTGGAGCGAAACGAAGCCTAGATTTTTAAATTTACGATTTTGGATTAATTCCGTCAAAGATGGACGGGGCTTGTACCGAAAATCAACGCCAAGTACCAAGTGAGGAGCCAGTGCGGTCTTGGGGTCTCCCCAAGTAGAGCATCTGGCGTTGGAAACAAGGACTATGGCACAAAGTGCCACGCTACGCGCTTGCTGTATTGGCTCCCCAATTTAAAATCTAAAATTTAAAATCTAAAATTGCTTCGGTCAACAAAAAGTCTGTTAGTAGTCAGTAGTAGACTCTTCATTTATTGGTATTAATGATGAATTGATACTGAATCAAGAAGAACTCAGAATCATGCGTCACAATATGTCTTACGGACACGCTGCGCTAACAGCTGTCATTCTCTATTGCTGGGTAAGTTGCCATAGTTACAAAGCAAGCGTCAAAATTTTTTGGGATCATTCTGCCTTCTGTGTTCTGCCCAGAGTTAATTCTTATTAATACAGAAACATATTTGCTCAAAGGTGAGTGAATCAAAAAGAGATTGAATTTTCCGGTTTGCGACACATGAGCAAGGAATAAGGAATAGTAGCGGTCTGCTGCAAATAGCCATAAGTCTTCTATATTCATTTATAGGATAGGCAGTGCCCATCCTACTGCTGTCAAACTATGACCTAATGTACTGAGAATAGAAATCTAAAAAAGAGATTCAATATTAGGATAAAGATTTCTAAAACCACCCCTGCTTTTTAAGGAAGTAGGTATCAACAAATTCATTATGAGATTTGTTCAAATAAATCATCCCTTCAACTAAACCCACAAGCTGCATAATCAACAATGTCAATCCGTAGGTAAAATAACCACCGACTAAAGAAATGACCAGCATTATCAATCCTTCCGGTGCATACCCAAGAATAAATTTATGAGCACCAAAGCCTCCAAAAATAATGCCGCAGTATCCAGCCAAAAGTTGTTTGGTGGCATGACTAGGGGTAAGATTTGCCATATGTATCAAGCTCCTGCACTTTCTATGTGATGTATAAAATGAAAGCTATATATTTTGATCAGATAAGTTCTGTTTGTTTGCTTACTTGATCCTCATACTTTTTTGTTTTTCAGTGGAAATACGATCAAAATACAAAAACAAACATCAAAAAGTGGTGTCCCACTCGTTTACAAGGGACACTAAAGTTTAGGATCGAGCAGGTTTTCAGACAGTATCTGAAACTGCACTCCTCAATAACCCCTCTTTCTTTACTTTAACGATAAATTCCAGTACAGCAGTTTCGCTACGAAATCTCATGCCAGAAAAGAACTCCATAAAGAATTCTTGGGCATTTACGCAAAGCTAAGCTGATGCCATTTACTTTTTACAATTTAAGCATTGTTATTTCCGGACTTTTTTAATTTTCGTTGACATACTGATATCGTACTGATATGTTTTTAAGCGCTTAACTGCCCTGTACAATCAGATAAGTTTTTGCACTCCACGTTATAAGCATCTTGAGGATTGATCAAAAGTGGAGTTGCTAGTTTTTTCTTTCACCTTTATGAAGGATTTAGACTTTTATACTTACAAATTTTTGTAGTAAGTTTTACCCTTGACAATCTCTGTGCATTAAAAATAGCACTAATGTGCACTAAATACCAAGATAAATTTGTAAAGTTTTGTAAAAAAAACGAAATTTTTCTAAGTATTGTTTGCACAAGATAAAGTATTATTGACCACTACTGCCTAAGACAAACAAGCTTAACAAAGTGCCGCTATTCCAAAGGCTGTGGAGAAGCATGGGAGCAAGGAGGTTGCGCGATCGCGTGTAAACAACACCCAAGACAATACCTAGGGCGAAGAGCGGTAAAATTTCGGATAAGCTGAGGTGAGCAACTGCAAACAGAAAACCACTCGCAAGAATTGATCCCCACACAGAGAGGTAACGGGTAAGGGAGGGTAACAAAAAGCCGCGAAACAAGAGTTCTTCAAAAATTGGGGCAGCAATAGCAGCGGTAGAGAAGAATATAGCAAGCGCCACAGTATCTTGGCTTTCTAACGCGAGTTGCAACAAAGGATTGCTACCACCTTGTCCTTGCCATAGCTGTTGATTAATTAAAGACACAACCACTACTATGGGCAAAGCTACGCAATAGCCACCTAGCCCCCATAAAAACCAGCTACCCTGTAACCGAAAACGAAACCAGTTCTGTGGTAAAGGGAAAAAGCGTTTGATAGACAAATACAGCACTGATAGGGCACCAAATGCCACTAACAGGTAACTTATCAACACATATAATGCCTGTATTCTGACATTTTGGGTAGGACGGGGGATGGGAAGCAGTTGGATTGCCAAGGGCACTATGATTTGTCCCATCAAGAAAAAGCCTACGACAAAAACTTGTAAAATTGTTTCACCATCCCAAGGTGTTGACCAACGCACATCTGAATTTTGAGCCAATAGAGATGTTTTCCCTTTGACAAGGCGCTGACCGATGAGAAAAATCACCAGCCCTACACCAAAAAATGCTGTTAAGGCAGGAATAGTACCAATAACTGCTAATTTTAAAAGAGCTTGTTCAGCTGTTTCTTGTTGAATAGTTTCAAGCTCTGCTGAAGCATCTTGACGTTGTTGAAGTTGGTATAGTTTATCTAGAGCAGTATAGCGAAACCAACCTTTTAAATTATTTTGAATTGGTCGTTCAGCATTTGGCAAAATACGCGGGGGATCACTCCAAAGCCCTGCCAAAACAGCAGCAACTTTATCAAACTCAGAATTAATGTCTGATTGTTGCTGCAATTGGCTCCAAGTTTTCAAAGCTGTTTGTGTCTTTCCTTGATTTGCTTGTAAAATTCCCAGATGCAAATCTAATTCAGCAATCAATTTTTGCAGTCCTTTTAGTGATTGCTGCAATTGTTGTTGCTGTAATTCACTAGAGGTGTTACTAACAGGAGGATATTCCGATTGGGATTTTGGGGTTGTAGGAGTCGTCGCGGGTTGAGACTGAAGCTGTGCGAGTTGCTTTTTCGCTTTTTCCAAATTAGTTTGAGCAGATTGGCGCGTCTGTTGATATTGCTCTGTAGCGCTTTCAACAGGTTTGACGCCAAGGAGTGCATCCTGCAATGGCTTCAAATCCTTGTTGTCATTTGGCAGTTTCCAAGAAGCAGCTTGCAGCACAATATTTGTTTGGTAAAGTTCCAAGCGACTTTGGAACTGAGGTTCCTCCCAACTACCCAACAAAGACGAGCCTGCAAACAGTATTGCAACCAGCGTCAGTATGATTAAACCCAACCGTTTGAGAGTCATTTATCCTGCTCCATAAAATCTCTGTTTACTAAACCAATTTGGAGCGCAGCAGCGTTTGCGCAGCGCCCCCTTAGGGGCTAGCTATCGCGCAGAGGCTTACCCCTTGGAAATTATCGCAAACAAACCCTGTTGGAGTGTAGATTTCCATCCACAGGGGTGATAATTAATTTCAGGGTGTGGGATATGCTGTGAGTACGAAATCCACAGGGGTGGAATTTCACACTACCATCACCCTGTTAAGCAAGTTCAACTTTTTTAGGGTTTAATTTGCTCTGCTGCTTTCGAGTAAGCATTAGCTTCTAACTCATAAGAGTCACATAGCTCATGTCCCCAACTGGTTCGGGAGTAAACGGATCGCACAAACGGAATATCGTCCTGATCAGGTTCTTCGGTTGGTGTGACTCCATAGGTTTTGCGCTCAAGATTAGTATTTTGGGATCTGCCCTGTTGTGCTGTGTCATTTTGGGGAAGAACGCCAACCTTGTTTGTGACTGGAGTTGGTGTGGGTAGGGGTGGCTCGTAAGCAGGAGTTGTTTTTGGAGGTGATGCTACAGGTAATTCTGTTTTAAGAGCTGCGCTTGAGAAGCTAGTATCAATCGCTATTCCCAGAGAGTGAATCTTCTGTACTGTTAATTCCGCACGTTTTTCTTTAAACCCTTCTGGACGCTCAATCGTATTCATTGCTAAACGTCCTTCCAGAAGAACGCGATCGCCTTGGTGATAGTTTTGCTGAATTTCTTTTGCTAAGTTTCCCCAGCCTACCACTTTTAAAGTTGCCGGAGGTTCTCCTTCTCGGGCTGAAGGAAACTCCACCAGCATTTCAGTCACTTCCAGGTTATCTGCTGTAAAGCGCAGTTGTGGTTCTTGAATAATTTCTGCTAACAATATGCAACTATTCATGAAATCAAATCCTCCTTATGAAAAGAAATTTTAATTGATAAAAAAAGATGTAGCGCCCTTGCTGATTGATGGAATGTGGGAAAGGCTGGATGAGGAGATTCGCATAAACGCTTTTGGAGATAAATCAATAATGAAAATCTTTGGCTTTTTGACAAATTTATTTCAAAAAGCTCAGTTTTCAGTCATTTCTAGCATAAAAGCCAAGCGATTGTCGCAAACAGCGACCAAGACCCTGTTTACAACCTCCGCCTGACTAAAAAAAGCATTGATTTTGACACTTAACTAGTACAATTATACCATAAAAATCTTAATAAATTATAGGTAATTTGTAATAATGAACACAACAAAAAATGAAAAATTACAAATTTTTCTTGACATGAGATGGAAAAAGACCAAAAGCGATTAACCTGGCTGGTAGATCACGTAAAAAGGGCAACCGCAAAAAAGCTGGTGGCTGGAACTGCTGCTCTGAGTTGAGAACACGGGCAAATATCTGCTGCTGCACCAAGGACTGAAAAGCCTGAATCACACGTGTAGGTACATCGCGCTGGCGTTGTACTTTTGCCAAGTCGTGTAATTCGACACGTCCTTCTTTGAGTGGTTGACTCAGAACATTGGCACCAACAACAGCATCTTGAATAGCATAGTTAATGCCAACTCCACCAACAGGGGACATGACATGGGCGGCGTCACCAATGAGGAGCAACCCAGGACAATACCAACGCTTAAGGCGGTTAGACTCCACTGAGAGAAAAGCGATTTGCGACCAATCTTGCAATTGTTCTATACGGTCTTGTAAATTTGGTACGATTTCAATGATAGATTGTCGAAGCGCCTCAATACCAGCAGTACGAATCTGCTGATAGCCGCCTTTAGGGATAACATAGGCGATTTGCCATTGGTCACCACGGTCAAGCATTGCCACAAAATATTCACAATTCCACGGTAGTTAGCTTTTTATGACTAAAGCTACTTTTTTTACTTTTCGTATTCTCTTTAAGCGTGTATCATGAGCGCTAAACCTTCGTTATCTGTCGTTAGTCCTTTGTCTTTAGTAATTTATAACTAATGACTAATGCTAGTGACTATTACAGTTACCTTAAATTCTCGTGGCGCAAGTTGTTTTAGAAAACGTTTATAAAAGTTTTCCCCCTCGAAGAGGAGAAGGTGTTGCATCCCAAATACAACCCTCTCTCACCTCTGGAAATGTTGGCGATACAGTTGTTCACCGTCCAGAAAGCCTCAACGTCCTGCGGCGAATTAACCTAACGATCGCAGATGGTGAATTTATGGTGCTGGTGGGACCTTCCGGTTGTGGGAAAAGCACCCTTTTGCGGTTAATTGCTGGGTTGGAAGCGATGACGGGCGGTAATATTTGGGTGGGCGATCGCCTAATCAATGATTTGCCCCCCAAGGAACGAGACATCGCAATGGTGTTTCAAAATTACGCCCTTTATCCCCATATGACGGTGTATGACAACATTGCTTTTGGGCTACGACGCCGTCCCACCTCCGGTGGGGAAGATAACGAAGATAAGGGAGCAATATCCCCCTCATCCCATGTTCGTGATTGGGCAGAAAATTTGTTGGTAGGAATAACGAGGACGCTTCCTAAGGGACTGAGATATATTTCTGATAGAGAACGAACTGTGCATGAGCAGGTGCGTACTGTTGCTCAACTGTTGCAAATTGAAGCGCTGTTAAATCGTTTACCCAAGCAACTGTCTGGTGGACAAAGGCAAAGGGTAGCTTTAGGAAGGGCGATCGCACGTAATCCCCAAGTGTTTTTGATGGATGAACCGCTTTCTAACTTGGATGCAAAACTCCGCGCCGAAACCCGCGCCCAAATTGTCAAACTACAGCGTCAGTTGGGCGTCACGACAATTTATGTCACCCATGATCAAACTGAAGCTATGACAATGGGCGATCGCATTGCTATTCTTAATCATGGTCAACTCCAACAAGTTGCATCCCCCTTGGAACTTTATAATCGTCCAGCCAACCGCTTTGTTGCAGAATTTATTGGCTCACCACCGATGAATTTTATCCCTGTGCAATTTCATGCTCCCCAATTAATTACCAATGGTGATTTTCGCTTCACTTTATCAGCAGTTTGTGGTGAAGCTCTGCAAAAATACGACAATCAAAACCTTATTTTAGGAATTCGCCCAGAACATTTAATTTTGAGCGTACCTGCAAATAAAAATCTCCAGGTGCAAGTGGAATTAGTAGAAAATCTGGGAAATGATACATATATTTCCACTAAACTTCTCCAACCAGGTTTTCAAAAATCTGCCTTTGGGATAAAGGAAGTGCAAGTGCGAGTTCCTCCAGAGCGTTTTGTGTCTTGTGGCGAGGAACTGTGGTTATCTTTGACGCCAGAAAAACTGCACTTTTTCGACCCGGAAACGGAATTGGCAATATTTCCAAATTAGCCGATAGTAGCGGTTAACGGTTACTATTGATGCTTTCCACAAATGCTTGATGTTCTTGTGTTTGCAGCCCCTGGTGAAGAACTGCCAAAACCTCAACCATGTTTCCCTCTTGCAAAGCAGGGACTGCTAACCATAATCCAGGGAAAATATAAGAACGAATCACTCCAGTTGTATCTGGTTCTAATGAGACATATCGCCCTTCTTCTAACTTAAACCAATTCAAGCGATTCTCATACATTTGCCAAACAATGTATTCTTGTACACCATTACGGCGATAGGCATTAAGCTTATCTGTAAGGTCATAAGAAGCACTACTAGCAGCAATTTCTACTATGAGTTCCGGTGCTCCTTCAACATAATCATCATCACTGATGCGAGACTTACCTCCTACTTCTGGTTCTAATCGTAATAAGGCATCGGGTTGAGGTTCATTATCAACATCAAGACGTACAGTGGCGTTGTCAGCCATATCTACTCCTGGTGTTGCAACACAGTAAGTTCCCAACCAGGTG
Organism: Brasilonema angustatum HA4187-MV1; assembly: GCA_019359695.1. Classification (GTDB taxonomy): domain Bacteria; phylum Cyanobacteriota; class Cyanobacteriia; order Cyanobacteriales; family Nostocaceae; genus Brasilonema; species Brasilonema angustatum. The sequence continues at coordinate 115,993 of JAHHGV010000002.1, forward strand.
ATGATTTTTGCATGGGGTCTACCGTGACTTTTTACTCGAACGGGTGAAGCCAAGTACACAACTCCTTCAATTAATTCTGCTTTCTTTACGTGGGGCATTGTTTGATAGCGACGCTCGAATTCATGGCGAGTTAGGCGATCGCCACTTTCCAACGGAGGAAGTTTGAAGGTTGTAGATATAGCTGACATAGAAAACACTCATCTCTACGCTTTTATTTTCGCTCAGTAGACCTCTCCAAAAATCGATTTTGCGATGATTCGCATTATGGTCAAGCTTTTAGCATAAAAGCTGACTTATAATAACTTTATGAAACACCCTTTTTATTAAACAAACCGCAAAGTACGCAAAGAACACAAAGGAAAAGATAAGTTACCTAGTACAGTGCGGCGTAAGTTTAGATAGGGTTATACTGCCAAACGCTTCCCCTTAAAAGTCTATATTTACACCCTAACCGAATTTACGCCTTGGAGTACTAGTAGCGGCAAAGGAGTAATTATAAAATCATGCTCAAAAAAGTAGCTATTGTCGGTGCTGGACTTGGTGGTTTAGCAATAGCGATCGCACTCCAGAAACAAGGCATCAACGCCCAAGTCTACGAAAAAGCAGGTTTTTTACGCTCAGTTGGTGCTGGTCTAAGTATTCTACCAAACGGCTTGAATAGTCTCGAAGCAATTGCTCCTGGTATCACCGAGTCACTCAAAAATGCAGGTAGCAAAACTCAGATGCTAACCTTGAAAAAAAGTACTGGCGAGATGATTGCCCAAAAATCTGTCACCCTCATGGAGAAATACGGGCAGCCAATGTTGCTGATTCGGTGGTCGCGTCTACAAGAGATTCTTGCTGCTGCACTGCTAGGAGAAACTATCCATCTCGATTATCGCTGCATTGGCTTTGAGCAAAATGACAAAGGTGTTGAAGTTTACTTTGATGGCAAAAATATAGTACAAGCAGATTTATTAATTGGTGCTGATGGTTTAAACTCAGCAGTCAGACAGACACTGATTGGTGATGGAGATCCTCGCTATGCTGGTCGCATGTCTTGGCGGGCTGTTCTCAAATTCAGCCATTCCATGCTACCTCCCAACGAAGTCATGTCAATGACAGCACCTGATGGTAGTAAAAATTTCAGTTTTTTTGATTTGGGTAGCGGATACATGTTTTGGGCTGCTACGTCGCTATGGCAGGACGAATCTATGATCCATACTGGCGATGCTAAGTCTCGCGTCCAAGAAAAGTTCTTGAATTGGGCACAACCAGTGCCAGCAATTCTCAAAGTCACAAATCCTGAGGATATTGTAGAACGACCGATATGCGACAGACCGCCATTGCAAAACTGGAGCCAGGGCAGAGTAACGCTTTTAGGTGATGCCGCCCATCCAATGGTGCCATTACTAGGACAGGGAGCAAATACAGCCTTTGAAGATGCTTGGGAACTTTCTCAGCACCTTTGCCATGCCCCCTGTATTGAAACAGCCCTTGCTAACTACGAAAACAGTCGTAAGCCCCGTACACAAATCATTCAAATCCGTAACGCAGTACAGGCAAATCGCTCTTATCAATCTGATAGCGAGACATATCTTCGTGGGATGATTGAGCAAGCGCAAGTAAGTGATCGTGAGTTTGAAGAATGGCTTTATAGCTACAAGCCATCTGTGGCAGCTTATACGTAAAGTTGGATTGTAGATTAGAAGTAAAGAACAATAGAGTGCCCTTATCAAGATAATTCTGTTTTTTCTAAATATACGATACGCGTAGCGTCAAGCAAGCGGGCTTATCGCTTGAAAACTTTATCTGCGCTTCAACCAACTAAAGACTTCATCAACGGATAGTATCAGATTTATACCTTCTAACACTGGCAACACATCTGCTCCAGTCAACAAATCCGGCAGCCGATCCCGATGATAAACTAAGATAGAGCGTTCGCTCGGATCTATTAACCATCCTAGCTGAGTACCATTTCTTAGACAGTGCAGGATGTTGCCTGTTACCTTGGTCTGACTTTGAGCAGGGGAAAGGATTTCAATCACCCAAGGTGGAGGAAACTCAATACCGCTGGATGATATCACCGCTATCATCCAGCGGTAGTTGATCAGTGGCGACAACCGCGACATCAGGAACTACTGAACGATTACCGAAGGTACAGCGTAATTTTGGAAAGCTTTCGTACTGACTTCCTGCTGCATCAATCACTGCAATTAAACGTTTCTGCAACAGGCTGTGTTTACCTCCTCCCATCGGTTTGTGAACCGCTTCTCCATTAATAAACTCCCAAGCTGGTGACTCATCAACGTATGGAAGTTCCAAAAACTCCTTCAGTGTAGTGGTTACTGGAACTGTAATTGTCATTTCCGTCACCCATTTTTTCTTTGACTTTAGTTACATTTTTTCAGTCATACCAAGTTGCAATCAAAGGTAGCACCTGTCATTGCGTTAGCGTAGCGTGCCCGGAGGGCATACGAAACGAAGTGGAGCGTCCCTTGCGCGTGTCCCCTTGGGACTCAGCAATCTCCCCTAATCACAAACTACTACAACAGAACGCAACTTGGTATCAGCTATCATCTGATTTTACCATTAATTGGGATACAAAAAGGCTAATGCAGGAACGCCATAAATAGTTCAATAAGTACAACATTCATAAGTTCGTAGCGTTATAGTTCGTAGTTGTACTGTCTAGCACAGATCTGCGCAAATATGGCAATTTTATAACATTGTTCATCAAAGGAGCAAATCTACTTAACCCAATAGTAGGAAGCTTATTTGTAGAAGCTCATGTCAATGTTTTATCAAATGGATCATCAAGTTACTTATGACTCAAAAAATTCAAGAATCTCCGGCAGAATCTAAAGATGTGCGAGTTACTGCAACCTCAATAATTTGGGGTATCGCTGTAGGAATGTTAGCAATTTGTATCCCACTTTCATCTGCTACAAAAAGTGGTTCTATTTTACCTTTAGCTACTATGACAGCAGCGGCAATAGGTACTGTTGCTGTGTGGCGTTCTGATGAAAAAAAATCAACAAAGAACTCTTTACTTCCGCAAAATGTAGAACTCTTAGAGCAAAGAATTGCTAACTTAGAAACAATTATAACTCGTGATGATTTTGACTTGCGGATGAAAATTAAACAGGTAGAATCTCGCGATCGCAAAAGTGACAATTAAATAATTTTTATCCAACTCACTAACTTTGTGTAAGATATAACTCGACTGGCAATTTTTGATAATTGCCTTAATTTATTCTTAATCTTGTATTACTCTTTTTTCTTTTTGATTACCATATTATTTTTAAATTTTATATACACTCTGTCAGAATCGCATGTTTCTATAAAAAAAAGATCTAAATTGTGAAGCGATATTACATTTTTGAAAAAAATGTTTAGAAAACGTCTAAAAAGCAAACATGGCTCTAACGTAGAACCTAAGAAGATACTAGAGGCAATTTATGACGAGTAACATTCAAAAGTATCGATTTGTCTGTACCCTGACATTTGGCGATATCTATGGTCAAATCATTGTTTGGTTGATTACCATTACAATAAGTTTGGCGTCAGCTTTGGCGTTGATGGGTGCCAGAAAACCTGTTTATGCTTTAGCCACTGTTGGACTCGTAGTTTTACTATCTTTGCCTTTCTTGCTTTTTGCCTTCGTCACTACCTTGCTAAATCACATTGAAGTGTCTCCTATAGAACCAGGAACAAAAATGGAACCAATTCCAGGTAATGTGTCGCAGCAACAACCTGTAGAAGCAACTAGCTGATCAATTTTAGATTGAGGACTGATAAATGATTAGTTGTTAACGGCAAATGGTAAAGAACAAGCTAATGCGTGTCTAAGTTACTTGATTTTTTTTGGCTGTCATTAGTCAGCGCGTCGCCTGTTATTACAAATGATTAATGACCAAAACATACAAACCCCGTGAACACGTCAATGTGTAACTTAACAAGTGCAACAGCGTAAGCTAACAACTAAACAATTCTCATTCCTGACTTCAAAGTTCATAACTGACACCACATCCCTGTCTGTTGGCGGGGAATTTTTTTGACCAAAGCTAAGGGTGTAGGGGTGTAGGCAATACGGTTCGGTTAGCTTGTTTTTCTCAAGGAAGATCCCCCCAACCACGCCAGGTGCTACAACGGGGGGAACCCCAACGCCAGACGCCTCAAGTCGGGAAACCCGCCCACGGCGCTGGCTCCGCAACGCACTGGCTCCCCTTAAAAAGGGGGCTTATAACCCTCTTTTACCCCCTTTTTAAGGGGGTCGCCGCAGGCGGGGGGATCTTATCCAAACCGTATTGGGGGTGTAGGGGAAAGAAAAAACGATATTTTTGTACAAGAAAACCCCGGAATCACCTTGGTCTCAGAGCAAGCACTGATTTATTCCCTACACCCTTATACCCTTACACCCCTTCTTCTTGACACACGCGACGTATCAGCTTTTTACAATATAACAACTATAACTTTTTGATAATTGGGGATTTGTGATGCTTGAACACGATGTAATTATTGTCGGAGGTGGGTTGGCTGGGTGTCGCGCTGCAGTGGAAATTGCCCGCATTGACCCCAGTTTGAACGTCGCAGTGGTTGCGAAAACTCACCCGATTCGTTCCCACTCAGTCGCAGCACAAGGTGGTATGGCTGCGTCTCTAAAAAATGTTGATTCAGCAGACACTTGGGAAGCTCATGCTTTTGACACTGTTAAGGGTTCTGACTATTTAGCTGACCAAGATGCGGTGGAAATTCTCACGCGTGAAGCGCCAGATGTCGTGATTGATCTAGAACACATGGGCGTTTTATTCTCCCGTTTAAACGATGGTCGCATTGCTCAACGCGCTTTTGGTGGACATTCTCACAATCGTACTTGCTACGCTGCTGATAAAACTGGTCACGCCATTTTGCATGAACTGGTGAACAACCTGCGGCGATATGGTGTGCAAATTTATCAAGAGTGGTACGTGATGCGCCTGATTTTAGAAGAAGGTCAGGCGAAAGGTGTGGTGATGTACCGTATCGAAGATGGGCACATAGAAGTGTTGCGAGCTAAAGCAGTGATGTTTGCGACTGGCGGATATGGGCGAGTTTACAACACCACGTCTAATGATTATGCTTCCACGGGTGATGGTCTGGCAATGACTGCTCTGGCTGGTTTACCGTTGCAAGATATGGAGTTTGTGCAATTTCATCCTACAGGGTTATATCCGGTAGGGGTGCTGATTTCAGAAGCAGTGCGTGGGGAAGGGGCATATCTGATCAACTCTGAGGGAGAACGGTTTATGGAAAGATACGCTCCCAGTCGCATGGAACTTGCTCCGCGTGATATTACTTCACGGGCGATCGCCTACGAAATTCGTGCTGGTCGTGGTGTTCATCAAGATGGGAGTGCGGGTGGTCCCTTTGTCTATCTTGACTTACGACACATGGGTAAAGAAAAAATCATGAGTCGCGTTCCCTTCTCTTGGGAGGAAGCACACCGTCTGGTGGGTGTTGACGCAGTCACTCAACCTATGCCTGTCCGCCCTACCATTCATTATTGCATGGGTGGTATCCCTGTGAATACTGAAGGTCAAGTTCGTAGTAGTGGCGATGGTCTGATTGATGGCTTTTTTGCCGCTGGGGAAACTGCTTGTGTTTCCGTACATGGTGCAAATCGTCTCGGTAGTAATTCCTTGTTGGAATGTGTGGTTTATGGACGTAGAACAGGCGCTTCGCTTGCACATTTTGTCCAAAAACGCAAGCTGCCCACAGTGGACGAGCAACGCTACATCAGTGAAGCTCAGCAAGAGATTCAAGCTTTGCTAGATCAGTCAGGCAAATACCGGATTAACCAAGTCCGGCAAGCCTTCCAAGATGACATGACTCAGTACTGCGGCGTTTTCCGCACCGAGGAATTAATGCGTGAAGGTCTAAACAAAGTGCAAGAATTAGAAGAACAGTACTCGCAGATATATTTAGACGACAAAGGCAGTTGCTGGAATACAGAAATCATAGAAGCCTTTGAAACGCGGAGTTTGATGGTAGTAGGGCGTATGATTTTGGAATCAGCCTTGAATCGTCAGGAAAGTCGCGGCGCTCACTTCCGCGAAGATTATCCCCAACGGGATGACACCAACTTCTTAAGGCACACAATGGCTTATTATTCGCCAGCAGGGATTGATATCCAATATCGCCCAGTGGCAATTACGATGTTTCAGCCACAGGAGCGGAAGTATTAGGAAAGGCTAAAGTGCATAAAGCGGGATGTTGCTCATGATTGAAATGTCAGATGAGTAGCTCCGCTCCAAGCAAATATTAGCCTGATGTTGCCAGAAAAGTGAGTTTTGTCAAGTTTGAACAGAAATTTTTCACTAAAAATTTAAGTAACTAATAACTAATAACTAATAACTAATGACTAATGACTAATAACTAATGACTAATAACTAATGACTAATAACTAATGACTAACATTGCGTGGTAATTGTACACGGAAAGTGGAGCCTTCGTTAATGGTGCTTTCAACTGTGATTCTGCCATTCATGAGGCGAACCAATTTATCAGCGATCGCCAGTCCCAAACCAATACCTCCGTACTTGCGTGTGGTAGACTTATCAACTTGCCAAAATTCTTGAAAAATGTGTGCTAGTTCCGATTGTGGGATGCCAATGCCTGTATCCTTAACCATTAACACAACTTGGTGTTGATTTCGTTGTTGTACTTCCACAAACACGCCGCCTGTATCTGTGAATTTAATGGCGTTGGAAATCAGATTAACCAATATTTGCCGTAGACGAAGGCTATCGTTGATAACTGTGGGATTTTCGATATTTGCGTGCAAAACTAAACTTAGGTTTTTTTGTTCGGCAAGACAACGCAGTTCCTCTGTGCTTGCTGTAACCAGCTCCAGTAAGTTAAATTCTTCTGGATTGAGTTCTAGTTTATCTTTCTCTAATTTGGAGAAGTCAAGCATATTCTCAATCAGTGCTAGTAAATGTTTGCCACTTTTAGTAATCCGTTCTATCATGTCTCTTAATTCGACGGGGAACAGATTATAGTAGCGCTGTAACAGCAGCTGGGAAAACCCCAAAATTGAATTCAAAGGTGTACGCAGTTCGTGGGAGAGAACTGACATCATTTGAGTTTTGATGTGTGCAACTTCTTGTAACTCTAAATTCTCTTTCTGAATTAACCGCAGTTTTTCCTCTGCTTGCTTGCGGGAGGTGATATCACGCACAAGCCAACGCAAGCCTTGAAATTTGTCTTCGGGAGCGAACACACGAGTGACACTGATGCTTGCATCAAATATATTACCTTGTCTGGTCTGCAAGCGGATTTCCCACTCTTGGATTCGCTCCATCTCAGATAACCGTGAGAATTGATTACCAAAGGCGCGACGTTCTTCCTCAGGAACAAAGTTGATCAGCGCTTTGCCTATCAAAAAATTTTTCGAGATGTTGAGCAGTTGACTAGCCGCCTGGTTGGCTTGCAAAATTTTCCCGTTGGTATTTGTGACCAAGTAACCATCCGGTGCAAAATCAAATAATTCCTGGTAGCGTTGACGTTCTAGTGCTAGCTGTTGGTTAGTAATTGTCAATTCCTCATTCTGTTGATGCAATTCTTCCTCTGCCACATACAATTCTTCCAAGGTGGTATTAAGTTCGTTGATAGCTTGCAACAGTACATCTTGCGGGGTCGTAGGTGATTCACGAGCACGAGATTCTAAGAATTGGCTGCGCTGGCGTACTTCCTCTATTTGTTGACTAAACTTGTCCAAATTCACGGCGCACCTCTTCTAGTCTCCTCTATCAACCAAGATACATATCGTGCTTAGATCTAAAATCTATCTGACAGGTTATTCTTCAAGCGCCAATGAATGATAAAAGTTGACTATTCTACTTGCGGGCGCTCTTCCATTAGGATAATAAGTCCTTGGATATCAGAGGCGTTACCCAACAGCGGGTTGCAAATCACCTGACACTGAATCGCTCTGCCCCGGCGGTTCCTAGCATCTAGCAACACTTCATAATGTTCTGACTCTCCACTCAGAATTGTTCGCATCGGTTGTCTGAGTGGCTCCAACGGCAAATTAATGTCCAAACTCATAAAATGCTTAGAAAAAACTTCATCAAATCGCAAACCCCACAAATCTTCTGCTTTGCGGTTCCAGATTACGACATGCAAGTCGGGACTTAGAACAACCACGCCAACACGTAAACTAGTCAGGATAGATTCTAAAAAACCGTTGACTGTATTGAGTTCTTGGCTACGTTGGCGCAATTGTTCGTTGATAGTCTGCAATTCTTCGTTGGTAGATTGCAGTTCTTCGTTCATAGTTTCTAATTCTTCGTTGGTGGATTGTAGTTCTTCGTTTGTGGTTTCCAGCTCCTCCACTGTCGATTGAAGTTCTTCGTTGGTAGTCTCTAATTCTTCGTTTGTGGATTGGACTTCTTCATAAGCTGTTTCTAATTCTTGATTGGCGTTTACGAGTTCCTGTTGCAGATTTTTAAATCGAGTCACATCTATGAAGATAATCTTTGTACCCAAGATTTCGTCGGTGTTGTCACCTACTAAGGGTATTATCTGTACGTCGAGAGATTTCATTTCGCGGTCTGTAGTGGACCACTCAATATCTTTTAAGATGATGGAGCGACGAGTGGAGCGAACATGGTCAATGCGCGATCGCAACTCCACAGGTCGATAAGAAAGCTCTAAATCTTGTAACGGACGACCCAAATCTTTAGAATTGAGATTAAACAAATTACGAGTTTCAGCATTAGCCAATATAACAATACTGTTGATATCCACGACTAATTGAGCGACCGGATCAATCTCAAAGGCTGCTTCATGAACGCGGATTTGGTCAACAATTTCTGGTACCGCTTGCTGTGTAGAAGAATTAGACATACTTAACAGCATATCTCGAATATTGCCGTTAGCAACTTTGGTAAATACCCGTCGCCGTAAATCTAGAGGGGTAAACGAGTGACTGCGAGTAAACAACATTTCTGCTTTCCCCAAAAACAAAAAACCATTATCATTCAGAGCAAAGTGAAAGCGATCAAGAATTTTTGCTTGGGTTTCGGTATTAAAATACATCAAAGTATTACGGCACACCAGTAGATCAATCCTGGAGATGGGTGCATCTTGTACCAAGTTATGGCGACCAAATATGACACCGCGACGCAATTCTTTTTGAACTATGTAGCGATCGTTAACTCGCTCAAAGTATTTTTGCTGTAGATTTGCGGGAACGCTTTCAATATCTTTTGGATTGTAACTTGCTTGGCGAGCGAGATTAAGAGCTTCCACGTCTACATCCGTGGCAAACACTTTCACCCGTGTTGTGTACTGTTCCATACCCATTGCTTCAGCAAGCAAAATCGCTATGCTGTAGGTTTCTTCCCCAGAAGCGCATCCTGCACTCCATACTCGGATTGGTTTAGTTGTATGTTTTTTTGCAACTATTTTAGAAATGATTTCACTAGCTATGTAGTCCCAAGCTTGTGGCTCACGGAAGAAAGCTGTCACATTGATCAAAATAGTGTTGAACAGCTCAGCAAACTCGTCTGGGTGTACCTCTAGATAGTCTAAATAATCATTAAAATTTTCTACACCAATAGTTTGCATACGTTTAAAAATTCGACGGCTTAAGCTTGTGCGCTTATAACCACTAAAATCAAAGCCTCGATTGCGTTTAATGTACTCTAATAAATTTTCTAATTCCGGATTTACTTCTTGGTTATTCATGTCTTTTTTATACTAAACTTTAGTATTATATGTAATTGTTATCAAACTACAGCCTCCCAGGCATAATTAGTACCTCAACAAGAGATGTTTTTGCTCCAAACAGTTATTGTAAAACACTATCTGGAACGGTATAAGTTACCCTTCCACGAGACTTCCAAGCCTTTTCCCTGTTAAGCGTTCCCTGTTAAGCGTTCCCTGCTATACAAAGTTCACAAGATATTAGTTGGTTCTTCATTTGGTGCAACTTCAGTGTTGTTCCCCTGTACTGGTGTAGGGTTATCCTTGAGCAGGATATCCCGAATAACCCCAGCACGTTTTAGAGCATCCTTCACTTGCTCTTCCAGTCGTTGTGCTGATAAAGTTTGGTTGTGATCGCGCATCCGTTTCGCCATCCGACCTGATAAAGATGCTTTCTCTTCCAATGCCCTGAGGGCAAACCACAACGCATCTTCCAAAGCATCAGATTGCTTTGCCAACAGAGTTTCTGCTGAATAAGCGTGACCTGTACGGCATCGAAACCGCAATAACTTTCCGTCTGAAAGATCCCACAAAGTACCACCACAGTCTGGACAGCCGTAAGTAGAAGGTTTGCCTGGTCTTTCTTCGTTGTTAAGTACGTTCATATCCAACTGCACCAACCCAGATTCAAATTCAATCTCTTCAGGCACAGGATCTTCTTCGCCTTCCACGGGCGTGTTAGCTAGATTTACCAACATATCTGGAATATCCGACAGAGGCAAAATATAGTCAATATCATCTACGTTCTCGATCGCGCTGCGCGGCATTCCAGGATGCATTGCATCTTCGGGGTTTTGAACAACTGCAACACCATTGCGCATTTTCACTGCCTTTAGTCCTGCCGTACCGTCGTCAAGAACACCCGTTAGCACCACAGCAACCACTCGTCGCCCATAAGCTCGCGCTGCAGTGCGAAACAGTGGGTCAATAGCTGGACGATGGCTGTTTTCTGTAGATCCCCGTGTCAGATGTATATATCCTGGTTTTACCAGTAGGTGATAGTTTGGCGGGGCAATATAAATCCTTCCCAATTCAATGACTTCGCCATCTTTTGCATGAGATGCGGGCAATTTTCCAGCACGGGTAAGGATGCGTGGCATAACACTTGTACCGTAGCTTGGTACATGAAGCACAATCATCACAGCAGCATTTAGGTCTGGCGGTAACTTTTTGACTAAGTAAGAAAGTGCTTGAACTCCCCCTGCCGATGCTCCGACAACGATGAGATCGTGTCCGGGCATTTTTGTTATTCCTCCTAATTGCAGCGGAGCTAGGCATATCGCACTGCTAACATCACGCTAGCAGAATCAGGTAAGAGATTTACTTAACTTTGAGCTGATTTATCAAATTGTTGTAATTTTTTTTGTTTCAAAAACAGAGCTTGAGCCTTAACAAAATTAGCCTGAGCTTTAGTGTATCTAGCTTTAGCTTCAGCATGCATAATAGCTAAAGCACGCTTTTGATTTTTTTTTATTCATCAAAGTCATTTTCCTTCTCATCGCTTTGAGAACTCATAACAAGAGCTACTTGTTTATCTGACTCTGTGACCAAGGTATTAATTAAAGGCTTTTCACCATTATCTATTTTTCTCGCTAGTTCCAGTAGAGCATCAGCTAAGACTATCGGCACTCTGATAGCACGGGTTCTACCAAGCTTCCATGAAGGGGCTGGACCTCGCTTGCCACGTTGGGGAGTATTTAACATAAGTTACTTGTACAAGTATTATATTTACAATCATAAACTTGTACAAGTTTTCAAAACCTGTACAGATTTAGTGTAAACTAATGGATAATCAAAAATCAAAAAACAACACGTCTAACGCCGTACATATAAGTGCTAAATGTGTGATTTTCTCTAGGACTTAGGCACTATACAAATTGATCATCATGTGTCAAGCGTAATTCTGTCGTTTTAGGCTGTTGAGGACAACTCAACAACAAGTAGCGATATCGCTTGCAAAACATGAAAAAATCAAACTTCAAGTGCTGAAAAATCCTACCCTATATTTGATTGTTTCTATCAATTTTTGAAGATCAACTATTTGAACAGTTAAATTCATTTAAGATTTATTTTTTATGGTGTTTTCCACTAAGCAGCGAATTTTAGTTGTGGATGATGTTCCTAACAATATATATTTGCTTCAAACAATTTTAGAAGCAGAGGAATTTGAGGTTGATACTGCTTTGAATGGTCTTTTAGCCTTAACTAAGATTCAAGCATCACCACCTGATTTAGTCCTGCTAGATGTGATGATGCCAGTAATGAATGGCTTTGAAGTGACCAAAAGTATCCGTCAAAATGATAAACTCCGCTTCCTTCCGATTTTACTAATAACAGCTGGTAATGACAGTGATGGGATAGAAGGATTAAAAATAGGGGCAAATGACTTTATGCGTAAACCTATCAAATTTGACATATTAATGGCAAAAATCTTAAATATTTTGAGATGAAGTACAAACCTATTTGAAAGAAAATAGATATAAAAAAACTGTCAGTGTGAAAATTTCTAAAAAAATCGAAATCTGACAGCTTTTTTCAGTACATTGAACCACAGATTATCGTAGGGGGTACGGCAAGATCAGCCTCTACCCCCTGGTTTATTTACTTGAAAACCGCGCTTCAGCAAAATTCGATTTCATCTAGATGAAAATGTGAGTCTACATCGAGCGCTTATTATTCAAGGTTTTTCACTATTAGTTTGAAGTAATTGGACGCTCACCATCAATGTCCTGGGTGTCTGTTATGTCAAAATCACTCTTAGCAACGGGACGTTCACCGTCTATGTTGACAGTATGCCCAACGTTCATATCACCTGGATCAATTGGACGCTTGCCATCTACAGCAAGCATGTCATGATTCTTAAAAGCACTCTTGCCAATTGGACGGTTACCATCTACATTTAAGGTTCTAGAAACCTCAAAATTACCCTTGGCGAGAGGACGTTCACCATCGATGTTGAGAGTACCCCGAACTTGCATGTTATTTGGGTCGATTGGACGGTGACCATCTACATCAAGTGTTTTAGAAATTTGTGTGGGTTCGTTAGATGATGGGCTACTACCTGTTGTATTTTGAGCGGAATTTTTGGCAGTGATATCAATTTTGTCAGTCTTATTTGAAGTGATTGGACGTTCACCATCTATGTTTTGGGTGTCTGTTATGTAAAAATCACTCTTAGCAACGGGACGTTCACCATCTATGTTGACAGTCTCCCTAACTTTAAAACTACTTGGGTCAATTGGACGCTTACCATCTACTGCAAGCATGTCATGATTCTTAAAAGCACTCTTGCCAATCGGACGGTGACCATCTACATCTAAGGTTTTAGAACGGTCAAATTCACTTTTGGCGATTGGACGCTCACCATCTATGTCAACAGTTTCTTCAACTTCAATATCAGCGGGGTCAATTGGACGGTGACCATCTACATTAAGTGTTTTAGAAATTTGTGTGGGTTCGTTGTTATCCATACTTCGGCTTGTTCTTCCTTCTTATGGTTGTTTGTGCTCAAATAGCATAATCCCAAGAGTTCTCTATCCAGAACGTTACCACTTGTGGGCTATGCAAAAAACTCTTTATTATTCACTAATTAACATACTTAAACACAGACAAAAAATCATCTGCCACAGCATAGAATCTACCTCTGACTTGAGAGGGATTTTTGACACTCCCCACGGCTGTGTAAATTTCGCTGCGCTCCATTCACACAAAAAGCCGGGGGATTCTTGGCTCATTGACGTTTCTTGCCTCTACAGGTCTTGCGACCAATAGAAGTAGAGGAAACATTTCCCCAAGCGTTACTTCCCGGATGCCCTCCGGTAGACTTTGCTTTACACAAAATATTCATAGCTGCGTTCACATCTCGTTGCAATACTGTCCCACAGTGTGGACAGTTATGAGTTCTTGTAGATAGTCCTTTTTTGACAGTCTCTCCACAATTACTGCATTTCTGGCTTGTGTAATGAGGTGGAACAGCTACAACTTTAGTATCAAATTTCAAAGCAAAGTATTCAATCCAACGACGAAAAGAAGTCCAAGCAACATCACTGATTGACTTCGCTAAATGGCGATTTTTTACCAGCCCTTTCACATTTAAATCTAGCCTGCGGCAAGCCGCTTCGCGTCTACATAGGCGACAAAGCTGTTAAGCTTGCACACGCAACGTGCCAGTCTCTTGGCATGTTCTTCACGTTGCCTACTTACTCTTAAATGCTTCCGAGCGTACCGCCCTCTAGCTTTTCGTCTGTTATTTTTACCTTTTTCTTTAGTGTAAATCCGGCGTTGAGCGTGCTTGATGGCTTTCTCTGCTTTACGGAGAAATCTTGGATTTTCCTCGTGATGTCCGTTTGAATCAGAGTAAAAATACTCTAATCCGACATCCAAACCGACTTCACCATCTCCGGTTCTCGCTTCGGACGCAGTATCTACTTTAATGCAGAATTGAACGTAATAACCATCGGCTTTGCGTACAATCCGAACACGCTTGATTAGCTCAACTGAGTAAGTATGGATGTCCCATTTACCTAACAACTTGACTTCACCAATACCTTTGTTGTCTAAAAAGGTAATTCGGCGTTTTGTCGAGTGTAGCTTCCACCCAGATTGTTTGTACTCAACACAGCGACAATCTTTTTTAAACCTCGGATAACCTTTCAATCCTTGCTTGTTTTTCTTGCAGTTATCAAAAAACCGCAAAATAGCACGTTCTACATTTTCTACCGAGGCTTGACACGCATGACTGTTTAAGTCTTTAACAAACTCGAATTCTGCACGCAATTGAGTGTTGTACTGATACAGTTCTTTTTTACCAACACCACGGTTATCCATCCAATATCTAAGCACTTTGTTACGTACAAACTGACTTGTACGAATTGCTTCGTTTATGGCTTGTGATTGAGTCTTCTTAACTATTGCTTTGTATTCCAGTACCAACACTCTTGAATCACCTCCTTTTATTTGTTAACCTAATATTAGTATATACGGCATAACTAAAAATGACAACAAAGAAAGGACAAAAAAGATTAAAGAATATACCGATACTGCATGAAGAAGTTAAAACAAAAAGAACAGTAGTACTAACCCCATTTGCATGGGAAAATATCAAGAATGAAGCAATATCTCGTGGGATAAGTGCTAGCGAGTTAATAGAAGAATTTGGACGGGGACTAAAGTCCCCTACGGGCTTATCCCCATAAATGAAATTTAGGGGATAAGCCCTCTAGTTTTCGGTCAGTTGAGTGCGGCTACAAAATCCTCTGCGATCATAAGGTATGTTACCAACCCGCCTCTTACAACGCCCTAATTTGCCGTTGTCGCACCCGTTCAGCGCTTCCAGTAGGAATTGAGGCGATGAGTTTTTGGGTGTATTCCTGTTTGGGTTCGCGGTAAATACTCTCTGCTGTCCCTTGTTCGACGATTTCACCGCGATTCATTACCAAGATGCGATCGCTCATAAATTTCACCACACTCAAGTCGTGAGAAATGAAGATATAAGTCAACCCAAACTCAGCTTGCAATTCTTTGAGCAGATTTAGCACCTGTGCTTGCACAGATACATCCAGCGCTGAAACCGATTCATCACAGATAATAAACTTAGGATTTAATGCCAAAGAACGGGCAATACAAACCCGCTGACGTTGACCACCAGAAAACTGATGCGGATAGCGGTTCATCGCGTCTGCATTCAAACCCACCCGTTCTAAGAGGTAAGCGACACGTTCTCGCCTTTGTTGCTTTGTGTTACCAATCGAGTGAATCACCAAAGGTTCCATAATTGCTTCCCCAACCTTGAAGCGTGGATCAAGCGAGCTAAAGGGGTTTTGGAAGACAATCTGCATTTCTCGTCGCAACTTCTGCAACGTTTTGCCTTTGAGGGTTATGATATCTTGCCCTTCAAAAATAATTTGACCACTCATTGGTTCAATTAATCGCAGCAAGGTTCTGCCAAGGGTGGTTTTACCGCAACCAGATTCTCCCACCAATCCCAACGTTTCTCCCTTTTTGACATCAAAGGAAACGCTATTGACTGCCATAAAATAGCGTTTTGTGCCACCAAACGCCCCCCGTATAGGAAAACCAACCTTCAAATCACGAATTTCCAAAAGAGATTGCTGGTGTTCTAAGCTTTGCAACCTTTGATTTATTTCTTCAGTTGTGACTTCCACAGGTTGTTGAGGTTGCTTTTCTTGAATGATCAAATCTCCTGTTGGCGTTTCCTCCACATTCATGTAGTCAGAAACTGTCAGCAGTTTTTGCGGACGACGGTTGAGTGTGGGGCGACAAGCTACTAAGCCTTTCGTGTATGGATGCTGCGGATTTGAAAAAATTTGTGCCGCCGAATCGTATTCTACAATTTTGCCTCTATACATCACCGCAACTTTATCAGCGACTTCTGAAATGAGTCCTAAGTCGTGGGTGATGAAAATTAATGCCATTTCACGGCGCTGCTGCAATTCTCGCAGCAACTCAAGGATAGTTGCTTGTACCGTCACATCCAATGCTGTGGTTGGTTCATCAGCAATCAGCAGCAGTGGGTTGCACGAAATTGCCATTGCAATCATCACCCGTTGCAACTGTCCCCCAGAAAGTTGATGCGGGTAACGTTCTAGGATAGCTTCTTTGTGCTGCTTTACCAACTGTGCTATCTTTTGCTCGTCTGGGGTTGGTGAATCGAAGGAAGTTTGTTTCCAAGTTTCGATATACTGTACCTTGAGAGCTTCATCGCTAGGAAGGAGTTTGACCTCTTGCAAACCGGCGATCGCAATTCGTCGTGCTTCAGATGCCGAAACATTCTGGTGTCGTAAAATAGCTTCCGTTATCTGAAACCCAATCGTGTAAACCGGATTGAGCGAACTCATCGGTTCTTGGAAAATCATGGCAATGTCGCCGCCTCTGTGGATCTGTATTTGCTCCCTAGGCAATTCCACTAAATTGATCGGTGCGCCATTCTCTTGAGGGTGAAACCAAATTTCACCGCCACTAATCCTACCAGGATTTTGAACCAACCCCATAACTGCCAGCGATGTGACTGATTTTCCGCTTCCCGACTCTCCGACTATTCCTAGAGTTTCTCCTCGATGTAGTTCAAAAGATATCCCATCTACTGCTTTGACACTTTTACTCTCACCCGAAAACTCAACTTGTAAATTGCGAACGTCTAGGATAGTTTCTCTCATAAAAGTCAGGGGCTTAATTCTAGCTTATAAATTATTTGGATTTTAACAGCGACTTTGATTTTTTTTATTGATCGCAATCTTATGTGCGAGGATATTTTTCCGATTTTGACAGCTTTCGTATTAAATTTGGCATTAAAAATTACAAAAAATAACTTAAGCTGTCGCAAATATAGCAGATTTCCATTGAGTGCCATATTGGAAAAACGCTAGGGACGTACCATTGCTGCACTCCTACCCGTGGTGTACGTAACACAGAACAGGTATATACGATTCCTCCGCAGATTTTTGCGAAGCTTCGTTAGCGTGTATGTGAAGTCCCAACTCCGGTGCTCCGGTGCTCCCTTCTCCCTATTCCCTGTTGCCTATTCCCTGTTGCCTGTTCCCTATTCACGAAATTGAAGAATCAAAATCACAAGATTCTTCGTCACTGGAATTATTAACTCTCAACGTCAAATTCACGAGCTTTTTAGATCTGTCTATGCTATCTCAACCTGTGAAACTTCTTTTTTTGAGTGCTGTGAGTTTATCCTTTGTTCTAGGTCCTGCAGCAGCATTTGCCCAAGTTCGTGGAGGTGGTGATATTGTTGTACCAACAGAACCAGCAGGCGGTGGCTCAACAACAACTAGAACAAGAACAATAGAAACAGGTAGATCCTCCACTACAACCAGAACAAATACCTCATCACCTATTAGTAGCAGAAATCGATTTTTCTGTCAGTCTTACAATGGTCAGTACACCGTGATGTACCAGCCAGAAAGTCAACCAGGTCAATACTTCCCTTGGGCGAGTCCTAGAACTTTGGGTGGCGGATGGGATTCACAACAGCGTTGCCAAGCAATTGCCGAACGCTTGGAAACATATCGCCCAGATGGCTTAGTGGAACTGAAGACAGCTATAGAGAACAGACAGAATATTCTCTGCGTCACCACAGAAGCTAATCCTTACTGTCGCATTGTGCTGACAGTACCCCCCGAAAAAGATCCTTATGTTGTCCGTAATAGCGTTTTCCAAAACTTAGCATCTGCTGATAGCGGACAGCAAACTTTTGGCGTTAACACTTATACAAGTGGTGGTAACGAGCTCTCCAATTTGGGGCAAAATATTTTTGGTGGTAAAAAAGCTTCTGCTTCTTCTAAAGACCCCATCAATCTCAAACCTTTCTTAGATCGTGCTGATCGCGGTACCGGAGAAAAACTGCGTAATGGTGTGTCGCTGGGTTCGCAGCAGTCTCAACCTCAAACTGGTAATCGTCTAAATCCCAACAAATTCCGCTAAATGTAGTTTTTTCCTCTTTCCAGTATTTGGTTAATGTCGGATTATCCGGTGATTTCAGTAGTATTTGTTACAAAAACACAATAAGCGTTCACCAAATGAACGCTTATTGTGCGGATGGAATGTTGCCATAATTTTTGGTCTTGTTTTAAGTATCAATTCAAACCAAATACATTGAAGACCAAGAACAAGCCCCCTGCGAATGTCAATGCGCCCAGAAAAATGCAAGCAGGTAACGTTAGCACCCAAGCGATTAAGAGATTCCTGACTGTTTCCTTCTGAATTCCAGATCCATTGGCTGTCATCGCGCCTGCTATCCCAGAAGATAAAACGTGTGTTGTGCTCACAGGCAAACCAAAGTGGTCTGCAGCCGCAATTGTAGACATGGCAACTAATTCAGCTGAGGCACCTTGGGCGTAGTTGAGGTGATCTTTGCCAATCTTTTCACCGACTGTGACCACAATCCGCTCCCATCCAATCATCGTGCCCAGTCCCAGCGAGAAAGCAACAGCAAACTTAACCCAATTGGGAATAAACTCCGTGACTTTATCTAAATTCTTTTTGTAGTCTACCAGAGACTTCTCATCAGCTTTTTCTGTAAATATATTTTTCTTATCGAGCTTGTTAATTGTCTTACTAACTAAATAGATGTCACTTCTTAAAGCGCGGCGATCAGCTTTGGAAATGTCTTTAATGCTGGTTTTACCAGATAGCTTGTCTGAAATCTGGCGATTTTTGGTAGCCAAAGCAGCAAACGTCTTGTCACCGGCGTTATCTAATTTGAGGAACCTAGACAGTTCGGCGTCTGCGTCCTTACCCTGTAGAGACACCCCAGGGGGAACGCGTTTGTCAAGAATCACAATCGCAGCTTTCGACTCTTGAGATAACTGAGTGAATGTTGAGCGATCAATATTTAAATCTAACGCATAGATACCCGGCAGAATGCCAATCAGAATCAGCATAACCAACCCCATCCCTTTTTGCCCGTCATTCGAGCCATGGGCGAAGCTGACTCCTGTACAGGTTAGTATCAGCAAACCTCGAATCCACGGGGGAGGAGGAGACTTCCCTTCCGGTGCCCGATATAATTGTGGCTCTTTGATCAGTGCCTTAGCAGCAAGGAGGAGCAGTGCTGCTGCAGTAAAGCCTACCAATGGTGAGAGTAACAGTGATTTTAAAACATCAGATGCTTTTTCCCAGTTCACGCCTTCGCCAAAATGACCATTTGTCAAAAGGGAGTTGGCTAAACCGACTCCGATGATAGAACCAATAAGCGTGTGTGAACTGGATGCAGGTAGCCCTAAATACCAGGTGCCAAGGTTCCAAATGATAGCTGAAATTAAGAGCGCAAATACCATCGCAAATCCTGCGCCAGAACCCGCGTTGATCACCAACTCAACAGGTAAAAGTGAGATAATCCCAAACGCTACCGCCCCTGAGGAGGTTAACACTCCCAATAAATTCATACAACCCGACCAGATAACGGCGTGGTTTGGCTTGAGTGTATGAGTGTAGATTACGGTAGCAACCGCATTTGCAGTATCATGAAATCCATTGACAAATTCAAAGCCAAATGCAAGTAACAAGGCTAGTATTAGGAACAAGCCACTGACTAGAGTTAAGTCTTGGAAGAAATCCATGCTGGTAAAATAACCCAATCACAACTGAGCATAGGATTTAAGAGTTAAGATTCCAATAAGCTGAAGTTAAAATTTGATGAATATTATTTATTCAAAAATAAAACCCCCTAGAGGGGGTTGGTTAGTATATTGAGTCAAGTGACAAACTCATCACCAATACTCAAAGCAGATACAGCAATAAGAAGAGGATAATCCAAATCACGTCAACGAAGTGCCAGTAGATTTCGGCGGCTTCTATACCAAAGTGATGTTCATTGCTGTAGTGACCTTTACTGCGCGATCGCCACAATACAGCAAGAATTGCTACAACTCCCAAAGTCACGTGCAAACCGTGGAAGCCAGTCAATACATAAAATGCGCTCGCGAACAAGTTAGTCGTCAAGCCAAATTCTAGGTGGGTGTACTCATACACCTGCCCCACCAAGAAAAGAATACCCATTGCAGCAGTAATCCCGAACCAGAGTTGCATTCCCGGGAGATCATTCTTTTTGATGGCAGTATCAGCATTGTGGATAATAAAACTGCTAGCAATTAGATTGATGGTGTTGACTCCGGGTAGCAATAGTTCTAATTCTGGGGTACCTTCTGGGGGCCAAACAGGTACTGTAGAACGCATTGCCAGATATGCTCCGAACAACCCCATGAAAATCATTCCTTCTGCCACCAGGAACATAACCAGTCCAAAAAGGCGATGGTCTGGATGTTCTTCGTGATGAGCATCTGCGGTAGCAGTGTGATGATGGTTAAGGGCTGTCTTTGCTGGGTCAATTGTTTGACTTTGCATGAATTTTCCGTTGAATTTATGAATTACTAATTATGAATGATGAAATCTTTTAGCATTCATCATTCATAATCTATCAGCGTTCTTCTTTCTCGGCAGTGATAGCGGGATATGGCTCGTCAGGTTCGGCGCGTAACACTGAGTTAACACCGGCAGACAAGACTGGATCGGGATCAGATAAAGGTACACCCTTTGCAGTGTTCTCCAAACCATAATCGTATGGTCCAGTCGCTAAAACTGGTGGTTTATCAAAATTCTCGATCGCTGGTGGTGAGGTTGTCATCCACTCTAGGGTGAGTGCATTCCAGGGATTATTACCTGCTTTGGGTCCGTACATCCAACTCCAAATCGCATTGATAATGAAGGGAAATGTCGAAACCGCTAGTATATAAGCACCATAGGTACAAATTTCATTCAAAAACGTAAATTTGGGGTCGTACTGAGCAATACGACGGTTCATACCCATCATTCCCAGCTTGTGCATGGGCAAGAAGGTCATGTTTAAACCGACAATTGTCAGAGTAAAGTGAACCTTGCCCCAAAATTCGTTCAGCATCCGCCCTGTCATTTTGGGGAACCAGTGATAGATTGCCGCATAAATGCCCAGAACGCTACCACCAAATAGGACGTAGTGCAAGTGTGCTACGACAAAATATGTGTCGTGAACGTGAATATCGAACGGAACCGCCGCCAACATCACGCCACTGATCCCACCAATAACGAAGGTGCCAACAAAACCTATGGCGAACAGCATCGCACTGTTGAGGCGAATTTTGCCACCCCACATTGTTGCCAACCAGCTAAAGATTTTGATCCCAGTCGGTACAGCGATGATCATGGTAGTGATCATGAAGAACATCCGCAGCCAACCAGGAACACCGCTGGTAAACATATGGTGTGCCCAGACGATCAGTCCTAGGAAGCTGATTGCCAGACTTGAGTAGGCGATCGCCTTGTATCCAAAAATTGGCTTACGGGAATGAACCGGAATCACCTCAGAAATTGCCCCAAAGAAGGGCAAAATCATGATGTAAACCGCAGGGTGGGAGTAAAACCAGAACATATGCTGGTAAACAACCGGATCGCCACCGCCAGTCGGATTAAAAAATGTTGTTCCTGCAAGTAAGTCAAAGGAGAGCAGAATTAAACCGGCTGCTAGCACCGGCGTAGAGACCAAAGTCAGCGCTGAGGTTGCCAACATTGCCCAGCAAAACAAAGGCAATTGAAAGAAATCCATGCCTGGAGTACGCATCTTAAGCATAGTCACCAGGAAATTAATTGCCCCCAGAATCGAAGACGTACCTAGCAATAGAACGCTCAGAATCCAGATACCTTCACCCACTTGACCTGTGACCAAGCTTAAGGGAGGGTAGGAAGTCCAACCTGCATCTGGTGCATCACCCACCACTAAACTGGCGATCAGCAACAAACCAGCAGGAGGAATCATCCAAAAGGCAACAGCATTCAGGCGTGGAAAAGCCATATCCTTTGCCCCAATCATCAAGGGGATGAGGAAGTTAGCAAATCCTGCGCCTGCGGGCACAATCCACAAAAAAATCATGATTGTGGCGTGCAGTGTAAACAAACTGTTGTACACCTCAGGGGTGACAAAATCCACGTCTGGGGTTCGCAGTTCGGT
This sequence comes from Brasilonema angustatum HA4187-MV1, assembly GCA_019359695.1. Taxonomy (GTDB): domain Bacteria; phylum Cyanobacteriota; class Cyanobacteriia; order Cyanobacteriales; family Nostocaceae; genus Brasilonema; species Brasilonema angustatum. The sequence continues at coordinate 138,233 of JAHHGV010000002.1, forward strand.
GCGAACCAAGTCAGCCAAAACGCCGCCAATACAGTAAAAAATGAACGTGGTGACCAGATATTGAATCGCAATCACCTTATGGTCAGTGTTGAAGGTAAAGTAGTCTCGCCAATGTCTGATCTCTGGTTCTTCAGCCAGAGCAGGGATATTGGCTTTTTCTTGTACCTGTGCTTGTGTCATAAAAATTTCAGAACTCAGGAGTCAGGAGTCAATTGCTAATTACTAATGACTAATGGTGAATTTGATGTAGCATTTCTGGATGAATTCCCATATGGCTGGTATGAGGAGCGAGAAATTCATCTGGTGTTAAATCCGCAGGATTAAGAGCAACTGCTTGCTTGAGTTCTTCAGCGCTAGCAACTTCCTGTTCTTTGATCCACTGTTCAAATTCTTCTGGTTTTTGAACAACAACTTGTGTCCTCATCGCACCGTGGTAAGGACCACACAGTTCGGCACAGATGAGCGTATAGTCACCTTCTTTGTTGGGCGTAAAACGAATCTCACTTTGCCGACCGGGGATCACATCTTGCTTCAAACGAAACTCTGGTACCCAGAAGGCATGGATCACATCGTTGGCTGTCATATTCAATTGCACTTCCCGCCCGATGGGAACGTGCAGTTCTCCAGAAGTGACTTCAGTGTCAGGGTAGGTAAAAATCCAGGCGTACTGCAAACCTGTGACGTTTACCACAAATGCAGGTGGTTTTCCTTCATTTTCAGGTGTAGGTCCAAGGCTAGGAGCAACACTTCCTACACCAGGAGCATTCCGCTTTTGGGGAATTTGGTCAGCATTGCGGACTGCTGCTGTCGCAGGGTCTTGCATTGCCTCATCAGATTTTTCCTGATTTTCGTTAGGTTCTGTGCTGGGGGGAGTATCGCTTAAAGTTGCGGCGATCGCAGCCCCAGGCATGTTCATGACTTGTGACGTCATTGGGGCTTCATGAATGTCATGGGGACTAAAGCCGCCCATATCGTTGTAAACGTCGAAGCTGTAAACAGAAATACCGATAACGATAACAGTTGGGATTGCTGTCCAAAGGATTTCTAATGGTACGTTGCCATGTACTGGCGGACCATCTGCATTGTCACCTGCACGGCGACGGTATTTTATAGCAGAGTAAATTAAGATACCTTCTACGAGCACAAATATACCAGTGGAGACGGTCATCATTGCGTTGAACAAACCGTCTACTAACGGGGCTTCGTCAGAAGCTGCTGTTGGTAGTAGACCATGATTTTGACCGTACCAGAGACTGACTAGGGTCAGCCCGATGCCAATTAGTAATGTCCAGATGGAACTTGGGATTTTCACGGTTTTTTTGAGTTAACGGCTTTACTATATCCGACTGAGCAGTTTACTCACTTACTACACTAGTCCAGCCTAAGAGATATCTTGGAGTCACGCATGAAAATTTTATTAATTTTTCGGCTGATTTTTTGGATCTTGAACAGAATCTGTTTCTCGGATGTGTCTAGTGGTGGATGTCAATTAGGGAAAAATTTTTCTAACTGGTTAGGAACAGGGAACAGGGAACAGGGAATAGGGAATAGGGAACAGGAAACAGGAAACAGGGGGATAATGTTTATTAAGGTTGTTGCTAGAAATTAAGAGCGCACGAGTTTAAGGCTCACAACTTAAAAATTCCCTAAAGCTTCAGGCAAAAAGTGGCTATGGTGATTCACAGTATAGTGAGAGCCAGTCTCGAACCTTAGTTGTACGCTAGGGTGGGAGATGGATCGGTACTGATAAATGTTTAGAACGTAGACAGAATCAAAAAGAGCGGCAAAAGGTGTCTTTAGATGAGCGAATTTGTCCTAGAACAACAAAACATAACCACTGCGCCGCCGCAGGCTCCACAAGAACGAATTCGTCGCTTGGTGTGGAGAATGTGTATAGCCACTTTGATTTTGATGGCAATAGGCAGTGCCACCCGTGTGATGAATGCTGGACTTGCTTGTCCTGATTGGCCTTTGTGTTACGGAGAACTGGTGCCAACCAAGCAAATGAATTTCCAGGTTTTTTTGGAGTGGTTTCACAGGTTGGATGCGGCATTAATTGGTGTCAGCGCGATCGCACTCGTTGGAATGTCCTGGTGGTCTCGTCGCTCTTTACCCAGATGGCTACCTTGGGCATCCACATTCGCGCTATTTTTAATCGTTTTCCAAGGAGTCTTGGGCGGACTCACGGTAACTGAACTTTTGCGGTTTGATATTGTAACAGCTCACTTAGGAACAGCGCTGTTATTTTTCATGACCTTACTAGTCATTGGCACTGCACTTACCCCTTACCAGCCAACCGGAAACGTAGGTAACTTGCCTTGGGTTGGTTTAACAGCAGCTGTTTTGGTTTATCTACAAAGTTTACTAGGTGCTTTGGTCGGGTCTCGTTGGGCGCTACACCAATGCTTTGGCATATCCCAACTTTGTACTGTGATGTATAGTCATATTGCTGGCGTAGTGCCTCCAACAGTGGCAACATTGGCAGTCGTATTTCTTTCATGGCGGACACCAGCATTGCATCCTGCATTACGACGACTAGCAAATATCGCTGGTGGATTACTTATTGTACAACTCCTGGTAGGAGTTGCCACTTTTCGGTTACATCTTCAAGTCGAGCCACTTACTGTCTCTCACCAAGCTGTAGGAGCAGCTTTGCTTGGTACTTTAGTGGGTTTCACAGTTCTTGCACTGCGCGACTGGGTTCACAGCCGTGGGATCAACGCTAACAGCGTGATTATCAACGCAAATACCATAAGTGAACAGTGAACAGTTATCTAGGTTTGAAAAAAAGGAAATAGTGCCAAAATGATTGAGACTAATGTCTCTCGCCACCATCAAACATTTCTACAGGTTGTTCAAAGCTACTACCAGCTTACAAAGCCGAGAATCATCCCTTTGCTACTTATTACCACTGCTGGAAGTATGTGGATTGCAGCTAAGGGAGAAGTAGACCCATTGTTGTTACTCGTCACACTTACTGGTGGTACAATGGCCGCTGCAAGCGCCCAGACGATTAACTGTGTCTACGACCGAGATATCGATTATGAAATGGAGCGCACACGTCATCGCCCTCTACCTTCAGGTAGAATACAGTCGCGCGATGCTTTGATTTTCGCTAGTGCTTTAGCTGTCATTTCTTTTACGTTGCTTTACGTATTTGCCAACTTACTAGCTGCACTGCTAGCAATGTCAGGTATTTTATTTTATGTGCTAATTTATACGCATTTACTTAAGCGACATAGCACTCAAAATATCGTTATTGGTGGAGCAGCAGGAGCAGTTCCAGCATTAGTTGGTTGGGCTGCTGTTACTGGTACCTTAAGCTGGGCAGCATGGGTAGTATTTGCTATTGTCTTTTTGTGGACACCGCCTCATTTCTGGTCTCTTGCTTTGATGATTAGGGATGATTACGCAAAAGTTGGTATACCAATGTTACCAGTAATTGCAGGAACTACGCCGACGGTGCGGCAGATTTGGTTATACACCCTAGTTACAGTAGCAGCAACATTTTCATTAATTTACCCTTTGCACGTCAGTGGAGTAATCTACGGAGTCCTTGCTGTCAGCTTAGGGGCAGTTTTTATTTACAAAGCTTGGCAACTACTGCACAATCCAGAAGACCGCAATTTTGCTAAAGGATTATTTCTGTATTCCATTTCATACATGATGTTGTTGTGTGTAGGCATGGTTGTTGATAGCCTTCCCTTCACTCATCATGTGCTTAACGTTGTGGTAGATAAGGCGCATTCGTTGATGGGATAGAACTTAGCTGTAGTGGAAATTTATGCGATCGCTTCTTTTGGGCGATCGCATAACTGTGTCATCCTGGGATAACGTCACAAAGGCGTTGCGGGAGTTTGGAAACTCTGCGGCTAAGCCTTTGGCACCCTACGCGAATGCAGCACATCGCACGCAACTGCAACAAAAAACCTCGGCGAAACCAACCGAGGCAGGGAGGACAAGTCCAAATGTGAATGAGTCCTGATATCGAAATCTAAAAATCTTAGCTAACGCCCAAGACAAGCGAAACTAGAGCGTTAACAAATATACATAGCTTGTTTTTTTGGTTTATTTTTTTGTATTTTTAACTTATGTAAACTAGTATAAGAATTTTGTTAAGAAAGGTCAATAAAAGTTTACATTTGAAGAACTGATAGCGTTCATAAAATTAACTTATCAGGAATGAGCGATGATTGTGAACAGCGATGGAGTGATGGAGGCGATAGGCGTTTATGCGTCTGTTGCTCCCTTGCGATCGCTCTTTGGAACACGCAGCGCGTACCAAAGAGCGAGGATGTTTTAGGCTTACGTGCGATACGCCGTAAGTCCTGCGGACATTGGTGACACCGAAAGCATCAACAAATCTCTAGACCTAATGCAAGACGTACTTCCCTATCAAAAGAATCAAGCATAATTCCAGATTTTTCAGCAATTAGGTCTGTTTTGGATTGCTTTATCACACAAGCTTGGTCAGTTAAATATTAGTGCTCATCATGATTGACTCCAAAGGTAATCCGGGCTGTATCGATTCGCGGCGTTTCCACAGGTGTTCTTTGAGGTCGGGAGAACCAAATTCCATGATGGGGTTGTAGTATACGTTCGACAGCGTCCAAAGTAGGGTTACTTGTTTAGCGTGTTTTTGAGCCACCGCAGATGGATCATACTTAGGATTATGTTTGTCCCAAAGACCAATAGTGGCATAGTCTATGTCACCACCATCCTCATACTGTTTGTTATTTACCCACGAATGAAAGAACGAACAGTGGAAAATCATGTAGATACAAAGCTGCTTGAGATCGTTGATATTAGCGATCGCAAGTGTTCCCAATTCCGGGTTAAGGATTGAGTGGGTCACTAAATCCCGGGACATTCCCTCAACCTCCGACCAATAAGTCTTAATACCCGCATGGTGTGTCTCGAAGAATTTCGACACGTAATCTCTAAACGCTTCCCATACACTCTTTGCCGCAGGGTCAAAGTTGTTGTTATGCACGTAATCTTTTAACGCATAACCAGCAGGACTCCAATTACGGTAAGACAGGCGTCTAATTTCATCTTTAAGTACATTGTCTACTTCTTGGGGACTCAAAGCCGAAGCTTCAGGAATAAAACCTGTATTACCAAATATTAAGGACGCTCCTAAAGCGTTAATGTTGAGTAGACCGTCGAGGTGAGGTTCAAGCAGCAAGCGGATTGGGTTATTAACTATATTGCGATAGTACGCTATTGCATACTGACCGATATTCATATGAGTACGTGCCAGGTGAGTTTGGATTTCTTGAAAGACAAACTCAGCACTGCGGAATAATCGCTTTGACCATTCCCAGTCGGCATCACCAGGCACATGAGTCTCAGTTTCGCCGTTGAGAGTGAATTCAATCGAGTCAAGATATAAAGCTTGATCTTCGAGTTTGAATCGTGCCTCAATTAATGAAGGTAGGATACCACCTTCTTCAACTGTATACTTAGTGCAATCGTAGCGAATGATGTACTGCCAAGGCTGGTGTTTAACTCGTTTGAATTTACCTGGGTTGAAACCGTTGAGACGACGTTCGACAAAAAAATTATCGCTGAACTTGTCAGGATGGCAGCGGGTTAAGTTAGCAGGCATCCATTGAGGGGGTGTTTGTCCTATCTTTGCCATTGCTTCGAGAACACCAGTGATGCCCGGTGCTGGTGGCACAGGTGGTGAACCTGGGGTTTGGGTTGGCATCGGAACTAGACGATGCATTGCAAGGTTTGCCACATATCGCGGCTTCGGCTGGACTCGTGCGGGTAAGGGACGTTTGGCGTCAAAGGATGGTACGTCTTGACCTGGCTGCCCAGCGTAAGTATATTCTTCTTTAGGGTTCGGCTGGCTTGCTTGCATAGTAATATAAGCGCGAATTGTGTATTGGTAGTACTGATAGGCTATGGCTAAATTAAACTACAATCACTCACAGCGCAATTTCAGGATTATAGATAAAATCTTTACAGGTGTTTTGATCAGCGTACTCCAAAAGCTAGAACCGCTGCCAGCAAAAATAGGCAGTCTACCAATATGGTACTCACAACCGCTCCACCAAAAGCGTACCTATGCCGCTGCTTTCCTGATAAAGACAAAAGTCTTACCGTTAACAAGACTATGGCGAGAACTAGCGCCCAAGCTTGTCCCCAAGGTGTTTGCACTTGCGTCAAAGCACTTTGTAAAATCGGTGTCACCTCAGGTGTAGGGTGGGCATTGTAATGCCCACTCTACTTAATTCGAGGCTCTTGAGCTAATCTTTTTGAATTGAATTGTTGTCAAGCATAAAAACAAATTAGCGCGTCTCCCTTGGGGCGACTCCTTCGGAACATCGCACCCAAGCACAACAAAAAACCTCGGCGAAACCAACCGAGGCTAGGAGGAGAAGTCCAAATGTCAATGAGTCCTGATATCGAAATCTAAAAATCTTAGCTAACACCCAAGACAAGCGAAACTAGAGCGTTAACAAATATACGTAGCTTGTTTTTTTGGTTTATTTTTTTGTATTTTTAACTTATGTAAACTAGTATAAGAATTTTGTTAAGAAAGGTCAATAAAAGTTTACATTTGAAGAACTGATAGTGTTTATAAAATTAACTTATCAGGAATGAGCGATGATTGTGAACAGCGATGGGATGATGCAGGCGATGCAGAAGCCTTTGTGTGGCGATCGCTCATTAACACAGATTGCACATATACCTTTTTGGTATTAAGAAAAGGGGAATAGGGTATTCCCTATTCCCATTGCCATGAGCTGCAAGTACTCCTTACAAGTACTTTGCACTTGTTCCGGCAACTTATGAGGAAGTTATTGAGAATATTTTATATTTAACTACAATTTTTTACTAGTATTTCAGGATTTTCTGAGACTTATGAGTAGTTGAGAAAGCTTATCCACCAAATTATTCCGTTGATATTTAAAATAAATATCTGAAATTTTATTCATAAACTTTCTCTATATATAAGTACTTGCTTCTCAGGCAAATTCCTAGTAAACTTCTGACAATAGTTGAGAATAACTATTAACATCTGATCTTCGCGAGGTAAATAGACGAATCCTAACCAACCAGCTAACAGTTCTAAAGAGCAAGCAATATTTCTTCCCCTGACCTCAATACCGTTCAGTTAAGACGTTTATTCGTAGAGACAGCAGAGGGGATGGTTCGCTAGTGGGAGCAGAGGAGAAAAGAGTCAATGGGCGTTAACTCTTCTTCCCCCCTGCCCCTGTGCCCCTGTGCCCCTGTGCCTGCCGAAACAGATTAATTTCCTTAACTGAACTGTATTGCCCCTGACCTAGCCGAAAAGGTGCAACCTCACAGGATGCATCTACTCGCAACAAACCATGACCGCTGTACTGTAGAACACAGCGGTTTTTTTTGTGAATTTGAGCGGTGATACACAGCGATCAGAACCGCATTATCCAAAAAAAATGCGGACATTTTACGTTTAATTAGGTAGATCGCTACTTAGAAACAGGAGACTTAAACCTCCAGAATTAGTTAAAAATCTAAAATTGAGTCATCCTTCAACTCCAAAACTAACCATGATTAAACTCAAAACCCAACTCACCCTCGAAGAATTCCTCGCACTTACTGAAGCAGACATCACCTATGAACTAATTGACGGAGAAGCTATTCCTAAATTCAAAAACGATGAAATGTCACCAAATTTTTTTCATAGTTCTATAACAGGTGCGTTATTTATACTATTATCTGGATGGGCAGAAGGAAAGGGACGGGTTGTAATAGAATGGGCAATTAAGCTAACACAAAATCAACAAGACTGGGTTCCTGTACCAGATTTGACATATGTTTCTTATAACCGTCTTTCTGCCGATTGGTTGCAAGATGAGGCTTGTCCTGTTGCACCCGAATTAGTCATTGAAATTATCTCCCCTGGTCAAACTTTCGGAGAAATGACAGAAAAAGCAACAGATTATCTGAAAGCTAAAGTTCAACGCGTTTGGATTATTGACACTAGAGCAAAAACTATTACTATTTTTTATCCAGATGCTCTCCCTCAAACCAAGCGCGGTACTGATAGTTTAGAAGATTCCCTATTTGAAATGCTACAAATTACACCTCAACAAATCTTCCAACAAGCAAGAATTTCCTAAAGTAGAGGTGATGGAAACGGTAAACTGTATTTGACTCCTGATGAAGTTGCTCAAAGCGAACGACAGCAGAGGAAACTTGCTAACTGGAGTTTACTTGGTACTTTTTCAAAAGTCATCCTTTGGGAAGCCTTCGGCTACAACTGAGGCGAAACGGAAGTCAGGCGGGGAGGATGTCAAAAGGCTTCAGGCTTATTAACCGCTGTCTCCAATCCTCGCACATCTTCCCGTTTCGTATCCTGATTCCAAGTAATGTTTGTGAGGTCTGCGCGACTGAGGTTTGCGCGACTGAGGTCTGCGCCACTGAGATCTGCGCCACTGAGGTCTGCGCGACTGAGGTTTGCGCCACTGAGGTTTGCGACACTGAGGTTTGCGCCACTGAGGTTTGCGCTTCTGAGGTTTGCGCCACTGAGGTTTGCGCCACTGAGGTTTGCGTCACTGAGGATTGCGTCACTGAGGTTTGCGCGACTGAGGTTTGCGCCACTCAGGTTTGCGCCACTGAGGTTTGCGCCACTCAGGTCTGCGCCACTGAGGTTTGCCGTTCTGAGGTTTGCGCTACTGAGGTTTGCCGTTCTGAGGTTTGCGCTACTGAGGTCTGCGCTACTGAGGTTTGCCGTTATGAGGTTTGCGCCACTGAGGTCTGCGCTACTGAGGTTTGCCGTTCTGAGGTTTGCGCCACTGAGGTCTGCGCCGCTGAGGTCTGCGCTACTGAGGTTTGCGCGACTGAGGTTTGCGCGACTGAGGTCTGCGCCACTGAGGTCTGCGCTACTGAGGTTTGCGCCACTGAGGTCTGCGCCACTGGTGCTGCTGGAACGCTTGCAAGCAAACCAAGCGCAATCATAAATTCCAAAGCAGCTTTAGAAACTTCTGCCCCAGACTCCGCCATGTCTCCAGGCGTTCCTAATTCTTGGGGGTTGATCTGTTGCCAAAACCGCTTAAGCTTGTTCACTGCAAAAATTCCTTTGTTGTGACGCTCTCACTGTTGATACCAGTGAAACTCTCAACTTTTAATGATAAGCTTAGCTTGCCGAACAAACCCCCAGTCAGTACGTACAATTGTGGTTATCCAAGTACATAAGCTGATCTTCACGCAAAAACCGCAGCCAGTAAAAATAAGCAGTCCACCAAAATAGTACTCAAAACCGCTCCACTAAAAGCATACCAGTGTCGCTGCTTCCCAGATAAAGACAAAAGCCCCACCGTTAACAAGACTGTGGCGAGAGTTAGCGCCCAAGCTTGTCCCCAAGGCGTTTGGACTTGTGCCAAAGCACTTTGTAAAATTGGTGTTGCCTCCAATGTTGATTCTACTCGCACGATTTGCCGCCAATAAGGAATTAAATCTACCAAGTAGAAATACACATCGGTTAACACTGTACCGAGTAAAGAACCTAAATAAAACCAGTTACCGATTTTGCCCCAGTTCCGACTGAGACACCACAAGGCAAACGGTAAACCTATACACTCAACGGGTAAATGCCATAACGGTTCCCAGCGCAACCAGCCCCAGTAAACAGAACCTGCTAACCAACTCCAACTGAATCCTAAAAGCAAATCTCCCCAAACATACGTAGAGGGACGCGACATTAATTTAAAACTCAGCCAGATCCAACCTGCTGTTAAAGCTAAACTCAACCACGGAAGCGATCGCACGAGTGGCGCTTCAATAAACACAGGCACACAAACCAAAAAGACAGCCGCCGCAAAGACTAACCATGCTGGTTGAGAGGCGACTTTCCACAATAAACCAACGTCAGCGCTTTTCGTTGGCTGAGTTCGCTGAATCGTAGTAGTAGAAGCAGTGTAAGAAGACAAAGTATTGTTAACCAATGTTTTTAATATTTTTTATTTATCTTTATATTACTTAATATATTACAGTATAAATGCCCTAGGGGGGCATTTAATTTTAGCTTAATCCAAGAATTAAGAATATGTTAATGTTGTGAGCATTTCATTTGAGATGCTTACAGTTCACGTGCCACCCGGAAAGACCAATAAAAAGAGTGTAAATTTGGATAATTCAGTACAATAACGCAGGTATATTCAGAGTTCTAGTGATGACGACAATATTAGAAGTGAGTAGTACACAGTGTTACGGGTTGCTTTATGGTGTATGGGGACAACTGGCACAAGTAGGAGTAACCGAAAATCCTCCTGCTGGTGGTGAAGTCAACCTGATACAGGCACTCATTCAGGCATTTATCCTAGGGATTGTCCAAGGGATAACAGAATTTCTCCCCATCAGCAGCACTGCCCATTTGCAGGTGTTTACTAAAGCATTCGGCTGGGAACTCCTGGGACAAAAATCCTTTGTGGCGACGATTCAATTCGGCAGCGTGATTGCCGTGTTCCTATATTTTTGGAAAGATATCACTCAAATTTTGACTGGAGGCTGGGCGGCTTTTCAGCAAAAAGACTGGCGGCGAGACGAATGGCAATTACTAGTGGGCATAGCAGTAGGAACCTTGCCAGCTTTGGTGGGGGGCTTTCTCCTGAAGAAGGCACTTAATGACGAAAACTCGGTGATTAACAGCATGACTACCATTGCCATCGATTCAATTGTGATGGCAATTTTATTAGGTGTGGCGGAAAAAGTTGGCAGCCGCAAGCGGGACTTTCGAGACTTGAAGATTCGAGATGGACTACTGATAGGGCTGGGCCAAATGCTGGCTTTAGCGCCTGGTGTATCACGTTCTGGCTCAACTTTAACAACTGCCTTGTTTTTGGGACTCAAAAGGGAGACAGCAGCGAGATTTTCGTTTTTGTTGGGCATTCCAACATTAACAATCGCCACTTTATATGAATTCTTCAAAGAGGCGTTAGGCAAGATTGACTTAGTGGTAGTGAGTGTCGGGGTAGTTTCAGCGTTTATATTTTCTTATATATCCATCGCCTGGTTGTTGCGATATCTTCAAACCCATAACAATTTCGTATTTGTCTGGTATCGCTTGGCATTTGGGGCTGCAATTCTAGGTGCGATCGCAACAGGGCTATTGAATAATACTTGATGAAATTTCTGGCAATCATCAGATTCAGAACGATTTAAAACTGCAAAAATACGCATATATACGTAGACTTAATCAGTGTGCATCTGTTCATAGCCCCGATTCACTCTGGCGATCGAACTAACTCCACTACACTCTCGATCACTGCATTTGGCGAAATTGGTTTGGGAATGTGTCGTTGGAAACCCGCGTTTATCGCCTGCTGTTGATCCAATTCTCCGGCATAGGCAGTTATGGCGATCGCCGGAACACGTCCTCCTCGTTCGGGTGGCAGCATTCGGATTTCACGCATGAGCATGTAGCCATCGATTTCTGGCATACCGATATCGCTGACCACAATATTAGGAATCGATTGTGAAAAAGCTTCTAGGGCATCAGAACCAGAGGAGACAGCTGTGACGCTGGCGTTTTGTTGCTTTAAGACAAAAGCAATCAACTCCCGCGAGTCTGGGTCATCGTCTACGACTAAAATCTGAATGCCACTCAAATCACACGCTGGTTGTGGTAATTGCTTGATTTGGGGCATCTCAACAGACTTGGGAGCCAGAGGAATCTCTACAGTAAAGGTAGCTCCTTGTCCTTCGCCAAGACTCTCGACAAACGCCTTTCCACCATGCATCTCAACAATTTGACGCACAATCGCTAGTCCTAACCCTAAACCGCCAAATTTGCGCGTCGTGGAGCCGTCTTCTTGCTGGAAACGGTCAAATACATGCGGCAGAAACTCAGCCCGAATGCCTTTGCCCGTGTCTGTGACTTGAATTTGGGCATTGGTGCCAACGGGTGTTAAATTAACTTCAATTTGTCCACCTCGCGGGGTGAATTTAACAGCGTTGGATAAGAGATTCCACACGATTTGCTGTAATCGAGTCGCATCGCCGATAACGCTCACCCCTGGGGTCATCTGTGTTTTCACTTGTAGGGACTTGGCATCGGCGGCTAATCGAACGGTTTCGATCGCTCCAGAAATAACGCTACCGAGCTCGACGGGTATGGCATTTAAGACCAATTTACCGCGCAGAATCCGAGAGACATCGAGGAGATCGTCAATCAGTTGCACCTGTAACTTGGCGTTGCGCTCGATTGTGGCGAGGGCTTCGCTGGTTTTTGCGGCGCTGAGTTTGCCATTTTGCAATAACTTCGACCAGCCAAGAATCGGATTGAGGGGGGAACGTAATTCGTGAGACAGCACGGCGAGAAATTCATCTTTAATCCGGTTCAACCGTTCGGCTTCTGATCGGGCTGCTTGTTCGCTCATGAACAATTGTTCTCGTTCTTGCTCAGTTTGTTTGCGATCAGTGATGTCGCGAGCAATGGCGTAAAGAACATTTTGTTCGGGCACGCAAACAACGTTCCAGGAAATCCATTTATAGGAACCGTCTTTCGTCTGGAAGCGGTTTTCAAAACCAACCGTTTGCCTTCCCCGTGCCAGTTTTTGTCCTTGAGTTAGTGTTGCAGCTCGATCATCAGGATGCACAAATGCAAGATAGGGCTGTGTCGTCAGTTCCGTTTGGGTGAAACCAAGCGTTTTTTCCCAAGCTGGATTAACCTGTGTAAAGTAGCCGTTGAAGTTGCCGATCGCCAGCATATCTAAGGACAAGTTGAACAAGCGATCGCGTTCTTGCCTAAGCTGCTTTTGTTTACTCAGATCCAGGACAAAGGCCATGACTTCCTGGTTTATATTAAACGGTTCTTGGACTAAAGCGGCAGCAATTAAAATGGGAATTCGCCGACCATCCTTGTGCAGATAAACTTTTTCGTAGGGTGGACAAACACCCTGTGTACTCAATTGTTCAGCTGCTTTTGCATCCAACGCTGCAAATTCTGGCGGGGTCAATTTATCCGATTGTACTTGCCCAGAGTACACCTCTTCTGGGGTGTACCCAACTAAGTTTAAGAAATAGTCATTGGCGTAATGCAGCTTACCAAAACAATCCCCAAACACGACCCCAAATAAATTTGATTCGACCAATCGCCGGAACCGCCGCTCACTTTCTCGCAAGGCGATCTCTGCTTGTTTGCGATCGGTGATGTCCATTGACATACCCATCATGCGCAGGGGGTTTCCGGCTGAGTCATAAACCACCTGACCTCGTATTAGTACCCAGTGAGTGCTGCCATCTGTCCAGATATTGCGGTACTCCACATCGTAGTCGGTGCGGTTGACAATTGACTCCTGAATTGCCCCTTGCACCCAAGCTTGATCCTCAGGATGAATCCGCTCCATCAAAGTCTGATGCGAAAAATCAGCATCAATTGATAGCCCAAAGTTCATTTTGCACTGGTCAGAAGTAGACAAAATATTTGTCTTCAAATCGAGTTGCCAGGAACCAAGTTTACTCGTTTTTAGCGCTAGCCTCAGTTGTTGTTCCCTTTCTCGCAGCGCCGCTTCTGCTTGTTTGCGCTCAGTAATCTCAGCACACAAGATCGCAATGGCATCAGGAATCAGGTAAACGCGATTTTCAAACCAGCGATTCCACGCGGGATAGTAATACTCGAATTGCTGGCGCGTTTGTTCACTCATCGCTGGCTCAAGTCGCTGATCAAGCTCAGTCCCTACTAAGTGCAGCTCATTTTTCTGCTGCTGCACCCGGACAAATTCTGTAACATCCTCGGTTCTATGGATGATCTGCGTAATCTCACCATTTGCGTCGAAGACGGGCGAATTGACTGCAGTCCAATACCGTTCCTCAAATCCGCCGCCTTCTGATTCAAGACGGCGAATGTCATACTTCTGTACCGCCATCGTATGAGGCTTTCGATCCTTCAGCACGCTTTCTAGTGAGGCACGCAAATTCTGCACTCCTGTCGCATCTGGATCGTCTGGATTATCAGGATAGGCATCGAATATCATGCGATCAAGAATCTCTTCTCGTTTTCTCATGGTTGCCTGCAAGTAAGCATCGCTCGCTGCCACAATGACAAAATCGGGTGTCAATACTAAATATAATCCCGGTATCGCTTCAAATATCGTTTGAAAATTAAGCATTAGTACCGTTGTCAACCCCTTCTTGCCAGTAAAAACCTCCTCTGACTCACATTTTTTAAACGTGGGTCACTGTTCCCTCTTCTTTCTTTCGTGTTTCCTGTGAACTACTACAGGTCAGCGAGCTGTTTTGGTTCAAGCATTTTTCTACCCAAAACCATAAAACAAAGTGAATAACACACTTTATATAGTAATTCTATCTGAGTTATGAGAATTACTTCTAGTTTCATTGTCCAAAAATTTGACTTTTATCAGAGGTGTTTACTTTTGTCGTGATAGTGCTACTTTGAGTTTTCCACAAGCTTTTTCAATCGCATCTATACTCCCAGGGTTGACAAGTCCGTAGTAGTCGAACTCGTAGACTCGATTATTTTTCGTTGCTTGGAGTTGATTCCAAAAAGATTCTGATTTAAAAGATTTTAATAATCCAGGTAGAGGACTAACAACAATTAATACTTCTGGATTTGCTTCCAAAACTTTCTCAGCAGAAAGCGTCACATAACCAGGTACTGAAAATTTACCTTGTAAATCTGCTGATACATTTTTCGCTTGAAATTTCTCTAACAAATTTCCTGCCCAACTTTTTCTGCTTGGTGACAAAATTGGTTGACGGCTAACCAGCACTAATGTGGAAGGATTCTGAATCGATTTCTCAGGCAAAAAAGTTTGATAGCGGTTTAATAGCGGCGTTGGATCAGCATTAACTATTTTTGCCAAAGTTTTGGTTAAATCTTGTAATTTTTCCCAACTATCAACCTTAGTCAGTAAAGTTGTTATACCCAGTTCTTTGAGTTTGTCGGTAGTCGGATTAGAAAAACCTTCAGCGCCAATAACCAAATCCGGTTTCAGTGCTACAATTTTTTCTAAATTTGGTGGTGTTTGCTCCTGACTCACACGCGGAATATCTTTAAATCGTGAGTCATTTTTGAATAAATTGCTACCACTCATCCCGATTAATTTTGTGCTATCAAGTTGCTCAACAATATCAGATGATAGAGATGAGAGGGTTACAATTCTTTTAGCTGACTGTTGGGTTTGCTGCGATGTAGAGGTAGTACTAGTCGTTGCACTTGTACAAGCAAAAGTGACCAAACTTAACCACAGTATTAATCCAAATAGTATAACACGACGTTGCATAATTACCCGATAATTTTTATTCATTATTAGATGCGGCTTCGTATTCCTCATCAATAGCAGCCAACGAGCAAATTTGCAAACCAACTGGTGTTTCCAATACAGCAACTTCTATACCCAAAACATCAGCCAAATGTTCAGGCGTCAAAACTATCCTTGGTTCTCCTACTGCCCAAATTTTACCTTGGCACAACAATGCAATGCGAGAGCTATACCTTGCGGCTAAATTCACATCATGCAACACTGTGATAATGGATAACTTTTGTTCTTTGTTGAGTTGTTTGAGCAGTTCTAGTAACTGCAACTGGTAGCGGATATCTAAATAAGTAGTTGGTTCATCTAATAGCAAAACTTGCGGATCTTGAGCTAAGGCTAACGCCAAAAAAGCTCTTTGTCGTTCACCACCGGATAATTGTTCGACAGGGCGATCGCACAAAGATTGCATCCTAGTTAATTCTAAAGCTTTCTCAACTTTATCTCTATCCTGTGCGTTTAATTCCCATTGCCACCAAGGTTGATGGGGTGTGCGCCCTAAAGAAACCAACTGTCGCACTGATAACCCCGCAGGTATCGTTTGCTGTTGCGGTAATAACGCCAGTTTTTGAGCGACAGCAGTAGCTTTTTGGGTGTGAATAACTTTTCCATCCAGCAGTACAGCGCCTGTTTGCGGTTTCAGCAGGCGACTCATGAGTTTTAGGAGGGTGGATTTTCCAGAACCATTCGCACCGATTAGACTCAGCCATTCTCCGGCTTGGAGTGCGAGAGTGATTTCTTGGACAATTGGTTTATTATCGTATCCACCACTGAGATTGTTTGTTTCTAATGGCATTCTATTACGCCAATCCATTACATAAGAGCTTCTCACCCCACCGCAAAGTCTGTGTACTGTCGCACATGAGGTGCATGATATGCTAGCACAATGTCCTGCTTCGGAACTCCTCGCGCCACAAGCTGATCTGCGATACGCCTTTGGCGTCTGCGCTTTGCGCAATCGCATCCTCTGTTCCGTCATGCTGCACCCAAATTTTTCCATTCTTAATATCCACATGCAGCACACAACCATAGATCCGAGTGCTACTATTTTTCCAACCTACATTCACAAGCTGATAGCGTACGCCTTTGGCGTCTGCGCTTTGCGCAATCGCTCGTCGTGTCAAATATCGTCTCGCTTTCTATCGGATCATTAGGCGTTAGCGTAGCGGCTCCTCCGGAGCATCGCAGTTTTGCCCGTTGACTCAGCAACTCCTGAATATATTGACGATATAAACTTACTTTATCCATTGTGCAATCTCCTTGTTCTCTGTGTCATAGACTAAGAGGATATTTGAAAAGTATTGGGCGAATATAATTCGCTACTACACAAGCGAAGTCCGCCTGCGCGGACTAATGGAAAATTAAGGGTTTCAAACCCGCGTAGGCGGGTTTTGCCTGTATAGCCGCGATTTCTAATCGCCGGGTCTTTTTGCTATATGACGGCTGCCGAAGACAAAATAAAGGGTAAGAATGGAGTTCTAAAATTGTACTGCACATATATCGCACTTGCGTAAAAGAACCCATGAAACTAACTGGTCCGCAATACAAACAATTCACACAAGCTCTACTTGAGGCATTTCCAGAACAGCAAAGACTTGCTGAAGTCGTAAGATTCCAGTTTGAAAAAAACCTAAATGCAATCGCCATGGGCAATGACTTACAAGCAATTGTCTTTAGATTGATTCAAGCAGCAGAAGCTGAGGGATGGGTTGATAAACTGATTGCAGGTGCTCGTGAATCAAATCCTGGAAATTCAGGATTATTTGTCTTTGCCCAAGAATTCAATCTTGCGACTCCTATGCCACCACAGCTATCAGCAAGAGGCGCATTAGAGAAAATTATTAAGAAAACGAATAGTTTTCTAGACGTGAATACATGGCGAGAAAAGTTAGGCACAATTGAAGCGCAAGTCTGCCGCATAGAAATTAGTAATAACAATAATACTAAAGAATTTGGAACAGGTTTTTTGATTGCACCAAATGTGGTAATGACCAATTACCATGTCATCGAATCTGTGGATTCAGGACAAGCAAATGCCAGCAATGTTATTCTGTGTTTTGACTATAAACAACTAGCGGATGGCAATATTATCAACCAAGGTACAGAATATCGCTTAGTAGAGGATGACTGGCTGATTGATAAAAGTCCTTACACCAAAAATACTTTACCAACACCTGACGAATTAGATTATGCTTTGCTTCGGGTAGATGGAGTTCCTGGAGAAGAAGCGATCGCGAAAAACTCTGATCCAAATGCTCCACAGCGAGGATGGATTTCATTACCTACCCAATCTTATGAATTTTTGCCTGAGACTCCATTATTAATAGTGCAACATCCAAAAGCCGAGCCATTAAAATTGGCGTTTGACACAGATGCTATTATTAACATCAACGAAAATGGCACAACTGTTAAATATAAAACGAATACTCAGCCTGGTTCCTCTGGTTCTCCATGTTTTGACATTAACTGGAATTTAGTAGCGCTGCATCATAGCGGTGATCCTGACAGGAGAAATCCAACTTACAACGCGGGAACACCGTTCAGTGCTATTTGTTCACGTTTAGAGAAGCAAGGTTTATTGGCTGATTTACGAAGTGGTCAACCAATATGGTGAATATTTATTTATGCTCAGATCTTGGCACAATTGTCTCGTTCCTTGTCTCTGGCAAGGAATGTAGCAATGGAGGCTCTGCCTCCTGAGCTACTAGAGGCAGAGCCTAAGCGAATTTCATTCCCAAGCAAAGCGCCTGGGAACGAGAGTGACGCTTTGCATTCTCGTCCGCCTGGGATTTAAATCCCAGTCTCATAGCAAAAGTCGTCTAAAGACGACTGTAAGTAGCTCAACCTAATTCGTGAAATGTCATTGCGAGCAAAACGCAGTGGAGCGAAGCAATCGCAAGAATCGTATTTTATGTTTTTTTATGTTGACCTACTTATAAGCTTTGAAGTCTACTTTAGTAGACTTAGGCTGTGAGCCTCGGAATTAATTCCGAGGCGGTCAAAATTGGCTATCAGCAGCAAAATTTTATTTTTTCTAACTATGGAGTAGCCGTTAATGGGTTTGTCTGGAGAAACAATAAGGAAAATAAGAGAAGCACTAAAATCTGCCTTTCCAAACCGCGACGAACTGGTGATGATGCTACGCATGGAACTTGATATAAGCGAATCAGAAGTTCCTAATCATTCCAACTATAATTTAGTTGTTTTCCACTTAATACAGCAGCTTGACAGCCAAAATCGTATACCAGAATTAATTAAAGGAGCGTTGAATGAACGACGTGGTAATCCCGATTTACAGCAAGTCGCTCAAGAAATTAACGCTATCTATTCCAACAGCAACAAATCACTTTTAAAATGGTTTGAATTTGATGTGGTAACGGTGAATGCCCAAGGTTGGAAAATCGCTCGCAAAAGATGTCGAGCACAATACTTTACGGAAGACTTAGGAAACGGAGTTACCCTAGAAATGGTTGAAATACCTGGTGGTACATTTATGATGGGCGCACCAAAAAATGAGCAAGGTAGTAAAGATAACGAACGTCCCCAACACCAAGTCACAGTTCAACCCTTCTTCATGGGTAGATATCCGGTCACTCAAGCACAATGGAGAGCCGTAGCGGCTTTACCTCAAGTCAACAAAGAACTAGACCCAAATCCGTCTTACTTTAAAGGAGATAACCGACCAGTAGAGCGAATTTCTTGGTATGATGCATTGGAATTTTGTGCTAGACTTAATTTTAGAATAAATTTCACAGCGGGAAGGGATTATCGGTTACCCAGCGAAGCGGAGTGGGAATATGCTTGTCGTGCAGGTACAATGACGCCCTTTTACTTTGGTGAGACAATAACGACTGATTTAGCAAATTATGATGGTAACTACACTTACGGAAATGCTCCCAAGGGAGAATATCGGCAAGAAACGACAACCGTAGGAAGTTTTCCACCAAATGCCTTTGGTTTATACGACATGCATGGCAATGTTTTGGAATGGTGTGCTGATACTTGGCATCCGAACTATGAAGGCGCACTGAAAGATGGCAGTGAATGGATAGCTGAGAATAATAATAATCATTTGCTGCGTGGTGGTTCTTGGCACTACGTTCCCGATCGCTGCCGTTCGGCGTCTCGCCTCAACGACGATGAGGGCGTCGGGAACATCTTCGGCTACGACGGTTTCCGCGTTGCGTGTTCCGCCGCGTGGACTTAGTAGCCCTTTATACTTTTGTCCTTTTCCCCTTTATTCTTTTTTCTTTTCTCTGTGTCAGCGGAGCGGAGCGGAGCGAGATAATTTTTTTCAGGAAATAGAGTTGCTCAAAATACAACCCACTTGAATATTCTAATTTAAAAATCTCTAAAACACAACTATTTCAATAAAAACGTCAAAGCTTCGGCTTCGCTCAGCTTTGATCCTGAGCGAAGCCGAAGGGTCAATTGTCAAGTTTCATAAATCAGCTCTGGGAAGACCACATCTTGCTGACAACATACCAAGCCAAATTTTGAATTATTGCAGCATCTATTTCGCTCAAACTCTCTAACCTAATTTTGTTTCCTTCTTGTGGAGTTCCAAATTGAGTGCTGTAGATACGACGACTCAAGCCTACTGGATTTTTTTCATAGAATTTTGCATAGAACACACACGCCGCTACATACGATCCAATCGGACTAGGGTGACTTTGATCCGGATAGTAAAGGTTCAATTTTGGATTCTCCTCCTGAACTTTTTGCCAAGCCAGTCCAACAGGTGCAACCTCAGCTCCGAGTTCTTTAGCAATCTTCATATACGAATCGGTCAATATCTGTTGCGTTTGGGGTCGATTCTCTCTTGCCCAAGTTAGGTAGAAAACTGTTCGGGCGTTAACTCGTTTGATTTCGGCATCAAACAAACGGGCATATTCGTACATCACCTTCGGATCGCTAATCGGTAAAGTACTCTGTTCTTGCAGCACTACATAGTCCCATCGGGAATTCTGAATTCGCTTAAGTGCTTCACCACGCTCCCAATTACTTTTCAGCGTCGCTCCACCAACTGTCACCATTTCAGTTTCCAGCCTTCTGGTTTCTCTGGCTGAAATGGACAACTGTTGCGTCAACCAGGGAAGGTCATTGACATAAGTATAACTGTTACCAATAAATAAAACTCTGAGTGGCTGCTGATGGGATACTGCTGCATCAACCTGTTTCTGGATCATCCCCATGCTAGAAACCACTGAAAATAGAATTAACCCAATCCAGTATTTTATCTTGCTTTTTTTCATTACCGCGCTCGAAGATTGTAACATAACGGCTAGTAGTCGCTGCATCATCTGTCACGACTAAAGCAGGATACTAACTAAAATTTCCTTTACGTTGATACAGCAACCAAATAAACAGAGGCGATCCAAAAAGCGCCGTAACAGCACCAACTGGTAACTCCACAGCACCCAAGCGAGACAGCAAATCAGCGGCTGTCAAGACTAAAGCACCACCAACAGCACTCAATGGCAAAACAACTCGATAATCTGTGCCAACGAACAAGCGGATACCATGAGGAACGATTAAGCCGACAAAACCAATTAATCCGGCGACACTCACAGCACCTGCAGCTAATAGTGTCGCAATAGCACCGATAAAAATGCGCGATCGCACCAAGGAAACCCCCAACCCAACTGCCAAATCATCTCCCAAATTCAGCAAGTTGACACTTCTACCTAACAAACTTCCTAATAATAAGGATAAACAAATATATGGTCCCGCAATTACTACAAGATTCCATCCTCTTCCATTCAAGCTGCCAATCAACCAATTTAACGCGACTTGCACTTGTCCATTATCTGTCAACAGCAACAATAGCGATTGAATTGATCCAAATAGTGAGCTAATCGC
This sequence comes from Brasilonema angustatum HA4187-MV1, assembly GCA_019359695.1. Classification (GTDB taxonomy): domain Bacteria; phylum Cyanobacteriota; class Cyanobacteriia; order Cyanobacteriales; family Nostocaceae; genus Brasilonema; species Brasilonema angustatum. The sequence goes on from JAHHGV010000002.1 coordinate 159,367, forward strand.
GACTCCACCCAAGATAAGGCGTTCAATTGAAATCCCATCTCCACTCTTAGCAAGCAGATAAACAAAAAGAGTTGTTAACAAACCGCCAACCCAAGCAGCCAAAGGAACCCAACTCTGTAATATTCCTAACGTGAATATTGGCACAACGACTAAACCAGCACCAGCAGAGATACCCAATAAGAACGGATCTGCCAATCCATTGCGCAGCATTCCTTGAAGCAGTGCGCCAGACATTCCCAAAGCCGCACCCACCAATATTGCTGCTAGAGTGCGAGGTAGTCGTAAATCCCAGAGAATTGTTTGATAGAGCGTATCACCTTGACGGAGTATTGCTTGCCACAATTGAGATGGAGTCATCCCAACCGCTCCAAATGACAGGGAAAGCCCTATCATGAAAAATAGTGCAACACTCAGTAAAAGAGTTGTCACTAGCACACGGTTACTTGAAATTCTTTTATGCACTTAACTATCAATTGCTACTTTTAATACTGAAAATAACTAAATAATACAGATAGTCTATTTTCTTTGATATTAACTTAACTTCTTCGTCGTAAGTCCCCCGCTATAGTGGTACTCCACTTAGCGCGGGGATATAAGACGGGCGACGACGATTGCATCTTTGACTAATTCTTGCCTCCGGCAAGAGAAGAAAAAGATGTATGTTAGCGGAGCGGCGCGTTAGCGCGAAGTTGCCAATCTTTGCGGAATGCACATAGTTAACGTTTTATACTGTTATTGGTTGCTGACCCACCCACTCGGCTGACAACAAAGGTCACAGTAGCGGTTCGACGCTTACCACGGTAACTAGCGAGAGAAAGGGGGAAAGATTCCGGTCACTGGTTCGTATGATTACGCTCTACGGTAAAAAATAAGCCATACAGGAATGTACGGACAAACTATCTGCCTTTGGAAGAAGGGCGGCTGCGCGGGTTCCCACGAGGGATAAAGGTTGAAAAACCAGAGATGTTGTGTAAGACCATTACCGACTTGAGTGTCGGACATTTAGCAATAAGTGTACCCAACGTGGCAACGACAAATGAGACGCGAAGCCCCCACTATACCGCTTGCGGTTAGTGGTGGGTACTTCACTACGCTAATTTTCGTCCTTTCTTAAAGATGAAAGAATATTCTTAGCTCTCACACACCCAATTCAGAAGCGACTTTCCATGTAGAGGTTCTGATCTAAAGGTGAGTCGTTAGTTTGTCGAGTAAATTGAACTAAAATCAAGGCAGGAGGATCTGATTATGCAAACTACTGCCCAAGAAATTTATACCCAGGTGGTTCGCAATTTGTCACCAAATGAGCGACTGCGATTGGCAACACTTATTCTGAATGAGCTTGTTGGGCAACAGCTACCATCGGTCGATCAGAGTGATACCTGGACCCAAGAGGATCAGATCGATATTGTGAATTTTTCACTACAATACGCAGCTACAACTTTCTCTGATATGGAGGAGGTTGAACTGTGACATTCTCTCCTGGAGATTTAGTTACAGTTGATTTTCCTGGTGTAACAGGAGTTAAACGCCGTCCGGCTGTAATCTTGTCATCAGAAACTTACCACTCGCTTCGACCGGATGTGATAGTTGGACTCATTACTACTCAGACAAAAGTACTAGGAATTACTGATTACGCGCTTCAGGATTGGGGCTCAGCAGGATTACGGGCTGCTTCGATGTTTCGTTGCTTTATCGTGACCCTGCCACCCTCTGCAAATTTAGTTGTAATTGGGCACTTATCAGAACGTGACTGGCAAGGAGTCAAGGCTTGTGTAAAAATATCGCTCACAAGTTTGGATGATACAACACCATAAGAGCAAGTACTGTCACTCTTAACGCTCAGTAACGCATAACAATCCCGTTGCACACCGACCGCAGTTATTACCGTTGTAAGAATTTCTGCGTCACTCATCTGTCTACGACAATCTTCACTATGCCCAATCGCTTTTAATAAATCGTCAATGATAGCATAGACGGTAATTATTTCATTTAACATCTATCCCCTCCATTTTTCTTGTTCAAGGGGATTTTATTGCATAAAGCGATTGCCTACGCCAGAGCTACGCTTAACGCTTGAATCAATAACTAGCAACTTGGGTTATTACTTTTGTGAGCCTACAGGTATGTAGACTATTGATTATTGCATATTAACTCATAAATAGTCACTCATATGTTATCATCCAAAGCTTATGACTATCTTTCGTCCCGCCCGAATATCTAAAGTCCTACCAGATTCCATCGCTGCTGAAATTGGATTTGAACCAGGAGATGCAATTGTCAGCATCAACGGCACACATCCTCGCGATTTGATAGATTATCAATTTTTGTGCGCTGATGAGGTACTAGAACTAGAAGTTTTAGACGCTGCTGGAAAAAGCCATTCCCTTGAAATCGAGAAAGACTATGACGAAGATTTAGGGGTAGAATTTGAAACGGCTCTGTTTGATGGTTTGATTCAGTGTAATAACCGTTGCCCATTTTGTTTTATCGATCAGCAACCACCAGGTAAGCGCTCAAGCTTGTACCTGAAAGACGATGATTACCGACTGAGCTTTTTGTATGGCTCCTACTTAACTCTTACCAATTTAGGTGAACGAGAATGGCAGCGAATTGAAAATATGCGGCTGTCTCCTTTGTATGTGTCTGTCCATGCGACTGAACCTGAGGTTAGAATTAAACTACTGAAAAATCCGCGTGCAGGACAAATATTGCAGCAAATCAAGTGGTTTAAAAAAAGAAGATTGCAAATTCACGCACAACTTGTCGTGTGTCCTGGTATTAATGATGGCGGTCATCTTGAACAAACACTGAGAGATTTAGCTTCTTTCCATACTGGACAAGTACCTGCCGTTGCCTCTGTGGCAGTGGTGCCAGTCGGTTTAACGCGATTTCGTCCAGAACAAGATGAACTGATACCTGTAACCAGAGAAAAAGCCCGAGAAGTCATTTCCCAAGTGCGATCGCTACAGCAAGAATTTCGCAAGAAAAAACAAAACTGTGTTTGGCTTGCTGATGAGTGGTTTTTAATTGCTGGTGAGGATTTGCCAAGTGAATCTGAATATAAAGATTATCCTCAAATAGATAACGGTGTCGGTTCTATTAATTTGTTTATAAAACAATTTACAGAAACTGCTGACAAGTTGCTACCACCAAAAGTTCAACCAAAAAAATTAACTTGGGTTGTTGGCAATGCAGTAGAGCAAGCATTTCAACCTATCTTGAAGCGATTGAATTCTGTTGAGGGGTTAGATATCAAAATGTGTGCTTTGTCAAGCGATTACTGGGGACAAAGTATTTCTGTGACGGGCTTGCTAACGGGTCATGATTTGCTTTTGAAGTTACAGGGGCAAGATTTGGGAGATGGAATTTTGCTACCAACTGTCATGCTAAAACATGGTGAATTGATATTTTTAGATGATATAAGTGTTGAGGATGTGGCTTATAAGCTGGATGTAAAAATATTTCCAGTGGCGGGAGTTGAAGAGTTTCTTCAAACTTGTATCAAACCACTTAATGTACAATAATGAATCGTCTGTAAATTGTATTCAAAAACGAATCGCTGAGTTGCACTAATACATAGCGTGCCTGTAGGGCATACTTTGTTCTTTTAAGGGTGTCCTACGGGCATATTTTGAATTGTTAAAGTGAGAGTGTCTAGTGATAAATCAGAAAAGACGAGGTAAAAAGATAAAATCAAAAATTCAAAAAGTAGGATTTCTGATTCTAAATTTAAATTTGTTAATATTTCATTTACTAAACATTCTCCCAGCCACAGCGGCAAGTTCAGAACCAGTATTGAGCATAGTCCAGAGTGAAGAAAATGCAAATCAGTGGACAGGAATCACAAATCGCTTGCAGACGGCTGGAGTCAAGTATTGTGTGATTCCTCTATCTAGTGTGAGGAGTGCGGCAGATTGGGGCGATCGCACAGTTTTATTTTTACCAAATGTCGAATCATTAACGCCAACACAAGCCATTGCTCTGGAAGAATGGATGAGCAAAGGAGGACGCTTAATTGCAAGCGGTCCTGTAGGAAGTTTGTCAGCACCGGGAGTGCGACAGTTACTGCGAAGTATTCTGGGCGGCTATTGGGGATTCAGCCTTGATAAACCACAAAAGCTGCAACCATCACCAAAAGCAAAATTCATAGAATGGGCAAACCAAAACGGACTATTCGGTCAAGTCCGGGGTGGCGTTGTGATTGCTGATAACGCCACAACTACTGCTGCTGCTATTTGGGGTGGCAAAGATAACCCAGCAGCAGTGGTAGCTAATGAACGTTCCACTTTATTTGGCTGGCGCTGGGGTGTAGATGCTGCTTCCCCAGCACAGCTAGATAGCGCTTGGTTACAAACTACCATTAACCGTTTTTTAAAAAGGCCTTCGAGTGCTCCAACTAAAGTAGCTGGAGGTTCTCAAACCTGCTCTACTACCGTGGCTAAAGCGCCAGCAACTCCGACGGGACAAAAAAGAGCAGGGGAGCAGGGGAGCAGGGGAGCAGGGGAGCAGAGTAGGGAGCAGGGGAGCAGGGGAGAAGGGAGCAGGGGAGAAGGGAGCAGGGGAAAAAATACCACCATCACTTCCTCATCTTCCCCATCTTCCCCATCTCCTCCATCTCCTCCATCTCCTGCACCTCCCCCCAAAATTGCCACAGGTCCTCAACCCAAACCTATTCCCAGCATCACACCTCCAAAATCAGAGGAAGCAATTGACCAACTTGAACAAGGAGTGCGGTTTGATGTTGTCCCTAACTCACAAGCACCGATTAGCCGAACTGAAGCGCTTACCTATCAGCATGAGCTAGAAAATCTTATTGGTAGAGTTGAGAGTGCCAATTTAGCAGCACTCGCTCTTTCTGAAAATAGTAACAATCCAGCGTTAGCAAAGACGCAACAGGCACAGGTGGCATCAACAAGATCTGGGGCAACATTTCCTAGCACAGAACAAGCTTTAGATGCTGCTCGTGAAGTTGTGAAAAACTTGCCCGAATTGATTGCACAAAAAAACTACGCTCAGGCGCGTCAGCAATGGTTGATGGCAAGAGCGAATTTATGGAACCAATTTCCTCTCAATAAGAGGTTGGCTCAACCAGAAATCAGGGCAATGTGGCTTGACCGAGGAACGATTATCCGTGCGGGAAGCGAGCAGAGACTGGCTGAGATTTTTGATCGGATGGCGCAAGCCGGAATTAATACCATATTTTTTGAAACGGTTAATGCTGGCTACACCATTTATCCCAGCAACATTACACCCCAGCAAAACCCTTTGGTTAGCGGTTGGGATCCACTGGCATCTGCTGTTAAGTTAGCTCATGAGCGGGGGATAGAATTACACGCTTGGGTTTGGACTTTTGCTGCTGGTAATGAACGTCACAATCGACTCCTCAATATAAATCCTAATTACCCAGGGCCAGTCCTTGCGGCTCATCCGGATTGGGCTGGCTATGATAATCGCGGTCAAATGATTCCTTCTGGACAGACGAAACCATTCTTTGATCCAGCAAATCCTCAAGTACGGCAGTATTTGCTCAGCTTGTACCAGGAAATTGTCACTCGCTATGACGTGGATGGTTTACAACTAGACTACATTCGCTATCCCTTTCAAGATCCAAGCGCTAACCGGACTTACGGTTATGGGAAGGCGGCTAGAGAGCAATTTCAACAACTGACTGGCACAGATCCAGCGAAGATTTCTCCAAGGCAACAGCAACTATGGCAAAAATGGACAGAATTTCGTACTCAGCAAATTGATAGCTTTGTTGCTCAAGTGTCACAACAACTGCGACAAAAGCGACCTAACTTGATTTTGTCGGCTGCTGTATTTCCCCTTCCAGAACAAGAACGCATTAAAAAGCTGCAGCAGCACTGGGAAGTTTGGGCAAGGCGCGGCGATATCGATTTAATTGTGCCTATGACTTATGCTCAGGATACTCCCCGCTTTGAGCGACTGGCACAACCTTGGATAATTACTGCTACACAACTGGGTTCTTCCCTGTTGGTACCAGGAATTCGCCTACTTTCTTTGCAAACAGTGGGAGCATTCGATCAAATTCAACTACTTAGAGACTTGCCTGTTGTTGGTTATGCTCTGTTTGCTGCACAAAATTTCACGAATGATCTCAACCAAGTCTTTAATAATACTCAAGGTAACCCTCAACGCACACAAAAAGAACCCATTCCGCACCGCCAACCTTTTCAAACTGCTTCCGTTCGTTACACAGATCTACAACGTGAGTGGAAGTTGGCACAGCAAAATAATAAGCTGCGAATAACTTCCACTACGCTTTCAACTTTTAACTCCCAAGCGGAAGTTGTGCAAAGTGCTTTAAATCAGCTGGCTACTAACCCAGACAACATTAAATTAGCAACAGCGAGAACGTCACTTTTAAGGTTACAGTCTCAATTTAGAGAGTGGATGCGTCTACAAGCGCTCTCAAATCCATATCAAGTCAGAGTTTGGGAAAATCGTCTTGCCACGATAGAGAAGTTGTTACGTTACGGAGAACGGGTACAGTTGCGCCGCTTCCGGAGTTAAGGTGGGCATTGCAATGCTCACCTTAACTTGAAAATAAAGAGTGAAGCGCGCAGTGTTAACGTTTGCGCAGCACCCCTTTTAGGGGCTAGTAGACGCCCTGGTCGCCTTAGGCTGGGAGGGAGTGATATCAAGTTCGGCTAATTAGTTATAATTCCCGAATCTATGCATTAAGCTTAAAAACCCTTCCCCTCTGCCCCTCTGCACCTCTGCCCCCCCTGCGGTCTTAATGATAAGTCTTTAACCGAACACGATATGAGGGTTGGACAAACCCTCGCCCCTTGGGCGACGCCAAGGGCGAACGACAAGGATGGACAACCCTTGTATTTTTGCGGCTGTATCAGGTGCGATCGTGAAATGGTATAAAAATCTCTTTTCCCCAGTACCAGATGCTCCCTGCTCAGAGCTCCCTCCCAAGAGCACTAATGATAAATCTTTAACCGAACACAATATGAAGCGTATTGGTTAATAAGCGAAGCAGTGCGCTGGCTCGTCTTTGTTAAGCGATATTGAGTGTAAAAATAGTGTAAAAAATTACTATATTACGAGATTTCACGCAAGGAAATACCGATAGACAAGGTAAAAATAAAAATACACCAGGACTTACGCACGAACAACGTAACTATAGTCCGCAGCGACGTTCGGGAAGCATAAGCCCTATGCGCAAAGCGTGTGCGAGGACAAGTGTGTCTGTTGGAGGAGATACACCAGAACTGGCACGAGGCAAACAAGGACTAATGCGCCCTTATTCACCGCACGGTGAGACAGCGCGCTTACTCACCGTAAGGCGTGGCGGAGCGCCATAGGGCGCTGCCTCACTGAAGCTCCTCCTTGGGTGCACTACCTTTTTGGTGAGTTCTTTTCTGTTCAATACATAACTTAATAGATACAAAACAATTTTGTGCTACTAGATTCTTGCAAACATTTATGCAGACCCTTGCTCAATTTATTTCACTGCCATCTTTAGATTCTGCAATTGACTTTTTCCCCCTAACTGTTGCACCTGAAACACTTTTATCAGATGTCATAGCTCTGATGAAGAAGCATGAACCACAAACAAGGTGTGTGTTGATAGTTGAGAATTTGCAGATAGTAGGGTGGTTTACAGAGCATGATGCGCTACACCTTCTATTTTCAGACGTCAACCTACAGACTGCCAAAGTGTCTGAAGTCATGAGGACTTCAGTACCTACCCTAAAATATTCTGAGATTCCTTGTGTAGTATTTATACTGTCATTTTTACGCCAACATAATTTGTTTTGTGTACCACTCATTGATGAGCAAGGTCAACTCGTTGGCTTATGCACCTATGAAAGTATTTGTCAAGCCTTACAACAAGCAGGGGACATTATATCGAGTCCCTCTTATGGCTGCATGCTTGCCAGCAGCGAAGATATTACCGAGCAAAAAAGAATTACTGAGACCTTGCGTGAGAGTGAGGAGCAATTCTACAAACTGGCAAACGAGTTACCAATACTCATGTGGATGAGTGATGCTAATGGTTTGAATACATTTGTCAACCAATCCACCGTAGAATTTACAGGACGCCCTTTAGAAAAGTTACTAGGTGAAGGTTGGCTAGAAGGAATTCATCCTGAAGATAAACAGCACTGTATTGATACATATCTACCAGCATTCAAAAATTATCAACGTTTCCACTATGTCTATCGTTTTTTGCGTGCTGATGGAGAGTACCGTTCGCTGAGCAACATAGGCGTTCCAAGGTTTGAATCTGATGGCAGCTTTGTTGGTTACATTGGCTGCTGTATAGATATTACTGAACGTGTAGAGGCAGAATTCGCATTACAACAGGTACAAGCAGAGCTAGAAACCCGAGTTGAGGAGCGAACAAGGGCTGTCAAACAAATGAATCGGCAGCTGATTTTTGAAATGACTGATCGTGTGTATGCAGAAGAGCAACTGCGCCAATCGCAGCAAATGTTGCAGCTGATCATGGACAACATCCCCCAAGGTATTTTCTGGAAAAATACAGCTTCTGTGTACTTAGGTTGTAATCGCATCTTTGCCAAAATGTTTGGTCTTGAGAGAGCAGAAAATGTTGTGGGCAAGACTGACTATGATTTCGTTGTTAACGAAGAGGAGGCAGATTTCTACTGTGAATCTGACCTCAAAGTGATGCAGACTGATACGCCCAAATATCACATTATCTTTTCCCGCATCCAAAAGGATGGTAAACAAGTTTGGCTGGAGGCAAGTAAAATCCCACTTCACGATCATCAAGGCAATGTCATGGGGGTTCTTGGCACTTTTGAAGACATTACTGAGCGCAAACAAGCAGAAGAAAGTTTACAACTGCGCGATCGCGCGATCGCAGCTAGCAGTAATGGCATCATCATTGCTGATGTTACAATGCCAGACTCGCCAATCATATATGCTAACTCAGCATTGGAGCAAATCACTGGTTATTCAGTAGAGGAGGTGATTGGGAAAAATTACAGTTTTCTCCACGGCTATGATATCTATCAACCGGGTATGAGCGAGTTACACGATGCCATTGCGCAAGGAAAAAGTTGCACCGTAGTTTTACGTAACTACCGCAAAGATGGTACACTATTCTGGAATCAAGTCAGTATTTCTCCGGTTTATGACAATCATGGTCAGTTCACTCATTACATTAGTATTCAAAGTGATATCACAGAACGTAAGCAGGCAGAGGTGGCGCTCTTAGTTTCACAAGAGCGGTTGCAATATTTACTTTCTTCTAGTCCTGGTGTGATTTATAGCAGCAAAATCGAGAGTGACTATAGCATTACGTTTATGAGCGCAAACGTTATCGCCACACTAGGGTATGAAGCACATAAATTTACTGCTGATTCCAGCTTTTGGGCTAGTTATATTCACCCAGAAGACTTACAGCAGGTGTTTGTAGCGATGTCAAAACTTCTTGAGCAAGGGCACAATAGTCACGAGTATCGCTTTTTGCACAAAAATGGCACATATCGCTGGATGTACGACCAAGCAAAGCTGGTGCGGGATGAGGCTGGTGAACCATTGGAAATTGTTGGTTACTGGCTGGACATCACAGAACGTAAGCAACTAGAAGAGGAATTAAAAGCTTCGTTGTATAAAGAAAAAGAACTGAATGAACTGAAATCTCGCTTTGTCTCAATGACTTCCCATGAATTTCGTACGCCGCTAAGCACTATTCTTTCCTCATCAGAGTTGTTAGAACACTACCGTCATAAATGGACTGAGGAAAAACAACTGTCTCACCTGCATCGCATTCAAACTTCTGTCAAGCGTATGACTGAGATGTTAAACAATGTCTTAGTGATTGGAAAAGTGGAGGCAGGAAAATTAGATTTTAAACCCGTGCCCTTTGATTTAGTTGAATACTGCCATTATCTAGTGGAAGAATTACAACTGAATGTTAATAATCAACATGCAATCAACTTTAGTAGTCAATCTGACTCCATGCCATGCTGTATGGATGAAAAATTGCTAGGGCATATTCTTGGTAATTTACTCTCAAATGCAATTAAGTATTCTCCAACTGGTACTACTGTCAGATTTACTCTAACGTTTGATGATACTCTAGCAGTCTTTAGAATTCAAGACCAAGGAATAGGTATTCCACCAGCAGACTTACCTCACCTGTTTGAGTCTTTTCACAGAGCGACAAACGTAGGTAACATCCAAGGTACGGGGTTAGGACTAGCAATTGTAAAAAACTGCGTGGAAACCCATCATGGTGAAATTACGGTAAAAAGTGAAATTGGGCTGGGAACTCTATTTACTGTAACTCTGCCGTTAAACTATTACATTCCATTAGAGGCAAGCCATGACCAAAATTTTAGTCATTGAAGACGAAAAACTAGTACGAGAAAACATTATAGATTTATTAGCCGCAGAAGACTTTGATACTATTGCTGCTGCCAATGGTCGCGTTGGATTAGATTTAGCAGTTTCTCAAATTCCCGATTTGATTTTATGCGACTTAATGATGCCAGAAGTGGATGGTTATGGTGTCTTGACAAGATTACGTGAAAAACCAATCACAGCAACTATTCCATTTATTTTTCTGACAGCAAAATCTGCTAGGACTGACTTTCGTCAAGGAATGGATTTAGGTGCTGATGACTATCTGACAAAACCATTTACTCGGACTGAACTATTAAATGCGATCACCAGCCGCTTAGCGAAGCAAGCAACTTTGGCAAAGCAAGTCTCTACCAAATTTGACGCGCAGACTTTCTCTCCCAAACAACAGATGATAGAAATGTTTTTGCGTCGTGCTATAGAACGGGAGGAGTTTGAGCAATTTCTAATTTACTACCAACCTATAGTCGATATTCATTCTGGTCGAATTATCGGTGCTGAAAGTTTATTACGTTGGCAGCATCCAGAATTAGGAATGGTTACTCCCACAGAATTGATTCCTTTAGCAGAATCGACTGGTTTAATTCTCCCTATTAGTGATTGGGTATTAAAAAATGTTTGTCAACAAATGAAACTCTGGCATAATCAAGGATTCACAGACTTGCGCATAGCTGTTAACATATCGGCGAATCAATTAAAGCAACCTAACTTTACTGAAAAAATAATTCATCTTTTATTGGCTAATAACTTAGTGCCAGATTGTTTAGTTTTAGAATTAACTGAAAATATAATTATGCCAGATATGAATCAGGCTATTTCTACTATGAATGAAATACATTCTTATGGAGTAAAAATTGCAATAGATGATTTTGGAGCCGGATATACTTCTTTAATTTATTTGAAGCAATTACCCATTCACACTTTAAAAATTGATCGATACTTTATTCAATGTATTGCCAATGATTTACAGAAAGCAATCATTACAACGGCATTGATTCAAATGGCACATAATCTTAACCTTCATATAGTTGCTGAAGGTGTAGAAACGGAACAAGAACTTGCTTTTTTACGTCAACATAAATGTGATGCAATACAAGGATTTTTATTTAGCCATCCATTACCAGCAACAGAGTTTGAAAAAATATTAGTTGCTAAAAAACGGTTGAATATGTCAATCGTTTAAATTTTTTAGTCAATGTAAATGACTGATTATCAATTATCAATTATCAATTGTCGCTAGAAATGATTGTTTCTCAAAAAATCACAATTGATAATTGACAATTGATATTTTCATGATCAATGTCAAGGAACTACTAGAAAAAACGTAACTGTCATCGATAACCAATCAAATCAAAATCTAAATTTTTTCAAGAATTAAGCTTTTTTGAATATGTATAAAATTTTGGTCATAGAAGATGAGACAAGTGTCAGACAAAATCTTTTGGAATTACTAACTTATGAGGATTTTGATGTTATTGCTGCAGAAAATGGTCAGGTTGGTGTGAAGGTAGCTCAAAAGGAAATTCCCGACTTGATTATTTGTGACGTGATGATGCCAGAACTAGATGGTTATGGCGTTTTAAAAACATTACGTCAACAATCTACAACAGCAACGATTCCGTTGATTTTTTTAACAGCTAAAACAGAGAAAACTTACTTACGCCAAGGGATGGAATTGGGAGCTGATGACTATTTAACAAAGCCTTTTACCCGCGCAGAACTAATTGCTGCGATTTCCTCCCGATTAAAAAAACAACTTGCCATTCGTCAGCAGTCACAAAGAAGGCTGGATGATTTGCGTAGTAGTATTACCATGTCTCTTCCTCACGAAATGAGAACACCACTAAATGGTATTTTAGGTTTTTCAGAACTTTTAATGAAAGAAGCCGATAACCTTTCTCGGCATGAAATTTTTGAGATGGCAGAAGGTCTTCATAAGTCGGGAAAACGCTTACACAGGTTAGTTCAAAATTTTTTATTGTACACAGAGCTCGAAATGATAGCAACAGATCCAAAACGAATGAAAAACTTGCAAAGCCATAAAACTGTTTTTCCTTCAATGGCGTTGCAAAAATTAATTACTGAAAAAGCTCAACAAGTGGGACGTTATACAGATTTTCAAGTCAATTTACAAAGCCCTTGTTGTGTACAAATTTGTGAAACAAGACTTTATAAAATTATTGAAGAATTAATTGATAATGCCTTTAAGTTTTCAATATCAGGAACACAAGTTTATCTAACAAGTACTTCAGTTAGTAATCAACTGATGATCTCACTGACCAACTACGGACGAGGCATGACAGCCGCTCAAATTGCTGAATTGGGAGCATACCGACAATTTGAGCGCCAACTCTATGAACAACAAGGCTCGGGTTTGGGTTTAATCATTGCTAAACGTATAGTTGAGTTATATGGAGGGGAACTTTGTATTCACAGTAAGCTAGGAGAAAAAACAGTTATGCAAGTCATGCTTCCGTGTATTTAAGCTGACTCAAAGTTCTACCCTTGCTCCTAAAAGCGCAGCGCAATCTTACCGAAATGCGCGCCACTCTCCATGTACTCTAACGCCTGTCGCGCTTCCTCAAAGGGGAACACTCGGTCAACAATGGGTTTGATACTATGTAAAGCAATTGCCTTGTTCATTGCCTCAAACATAGCGCGACTACCTACGTAGATGCCTTGTACAGTTATCCCTTTGTGTAGAATCGATGCTGTACTGACATCTGCACTGAGTCCAGAAAGTACTCCAATCAAACTGATATGTCCGCCGTAGCGTGCTGCACGTAGGGATTTATTGAAGGTAGCAGCACCGCCAACCTCAATAATGCGATCAATTCCCACCTGATTTGTCAGTTGCCAAACTTTTTCATCCCAGTTTGGTGTAGTTTTGTAATTAATGAGTTCAGATACCCCAAGTTGCTTCAACTTATCTAACTTCAGGTCGCTGCTAGAAGTGGCAATGACTTGCACTCCCATTATCTTGCCAAACTGCAACGCAAATAAAGATACTCCTCCCGTACCTTGTATGAGAATAGTGTCGCCAGCTTTCAGCTTGCCATCTGTTGTTAGGGCGTTCCAAGCCGTTACCGCAGCACAAGGTAACGATGCTGCTTCCTCGTCAGAAAGATGTTCTGGGACATGAACAACGCCGTCTTCATGAAGCGTCGCGTACTCAGCCAAGATACCATCAATCGCTCCACCCAATGCTGATTTTGATTTATCTGCTGAAAATTCCCCTTCTAACCAGGTTTGCATGAAGATGCCAGCGACGCGATCGCCCACCCTAACTCTACTCACTCCCTCCCCAACAGCAACCACTTCCCCCACACCATCAGACAATGGAACAAAAGGTAGCTTTTGCTTAGAACCGTATGCGCCTTTGACTGTTAACAAATCCCGATAATTCAGCGAAGCAGCATGCATCTTTAAGAGAATCTGTCCTGCTTTTGGTTGTGGTTCTGGTTTTTCAACCAGTGTTAATGCATCTAAACCTTCTTTGGAGTGAACTTCCCAGACTTTCATCACAGTTTCCCATTGCTTTTTTCTACTGCTTGCTTATCACAAATTCATCAATCAAGCAAGGTTTTTCTAGTAGCGGGCTGCAAGTCGAACAGCACAGCCTACAGTCATAATGGTCGTAAAGGTGCCGATATTGTTGACACTGATTTGTTTTTGAAATGAAAGCGCACAGCTTTGATGGGTTGTCAGAAAAACTTGATTTTTTGGGTTTATGCAACCCATTAGCTCTTTGTAATAGCAGAAATTAAGTAGATAGGTGGAAATAAACAGAACTATGTTAAAAAATGTAAAAACCCCTCAAACCTTTACTAATGAACGGCAGGTGCTCATGGGGGAAACCCCCAAGACCGCACTGCCTCCTAATGACTAATGAACGGCAGTCGCCACAACGGGGGAAACCCCAACGCTCTTATCCTGCGACGGGAAACCCGTCTATGTCCTGCGGACACGCTAGTCCCTAAGAGGGACGCTGCGCAAATGCTATCAGCACTGGCGCAGCAAGGCGCTGCCTCCTAATGACTGCCAAAACTAGTTAACTTTATTTGTACCGACCTACTTACTATGTCTTTGTCATCTTCTGAAGAACAACGTTTCTTGCCCGTTTTACGTCAAGTGATTAGCCATGCTTTAATCGCTGTCTTGAGTGTGGCATTAACTTTGACGATATTATGGGCTTTTCCCAACTTACCAATTCTTAAGCGATCATCTCTACAGAGTGCTGTTGCACCCATAACTTCCACAGTAGAAACAACGACTCCCTCAACAGCAGACTCCCAAGAAGTTCCTATCCGGAGTTTCGTGAGTGCTGCTGTCAATCGAGTCGGAACCGCAGTTGTGCAAATTGATACAGACCGCAAAATCACAATGCGTGCACCTGCTCCATATTTGAGTGACCCCTTTTTCCGCGATTTTTTTGGTAATGATTTCTCTGCGATGCCTCAAGAGTATCACCAACGCGGAGAAGGTTCTGGTTTTATTATTGACCCCAATGGCATGATTCTCACTAATGCTCATGTTGTCAGTGGTGCTGATTCTGTGACTGTCACTCTCAAGGATGGACGCAAGTTAAAAGGAGAGGTGAAAGGAGTTGATGAGCCTTCTGATTTGGCAGTTGTCAAAATTGATGGGAAAGATTTGCCAGTAGCTGCCCTTGGAAGTTCGCAAGACTTGAAAGTGGGTGATTGGGCGATCGCAGTCGGCAACCCGTTAGGATTAGATAACACGGTCACTTTGGGTATTATCAGCACGTTGAATCGCTCCAGCGCTCAAGTTGGCATCCCAGATAAACGCTTGGACTTCATCCAAACTGATGCTGCTATCAATCCTGGTAATTCTGGTGGTCCTTTGCTGAATGAACAAGGTGAAGTTATTGGCATTAATACAGCAATTCGTGCTGATGCTCAGGGAATCGGGTTTGCGATTCCGATTGACAAAGCCAAGGTGATTAAAAATGCTTTGGTTCGTGGTGAGAAAATCCCGCATCCTTACATTGGCGTTCGGATGATGACTCTTACACCAGAATTGGCAAAACAATCAAACAGTGACCCCAATACAGCGATAACTTTACCACAAATCAATGGTGTATTGGTGATACAAGTGATACCTAATAGTCCTGCAGCTACTGCTGGTGTGCGTCGAGGAGATGTCATTACCCAAGTTGGTGAACAAGCGATAACGACTGCCGAACAGTTGCAAGACTTGGTAGAACTCAGTCGAATCAACCAGCCCTTGCAAATGAAGGTACAACGGGGTGAACAAACTCAACAGTTGAGCGTGCGACCGGGTGAACTGGGGGAAGCTTCTGAGTCTTAAATCAGTGAACAGTTATCAGCATAATCAGCTTTCTTGATCTGATAACTGATAACTGATAACTGGTAACTCCGACTAGGACTGTGGAACCCACACAGAAACGGAACCAGCAGTACATCGAAAATCAGCCCAGCCGTCATCATTTGTTGTGATGGGTTCGCTGATATGTTCGGTGATGTCAATGTAAGTGCTGTTGGGTTGCCCAACTTCCATCCACTTAGTCCCCTCTTCCCCATTACTCAAAACAACTGCCATTCCGCCAGGATGTTCTTCATCTCCTAAGCGTGTCCAGCCCATTGTATTAGGGTGATCGAAATAATCGTATTGATCGCCATAGGCATAGGTTTGACGAGCATGTAAAAACTTATCAATTAGCCATTGATGACTATCGAGCCAAATCTCATGCTCATTGCCATCTGTGCCCGTATCCTTGTAATTAGCACCATAGTAATCCGCATAGAAGATACAGGGATAACCATCACTTCGCAGTAGGATCAACGCATAAGCCAACGGTTTAAACCAGCTTTCCACTACAGACTCCAACGACTGCAAGGGTTGAGAATCGTGATTCTCTACCAAGGTGACGGCTAAAGCAGGTTGCTCTTGCACCAAGGTGTTATCAAAGATCTGCCGCATGTCGTACTCATTGCCTTGTTTGCTGGCTGCGCTAAAGTTATAGTGCAATGGCGCATCAAACAACAACACATCGCCACCCGTAACGCTAATGAAATGGTGCAGCGCTTCAATTTCATAAGACCAATACTCACCCACAGCAAAGAGATCGCGCTTCGCATGTTGACGACAGTGCTGTAACCATTCTGGGAAAAAGCCAGCCCTAACGTGTTTAACTGCATCAAAGCGAAATCCATCTACCACAGTGGTGTCTATGAACCATTCCCCCCAGCGCTTGAGTTCGTCGCGAACTTCTTGATTCTCCATATCCAGATCGCATCCCATCAAATAGTCAAAAGCGCCTTTTTCTAGATCAACCTGTTCGTCAAATTGTTTATCTTTAAACAGGTAAACTGCATTCTCACCTTCGTTGTAAACGTTATAATCAACTGCGTCGAAGTGCCACCAGTGCCATTCCATTTCGGAGTATTTGCCTTTGCGACCTGGGAAGGTGAAGTGAGTCCACACTTTTATTGTTTGCATCTCACCGATTGGCTCGTGGCGATTGTCTGGATTGTAGGGAGTTGCTTCCACCTCTTCGGCTTCGTCTGCACCTAACTTATGGTTGAGGACAACATCAGCATATACTCGAATACCAGCATCTCTTGCTGCTTTGACAGCAGCGATATACTCCTCTTTTGTGCCGTACTTTGTCCGAACCGAGCCTTTCTGGTCAAACTCACCTAGATCGTACATATCGTAGACGCCATAGCCGACATCGTAGCCGCCCCCTGTTCCTTTGTAAGCTGGGGGTAACCAAACAGATGTAACACCTACATCAGCTAACTCTTTGACTCTATCCTTTAACTCATTCCAAAGATTACCATCTGGAGGGATATACCAATGGAAGTACTGCATCATTACACCATTGAGTTGAGCCATATGTGTCCCTGTAGTAAGATCTACGATAATTTTTTATTTTCGACACAAAGACTATACTTGAAATTTTGTTTGATATCTCTAAATAGAAATAAAAATCTACTGAAAAACTGCAATTAACTATTGTTTTCTTCTACGGATGACAGTTCTTGAGCCAAGTTTTTCTGGAGTGCTTCCAATACCGCGATCGGGTCAGCAGGTTCTTGCATCAATTGGGCTTCGGAATCATGCCGATTTATCACATCAGGCAAATCAGCACGGAGTTCTTCTAATAGAGAAATAATCTTGGCAATTTTTTGCTCGGAGAGCAAGTTAAGCTGTAGCATCAGTTGCGCCCGCTGTTCGGCAAAGTTTTCTTGGCGAGTTTGTCGCACCAGCACTCCAGTTGAAATCACTAATGCGGCTGCGTCTAAGCCGTGATTTGACCAGCTAAATGAGGGCAGGTTGAATGGTAAAAAGCGATCAAAAAAACTACCAAAAATCCACAAAGTCAATATGAGTAGTAAAATATACATGAATGTTGACCGCCCAAAGAATGTAGCGATCGCTTCTAATATCCGCTGGTATCGGGATTGGTAAAAACAGGGTTACGCAGAGTATCCCCGCGTTCAATTACAAAATCCTCAACTCCGTGCAGCACCAGGTTCATGCGGGCTGTGGACGCTGTAGTTAAATTCTTCTCTTGTCCGTACAGCTTACCAAAAAAGGTTCTTGGATCGCCACCTTTGTCCCGCACATGAGCAACAGCCGCCAGCAACATCCCTCCTGTGCCGCACGCAGGGTCATAAACGCTTTCGCCTTCCTGCGGGTCAAGTATATCCACCATTAACCGTACCACACTACGCGGAGTATAAAATTCACCAGCCTTGTTTTTAGTGGTATCGGCAAACTTTTTAATCAGGTACTCGTAAGCATCCCCTATGACATCGCTGGTAACGCGCTTGTTGCTGAGGTTTAGTGCCGAGAAATGCTCAATCAGGTCTTTCAGCAGTTCATCGGGTAGCCGCTCTTTATTTGTCCACTGGGCATCACCAAACACTCCGTACAGGTGCTTCTGGTTGGCGGCTTCAATACTACGCATAGCGTTTTGCAGCACCGTCCCCACATTGCTAGCTGCCTCACGCACGTCTTTCCAGTGATTGCCTTCTGGGATTTGGAAGCGGTGTTCATCAGGAAAATCGTCTCCGTATTCCTCCATCATTGCTCGGTATTCTTCATCCCAGACATCACAGATGCGCTTGAAGAACAGCAACGGCAGGATGTAGCTTTTCCAGTCAGTACGATCCACGGGACTGCCACGCAAAATGTTTGCCGCTTCCCATAGGTGGGACTCCAGCTCTTGTAGGGTAATGGGGGCATCAAACAGTGTTCCCTGGATCATGGGTTCTCGTACCAAAATAAACGAGCAGCCTTTGTTTTAATGTTACAAAGACCAAATATAGCGACGACAATTATAGGACAGAATTCTCAATTTATCTTGTTATATTTATACTTACGCCACATCAACAATAGAAACAACCTTGCCATCACCATCATCCGGCTCATATTCCAACAGTTCCCCAGGCTGACAATTTAACGCCTTACAAATGCCATTCAATCTTTCTGGGATTAATCGTGGCATCTCGTCAACTTTGCGAAGCCTGTACACTGAATTTTCTGTTATCCCTAACGCTTCCGCCAAGTCCTTATTTCTGACTCGCTTTCGCGCCATCACTTCATTTAATTTCCAACGAATCACTTGATTCATAAACTTACACTACATCACCAGTTTAGTAGCTGCTAGACGTAGATTTATCTACTTGCCATTATTCTACATCAAGTGTAGATATAACAACGTTGAAGTTTTATAAATCTACACTTGATAAAATTCTACATTTAACATAGATTAAAAATGAGACAAAAATAAAGGCGATCGCCCAGTCGCCAAACCACGCGATCGCCTTTTAGGCGGGCGCTTTGCGCCATCGCCTTTTGTAAAACCCCGATTATGAGGTCACTCACATAATGACACAACGAGAGTTTGATAACCAAGCCTCGGCTCAAGCAGAGTTCGAGGAACATATCGATGAGTCTGCTGATGCAGTAGCACCAGAATTTGAAATCGACTCGATACCAGACGATTTTGGAGAACTTTATCGAGTTTGGTATGGTTCCCGGCTTCTTGGCACTTTTTATCAGAATCTTGAGGGTAAATGGATAGCGCAACCGTGTCATCGAGATAAACAACTTTGTTGTGAAACTCCTGATGCAGCGCAACTATTAATCATTGCTGTTAGTGGGTTGCTAGTAGCAGAGGTAGCCCAGCAAGTTGCATAAGTTTTTCCCTCAGCTAGAGGCGTGGTTAAATTCACGTCTCTTTCTTGCTTAGAACTTTTGGACACATTGCTGTTTGTGAAAACTTTATTAATCATTCCTTCAATGACAATCCTGCGTAAAACGACATGAGCATTATCACAATTCAATGTCGCCTGGTTGCAAGCGAATCCGCCCGTCGCTATCTTTGGCAGATTATGTCAGAGAAAAATACACCCTTGGTTAACGAGCTTTTGAAGCAAGTAGGGAAACACTCTGATTTTGAGAAATGGTTACAAGCAGGAAAACTTCCACCCGGAGTAGTAAGATCTGTGTGTAACTTGCTTGCAAGCCAAGAGTGTTTTGCAGAGCAACCCAAAAGGTTTTATAAATCAGCTATCGAATTAACGGAATATATCTACAAATCCTGGTTAGCTTTGCAACAGAGACGACAAAAGCAACTAGATGGAAAAACCCACTGGTTGTCCATGCTTAAAACTGATGCTGAACTGGTCGAAATCAGCGGTTGTAGTTTGGAAAATATTCGAGCTAAAGCCCTTGAAATTCTGGTGAGAATAACTACTCATCCCAGTAATCAGCCGCAGCAGAAGAAAAAGAGTAAAAAAGGTAGTAATTCCAAAGTATCTTCCAAGCTATCAACTACCTTATTTCAGGCTTACGACCAAACAGAAGATGAGCCAGAGCGCTGCGCTATCACGTACCTGCTGAAAAATAACTGCCAGGTAACAGAAGAAGAGGAAGATGCAAAAAAATTTGCTCTGCGTCGTCGCAAAAAAGAAAAAGAAATTGAACGCCTTAAAGAGCAACTAGCCAGTCGAATGCCTCATGGTAGGGACTTAACCGGAGAACAATGGTTGCAAACGTTGCTTATTGCTAAAACAACTGTCCCTCAAAGCGAAGAAGAAGCCCGTTCTTGGCAAAGTAGTCTTCTCAAAAAACCAAGCTCTATTCCATTTCCAGTCCAATTTACATCCAAGGAAGACTTGATTTGGTCAAAAAACCAAAACGGTCGTATCTGCATTAAGTTCAGCGGTTTGGGCGAGCATATATTTGAAGTGTATTGCGATCGCAGACAACTTCATTGGTTTCAACGCTTCTTAGAAGACCAGCAAATCAAGCGTAGCGGCAAAGACCAGTATTCCAGTGGCTTATTCACTCTATGTTCGGGTCGCTTGGCTTGGCAAGAAAACGAAGGCAGAGGCGAACCCTGGAATGTTCATTGCTTGACTCTGTACTGTTCCCTAGATACTCGTTTATGGACAATTGAGGGAACAGAAACGGTAAGCCAAGACAAAGCTGCTGAGGTAGCCAAAGAATTAACCAAGATGCAAGACAAAGGCGACCTCAACCCAAATCAGCAAAATTACATTAAACGCCTAAGCTCAACGCTAACCAAAATCAACAATCCTTACCCACGTCCGAGCAAGCCTTTGTATCAAGGTCAAACATCAATCCTCGTCGGTGTCAGTCTTGGCTTAGAAAAACCTGCAACCGCAGCAGTTGTTGATGCTTCTACCAACACAGTGCTTGCATACCGTAGTCTTAAACAGTTACTTGACGAGAACTATAAATTACTTAACCGTCAACGACAACAGCAACAACGAAATGCTCATGAACGCCACAAAGCCCAAAAACGCAGCACACCAAATCAACTATCGGAATCTGAATTAGGAAAACATCTAGATAATTTGCTTGCTAAGGCAATTATTACTCTGGCTCAAACTTACCAGGCAGGCAGCATTATTGTACCCAATATCAAAAATGTGCGCGAGGGTATTCACAGCGAAATTGAAGCCAAAGCCGAGAACAAATGTCCTAACTTCAAGGAGGGTCAACAAAAATATGCCAAGCAATATCGGCAAACTATTCACCGTTGGAGTTACAACAGATTAATTGACTGCATTCACAGTCAAGCAGCTAAGGCAAAAATTCCTGTAGAACAAGCACCGCAACCAATTCGAGGTAGTCCCCAAGAAAAAGCACGTTCTATAGCGATCGCAGCTTACCATTCTCGTCAAAATAAATCTTAATCTCCCGATTGAGTAAAATACCGAACCTTGAAAATAGAATAAATAATAGCGCCGCAGTTCATGTTCTTAGGAACCGCTGAACTGTGAAAAATCTGGGTTAGTTTGACTATTGGAAGATAGTCTTGCTTTCTGACCCTAGTAGCTGCTCACCCCGATGCTGCTGTCTGCGGACAGGAATTAGGTGCGCTCCCAGCAAAAAGGGCGCGGATATACTGCTGTAGTGGCTACCAAATCACCCTCGACCAAGGGGGAACCCATCCCAATCCTTGTTTTCAGCGATTTCAAAAGAGAAAATTTTCTCAATTCATCCGCGCTTTCTTGCGCCACAAAGGTTCCAGCGTTTTGTAGTACCAAAAATTGCTTTTTTTAACGGTAATTTGGGAAGGATAAAAATATATCCGCGCTACACACCTTGAATCATTTGTATAACAAGGGTTTTAAGGGGGAGGAGTAACAATAACCCTCCCCGTGTAGGGCGGGTTGAAAGATCATGTTTGTACTTAAAAGATGAATGCCCCAGCGTAACAATAACCCTCCCCGTGTAGGGCGGGTTGAAAGGTTTCGCACGGTTCGCCCTCAAAAAAGAGAGCTTGCGTAACAATAACCCTCCCCGTGTAGGGCGGGTTGAAAGCTTGGATTTTATCCTAAATGCTTCTACAGTCAAAGTAACAATAACCCTCCCCGTGTAGGGCGGGTTGAAAGGAATTGCTGTCAAAATATTTTAGCCAAGTAGAAATATACGAACAGGGATTTACTTATATTTCAAATTGGATGGGTTGAAAGGGTTCAAATCCGTCTGCTTTGTTTGGAAGAGCTTATGTAAAGTTAAAATATTAGGCTACGTACTAACTTTGCTTGTAGCAACTTTGCTATAGCAATCCTTGTACAGCTAAATCAAAATCAAAGTAAGCGACATTTAATTTGTTAACGGCTACAGAGAATGCATATGCGACGTTAATTTGTGAAATACGACATCAATTTGTGAAATGCGACGTTAATTTGTGAACAGCGACATTTAATTTGTGAATGTACACCTGTACAACACAGCGCTATATGGGAAGTAAAAAGCCAGCAGTCGGATTTGAACCGACGACCTTCCGATTACAAGTCGGATGCACTACCACTGTGCTATGCTGGCATATTCGGCTTTTTTGAACATCACACTAATTTGTCATTGTACCATAAGCAAGCTGATTTGACAATATACTAGTGTGAAGAGTTATATTTGTCCAAATCGCGCTCTCAATATCTCATTTTGATCATACTGCCGATTTAGCAACCTATAAACATACTTTCAGGCGCTGTGGGTGTAATGAAAATCAAACAAATTTGTGATTCTTTTCACTGACGATATTGATAAACTAGTGATATACCAAAGCTACCTTGAAATTATGGGCTAGATATAAAATATCTGGTGCAGTTTTCAGGCAAGATTTTTTGACACGGCTGGGTATAGGAACAGAAAGACAGAAGGTTCTTTGCAGAGCAACAAGCATGGCAGCGTTGATCAAACGGGATTTATTAAGTCTGGCAGACTTTAGTCCAACAGAAGTTCTAGAACTTCTGCAAATGGCATCACAACTAAAATCACAAAAGCTGAGATTGCGGTGTCATAAAGTGTTAGGGCTGTTGTTCTCCAAGGCTTCAACTCGAACACGAGTCAGTTTTACTGTCGCAATGTACCAACTGGGTGGACAGGTGATTGATCTCAATCCTAATGTGACTCAGGTTAGTCGCGGAGAACCACTGCAGGATACAGCACGAGTTCTGGATAGATATCTCGATATTTTGGCGATTCGTACCTTTGCACAGCAGGAATTGCAAATTTTTGCTAACTATGCCAAAATTCCTGTCATTAATGCTCTGACTGATTTAGAACATCCCTGTCAAGTTCTGGCTGATTTGATGACAGTGCAAGAATGCTTTGGCACTTTTTCTGGATTGACTTTGACTTATGTAGGGGATGGGAATAATGTTGCAAATTCCCTGTTATTGGGTTGCGCTTTGGTGGGAATGAATGTGAGAATTGCCACTCCCAATGGATTTGAACCAAATGCAGCAATTATAGAAACAGCACGTTCCATTGCAGCCAATAAAACTGAAGTCCTGTTAACTAATGATCCAGAAATTGCAACAAAAGGTTCTCATGTCATTTACACTGATGTTTGGGCAAGTATGGGGCAAGAACAAGAAGCAGACAACAGAATGCCTATTTTTCAACCTTATCAAGTGAATGAACAACTGATGAGTCTTGCTCAAAGCTCGGCAATTGTTTTACACTGTTTACCAGCCCATCGTGGTGAAGAAATTACTGATGAGGTTATGGAAGGTCCTCAGTCACGTATTTGGGATCAAGCTGAAAATAGGATGCATGCTCAAAAAGCTTTACTTGCAAGCATCTTAGGGGCAGAAGAATTTTAAGTTGTGAGTCAGAAATAGTTAGATTTTTACTGCATCGTTGACTCATTTATTCTCTGTCATAACTTGAATTCATCAAAATATCTAAAATAAATAGTGCGTAGGGAGGTTTTTTGTAGTACTAATGTTCTAGAAGCATTTGTATTTACCTCCCTACAAATTTATGGAACGTCTGACAGAAGCTCAAAAAGAACTTTACGAATGGCTGGCGGAATATATACGACAATACCAGCATTCACCTTCGATTCGACAAATGATGCAGGCGATGAATTTAAAATCGCCTGCACCAATTCAAAGTCGCTTGGAACATTTACGCAATAAGGGGTACATTGAATGGAGTGAAGGTAAAGCACGGACAATTAGAGTTCTACAAGCGTTAAAACAAGGTGTACCAATTTTGGGAACGATCGCCGCTGGTGGATTAATAGAACCCTTCACTGAAACAGTCGAAAATATAGATATAGCTCATTTGTCATTACCTCCCCAAGCATATGCTTTGCGGGTAACTGGCGACAGCATGATTGAAGATTCGATTGTGGAGGGAGATTTGGTATTTTTGCGTCCAGTACTAGAACCAGATCTGCTGAAAAATGGGACTATCGTCGCCGCCAGAGTAGATAGTATTGGTACGACTTTGAAGCGGTTTTACCGAAGCGGCGATCGCATTACCCTCAAACCTGCAAACTCTAAATACAATCCAATCGAGGTAAACGCGACTCAGGTGCAGGTGCAAGGTTCGCTTGTAGCTATTTGGCGCAATTACAACTGATAGATAGGGATGAGGAGGGAAGGAGGGATATTTTCCGGCGTTGCTGAATTTGAATATGAATTTCAAAAATGCTACATCTTAAACTTTGATTCTTTGCGCCTTTGCGTCTATGCGTGAGGCTCATTCATATTTTCACTCAGCAACGCCTATTTTCCCACACTCCCTCCCACACTCCCTCACTTCCTCATTCTCCCCACTCACCACTTCTCTTACTATTATTTAATTTATGTATTTAATAAAAAATCAAGTTAAGCAAACACCTACGTTCAAATTAAAATTACCGTTTGTAGGCGAAAGTAGAGGTGGTTATCATACACAACCATTACCAGGATGCCCTAAAATGCCACCATCTCTGCAACTGCGAGGGTATCAGCGACAAGCCGTTAATAACTGGTTTGCCAACAACGGTAGAGGTACGCTGAAAATGGCGACTGGTAGTGGGAAGACAATTACAGCGCTGGCGATCGCCACTGAATTATACAAGCAAATTAACTTGCAAGTCTTGCTCGTCGTTTGTCCCTATCGACATCTTGTCACGCAATGGGCGCGAGAATGTGCAAAATTTAATTTGCAACCTATTTTAGCTTTTGAGAGTTTACACAATTGGCAGAGTCAACTTTCCACACAACTTTATAATGTGCGTTCTGGTTCCCAACCGTTTCTTACAGTTATTACCAGCAACTCTACTTTAATGGGGGATGGCTTTCAATCTCAACTCAAGTATTTTCCAGAAAAAACTCTCATTATTGGAGACGAAGCACATAACTTAGGCGCACCCAAATTGGAAGAAAGTTTACCTCGTCGTGTTGGGTTACGACTCGCTTTATCTGCTACACCCGAAAGATATTTTGACGAAAGTGGAACCCAATCTTTATTTGAATATTTTGGTTCTGTTCTCAAACCAGAGTTTACCTTAAGAGATGCTATTACTCAAGGTGCTTTAGTCCATTATCTTTATTATCCTATATTAGTAGAATTAACAGACATCGAAAGCCGTGCTTATGCTAAATTAACGCGAAAGATTGGACAGGCACTACTATATCGAGAACGGGAAAACGTTGAATTAGCAGATTTGGAAGATAACGAAGATTTGAAGCCATTATTGATGCAGCGAGCAAGGTTAATTGGTGCAGCAGAAAATAAGTTAAACGCCTTGCGCGAGTTAATGTCAACTCGCGCTGAAACAACTCATACACTTTTCTATTGTAGTGATGGTTCACAAGAAGTTGGAGAACGTTCTAGCTTACGCCAACTCAAAGCTGTCGTCAAAACTTTAGGGATAGAACTGGGTTATAAAGTCAGTACCTACACATCCCAAACATCTATAGAAGAAAGAGAAGTTTTACGTCGTCAATTTGAAAGTGGTGAATTGCAAGGTTTAGTAGCGATTCGCTGTTTAGATGAAGGGGTAGATATTCCAGCAATTCAAACAGCGGTGATTTTGGCAAGTTCAGCTAACCCCCGCCAATTCATTCAACGGCGCGGAAGAGTTTTGCGTCCTCATCCTGGAAAGGAACGTGCCACAATTTTTGACATGATTGTTTTACCGCCTGATTTAGATAGGAAAACTCTAGAAGTCGAACGCAATTTATTGAGAAAAGAATTACTGAGATTGGTTGAGTTTGCTGATTTAGCTGATAACGCAGGTGAAGCGAGGATAAAGTTACTCAACTTACAAAAGCGATACGGTTTGTTGGATATTTAATTTTTCAATCTCCCGCAAAGATACATAGCAATCCTAGATAAGTCGTGAACAAAAAAACGTAGACGCGCAGCGGCTTCCCGCAGGGTACCGCGAAGAACGCTTTAGCGTAGCGTGCGCCCTTGGCGCATAGGGCGCAAAGAAAAGAAAGAGAAGAAAAGGAGGGTGTGAACATCCTACTTAGGAAAGCTTGTTTAGTGAAATTTCCTCTTCTCTCTTCTCTTGGCGTTTTTGGCGTCTTGTTGCTAATCGATAACTCTTATAGTGTCTTGACTGCTAATTGTGAAACCATATAGTATGAGAAGATATAAAAACTCCAATTAAAGCCAGATGACAAAAGAAACTCATATTGATTATGTTCAAGAACCAATTCTTAGTGCACCATTAGAAGTACGGCAAATAATTGATCGTGTGTGGCAGTTGGAGAAAAGTAGACTAGATAAGAAAATTAATAGCCATATTAATGATGATATTCTGGCGATTGTGAAGGAAGCAGTGCGATGAAGCTGACTTCTATTAAGCTTTGTAATTTTCGCTCTTTTTATGGTAAAACACCAGAAATGATTCTTGCAGGAGGAGAGACTCGCAACACAACAATCATTCACGGTAATAATGGTTCAGGAAAAACGAGTCTGTTGAATGCGTTTACTTGGGTATTGTATGAGAAATTTAGTGCAGCTTTCGCATCGACTGAACAATTAGTTAATAAACGTGCGATCGCCGAAGCGAAACCTGGACAAACTGTAGAATGTTGGGTAGAGGTAGAGTGGGAACATGACGGCAAACGCTACAATGTAAAACGCATATGCCGAGTTTATAAAAATGAAAGCGACTTCAACGTTACCAAAACAGAATTGCGTATGCAGGTAGCTGGGGATGATGGACGCTGGTATTTTCCACCTCAGCAACCAGAAGACGTGATTGGGCAAATCTTACCCATTAGTTTACATCAATATTTCTTCTTTGATGGTGAACGGATTGAAGAGATTGTTCGTTCGGACAAGAAAGCTGAAATTGCGGAAGCCACAAAGATTTTTTTAGGCGTAGAAGTCATTAACCGTTCCATCAATCACTTAAAGGAAGCCAAAAAAACTCTGGAAAATGAGTTAAGGATAATTGGTGATTCAGAAATTAAACAGCTTTTGAAACAGCAAAACACTCTCGAACTAGAAATTGAACGCATCACAAAGCGACAAACAGAAATTAAACAAGAGTTAGAATATCAAGAAACTTTTAAAAAAGAGACAAGCAACCGCTTAAGAGAACTCAGTACTGCCAAGGAATTAGAAGAAAGACGAAGAGAATTAGAAAAACAAAAAGCATCTAATCAGGAAAATCTTAAAGAAAGTAGGGACGCTATTAAAAAAGCAATTTCTGGACGCGGTTATACCATATTACTTTCACAAAACACAGCACAATTTCGAGAAATTATAGATGATTTGAAGCAGCGAGGCGAGTTAACCTCTGGCATTTCACGGGAATTTGTAAATGAATTACTCGACTCTCAACGCTGTATTTGTGGTGCAGACTTACGCCAAGGAACTCACTCACACGAAAATGTGATCAAATTATTAGATAAAGCGGGTTCTTCAATTGTGGAAGAAACAGCCATCCGCATGAGTGCTCAAGTTGATGAAATTGATAAGCAAGCAGTTAGTTTTTGGTCAGAAGTTGATAGAGAGCAAGCACGGATTAATCAGTTAAGACAAAGTATATCACAAACGGAAGGTGAGTTAGATAATATTCAAGAACGATTGCGAAAAGATGCAAATGAAGAAATCAGCAGTTTACAAAAGCGTTTGGATGAAATTGAAGATAAAATTAGAGAGTTCATATTAGAGCAAGGTGCAAATCAGCAACAAATTGCTAACTTGAAAACTGACTTGGAAGGTTTGAGAAAACAAATCGCCAAGCAGAAACTAAATGAAGACAGACAAGCACTGGCGCAGCGACGCATCAGCGCGACTCAAGATGCTATTGAACGGTTAACAGAAGTTAGAAATCGTCAAGAAAAGCAGTTTCGTTGGCAATTAGAAAAGCGCGTACAAGAAATCTTCAGCGAAATTTCGTTTACACCTTATATTCCTAAAATTAGCGATAAATATGAACTAACGCTGGTAGAGAATACAGCAGGTATCGAAATGCCAGTTGCAGCTTCCACAGGAGAGAATCAAATTCTCAGTTTATCTTTTATTGCCAGCATTATCGATAGAGTACGGGAATGGAGTGAAAAGAAAAAAATATTGCTGGTTCCTGATAGTAGCACTTTCCCAATTGTCATGGATTCACCCTTTGGGAGTTTGGATGAAATTTCTCGGCGACAAATTGCAAAGACAATTCCTAAATTAGCAAACCAGTTGATTGTGTTGGTAACTAAGACACAATGGCGAGGTGAAGTAGAAGAAGAAATGGCAGATAAAATTGGTAGGGAATATGTGCTGACATATTATTCCTCTAAGCCTGAGTGTGAACAAGATTATATTGAGTTGGCTGGGGAACGGTATCCTTTGGTGAGACAAAGTCCAAATGAGTTTGAGTATACAGAGATTATTGAGGTGATGCGGGAAGGGTAGTTTTTGAAATTTCACACACAGACACAAAATAGAGACACGAAACCTCGCGTCTCTACATTGTTTTTGCGTGAGTTGTTAGAAGTTATAAACCCCAGAAGCGTAGAGAATGCAAAAGAGAAGAAAAGAGAGTGTTGTTGCTTTCGATGCAAGAAATACAACAAATTCACTTCTTGGTAGTTCAAGAACTACATGAATGTTGGGTAATAGTTTTTAAAAACTTTTCTCTCACTGTTCTCCTCGCCTCTGTTGTGACTCTATCAACTCAGAGCGCCTTTACTTTTTCTAACTTTGACAATCTTTGAGCTGTAGATTGTCTTAACCAGATATCACCCTAATGCCTGGAGAACTACTATGTGGAAGTTTCTACTTTTATTGTACTATCAGACGTGGAGAGTTTGTGATGTAGATGGTGGACAGTTTTCATAAAGTTTTGTGAAGTGCGCTGAGACTGCTTTTGGAGAGATAAGTTGATTTTCACTTTCCCATATCTCTAGTTTACGAAGATGTCTAGTTTCTAAAGTAGGAGAAATAAACCGCAAAGGCGCAGAGGACGCAGAGAGGGCGATCGCTGCCTAATTGGTATAAAATTATGCAGTTAGGAGTGCTTTCTGTTAAAATTGCAACAAAATAGATATCCTGATTATGGCTGTAAACAGAATCAAAATTGCTAAAGATAAGGCCGATTTAGTAAAAGCCTTAGTCTCATCAAAAGAAACAACTGGACCTTTTCAGACTTATGCTGATGTACTTGTATTTACTGCTGCATTGGGAGCAAAGCGCAAAAAGCGAGTTGTTCTAGGAGAGATCTCTAAAAGAGATCCAGAGCCAATACCACAGGAGCATTTTGTTACAAGGGGATATAATATGCTAATCAAATTACTGGCAATGACTGAAAATAAAGATATCAATATTCTTTCTTCTAATGACGAGTACTATGACGCTCAACGTACTTGTATTTTTGAGGAATATGCCAATGGTGGACTTGAAATATTACGAGATGAATTGCGAGGGGCAGTAGACTATTCAGAAAGGCTACTATTAATTTTAAGTCATGATAAATTGCAGGAAACTTCTGGAGAAGGCGAGTTTGATTTAAGTAGATTTTTATCATATTAGACAAGTAAATTTAGAGATCATAAAGTCCATACAGCAATGGAAGAAACAATACATGATGACTTTTTTAGCAAGTTTATAGTAGCCACAGCTACGATTTCAGCATTTTACGATATTCCAGATAAACCTGGAATATACGCTTTTTACCACGCGTTTGATTTTGCAGAAGATAATTTACTTGGTGATATAAATGAGAGGATTAGTAAAAATGTATTTACAACAAAATTCGTAGAAGAAGATTCACGAAAGAAATTCATTATAGATTTATGTGGAAAGCCAGTTACATTATCGGATAATATGCATCATTTTATTGAAAGTGTATCTATGCCGAAGGATAGGCGTAATCTCAAGAAACTCCTTCTAACTTGTAGTATTTTACAATCTCCAGATTATATTGGCTATGCTTCTAGTTTACAAAAAAGATTTAGACAACACTTAGAGAACGACAATGGTTTTTTCGGAAGATACGGAAATTCAAGACCTCAAGATGAATTTCTATTTATATGTTTTCCTTGCGCTGGGGATATTGCCAGAGAACTTGAAAGCTTGTTAATCCAACTTTGTCAGCCTAGATTCAATACACAAAGGAGTTGATGATGGAAGAACTAGATGACCAATCACCAGAAACTATTGAATATAAAGCCATTACAGGTACTTTTGGTGAAGTACGTTACTTTCTCACTACCCTTGATCATAGTGATGCAGCAGAGAATATTAGATTTGCTGGTGAGCTTCAGGGGAAATGGGGCTTTTCTGAGAGAGTGCAACGAAAATTAGATGAGAAAAGAGCGGAAACAGAACTATTCGCATATTTAGCAAAAAATGGTATTAGGTTTTTTAACTCTTTGGTTATTGTTCTTCTCCCTAACTCAGATGAGCAAACAGAGTTTTGGGATTTTTCTCAAGTTATGAGTAAAGGAAAACCTCTTGAAAAATGGGTTAACTTAAAATTATACAAGGGTGTTTCTCGCATTGTTATAGATGGTCAACATCGTTTGTTATCCCTCAAAAAGTACTGGAATATACATATAGGTAAACAGCATCTATCTCCCCAAGAAGAAGCAGAAAATTGTGCTTGTAATGAACCTTTTGATATCCCAGTTGTCTATTTAGTTTTTGGAAATTTAGGTCGAGTTGGATACTCTGAAGAGACTGTCTCTATACGTGATGAAGCGATTAAAGCTACTCGTAATATATTTACAGTAATAAATAACACTGCCAAACGTATTGATCGTCAAACTCAACTTCTACTGGATGACACAAAACTCTCTGCGCTAATTCCCAGGAAACTATTAGAAGAAGATGTATTAGAAGACAAAATTGTAAAATGGTCTTCCAAATCTACAAATCTGACACAGCTTGATCCTTATTTGACAACTATAGATTTAATTAGTAAATGTGCTGTAGAAATTGTAATAGATTATAAAAAAACAGCCCTGAAAAAAATTTTAAACTCTCCACTTGAGAGAGAAAATGCGATGAAGATTTATTACGAATCTCATCCTAAAATTCCTCATATAGGAACTCGATCTATTTTTAAATGGTTTTTTTATGAACTCCAACCATTTCAGGACTGGCTAAATCAACTTGAACATTTGGGTATAAGCGTTCCTGCTCAACCAGAAGAAATTAAACTACAAGGTAGTCAAAAAGAACGTAGTCAAAAAGAACAACTGAAGAAATTAAGAGAATCAAATATTCTGTATACTGTCCTAGGGCAGCGTGTTGTTTTTTTTGCTATTTCACGATTTCTGTTGAGAATCAAGGTTGAATATCGTATTCCAGAGATTTTGGATGCGATTGCAAAAAGTATAGCGAAGATGCATGAAAAAGGCTTTTTCAATAGAAATGCACCTCATTGGAAAAACGTTATTGTACAGCCTAATGAAAAACTGACTATGATTACAACTGGTTCTGGTAGCGATAAATGTATAGAGCTTCTTAGAATGATATTTCTTAATACCTCTGATGGAGTACGTGAACTGATAAAGAGTACTCGTGAAGATGTAGATAGTGAAGCTAATTGGACTATAGATACAATAGCTACCTGGAGAAAAGAATTTTTTGTCGAGCTACCTGAAGTTAAATCTATAGAAGATGACACTAGATATGAGGAAGACCATTTTGCAAAAGCAACAGAGGTTAATGACGAAAATATTTCCAGTGTAGATACTACCAACTTTCGAGGTGGAGATGATGAAGATGATGAAGAAATATTTGATGAGATAGAAGATGAAATGGAAGATGAAAGTGAAATTGATGAGTAAAGATTGATTTGTGAACTTAGAAGTTAATTTGAGACTAGTGCCATTCAGTCATTTCCTAATTGTAGTAATCATAAGTATGGTTTTGCTAGTTCAAAATAGGCGGAAGCCCTACCGCTTTCGGTTCAACAAAATTCCCGTCAAAACCCATTGTTTTATTTTCAACAGTTCTTGCTTTAGCCAAATCCTTGCGAAGCTCCGCGCGTTCCATCTGATCCTGAATTCCACCCAGAATATATATCAGTAACTTCGCCGCCAAATCCCGCCCAGCAACTTGCACTCGCTTTTTGTTTGGGTCGTACAAAATACCGTACCAGAGAGATTGCGGGTACTCCATACCGCTAAAGCCACCGGAACGGTCGAACTTTTGCAACTTCTTAAAAATGTCTGTTAGCCATCGCCCTTTCTTAAAAACCAAAATACCCAAAGCTTGCGCTAAAGCCACTTGACCAACAGGACGGAAAAGCATATTTCCTTCGCCGCCATCTTTCTCAAAGCTGAACCGTCGCAATGCAGGCGTACCCTCATCTTCAAGAAGCTTATAACTTGGAAGCGTTGCCAAAGAATCGAAGAATTTGTGAAACTCCTGTATGCCCTCATAAAGTTCCTCATCCTCTGGACGCATGGGAATTAAACCTTTATCCAAGGGTTTCCAGTGAGAGTATTTTTGCCCCAAGTATCGTTCAGACATTTCTTTTAAAGCTTGCAGCGTTGTCAAAACTGTTGAGTTCGCTGCAACTGTCGCACTATTCCAATTGACACGAGGCTTTCGCGTTTCCTGTTGTTCCAAAAGCGGATGGTTGACAGCGATTTTTCTGGCAACAATCGAAAAACCATCATCCTCATTCAGCTGTGCTAACTGACCTTTACTCAAGGGTGCAGCCATCAGGTTAACATGAACAAAGATGGATCTCACCCGTCGCCTTGCTTGTTCGCGGGTTTCACCAGCCGCAACTGCACAAATGAACTCAATACCAATTTTTTCCTTGGGCAAGCTTTGCAGGTAAGCTGGTTCCACACGATATTGTTCTACCAAGTCAGCCAACGTAATGAAAGTTTCGTAAGCAGTTTTATCCTTCTTGTATCGCTGGAGTTTGCCAGTTTTGAGTAACTCCATCAAACCCTGCACACCCATCAATCGGTGTTGACCATCCAAGGCATAAATGGTTACATTTTCTTCACAAAGGTTCAGCAGACCGACTTTATCATCTTTATCCAATGCAGTGAATTCGGTGGTAGATTTTGTGGCGCGTCCCTGACTATCCCACTCAGCAGCTTTGGGATTATCCACCCACGGTTGGTTAATCACCACCAGAACTGGCGGAAACTTGTGATTTTTTCGCGCTGCCAAATACTGCACTAGGGGTGCTTGACGTGACCAATCAAGGGGACGCTGTTGAATTTCATCAATGCTATCCGCGTCAATTTCAATGTTATCAGTCTCTGGATTGTACTTTTTTTGCAGCAGTGGTAAGCCAGACGCGAAGTGAACCCGTCCTGCAAACCATTCTAGGGTGACAGAACCAACATAAGCCTCAGTACCACCCATCTCGGTTTTCTGAACGAGAATGCGATCCTTCTTCCCAAGGAACTTTTCCAGAACTAAAGCGAGTAGCTGTTGATCTTTGATTTCCCGTTGCAAGTACTCGCTAGCGATGTCAGTGGTTTGGTCAGATGCGCTGTCCTTCATAATGGTTTTTGAAAACTGCAAGGTTTGGTACAAATTAATTCTGTATAAAATTCGGTTAAAAGACCAAGTTTTTAAAAACTTTACGTTTACAATACTAAGGTTTGATAAGACTACATATAATTCGGGTGAGTAACGTCCGTGTTCAGACAGGGAAGGAGAAATGGCTACAGCACAACAGTCAGAGAATCAAAGTCAGCAAGCCCGTACTGTGGCAGAGTTAGTTGATTATATCCAAGAACTCACCACTGAAATACAAGAATTATACTGTCTGGATGCCATTCCTTGGGTAGTTGGATACTCCGGTGGTAAAGATTCAACAGCTACTTTGCAGTTGATTTGGAATGCGATCGCACAACTTCCACCTGAAAAACGGACTAGAACAATCCATGTTATCACAACAGATACAGGTGTGGAGAATCCCTATGTTTCCGCTTGGGTACGCAACTCCTTAGAGCAGATGAAAGTAGCTGCTCAAGAGCAACGAATGGCAATTGAACCTCATTTACTGCAACCAGAAATTAAACAGACTTACTGGGTGGGCTTAATTGGCAAAGGCTACCCAGCACCCCGCCATAAATTTCGCTGGTGTACTGGACGCTTGAAGATTGAGCCATCTAGCCGTTTCATTCGTGATGTTGTGCGAGCCAGTGGCGAAACAATTGTTATCTTGGGAACTCGCAAAACGGAAAGCACCAATCGCGCTCTTATTATGAAGAAGCGCGAAGTAGGTAGGGTGCGTGACCGCCTCAGTCCTCATCCCGACCTGGTGAACTCTCTCCTTTACACACCTATAGAAGATTGGCGAACTGACGAAGTTTGGCTTTATCTGATGCAATGGCAAAACCCTTGGGGATACAGCAATAAAGATTTATTCGCTATGTATCGAGGCGCAACAGCAGATAATGAATGTCCGCTAGTTGTTGATACTTCTACTCCTAGTTGTGGCAGTTCTCGTTTTGGATGCTGGGTCTGCACAATGGTTAGTAAGGATAAATCGATGGAGGCGATGATTCAAAATGAGGAAGAAAAAGAATGGATGCAACCTCTACTAGATATCCGAAATGAATTAGATGCTGAAGATGATCGGGATAAAAGAGACTTTAGAAGAATTTGGGGTGAGGTTCAACTATTTGAACGCAATCTCAACGGAGAAATCTCCGTAGAACCAATTCCTGGTCCTTATACTAAATACTGGCGGGAACATTGGCTAAGAAAAGTTCTAGAAGCGCAAACACAAATCCGTCGCACAGCACCAGAAAATATGCGTGATATCACTCTCATTACCACAGAAGAATTGAGTGAAATTCGCCGGATTTGGCTAGAAGACAAACACGAATTTGATGATAGTTTACCCCGTATTTATAAAGAAGTGACAGATGAACCTTTTATAGATCCGCGTCCTGGTGCTGGTAACAGTCTTCTTGGTAGCGATGAATGGGCGGTGCTGGAAGAAATCTGTCAAGAAGATGTCATGCACTTAGAACTCATGGCGAAGCTTCTCGACACAGAACGCCAGTATCGCAAAATGTCGCGTCGTGTGGGAATTTACGATGCACTAGAAAAATGTTTTAAGACAAGTTCGCGTTCGCAAAAAGAAGCGATTGATAATGCCCGTTTAACACGTGATTTGAAAGAAGCAGTTACTCAAGGTGACGTTACAAAGGTAAAGCAGTTGACTTTAGGTGATGTTGCTGTTTCTGAAAATGATGAAACAGACAAACCGCAAAGTTGGGCAAACATCAAATTTAAAAAATAGGGATTCTGTTGATGGGAATTTCGGTGAATAAAATTGCAAGAAACCAGAAACCAGGCGAATAGAATTCGCGGCTACACAGACGAAACCCGCCTACGCGGGTTAAATAAAAATGAGGTCAAATTACACACAACTATATATACATTATGTTTGGGCAACCTGGGATAGCTACACAAACGAAACCCGCCTACGCGGGTTAAATAAAAATGAGGTCAAATTACACACAATTATATATACATTATGTTTGGGCGACCTGGGATAGATTGCCCCTGATTACACCTGATATTCAGAAGCTAGTTTATGCAGCAATTATTAAGGAGTGTGAACAGTTGAAATGCACAGTGATTGCGGTAGGTGGTGTTGAGGATCATGTTCATCTGTTAACAGGCTTTCCGCCAACTCTAGGCTTATCTGCTCTGATAAAACAAATAAAGGGAAGTTCTTCCCATTTTATGACTCATGAAGTCAAACCAGGTGAGTTTTTCAAATGGCAAGGTAGCTATGGCGCTTTTACAGTTAGTCATGATGCCATAGATAGCGTAGCCAATTACATCAAAAACCAAGCTACTCACCATCTTCAAAAATCAATCATTCCTATCTGGGAATTTACTCCTGGATAACCTAAAAATCTTGTACTTAATTAGTCCGCGCAGGCGGACTTTGCCTGTGTAGACGCGAATTCCATTCGCCTAGTATATTAGTATTATCACATGATATTCCTTGAACTTGTCCTACAAAACTTTGGTCCCTACAATGGACGCCAAGTTATCAACCTTAATCCACAAGAAAATGATAATTCTCGCCCCATCCTCTTATTAGGTGGAATGAACGGTGGCGGCAAAACAACTTTGATGGATGCGATTCGCCTTGCGCTTTATGGATCTCGTGCTCAATGTTCTAACCGTGGTAATTTAAGCTATAGTGATTTTCTTAGCCAATGCGTTAACAGTCAAACTCCGGTAATTGAAAAAACACAGATTGAATTACTTTTTGAACATATTGAAAATGATCAGCCAGTCAAATACCGAATAGTGCGAACTTGGGAAAAAAATCCGAAAGATGGTAAAGACAATTTAGGAATTTATGAATTAGACGCAAGACTTGAGGATTGGCCCAGAGAAGAATTAGTTAATACTTGGGACGATTACATTGAAAATCTACTTCCGTTAGGAATTTCCAACCTCTTTCTCTTTGATGGAGAACAGGTGAAAGAACTTGCAGAACAGGAAGTACCGCCACCGATTGTGGTTGATGCAATTCGCGGACTTTTGGGGCTAGAGTTGGCAGAACGTTTGGGAGTTGATTTAGAAATTGTCGTCAATCGCAAACGTAAGGAAATAGCCGATACTAAAGATTTGGTAAATATAGGAGAAATTGAAAAAAGACTAAAACAGCAACAAGCAGAATACGAAGAAAACAAAAATAAGCTAGAAAAATTAAAAACGGAATTACAAGCATCAGAAAAAGAAAAGCAAGAAGCGTTTGATAAATTTGTTTCCGAAGGCGGTAAAATCGCAGCCGAACGAAATCAGTTAGAATTACAAAAGAAGCAAAAAACTGCTGAAGTAGAACAAGCACGTCAGGGAATGTGTCAATTAGCGGATAGTATTCTACCACTGGCGTTGATTGAACCTTTACTGACTCAAGCGCAACGCCAAGGAGAAAAAGAATTTCGTATTCAACAAGCGCAAATAGCAAGAGATATATTATTTGAACGAGATAAACGTTTACTCAATTGGATGACTCAAGCAGGAATTTCTGAAGAACAAGTTGAACAAATAAAAGCATTTTTAGAACAAGATGAAGAGACATTGCGATCAAGCTTGATACAACCAGAAGAATCCTGGTTATTAGCTGACGCTGAAACTTTGAGTCAATTGGGTAATGTTTTCTACTACCTGCAAAATGACAAAAAGATAGCCAAGCAGCAAATCGGTATTCTCAAAAATAAGGAAGAAGACATTATCACTCTGGAAAGACAAATACAGACTGCAGCCGAACCAGAAGCTTATAAACAGTTAGTTGATGCACTCGAAGCAGCACAAAATCAAGTTTCCCAAATCAAAGCAGCAAGCGAAGTCACAAAACGCAGCTGTGATGAATTAGAGGCTGAAATAAAAAAAATCAAAAAGGACTTACAAGAATATAGTAAGCAAAATATTGACCGCAAAAACTACGAACATATTATTACCTCTGCAGCAAAAGTCCAACAAACACTCAAGCTTTTCCGCGAAAAATTAACCCTCAGAAAACTCAATAAACTAGAAGTCGAAGTCACCGAATGCTTCCGCTACCTCCTCCACAAATCAGACTTAGTGCATCGGATCGCGATTGACACTCACACCTTCAGCCTGTCGCTATACGATGTACAAGGTAAACCCGTTCCAAAACATCGTCTTTCTGCAGGTGAAAAACAACTCTTAGCGATCGCCTTCCTCTGGGGATTAGCCCGCGTTTCCGGACGTCGCTTACCAGTTGCAATTGACACACCCTTAGGACGCTTAGACTCCTCCCACCGCAGTAACCTAGTTGAACGTTACTTTCCATCAGCCAGCCATCAAGTCATTCTGCTTTCCACCGATACAGAGATAGGAGAAAAACAAGTCAAAATATTGCGAGAAAACGAGGCGATCGCCCGCGAATACCTCCTCAAATACGACTCATCCACCCGTCAAACAACTGTTGAACCAGGATATTTTTGGTAAGTTATACATTTTGCACTTGCTCAAACAAATGTCAAAGGAATTACATATTATTTGACTCCGTTTTCGTCCGCCTAGGACTGTAAGTCCCAGGCTAATAGCCGAAGTCCATTAAAGTGGACTGACAAAACTAGAAAGGATGCATCGCACTTCTAGGAAATAGCAAATTCTGTGTGTTTTCGCTGTTCAGGCGTTCTAAAGCCTAGGACAATACACTCCTTAGGAATTCCAGCAGCTACTAGCTCCAACGCGATACCTTCTTCTGTACCATCATGTTGAATCCAGAGTTTATTGTCGATAACATCAATATGTAATAATGTGCCATAGATACGATAACCGTTTTGCCAGCCAGTTTCTACTAGAAGGTAGCGAGCACGCTCTCGGTCGAATACTAATTCAACTTGCACCTGGTCATCACTACCAAGAAAGTCAGTATAAGTTTGCAAAACTTTTTCAATGATCTCACCATATTGAGTGTTCAATAAATCCATCGGATCACTACCTCCTGGCTGGGATCGAAGGTCATTAAACGAATGATGCCATCGTCAATCAAGGTTTGACCAGCTTCTTCTTCAAAGACACTCTTACCAATATCTTCACTTACAGCAAGATAAAGTACATATTCAGGATAGTAACGCTTCAACAATTGGGCGTATAAAACAAACTGACCAACAGCTTCCTCCAGATCCTTCATATCAGAGGGACGGGTAAAACTTTTGACCTCAACGGCTATCTTTTGCGTTCCTCGTTCAGCTGCAAGTAAACGTTCTGCACCCAAATCGACAAACAGATTTCTGCCACGCGCTAGACGAATGCGCAATGGATCATGGGTGATTGTCCAGCCGTCTTTAATGAGAGCATTTTTAACCGTGTTGTGATAGATATCTCTAGCAGGCATAGTATCTTGATTGTATCGCGCCTTCTATTCAACAGTATTTGTAGAATGCGTTACTCTACACTTGTTATGGAATCCCCAATAGATCGTATCAAACTCTCCCAAACAGCCAAAGACCAACTCCTCAAACTCAGACGCAACACCAAAATCGATCAATGGAACATCCTGTGTCGTTGGGCGTTTTGTCGTTCTCTCGCCGAACCAACTCCACCCTCACCCGTCCCAATTCCTCAAGATAGCAACGTCGAGATGACATGGCGCGTCTTTGGCGGCGAAACCTCCGATATATTGTTACTCGCCCTCAAGCAACGCTGCTACAACGACGGCTTCCCAACAGACAAAGAAACCCTGGCGACACAATTTCGCCTCCACCTACATCGCGGTATCGGTTACCTCGCAGGCGATCCAAATATCAAGAAGATTGAAGATTTAGTTGAATTAGCGACGAAAAAGATATAAGGATTAATAAATCACAGATAAACACAGATGCTTATTTATCTGTATGCATCTGTGATTATTTGTGGTTCTCTCAATATCCTTATGTCGCCAGAGAGTTACGTAGAAATAGAACGCCATAAAGCCGCAATTTTTCGCACTGACTTATCGAGACCTGTGCGATTGGCAATAGAATGGGCAATTATAAATAACGATACCACGTTTTTTGACTACGGTTGCGGACACGGTGGCGATGTGGACCGAGTAGCCAACCTAGGCTACACCAGCTCAGGCTGGGACCCATACTATTACCCCGATACCCCGCGCATTTGCGCTAATGTGGTGAACTTGGGCTACGTCCTGAACGTAATTGAAAACCCAGAGGAACGCCGCCAAGCTCTTTGTCATGCCTGGGAACTTGCCCACGAAGTCTTAATTGTTGCGGCTCAAGTTTTGATAAATGCTCCCAGCAAGGCTCAAGTTGCTTACAGCGATGGTATCGTCACGAGTCGCAACACGTTTCAGAAATATTACGAACAAGAAGAACTCAAAAGATACATTGATGAAGCCCTGAATGTAGATGCGGTACCAGTGGCGCTGGGTGTGTATTTTGTTTTTCGAGATGAAGCGCAAAAAGAAGGATTCAAGGCGATACGCTTTTTCTCTAGAACCTCAACTCCGAAAATACGCATTCCTACGAAACGGTTTGAGGATTACCAAGAGAAGCTGGAACCACTGATGGCTTTTTTTACTCAACGTGGCAGACTCCCGGTAAAAGGGGAATTGGATAACGAACAGGAATTATTGAGTGAATTTAAGAACTTTCGCCGTGCTTTTGCTGTGGTTTTACAAGCGACTGATGAGGCAGAATGGGATGCGATCGCCTACGGTCGTTCTCTTGATATTCAAGTTTATCTTGCTCTGACCCACTTCGAGAAACGTCCCTCTTGGCATAAACTCTCACCAGAAATGCGCCATGACATCAAAGCATTTTTTGGCAATTATGAAGAAGCTTGCGAAGTTGCTGATGCTAAGCTTTTCAGTTTGGGGAAAACCGGAGTCGTGCAAACTGCTTGCGAAAAAAGTAAAATTGGCAAACACACTCGTAACGCCCTTTACGTTCATGTTTCTGCCCTTGGTGAACTCGATCCCTTGCTGCGAGTTTACGAAGGCTGCGCGAGTCGTACTGTTGGACGTGTCGATGACGCAACACTGATAAAGTTTTGTACAGATGAACCGCGAATATCCTACCTGTTTTACCCGGAATTTGATACTGATGCCCACCCAGCATTAAAGGCGAGTATCACGATTGATTTAAAAACTTTGCGCATCACTCACCGAGACTACGAGCAAAGGAAAAATCCGCCAATCCTTCACCGTAAAGAAACATTTGTGACCTCTAACTATTCATATTACCAAGAATTTGCTCAACTTACCCAACAAGAACAAGAATTAGGACTACTCAAGCATAAAAGCGAGATTGGTACTCGTGAAGGTTGGGCAAAATGTCTTGCAGAACGCGGTGTAGAAATCATAAGTCATCAAATTCATTTCCTTAACGAAAGTTAAGAAACAGTCAAAAAAGAGAAAATGCAAACTGCTTAAGATAGTGGAACTTTGCGTTATATATAGACATCTTTGCCTGATATTAAGCCGTCAGTATGACAAGATATAGCTGTCGCCAGGTGTTTTAGGACACAAACTGAACAGAAAACTCAGACACTGAGAGAGTTTCAAGCCTGTTAAGCGTTAAGCGTTAAGCGTTCCCTGCTATATCTAAAAATTCTTCCACTTTAGGAGAAATAAATAAAACAGTGCAAACAATTTCATCATTACTACAAGTTTTTAAAAGCCGGAAGATGGCAGCGTTGGTGTTAATAGGATTTTCATCAGGTTTACCCTTTTTGTTAACTGGTAACACTTTGAAAGCTTGGATGACCGGAGAAAATGTAAACTTGGGGACAATTGGCTGGTTTAGTCTCGTCAGTTTGCCTTATTCCTTGAAATTTCTTTGGTCACCACTCCTCGATAGATATAAACTCCCAATATTGGGACGGCGGCGGGGCTGGTTAATTGCAACGCAGATTGCTTTAATTGTTGCGATCGCCCTTATGGCTTCGCAACAACCCGGCACAGCACTACAACTGTTGGCGATCAACGCAGTGGCGATCGTTTTTTTGAGCGCCACGCAAGACATTGCTGCTGATGCTTACCGTACTGACGTTTTAGAACCACTAGAAGTAGGTGCGGGTGCTGGTCTTTTCGTCTCAGGCTATCGACTTGCCATTATAGTAGCAGGTGCGTTGGCATTAATACTTGCTGACCATTTGCCTTGGAAATCGGTTTACTTGTTCATGGCGCTTTTCATGGTGATTGGCATTTTTGGTACAATCCTCGCGCCAGAACCAAAGAAAGTGAGTCCTCCAGAGTCTTTAGCACAAGCGATTTTACTTCCATTTAGAGAATTTTTTCAGCGCCTGGGTACATACCAAGCCCTGTTGAGTTTGGCGTTCATTGTACTTTATAAACTGGGCGATGCTTTCTTGAGCAATATGTCCACGCCATTTTTACTCAAAACTGGCTTCACCAAAACTGATATTGGTGCTATTCAGATCGGGATGGGTTCAATTGCTACTATTGTTGGTGCTCTAGCAGGTGGTTCGATTCTCAGCAGAATTGGTATAAATCGGTCGCTTTGGGTATTTGGGATTTTACAAGCATTAAGTAATATAGTATATTTTTTCCTAGCTACACTCGGTCAAAACTACCAGTTCATGGTCATCGCCATCAATGTAGAAAACTTCTGTGGTGGTTTAGGAACAGCTGCCTTTATTGGTTTTTTGATGAGTTTGTGCAACCAGCGGTTTAGCGCGACTCAATATGCTTTACTATCTAGTTTGATGGCTGTCAGTCGTGATATTATAGCTGCTCCAGCTGGCGCAATAGCGGAAATTACGGGTTGGCAGATGTTTTTCTTAATTAGCATTGCCGTGGCTGTACCAGGACTATTACTATTACCATTGTTTGCCCCTTGGAACCAAAAGCCAGTGGCAATTAAGCGACCCGGACTCAACGATGATGAAGAGGATTTATGGGGCAAAAAGTAATCATTATTATCGCAACGGCTATTCTTTTAATTACTGGCGTCTTACTTGGCTACGTTCTTTCCCAGTTAGTTCTGGGATACTTGACGCCTAACTTAGTAACTCTTTTAGGGACTTTCAGTCTTATTATAATTTTTGGTACACTTTATTACGTTTTATTTTGGGAGTTTAGAAGACAACAGGCGCAGAGTTCCCCAGCAGCAAGAACGCGACCCTCCCGAAGAGAACAGCTTGAACCTGATGCAAATCTCAAAAATAGACTCATTTCTTTAGCTGGTAATGCGACTGCTGCCGAACAGCTGGTAAATCGTGCCAAGCAAGACTTTCCTGGTATGCCAGAAAATTGGTATTGGGAAAAAGCAATTGCTGATTTTGAAAGCGCTAACCCCTAACAATGAACAGTGAACAGTAAACAGTGAACAGTGAACAGGGAAGGAGTCAGGAGGAGGCAGTGCTCGGCTAGAGTTTCCCGACTTGTAGACGCCGGAGGCGGCTTCCCGTAGGGTAGCACCTGGCGTCAACTGCCGTTCAGGAGTCAGGAGTCAGAAGTCGCAATTCTTTATTTCTTCCTTCTGAATCAAGAATTGCACCAATTGCTGAATTCTTCTTCATACTGATAACTGGTAACTGATAACTGATAACTGTTTTAACAAGGGAGGTGGTGTTTCTTTCATTCGTTGCAAGCGTGTAAGCGCGCTAGTTAAAGGCTCACAAATATCAACAGTTCGTTGCAAAATGAAACTATGGCTATATTTCGTCAGTACATCGCGCCGTTTTTCGTAGTGTTAATTTTCATTATTGCTCTTGTCGCAGTCAGCTCCCGCATCTTTTTACCCTCTGATATGGCTGCACCCGCACCTGTTGAAGAGACTGGCAAAGTAGAAGGAGTAAATTCCCCCTTATCTACGTTGTCTACCTTGTCTCCTTCTTTAAGTGTCTGAGGAACTGTTACCAGGTTAC
Organism: Brasilonema angustatum HA4187-MV1; assembly: GCA_019359695.1. Classification (GTDB taxonomy): domain Bacteria; phylum Cyanobacteriota; class Cyanobacteriia; order Cyanobacteriales; family Nostocaceae; genus Brasilonema; species Brasilonema angustatum. The sequence goes on from JAHHGV010000002.1 coordinate 203,338, forward strand.
AGAATTCGCCGTGGTTCTACCTTGGACAGGGCGCTGCTGGTAAAATTCATGCAGCGGACTTACCAAGAAGCCTTTCCACAGCAAGATTTCTCCCATCTGGCGCGAACAGTCGAGCAATACTTCTCCAGAGAAACTCCCCTTTGGTGGGTTGATTTTGTAGAAGTAGAACAAGAGGAAACAGGAGAAGCCGGGGGAGAAAGCAATTCCAAATTCCAAATTCCAAATTCCAAATTAGGAGTCTCTCCCTCACTCCCTCCCTCTCTCCCTTCCTCATCCCCTATCGCTGGTTTATGGGTAGGAAATGCCATAGATCAAGTCCAGGGCGATCGCCATGCTCATATCTTTTTACTGTACGTTGTGCCAGAACACCGACGACAAGGTATCGGCACAGCTTTGATGCAATATGTAGAAAATTGGGCAAAAGCAAGAGGCGATCACCAAATCGGATTGCAAGTGTTTCAAACCAACACAGCCGCATTGAATCTTTACAATCAGCTAGGATATCAAAGCCAATCACTGTGGATGGTAAAATCTCTTCATCCTGACAAATATGCCTGAAAGAAACAGATTGTAACTTCTAATACTGGTATAGCAAAACCGCAGTGGAAATTTAGAGAAATTCTCTCGCATTGTGTCTAAATATGTATGACGAAGACGACCTTAGCCTACTAGATGTCGAAGCAGAACTAGAAAGCCCTCTGGATCACATGGAACCCGTCACTGCTGAAACAGAGACGCCAATGCCCAATCCAGAGGAGATGCTAGCATTATTAGAACATCCTCTGCCGCAGCAAAGGATGCTGGCTGCACGTGCTTTTTCCGACATAGAAGATCCTAGGGCTATTCCCCATCTGATTAACTTATTAAGTGATACCTGTCCTTTGGTGCGCGTCAGTGCAGCCTATGGTATCGGACGTAACCCCAGTTTAGATGCTGTGGAACCGCTGATTGCCCAGTTAAACCGAGATTGGAATGGCTACGTGCGTAAAGGAGTTGTTTGGGCATTGGGGAACTGTCGCGATCGCCGCAGCCTAGCACCTCTGGTAGACGCTTTAAGAACCGATATTTCCGCAGTACGCCTGTGGGCGGCTACCGCTTTGGCACAAATGGCAGATGTGGGATATGAGGCTGTTGTGAAAGCAATGCCCCCCTTGATTTCAGCTTTGGTACAAGATCCTGTAGCACCAGTACGCAGCAATTGCGCTTGGACAATTGGACAACTTTGCCGCGAACTGCCTTCTAACGTCGTTTATGCTACTGCCATTGATGCATTGATTCAAGCCTTTGCTGAAGACCAAGACTTGGGAGTGCGCGAAGACGCTAAAGCCTCCCTTTTGGGAGTTGGTGATCCCCGTGGACTTCAGTTGATAGAGACTTTGGAACAGGAAGGGTGGTTTTGATTTTAGTTATTAGTCATTAGTCATTAGTCATAAGTACAAGACGATTTTTTGACTGATGACCAAATGACTAACCTTTATACTGAATCCGATAAATACGGTTATTTGCTTCTTCCGTGACTAAAAGACTACCATCCGGTAAAACGAGTAAACCCACAGGACGTCCCCAAGTGGTTGGTACAGTAGGGTTTAGGAGAAATCCAGTCAGAAAGTCTTCATAGTAACCTTGCGGTCGTCCATTGGTGTCAAATGGGACAAAAGCAATTTTATATCCAGTGCCGCGATCGCGATTCCAAGAACCACGAAAGGCAACAAAAGCACCATTACGATATTTTTCCGGGAATGTCTGACCGTCATAAAACTGCAACCCCAATGCAGCTGAGTGCGCTTGAAATAGCACATCTGGAGTACGAGTGCGACCGACTAAATCTGGTCGTTTGCTAGCATCACCCGTCTTCTGACGTGGATCGAGATTTTTAGCTGTTAAGTACGCATAGGGCCAACCATAGAATTCTCCCTGCTGAATGCGTGTGAAGTAATCTGGTACCAACTCATCGCCAATACCATCACGCTCATTAATAGTCGCGTAAAGTTCCTTAGTCACAGGGTTAAAATCTAAACCAACAGGATTACGTAAGCCAGAGGCAAAAGTCTGCTGCTGGGAACCATCTAAATTCATCACCTGCACTGAAGCCCGTGGCAAAGGTTCTTCGTCTACATTAGTTCCAGAACCAACCGAAACATATAGCTTGTTACCATTGGGTGAGACAACAATGTTACGTGTCCAGTGGTTATTGTAGCCGCTAGCCGGTAGGCTGGCGATTTTTGTGCCAGAACCAGTGATTTGCTGCTGATTTTTAGCGTAGGGAAACCGCAACACTGCATCAGTATTGCCCAAAAAGAAGGAATTACCAGCAAAAGCCATACCAAAGGGTCTATTTAGTCCGTTGGCTTGAGTGGCAAAAGTTTGTTTGACATCAGCCACGCCATCAGCGTTGGTATCACGCAGTAAACGAATACGATTTTGCTTAGTTTCAGTCACCAAAACATCACCGTTGGGAGTTAAAGCTAACCACCGGGGAGCATCCAAACCATCAGCAAAAACGTTGACCACAAAGCCTGGAGGGACACGCAGAGTCGGGTTCTCTGGAATTGGTACGACCTCAGGTGACTTTGAGGCGCTATCAGTAGCGTAGGGCTTTGGTAAATCAGCAACGTTAATGCGGATAGGTGCTGGTGAAAATGGTTCTGTACGAATACCATTTTTCACTTGTGTAGAACTCTGTGCCAGTTGAGCAGAAGGTGAAGATTCGGATGTTGGTTCTTCTTGGGAAGCACGAGTCTGGTTACAGGCTGCTGCTGTAGTCAGTAGCAGAAAAAACAGCAACCAACGCAGAGGTTTCATGGTAAACATTTCAACAATGATGCACGGCTCCTTAAACTTAGATCAAATGTTCTAAAACTCTCACCATTCCAAAGTGCGATTTTACCACTCATCAGTTAAATGAACACTGCTGTAATCAGGGTATAATAAGAGTTTTAGCCTCTTGATATCCATTTGCCGACAGTATCAGAAGATAATCGAGTAACATCCAAATTTAGGAGTTGCGGTATGAGGCACAACGCAGACGACACAGCCAATAAACACTCTAGTTCAGGTGCGAACAAACTCAAGGAGAAAACTTCTCGAAATCAAGTTTTTACGGCTCCATTACCAGACCCGATTACAAAAAATATTGAAGCGATTAGTTTACTTCATACTCAGGAAGTTCGAGACATTCCCACCTACCGGAGGACTGGCGCAATTTGATGTAGTGATTGCCAACCCGCCCTTTTCCTTAGAACAATGGGGACGAGAGATTTGGGAAACTGACCCGTGGGGACGGGCGTTTGCTGGTCTGCCAACCGATAAAAGCGGTGATTTCGCCTGGGTACAGCATATGATCCAATCAATGGCAGAACCCCACGGACGGATGGGTGTTGTGTTGCCGCAAGGGGCATTGTTCCGGGGTGGGGTGGAAGGACAAATCCGGCGTACTCTGCTGGAAATGGATGTTGTAGAAGCTGTGATTGGGTTAGCACCTAACTTGTTTTATGGCACGGGGCTGGCTGCTTGTATACTGGTGTTGCGTCGGCGTAAACCTAAAGCACGGGTGGGTAAGGTCTTAATTGCCGATGCTTCATCTCTGTTCCGCAAAAGTCGCGCCCAAAACTTCTTGGAACCAGAACACGCTGCTGATATTCTCAAATGGTATCAGGATTTAATTGATGTTGAAGACCGTGCGCGTGTGGTGACAACCAAAGAAATTGAGAAGGAAGGCTGGACGCTGAATATATCGCGCTATGTTTTACCGCCAATTGGGGCAGATATTCCACCATTGGAGGAAGCAGTTGCTGCCTTTAAGGATGCCCTGACACAATGCCGCGACGCTGAGGAACAGTTGCGCCAGGTGATGTTGGAAGGGGGATGGCTGGAATGAGCAAACATATCACCCAACAAGCCCTAGAAAGTTACCTTTGGGGTGCAGCCACCATCCTGCGCGGACTTGTCGATGCCGGAGACTATAAGCAATTTGTTTTTCCGCTGTTGTTTTACAAGCGCCTGTCCGATGTTTGGGATGAGGATTTTACGCAGGCGTTAGAAGAAACGGGTGATGCAAATTATGCCATTGAAACCGCCAATGACCGTTTTATTATCCCCGATGGCGCTCACTGGAAGGATATTCGTATTGTTGCCAAGGACGTAGGGCGTGCTTTGCAGGATGCCATGCGGAAAATTGAAGCCGCTAACCCCGGTCGGTTAGATGGGATTTTTGGGGATGCGCCGTGGACAAATAAAGAACGCCTACCCGATTACACGCTGAAAAACCTGCTAGAGCATTTTTCCAGTGTGGTATTATCGCTGGCGAACGTCCCCGAAGATGAGTTAGGCAATGCCTACGAGTATCTGATTAACCAATTTGCTGATGACAGCGGGCATACCGCCCAAGAATTTTACACCAACCGCACTGTGGTACATTTTATGGTACAGATGCTTGCACCGGAACCAGGCGAAAGCATTTATGACCCCACCTGCGGTACGGGAGGAATGTTAATTTCCGCACTGGCGGAAGTTAAGCGCAAGGGGGGTGAATATCGTACCCTGAAGCTGTATGGGCAGGAACGCAACCACATGACCGCCTCCATTGCCCGGATGAACTTGGTGCTGCATGGTGTGGATGATTACCAAGTTATGCGGGGGGATACACTCGAACGTCCTGCTTTTACTGAAAGCGATCGCCTACGAACGTTTGATGTAGTCCTGGCAAATCCGCCCTACTCCATCAAACAGTGGAATCGCGAAGCGTTTCAAACTGACCAGTGGGGGCGTAACTTTTTGGGTACACCGCCTCAAGGACGCGCTGATTATGCCTTTTTCCAGCATATTTTAAAAAGCCTCAACCCCAAAAGCGGACGCTGTGCGATTCTTTTCCCGCATGGTGTGCTGTTTCGCAAGGAAGAAGCCCAAATGCGGCAAAAGCTGGTGGAAGCAGATTTGGTAGAATGCGTGCTGGGGCTGGGGGCAAACCTGTTTTACAACTCACCAATGGAAGCGTGTATTGTTATTTGTCGTACCAGCAAACCCCGCGATCACCAAAGGAAAGTGCTGTTTATTGATGCCATTCACGAAGTCGCCCGCGTACAGGCACAGAGTTTCCTCAAGTCGGAACACCAGACACGCATCCTCAATGCTTACCAGCACTATAGCGATGAACCTGGTTTTGCCACAGTTGCAACTTTAAAAGAAGTCGCTGCTCAGGACTATAGCTTGTCAATACCGTTGTATGTCCGGCGGGCAACACCCATCAAGCAAACACAGGAAAACAAAACCCTTGCCCAGGTTTGGGATGATTGGGAGCAGTCTGGCAGGGATTTCTGGCAACAGATGGACAGCGTGGTGGATATGCTTGACGGTCTTGTTTTGAGGGAGGGTAGCAGCGATGAGTGAGCGATCGCTTAAGCCTGGGTGGCAAGTTTGGCGGTTTGACCAGATAGCAACTAATGTCAATGAACGCATCGACAATCCAAGTGAGGCTGATGTTGAGTATTACGTTGGGTTAGAACACCTTGATCCAGATTCGCTAAAAATCCGGCGATGGGGTACGCCGTCTGACGTGGAAGCAACAAAGCTGTGCTTCCGCAAAGGGGATATTATTTTTGGTCGCCGTCGCGTTTATCAGCGTAAAGTTGCGGTTGCTGATTTTGACGGTATTTGTTCGGCACACGCTTTAGTCCTGCGTGCAAAACCAGCCGTTGTTGACCCAGGTTTTCTACCTTTCTTTATGCAGAGTGACTTGTTTATGGAACGTGCCAAAGCAATTTCTGTAGGGTCTTTGTCACCAACCATCAACTGGAAAACCCTTGCAAAGGAAGAGTTCTCCCTCCCGTCACTGGAGGAGCAGAGGAGGATAGCGCAGGTTCTTTCTGAAAGCGAAATAGTACTTGATAAATTCCAACAAGCTCTTGTCGCAACAGATAACCTCTTTAATTCTTTGACCTATGAAGAAATCCGAGGTGTTAAAGAAGGTTCTGTTTCTTACCACACTCAAGTCGGCTCAGTAACAAAAAATAGACCAATTGTTCCAATTGGTGAGGTGATCACTAAAACTCAATACGGTTTATCAAATGCACCAGTAGAAAAAGGAAAGTATCCCATTATACGAATGATGAATCTGTCCGAAGGTGAGGTTATCGAGAATGATATTCGATACGTTGATTTAGATAAATCAACTTTTGATATGTATCGCCTGGAAGATGGTGACATCCTTTTTAACAGAACAAACTCTTACGAGCTTGTAGGAAGAACAGGAATGTATACGTTAAAAGGCGAACATGTTTTTGCTTCTTACCTAATAAGAATTTGTGCTAACCAAGAAAGGATTATTCCTGAATATCTTACAGAGTTCTTGAACTGCCCACTTGGTCGTCGTCAGGTTGTTTCTTTTGCTACAAAAGGAGTCAGTCAAGCAAATGTCAATGCATCTAACTTATGTAATATTTTAATCCCATTGCCTTCATTGAGTGAGCAAAGGAACATCATTATCAGGGTTGGAGCAATCAGATCAGCAAGAACAAACCTTGAAGCTCAAATTTCAAGGGCTTTAGCACTAAAGAAAAACTTATTAAACTCAATTGTTTACTAGGAGAGTTTAATGTTCAACGAAGCCAACACCGTCGAAGCCTTGGTACGTGACCTCCTCTGTGGGAGGATCACAGCAACCGCACCCCCAGATCCTGGCTTATCCCGTAATGGTAACAAACTTAAAGGTGTTGGCTGGCACTTCCTACCCACCCAAGACATCCCCCGCCAGCCGCAAGATGTCTTCGTTGAATCTTTCCTCCGCGATGCCCTCATCCGCCTTAACCCAGAAATCGCTGCCAACCCCAACCGCGCTGAAGAAGTGTTGTACCGCCTGCGGGCGATTGTGCTGTCTGTACGTAGCGATGGGATTATCAAGGCAAACGAGGAATTTACCGCTTGGTTGCGTGGCGATCGCTCGATGCCGTTTGGCGAAAACCACGAACACACCACGGTACGCCTGATCGATCCCATAAACCTTGATAACAACCAATACATAGTTACTACCCAGTACACCTTCCGTGCTGGTCCTGCTGAACGCCGTGCCGATTTAGTGTTGCTGGTGAATGGCTTGCCTTTGGTGCTGATTGAAGCCAAAACCCCTGTGCGGAAAGCGGTAAGCTGGATTGATGGGGCATTGCAGGTACATGACGATTACGAGAAAAACGTCCCAGAACTGTTTGCCTGCAACGTGTTTAGCGTCGCCACAGAAGGCAAAGAACTGCGCTATGGTTCTATCAGAATGCCCGTTGAGTTATGGGGCGTGTGGCGGTTGGATGATAACGCACCTCCATCAAGCCTTGCCTCCCTCAAGCACACAATTACCTCCCTGCTACGCCCCTGGGTGATTCTGGATATTCTGAACCACTTCACCTTATTCGCTACGGACAAGAAAAAGCGCCGTTTAAAAATCGTTTGTCGTTATCAACAGTATGAAGCCGTCAACCGCATCGTTGACCGCGTAGTGGCTGGCAGACCCAAGAAAGGGTTAATCTGGCACTTCCAAGGGTCAGGAAAATCCCTGCTGATGGTGTTCGCCGCGCAAAAGATGAGGCTACAATCGCAACTGCGTAATCCTACGGTGTTGATTGTCGTAGACCGTATTGACCTTGATACCCAAATCAGCGCTACGTTTCACGCCTCAGATATTCCCAACCTAGTGAAAGCAGAAACCCGTGCGGAATTGGAACGGTTGCTGAAGCAGGATACCCGCAAAATCATCATCACCACAATTTTCAGGTTTGGCGAAGCGGATGGTGTCCTTAATAACCGGGATAACATCATCGTGCTGGTAGACGAAGCCCATCGCACCCAGGAAGGCGATCTGGGTATCAAAATGCGTGCTGCTTTACCAAATGCTTTCCTGTTTGGCTTTACCGGAACACCTATTAATCGCAGCGATCGCAACACCTTTTACGCCTTTGGGGCAGAAGAAGACGAACGCGGTTACATGAGTCGGTACGGCTTTGAGGAGTCCATCCGCGACGGGGCAACACTGCCACTGCATTTTGAGCCGCGTTTGGTGGAACTGCATATTGATAAAGATGCCATCGACCAAGCCTATGCCGAGTTAACAGGGGGCTTGTCCGACTTAGACAGGGAAAACCTTGCCAAAGCAGCCTCCAGAATGGCAGTGCTGGTTAAAGTACCCGACCGCATTGCTAACATCTGTGCTGACATTGCCCAGCACTATCAGGAAAAAGTCGCCCCCAATGGCTTTAAGGGGATGGTTGTCACCTATAACCAGGAATGCTGTCTGCTGTACAAAGCTGAGTTGGACAAACACCTGCCCAGCGAAGCCAGCGAAATTGTTATTTCCGCCACGGGCAAAGATGAACGCTTTAAACCCTATAATCGCACCCGTGACCAAGAAGAAAAATTACTAGACAGGTTCCGCGACTCCAACGATCCGATGAAATTATTGGTAGTCACAGCCAAGCTACTGACCGGGTTTGATGCGCCTATCCTGCAAGCGATGTATTTGGATAAGCCCCTGAAAGCGCATACCCTCCTGCAAGCGATTTGCCGCACCAACCGCACCTACGGCGATAAGAAAACCCACGGATTGGTAGTAGATTACCTGGGTGTGTTTGATGATGTTGCACAAGCGCTGGAATTTGATGAACAAGGCTTCCAGCAAGTAGTATCGGGTATTGCCAAACTGAAAGACCAACTTCCTGGTGCAATACAAAAATGCCTCGTCTACTTCCCAGGAGTAGACCGCACTTTGACGGGATATGAAGGACTTATCGCTGCCCAAGATTGTCTGCCAAACAACGATGTCCGCGATACCTTTGCCGCTGATTACAGCTACCTTGCTGATTTGTGGGAAGCACTATCACCCGACCCCATCTTGCAACAGCACGAAGCAGATTACAGGTGGCTGTCTCAAGTGTATGTGTCCGTACAACCAACAACGGGTATGGGCAAACTCATTTGGCACGCCCTAGGGGCAAAAACCATCGAACTGATCCACCAAAACGTCCATGTGGAAGCGGTGCGTGATGACCTTGAGGAAATTGTGCTGGATGCCGAACTGTTAGAAGTTGTCCTTAATTCCCCCGATCCGCGCAAAAAATCCAAGGAAATTGAAATTAAAATCGCCCGTCGCCTTCACAAGCATATCGGTAATCAGCGCTTCCTGGCATTATCAGAGCGCTTGGAAGCCCTGAAAGAACGGCACGAGCAAGGGCAAATCTACAGCGTTACCTTTCTCAAGGAACTGCTCGACCTGGCAAGGGATTTAGTTCAAGCAGAGAAAGACACACCCGTTGAGGAAGACGAAGACAGGGGTAAGGCAGCGCTGACCGAATTGTTTATGGAAGTCCGCAACGACCAAACCCCGAAAATGGTTGAGCGGATTGTCAATGATATTGATGAAATCGTGCGTTTGGTCAGGTTTCCAGGATGGCAACAAACTAGCGCTGGGGAACGGGAAGTCAAGCAGGCATTGCGTAAAACCCTGTTGAAATATACGCTGCATCAGGATAAGGAGTTGTTTGGGAAAGCTTACGAGTATATAAAACAGTATTACTAAATCGGTAGAGGAAGAGAAATAAGTGCGATCGCTTTCCAGTAGCCATGCGATATTACTAAATCGGTAGAGGAAGAGAAATAAGTGCGATCGCTTTCCAGTAGTCATGCGATATAATTAATAACTAATTTTGTAGTTTAATCTGTACACCCACAGCTTCTAAAATTTTCAAAAATGCTGCTTTTTGGAAGATATATTTATCTGTCTAATTAACAATTATTGATTACTATTTCAAAAACTATTTAAGTAAAGCAGAATAAATAGTTTTATAGAGATTGAAGTCTTTAAAGTCATGCTTTACACCTCTTATTTATAAGTATTTTTACGGTTTCTAGTTATTTTGAATTTTTGAATTAACAAAATGGACACAGGTTATTTAGAATCATTGCTTTCAGGGTTAACATCCTTACCCCACGAAACAGAATGGGTTGAATTCAAAGTAAATAACAGTAGTCCAGATGATATAGGCGAATACTTGTCAGCGTTATCAAATTCAGCTACTTTGCACGGCAAAAATACTGCTTATTTAGTTTGGGGTGTAAACAACGATAACCATGAAATCATCGGTACTACTTTTAAGCCTCGATTAAAAAAAATTGGAAATCAAGAATTAGAAAATTGGTTAGCAACACAATTATCCCCTCGAATCAATTTTAAAATACATGAATTTCCTTATGAAGGTAAAGATATAGTAATTTTTGAAATACCCAAAGCGACTCACGTTCCTGTGGGTTTTAGAGGAACTGAATATATTCGTGTAGGAAGTTGCAAACAAAAACTTAGAGATTTTCTTGAAAAAGAACGAAAACTATGGGTTTTATTTTCTCTTGAACCATTTGAAAAAGGAATTGCTTCAGAACATGTAACGGCAGATGAAGTAATAAAAAATATAAATTATCCAGCCTATTTTGATTTAACCAAACAATCTTTACCTAATAATAGAGATGGCATCATAAATCGGCTAGTTTCAGAAAAGCTTATTGTCAAAAGAATCGATAATAAATTTGATATAACAAATTTAGGTGTTATCCTCTTCGCTAAAGACTTGCAAGTTTTTGAGCGTTTGTCACGTAAAGCAATCCGGGTTGTAATTTACAAAGGGAAAAATCGGATTGAAACCCAGCAAGAGCTAACTGGCTTTAAAGGCTATGCTATTGATTATGAAGAAATAGTGGAGTTTATTAATGACCAATTACCTAAAAATGAACGCATTGGTAAAGCTTTTCGTCAAGAACAGCGAATGTACCCAGAAATTGCTATTCGAGAATTAGTTGCAAACGCAATTATTCACCAAGATTTTAATATAACTGGAACTGGACCAATAATTGAAATTTTCTCTGATAGGATTGAGATTACCAATCCAGGAGTCCCGCTTATCGATACAATGCGGTTTATTGACGAACCACCTCGTTCTCGTAACGAAGACTTAGCTGCTTTCATGCGTCGTATAAATATTTGCGAAGAGCGGGGAAGCGGTATTGACAAAGTTATCAATGCGGTAGAACTTTTTCAGTTACCAGCCCCAGAATTTAGGGTGACGAATAATCACACACAAGTAACTCTTTTTGCTTACAAAAAATTGACTGATATGGATAAAGCAGATAGAGTTCGAGCTTGTTACCAACATGCTTGCTTACGCCATGTCTCAAATGACCACATGACAAACTCATCATTACGAGAGCGCTTCTCCATAAAAGACGAAAATTATTCAATGGCTTCCCGTATTATTTCCGATACAATCAATGAAGGCTTGATCAAACCCTACGATCCAGACAATACATCTAGAAAACACGCCAAGTATGTACCATTTTGGGCGTGAATCCCCTAACCGCTAAATATGTATAATTCTTATGTGACTGTCATGTGACTGAGAAGGCTGATCGGCATTAGATTTCAAAATGCAAAAGACTTGAAAACCATGCCTGAAGGCAGTTTGCGCTGCTACCTTACTTGTGATTCTTATGTGACTGTTATGTTTATACTTGGCTTTAGTAAGAGCCAAAAGCCGTATTTTGTTACTACGGCTTTATTAAAGGAACGGCGATCGCTATTCTTCAAGCAGGCTTTAATAATACTTTTGAGACTTCGCCATTTGGGCAAAAGGTGTAAAACATCGCGGACAATGCCCCTCCACCCATAAAGCTGGTATAGGAAAAGGCTTTCCACAAACAGGGCATTTTGATAGCAAGCGTAACTTGTGGCGATAGCATCCTACAGTGACTTTAAATTGCCACTCGATTTTATGACAAGGCGACTCTGCATAACAGTCTCCACATAACCTAATGGGACTGTGCTTCATTCCTACACTAGGTGGAGGTAGCATTTCTCGTAATCTATCAGCATCAACTTCCACTACAGCTGCCAACGCTTCCAATTCTTGACGAGCCGGGAAGGGATTGAAATAAAACTTTTCCCAACGCGCCAACTTTGCCCCAAGTCCTGCAACATCACCTAATCCACTAGGGGCAGAAAATTTATTCCCTTTTGCGCGTCGAAATCTACCTAAAAAATGGCTGATACTTTCTCCCTCATAAGGCTCGACTCTGGTTAGCCAAAGTTGTCTTTTTTCATCTACATTTTCTTCCATATCACAATTTAGATGCTGCAATGACTTCTTTCAATACATCCTTATCAACCTTTTTATGCCCCCTCAGTAATGAGCGAATTGCTGCTTTGCGAAGAATCATATCAAGCCTACCAATTAATTTCTTAGTCGCTTGCTTTAAAAGCTTGAGGTTATCTCCACTTGCCAATTTCGATTCTTCCGGTAATCTGAGAACATCTCGTTCCCAAATCTGAATCATTTGTTTAAATTGTGCATCCTCTAATCTGTCTAACTCAAACTGTTCTAGAAAGCGATTAATAACTTGCTCATCTCGTTTAACTATTGCCAGAAGACGACTTGTAGTACCAACAAGCAAAACAGAAATTCTCAAATTATCATCATCATATATATGCCGTACATCTGAGAATGTCTCGAACTTTAGGTGATTAGCCTCATCAATAATCAGCATCTCAACTTGATGTATGGCGAGACTATCTAGCGTTCGTTCTCGTAAGTCGGAAATAGTTCCGTTTGAGGGTTTATTTAACGCTTTGAGGATTTTAATAAAAAAATCTCTGGAACCACAATTTTTGGGAATTTGAATGTAAACTACAGGCTTCAATCGCTGTCCCTTCGCCTGTCGTGACTTGTTGTAACGATGTGCAAAAGCTTTACAAGTGACTGTTTTTCCACAACGTGAATCTCCTACCAATAGACCAGTCATCCTAGAGATAACTAACTCATACATCCAAGCGTGACAATATTTCACTTGATCTAGTTCTAAGTAAGGTTCACGACTTAAACGTTCAATTTCAGCTTGTACTTCTGGTGTGGGTTCTTCAATAACGCCAAATTGCTTGGCAAGCGAGATTGCATTTGTTGTCATGTTCTATACCTAATCTTCTTCATAGAATTCATCCATGTAGCGAACTTCGTATTTTGGTAGCTCTGCTTCTGGTTCACTCTCTACCGCGATTTCTTTTGGTTCAGGGACAGTAAATTTCTTAGCCACCGACTCTACAGGATTAACTTGCTCATTTGCTGCTTCTCGGCGCTGCTTGCGATTTTGTTTTACTATTTGCTCTACAAAAGCTTGACGGTCGAGCATTGCCTCTAAAATCGAGTCATTATTGATTTCTTGGCTTGCTTCTTTTTTTCGCTTATTAATAGCCTTTAGTTCTCGTAAAGATAGGCGTTCAGTTTCAAAACCTTGAGCATGACCATAATCAAGAAACTCTTCTGTTCCGTCTGCATTAATTTTATATACAAAAAGCGTAGTTACATCGACAGGATCGTATCGAAATGCCACAATTTCTCCGTCTCGACCTCTCAAATGCTCTGCTCGATAGGTCAAGTTTTCAAATTGAATACAGCCGTACTTTTGGACTTTGCGGCGTTCTCGCTTCATTAAACAAATCGCTAAATCCAATTCATCATAAAGATATGGGTCTGCCATCAATCCCGCTTCCCATCGTCCAATCCGAGATTGGTCTTTCATCCTGGCATCGGTATGCTGATTATATTCGCCAACAATGTAACGTACTATAACCTTCTCTAAATCCTTGAGAGTCAGGCAAGCATCTTTATCAACATTTTCTGGTCGTTTTTGAACGTTTGAACCCGTATATCCAGGTAAGAGATTTAATACTTGCTCGTTAAGCGTTTTAAAAAAACGTTCAACAATTCCACCATCTGATGGTCGTCTTCTGAGAGCGCAATTAAAACCTATTTGCACTGCAACCTGTTGTGTGGTGTGGATGGAAGTAAAATCTTTTCCACCATCTGTGTAGAAGTAATTGGGCTTTCCGTAAGTTCGCCACTCGTTACGCAATTGATACTCAGAACTATAAGATTTCGGAAGAATCGCATGACGTAGAGCTAAGGCATCAATTTGGGAACTAGGATGATCAAATCCCAAATAAAACCCCACTAAGCAGCGGGAGTAGGAATCGATAACAATCGTTAGCCAAGGACGATCTAAAACTCCATACTCGTCTACAAGCCTCACATCCAAACGAGTATGGTCACATTGCCAAACATCATTACTGCACTCTACCTCCAGTTCTCGCCCATCACGGGTCATATGCGTTAGTCGTTCCCCTAACATACCTGGGCTTCGTGCTTTTAGCTTTCTCTGCTTCTGTTCGATATATTCATCGAGAATTCGATAGATTGACTGATGACTGGGGTATTCTCCTTTGTTCAGGTTAAGTTGCTTGGCTCTGCCTTTGACCCTAAGAAACACTTGATGTCGGGTCATCCGCTTGCTACCCTCATTGCCTTGCTTAAAAGTATCAATAATAAAATCAATCCATTCCTGGTCAAGACGATACTTTCCTTTATCTGATCGCGTAGTCGCTAGCCCAACCAATCTTTCTTCTCGCCATTTCTTCAGTAAGCGCTCTACCTGCCGAATTGACACACCTAGCTTTTCAGCAGCTTCTTTCTTTCTAATCGCATAGGTTTTGCGATCGCATGGCTCGGTCAAACTTTGAATGACCTCCATCCGCAAATTAACTTCGTCTGTGAGCAATTCGTTAGATGGAAGCTTGTGGCTGTTTATCAACTTACCCTTAGACCCGATTTGAGGATGCTCATCGTCCGTATCCATGACAAGAGAATTTTGTGAATCCTGAGACATTTTTCACCTCACAGCAATAAGTGGAGGATTTCTCGCTCTTAATAAAACTAATGTACTATCAAACGTCTCACTTTACGACATTTAATTTATGAAAAATAATTAAGTGTATTTTCCGCTTATCCAAATAAGCGACGTTTAATTAGTGAAAAAATAGTGTTAACGACTTATAATATGTTAAATTATAAAAGAGTAGCCAAAATCACCTTAAAAATAAAACCCTTGCATGGTAAGGGTTTTATGAATAAAAAAACGACATTAATTTGTGAAATAGCGACATTTAATTTGTGAATGTACATGAACGGGTAGTGTGCACCTTGGACGCTCATACCAAGTTGCGGCGAAATCATCTCACCAAGTGCCCCCTTGGCATGCCTTGGAGAAAAGTGCCCGTGAGGGCAGGGTAAGGTGACAAGTATGAATGCAACACACGTATCAGTATCTCAAAGTTTGACGGTAAAAAGGAACTCCTCGTTCCGCCCAACGGGAAAGTTAAATCCCAAGATGCGGAAAACGTCGGTGCAGGACTGGACTCACCAGTTGCTTCCACCGACGTTTCCCTCAAAACAGTACTAGTCTCACTTCGCTCTACTGAGAATGACAAAATGACACTTTTGAGACAGACATCCTCTTAGTATTCCCCCAATAAGCTAAACTAAGACTCTGCACGAAAAAAAGCTCTAGCGACATTACAGTCTTGTTGAATTTGTGTTTTTAGGGCTTCTAGAGAAGAAAATTTTTGTTCTGGTCGCAAAAATCTTTCTAGTTGCACCATCAGCTTTTTGCCATACAAATCACCAGACCAATCTAACAGATGGATTTCCACAGATTGATACGTACCATTTACCGTTGGGCGATGACCTATATTCATCACACCTAAGTAAATATTCTCTGGATTGTCTGATGTTTCATCGTAGACGATAACACGAACAGCATAGACACCGTGGCAGGGCAAAAACTTGTCTTTCGGTAATTGTAGGTTGGCTGTGGGAAAGCCAATAGTTCTGCCCAGTTGTTGACCTTTAATGACAGTACCGATAAGAGTGTATGCACGTCCTAACAGTTGATTTGCGCTTTGAAGATCGCCGATGAGTAAAAGTTGCCGGATGAGTGAAGTGCTAATGCGAGTTTCCTCGGCCCAAGCAACACTGACACCACCCCTGTCTGTAGATCCATGACTTGCAGAGGTTTCTAGAGGAACGATACAAACAGGAATGCCGTACTGGGCGGCGATCAATTTCAAATCTAGCGCTGTACCACTGCGGTTGGAACCAAAGCAAAAATCTTGCCCAACGCTAATTTGGGCAGCTTGCAGTTGTTTCACCAGAATCTTTTCTACAAACTGTTCAGCAGATAAGGTAGATAATTCTTTGTCGAAAGGCAGCAGGACGAGTTGTTCTACTCCCAGCAATTGTAACTGATGAATTTTTTCATCCAGTGGTGTTAACCAAGTACGAGGTTGCCCAGTAAAAAATTCTTGTGGATGAGGATTAAAGGTGACAACCGTCGAGTAAACGTGTGGAGTTTGAGAGGACGCAAACAGCGTTTCGGCAAAGTTCCCTACGTTTTCTGCCCTCTTGAAGGGCGGCAATATCGGTTGAATAACCTTCTGATGACCAAGGTGTACGCCGTCAAACTTGCCAAGAGCAACAAAAGTTGGAGTTCGAGCCAATTCGGTTGAAGAAGTTACCCACACAGAACACCCATTTTGAGACAAATTTAGCACGTCGATTTTGGGATTTGAGGTTATATTAAGCTGTCAGCTAATACAGTTCTTAGAACCAAAGCCCTATGCCTTCCCGTAGGGTGGGGACGCTTGTGCAACTGTTCGTTGACACCTCCTCCGGCGAAAAGCTCCTCATTGTTCTGCACGAGTTGTGTGCTAGCGACTGATTGCTGAAAGCTCCTTATCACCAATCTAATCCAAAATTTAAAGTTGCTCCGACTGCAATCTGTAAGTCGAAAATTTCCTAATGGGAAAAGATTCTGATAAAGGGACTGGTACGGGAACTTGAACTACCATTCCTTCACGTGCCATGATAGCATTAGGAAATTTTTGTGCTGCTTCTTGTCCGACACGATCCAAAAACTCATCGTCATGGGATGGGTCGTGATGAAAAATGACCAGAGTTTTGACATTAGAGGATCTGGCGATCTTCACAGCTTCTTGCCATGTAGAATGTCCCCAACCAATTTTAGGCTGAATTGGGGAATTATACTCTTCATCAGTGTAGGTGCAATCGTAAATCAGAATGTCAGCGTTACGAGCTAAGCGCAGGGCGTTTTCATCTAGTCTGTCAGAATAATGTTCCGTATCAGTAATATAAGCTACAGCGCCACCACGCCAGTTGACTCTGTACCCGACCGCTTCTCCCGGATGGTTGAGTGGAGCTGTTTCTATGATAATGTCATGAATGTGAATCGGTCGCCCGGATATAACGTCGTAGAAATCTAAATTTGCCTGCATAATCTGCAAGGGAACAGGAAAATTTGGGTGCAGCATTTGATCATTAAGACGCTGTTCTATGGTTGAACCATCGGGGGCGATCGCACCGTAAATATGAAAAGTATTTCCCTTGACAAATCCTGGGGAAAAGAAAGGGAAACCTTGCATATGATCCCAGTGCGAGTGGGTGAAAAAAACGTGTGCCTCTATCGGCATATTAGGCAACAAAGATTGCCCTAAAACGTGCAGTCCTGTGCCTCCATCAAAAATTAAACGTCTGCCACCCACTTGCATCTCTACACAAGGGGTATTACCGCCATAACGAACGGTGTGTGGTCCCGGACAGGGGATACTGCCACGAACCCCCCAAAAATGCACGCTAAATTGATTCTCTATCCTAGACATGGGTGTTGCTTGCTGGACCCAGCGGGCACTCAATACAAAAAATTGTTACTTATTTTGTTAAGTTTATTCTGTTTCACGACTTTTAGTAGTAGTGGTATTTATTGGTAAAACAGCATACCTTGTTTCAGGTTACTTTTGTCTTTACTTATGAAAAACTTCAAGGCAGCAGTTTTGGAGTGCAAACGTTTGCGTATAACTTACTTTCAATGACACTCCGACTTTATAACCGATATTTTGCTCTCATGGATTTATCCATATACTTGCCTTGATAAAGAAAAGACTTTACGGAAACTTAAAATTCCACTGAGATAATTGATTCAATCCATTTGCATAAGTAAGGTTGTATTGTAATGGAGTCATACTGATGTAGTTTTTACGGATCATATGCACATCTATAGGTATATTTTCAGGAAGATTTAAACCTACTGGAGGTTCCACATCTTCTACAACTTCTCCCGTCAACCAATAGTAAGTTTTCCCACGCGGATCTAATCGTTTATCAAATACATCGATGTAACGCCGCACTCCCTGGCGCGTGACACTAACTCCTGCAATTTCTTCCCATTTAACAGCGGGGATATTGATGTTAAGTAACATCAACCCTGGTAGAGGGTTTTGCGCCAGTTGTCCTACAAAGATTTTGGCAAAGTCAGCAGCTGGTTGAAAGTCCTTATTTGTGTGACTGGTAAGACTGAGCGCCACACTGGAAATGCCTTCAATCAAACCTTCCATTGCTGCAGAGACAGTACCAGAGTAGAGAATTTCGGTTCCTAAATTAGCACCCTGATTAATGCCAGATAGAACTAAATCTGGTGGAGAATCTAACAAAGCCCACAGCGCCAATTTAACACAGTCTGAGGGAGTGCCATCACAAGCCCAAGCTTTGACAGCAGGATGAAAAATCGACTCAACCATTTCAGCGCGAATTGGTTGATGCATTGTTAATCCATGCCCAGTTGCGGAACGCTCTCGATCCGGGCAAACTACATTGATATCATGACCTGCTTGCGCTAAAGTGTTTGCTAGAGTACGAATACCTAGAGCAGAAATACCATCATCGTTGCTAATCAGTATTTTCATAATTAAGAATTTTCAAAAACTTTTTCCACATTCCAAAAAACCTACCCTTGAAAGCGGGAAGCCCTCCGGGGATGACCTGAGCCCTGCGGGCAGGACGGCCCCATACCGAACGGTCACGCTGCGATAGCCGAATGGCCTGGCGGAGCGCCGCCATAGGGAGCCAGCAGATGCCGTGAGAGCGGAAAGCCGTCATTCACACTGTGGTCTCACCGCAACGCACTGGCTCACGCCACATGCCTCAACGCGCTTAACCCGCGCACGGTGAGACAGCGCGAATGACGGCTCTCCCGACCTAGGCGACTGCGGAGGGAGACCCTACCAAGAGCGCTGGACTCACCACCGTAAGGCGTGGCCGTTCCCACTAGGGCAGTGGCTCCCCTTATACCCTTACATTCTGCCCTATGGCACAAAGTGCCATAGGGCATTGACCTCACTCCCCATTTTCTCTGGGATGCCTTTTTGAGGGTAACCCGTCCAAGGAGCTTATACGCTAACTTACTCAGCATTTGTCAAAATAGATGACGGTGGCCACTCTAAATCTAAAGGATGAAGAATGAAATATTCCGTACTTCATTCATAGTTTATACAATCCTATAAGAAGTCGTCCGCAAGGTGTTACCTAGTTCATAGTTCATATTCCAGGTAACCGGTTTTTGCAGCCGAATTCAATTGTTGCAAGATATGGGGATAACTACCCAATTGAGCATCTGGGAAGAGTGCACAATGATAGACGAAGATAAACAGCAAAACAACACAAACCAGCAATCAGGTGAAGAAAGCGAGGAAAAGCAAGCAATGACAAGCGACTCTACAGCCGACATCAATCCCAACGTAACCCAAAGCGAGACTGAGCCAGTGGCAAGGCAAATCAACGTCTCTGAAGATACAGCAACACAGAGTCAAGACAATAGCGTTGCTGCAAAAGTTGAGGGCGCAAGTACTGACTTTACAGCCAAAGAAGCTGCACTTCATCAACAAATTGAGTCTCTAAAAGCGCAGCTAGAAGAGCGCAGCACTCAATATATGCGGATTGTGGCTGATTTTGAGAATTACCGCAAACGGAATCAAAAAGAGAAAGAAGATTTGGAGCAGCAGATAAAACGGAACACGATTACTGAATTACTACCAATCGTTGATAATTTTGAACGAGCAAGAGCGCAAATTAAACCCCAAAATGATGGGGAGATGACGATTCACAAAAGTTACCAAGGTGTTTACAAGTTATTAGTAGATTCCTTAAAGCGCTTGGGTGTCTCACCAATGCGTCCAGAAACTCAACCATTCGATCCCAACTTGCACGAAGCAGTATTGCGGGAACCTACGGATGAATATCCTGAAGGAACAGTGTTAGAAGAGTTAGTACGCGGATATTACTTGGGCGATCGCGTGCTGCGCCATGCAATGGTGAAGGTGGCTGCTCCAAAGGAAGATGCACCTTCGAGTGCGGAAAACTCAGTTGAGTCTAGCCAATAGCTAACGTGTATTCGCTCGCCTTACTGATCAAAAGTCCCTGGGAAACTGGGGCGAGCAATCTCACCACACCCGACAGATAGTCACGGAAACATCACGCCCAAAGTTTAGCAATCTTTACCCGGTGTTCGTGTATCGCGAACACCGGGTAAAGATTGCTCAAAACTTCCGGTCAAAATACTGGTGTCAAAAACTGATATTTATGTCAAAAGTTATTGGGATCGATTTAGGCACTACCAACAGTTGTGTCGCGGTTCTCGAAGGTGGTCAACCAATTGTCATTACGAATTCAGAGGGTGAACGAACGACTCCTAGTATTGTAGGATTCGGTAAGGATGGTGAACGCTTGGTCGGTCAACTGGCAAAACGTCAAGCGGTCACGAATGCGGAAAACACTATTCTCAGTATTAAGCGATTTATCGGTCGTCGTTGGGCCGATACTGCAGGTGAACGCTCGCGCGTTTCTTACACTTGTGTCAAAGGTCGAGACGATACTGTTGATGTCCTTCTTCACGGACATCATTACACACCACAAGAAATCTCCGCTATGATCCTGCAAAAACTGAAACAGGATGCGGAAAACTTTTTAGGTGAACCTGTCCAAAAGGCAGTGATCACAGTACCAGCATATTTTACAGATGCTCAAAGACAAGCTACCAAAGACGCTGGTACAATTGCCGGACTAGAAGTTTTGCGGATTATTAATGAACCAACTGCTGCTGCCTTAGCCTTTGGGTTGAATAAGCAAGACCAAGAGCAGCTCATCCTAGTATTTGACTTAGGAGGCGGTACCTTCGATGTTTCCATTCTACAATTGGGGGATGGAGTCTTTGAAGTCAAGGCGACTTGTGGCAACAACCACCTCGGTGGGGATGATTTTGATAACTGTATTGTTCTGTGGATGATCACACGCTTCCAGGAAGAAGAGAAAGTTGACCTTTCTGGGGACAAGATGGCTTTGCAACGTTTGCGGGAAGCAGCGGAAAAAGCAAAAACTGAACTTTCCAGTAGAATCAGCACTTCAATTAATTTGCCTTTTATCACTGCTGATGAAACAGGAGCGAAGCATTTGCAAATGGAACTCACCCGCGCCAAATTTGATGAGTTAACGGCACATTTGGTTGAAGCGACTATCGAACCGATTACTCAGGCGCTCAAAGATGCACAACTCAAACCACAAGACATTGATCAGATGATCTTAGTAGGCGGTTCCACTCGCATTCGAGCTGTTCAAAATGCCTTAAGCAAATTTTTTGATGGCAAAACTCCAGATCGCTCTATCAACCCCGACGAAGCAGTTGCACTAGGAGCAGCTATTCAAGCTGGAGTGCTGGGTGGTGAAGTTGATAATTTGCTTTTGTTAGATGTGACGCCCTTGTCTGTGGGGATTGAAACTTTGGGAGAAGTGTTCACCAAAATCATTGAACGCAACACCACAATTCCAACTACCCAGTCCCAAATTTTTTCCACAGCAGTTGATGGGCAAACTGGAGTGGAAATTCACGTCCTTCAAGGTGAACGGGCAATGGCGCGGGATAACAAGAGTTTGGGCAAATTTCTCCTTCCAGGAATTGCGATCGCTAAGCGTGGTGTACCGCAAATTGAAGTCTCTTTTGAAATTGATGTTAATGGCATCCTCAAAGTTGCAGCACAAGACAAAGCCACTCTTCGAGAACAAAGTATTCTCATTACCAATACAGGTGGCTTAAGTGCCAACGAAGTTGAAAGCATGCGACAACAAGCCGAAATGTTTGCTGAAGATGACAAAAAACGTATGCAACTGGTTGAGTTGAAAAATCAAGCAGATAATCTACTGTATAGTTACGAATCTACCTTAAAGTATAATGGTGATATATTTAACGACCAGATGAAAGCCTTGGTCATTGAAAAAGTCATACAGTTACGAGCAGCAATGGCAGATGAAGCAATCTCTGTAGCTGAATTTCAACAAGACTTGGATAACTTCCAGCAAACTTTGTTTGACATTGGATCCCAAGTGTATAATTCCGTTAATAGCCAAACTAATACAATAGCCGCAGCTTGCGATCATCCATTGACTTTAGAATCAGCAGCACCCTCTAGTGGAACGTCAACACCACCATTTGACTTTGATTTGAAAGATGAGAGCATGATGCAGGTTGGTTACGAGACAATAGACTAGAGAATTGCCAAGAGCTTGGGTTGTGTCCAAAAATGACGGATTCTAGATTCTCACTCCTCTACAATTTGAATCATAGAATCTCTGAAATTGGTTTTAATGGTTGCCCTACATCCCTATATTTCTGTAAGACCCAACCTTGAATGAACGGTTTTCCACACTTTTTAGTGCGGTTAGCTCGTCTGTAAAGTGAGCGGAGTTTTTGCAATCTACGTAGCACAATTGTAAAAGAGACAGCTTCAGGCTATTGCTTTTGTCGTTTACCATGAGGAAAGCACTTGTTGCTGCTGTCAGTAGTGAGTAAAAATTTTTCTGGTCTTAACTTAAGTCTTTGATTTCAAAACTAATTCCAGATTTTTTTGACTCAGTGCTCGACATTCATAACTGTTATGGTGATTTTTGTATAAAGGAAAAGGTAAAATTTTAGTATTAATAAAACTTAACTATTGCCTTCTGCCTTCTTGAACTTCGGAGCGGCGGAACTCGTCGTTAAAAGTTCTCTTTGCATAGCCCGCTTTCTACCTTTTAACTTTCACCTTTGCTCTATGGCTCGCGATTATTATGAAATTCTAGGTGTCTCTCGTGACGCCGACAAAGAAGAAATCAAACATGCTTACCGCCGCCAAGCCCGGAAGTATCACCCAGATGTGAACAAAGAACCGGGAGCGGAAGATCGCTTCAAAGAAATTAACCGTGCTTATGAAGTTCTTTCTGAGCCGGAAACCCGCGCACGTTATGACCGCTTTGGTGAAGCTGGTGTGAATGCTGGGGCTGGTGTAGGCTTCCAAGATATGGGTGACATGGGTGGGTTTGCTGATATCTTTGAAAGCATTTTCTCAGGCTTTGCTGGTAGTGCGGGTGGTACAACCCAAAGACGGCGCAGCGGACCAGTGCGAGGCGATGATCTGCGGCTAGATCTAAAGCTAGACTTTCGGGAAGCAGTCTTTGGCGGTGAAAAGGAAATTCGCATTTCTCATCTAGAAACTTGTGAGATTTGTAGCGGATCTGGTGCTAAACCAGGAACTCGCCCTCGCGCTTGTTCGACTTGTACCGGAACAGGTCAAGTACGTCGTGTCACCAGAACGCCCTTTGGTAGCTTCACCCAAGTTTCGACTTGTCCTACCTGTAATGGTACGGGGATGGTCATTGAAGACAAATGTGATGCTTGCGACGGCAAGGGTGCCAAACAAGTTACGAAGAAACTAAAAATATCCATTCCACCAGGAGTTGACAACGGTACACGCTTGCGGATTTCTGCAGAAGGTGATGCGGGTCAACGCAGTGGTCCTCCTGGAGATTTATACGTGTATCTGTTTATCAATGAGGACGAGGAATTCCATCGGGATGGGATCAATATTCTCTCGGAACTCAAAATTAGCTACCTTCAAGCAATTTTGGGATGTCGCTTGGAGGTCAATACTGTAGATGGACCACAGGAATTGTTGATTCCACCCGGAACTCAGCCAAATACTGTGATGACGCTGGAAAATCGTGGAGTCCCGCGCTTGGGTAATCCCGTCAGTCGTGGTGACCACATGATTACGGTGTTAATTGATATTCCGAATAAGTTGACAACAGAAGAACGTGAACTCTTGGAGAAGCTCGCTAAAATAAAAGGAGATCGCACTGGTAAAGGCGGCCTAGAAGGATTTTTGGGAAATTTCTTTCACCAACGATGAGTGTATCTTCCCTTTCAACTCCTAATGCTCAACTCGATTTGCGTGGCACCCCTTGCCCGATAAATTTTGTACGGACGAAACTCCGTCTGGAGCAAATGAATCCAGGAGAGTTACTAGAAGTCTGGCTAGATTCAGGGGAACCGATAGAGCAGGTTCCTGATAGTTTGACAATGGCAGGATATAAGGTAGAAAAAATTACAGACTGTGTTAGTTATTTCTCCCTACTAGTCCGCCGCCCTGTTACTGTCTCATGAGAGGGGAAGCCTTAGAAGCGACTGATAAGTTACTAGGGACAGTTCTAGCCGTGCAAGCTAATTTTTACCGAGTGCAGTTAGATATAGGGATGAGACAGATGAGTGAGCAAAGTTCTCCTCATCCCCCCATGCTCTTATGCACTCGCAGAACACGGTTGAAAAAAATCGGGCAACAGGTGATGGTGGGCGATCGCGTAGTCGTAGAAGAACCAGATTGGGCTGGTGGACGAGGGGCGATCGCTCAAGTATTACCTCGTGAAAGTGAATTGGATCGTCCAGCGATCGCCAATGTTAACCAAATCTTGCTACTATTTGCTGTTGCAGATCCACCTTTAGAACCTTTCCAACTCAGTCGCTTTTTGGTAAAGGCTGAGTCAACAGATATAGATGTAGTTTTATGCTTAAATAAGAGCGATTTAATCTCAAAAGAACAGCAAGTAGAAATTACTCAGCAGTTGGGAGGTTGGGGCTACCAACCAATATTTATTAGTGTTAATCAAAGTATTCATATTGACCAAGTAGCTAGTAAGCTTAAAGACAAGATAACGGTGATTGCTGGACCTTCTGGAGTTGGTAAGTCCAGCCTGATCAATACACTGATTCCCAATGCTAACTTACGAGTGGGAGAGGTTTCTGGTAAACTGGCACGAGGTCGGCATACCACTCGTCACGTGGAATTATTTGAATTACCAAGTGGTGGTTTATTAGCAGATACTCCCGGTTTTAATCAACCTGACTTTGATTGTGTCCCAGAAGAATTAGTTAGTTATTTCCCAGAAGCAAGACAAAGATTAGCAGTTGATAGCTGTCGTTTTGGTGATTGTCTGCATCGAGACGAACCGGGGTGTATTGTCAGTGGAGATTGGGAACGATATCAACATTACTTAGACTTTTTAGAGGAAGTTATTAAGCGCCAAACTCATCTTAACCAACAAGCAGATCCTGAATCTACTGTCAAGGTAAAAACTAAAAGTAAGGGAAAGACTGAATACGAACCAAAACTGGAAAGTAAAAAATATCGCCGGACTTCACGCAGGACGCAGTTGCAGGAGTTACAGCAGTTATATCAAGATGAAGAATCATAGGGCATGAGCAATTACCATAAGTAAAAACGACAAAAACAATAATACGCTTGCGAACCGCCGGAATTAACCCAGAGCAAATTGCTTAAAGATAAAATTTTCCTATCATAAGAAAAAGAAATCTTCGGTGTGAACTGATATCCATGTTGAAGAGTTGACTCAAAACTGTAACGATCCCCATAAAGTTTTAAAATATTCTTAACATCTACCAAATCCCAACCTTCAATCTAAATAAGTACCACTCCGGAACTATAATTATGGCTATCGGCTACGTTGCGCTCGTACTCCATGCACATCTGCCCTTCGTTCGTCACCCAGAAAGTGATTATGTGCTGGAAGAAGAATGGCTCTATGAAGCCATTACCGAAACTTACATTCCTTTGCTGCGAGTCTTTGAAGGCTTAAAGCAAGACGGTGTTGATTTTAAAATCACGATGAGCATGACACCTCCTCTTGTGTCAATGCTACGCGATCCTGTGTTGCAAGAACGCTACGACGCTCATTTAGCCAAACTTGAAGAACTTATAGAACTGGAATTCGAGCATAATGTCCACAATGGTCATATTCGTTATTTAGCCGAGCATTACGCCAGTGAGTTTAAGGCGATACGAGAAGTTTGGGAACGCTACAACGGGGACTTAGTCACAGCTTTTAAGCAATATCAAGACACTAACAATTTAGAAATCATTACCTGCGGTGCTACCCACGGCTACCTACCACTGATGAAAATGTACCCACAAGCTGTGTGGGGACAAATTAAGGTAGCTTGTGAACACTACGAAGAAAACTTTGGTCGCCCACCCAAAGGTATTTGGCTGCCAGAATGCGCCTACTATGAAGGTGTAGATCGGATGTTAGCCGATGCAGGGTTGCGCTATTTCCTTACCGATGGACATGGTATTCTTTATGCCCGTCCTCGTCCACGATTTGGCACTTATGCCCCAATTTTTACAGAAACTGGTGTTGCTGCCTTTGGTCGAGACCATGAATCTTCTCAGCAGGTGTGGTCTTCTGAGGTCGGCTATCCTGGTGCCGCAGAATACCGAGAATTTTACAAAGACTTGGGCTGGGAAGCAGAATATGACTACATTAAGCCCTACATTATGCCCAATGGTCAGCGAAAAAATACGGGTATTAAGTATCACAAAATTACTGGTCGCGGTTTAGGACTGGCAGATAAGGCACTCTACGATCCGTATTGGGCACGGGAAAAAGCTGCGGAACATGCTGCTAATTTCATGTATAACCGAGAGCAGCAAGTAGGACATCTTCATGCTATGATGAACCGTCCACCAATTATTGTTTCTCCCTACGATGCCGAGTTATATGGACATTGGTGGTATGAAGGTCCTTGGTTTATTGATTACCTGTTCCGTAAGTCATGGTATGACCAAAAAACCTATGAAATGACCCATTTGGCAGATTATCTGCGGGCAAACCCAAGTCAGCAAGTTTGCCGTCCTTCGCAATCGAGTTGGGGTTATAAAGGATTCCACGAGTATTGGTTGAACCACACAAATACGTGGATTTACCCACATTTGCATAAAGCCGCAGAACGGATGATTGAAATAGCAAAGCGGGAACCAGAAGATGAGTTGGAATGGAAAGCGTTGAACCAAGCAGCGAGGGAACTGCTGTTGGCGCAGTCTTCCGACTGGGCGTTTATTATGCGAACGGGAACGATGGTACCTTATGCTGTCAGAAGGACGCGATCGCACCTCATGCGCTTTAACAAGCTTTACGAAGACGTTAAAATCGGGAAAATCGATAGCGGTTGGCTGGAAAAGGTTGAATTGATGGACAATATTTTCCCCAGTATCAACTACCGAGTGTATCGTCCATTGTAGTCGCAAAACGGAAATCACAGGTTAGGCAGGTGAGAGCATCCTCACCTGCTGGTGCAAAGCCAAAATTTTTTTTCCATTGCCCAGATCATCTAAGCGTTGTACTTTTTCTTCTGTAGTATCTTTGGTAATCATTTAGTTTTCACAGAATCTTTCTTTTCTTCCTGAAAATCTGTTACCTCACATTCGGCGAGCAGTTCTTCTACATTTTCAGGAAAGTCAATATTAGTAACTTTTTTTGCAAAAACCTGATAACAATCGTTTTTATCCCCTTCTTTACGCGGGAATCCTAACCAAATAATGATAATAATTTTTTGTTCTTTAAATGCTCTGAAAAATAATCTATATCGAGCAGGTAGCCCCATTTTCTTCAGACGACCATACCTGTGTAAAGGTTTGTGTAATATAAAGTGAGATGCAAAAGGATCTTGAGTAATTTTTTCTTTAATACCAATATTCAAGCCCTTTAGTAGCTTTACATCTGCATGAGTCATAAACTCTTGTTTAGATAACTCAGTTTTTAAAGTACGAACCCGATGAGACAATTCTACCCATTGCTTATCAAACAATGGGTAGAAAAATATTCTCCATCCATCAGATGTGAATGAGTTCATGCATCCAAAACAACATCACAAAGTAGCTCATCCATTTCGTCGCTCATTTCTTTTGTATAAGCAACGAGTTGCTCAGGATTTGTAATAGCATCTTTCATCAAAAAGTCGAGGAACAGACTCATCATAATAGATTCTGTTTCATCTACCTCCTCAACTTCATCAGTGTCTAATTGCACTAAAAAGGTATTTTTAGACAAGACTTGCACATAACCTGAAGTATTAACTAAATGAGGATGGTCTTTAGAAAAAGCACGAGGTAAGCGAAAACCATCTTGCGTGCCTATCTTAGCAGAAGCTATAGGATAGGTCTTGTCGGTCATCTAAATATGCTCCTTTATAAAGGCAATTCACTTGATTATAACATTTCTTATAATCAAGTCAAACAAACATAAAAAAGACAGGTCAAACACCTGTCCTATGACTGATAATTTGGCTCTGAATTTAGAAATTCATTTCTGCAGCTTGAACTTTTTCAACCTGCTTCTTCTTGAGGACAAGCATAACTTGAGCCAACATAACAAGTGCGACAAATGCAATCATCCATTGAACTCTGCTAGCATCTTGTAGCACAATTTCCCCATCATCTTGACCAAATCCACCGACGTTTGGATTATTGGTCAAAGCCTCATCTTTTTTGACAATTTGTCCTTCAGAGACAATCAATTCAGGTCCAACGGGTATGGTGTCAACTACTACGTCCCCAGATTCAGGTTGGATGCTGAGTTCGTACTTGACGTTACCGTCTTCATCTTCTGTTTTGGCAATCTTGCTAATTGTACCAGCAGCAGAAGCCGTATATACCGCGTTGTTGCTCTTTGCGCCAGTGGGGTAAACTTGTCCGCGTCCACGGTTACCACCTACGTGAACAGCGTACTTACCAAAGCGAATGTTTTTGTCCGTTGCAGGGTTAGGAGAAAGCACCGGGAACACGATTTCCTGATATTGTTCACCAGGTAGCGGTCCGATGATGACAACGTTCTCTTTGTCTTCGGTGTAGGGTTGATAGTATAAACCCTCAATTTCTTCCTTCCACTCCTCGGGAATGCGTTCTTCCGGAGCAATCTTGAAGCCTTCTGGTAGCATCAGCACAGCACCGACATTTAACCCAGCTTTAGAACCATCGGCACCCACCTGCTCTACGCTTGTATCGTAGGGAATTTTTACCACGGCTTTAAATACCGTGTCAGGCAGAACAGACTGGGGAATTTCAACTTCTGTCTGCTTTGCTGCTAGGTGACAGTTGGCGCACACAATTAGCCCTGTCGCTTGGCGAGGGCTTTCAGGGTAGGTTTCCTGTGCCCAAAACGGATATGCTGAAGCTGCTTGAGGTAGGACTAGATCGCTGGTGAAGAAAAATGTCACTGTGGCGATCGCTACGAGCAAGGTTTTGATAATTGTTCCAGCACTGCGAGTTAAACTCGCTGTTTGACAAACATTTCTCATCTCTATAAGGACAACTAGGACAACGATTCTCTGATATTAGTCATTACTCAATAGTCAACTGAGGATGGACATACGAGTTGCATACTCAGCAGTGATTAAGCCCACCAAGGCTCTTCACCTGTACGGAAGTCGGTTTCCGTCCATTGAGTTAGGACGATTTTGTCTTCTTCGGCTTTTGCATGACTCAAAGCTAAAGATAGTGGTGCTGGACCTCGGACAACCTTACCAGTAGCATCGTACTGCGAACCATGACAGGGACACTTAAACTTGCTCTCTGCTGCGTTCCAAGGAACAACACAACCTAAGTGTGTGCAAACGGCGTTAATCCCGTAATCAGTAATCGCCTCTTTGCTATCTACCACAATATAAGTAGGGTCTCCCTTGAGTCCTTGAACCAGAACGCGATCGCCTACATTATGACTTTCCAAAAAATTGCTAACACTGACATCGTTCCCCAGCTCGTTTTTTGCCGTTGTACCACCTCCAGCCCCACCGCTTGATGGAGGAATAAAATAGTTGACAACGGGATACAATGCTCCCAGAGCCACTCCGGTTACAGTTCCAAATGTCAGAAGATTCATGAATTGACGACGCCCCATATCGGGCACGTCCATTGATTCAGAAAATTGAGCCATAACCTACGCGTTCTTTGTGTATTTTGTTAACAAATATGACTTGAGTTTTTAATTAAGAAACTCTTGTCTGAGTGAAAAGGATAATGCCCACAACGATGCCAGGATGGTTTGTGCAAAAATCTTTCCAGCATCTTTCTTAGTAGGATTACATTTCTTTATAGTCCTATCATACTTGAGTCATGGAACTTAACATCATAACTAAATGTAAAAATATTTGAGAAAATATATGACGGGACAGGAATTACGCCAACTGTTGCTTGAGAAGTGGGGACGCTCCTATGATGTCCAGTTGCGTCGGACACAGGGTAAGATATTCTTACAAGTTATGTGGAAATATTTAGAGCAAGCGTCTTTCCCATTAAGTGAGGTAGAGTATCAAGAGCATCTGGATAGCATTGCCAATTATCTCAATGGCTTGGGTGGTGAAACACAGGTGAAAACCTATATTCGAGAAACACGAGAACGCCCACGACTTGGTAAAGCTGTGAGCATTGCGTTAGATTTAGGTGAACGCGCTGCGGAGTGGTTGATTGAGTAGTTGTAAACTATAAACCACCAAGACACTTAAAGCGGACACCAGAAAAATTAGAAGATTGTTATAAAATTCTTTTACCCAGAGGTACCTCTTTCTCTGGCTGAATTAACACGACTTCAGCATCGTCTAGCACTACGCCTAAGACAAGAACTTCAGACATAAAATCAGCGATTTGACGAGGTGAAAAATTGGTGACAGCTAATATTAACTTATCTGTTAAATCCTGTTTTTGATAAATTTTGGTAATTTGAGCACTAGACTTCTTGACGCCCAAATCACCAAAATCTATCCAAAGTTTGTATGCTGGTTTTCGGGCTTGAGGAAAATCTTCTACTTGGATGACTTTACCAACACGAATTTCTACTTTTTCAAAGTCATCGTAACTTATTTCGCTCATTTGCCTACCAACTTAACTAAACCAATACCACCAAAGTAAAGTCCCAAGACTGCCCCTGCTAAGAGACTTTGAGTGAAGGGGTCAGTTGAAGGAGTGAGAATTGCTCCTAAAACCACCGCTCCCATAATAACGTAGCGCCAACCAGAAAGCATTTGCCCAGAAGAAACGATTCCCAAAGCACCAAGTAGGACTTGGATGATCGGAATTTGAAATGCTAACCCAGTACTAAATAGCAGCAACAAGACAAACTCAAAATATTTGTCAATGGACCAGAGTTGTTCTACGACATCAGCACCGTAGCTGATGAAAAATTTCAAAGCAGCTGGTACCAATAAAAGGTAGGCAAAGACTAACCCTCCCGCAAACAAAAAACTTGACCCCAAAACCACAGGTCCAAGTAAGCGACGTTCACGACGAGTCAGTCCAGGGAGAACAAACTGGATAACTTGGTATAGCACAAATGGGCTAGACAAAAGCAACCCACTGTAGCCTGCAACTTTCATTGAAACAAAGAAATATTCTCCAGGAGCCAGTTGCAGAAATTTTACTCCCTGTGCTGGTACTTCTAGCAGCTGAACAATCGGCTTAACGGCAAGAAAACAGCCAACAACACCCACTACTACAGCAATGAGCGAGTAAAAAATCCGTTGTCGTAACTCTTCTAAGTGATCGAAAATTGACATTTCGACTTCACCGGGCAACTCATCGAGATGATCTATAGGATCTATTTCCGGTTTTGAGTCGCCATCTACTTCAAAGTCAACACTGTATGGTGTTTTTGTGTCTACGTTTTGTGGAGGTGTCATGAGTTAGCTAGAACGGCATCACCTGCTAACTATTGTATCTGGGAAGCAGGTGGATGTAGAGACGCGCCTTAAGCGCGTCTGTACTCTTTGATATCATTGAACGGGTAGTTGTGGGTGTACAGTCGAATATTTTCCTACCAACTGCGAAGTTTCTGAATTATACAGTCTTAGGTAATTCCAGTAGTTACCCAACACCTGACGCACGTAATTTTTGGTTTCATCAAAGGGAATTGATTCTACAAATTCATCTAGATCGTCCTTTGGCAGAGTTTGTACCCACTTGGAAACGTTACCGGGACCTGCATTGTAACTGGCGATCGCGAGCATCGAGTTATTACCATACTGCTTATGAGTGTGATCCAAATACCAAGTCCCCAGCATGATGTTGTCGTTGGGATTTTCCAAATTTATTTTTGTGCTGTCTAACTGAATTTGTGGGGCAATCCATTTTGCTGTACTTGGTAGTACTTGCATTAAACCAACCGCACCCGCTGTAGAACGGACTTTTGGCTCAAAATGTGATTCCTGACGCATAAGCCCAGTCACTAGCAAAGGATTGAGTTGACGCTTTTGGGACCATTCCTCAATTTCTTTTTGATAGGGGAAAGGATAACGAGCTTGCCAGTAAGTGACTTGTTTGCTCAAAGCCTGGTACTGTGCTTGTTCTTGCGGCGTTTCTCGATCTTCCAACTTGGCAATTTTGTCAATTCCGATAATATTTTCTCCCTTTGCCAGCCGCATCAAACCTTCAGTAAATTGCTCTGCTACTGTTGGTTGCATTTTGTTCTGAAATTCGGTCTGCCATTGCAACCAAGCATCGCGGTCTTGATCAAGGAGGTATAATTCTTTAAATGTCTCAGAGCCAGCAGTTGGCAGCGGACGCTGGAACGGGACGAGGCTTGGGTTCATCTGGCGCACGGAGTTGAAATTGCCAACATTAAGTCCTAAAGTAGCGCCTGCTCGCCACGAATAGTAAGAATGGGGAAAATTGCTGAGGGTATACTCATAAGCTTGTTTTGCTTCCGCTTTTTTCCCGAGTTTGGTTGCCCATTTTCCAACCCAAAAGCTAGCTCTAGGAGCCAAAATACTGTTGGGGTTATTTTTGGCAATCGGTTCTGCCCATTGCCATGCAGCTTTATAATCTTTGGCTTTCGCTTTTTGTTGTGCAATTTTCCAGCGATATTCTGCCGCTTCCTCAGAATTAGCGTACTTGGTAATCAGTAGCTTAGTAGCCTCACTTGCTGCTTTTGGATCTTGAGCCTGAAGGATTTTGACTTTTTCTACCAGCGCTGTACCTGCTTTGTCAGGAAATTTAGTAATAACCTGATCAAGATACGGCAAAGCATCTTTACGTACTGTTGCCATTTCTGCTAAGCGTAACAGACCAGTGCTAGTTTCTTTAGCATCCGGAAATGCCTTGACAAGTTCTTGATAGACTGCAAGGGCTTCTACTCGTTTTCCACTCACCTGCAATCCTCTGGCAACACGGTAGAGGTTGCGGGCTGTTTTACTTCCTTTGGCGTATGCTGTCGTTACTTTGCCAAATTCATTGTTTTCCCAGTACCCTGAACCAACGATGTCCCACTCTTCGGGTTTAAGGGTGGAATTGTTCGCCAGCTGATCCAATACAGGTACAGTTCCTGGTTGATCATAGGCATATTTTGCCAAAATTAACTGCAATTGCGGTTGATTGGGATTTGTCTCCAACCGTTTACGGATAATTTCCCAGGTAAGGGGATGAGAAGGAAATTCAGCTATTGCTTTGTCCTGATACTCCGGGAGTCCAATGAGATACAAGGCTTTAGCAGCAGCCGGTTGTTTGGGGTACTCTTTGATTACTTTCTGCCTCAGATCCGAGGCTTTGCCTTCTTGTCCTAGAATTTCGTGTGCCTGGGCTTGTTTTAGCAACACATACGGAGCAAGGACTGGATAATCTCTGTCTAATCCATCTAGTAACTTTAGTGCAGGTTGAGCTTGCTTTTGTTCAATTAAGTCACTTGCTAAAAGATAACGAGCGCGATTTTGATCTGCTGAATTTGATGCCTCCTTTATTAGTGCTTCTAGTTTTGCGCCACGTTCTTGCGGAGATTGTGATACCAAGGCAAAAACGGGTGATTTGGCTTTGCTTTCTTCCGAAAGCTTCTCTGGTTCAGTCTTGTGCGGTTTAAGCCATTGACTTACGGATTTTCCTATCTGGGGAGCTGACAGGATTGCCCCACCTAAAAAGGCACATAGTCCAGCACCCACTATGAGAGAAATATGCTTTGTCTGTAGCTTCTTCAGCATCGATTCCCGCTGAAAATTTCACATGAATTTCTTGCCACTTTAGCATCACTAGTGGTCAACGTCTTCAGTTTTAACTTTTGTATTTTTTATTTTTGGAAACAAGGATGAGATGTTGCTTTGAACTTTTAGGAATTATTGGCACTTTGTTGGCGTAAGTAATCTTCGTTAAGGATTAGAGAACTAAGACATACGACTTTTTATCTCAAAGCTTTTTTTCAAAGTAAACACTGGTTTTTTTTATTAGCTTGTTATTAAAATGACTCCATATTTATTTTTCTCAAAACTTATTAAAACTAAGTAATTAAGTAGAAACAAATAGACCAACACTAATGACATTAATAACGTTTACAACTCTTACTTAATGACTAATGACAGTCTGAATTAGTTAACTTTATTACTGATACAAACTCTTTCAAAATATGATAACGTTATAAATAATACAAAAATGACAAGCAGAAAGCCATCAATTGTTATAATCTTGAATCAACCTATAGTTCTATCTTTATCCCTCTAACGAGAGATGTCAAAATAGCACAAATAGCCTTTTAAATATTTTTTGATCAGAGTATTAAAAAAAGAGTTAGTGACTCATAACTGAGCGATCATTTTTGCATGATTCTCTTTGCGTTTGTCTTTGTTTTATCTCAAGACAAATGGTGATAGCAATCTTGAATGATGGAAGTGCCCATCCATAAAACAAGACGAGTCGTGTGAGTATTTTGCTCCCAATTTTTAACCAAAATTGGCTAAAAGCTCATACCCACAAATTTAAACATTTGGGATGCTGGCTGAATGATTCTTAAGAGCGAACAGGGAACAGGGAACAAAAAACAGCAAATAACCAGTTCTTTAATGCTGTGCTAATTTGGGAGTCTTCCCCTTCAAACCAATCATCAACTTGAGAGCAAATACTTTTACCATAGGTACTCGCTGCATTATCCATAAGCCAAGACGACGAACTATCACAACTGGCAAAATGTTGTTAGAAAACATGCGGTCTAATAAATCAGTAAAACCTAAAATTGTCAAGTTCTCCCGCTTGCGCCAGCGTTCGTAACGTTTGAGAATTTGAATGTTGCCGATATCTTCACCTTGAGCATCCGCTTCTTGCAACACTTGCGCCAAAGCAGCCACATCGCGAATTCCTAAATTCAAACCTTGTCCGCCTACAGGATGGCAATTGTGTGCAGCATCGCCAATTAAAGCGAGTCGGTGGAGAACATAGCGATCGCTCTGCATAAGTTGTACCTGAAAAATAAAGCGATCGCCCAACAATTCCAACTTGCCCATCTGGTTCCCATAACGCGCTTGTAATTCTGTTAAAAATTGCTCATCATCCAAGGTGCATAAAGCTTTTGCTTCTTCATGGGGGGCAGTCCACACAATTCGGCAACGGTTTCTTGGCAAAGGTAAAATTGCAAACGGACCACTAGACCAAAATTTTTCGTATGCTGTGTTGTTGTGGGGTTTTTCTGGTTTGACAAAAGCAACAATACAAGATTGCCAATACTTCCAGCCACGGGTTTTAATTCCAGCAGCTTCACGGATACGGGAACGCGATCCATCTGCGGCTACAATTAATTTGCTGCGAACCGTCTGCATCTGGTCTGCTATTTTAACATCCATCGTCACCACATCCTGCTGATACTGGATATTAACCACTTGGGCAGGACACAGATATGTGACGTTGGGACAATTTTTGACAAATTCCTGTAAGGGATGCAACAGTGCTTGATGTTCTGCCACATAACCTAAATCTTTTGTATTTATATCCTTTGTTTCCCATTCCACCACATTGGGGTAATCAGCATCACAAAGACGTACACGGCGGAAAGTCTCGATGTTGGGCAATATTTTGTTCCAAACTCCAATTCCTTGGAAAATCAACGCCGAAAGCATATGCACCGCATAAGCTTGTCCTTTGGCTACAGCCGCTGATTCTACTTTTGCTTCCACCAGCAGCACGCTGAATCCAGAATCTTTTAGGGCAGAGGCTAGGGTTAAGCCAACAATCCCACCGCCGACGATGACTAAATCATAATCATATCCCCGCGTCTGTGTCGGTGTTTGGGGAGGGTTAAGGGTTTGAAGCTGCGCTTGCGCCATTGTTAAGATAAGTTACAGCGTTTTCATTCTTATTTTGACGCAAACGGGCTAGGAAGAGCAAGTTGAGGAGATGTCAGTCCCGAATTACCAGAATAATAATTATTTTTGAACTGCAGAGGCGCAGAGAATACAGAGAGAAGAGGTAGTGGAAAGGGCGCAAAACACAACGCCAAAACCCACAACTACACCAGAACGTTTCCATCTCCTTGCGGAGAAGAGGTAATGGAAAGGTTCACTTCTGGAAACCTTACTGGGTAGGACTTTCAGACCCCCCAATCGACGCATCTCGACAAAGTGATTAAACTCTCTCAAAAATAAATCAATTTTGGTGTCTGAAAAGCTTACTGGGTAAACCATCGACGCATCTCAACGGAATAATGGGGTTTTCAAGGTTCGGGCGAGATGCGTCGATAAACGTCACACACACTCCATAAACCATAAGAGCATTATCGTGTGACCGTCAACTTTTGGTATAGAAACTTAATTGGGTGTTTGAGAGAGAAAAAATCTATGACCGAATCAGTTATCAGTTATCACTGTTTACTGTTCACTGTTAAGGTTCAACACTACAAATAAAAATACTCGCCATTCTAAACAGCGAGCAAAAGCTTGATGAGCATGAGGATATATAGTTTTGACGAGATGCTTGCCTGATTAAGCCCCCTTATTAACTATTATTTATTGAGCAGGAGAAGGTGAAGCAGGTGTGGATGGAGTGGTAGAAGGTGATGCTGTGGGTGTACTACCTGTAGGTGTTTTGCTTGTAGGTGTTTTGGTAGAGCTAGAAGTGGGAGTCCTTTTTTTCGTAGTTCTCTTCTTTTTAGTCGTGGAGGGTTTCATAGTACCACCAGGCTTGGTAGTTGTACCAGGAGTCGTTGTAGGTGATGTCGTTGTGGCGGGAGAAGACATTGTTCCCTGTGCGTGTACAGCAGGTGCAGTTAGGGCTACAGGAGCAGCAACCACAAGAGACAGAAGTAAAGCTTTTGTAATCTTGTTCATGTGAAACTTTTATCACTCAAGAATCAACCATTCAACTATCCCAAGAAGATATGACATTGTAGTGTTATTGATATGGAGTTTTTGTGTAAATTTTTGCCTTTTTTAGGTTAACTGGATAACAGATTAGGTTACTTTAGTCAACTCTTTTATAAATACAAAAAACCCCGCTGGAGCTTGAGGAACGCAACGGGGTTAGATTCTGTTATGTGTGTCGAGGAGGAGGAATAGGAATTGGGAAGATCCCAAATGTGTAAGTTATATCAAACTCAGATTACGTTTAATTTGGTCGAGCTACTTAATTTTTCTCAAAAAATCAATAATCTAAGTATTTCATACAGTTATGTCAGTCTCATGTTCTTGACGTGGAGTTTTTGTGTCGATTTTTGCAGGTTTGACATCTCTAATTCCAAAATTATCATTACAGCCAAAAGTTGCAAGCTGACAGTATTTTTTCATCTCATAAATTAACAATTAGATCTTCTAAGCATTGTATTGTTCAGTATTTTATGTGTTCTAATTGTAACGCTTTTAAAATTTTTAAGTGAGATTTAATATCAAATTTCAAGCCATCACAGCCATCAATTCTTCTGACATATCAAAATTAGAAGTAACATTTTGTACATCATCTAAACCTTCTAAAGTATCAATTAACTTCAGAAGTGAGCGTGCCTGATCTGGAGCAGTCACTTCTACATTGTTACCAGAAATCCAGCGTAGTTCGGCATCACTCACCTCAAAACCCTTTTGTTTGAGAGTTTGACTCAGGTTCTCTAAATTAACCACTTCAGTAAATACCTCAGCAATTTGCTCTTCACTCATTTCATAAAACTCAGCACTTCCTTCAACAGATGCTTCTAAAAGCTGTTCTTCATCGACGATTCTTTCTACAGTACAAACGCCTTTTTGGGAAAACATCCAGCTGACACAACCTGTTTCACCGAGGTTACCACCATTTTTACTAAAAGCAACACGTAAGTCTGCAGCAGTACGATTACGATTATCTGTCAAGGCTTCAATGAGGATAGCAACTCCTCCAGGACCGTAACCTTCGTAACGGATTGCTTCTAAACTAGAGGAATCACCTGAGAGTGTACCTCCACCCTTGGCGATCGCTCTTTCTATGTTCTCATTTGGAAGACCCGCCGCTTTTGCTTTTTCTATTGCGGTACGCAGTTGAAAATTTCCCGCTGGATCTGGAACCCCACTTCTCGCCGCCACAATAATAGCACGGGACCACTGGGTAAAAGTCTTACCCTTTTTTGCATCCACAACTGCTTTTTGGCGTTTAATATTTGCCCACTTACTGTGTCCTGCCATATTCGGAACTTAACAATACTATCTACTCACCAGATACGATATAGCTAGATTCTAGCTTTTACATGCTTTAGTTCCGTTTTCCTTTGTCTGAGATTTCAAAATTTATCCCCACCTAGGGAAAGGGGAAAGGGGAAAGGTTAAAGCCAAAGGGATTAAAAAACCTTCCCCTATTCCCTGTTGCCTGTTAAGCGTTGCCTATTCCCTGTTCCCTGTTTTCTATTCACAAAGGAAAAGCTGCCTCTTGTGTCTCAGGCGTTAACACAGTCGTCTGTGCATGTTGGCGAAGTAACTCTGCTGCGGTGTTTCCATCGCCCTGCACGAATGCGTTAATGATTTCCTGATGTTCCTTTACAAAACACAGCGGATCAATTTTATTTTGGCTCAATTCTAAATTAATGCGAGTCCAAGCTTCAAAATTTAATGAATCCCACGTGTGCAATAAGACACTATTACCTGATGTCTCAACAATAAGTCGATGAAACACTGCATTTTGCCGTGCCAGTAGCTTCAAGTCCTTTGCTAAAGCTGCATCTCGAAATATCACTTGCACAGTCTGAAGTGGTTGGGGGTTGTTGTGAAACTTAGGCGCTGATAACCGTGCTGCCAATGCTTCGAGTTCTCCTCGAACTTGATAAGACTCCTGCATCTCATGCAAACTCACCTCCCGCACTCGTGTTCCCCGGTAGGGTTGACTATCCACCAGCCGCATCGCTTCTAGTTCGCGCAGTGCTTCCCGAACTGGTGCTTGACTTGTCTCCATATCTTTAGCAATCTGTAATTCTACCAATCGCTTACCAGGTTCATAAGTGCCGTTAAGGATGCGCTCTATGAGTACCTGCTTGACGCGATCGCTCATGCATTCACGCTTCATTTTCATCTTCCAACTTTTTTCTCTTCTCTTCTCTACTTGACTTTGATTATAGATTATCGATAAATTTAAGTGAAGTTAGCGATTATCGATAATCTTTCAGAAAAAAAGCATCACGATATGTACAGAAGATGACCAAAACTAACCCCTACACCGTTCGGCGCGAGCGCTCACCTTGGCGTTGCCCTTACACCCTTTAAATCTATAAAATTCCTATTTGATTTTTGCAAAGCTTCGTACAGTTTATGTTCTCTGTTGCCTGTTGCCTGTTGCCTGTTGCCTGTTCCCTACCTCAACTAGTTCATAAACCAAACCAGATTCCTATACAAATTTATACGTAAATGGAGTTATCTCCTGTGAAAGATGTTAATCAGTATTCCAAGAGTGCATCTACTCATAGAACTAGCCAAAACCCTTTAGGGCGTGGTTTAGTCTTGATAATGGCAATAACCTGTGGAACTGTCGTCGCTAACTTATATTACAACCAACCTCTGTTGGCTGTGATTGCCCAAAACCTTCAAGCTTCTAACCATGCGACAGGGTGGATTCCCATGTTGACTCAAATTGGTTATGCTGTAGGGCTTTTCCTCCTCGTTCCACTGGGCGACTTGATGGAGAGGCGGAGGTTGATTTTGATGATGCTGGTGTTTACATCTGTAGCATTGGGAGCAGCAGCAGCATCACTCAACCTTGCTTGGTTGCTAGTGGCGAGTTTGGCGATCGGCATAACGAGTGTTTCGGCTCAGCTGATAATTCCTTTTGCAGCACAACTGGCAAAACCAGAACAGAGAGGAAGAATTGTTGGTACGGTGATGAGTGGGGTGTTGATAGGAATTCTTTTGGCTAGAACGGTGAGCGGCTTTGTGGGAGCAAGTCTCGGCTGGCGGGCGATGTATTGGCTCGCGAGTGGGTTGATGATTGTTCTGGCTGTTGTCCTATCACAAATGCTGCCAAAAAGTCAACCGTCGCTGCGAGTTTCTTATCCTCAATTGGTTGGATCTTTATTCAAGTTGATACAACAGCAGCCTATCTTACGTGAAGCATCTCTTGCAGGGGCGATGTCCTTTGGAGCCTTCAGTGCTTTTTGGAGTACTCTTGTTTTCTTTTTGGCACAGCCACCTTATCACTACGGTAGTGAAGTGACGGGGTTGTTTGGGTTGGTTGGTGTGGTAGGAGCAGCAGCGGCTCCTGTTGCAGGTAAGATAGCAGATAAAAGGAATCCCAAGATAACTGTGGCGTTTGGTCTTTCGATTACAACCTTGTCATTTCTCATTTTGTGGGTGTTTGGTTACCACATCCTGGGGCTAATTATCGGGGTTATTCTTCTGGACTTGGGTGCGCAAAGCACACATATTTCCAACCAGGCAAGAATTTTCAGTTTACCCTTAGAGTTTCACAGCCGTTTGAATGCGCTTTATATGACCTTTTCCTTTATGGGAGGAGCGTTGGGTTCGTTCCTTGGTGCATATGCTTGGAGTCGTTGGCAATGGCATGGGGTTTGTGCGATCGCACTGCTGATGCTAGGAGTGGCTTTTGTTACGTTTATTAAGCGGCGGCGTCAACAACTAGGGGTGTAAGGGGATAGGGGTGTAATACCGTTTCACTTTAAGGTTGATACAAATGGGGAGCAGGGGGCAGGGAGCAGGGAGCAGGGGGAAAGAATTAGAAACCAAGCATTTGTATCAGGGATTTCGTGAAATGGTGTAAGGGATACAATTAGTGAGGGCTTAGGGGCGAAGAAGCTAAATCCCCAAACTCACTCTAATCTTCTGCACAATCACCTCTGTTGGATCTGCAACATCTACTGTAATCGCACCAGATGGCTCCTCAAGAGTATCAAACTGAGTTTTAAGAAGTTTTTCACCCATAAAGTGACCATGACGCATCTGTAGCCGCTTTTGAATCAACTCAAATGATCCTTTAAGATAAACCACAATTACGCGTTTCTCATCCAAAACCAAAACCTCGCGATAGCTGGCTTTCAGCGCAGAACACGCCAGCACCATATTTTTATTCTCTTGCAACCACTGCTGTATCGCCTGTTGCAACGCCAGTAGCCAAGGCACCCTATCTAAATCATTTAGGGGAATGCCATGCCGCATTTTCTCAATATTTTCTGGCGAGTGAAAAGCATCAGCATCGCTAAATCCAGCGTGTAAAGAGTCTGCCAACAGTTGCCCAATGCTGGATTTACCAGAACCAGAGACACCCATTACGAGAATTATCATCTCAGTGGAATCAATTAAGTGGATTGGGAGGTGACGGGAGTGAAAGAGTTAAGGATTTTTTTGGAGATTTCACACGTGTAGAGACGTTGCCCTCCGGGTTCGCCAGTCGCCTGCGGAGGGAAACCCTCCCGCAGCGCTGGACTCACATGCAACGTCTCTACAGAGGTTATGGTTCTTGCAAATTATCTTAATCAGCAACCGTATTGTCCTACTGTCCCCTTGTCCTCTTACAAAAACTCACGCGGATCTGTCACATACCCAGTGATTGCGGAAGCTGCAGCGGTGAAGGGAGAAGCAAGATAAATTCCCGCTTCTTTATGCCCCATTCGTCCGGGGAAGTTGCGGTTGGTGGTGGAAACACAGATTTCTGGCTCATTCATCCGCCCAAAGGTGTCTTTGGGACCACCTAAGCAAGCAGCACAGGAAGGCGCAGCAGGTTCAATGCAACCAGCTTCTAAGAAAATTTCTGAGAGGGTTTGCTCTTGGTACTTGATTTTAAACAAATCTTCGTAAACTTTTTGGGTAGCAGGGACTATGTAAGTCGGAACCTTCACCTTATGACCTTTGAGAACTTGTGCTGCATGGAAAAAGTCTTCTGTTTTTCCACCCGTGCAGGAACCGATATAAGCTCGGTTAATCTTGACATCGCTGCACTCTCGTGCTGTAGCACGGTTATCAGGGGAGTGAGGTTGGGCAACAACTGGTTCTAGTTTGGAAACATCGTAGTGATGCTCACTGTAGAACTTGGCATCTGAGTCTGTGTATACTGCCTCAAAAGGTTTGTTGGTACGCGCCCGTACATACTCAAACGTGGTTTCGTCAGGAGCAATGGTACCATTTTTGCCACCAGCTTCAATGACCATGTTGCACAAAGTCATCCGTTCTTCCATCGTCATTCGTTCGACGGCTTCTCCTGTAAATTCCATCGTCCGATAAGTTGCGCCAGCAACACTGATATCCCCAATAATTTGTAAAATCAGGTCTTTGGCTAACAAGTAAGGAGGCATTTCACCATCCAACACAAAACGCATGGTGGCAGGAACTTTGATCAGTAGCTTGCCAGTCCCCATAATAAAACCAGCATCTGTGTTACCGATACCAGTCGCAAATTGACCGAAAGCACCAGCGTTACAGGTGTGGGAGTCAGTACCAAATAAGACTTCGCCTGGGCGGGTGTGACCTTCTTGGGCTAGGGCGACGTGGCAAACACCTTTGTAATCTGGGTTGGCTTTAAAGTTGCTAAGGTCAGTAATATCGTAAAAGTATTTTATACCTTGTTGTTTTGCAAAATCACGTAAAATATCAACGTTGCGGTTAGCGCGTGCATCAGCCGTGAAAATATAATGGTCGGGAATTAACACGATTTTTTCAGAATCCCAGACTTTGGCGTCAGCACCAAATTCGCGTTGGAAAACGCCAATGGTTCCAGGTCCACAAACGTCATGTGTCATCAAAACATCAACATTAACCCAGATATTTTCCCCCGGTTCGACTACCGAACGACCGGAAGCTTTCGCCAAAATTTTTTCTACAAGGGTCATGCCCATAGCGATCGCGTTCTTTTTGTGCAAGGGTACAAATTCTATGCTACATGGCTGGCCGTCTGTCAATCAAATTTTGACACGTAAATGTCCGAATATATCCTGCAATAGCCAAATGCAGAAATTCTCTGCTAACGTCTAACGTACAACAACAATCGAGTCCGAGAGATTAACTTGTGGATGTTATATTAGAGCGATCGCACCAACTCAAACAAGACGTCACTGATTTTGTCTATGACGCTGAAGGCGAACTTGCACAAGCATTGGAAAGCTATGCTGCGCTCAAGTCACGTCGTGGAAGCGGTGATAATTTTCAACAAGAACTGATTATTGACTCATTCATTACAGAAGGGCAAGTTGGTGACTCCTCGCCCTTAGACTTGTTTCTCCAAAGCGATCAAGAGTTGTCTGAGCTTGATCGTGAACTTATCAAAAGTTGGCATCGCAGTTTTAGTGGCTTATTTGCGATTACAAAAATCTTACCTGATGGCTTTGAATTAAGGAACTGGTTGACAGACAAATACTACACTGTCAAGCCAAACACCTCCCAGAAACTAAACGAAATGTCTCGGTTGAAAGAAGGAGAAATTTTACTGACTCGTATTTCTCCTGTGACTGACAGTTACTGGACTTTCTTCAGTTCCTACACACAGATGGGTAAACTGGGGAAACCAAAACTAGCAGTAGCTATTGGTAATTTTAAAGATAATTACAAAGACAATCTTTATGGTGATGCTCCAGACTTGCTAGAAGAAGCTTGGCAATCTGTAGGAATCTATCATCAGCAGTTTATAGAGTTTTTTGGTACTGATGAAGTCACACTTCCAGGATACCAACTCAACAAAAAGATTGGTGAATTCCAAGAAATATTAACGAAGAAACGTTTGGAAGAAGCAGGGATTGATCCTTCCAAATCATTAGGAGATGTCGCACAAGAAGCTGGTTTAGGAGAAGAAGAAATCAAAGCAGTTGCAGAAGAATTTGGTGCTGACTCTCAAGCGGTGTCACAAATGTTTGAGAAGAAAAACAGCAGTAGTAAAATGGTGATGCCAAAAGTCGATTTACCTGCTGAACTGAAAAAAGCAGAACAGGTGACAGCTATGTCTCATCCCCGATGGGGACAGATGTTTCTGCCAACCTATTCTAAAATCAAAACAATATTAGAAGCAGATGATTGGCAAAGTGTAGAAGGTGCTGAAAAACTGATTCGTTTTTATCTAGAAGATAAAAGTATTAATGCTTTCATTTGGCATCGCTTAGCCCAGGAGTATCCAACGCAGTTAGAAAAAGTACTACAAACGTTTCTTAAACGACCAAATTTTCAACTTTCAAATGACTTGGATACACTCTTGCAAGAATACAACAAACCCATAGAGCCAGAGTTACCAGAAATTGCCAGCGTACCAATACACCTGCATAATTTATTCCAAGAAGCTTTGATGGAAGTTAGTAAATCTAAGCCCAAAGGGAAAAGTCAAAAACAAACAACTAAGGGCTTTGGAAAGTGAATCAATTTTGGATTTTGGATTTTAGATTTTGGATTTTAGATTTACTCCATGCATGAATCCAGGGGCAACAAGATAGAATTTTGGATTTTGGATTTT
The DNA here is from genome assembly GCA_019359695.1 of Brasilonema angustatum HA4187-MV1. Lineage (GTDB taxonomy): Bacteria > Cyanobacteriota > Cyanobacteriia > Cyanobacteriales > Nostocaceae > Brasilonema > Brasilonema angustatum. The sequence continues at coordinate 247,868 of JAHHGV010000002.1, forward strand.
GCGAAAAGCTTTGATGCCGCAGGCATCAAAGCTTTTGAAGACGGATTTATTCCACGAATTAATTCGGGGGCTACCCTACGGGAACGCTACGCGAACAGACCGGTTTAAATTTGGTGAGAGTTTCCATAGGTTCCAAAAAAACAACTGCCTCCCTGAGGGAAGCAGTTTTTAAAAACCTACAAAGTGTTGTAACCTTGGTACAGTCAAGTTATTGAACACCCTTTCAACCAAGTTTCTTGCGTAGCAAACAGAGGCGAAAAGGGTGGTGTTTTTGGTAATCTCTATGGCACTCACCACCAAATCAAGGACGTTTTATTCCAGATGGAGGGGTAGGAGTGCCAAAGAATGAAGTCGGCTAACGAATTTAGACAATATCTTCGCGTTCTATGTATACCGTCAGAAACGCAAAAACTATAGTTGGAATAACCCAACCAATGACTGGAACAAAGATGGAAGACAAATATGAAGCTGGGTACGTAAGGATGAGAGGTAAAAATGAAGCTGTGTACATAAAATATTCCTATCAAATCAAACGACAATTCAAAATGAGCTTACTGCAAATCTTGCATGATTTTTCAAATTCTAAAGATTTTTAACACAGCAGCTTGCAATAAAGTTGATTGTTCATACACCGAAAACTTCGTTGAGCTGCAAGCGAGCTAAGTCTGGAGGCATTACACTCCGCAGGATAGAGACTTTGTGGCTTTCTTGCTGAGTCACCTTGTCCACAGCGATCGCCTCCAAGCGAATTTCCAAACACCCAAAAGGAACCCTCAGATGAGTGATTTCTTCCAAAACTCCAGTAGGGTTAAGCCGTAAATTTGTTAACCAACGCGGTTCACCTATCAACCCACGAGTTTGGCAATCCGAAATCCATAACTTCACAGCCACTTGAGAACTGACTGGCGCTAACTGGACGCGTATCCTCACAAATTTTCCAGAGATGAGTTCGTCTGATGACAAATGCAGTTGCGGGACTGGTAGTGGTTCCGTGATTTCTGATAAGACTGGTAAGCTAACAGATACATTGGATACTGATTCTTCTTTTTGTTTGGAAGGTTGATTTTTGAAAGTCTGTGGTTCGATTTCATCGAATATATCTTCGACAACTATTTCGTGTACCAACCTAGCCGACAATACTCTGCCATCAGGGGAGTGAGAGAGTGAGGGAGTGGGGGAAAATAAATATCCTTCCTTCCCTCCTTCCCTCTTTCCCTTCTTCCCTCCTTCCTTCTCTCCCTCCCTAGTATTGTCCTGTAGATCCTCAGCATCTCCATGTTTGTGTGTTTTTTTGTTAACCTCATCAGACATCTGATCTTGACTGGCGACAATATAAATATCGTCGTCTTGGTTGTGCAAATTAATCGGTTCAGGCAAGGAATACCCTTGAGTATGCATCCACTTTCTAATTAAGGGGGATATGTTGGCGCTACCTGTGGTGATCAGTTGCGAATTATGGGGAATGACTAATTGGACAAACGTGTCTTGGGGTTGTGCGTTGTCTTTTGCTGCAACGTTTGCTGCATCTTCATCAAAAGATGAAATCTGAGATTGTGTTTGTTCTACAACTGATTTCGCGGCATCCTCGTTATGAATCTCAGTTGTATCCTGCTGTTCGTCAACTGGCTCATAACGCATGATGCCTTTTGTTTCATTCTGGGATGTTTTGAGTCGTCTGAGATAGGGTAAAGTTGTCTCCATCCTGATGACTTTACTTGTTATCTCCCTGTCTGACTCCAAGTTTGGAGATGCTTCGCAAACAGCAGCAGAACTAATCATCCGATTTTGATGCTGAACAAAGCTTGGTAGTTGAGGCGAAATCGCTGCTGATTTAAGACGACGTAATGGCGGATCAATTTTCGGTGGCAAAGATTTTTTGGGAGATGGCTGCAACAGATGTGATTTCGCTTTTTTTGGCGTTTTTGCTAAATTGAAAAGTTGCAAATCTAGAGGTGTGGATAGTTTTTTGGCAACTGACGTCGCCAGTGTTGTAGAAGATACTGATTGATGTTCTATCGTATCTAGTTCATTTTTTTTGGCTGTGGCGCTGATTGCCAGTAATTCTGTGACATCTGCTGTCATTGTGAAAAACTGGTTAGTTAATAGTGTGGCTTTACCATCAACCGTAAGGATGCCATGTAAACTGATTTCTCCCAAAATCAGCTTGGATTCACAACCAGGGGGAACCTCTATAGAACATCTGATCGGAAATGGTATTAACTTTTCGCTTAAGGATTGCCGCACTCGCCTGATGATTTTAGAATCTTGGGGTGAGCGCAGTTCTATTCTGATTTCTCCTGCATAGACTTTTTCATAATTTGATCTTAGGCTCAAATCTAAATTCGTCGTTTCTTTTTGCTCCACACGTCCATTGATTGTGAGAGTTTGCCCCCAAGGAACAGTGTAAAAATCTTCCTGAAGTTTCAACACTAGCGGTGGTTCTAGCGTCTGATCTGAAAAATCCTCAATTCCTGCTGCCAATTGAGAATCAGGTAAAGCAATCTCTATTAAGTTTTGTAAAATTTCCGATGTTTTCTCACCTTTGAGCCAAACTGGGCTAATCGGTTGCGAAATCATCGCTTCTTCAAGCAATTCATCGCTAAAGACAGGAAATTCCTCCTTATCGACTGTTGACAATCGAATGTCCTCCTGTTGTCGTCCCACCTCTATAACTACTATAGGTAGAACTTTCAACTGGATACAATGTTGCCAAGGTTGATCGACAAAGTGCGACATCAACTCACCCCAACAACATAACTCCCAAACTCCTGGCTTGAGATAACTAAAGGGGAGAACTGCGATTAAGCCTTCAGAGTTTGTACAACGCGATCGCTTTTGAATTCGCCGCTTCGGTGGAAACTCCATCGTTGAACTATGGGTGATCTGCACTTGCAAATCAGTGTTAATCAGGTCAGAGCGAGCTAAAATTCTATACCGACCTTCTACAATTTCTATATTTGGGGATTCTATGGGACTCCAAGAGCGATCGCCCTGTTTCTGTATCAGAAATTGCCAGTGTTTCATGTTGAGTGATGCCCAGACTGTAGAGATGCGCTGGTTATACTAGGATTATCTTGCTTGCCAGTTTAACTCAGTAATTTCAAAAGTCATCACCTGATTATCTTGTTTTAATTCAAACACTCACAAAGTTGAGATTACGTGTGGGAAGCTGCTGGCTTAACTATCAGAATCGTGGGCTTTCACTCACTTGACTTATCGCACTTTACCAAGGCGAGTAAAACGAATTTCAATGCGTCGCCGTGTCGCATCTGGCTGACGCTGGTTGTTCGGAATTGAGGCAAATTCGCCATCCGGTAATATTAACTGCGCCGCCGAATAGGGGCGAAACTGAATTCTTCGCGTTTTACGCTGCTGGTTGTGGATTTTACGCAGTTCTTTCACTACCGCCAGGGAACGCATTAGTCCCAAGTCAGCGTTAGAACCAGCATTCAGATTATTTACTGAACCGTTAGAATCCTGTGAGTCTACACGCTATAGAGCGCATTTCCTCAACAAAAAAATCGAATTTTTGGGTGGAGAAACCTCAACCCAAAAATTCTTAAACATAGACATATTTACTAAAATTTCTTGTGACAATTCCTTAAGCAACGTAGCGATCGCGATAATAAGTCAAAATTTGCTGTACGCGTTGCCTACTTTGTGCGCCACACTCAGGCGTATACGAAATCCATAAACCAGCAATTTGGCTTTGATTGTAATCAAATTGTTGAGAAGTTTGAGGAATTAAACTCACTTCTACTCCTTCTACCTGACACAAATGAGCTGCTATCTCTCGATAGACTGCTAAAGGTAAACCAGCAAATTCAATTGTTTCTTTTGTCTCCATCTTTAAGTATCTTCCTCTGGAACAGGGTTTTGGGGTAGCGCTGTGTTAGAAACAGGATTTTCCCCAGAAGCAGTAGGTGAGGTTTGAGTAGTAAGTCCTTGCCCTACCATTTTCGCAACCTCAATACCATATTGTTCCAGAATCACGACAGGTTCGGAGCCTTGATTTATTTCAATACGTTTAATCAGCACTCCGTTTGCCAACTGCTGTCCAGCGTGTACATACTGACTTGTAGGTTCATTTGGTACTTTGATAATTGCTTGGGGTTCTTTACCAATGAGAAGAACACCAGAAACAACTACTGCTTTGGCTAACTCTGGTTGTGGTGGTGTTACAGATGCTAAGGCAGGGTTAGGGATAGCTTGCGGTGGTGTTACAGATGCTAAGGCAGAGTTAGGGACAGCTTGCGGTAAAACTTTTGGCAGCACACGAGTTAAGGCACGGTTGGGTTTAATTTTATTATGAGATACACGCGCCACTGGCGGTGCTGAGTTATGCTTAATCACTTTTTTGGGCACTGCACTTTGGGCGAGGCTGTTGCCGCCGCCTTGGGCGATCGCTTTTTTGTTAATTGTGTGTTTTTCTTGATTTAGCTTTTGTTGGTTTAAAGGATTTTTACTTATAGCAGTTATGACGCTGTGCGGTTTACTCTTAGGTGTGCTTATAGGAGGTAACTTAAGAACAGGTTTTGCTTGTGCAGGCTGATTTGTGACTTTGATGGAATCAGGAACCACAATTCTTGCAAACGGATCATTGCGACCTTTTGATACGACACTTACCCGTTTTGTAGAATCGATTGGTTGAATCAAGTTAGCAGTTGTGGTGGAGGTAACTGGCGGAGTTTGTTTGGTAAGAACCTCTGGGTTCTTGAAGGGTTGATTTGTTACTTTTTCGTTAGATACGCCTGGGTTTTTGAACGGCTCTCTTGCTGCTGGTGTGTAGGTGGGGGTAGGATGACTAGATTGTTCACTTTCTGAGGAACAAGAGGCGATCGCCAAAGTCGCCAAAGTCAGAATCGCTGCGATTACAATTTTTGAATTTCTGCCCATGAACTGTTCTCAAAAGCCGTTAATCTTCTGCCACATACATTAAGTGTTTCAGCAAGTCTAGCCCTTTCCTCAGCCTACGAGAGACCGTAACTACACTTATACCAAGGCGTTCTGCCGCTTGTTTTTGCGTCAAATCATCCAAAAAAACAAATTCCAAGACTTGGCGGGTGGGTTGTTCCAACTGCATCAATGCTTGTTGGATACGAATTTGCTCTTCTTGGGCTAGTTGAAAGCTGTAGTAGCGGTTGTCTGGAACAAGATCTCCCAATAAAGTTGCACCATTCTCTCCATTTTGCACTGGTACATCAAGGCTTAAGGGGGCGCGGTTAGCCCACGCTAATTTAATTTCCCGCCATTCATCAGGAGAAATTTCCAATGCTGCTGCTAACTCAGAGTCAGTAGGTTGGCGATTATATTTTTCCCTTAATGAACGCGAAACTCTTATTGCTTGCTGTTGCAGCGCAAACCAGCGTCGAGGAATTCGCACGGTGACTCCTTTATCTCGAAGATAATGTTGTATTTCACCGCGAATATAGGGGATAGCAAAGGAACTTAAAGCATACCCCTTGGAAATTTCAAATCTTTCTATCGCTCTAATCAAACCCAAACAACCTACTTGGAGCAAGTCCTCGTAGCTTTCATGACATTGATTCATCCAGTAATGGGCTTCTTTTCTGACAAGTCCAAAATTAAGTTTCACCAATTGATTGCGAAAGTCAGGTGAGCCAGATACCTGATATTCTCGCAACAACTGCCAAATCTCATGCTTGAGTTCGTTGGTGACTGTGATTGGCATAACATCGCATTTCTTGGTCAAACAAACAAAGAAATACTCACTTTTAAACCAAGCTGCGATTGCAGTTATATGTCAGATTTTTTGCAGCATACCCATTGGAAGATCAACGTCCGCACAATATAACGGCTCTGTTTTGAATACAGTACAATCTGCCCCTAATCCTAGTAGTCTGCCAAGGTAACAATGCTTGGTTAATAGCAGCAAGAAAAATCTCTTTCTCCCCCTGCTTCCTCTGCTTCCCCTGCCTCCCCTGCTTGCCTTAACCCGGCAATTTTGGGTTGGTCGAGTACTAGGAGGAAACCTTGAGTTCGTTAACCCTCCCCGTTGTAGCAGGTGGCGTGAAGATACCTAGTAGGGCGACTGGGGTTTTGTACTTTATCCAACTCAGAAACGCTAGAGACACACGAACGCCTTATAGATGCCTTTGTGGAAGGCAGCGAACTTACACCAAATACAGGGGATGTCCGAAACCTACATAACACACAAGCTCCAATGGCAGATAAAAAACTTTGTGCTCAAACCAGCTACCACAACTCAATTGACAATGCAGCTTAATTTAAATTGGAGGGGTTCTTTTATTTTTTATACCAATCCGCCTTCTAAAACGTAATTTAGATTTTGCCAATACTCTTAAAATTGAGATATTTAAGGCATTTCAGTTTTACAGTTTAGATTGCAATTTGGTATTAATTAACTTTCTGATATATCCTGTGACTTTCCGAAAACCACATAGAAATAAAATAAAAAATTATCACTCAATAATAAACCGTAATTCTACTGAATTATAGTCGTGAATACATCGGAGATGATGGGAGAAAAAGAATATATACCACAAAGAAAAACAGATTCTAACAGGGATAATACTTAACTTTGAAAGACATGATCAGCTCTGGCGCCAAAAGATCATATTTATTAGTGAAGCAAGTCAACAGTTTTGCAGATCCGTTAACGAATACGGCTGGATATTTAATTTTTTGGATTTCCCCTAGTAAGCGCATCAGCTTATCAAATTAACTTTACAATTCATAATCTAAATTTCAAATAATCAAAGATATTTACATGCTCAAATAAAAAGCGCCATACACCCGCTTGATCAAATCCGGAAAAACTGCGGTGCCCAACGGGGGAGCCAGATGCCTGCGGTAGGGTTACCCTCCCGCACTTGGTGTTGTCGTCACCTCCTGCGCCGTGCTCGACTCACGTTATTACAACTGACGGGTTCTAAGTCCCTGTTGTTGGCGGAAAAATCGCCAAAACTGTCAACTGCTATACAAAAATCACCCAACCGGAGAGCTACTTTGCTGTAGCCTGAGCGAACTATACACGGCAGTTCAACAAGAGTGGCTCACAATCTTGGTGGGGCGATTTTTCCTCTCGCTTGTGTAGATTTTTCGCGATTTTTACCCAACCGACAGAGGTAACTCCGAAACCTCCTTCCAGAAATTCTCCTGTTAAGAGGGTAAGAAGTTACCTCTTAGGTTTATCAGAACAATCTAGACTTGAGCAGGTTCTACACGAGCGTAGAACAAACCACGAATTTTGACTTCCTCAGGCTCTTTCGCGCCTAAGTCGGTATCTGAAGGCTGTTCGCTCTCGAAAGTGCCTGCAATTTCACCAGTAGAGCTATCTACTTTCGCTATTTGTAGAAAAATTTTGCCATTGAGAACATCACCTCGCTTAACGTTGGCGTTAATGAGTTTTTGATTATCAGATCCGGCAGGGAGAGCCACCGCGTTATCATACCCACTGGTAACACCGCGACCTTTGGGGTCGAGGAAGGCAGAACCTCGATAGGAGGGGACTTTGAAGGAACCTTCAAAGTCCGTTGAGGTGTTAATGCTGGTCAAGCCAGGTTGTGTTTGAGCCACTAAGCCTTTGAGACTAAACAGGAAAGGTATGCTTTCACCGCCAGGCAGTTTGACTGTAATAGCTTGAAAGTCAAAGCCATCTTGTTCCACAAAGGTGAGGCTTTGATCTGGATTGATTTTGAGATCGCCACTAATTTGATCCAAGGAGTAGGTGCGGCGAGTCAACAATTTGCCAGCAACATATTCTGCTCGTTGCCGTTTATTAAGGGGTTCTTCTTTCACAAAGTATTGGGTTGGCTCTAAGCACAGTTCTTTTATGGCGTAAGACTGGCTACTATCTATGGGGATAAAACCACGACTTGTTTCTGCCAGTTGGGGGCATTTGACAGCCAAGCCGGTGCCTTTAATCTGGTCGTAGGTTAGGAACTCTGTACTACTCGATGATGGACCTTCACTACAAGCAGTAACTAAACCCAAGCATAAAGCCAAGAGTGCAACAATTAAAGCGCGAAACCTCATGGTTAACCTCAATGTCAAAAATTAATATTTAACTTGTAAAACTGCGCCCAAGCTTTGGTAAGCCCAAGCCGTGACTTAAACTTATCAGGAGTTATGCGTTTTTAAACGTGTTGCCTCCTTTAGCCCAAGCTTTAAACCTCAAACTACCCAAGCCACTGCATCTGTAGGGATACGTGGTTACAGGATGGTCAAAGAATAAGCAGTTTTACATACAGCCCATTGTTTTATGGGAAAATCAGCTGATCATCAGCCAGATCATACGATTTTTTTTAACTCAAAATCAAAGCTTTCTGATGTTTACTAACAAAGCGGGATCGCAAGTAGCGATCAGCAGGAGGCTTTAGCTTGTGCGTATCGCCGTTCGCGTTCGCCTTTGGCGTGGCGAAGCCTCAGCGTGTCCGTTCGGCTTCGCCGTGCCCGCAATGAGCGCAGCCGTGGCGTTAGCCATAGGGCTCAGGACTCCAGCAGCGGCAACAGTCTCGCCCGTGTCACGCCCAGAGGCTTGCGCAATACCTCGTTGCTTTTTTATCTGAGTCGTCAGAACTTCAACTGTTGCTCTACAGGTAGTTTTATGATTTTAAGTATTTATTAATACATGGTAAAAAGCTACAAATGTGCTTCATATATGAAATCCATAAGCTATGATTAAACAGGTCGTTAACAGCCATTGGTAATATAGATTTCTCAAATATATATAGGACTCGTATTTGATTTTTGACGAAGCTAGGTACACTTTTATTGCTTCTTAAGCGTTAAGCGTTAAGCGTTAAGCGTCTCTACTTTGTGATTCACCCTATGGCTAACGCCACGCCTTACGGTGAGACCAGCGCTCTTGGTAGGGTTTCCCTCGTGCCGGCTCTGGCGTATGCGCTTTGCGCACGCCCAGAGGGCTAAAGCGCAGCGAGACCGGAGGTCTTCCCCGGAGGGCTATCGGGGAGAACCTATGCCCTGCGGGCACGCTGCGATAGCCGTAAGGCGTGGCGTTAGCCATAGAGCGGTTCCACTAGCCCCTAAGGGGGCCGGAGCTAACGCGCTCCGCCAGATGCCTCTGTCGGGAAACCCTGCTACAGCACTGGTCTCACCAAATCAAACCGGATTCCTATATATTATTAAGTATTGCTATGAATACAGACACTAAAATTATAACTGTGCTTTCAGTAAAACACTCATTAGTAGCTTACCAAAGGGACGTTGGCGGATGGAAAAGGCTTATGAACTTTACACTTTTGCCTCATCCTCACAGCAAACCCCACCTTCGGTGATCAATACCTGTCAATATTCGGTTGATAAAGTATTAGCAGCAAGCTAGTGAGGGTAGTGAGTCCTTATATCATCAAGCTATTCACCAAAGTTACAGACTCACAAAAACCTATTTTCTTTAAGATATGCAAAGAAAATTTATCACAGCAACACTTCATAAATCAATTAACCTTTTCAACTAATGGTTGACTGGTAACAGGTGAATGCACAAAATCTCCAGTAAATTTGAGCAAACCTGATTCACAGGGACAGCGGTGTATGAGTAACGGTAAAAAGTTAGAGTTAACGAAATTGTCTTGTCAACTGCAAACAATTGCATCAGCAGTCCATGATACAGCCCAAGATTGTCAAGGGAATGCTAAAGCTATTTTAGCTTTACTAAGACAGTTGGAGCAGTTACATCGAGAGATCCGAGATGGCGCTTTCCAACAGAGTTTGCCTGATAATCGTCAAGGTCTCTACTCACTGCTTCGCGATATTGAGGCTGAAGGAGGCTGGCCATATATTGAACGTATGAGGTTACAAGCCTTTTTAACAAACGCAGAACAACAGACGGCTGTTGAAAACAGCAGTGAGGTTTTGGAAAACGATAGCTCCTTGAACTGGTAGTACTAATTTTGAACTGTGGATTTGAGATTGGGAATTGTCAGTTATTTTTCGTTGATTGTTCTTAAGGACAAACCTCTATTCATCCCCATGACCATCTCTAAGGCTTGCTCCTGCATCACATGCCCATAATATGGGCATTATATTCAGTACTATCACGCTAATCATGATATTATAAAAAATTACCCTGTTTTTCCTTTTTTTGTTAAGAATAAGACATTGTATATACTCTGATTAAATTTCTTCAAAATTCAACACATTTTAACCGTTTAAGTACTCTTGTGTGATTTTAGCTCCTGAGTTCTCGGTCGGACAATGAAAAAGTAGTATGCAGATAATACTATTTTTTTTGTAGCTTTTTGAAGTAGGAAATGGTTGCCACAAAAAAATCAAAAGGCTAGATTCATCTGGAGAGCAGATCTAAGTCCCGCTAACAGCATTTACTAAAATTACGTAATAGTACATGCGTAATGACGATTAGGACTAAAAGTATGGAAGGGTTTAAATGGCTGGCATTGTATCGGTTTCCCGCTCAGATTTAAAAGGTCGCCGTAAGAAATTACGTCAAAAGCGGCAGATGAAAATTATCCAGACAATTTGGCAAACCATTACCGTGAGTTCATTGGCGGGAGGTTTGCTGTGGACGGCTATCCAACCGATTTGGGTACTTAAAACACCCCAAGACATTGAGGTTTTAGGTAATCACTTACTATCTAATGAGGCGATTGAGTCATTGCTTGTGCTTTCGTATCCTCAGTCTTTATGGCGGATAGAACCTCATAGAATCGCTGAATCTTTGAAACAGCAACCGATGATAGTACAAGCGATTGTCAATCGTCGTCTGTTTCCACCAGGGTTAATCGTCCAGATTCAAGAACGAGTTCCTGTAGCGATCGCCGAAGGCGGCGGCAACAGCCTCGCCCAAAGTCGTCGGGAGCAAGGAAACAGTGACACGGATCACAAAAAAGTATCTGTAGGATTGCTAGATGCCAATGGTGTTTGGATACCTATAGAAAAATACACATCTGGTGATCCCAGCTTACGATTGCCTAGTCTCAAAGTTTTTGGCTCATTAGAGCAGTACCAACCTTATTGGACTGAACTTTATCAAGCTCTCAGCCAGAGTTCTGTTAACGTTAAAGAAATTGATTTCCAAGATCCAACAAATTTAATTTTGAAAACAGAACTGGGAAATATACATCTTGGAGCACCTAGTTCTTTGTTGCCTGAAAAAATTAAGGTAATGGCACAAATGCGCAATTTACCTGCACAACTGAATCGTAGCCAAATAGACTACATTGACCTCAAAAATCCAGATCTTCCGTTAGTACAAATGAACCAAAATAACAACAACCGAACTCCTCAGCAAGTATCTAAAAAGATTTGATGGATTCGATGTGTAAGACACACCTAATTGATAAGGAAGTTTTATGCTGAATCAATATACAATTTTCGATATTGCAGTAATCAACGATATTGCAGTACCCAAGTATAAACTAGCGTTAACTTCTGATGACAATGGGAGGAATAATGATTAAAACTTCTACATTGGAGTAGAAGTAGAGGTTGTTATTGCCCTAACATTTAAATATAGTGGGTGCATAAACGTTAGGCAAACTGATGATGGAGTCTAAGCTGAAAAACGCTTCTTGGCTACTTAGTGTTCGATAGAACGCATCAGATGACCGAATTGAGTTCATGAGCTTTTTATTTTCTGCTAACCCAAAAAAGGAAAGCAATATTGTCTTCGAGGAAAAGTGCAGTGAGTCCAGCGCTGCAGGAGGGTTTCCCTCTGTAGGCGACGGGCGTTCCCGATAGCCGTAAGGCGTGGCGTTAGCCATAGGGTTTACAACAGTTTCCGCTAAGGATGGACAGTTTGTTCTCCGAGCAGGTTTTGAAAACAGTTGTATTCAGACATCCAAACAGTGAATTTCCGTAAGTAAAACTCTATAGCAACAAAAGTGAAGCACACTCACATAGACGTGTAAGGATTGCTTCCCTTCGATTCCTCTAAATACCCTTAGACTTTCGTGCTAGTCAGAAGCGGAACTCTTCCAAAGCAAAGGTAAAATTTCTTTATTGCAAAGTTTTCCTTGTTTTCCTTATACACAAGGTGAAGCTGATAGCAAAAAACCAGGGTGTTCCATTTAATAAGTCATTTCTCGGTTATGTCCAGTTCAGCAATAGATAATGAGAATAGAAATCTTGTGTCTTAAATGGTAAATCCGATTGTTCAAACCTTAATGACAGATGAGACTCACCACGGTCTGCCTTTACAAGTTACGCAGTTAGTTCCGGATTTTGTGTACAGAATTTTCTCTTTGTCAAGATTGTGTATACCTAATCACTTAAAATTACTCCGAACAGACGATTTTGAAGGCGGCAATATTTGCTTATACCAACGGTTACGAGACTTCTATTTTTTAAATTTATACCATAAAAACTCTGTGCGCGGATCGGAGAGCGAAAAAAAAACCTATAGCTCTAGTCATAAAATAAATGTCCAATATCAGCCACAATCTCGAACACGGAGATATGATTGGGGATACCAGGGGTATACTGAGCCAAATCGGCCAAATAGTAGTGAAGATATTAATGTCTGGTGGAAGTTATACAGGTCAATTTTCGGTAAATATAGGTATACTTCACTAGAATTAGCTATGCGACTGGATGCCTTAATGGCTAACCCGATAGCAAACCTTCGACCTCCAATCCTACCAAGGCTGGAAGTTGAAAGAACCATAAACAAAAATGCCATAGATTATGGCGACCTCGCGTCAAACTATAGTTGACTCTCAGGTGAATAACACCATAAAAAGTCGTTTATCTACATGCTCGCAACTCCGATGACACTTGATAATAACCAAGGGCTTACCTATAAAAACTCCCAGTCTCCCGGACAGCAGGGGTTATCGCTGGCAATCAACTCGACCAATCCCTTTAATAATACTGGGGTAAACTATGGGCAAAACCATGACACCAAGAAGATTGCTAGTGAAGAAACACGAATGGGTGATATTGTTCCTGGTCGAGTCGCCAATATTAAAGTAATTGGTGTGGGTGGTGGCGGTAGTAATGCTGTTAACCGCATGATTGCGTCTGATGTAATTGGCGTAGAGTTTTGGTCAATTAACACTGATGCACAGGCTCTGACTTTAGCATCTGCTCCCGCTCGCTTGCAAATTGGACAGAAACTTACGCGGGGTTTAGGAGCTGGTGGTAACCCTGCTATTGGTCAAAAAGCTGCTGAGGAATCACGCGACGAAATCGCTAAGGCTTTAGAGGGTGCTGACTTAGTCTTTATCACTGCTGGTATGGGAGGAGGTACTGGTACTGGTGCAGCTCCGATTGTTGCTGAAGTGGCAAAAGAAATGGGCGCTCTCACTGTCGGTGTGGTGACGCGTCCATTTATCTTTGAAGGGCGTCGCCGCACCAGTCAAGCAGAGCAAGGTGTTGAAGGTCTAAAAAGTAGAGTGGATACACTCATCATTATCCCCAACAACAAGCTTTTGGAAGTCATCCCGGAGCAGACACCTATGCAGGAAGCTTTTCGCTATGCAGATGACGTGCTACGTCAAGGGGTACAAGGTATTTCAGATATCATCACAATCCCTGGTTTGATTAACGTTGACTTTGCCGATGTACGCGCTGTTATGGCGGATGCGGGATCAGCATTGATGGGGATTGGGATTGGCTCAGGAAAATCAAGAGCTAGAGAAGCAGCAATTGCTGCCATTTCTTCCCCGTTACTAGAGTCTTCGATTGAAGGAGCTAGAGGCGTTGTCTTTAACATTACTGGTGGTAGTGACCTGACCTTGCATGAAGTAAACGCCGCAGCAGAAACAATTTATGAAGTTGTTGATCCCAACGCCAATATTATTTTTGGAGCAGTGATTGATGATAGGCTCCAGGGTGAGGTCAGACTTACCGTAATTGCCACAGGATTTACAGGTGAAGTACAAGCTGCACAGCAACAAAACGTCAATCAAGGACGGGTTGTCTCCCCAGCAGGAACAAGGCGACCAATGCCACAGCCACAGGCACAGCCACAGTCACAGCCACAGTCACAGCCACAGCCACCAGCAGCTAATCCTCCAACGCCGATCGCCGAACCCAAAGAAAAACCAGGACTAGATATACCGGATTTTCTCCGTAACCGACGCACACCCCGTAATTAAGAATTTATGAACTTATCGATGGGATCAGGGTGAAAAATTTTATATGACTCATCATTCATTAAGTCTTAGTTGGAGGGTTTTGCAATCTGCTAAAAAAGTCTCAACTTTGGACGAAAAGTCATCCCCAACTTTATGGAGGAGATAGAGGAACCTGGGCGCGTGCACACAGCAGCGCCCTAGTGGCAACGGGCACGCCTTACCGTGAGTAAGCTGTTGGTACGGTAACCCTGGCGCAGGCGACTGGCGTATGCGCAAAGCGCACGCCCAGAGGTCTAAAGCGTAGCGAGACCGTTCGGCTCCGGATCGTTGCCCGCAATGAGCGCAGCCGTGGCGTTAGCCATAGGGCTCAGGTCTTCCCCGGAGGGCTATCGGGTATCTCCTAGGCGCACCAACGCACGCGCACAGGCTAATCAACCAGCAAAGCGTATGCCTGCGGCACGCTTTGCGCTTGTGGCAACAACAGCGTTGTAGCGAGTGGCGTGGACTCCTGTTTTTCCTTGTAGTGGTTCATCCATTAAGAATGCATTTGAGCAATTTTGTCTAGCTTTGACTTATGTCAACGGTTTCTGGCAATGGTTATGATTGATCATTTTTTTGCCCGCTCAACCCATTGAATGACCTGATGACCAATATGAGTGCCGTCAAACCGGTCTATCTCGCGTACTCCGGTAGGACTTGTGACGTTGACTTCAGTCAGGTAACCACCGATCACGTCAATGCCGACAAAAATTAAGCCATCTTTGCGTAAGGTTTCAGCGAGTTGGGTGCAAATTTCATACTCTCTTGGAGTGATATCAGTTTGGGCAACCGTACCACCTGTCGCCATATTATTACGAAAGTCGCTGCCAGATGAAAGGCGATTGAGGGCACCGATTGGCTCGCCATTGAGCAGAATAATCCGCTTGTCTCCGTCTTTTGCCTCCGGTAAGTAGGTTTGTACCATAACTGGAACTTGACCATGGAGGGTACTGAGTTCGACTATAGAATTGAAGTTGCGATCGCCTCCTTCTAAAATTAAAATCCCTTCTCCGGCTTTATTCCCCAGTGGTTTGAGTACCGCTCTTCCTTGAGCCTCTACAAATTGCCGGATCAACTGCTTCTGTGGAGTAACAATAGTTTCTGGAATCGCTTTGGTAAACTGAAGGGCATACATTTTTTCATTTGCCGCCCGAATTCCTGAAGGACTGTTGATAACCAAAGTTTTGTTTTGGTCTATGTAGTCCAGAATGTACGTAGCATAAAGATAAGCAACTGTGACAGGTGGATCTGTCCGCATAAAGACGGCATCCAGTGTTTCTAGGCAAACAAGGGTACGGCTACTCAACTTGTACCAAGGATTAGCTGCTTGATAACGTCCTTCTACCAACTGCACGGGTATAAGTTCTACTCTTTCTAAGAGCGCCCAAGCTTTGCCTTCCACCACACTGAGTTGATTGACTTGAGTTACCCAAATTTCATGTCCTAGAATTTGCGCTGCTTCCATCAGAGCAACACTTGTGTCGTGACACGGATCAAGTTGATGGATAGGATCAATGATAAAAGCCAGTTTCACACTTTCTGCCTCAATTGCCAAAAAATTCTTCTAAGGTTGTTCCATTTAGATTATGCCCTTAAGAGTTATAAGTAACCAAACAAAGAACTCAGGAATCACCAACTCAGTAGTTATGGGGGATGAATAGCAAACAGGATACAAGCCTAAGTGTGTTCTGCGTTCTTCTTTATTTTCCTTAACTCTAATGACTTTTATGTCAACTTATACAGTTTTGCTCGACGCTAGTAGCTCATCCAGCTTGCCTTGATCTTCTAAGGCATAAATATCATCACAACCGCCAACGTGATGGTCGTTGATAAAAATTTGTGGTAAAGAGCGCCTGCCATTTGCTCTTTTAGCCATAAGATTGCGTGCAGCTTCATCTCCATCAATGCTGTATTCTGTGTAATTTACCCCCTTGTTTGCCAGCAAATTTTTGGCTTGAATACAATATGGGCAAGTTCTCCAGGTATAAATTTCTACTTTTGCAGCCATAAGTTCCTCAACTTTTATTAATGTTTTTTAATTTTAAGACAATAATGTTTTTGTGGCTGTAGATGCTTTCACTTGTGTTTGCTCTGTTAATCAGATGCAGCCGTTGTGTCCTTTAGAGAAATTCAAATTCTGAATGTAGTAATAGTTCTAAAAGTTTGTGTAAAGTAAAGCTTTAGAATATCTTATTTTTTAGTTAATAAACTGCTCTTAAGATGACATCCCTGTCTCCTCACAAAAAAGCCAAAGCCCTTAAACCCAGTAGCCGTCGCCCTGCTAAAGAACTCTGTAGCGAGTGCGGTTTGTGCGATACATACTATATTCACTATGTCAAACAAGCTTGTGCTTTTATTAATCAGCAAATAGATAAACTCGAAGAACAGACGCACACTCGCGCTCGAAATTTTGACAATTCTGACGAGTTGTACTTTGGTGTGCATCAAGACATGATGGCGGCGCGGAAAAAGGAGCCTGTTCCTGGCGCTCAATGGACGGGAATTGTGAGTACGATCGCCATTGAAATGCTGAATCGCGGTATTGTTGAAGGTGTCGTGTGCGTGCAAAACACGAAAGAAGACCGCTTTCAACCGATGCCCATCATTGCCCGTACGCCAGAGGAAATACTGGCAGCGCGAGTTAATAAACCAACACTCTCACCAAATTTATCCGTCTTGGAACAAGTGGAAAAATCAGGAATGAAGCGGCTGTTGGTGATTGGTGTTGGTTGCCAAATTCAGGCATTACGAGCCGTCGAAAAACAATTAGGCTTAGAAAAACTTTACGTTTTGGGTACACCTTGTGTCGATAATGTCAACCGTGCAGGATTGCAAAAATTCTTAGAAACAACCAGCAAATCACCTGACACAGTAGTGCATTACGAATTCATGCAAGACTTCCGGGTTCACTTTAAACACGAAGATGGATCAACCGAAACGGTGCCTTTCTTTGGACTAAAAACGAATAAACTAAAAGATGTGTTTGCCCCCTCCTGTATGAGTTGCTTTGATTACGTCAATTCTCTAGCAGATTTGGTTGTAGGTTACATGGGGGCACCTTTTGGGTGGCAATGGATTCTGGTGAGAAATGAAACAGGTCAACAGATGCTGGACTTGGTGACAGATCAACTAGAAACCGGGCCAGTCATGTCAAAGGGCGATCGCACAGCCGCAGTCCAACAAAGTATACCTGCTTACGACAAAGGCGTTACCCTCCCGATGTGGGCGGCAAAATTAATGGGTGTCGTCATCGAAAAAATTGGCCCGAAAGGTTTAGAATACGCTCGTTTTTCAATTGATTCTCACTTCACCCGCAACTATTTGTATGTGAAGCGGAATCATCCAGAGAAATTAGACTCACACGTTCCAGGATTTGCCAAGCGTATCGTTGAGCAGTATAAGTTACCAGAGTAAAAAGACAAAAGTAGCCGACTAAGAAGCTAGCTATAATTCTCGATAGTCTCCTACCCGATCCAGCAGAACTGGTGACAGCAAAGCTTGAGTTTACTCAAAGTGAGTTGCAATGGGTATTGAAGGCGTAGAATTTGATGTGGGCAATAAAGAGTTCATCCTTATGGCAACAAAATTTCCAAAATTTAGCCAGGATCTAGCACAAGACCCGACGACGCGTCGGCTGTGGTATGCGATCGCAACAGGAAATGACTTTGAAAGCCACGATGGCATGACAGAAGAAAATCTTTACCAAAAGATATTCGCAACTCACTTCGGTCATGTGGCAATCATCTTCCTGTGGGCATCGAGCCTGCTGTTCCATGTAGCCTGGCAAGGTAACTTTGAACAGTGGATAAAAGATCCTCTTCATATCCGTCCAATAGCTCATGCAATTTGGGACCCGCACTTCGGGAAACCAGCAATCGAAGCCTTTACCCAAGGCGGGGCGAACTATCCAGTCAATATCACCTACTCCGGTATCTACCACTGGTGGTACACCATTGGTATGCGGACGAACAATGAACTGTATGTAGGTTCAGTTTTCCTGCTGCTGTTGGCATCATTGTTCCTGTTTGCAGGTTGGTTGCACTTGCAACCCAAGTACCGTCCGAGTTTGGCTTGGTTTAAGAGTGCAGAACCACGTCTGAACCACCACCTAGCAGGTCTGTTTGGTGTGAGTTCTTTGGCTTGGACAGGTCACTTAGTTCACGTAGCCATCCCCGAATCTCGTGGAATTCATGTGGGTTGGGATAACTTCCTAACCAGCCTGCCCCACCCAGCGGGTTTAGCACCATTCTTTACCGGAAATTGGGCGGCCTACGCGAACAACCCGGACACAGCAAACCATGTGTTTGGCACATCGCAGGGAGCGGGAACAGCGATTTTGACATTTTTGGGTGGGTTCCATCCTCAAACCGAATCGCTGTGGTTGACCGACATGGCTCACCACCACTTGGCGATCGCGGTAATTTTCATCATCGCCGGTCATATGTACCGGACGAACTTCGGGATTGGTCACAGCATCAAAGAAATGCTGAACTCCAAAACGTTCTTTGGCAGCAAAACCGAAGGTCAGTTCAATTTGCCTCACCAAGGACTGTACGACACGTACAACAACTCGCTGCACTTCCAGTTGTCGATCCACCTGGCAGCGTTGGGAACAATCACGTCGTTGGTAGCGCAGCATATGTACGCGATGCCTCCTTACGCATTCATCGGTAAGGACTACACAACGCAAGCAGCTTTGTACACGCATCACCAATACATAGCTGTGTTCTTGATGCTGGGTGCATTTGCTCACGCAGCAATCTTCTGGGTACGTGACTACGATCCAGAGCAAAACAAAGGCAACGTACTAGACCGGGTACTCAAGCACAAAGAAGCAATCATCTCGCACCTGAGTTGGGTATCGTTGTTCTTGGGCTTCCACACCTTGGGTCTATACGTCCACAATGACGTAGTAGTAGCTTTCGGTACACCTGAGAAGCAAATTCTGATTGAGCCAGTGTTTGCACAATTCATTCAGGCTTCTCACGGAAAAGTGCTGTATGGCTTGAACACCTTGCTGTCTAATCCTGATAGTATTGCTTCCAACACAGGGGCTTTTTGGTTACCAGGTTGGCTGGATGCAGTCAATAACACGACCAACTCGCTGTTCTTAACGATAGGTCCTGGTGACTTCTTGGTTCACCATGCGTTTGCTCTGGCGATCCACACCACAGTTCTGGTACTGGTAAAAGGTGCTTTGGATGCGCGTGGTTCCAAACTGATGCCCGATAAAAAGGACTTCGGTTACTCGTTCCCTTGCGACGGTCCAGGTCGTGGCGGTACTTGCGACATCTCCGCTTGGGACGCTTTCTACATGGCTACGTTCTGGGCACTCAACACCGTAGGTTGGGTGACCTTCTACTGGCACTGGAAGCATCTGGGTATTTGGCAAGGAAACGTCGCACAGTTCAACGAATCTTCAACTTACCTGATGGGGTGGTTCCGTGATTACCTGTGGGCGAACTCGGCTCAGTTAATCAACGGTTATAACCCCTACGGTATGAACAACCTGTCTGTCTGGGCTTGGATGTTCTTATTCGGACACCTGGTTTGGGCAACTGGCTTCATGTTCTTGATCTCTTGGAGAGGTTACTGGCAAGAGTTGATTGAAACTTTGGTTTGGGCACACGAGCGTACTCCTTTGGCGAACCTGATTCGCTGGAAAGACAAGCCCGTTGCGATGTCCATTGTTCAAGCTCGTCTGATTGGTTTAGCTCACTTCAGTGTGGGTTACGTCTTCACCTACGCGGCATTCCTGATTGCCTCTACTGCTGGTAAGTTTGGTTGATTCAGCGGTGAGTAGTAGGTCAGTCATCAAAATCCCCTGCCGCGAGGTGGGGGATTTGTACATCACCTTTGTTTTTTTGTCAAGTAACTTTTGCTAGATCCCTAGTAGTTAGTCGTGAATAGTTAACTTAGGTTGGTTGTACAAAGTAGTGTCATAGCCCTCACTGATTTATTTCCTACACACGCCAGATACCTACGGAGGGAAACCCTCCTATGGCACAAAGTGCCACGCTACGCTATCAGTACTGGCTCCCCTACACCCTTATACCCTTACACCCCTTCTTCCAATTCCCTATTTTATGAGTGCAGAAATTATTTGTGTTGGAACCGAACTCCTGTTAGGAGATATCCTCAACGGTAATGCTCAATATTTGGCGCGGCAGTTGGCTGGGCTAGGTATTCCCCACTACTATCAAACAGTTGTCGGAGATAACCCAACAAGATTAAAACAGGTTATAGAAATTGCAAGTCAAAGAGCGGAAATTTTGATTTTTACTGGAGGTCTTGGTCCAACACCAGATGACCTGACTTGTGAAACCATTGCTGATTTTTTTGGCGCTCCTTTAGCAGAACGTCCAGATATTATTGAAGATATTACCAGAAAATATGTTCAACGCGGTCGGGTTATGACCGCCAGCAACCGCAAGCAAGCTTTGATACCCCAAGGTGCCGAAGTTTTACCAAACCCTACGGGAACAGCACCCGGCATTATTTGGCAGCCTCGTTCAGGATTAACGATTTTCACCTTTCCTGGTGTGCCAAGTGAAATGTATCGGATGTGGGAGGATACTGCTGTACCTTATCTGAAAAGTCAAGGTTGGGGTAAAGAAATTATTTATAGTCGGATGTTAAAGTTTTGGGGTGTGACGGAATCAGCTTTAGCAGAAAAGGTCGCAGCTTATCTAAACTTGCCCAACCCAACAGTTGCACCTTATTCCAGTAGAGGAGAAGTGAAATTACGAGTTTCTGCTAAAGCTGCTTCCCAATCACAAGCACAAGATTTGATAGCCCCCATTGAAAAACAGATTAAAGAAATTGCGGGATTAGATTATTATGGTGCAGATAATGACACCCTTGCCTCAGTAGTGGGTGAGTTGTTGCGTGGTGCAGGGGAAACTCTTTCTGTGGCTGAATCTTGCACTGGTGGCGGATTAGGGCAAATGTTAACGGAGATTTCTGGAAGTTCTGATTACTTTTGGGGTGGGGTCATTTCTTATGATAACTCCGTAAAAGTAGGGCTTTTGGGTGTTAACTCCGAAGATTTGGCAAAGCATGGGGCTGTCAGTTCTATTGTTGCAGAACAAATGGCTGCGGGAGTGCGATGTATGGCGACAAGCCGCTCCGCGTCTACGCGTCTTTCGACCACTTGGGGATTGAGTATCACTGGTATTGCTGGACCCACAGGTGATACGGAGACAAAGCCTGTCGGTTTGGTTTATATCGGGTTAGCTGGATCGAATGGAGAAGTGCAAAGTTTTGAATATCATTTTGGTGCAGGGCGAGGTCGGTCGTTAATTCGCCACCTCAGTGCGTGTACAGCATTGGACAATCTGCGAAGGAAGTTGTTGAGTCAGAAGGCAGCTGTTAAGTAGCTCAACCTAATTAAACGTGAAATGTCATTGCGAGTGAAACGCAGTGAAGCGTAAGCGCAAGCGCACGCCAAGGGCTAACGCGCAGCGTGTCCCCTTGGGACTCAGCAATCGCAATAATCGTATTTTATGTTTTTTTATGTTGACCTACTTATGCCTTCTAAATAAATGATGTTGTTGGCAAATTTATCGCAGGAAGTTTGAAAGAATTCTTCTTTCAAACTTCCTTCAAACTTGAACGAACCCATGATCAACCAAAACTAAAAAGCGAAGTAGTATACCTGAAGTCCGGAGAGTACAAACAGTTTAGAATCCCCACTCATTCATGGCGGGGAGAGGTCAATTTTAATTGTTAAGCAACCTAAATATCCGCTAATCAACCCATTATGAAAGCGATAGAGAATAGCTAATTATATAAAAAAAATGACTAATTAATAATAACAGTCATAACTGTGATTTTTATAACTTAAGCAAAATTAATCTAAATAAGCTGGCTGTAAAGAGTCTATAAAAAATATAGCTTTTACAACCAACAAATGCTAGCTTAGGCATAAGCCATCAAAACACTAAGGCTAACAGAGTCTGGCTATCCCTATTAGCCGGACTCTACCTAATTCTTGACACATATAAAGCTTATCCAGAGCATTTCAATTATTTACACCCCGATTCGGGTTGAAACTGCCAAATAACAAAATATCCACACTAGATCCTGTGGGATTGGATGGCTGTACGTCCTAGATTAAGAAGGAGGCAAGATGTCTGCACCACAAGATTGGATAATTTATTTTTTGGTATTCCTTTTAGTGACCTTTAGGTCCTGGGCCTGGTTTAGGTCCTGGGCCTGATGATCCACCAGATGATGAGCCAGATGATGAGCCTGCTGATGCGCTTGATGAGCCACCGTTGCTGACATAAATATTGTTAACAACAGTAGTAGTAGGCTGCTGACTCCCGTACCCGTACCCGTACCCACCAAAAAGGAACGAAAGTAAACCAAGAGTACCACCCGAAACTGTGGATTGATTTTCATCAGACAGATCGGACATGTAGCTCTCATCTAGAGAAACTAGTTGATATTTAGATTCGGTCGTCATGATAACTCACTATTTGGTGAAAGTTTTCTTTGTGTTGATGAGTTTTTCTGAATACTTCACAAAACAAAATGCTAGTAAATGCATCAGCTAGGAAATACCAGGTATTAATTCAACAAGAAATCCCATGCAAAAAATAAAAGCCAAATGCCCTTTTCTTAGCGAAAACTACTGTTGTTTTTGAAACTCATAAGTATCAAATGACAACAAAAAAAAGTATTTGGATAATTTATTTTTCGCTATTCCTTTTAGTGACCTTTGCCTGAACCACCAGATGATGAGCCAGATGATGAGCCTGCTGATGCGCTTGATGAGCCACCGTTGTTGACATAAATATTGTTAATAACAGTAGTAGTAGGCTGTTGGTTGTACCCGCCGTAGCCGCCGAAAAGCCCACCTAAAAGCCCAAAAAGTAAACCAAGAGTACCACCCGAAACTGTGGATTGATTTTCATCAGACAAATCAGACATGTAGCTCTCATCTAGAGAAACTAGTTGATATTTAGATTCGGTCGTCATGATAACTCACTATTTGGTGAAAGTTTTCTTTGTGTTGATGAGTTTTTCTGAATACTTCACAAAACAAAATGCTAGTAAATGCATCTGCTTAGGAAATACCAGGTATTAATTTAACAATAAATTCCATGCAAAAAATAAAAGCCAAATGCCTTTACTTAGCTGAAACTACTGTTGTTTTTTAAACTCACAAGTATCAAATTACAACAAACAAACAAAAAAGTATAGTGTTTTTATTTTATTTTTTATAAAATTCTGATAAAGAATAAAAAAATACATATAAAAATATGGTACTTAGAAAAAAAGGAAAATCAAACTAGCTAAGATTCTTTTTTTTTCATAGCTTTTCAGTTTATAGCAATTCTATTGTTCAAAAAATAAGCTTTTTGTTACTCAGTATTAACATGTTAATATTTAGCCAATATCAATAATTTTAAGAAACTTTAAAATTCTTCTGAAGATATCAAAAAATATAAAAACCATGATATATCGCACATTAAAAATAACGAATTAAAAAATATTACGAATAAATATTTCTTTTTTTTGAATAAAATTACTGCTGTCTATATGATTAGTAATTTTCTAAAAAAAGAAATACTATGATTAGAGTTTTGCTGGTAAATGACCAACAAAATATATAGTAATCCGTGCAGAAGTTGTGAAATTACTCGTTGAGGCGCTTAACAAGCAACAGGCAAAATAATAAAAAATGAACCGCGTAAGACTTGGGAGCTGCTTTTTCTAGGGTAGGACGCAAAGAGCGCGTTTTTGCATAAATCCTAATTGAGTTAAAAAAACTGCCTCTAGATAAATAAAGCCCGCTTGCGCGGGCTACAAATAAAAATATTTAGCGTTCTTGTGAAAAAACTTCTGCTTATTTGATAAAGAGGGGGAGAAAAAGTTATATTTTTCTCATAAAACTTGGTTCATCAAGCAGCTTGAAACTCTCCTAGCATTTTTACTTCTGGTTCTAACGGAATAGACCAACGTTCTTGTACCTGATGTTGGACATGGCGAATGAGATTGAAAATATCCCAAGCACTAGCGCCACCACAGTTAACGATAAAATTAGCATGCCGTTGTGCAACTTGCGCTTTGCCAATTTGGTAGCCTTTGAGACCAGTCTGTTCAATTAACCAGCCTGCGGTGTAAGGTTTAGGATTGCGGAATACACTACCACAACTGGGCAAGTGATAGGGTTGAGTGTTTAGTCGATGCTCTTTGTGTTGTTTGGTAGCTGCTAAAACTTCTGTTGGGTTTGCCCCTGGCTGGAGTTGAAAAGTCGCTTGGGTGACGATGCGATCGCTTCCTTGGAGGATAGAGGTGCGGTAGCTGTAGCTCAACTGTTCGCGGGTGAGAGTTTCCACAGTTCCATTCGGTAAAAGTACTTGAGCACTTACTAATATATCTGCGATACAACTATTGTGTGCCCCTGCATTCATCACTATGGCACCCCCAATAGTTCCAGGAATACCAACAGCCCACTCAAATCCTTGCCATCCCCGCTCTGCTACCTGCCATGCTAGGCTTGGAATTGGGTCTCCTGCAGCGACAGTTAACTGACCTGTTTCTAAGTCAAAATGGCTATGGCGCAAATGACGAGTCACAATCACTAAACCTGGTATCCCACAATCACTGACGAGCAAGTTAGATCCTGCTCCTAGTATTGTGACTGGTAAATTATGTGTTCTCGCATACTGAATACTGGCTTGCAGAGCTTCTAAGTTTCGAGGGGCAACACACCACTCAGCAGGTCCACCGACTCTGTATGAAGTATACGCTGCAAGCGTTACTTGAGATTTAATAACACAATCAGTACCAAGTAAATAAATTTCTTTACTTTCGATGGAATTATTAGATGTTATTAGCCTGCTATTTGTCATACCAGAAACTTTGCAGACATTTGCTACTGCCTGGGATATTGTCATATCTTTTAGAATGCGCTGAGTTTAGATGTTTGTATGCCGTAAAAATACGACACCAATGAGAAGCCATGTAACTATTGCTAAACGGACACTATGCGAATAAGGGAAACCAACTTATACGAAAGTTGTACTCCCTGTCTGGGGGTAAAAAACTTTCCTTAAGAAGTTGCCTTAGCTGGTGGACATTGTGTCGCCATGACTTCGGGAATCACTTGATTAATATTCCCAGCTCCGAGAAACAGCGCCAAGTCTCCATAATGCAGAGTTTGCTGTAAGTATTCGCAGACTGAGGCTAAAGTTGGTTGATACATTACCTGCGGGTGCTGTTTAGCTACCTCACTTGCAAGTTTTTCACCACTGACTTGCCCCAAGTTTGGCTCGCCTGCACTGTAAATGTCAGTGAGGATAACTAAATCAGCATGACTAAACGATTGAGCAAATTCTTCCAAAAAGGTAAGCGTGCGGCTATAGCGATGGGGCTGGAAGATCGCAACTACTCTGTGTCCTGGTCTTGCCTGTAAGCGTGCAGCAGCAAGAGTAGCACGAATTTCACTCGGGTGATGGGCGTAATCATCAATAAAAGTGATGCCATTAACTTCACCCCGGAATTCAAAACGGCGTCTTGCGCCTTCAAAGGTCGCAAGACCCTTAGCTATTTCTGCAAATTTTAAGCCCAAGATCCGACCAACCGCCACTGCGGCTAGAGCATTACTGAGGTTGTGCTTACTGAGTAAGCGCAAGTTCAACACACCCAAAGCCTTGCTCCTTTCCCATACAAGAGCTGTGGTACCATCGGCTTTATAGTCCACGTTGCTGACAGTGTAGTCAGCACCAGTTTCAGGATTTAGGCTATAGCTAATCGTTGGTTGTAGGCGATCGCGTACAGTCGTGCAATCAATGCTGCCTACCAAAGTTTTACAGCCTTTTGCAAATGTCTGAAAAGTTTCCACCACTTCCTCTAATGTGTCGTAGTGGTCGGGATGGTCTAATTCTATGTTAGTGATAATACCTATTTCTGGGCTATGTTTAACCAGAGAACCATCTGATTCATCTGCTTCTGCTACTAAATACTGACTTTGCCCCAGTCGGGCATTGCCTTCCCAAGCATTCACTTCTCCACCGACTAAAATAGTTGGATCAAGACCTGCTTCGAGTAGCATATAACCAATCATGCTACTTGTTGTCGTTTTTCCGTGGGTTCCTGCGACAGCAATACTATTATATTGAGTAATCAATGCTGCCAGTACATCAGACCGATGAAAAATTGGGCAACCTAATTCTAATGCTGCTTTGTACTCTAAATTAGTTGTGTTAATGGCTGTTGAACAAATAACTTGAGGTAATTTTGCTTTCGAGAAAGTAGATAGTTCTTCTTGAGTGTTTAATACTACTCCAGTCGGGTGACAATGAGGACGAAAGAATTCGAGATTGCTTGCCTCTTGTTTACCAAAAATATGAGTTCCGATTAATTCTAAACGTCGAGTAATATGGTTTGGACGAAGATCTGAACCAGATACTGGCAGATGACGCTTTGCTAGCACATATGCTAAAGCAGACATGCCTATGCCGCCAATACCAATGAAATGAAATGGTCTACCGCAAAACTCTACTGTATCTTTCATTGATTTATCCTCTATCACCACACCACACAATCATCCTAAATGACACGCGTATCATAACAGGAATTCGATTTTTACTGATACTGCCTTTGTACCACCATTTTTATAACCGATAAGTTGTTTTTTTCACGATTATTTTTCTCATTCCAATCGATTTTACCCTTGTTAGTCATTTTTTCTCTTTATTAACAGATATTATGATTATTCTGAAACTTTATGCTCAATCGGGAAACTCCTCGTTGTAATTGTAAATATATGTTTTTAGCTGCCGATCTCAAATTTGCTATAATTATGAGCTGGTAAATAAAGCCTTTTAAAATTGAAGAAAGCTTGAGAGTTAGTGGATACACCAATTGGCAATTATTTGAGGTACTTTTGCTCCAGTTCCTAATGTACACGTGCTTCTAGCCAAGACAGCTTTGGACGGAACTCTTTTAGAACGAGTCGTTTGGGTGTCTTCACAAAATTTTTCTCAGAAATATATATAGTGGAACGACTTATTGCAGACAACCTGGGATTGACTGTATCACTCGTTTTTGAAAAGTCGTTCTGGCATTCCTTATACTATTGACACCCTGATTGCCTTGCTGGCTACTTATCCCAATACTCACTGGTACTAGATTCTTGGTGATAGAACATTTCAAGCCTTACCTCATTGGTACGGTGGACAAGAATTAGGACAATTGTGTGATTGGTTAATTGCACCCAGACTCCTAGGCTGTGAGAACATAGCTTAAGGTAGGTTAATGTGCAAGTGAGGCAGCGCGGACGCCACATGCCTAGGTCGGGAAACCCTCCTGCAGCAGTGGCTCGTCTAGGGGGTTTCCACGCCAGGTGCTACAACGGGGGGAACCCCAACGCCCTTCGGGAACGCCCGTCGCCTACGGAGGGAGACCCTCCTGCAGCGCTGGTCTCACCAGATACCTACGGAGGGAGACCCTCATCAAGTACTGGCTCCCTCCGGGTTCGCCAGTCGCCTACGGAGGGAGACCCTCCTGCAGCGCTGGACTCACCGCAACGCACTGGCTCCCCATGTTAGCGAAGCGAGCCGTAGGCTGCGACTGGCGTTAGCGCAGCGAGACCGGAGGTCTTCCCCCGAAGGGGTAAGTACAACTCAATGGAGTAGACGAATATTTTAGCATACATTGGTACTTTTTGCATGACATTATAGTGAAATTTTAGTGAAGTCTTATTCATAAACTTTGCCATGATTGCCAATCAATTCCCTATTTAGTTCCACCAAGGAGTTAGGGCTTATATTGACAACCACAACCTGTATACAAACAGGTAGGAAGAAAATATTTATTTTTTTTATAATGTAAAGCTTTATAGTTATAAATACTCCCCCTTTGCGGTATGATCGGGGTCATGAGTAGCTTTTGTTAAGTATAAGTAGACAGAGGGCAAGACGCTGTGATTAGAGTTGCAATTAACGGTTTCGGGCGCATCGGGCGTAACTTTGCACGTTGCTGGGTAGGGAGAGAAAATAGCAATCTCGAACTTGTCGCTATCAATGACACATCCGACCCTAGAACCAATGCTCATCTGCTGAAGTATGACTCGATGCTAGGGAAGTTAAATGGTGTTGACATTTCTGCCGATGATAACTCAATTACCGTTAACGGTAAGACTATTAAGTGTGTCTCCGACCGCAACCCAGAAAACTTGCCCTGGAAAGAGTGGGAAATTGATCTAGTTATCGAAGCAACAGGGGTTTTCACTTCCAGAGAAGGGGCGACAAAACATCTTAATGGTGGTGCAAAGAAAGTTCTCATCACCGCCCCAGGGAAAAACGAAGATGGGACTTTTGTGATTGGCGTGAATCATCACGATTACGACCACCAAAAGCACAACATTATCAGTAACGCTAGCTGTACCACTAACTGCTTGGCTCCCATCGCGAAGGTGTTGCACGAGAAATTCGGCATCATCAAAGGTACTATGACCACCACTCACAGCTACACTGGTGACCAACGCTTACTAGACGCCTCTCACCGTGATGTCAGGCGGGCACGTGCTGCAGCCGTCAACATTGTGCCTACCTCCACAGGTGCGGCGAAAGCTGTAGCGCTGGTTCTACCAGACCTCAAAGGTAAGCTGAATGGCGTGGCGTTGCGCGTACCCACCCCTAACGTTTCCATGGTGGACTTTGTGATTCAGGTTGAAAGGCCTACTATTGCCGAAGAAGTCAACCAAGCCCTCAAAGACGCTTCCGAAGGTCAACTCAAAGGCATTTTGGATTACAGCGATCTCCCCCTGGTATCATCTGATTATCGAGGTACTGATGCTTCTTCGATTATTGATGCTAACTTGACTTTTGTTATGGGCGGCGACTTAGTGAAAGTCATGGCTTGGTATGACAACGAGTGGGGTTACAGCCAGCGAGTCACTGACTTGGCAGAGTTAGTAGCCGAAAAATGGACTAACTAGTCATTTGTCATTTGCATAAGACAAATAACTAGCAGCTAACGATGAAAATGTTGAAACCCTCGATCAAGATTGAGAACTTGGTCGGGGTATTCTTTTGTTTGGTCATGCAAAATGACTGTTGATCCATCTGTGATTTTTCCCACAATAGCCGCGCCCTCACCAAGCTGTTGCACAAAAGTATATGCTTGCTCTTTTGGCAAGCACAGCACAAGCTCAAAGTCTTCGCCACCGTATAAGGCATATTCTAGGGCTTGTTCTTGTGTCAGCCAATGATCGAACTGTGTTGGTAAAGGAATTTGAGTGCGTTCAATAACAGCACCAACACCACTGGCGCGGCAAATTTGCACCACAGCATCTGCCAAGCCGTCGCTACTGTCCATACCAGCGACAAAAGGGGTATGAGAGTCTAGAATTTCCCATAGAATTGGTAAGACATCTAATCGGGGTTTGGGTCTTTGGTGTGCCTGAATTAATATTGTGCGATCGCTCTGACTCAGATTTTCCCCAAAATCAGGATGCAGCAGCAATTGTAAGCCAGCAGCACTAGCCCCGTGAACACCTGTGACAACTATGGCATCTCCCACTTTAGCTTGGTTACGGCGAATAACACCTGAGGGGTCAACTTGACCAAAAGCGGAAATGGCTATCGTAGTTGTGGGCGATCGCACAATATCACCACCAACAATTGACGTATTGTACTTTTGCAGGCATTGGGTCATTCCCTGGTACAATTGTTCCACCCAACTGACAGTAACCTCGCCAGGGAGTCCTAGTCCGACAGTAATTCCTAAGGGAGTTGCACCCATTGCTGCTATATCTGATAAGTTAGCAGCAACGGCACGCCAACCAGCATCTTCACCAGAAGTAGTCAGTTCACTGAAATGGACACCATCAACCAACACATCAGTTGTGACTACCAAAGATTGTCCTGGTTCAGTAGAAAGCACAGCCGCATCATCTCCGATAATTTCTGGAGGACAAAAGCGCTGCAATCTTTCTAAAAGACCTTGCTCTCCAATATCTTGAACTCGCAAAGAGGATAATTCATTGTTCACAGTTACTTTTCTGCTTTGGACTATTTTTTGATGCTTTGCAAAAATCCTGTTTAAAGCTATTAGGACTTACGCACGAGTTACTAATGAACTTGAGTGTGAAATTGCTTCCTTACGTCGCAACGGCTGCAACTACGTTATTTTTGCGTAAGTCCTAGCTATTTCAATCCACTGATGCATGCAGATAGATTAGAGAATTTATCTGGTGTGTATTTGTGGTCTTATATTCAAAAAATTTACTTTTGTAGGAAATGCACAGAAACGACTCGTGATAATTTTTCTTATAAAAACTTTGCAATTCTCTCAACAGCAGTTTCCAATACTGGTGTATCATGCACTAAGGCAAAGCGGACATATCCTTCTCCAGATTTACCAAAGCCTGCACCTGGTGAGGCAGCTATGCCTGTTTTTTCTACAAGCTGAGTACAAAAGCCGATAGAATCTTGACTCCACCGTTCTGGTAACTTTGCCCAGATATACATTGTTGCCTTGGGCGTGGGGACATACCAACCAATACGGTGTAAAGCGCTGACAAAGGTATCTCGGCGTTGGCGCAAGGTGTTAACAGAGGTTTTGACCCCAGTCTGTGGACCAGTCAGGGCAGCAACAGCACCGTTCAAAATTCCCCGATACTGATTAAAATCAACTGCTGCTTTTATCTGGCGTAAAGCATTAATTAACTGGGCATTACCGATGGCGTAGCCAATACGGAAGCCGCCCATGTTGTATGACTTGGAAAGGGTGAAAAACTCAATTGAGACGCTTTTGTCTGGATCCGCTTGTAGAATTGAGGGAGCAAGGGATTTGCCCCAATTCTCGGTTCCTAGTTCTGAGTCGTTACTTTCCTCAAAGACCAAATCTACGTAGGGGAAATCGTGGACTAGGACAATATTGTGTTCCTGACAAAAACTAACTGCTTCTTTAAAGAAGGATAGCGGTGCGATCGCCGCAGTTGGATTATGAGGGTAGCTTAAGACCATCATCCGCGACTGTGCTAATACAGGTGTAGGAATATCTGTAAACACAGGTAGAAACCCGTTTTCTGCCCGTATTGGCATTGGGTAAATTTGACCATTTGCCAAGTGTACTCCTCCCGCGTGGGAGGGGTAACCCGGATCAAGCAATAGAGCAAAATCTCCTGGATTGAGGACAGCTAAAGGCAAATGTGCTGTACCTTCTTGGGAGCCAATGAGGGGCAGTACCTCTGTTTCTGGATTGACGGGAATACCAAATCTTTCAATATACCAGCTTGCGACTGCTTGGCGAAAAACTTGAGTGCCGTGAAATAGTAAGTAGCCGTGGGTACTTGGGTTGTGTAAAGATTGGGCGATCGCCTCGATGACGTGCGCCTCAGCGGATAGGTCCGAAGACCCCAGCGACAAATCTATTAACTCTTGTCCATAAGCCAAAGCTTTTGTTTTGGCTTTGTCCATATCAGCAAATACATTTGATTGCAGGGGTTGTATACGTTTAGCAAACTGCATTTTTCGTCCTTTGTCGTGACATACTCCTGCACTGACTGCAAGCAGTACAGTGTAGGCATCTCAACCAATCCAGCTATTGCTTCGGAGGCGTTGAGCTTTGTTTTGAGTCCACGAAATGCCCTACCGCAGACTATCCAAATCTTACCTTGTACGCTACAAATTTTACTGCCCTGGATGAGATGCACAGCTTTTCGCACTATCGGACAAACCCGGAGGTGATTTGTATTAATCAAGATGTGCCTACTTACTTCGTTTGCTGTGCAACGGAGTCGCTTACCAATGATCGCAGTGCCACTGGACAGAGGCTTATCAGACACCGATAAGGGTGAAGTTAACCAAGACAATTCTACCAAAAAACGCAAAAATCGCCTATTCGTCGTCCACCCCATCACTGATCTGATTAAAATCAAATATTGCTCAAGGCGGGGGTCTAACACGAAAAAGGGACAAAATGCGTCGGGTGGGACTCCTTATCGCCCCAAAATTCATCCCAACACTTACCACGAAGTGGAAGTGTGGGGCTTCTTTTGGTTCCAGCTAAGTCAATTGTCTTTAGTCCTTGGTCAATAGCAAGGGACTAAGGACTCAGGACTAACGACAAATGACTAATTGAGATGAGAATCTAAGAGGCTGAGTAATTTGTCTTTGCTGATGACTCCCTCAGTGGATGCCAAAAGTTTGTCTCCTTGAAGAAGTCTGAAAGCTGGTACACCTTCGACCTGGTACTGCTTGACTGCAACTGGGTTAGGATCAACTTCCATTTTTACCACTTTCAGGCGATCGCTGTAGGTGGTAGCTGCGGAGTTTACCAGTGGCGACATCAATTGACAAGGTCCACACCAGGAAGCCCAAAAATAAATTAATACAGGCTTATTGGCTTTCAACACTTCCGTTTCAAACTCAGCATCAGTTATGGTTACAACACTGCTGCTCATTGCACTCTCCAGCAATACCCATTAATCATAACTTGCCCACAGACTACTCTATCTCAATCTGAGGACATTTACATACTCTGTTATTTATCCGTTGCCAACCTTGCGGTCTTGAGGCAATGTATCAAAAACCTTGATAAACTCTTTGTCAAAAACACAAAAGAATATCAAGGTTTCTCTTGAAAGTAGTATAAATCCGCTTGTGATGAACCCAACACAAAGCGCTTGTCAGTGTAAAAATTACATTTGATCCAATTGCTTGCGTAGCGAATCCAACTCAGCATCAACCACTTCATTTTTATTTGATTTTGGAGGAGTGGTTTGTTCCGGTAGTTGGGGTTGATTTGGTGAACCTCCGGGTAAAGACATTTGCGATTTCAAAGCTGCCAATTCATCATCAACATCGCTAGCTTCCAAAGATGCGAATTGGTTTTCTAGATCTGCACCTGCCAACTCAGCTGCTGACTGAGCACGGGCTTCTTGTGTCAAAACTTTTTCTTCCATGCGTTCAAAAGCAGCCATAGCACTGCTGGTATTCATACCACGCACCATGCCTTGAAGTTGCTCTTGAGCTTTTGCAGCCGTAATCCGTGCTCTGAGCATTTCTTTCTTGGTCTTTGCCTCAGAAATTTTGCTTTCCAGTTGGATTAAGTTGCGCTTGAGAGTCTCAACCTGAACAGTTTGCTGATCTAGACTGGCTTTGAGTGCATTTGATGTGTCAGTAAAAGTTTTTTTACGCTCCAGTGCTTGCCTTGCTAAGTTTTCTTCACCTTTTTGCAGTGCTAGTTGAGCGTTGCGCTGCCACTTATTGATTTCGTTCTGAGCATCATTGTACTGTTTCTCAGTCCGTTTTTGGGCTGCTATTGCCTGAGCGACGCCCTGTTTTAGCTGTACCAAGTCTTCCTGCATTTCTAAGACGGCTTGTTCCAGCATTTTTTCTGGATCTTCGGCTTTACTGACTAGGTCGTTCAGGTTGGCACTGACGACTCGTTTCATGCGATCAAATAATCCCATAACTTTGTTTTTCCTCTTGTGATTTACGCGCCTAGTTGGGTAGTTAGGTTTTTTACTATTTCATAGCTACTTATTTCAATGTAATCGTTCCGGTTTGGATTGGCGCTGACGAAAGTGTTCTTATTTTTTAAGATAAGCTGCAAGTTAGATCATTGCCCAATCTTCATCAGTCTGGAGTTTTAGGTAGCTGTTGTCTTTTTTGTGATTCAGTAGAAAGCTGCTTTTGCAGTGCTGCTAGTTCTGCATCAACATCACCAGCCTGTTCCAAAGAAGTAAATTGCTGATCCAAAGCATCTGTACTCGTTGTGGAAATAGCTTCTGTTTGAGCTTCTAGCTGCAAAACTTTTTCTTCCATACGCTCAAAAGCTTTGATGCCATCTAAGCTAGAACTTGTGCCCAACATTTCTTGAAGTTTGTATGACGCTTCAGCAGAACGGGCGCGAGCAATGTACATATCTTTTTTTGTTTTTGCTTCGGCAATTTTTAGCTCTAAGGTGCGCATATCTTTTTTGATTCTAGCCACAACAGTACTTTGTTCGTCTATCTGAGTGGCAAGAGCTTCACCCGTTTGTTGATATGCTCGCCGTTTGGTAAGAGCTTCCCGTGCTAAAGATTCGTTACCTTGTTGCAGTGCTAGTTGAGCACGGCGATACCATTCTTCTGCTATAGACTGGGCATTAGCCATTTGTCGTTCTGTGCGCTTTTGGGTGGCGATCGCTTGGGCTATCCCTTGTCGCAATTGCATTAAATTCTCCTGCATCTGTTGGACAGTTTGTTCCAGAATTTTTTCTGGATCTTCTGCACGCACAGTTAAACTATTGAAATTAGCGCGAATCACCCGCATGATACGGTCAATTAGTCCCATGTTCTACCCTCGATTCATTTTTCAATAGGGGTGTAAGGGTTAACACTCGTCAGTTATCAAGCAAGCACAGTATCAGTTAATCTCCACAAAGGAAACGATTTACTATAGTCTTTACGAATGAATTACCTTGCTCACACCTTTTTTTGTAACTGATAACTGTTCACCCTATGGCTAACGCCACGCCTTACGGCTATCGGGTTCGCCCTATGGCTAACGCCACGCCTTACGGCTATCGGGGAGAACCTCCGGTTCCGCTGCGAAGAGCGCAGTCGCCTAGGTCGGGAGAGCCGTCATTCGCGCTGTCTCACCAGATGCCTCTGTCGGGAAACCCTCATCAAGCACGCTTACTCACTGTTCACTGTTGAGTGATAACTCTTATTCCATATCCCCTTTTAGGGCTGCGTCAACTATCTTAAGGCTGCTGAATCTTGGCATTAATGCCTTGTGCTTGTAATTCTTTGAGGAGTGATTGTGCTTCCTCTTTTTTCTTGAGGGCACCTAGATAAATAATTTTACCGTCGGGTGATAAGTAAGCATCGCGAACAACTTGCCGTGCAGATGCAAAAGCGCGATCGCCTTGGTTGTCAATAATCACATGATAAAATCCATCTGCTGACGGTTTGATTTCTGTATCCGGCTTTTGGGAAGTTGTTGCTTTTGAGTTGGGCGTAGAGTTCTGTCCAAGGTTAGGTATGGGTGTGAAAGTTGGTTGAGCTACATTTTTCACATTTTTGTTACTTTCTGGCGTCTTTTGGGCCGTTTTAGGCGTTTTTTGCGGAAATAATCGATTAAAAGTAATTTGTGGCAAGCTCTGGAAATTGAAGACGATGTAGCCCAGCGTCAAACTTCCTAAGAATAGTAGTAACATCGAGCCAATGCCCAAGGGAGATAGCAGACTGTTCTTAGAATTCTTTGGTGCTTGAGTCTTTGGTTCATCTTCTACTAAACTTCTCAGTAGCGCTTCAGACGATTCCAAGTAGTCATTTGGTTCTTTGCTTGTATTTTGTTGTGAGTTTGAAACATTTTCCCTCTGACTCTGACTTGGTTCCTGGATTTGTGTATGTACGACAAGGGCATTTGACGCTCTTGAGATTTGTGCTTCGGCAGAGTTGCTTGGAATTGAATCTACATTCGATTGTAGATGTTGTGTCTTTGACGAAGCTGACGTCTGCGGCTGGGAGGTTTCTGGTAGTAACAAAGCATCGAATATTGTATCTGATGCACTCACCTGATCTTGAGTTTGTACTGGAGGTTTGGGTGGGTTAATTTTCGTTTCAGGAAGAATAGATTCCTCCTGAAGGAAAGTATTTGGGGTATGTGTTTTTCCTATTGTCAACCCATATTTCCGGAAACTCTCTTTGAGATTATCCTCTGCTGATAATTTTGTATTGCCCCCTGTCGCACTCATAGAAGTGAACGGTTGAAGTTTACTGCTGGGGGAAAGGCTTGCACGGGATTGGCTTGGGATTCTGTATCCAATTCGTGTACGTCGGTATCGAGCTAACTCTTGATCTAGTTGGACTTCCAAACTCGCCAGTGCTGCTGCTAGTGGTGGTTTCAACCCTGTTGTTTTAGAAGATTGAGCACCCGACGACGTATCTATTAGGGGATTTTGACTCATTGCCTATCTGCCTCAAACCTGGAGTGTGGGATTCATTGAAAAATATATTTTTGCCAATCAAGCGCGATAAATATCATATAGCAGTCCGATTTTAGTTGTGAAACAAGTGTTGGGGTTGTCGAGTGTTCTTCATGAAAAATTTCACTAATCATTTAGGATTGCTATAAATATATTTCACAGCTGTGCTGTAGTTTTTGCGAAGGTTAGGTAAATTTCGTTGAAATCAATTAATGATATTTTAGAGGTTTTGGCAGTTCAAGCTGAATGGCAAGAGCAGCCATTTCAACGTTTGCTCACGTGTTGGGCTGAAATTGTAGGAGGTGTAGTAGCTACTCACACTAAACCGTTGTCGCTCGATCGCGATGTTTTGCGGGTGGCAACTTCGAGTGCAGCTTGGGCACAGAACCTAACTTTTGAGCGCCAGCGCTTAATTTTAAAGTTGAATCAAAAACTCTCAATAGGTTTGAAGGATATTCATTTTTCTACAGCTCGATGGCAGCGTCCTCAAAACACTCCCAAGGAAGAACAAACAATCTCGCCTCAAGAACATCCCAGTTACGTGGGTGATGCGATGAGTAGAAACGATGATATGACGCCTAAAGCTAAGGATCCCAATGCTGCTTTCCAAAATTGGGCTAGAACAGTGCAAGGGCGATCGCACGATTTACCCCTTTGTCCACTCTGCCATTGTCCCACTCCACCGGGCGAACTTCAGCGGTGGGGTGTCTGTTCTGTGTGTGCTGCTAAACAATCTTCAAAGTCCTCCTGAGCATTTAAACAAAAAAGTCACTAATCGGTGAATTCAGAACTGTTGGAATTCTTTCAAGAAACACGCTTGACGCTTAACGCTTAACGCTTAACAGCGAAAGAGTGTTTCTTTCATTCGTAGCGGGTGGTGCGCCGTCTGTGGGACTGATCCTAAGTTGTTTCTCGATTCTTTTTCTACTTTCGTTAATCCTACTCATATCAGGACTAATGGCTTAGCATTGTGCAGTGAGATTTTTCTGATATATCTCTCAAAA
Source organism: Brasilonema angustatum HA4187-MV1 (assembly GCA_019359695.1). Taxonomy (GTDB): domain Bacteria; phylum Cyanobacteriota; class Cyanobacteriia; order Cyanobacteriales; family Nostocaceae; genus Brasilonema; species Brasilonema angustatum. The sequence continues at coordinate 284,895 of JAHHGV010000002.1, forward strand.
TAGTTTTGTGATCATGTGATGAATTGCTCCAAACCACTATAGCAATCCATTTGAGTTGTGAACAGTTCGTTTGGGCGGTTGAGTGTTGAGTGTTGACAATCAACACTCAACAGTCTTAACTCAATATTCACAAATCATTTAGGACTGCTATATATTTTTTTCAATCACTTCATCTTCCTAAAGAAATAATATATCATTTTTGAGATTTCATCTTAGTGACGACTCAATCATGTCAGTTCTTCCTAAAGATACAGTTAATTGCATCTGAAAAAGTGTCCCCAAAGGCTGAAGTTCAAAGGTGGCTCACATCGTTATATTCATAAGTAGCTTTGATCCCCAATCATTTTCAGCTAAAACCGAGTATGCTTAATCCATCGCAATTAATGTATCACTTTGTTAACAAAAAAGTTGAAAAAGATAACACAAATCTAAAAAGATTATAAAGTTAATCTTTTCGTTGGGATCGCTATAACCTAGTTAACGCAAGGGTTGTAGCCAAAAGCCACATTCTATGTGTTGATGCAAAATAAAGGAACAAAAGTAGCCCGAAAACGGCACTAAAGGCATTAAATATGAAACAGATAAAATCATTGACTTCTGCCTGTAAACATTGTCGTTATTACGATATAGAGGGACGTCGCGGCGGATTCTGCCAACAGTTAGGAGCACCAGTTCGAGGAAATTGGAAGGCTTGTTCTTTGGCGCTCCCAGCGTTCACTCCTTCTTGGGAAAATTTAGAAGATGTTTGGAGTTTGCCAGATGCAACATTAGTCTTGGCTTCAGGTTTAAACAACCCAGCCCTTGATCCCGTTGAGGAAACGGCCGCTCCCTGCTCTTTTGAAAAGGCGAAAGCTGAGGCTGTACTAATATAGCTTTCTTTTGCCAAAACAGAAAAAGTCAAATTGTAGAAGTACCCTTTTAGTGCTGTTTTGGGCGAATTGGTTCACACCTGTTTTTGTAGAAGACAAATAAGACCTAGATCGTATAAAGCGCGAATATTTCAGAGTTTACTTTGTGGAAGTGACATACATAGGGTAAAAAACTGAAAGCGAGAATTTGGACAAAGTTGGATAATTTGATAAATTTCAAAAACAAAATTCGCTTTTAACATCTATAGGTCTTGAAAAGACTTTAACACTTAAAAAATCGCGCCTTTTATCAAAGGTGCGATTTTTGCGACTTTTTGTATTTTTAGGGGAGCCAGGGATATTGATGAAAGTTAGGTGGACGCTTTTCTAGAAAAGCTTGTTTTCCTTCTCGTCCTTCTTCTGTCATGTAATAGAGTAAGGTGGCATTGCCTGCTAATTCTTGCAAACCAGCTTGTCCATCACAGTCAGCGTTAAATGCTGCTTTGAGACAACGAATGGCGATGGGACTTTTTTCTAAAATCTCTCGCGCCCACTGGATACCTTCAGCTTCAAGTTGTTCTATCCCAACAACGCAATTGACTAAACCCATTTCTAGTGCTTGCTGTGCATTGTACTGTCGGCAGAGAAACCAGATTTCTCGCGCCTTTTTTTGTCCAACAACGCGGGCAAGATAACTAGCACCAAAACCTCCATCGAAACTACCTACTTTCGGACCAGATTGTCCAAAAATAGCGTTATCAGCCGCAATAGTTAGATCACATATTAAGTGCAGGACGTGTCCTCCACCAATGGCATACCCAGCAACAAGGGCAATAACTACTTTTGGCATGGAACGAATCAGGCGTTGTAAGTCCAGCACGTTCAAACGTGGTACACCATCATCGTCTACATAGCCAGCGTGTCCTCGCACACTTTGATCACCTCCTGAACAGAAAGCGTACTTACCATCGGTGTGTGGGCCAGCACCAGTAAATAGGACAACGCCGATACTAGTATCTTCGCGGGCATCACAGAAAGCGTTGTACAGTTCAAAAACAGTTTTAGGACGAAAAGCATTTCTTTTGTGAGGACGGTTGATGGTAATTTTGGCAATGCCATCTGCTTTGTGATAGAGAATGTCTTCGTAGGTTTTAGCTATTTGCCAGTTAGTTTGCATGGGGAAAAAGAATCACTTGTATCAGCTTAAAGATTCTATCAGGAGCTGTCGGGAGGACTCCGCTACGATATGTAATTTCTAAAGCATCATTTCAACTGCCTTAATCTTTGCAGTTTTAACATCGTGATACATGTCATCAACCACAAGAAACCGACTCCATAACCTGCAATAATATCTGTAGGCCAATGTACTCCCAAATATAAGCGACTGATGCCAATGGCTGCGATTAAAATAATTGCTAAACAGTAAATTACTCTGGATAACTTAGGATAGTGAATTGCTAGCAAATAAGCGATAAAACCATATAGAACCATAGAACCTAGTGCATGACCACTAGGAAAACTAAAAGATTTTTCAGAAATCAACTGATGCCAAAGTTCCGGACGAGGTTTAGAAAAAAATAACTTCAGTTCTGTATTTAAAATAAATGCTCCCAAGCAAGCAAGTACAAAAACTTTTGCTTCTTCTCGGTAATGTCGCCACCAAAGTAACAAGACAGTAACTACTGCAACCGTAACCACTGTCCTAGGATTACCAATATTTGTAAGAAACAGCATCAAATTATCTAGAGTTGGATTAGCAAATTGATGTAGCCATAACAGAAAAGTCGTATCAAATGCAAAAGCTTCTCGCTCTAAAACCTCTTCAGCTAAGTTTGCTAAAACAAAAAGGATAAGTAGACAACTTATAAGTCCAACAATACCTGTTGTGGCAATTAAGGGAGCCAAACGAGGATGTATATGACGCAACCAGAAATGAGAAATTTGTCGGAGCATACTTTAATGTCATTCATCGTTAGAAGCCCCGGCCACACTTAGTCTTATCTGGTTTAGAGTTGTGAACAGAATACAGCAGACTCCAAGTATTGACATAAGGACTATAGATGAGCCGATAGTACCAAAACCGAAACCACCTTTTTCGTCTGGTTTTGTAAGAACATCCCCCAGTGTTGCACCAAATGGTCGGGTTAAGACAAACGCAATCCAAACTATAGCTCTTTAAAAATTTTATCCTTGGTTAGGCATACGCATACCTATGATATGTACGGAAACCGCCCTTTAAGCGATAAGCCGTTCGCGCAGCGTGCGCTTTGCGCATACGCTTGACGCAAAGCTTATAGCACAGAATTCTATCTTAGGATGGCGTAGCCTTACCTAAGATATGTGCCACGATGACAATAAAAGTCAATAAAGTTTCTTATGGCACAAACTGAAACTCATAACGATCAGCAAGATGACTTCTTGATCGAACCAGAAAAAGACCGACTAGGATACGCGCCCTTCGCCAAGCATTTGGCAGATAGTATTTGCAAAATGACTGTTACTGAAGGGTTTGTGATTGCAGTGTACGGTTCGTGGGGTTCCGGCAAATCGACACTGTTGAACTTTGTAGTTCATTGTCTTAAACACAAGCCTGATGAGGAGCAACCAATCGTCGTTCATTTTAATGCTTGGTTGTTTACTGGAAACCAAGACATTACAATGCGCTTTTTTGACCAATTACACAGCGTTTTAACCTCTGTAAAATATATGCCCAAAGGCTTGAGAGAGCGAATAGCCGATGTTGCTAAAGTTGTTTCTCAAGTTCCCCTCCCTTACGCTCAAGCTGGCATGGCAGTAGCAACATTATTTGACGATCAATCAAAGGAAGCTTCCGAGTTAAAAGAAGAACTCGAAAATATAGTGGTGAAGCAGGAGCGGCGAATAGTCGTTGCAATTGATGATATTGATAGGCTTCCCATAGAAGATATTAAGCAGCTATTTCGCATTTTTAAAGCAATTCCGAATTTTCGTAACGTTGTCTATCTTCTGGTTTTTGATAAAGAAGTTGTTAGCAAAGCACTTTGCGAAACTCAGGAGATATCACCAGAAGCATATTTGGAGAAAACTATTCAAGTTCCTTTTGAGTTACCTTCTCCAGATAAAACTTCACTTCGCAGGCTACTTTTTGAAAAACTTAATAGTGTTCTGATTGCAACACCAAAGGATAGCGATCTGCGCTCCGCGCAGCAGCGTTTGCGCAGCGCCCCCTTAGGGGCTAGCTATCGCCCAAAGGGCGGCTCCCTGCAGGAGCATCGCTCTAACTCGAATCAGCCGTCTGCAAAGAGAGATCTCAGCGCCGACTTGGAACAATCAGAACCTCAAGAAGTTCCTGACTTGGAGGAAGCTGATGTGGAAAATCCAGCCACAGAAGTGACTCAACTATTTGATCAAACCTATTGGAGCAATGTTTACTTTCAAGGAATAGACCACTTCATTACTAACCTTCGCGACATTGTTCATCTAACTGACACCTTAACAATGACATATCCGGTAGTGCAAGGCGAAGTGAACCCAGTAGATTTTATTGCTTTAGAATCACTACGGGTTTTTCATCCAATGGTACATAACATAATTCGCAAAAACAAAAATGCTTTTATAGAGCCAATCAATTATTCCTTAGATGAATTGAAAAATTTTCATAATTCTTGGCTGGCTCAGTTGCGAGAGCAAGATAAGCAACCTGTTCAAACTCTGCTCAGAATTCTTTTTCCTAAATTAGAACCTGTTTGGGGAAAGAGATCTAATAATGAACAAAAATTAAAGTGGCGAGAGCAACAGCGTGTATGCTGTCCAGAAATATTTCCTATCTACTTCCGTTTAACTTTACCAGAAGCTGATTTATCTAAGACTCAGATCCAAGCCATTCTTGCTTGCGCCTATGATGCCAAGGCATTTGGAGAAAAACTTATAGAACTGTCTGAGCAAATACGTCCTGATGGTACAACTCAAGTTAGGGCATTTTTAGAAAAACTTGAAGATGGCGCAATAAAAGAAATTCCTACCTCTAGCATTGCCTCAATTGTGGAAGCTTTATTTGATGTGGGAGAAGAACTGTTACGTTCGGAAGATGATTCTCATACCACAATTTTTGATTTTGGGAATGAAATTAGAATTCGTCGTATCATCTTACGGTTATTATGTCGTCTTGATCAAGCTGCACGGTTTGAAGTGTTAAAAACCTCAATGAGTCAAGGAAAAGCATTATCAATAATTACAAAAGAATTAGAAAATTTAAATGAACAACAAAGTGAGTACACCTCAGATATATTTAATCTTCAAGATGATGGGTTAATTAGCAGGCAACATCTGAAAGAACTGGAAAAAATTGTTGCTAAAAGAAAACAGGCACAAAACTCAGAATTTTCTGAAAAAGCTAGTCCTTCAGTTTCTGATAGCGATTAGGCAAGGAACACTGCCGTAAGTCCTGCACACACGCATTCTGGGGCGTAACGTGTTTGAAGGAGAAGGTGATGCTCCAGCTCTTAGCCGCCCAAAGGGCTTATCGCAATTTCTTATTTCCTAATTCTGCCTAATTTTACTGTAGGCGGAGCCTCCATGAGGGCATTTCCAAGTAGAGCATAGGAACGAGAAACTTTCTAAAGCATCATTTCAACTGCCTCAATCTTTGCAGTTTTAACATCGTGATACATGTCATCAACCACAAGAAACCGACTCCATAACCTGCAATAATATCTGTAGGCCAATGTACTCCCAAATATAAGCGACTGATGCCAATGGCTGCGATTAAAATAATTGCTAAACAGTAAATTACTCTGGATAACTTAGGATAGTGAATTGCTAGCAAATAAGCGATAAAACCATATAGAACCATAGAACCTAGTGCATGACCACTAGGAAAACTAAAAGATTTTTCAGAAATCAACTGATGCCAAAGTTCCGGACGAGGTTTAGAAAAAAATAACTTCAGTTCTGTATTTAAAATAAATGCTCCCAAGCAAGCAAGTACAAAAACTTTTGCTTCTTCTCGGTAATGTCGCCACCAAAGTAACAAGACAGTAACTACTGCAACCGTAACCACTGTCCTAGGATTACCAATATTTGTAAGAAACAGCATCAAATTATCTAGAGTTGGATTAGCAAATTGATGTAGCCATAACAGAAAAGTCGTATCAAATGCAAAAGCTTCTCGCTCTAAAACCTCTTCAGCTAAGTTTGCTAAAACAAAAAGGATAAGTAGACAACTTATAAGTCCAACAATACCAATTGTGGCAATTAAGGGAGCCAAACGAGGATGTATATAACGCAACCAGAAATGAGAAATTTGTCGGAGCATACTTTAATGTCATTCATCGTTTCAGCAAAGCCAAAAATCAGAAGGGGAAGGTTTAGCAAACCTACGATTCCGAGGATGAGAGGTGTTCCTATTATCGGGTGAATCATCTATCTGCTTAAACGCATCACTCAAGTGGCTGACGCACTTTTTTCTCCTTTCGCACGGAAAAGAATAGGACAACTGCCAGCAGGATAAAGGCGATCGCCGAAGCATAGCCCCTTGGCAGTGATAGACCGCCATCTTTGACTGGTTTGGTAAGAAAATCTCCGAAGGTGGCTCCGAAGGGTCGCGTGAAGATGAACGCGAGCCAGAATAGGGGAATATCACTCAACTTTGTTAGGTAGTGAAGCGCGATCACAACACCAATAACGCTGGCCGTCACAAATGCGCCCTGGATATAGCTCAGTCCCAAGTTGCTTGTCAGAAAGTCACCAAAAGCCGTTCCCAAACTGTTGGAGAACACGATGGCCAGCCAATAGGTGGTCTCTGCGTCTTTCCTCGTGATCGGATAAACGCTCAGATCCCGATCTCGATAGTACCAGATGGCAAGAACGCTCAGGAGACCGGCTACCAAGATGAGCGATCCCACTGCGTAGCCCAATCCGAAAGATCGATCCATCAAGTCTGAAACTTCGGTTCCGGCTGTGGTTGTCGCAATGATAGCCGCCCAATAAAGGACTGGACGATATCTGTCGGATTGAATTTGAAAAAACAGGAAAATAGCTAGGATGGCGAACGTTACGGCAAAGGCTATGTAATACCCCAGCCCAAGAGACATTGAGATGAAGTCACCTGCCGTCTCGCCAAGCGTCGTGGCAATGATCTTCATGATCCAGAAGAAAATTGTGACTTTTGCAACTTTGTTCATTTCTTTTTCACAATAAAAATCAGATTAGCAAAGTCTGGTATTTACAACTAAGAGCTAAATGGCACTAATAACGTAAGTTGCTAGTACAAGGAGTCAGAAGTCAGGAAAAAAAATACATAATCGCCAGATCACAAACAGAAAAATACCCAATGTTGAGCAGGCGATAGGTTCGCTGCAGCATAGCGGCAGATCGCGCAGGGCGCAGACGCCAAGGGAGTATCGCCAATCAGTCTTGTGAGTTGATCGGCAATGATACTGATTTCTTCTGCTTCAGGCTTAAGTAAATAACCAAACTCGTTATTATAGAAAGAAAAAGCATACTAGTCCCAACCGTACCTAAACCAAAGCCACCTTTTGAAGCTGGCTGGGATAATAAATCGCCTATAGATGCTCCAAGCGGACGAGTCAAGATGTAAGCTAACCAGAATGCTAAAACTGCATTCATATGGAAGTAATAATAACTGCTCGCTATGATTGCAATTGAAGCGCCAAATATCAGTGCTGATTCTGCATAACCCACTCTCAAAGCCTCTGCCAAAAGATCTCCTGTTGCGGTTCCCAAGGCAAACGTAAATAAAATAGCTACCCAGTAGAAAAGTTCTCTTTTAGCTGTATTTATGGAATGCATGGCTAATGTCTTTTCGTTTGAATACCAGAGCGCAAAAACTACCAACAAGGAAACACTAAAAATTACAGTAGTTGTCATCAAACTAACTCCAAGCTCGTCCACCAATCTATCAGTGATCAGTGTGCCAGTAATACTCATCAAAACAACTACAATCCAGTAACTCAATGGAATATACCGTTTCAGCCTAAACTGATTCAAAAGCACAATCAATAATATGCCGCTCATTATATAGGATGTAGCACTTAAACCAAAGTTCAGGGTTACTGACAAATAATCTGCTGCCGTTTCACCTACCGTGGTTGCGAGAATCTTTATAATCCAGAAAACAAGTGTAATCTCTGGAACCCTGTTTAACATCTTTTTCATTGTATTCCTCCTCCTTTATTAAAGTAATGAGTTATAGCTTATTGATATCAATTGAGTCACAAGAGTACCTAAAAACACTCCCATCAATAGAAGCAGAGAAAAGTTTTTTTATAACTTTATTTGGTGCAGAGTGATTGCACTATACACCCCAAAGGTCAAGAAAAAGTCAAGATTTTATCTCAAGCGGAATTTACCCTTAATAGATAGACATAAAATAGCTTAAATATCTAATCATCACTTGAGTTAAGCGTTAAGCTTTCCTTCCCTTAACCAGTAAGTTTACAACTCCTGCGCGGATTGCTATTGGTAATCATTTCCTGCTTCTTGACTAATTTGACTGTGCTACACTCCCATAGCTTTGATAATGTTCATATATAGAGGAATTCCTACAATAATGTTGAACGGAAAAGTGAGTGCTAAAGCCATAGAAATATACAAGCTGGGATTAGCTTCAGGAATTGTCATTCTCATTGCTGCAGGAACTGCTATGTAAGAAGCGCTAGCACAAAGAACAGCAAATAAAAGGGCATTACCTTGTGGTATACCAATGAGTTTCGCAATGAGGATCCCCAAAATTGCATTGGCAACAGGCATAAATACAGAAAAGATAATTAGAAAAGAACCTGTTTTTCTTATATCTAGTATTCTTCTAGCAGCTACCATTCCCATATCTAGTAGAAAAAAAGCTAGAACTCCGTAGAAGATGCTTTGAGTAAATGGTTCTAGCTTCTCCCATCCTTTATGTCCTGTTAAAATGCCAACGATAAGGCTCGCAACTAAGAGAAATACAGAACCATTTAGAAAAGCCTCTCGCAAAACTTCACTCCAAGAAAATTCACCTTTTTCTTTCTTTTGACCAAATGCTCTTACTAATACAATACCTATAATAATTGCTGGAGACTCCATCAGTGCTAAAGCAGCTACCATGTATCCATCTGAGGTAATATCAAGCACTTTAAGAAAAGACTGTGCAGTAATAAAGGTGACAGCACTGATGGATCCATAAGTTGCTGCAATAGCCCCAGCATTATACGCATCAAGTTTTGTTTTTAAAATAAAAAAGGAGTAGATAGGAACCGCACAAGCCATCAAGATAGCTGCTATCAATGTCAACGCTACTTGTGGATTAATTCCGCTCTCATTAAGTTCATATCCTCCCTTAAACCCAATTGCAAGTAGCAAGTAAAGAGAAAATAGTTTTGGTAAAGGTTGGGGAATATCTAAATCGGATTTCAGAGAAATTGCCAGCATTCCTACAAAGAAAAAGAGCACTGGCGGATTCAATATGTTCGATAAGATAAGGCTGGAATTCATTTCTACTAACCCTGATTTTTTTGAAGAGAAGTGGGAATGACAATAGGCATCAGGCAATTTAAGTAAATCAGTGTTACAAAATAAACTGGAATTTAGACTAAATTCTGTTTCTTAGGCTACAACCCTTGTATAGCAAGCATTTTAGATTTTGGAATCCGAAAGCGGTGATAAATTGGGAAAGGCAGTCTGGATAAGGGTTTTGCGGTTTGAAAGCCAAAATTAGTCTAGTTCCCGGTGCAAAACTAAATTTCCAAAAAATAAGGGTACGAATTTAAGATGTTTCCAGGAACCAAAACCTTGGTTTTTATGCTTGATAGAATCAGCCTTCTGAGTTTCGCACCGGGAACTAGTCTAAACTCCAAAATAAAGCTATAGGAGTCCTATTTGATTTTTGAATTCGCTACTTACCATCATTATTGCTTTCACCATCCCCATCATTGCCTTTCTGAACTTGAATGCTACTCTTGGGGCGAGTAGCTTCATTCTTCTCATCTTCTTGATTGGCATTTTCAGTGTAGAGAACCTTACCATTACCAGCATCAACTTTAATATCTTGCTGAGCAATTTCTACAGCATAAACTAAATTTCCATTTTCATTTTCGAGTTTGACGCTGCTAGCTTTACCTCCTACAGATGTTTCAGCTGCTTGCTGTGCTTGTTGTGCTGTAATTTTAGCTAGAGGTTGTAATTTAGTTGCTTCTTGCTGTTCTTGTGCATCGTCGTTGGTTTCACCATCGCCATCACTAGCTTGCGCAACTTGGATAACGCTGTGATGCTGACGCACAATTGCTACTGGAGATTGTAGTTGTTTTGCAGACACAACTCGCGATAATCCAGCAAGTCCCAAAGTACCAAAAAAAGCTGTTGCCAAAATGATTATTGTTGAACTTTTCATAGTTGTAAAATACCTTTCATTCTGGGTTTGTCTTTTCACGATACGTAATCAAAGTTCAGAAATAGTCAAGATTAGCTTGAGTTCACGAAATTCAATCTCAAATAGTGAAATCAAGTGACGATTAGATATTTCGGCTATTTTATGTCCATCTATTAAGGGTAAATTCCGCTTGAGATAAAATCTTGACTTTTTCTTGACCTTTGGTGTGTATAGTGCAATCACTATGAACTCCAGCTCTGAAAAAAACTTTTCTCTGGTTCTATTGATGGGAGTGTTTTTAGGTACTATTGTGACTCAATTGATATCAATAAGCTATAGGACTCGTATTTGATTTTTGACGAAGCTAGGTACACTTTTATTGCTTCTTCCCTAAGCGTTCCCTGTCTGTACGAGTGATTCACGCTCATCAAACCGGATTCCTATAGATGGGGATTGTTGAAGACAACTTTTACAATTCCTATTTTGTAGAATCTGGATAATCAGAACGAAATAGATGTGAAACAATTTGAAGAGATTACGTGAACAATAAGCGTCCACCTGGTTTAGTAGCAATTGTCATTTATAAAACTTTTGTTGCTTCACTCCTAGCTGTTACTTCTATCGCCTTGCTATTAGCACTAAAAAATTACCCAAACTTAGCTGCCTTTTCTGACTTTCGTGTTTTAGAAATAAAACTAACAATGATAGAATGGCTCATCAATAAATTTTTAAGTGTTAGTCCGATTCAACTAGGATTTAGCGGAATAACTCTTGGAGTCTATGCTATTATAACGGGAATAGAAGCAGTTGGTTTGTGGTATGAAAAACGTTGGGCTAAACTATTAGTGCTGGGACTAGTTGGCATTAGCATACCTCCAGAAATATTTGAGTTAATTAAAGGAATAACAATATTAAAGCTCATAGTATTTCTAGTAAATGTAGCTATATTTTGGTATTTGCTGGTTCATTTTCATAAGCATAAAAGGTAATGTTTATCAAGTCTTGATCATCAAGAAGCTGGTAAGCGTACTGTAAAACAACTACCAACTCCTAATTGACTCGTGACAGTAATCAATCCACCATGATTTTGAGCTATGGCTTGTGCGATCGCCAATCCCAAGCCAGAACCACCTCCCCAATAAGAACGAGACTGATCTGCTCGCCAAAAGCGCTCAAAAACCTTGTCGATATGTTCTGGCGCAATTCCCACACCTGTGTCTTGCACGTTCACATAAAGCTGGGAAGCGACACGACTAGTTTTGATTTCAACTACGCCGGATGATGGTGTGTAATAAAGGGCGTTTTCAATTAAATTAGTAAATAGCCGTGTTAGTTGAACTGAATCACCCATCAGGTAAAGATTTTCGCTCAACTGAGATATCAAGTTAATTTGCTTGGCTTGAGCTTGAGGTTTATACAGCTGTACTAAGTTCTCTAAAATAGACATTAAATTGAGAGTCTCCCAATTCTGATTCGGAACTTTATCGGTACGTGCTAACAATAGTAAGTCTTCTGTAAGGCGAGTCATCTGGTTAGTAGCGCTGGCGATCGCCTGAAACTTTTCTACCTCTTTTGCTCCTATTTCTTCTGGATATAACAGTGCCAAATCAGCATTAATTTTAATTGCCATTAACGGACTGCGTAGTTCGTGGGAAGCATCAGCAGTAAACTGTTTGAGCCTTTGAAAACTCTCCTCAATTGGCTGCATCGCTTGACGAGTTAGTAAAATTCCCGCAACTCCACTCAGAACCAAAGTTATAATAATTCCACCGCCTAATCCCCAGTTCAATTTTTCGAGCGTTTCCTCAAATTCTTCTAGGGATTGACTTACTCTGATATACCCAACTAGTTGACCATTATCGCTACCAATAATTGGTATAGTCACTGCTTGAATAGGAACTTTATCAGTCTGAATTTGCACCATTTTGCTTGGCGACAAGGGTAAAGTTAAGACAGTTTCTCCTTGTTTGGCGATCAAATTTCCTTGAATATCAAACCACTGCAATGCCTGATGACGAGTTATTAAGTCTTGTGGACGAAAGTCACTTTCTACTGTTAGGTGACCTTTTTCAAACTCTGCATTTGCAGCCGCACTTTGTCCTATGACTATGAGTCTATCTGTTGTTTGTTGAGTCAGACTGCGAGTGAAAACAACCCGGACTGCTAGAGCAAATATTGCCAGCAGCGATGCAAACACCACTAAGTTAGACAACAACAACCGATAACGAATTTTTTGAAACACATTCTTATTATTATCAAATTATCAGTTACTAGCAGAGAGGTTTGCTGCTACAAATGCTAAAAACTAACCAATGATTTCACTTGTGACCGAGACGATAACCAATGCCATAGATATTTTCAATAAAGTCTTCTGAGCTTCCAGCCCCTCTGAGCTTATTCCGTAAATTGGTGATATGAGTTTTGATGGTTTGTTCTCCAGAAGACTTATCAAATTCCCACAGTTTATCAAGAATTGCCGAACGAGTCAAAACTTTATTTGGATTTCTCAAAAAACATTCTAATATCATGTATTCTTTAGGAGTTAATGATAGAGTATTCCCTGCATAAGTAACTTGTTGGGTAGCAGGATTAAGTTGCATTTCCCCGTGGATTAAAATCGGTGGGCGAATCTCTTGACTTCTCCTAGCTAAAGCCCTGATGCGTGCTGCTAACTCTTTTAAGTCAAAGGGTTTGATTAAATAATCATCAGCTCCAGCATCAAGTCCAATAATTTTATCGCCTGTTGTATCTCTTGCTGTCAGCATTAAGATGAGAGCGTTGGATGAAGCAGCACGTAAACGCTGACACAAAGTAATTCCATCTAATTTAGGGAGCATTAAATCTAATAAAATGAGTTCGTATAACCCTGATTGAGACCATTCCCAGCCCTCAAGCCCATCAGTTGTGATATCCACAATATGGTGTTGGCGTCTTAAATACTCAGCTAATGGTTTGGCAATGCGATCGTCATCTTCAACTATCAAAATTCTCATAATGAACCATTTCTAACTTGTTAGGGCTTGACAAAACTGGGTGAGTATACAATGTATTAAGTGCAATGTCTAGCGACTAAGCAACTCCCAGGTATTGAAGTTTGGCAAGAAGTTTGGCAAGGGGATGATTCTCTCATTCCTAAGCTGTTTTGATCTACCAAGCCCTGTTTGGTGAAAGAAACAGGGCTTCTACTCAAGTATCAAGCTTCTGGTTCTATCCCCGATACTCGCAATTGTGCTGCCAATTTTTCAGCGCGTTGTCGTTCTTGTTCAGCTAAATAATTCTTGTTGGAATAAAGCAGGGAGCAGGTGAGACAGCGCTCTTGGTAGGGTTTCCCGACAGCCAGGCGACTGCGTTAGCGCAGCGAGACCGGAGGTCTTCCCCGATAGCCGTAAGGCGTGGCCGTTCCCACTAGGGGAGCAGGGAGTAGGGAGAGAAAGAGTTTGAGCCTTATTTACTTTTCTTTACACAGTTTGATTTTTTTTGCACCGACTTACTTAATTAAAATTAGGGGATTTAAACAAGGACGTCTTGTTGAATCGTGCTACGCATCTGTCAACAATTTTTTTGAATTCTTCCATTAATAAATTAAGGGGCTTGAATCCAATATCCTGGGCTAATTTTTTGCTGTTGCCTGTTCCCTATTCCCTGTTCCCGCCCCGGAGGGGCTGGTCACACGGATATTAGGCACGTATGCCCAATCGGGAGCTTTAATGACAATTTTGCCATTCACGGTAGCGCAAATGCCATAATTCGTTGAATTCAAAGCGTTTTCAGGTAATCTACCAGCAATTTCTAAACTTTCGGTTAAAGCTGCGGCAAGGGGAGGCTGGTTAATGTTATCCACTGGTTCGTCTGGTAGTACGTAATCATCGGGTAATTTTTCCCAAGTTATTTGGTAATTGTGGGTAGCAGTGGCTATCGGGTGTCCCTTTGGGTGTTCAAGCGCTGTTTGTCCTTAAAGCCTCTGCGTGCGAGCGAAAAGAGGTATAATTCTATTCCTCATCCGGTGCCAAATCTTCTTCCGTTAGCCCCTGCTGCGGTATTGCAGCAATAATCGCATCTATAACCTTTGAGACGGGCAAAATTTCTATGTTATAGTCGGCGTATTTTTGCCCTTTTGGGACAATTGCCCTTTTAAATCCCAATTTTGCCGCTTCTTTTAACCGCAGTTCCATTTGCGATACTGAGCGAACTTGTCCTCCCAGGCCAACTTCCCCTATAAGTACGGTAGCAGGATCAACAATCCGATCGCGGAAACTAGCCACAATAGCGATCGCAATTCCTAAATCCACTGCTGGTTCTGCTACACTTAACCCACCTGCAGATGCCACATAAGAATCCAGCTTTGACATTGGAATCCCGACTCGCTTTTCTAGCACCGCCAAAATCTGCACTAAGCGGTTATAATCTATACCAGTTCCCGCCCGACGTGGTGAGGGGTAGCTGGTAGGACTTACTAAAGCTTGCAATTCGACGACAATCGGGCGTGTCCCTTCACAAGCAACGACAATTGCAGTACCTGGAGCCGGATCATCGCGGTTGCCTAAAAATAGCTCTGAGGGGTTGGGGACTTCACGCAGTCCGTTGTCAACCATTTCAAAGATGCCGATTTCATGAGTTGCTCCAAAACGGTTTTTGACTGTCCGTAATAACCGATGGGATGCAAAGCGATCGCCTTCAAAATATAACACTGTGTCAACGAGGTGTTCCAAGACTTTTGGTCCGGCGATCGCCCCTTCTTTGGTGACGTGTCCCACTATTAACATTGTGATGTCATCGTGCTTTGCCACTTTCATCAAAGCTGCGGTACATTCGCGTACCTGGGCGACAGAACCTGGTGCAGAGGTCAGCGCCGGGAAGAACACTGTTTGAATACTATCAATAATTGTCACATTCGGTTTGAGTGAATCCATCTCCCGCAGGATTTCTTCTAAATCTGTTTCAGGCAAAATGTATAAATCAGCACCTACACGCTCTGCTTCTTCTATTTTGGGTGTTTCTTGGGGAGTTACTTCGGGAGTTTCTTGTACTGCTATACTATTGCCATTACCGTTACCATCAGCTACTAAACTTAGGGGTTTTCCTACTCCCAAGCGAGAAGCTCTCAATTTTACCTGTTGTCCTGATTCTTCTCCAGAAACATAGAGGATGCGGTATCTTTGTGCCAGTTGATTTGATACTTGCAACAGCAGCGTAGATTTCCCAATTCCTGGATCACCGCCTATCAGCACCATAGAACCGGGAACAACTCCACCGCCAAGAACGCGATCTAATTCTTCATAGCCAGAAGCCCAACGTGTGACATGGCGATCGCTAATCTGGTCAAAAGTTAAAGAAGCACGTGGTTTGGCTGGTTTTGTTGTAGGAGTTTTGCCTTTCCCAGCTTGACCATGCCATCCACTCACTCCGCGACTTGGCACATCTGTTGATGACTGAATCGTAATTTGCTCTTCTAAAGAGTTGTAGGTGCCGCAAGCTGGACACTTACCAAACCATTGAGGGGATTCTGCTCCACATTCGTTACAAACGTAATAACTTTTTGGCTTTGGCATTCTTAATATTATTAAATATTCTTAATCTTTGCTTAAGTTTTTGAGCAAACTAAAATCCAATAATTGTAGTATCTGCAGGTTTTTTTCAATCAATTTGTGAAATGATATCTTAATAATATGGTAGTAAAAATTAATCATGAAAAATTTTAGTTAAGGAGCATTGACAAACTTGGAAAGTCATAAAGAAAAAATTCTAGTGGTAGATGACGAAGCCAGTATTCGCCGGATTTTAGAAACGCGCCTTTCGATGATTGGTTACGATGTGGTAACGGCTGGTGACGGGGAGGAAGCTCTGGATACTTTTCGCAAAGCAGAGCCTGACTTAGTGGTTTTAGACGTGATGATGCCGAAGCTAGATGGTTACGGCGTGTGCCAAGAATTACGTAAAGAATCAGATGTCCCTATTATTATGTTAACAGCCTTGGGGGACGTAGCTGATCGAATTACGGGTTTAGAATTAGGTGCTGATGACTACGTAGTCAAACCTTTTTCCCCTAAGGAGCTAGAAGCCCGCATTCGCTCAGTACTACGGCGAGTAGACAAAACAGGTGCCTCTGGAATTCCTAGTTCTGGAGTTATTCACGTTGCTACTATCAAAATTGACACGAATAAGCGGCAAGTGTATAAAGGCGATGAGCGCATTCGGTTAACAGGCATGGAGTTTAGCTTACTAGAGTTGTTAGTCAGCCGTTCTGGAGAAGCTTTCTCCCGTTCAGAAATTTTACAAGAAGTCTGGGGATATACACCAGAACGCCATGTGGATACTCGTGTAGTAGATGTGCATATCTCCCGTTTGCGGGCAAAATTGGAAGATGATCCAAGTAATCCAGAATTAATCCTGACGGCAAGAGGAACTGGTTACTTATTTCAACGCATTATTGAACCAGGAGACGAATAACAATAAGGGGATACTAACGGCTAATGAATTAGCCGTGTCGTTTCCCTCTGGGCTTTTAAAAGATGGAGTTTCCCACTTACCGCAAGATTTTAGATGACTAAATCCGATCCCAATAGGGTTCTGCGGCGTCTACCTATCGTAGTAGGTGGGTTGGGCGCTGTCCTTTTGCTGATTAACCGTTTGCTATCACCAGAATTAACAAATTCTCAAGCGCGTGCAGATGTTCTGGGTGTGATTTTGAGTGCTGTCTTGATTTTAGTAGGGTTAATTTGGCAGCAAGTACAACCGCGTTTACCTGAAGCCGTACAACTGATTGGCGAAGAAGGTTTTGTACTTGCACCGGATTTACCGGAAACTGTGAAAACAGAACTAGCCTGGGCATCACATTTGTTATTAACTAATACTGTGACGCGATCGCTCGTCGTTTTCTACAAGAATAAAGTTTTGTTACGTCGGGGAATTCTAAGTCCCAAGTCGGAAGTTGTACCAGGACTAATCTTAAAAAGAGTGCTAGAAAAACACAAGGCAGTTTATCTGGTAGATTTAAAAGTTTACCCAGGAAGAGTTGAATTTGATTATTTGCCAGACAACACTCAAGGTGTCATTTGTCAACCCATTGGTGAAGATGGAGTCTTAATTTTGGCAGCGAATGCTCCTCGCAGTTACACTAAACAAGATGAAAATTGGATTGCGGGAATTGCAGATAAATTAGCTGTAACTTTAAATCAGTGAATAGGGAATAGGGAACAGGGAACAGGGAACAGGGAACAGTGAACAGTGAACAGTAAACGACTGATAACTGATAACTGGTAACTGATAACTGGTAACTGATAACTGTTATTTGGTGTATAGCAAAATCAACAACGAAAAAATTATGCAAATTCTTTATTGGTTACTAGTTGCCGTTATGGCTGTGGGTATTGTCGGTGCTGTAGTTCCTGCGATTCCAGGAGCCAGTTTAATTTTAATAGCAATTATCATTTGGGGATTTATAAGTGATTCTTTTGCTGCAATACAAACACCACTCATTGTCACAATTGTTGTTTTACTCCTGAGTCTGGGAGTTGATTTTTTAGCAAGCTACTTGGGTGCAAAAAAAGCAGGTGCAAGTCAGTGGGGACAAATTGGTGCAATTGTTGGGTTAGTACTAGGTTTCTTAGGATTATTGCCAGCATTACCTTTTGGTGGTCCATTACTTGGAATGTTACTCGGACCACTAGTTGGAGCAATTATTGGTGAGTATCTTTATCGACGAGATTTTGGACTAGCGATTAAAGCTGGTATTGGAATTGTCGCAGGTACGCTGGTTGGCAATTTGATTCAAGGTTTGCTGGCGATCGCAGCAGTTGTCGTTTTCCTCGTCACAACTTGGCCCCAGGTTTTTGGGACTTAGAATGGGATGCTCCTGCTGCTTTTTTAATTATTTCCTTTCAAAGCTGCTACTAAAATTCGCATCACTTGCTCCAAATCTTCAGGAACCCGATAGCTATTAATCCCCTGTTCAAAATGCTTTATCTTACGGTCAAGCCTACCGAATTGCCATATTGTGCCTGTAGAAACAACACCAATTAAAATTGGCTGTTGGTCAACTGTAGTCGCTCTTGACCACTGATCGAGTGCCACTAATTCAGCGACTAACTGCGTAAAACCTCGCGTAAAATCTTCGTATTTTGCCTCAATTACTAACAATTGATTCACGGAATTTACCCGCAGTAAATAATCTAAACTACCTTGAAGCCAATTAGAAACCTTCAGACTATATTCAATTCGTAATTCTGCCTGTGTGTAATGAATTAACTCCGTCACCACTCGCGAGATGAGAATTTCTCGTCTTGCGAGTTCGTTAGTCAACGGTACAAACGGTAGTACTTCCTCAATGCGATCGCGTAATTCTCCCAAACGGTCAAGTTCATCAGGGAACTGGGGTAAATTGAGCGTTTTTCTAGTTAAACTATAGCCAAATTCTTGAGCGAGTTCGCTAGCTTCAAAGCCAAGATCAAAGTATCGGCTGAAAGTATAACTTTGATTGGAGTCAAGAATTGACATAGCTAAAGCCGCACATGACATTTTTCTTATATCATGGATAGATAAGCAGTGCTTTAGCTAAAGTCCTGTTCTTAAAACCTCTTTCCTACTCCAGCGCGACAATAACAACGGTAATATTATCGTGCCCGCCCTGCTCTTTGGCTGCTTCAACTAGGGAAAAAGCAGCTTTTTTAGGCACAGGGAGTTGGAGATAGTCAGCAATTTTCGGATCGGCGAGTTCTTCTGTTAAACCATCACTACATAACAGTAGGCGATCGCCCCTTTTCACATCTAGTTGTTGGACATCAATTTGATTAATGTCTTCACGCCCTAAACAGCGAGACAACACATGACGATAGGGATGCATCCGGGCTTCTTGTTGGGTAATTTCACCCATTTTAATCGCGCGTGCTATCCAAGTATGGTCTTCTGTGATTTGTTGCAATTGCGAATCTCGAAAACGGTATAGCCTTGAGTCACCAACATGAGCGTATAAAGGTGGCTCTTTAGGGCGAAAAATGACCACTACAATTGTTGTGCCCATGTCAGAACGTTCCGGATGATTTTGCTGATCAAGCAAAATCGCTTCATTCGCCTGTAATAAAGCTTCCTTTAATAACTCCTCCGAAGGCTTAGAAGAATCCCAATTAGCACTCAAGTACGCCTCAATTTGCCCAGTCGCAATACGGCTTGCTTGTTCACCTCCTGCATGACCACCCATGCCATCAGCGACAATGAAGAAACGCCCCTGTTGGTCGATATAGTGAGCATCCTGATTATTAGAACGAATAAGTCCCGGATCAGTAACACCGGTAAAATTAAGTTTCATATACCATTCACAAAATTTATGACATACGGTCGTAGCGGTCGAGGCGCATCAGCAGTCGAATCAGTAAACTTGACACTGCAACTGCGATCAAACCAGCAATAATTGCCAACCATATATATTCTTTTACCAATAAGATCGTAGCCGAAAGCGTAAAACCACTCACAATAACAGCATAAGTCATCCCGAGCTGAATACTGGTTTGTCGTCGCAGCAAGCGCTCTGTTTCAAGAGATCTAACACGCACACGTACGTCTCCCCGTTCTAGCTTTTCCAGTGTGTCTTCCAGCCTGCGTGGTAGTCCCAATGCAGTACTGCTGACCTGAACTGCTTGACGACTCAATTCATTGAGAAAGCTATTGCTATCAGAACCATTCATATTGGTCATAAGCTGCATGGCATATGGTTGGGCAACTTCCATAAAATTAAATTCTGGATCTAACCCTTTTCCTACACCTTCGAGTGTCGAGAAAGCTCGCATCACAAAAGTGAAGGTTGCGGGAAATCTAAACGGTTGACCATACGCTATTTCGTACAAATCGTCACTAATAGCAGCTACCGATTGATTTTCAAAGGGCTTATCCATAAAATTATCCAGCATAAACTGGACTGAACGCCGGACTGGTCCCATGTCCTCTACCGGCGCGAGCGCTCCCAAATCAATCAGAGATTGAACAACGCGATCGCCGTTTTTTGAAGCAATGCCAAACAGGGTATCCATCAGTCCTTCACGCACGTTTGTTTTGATGCGCCCCATCATGCCAAAATCATAGAATATCAAAGCACCATTAGGACTGACGGCAATATTGCCGGGATGGGGATCAGCATGGAAAAACCCATCATTAAGTAGCTGAAGCAAGTATGCTTGGGCACCCTGACGAGCGATAATTTTCCGGTCTAAACCTGCTGCTTCTATTGCTTCATATTGGCTAATCTTTATACCAGGAACATACTCTAAAGTCAATACCCGCGATGAAGTGTAACGCCAGTAGACACGTGGGACTTTTACCCAGTCGTAGGTACGAAAATTACGACGAAAAGTATCAGCGTTGCGACCTTCATTGAGATAATCAATTTCTTCCCAAAGAATGCGACAACACTCCTCATAGATGCCGAGCCAATCCCGTCCCCGTCCCCATTTCGGATGGTTTTGAAAGTAACGTGTAATTCCCTTAAGAATTTGTAAATCTATTTCAAAGAGTTTCTTCAGACCAGGACGTTGGACTTTGACAACTACGGCTTCTGTTGAGTGCAGTACAGCTTTGTGTACTTGTCCTAAGCTTGCAGCAGCTAGAGGTATGGGTTCAAAACTTTGGTACAGTTGGGGAATTTTCTTGCCTAGTTCTTGCTCAATAATCGCTTCTACCTGCTCATAGCTAAATGCAGGCACTTTATCTTGTAGCTTGGCAAGTTCTTCTACATATTCGCCAGGGAAGATGTCAGCACGAGTAGAGAACAGTTGCCCAACTTTGATAAACGTTGGTCCTAAATCTAGCAGAGTGTTGCGAATCCATATCGCTTGCGCCTTACGTCGGGCAGCTTGTTTGGCTTCGCTGACTCCTCCTGGGTAACTCCAAGATTTGTTGTACAGCCACAGCCTGAACAATAAAGTCAAGACAAAAGACCAAATGTCCAAAAAACGCCGTCTACGAGAGTAGTTTTCGCGATTCCAGCGGTATGCCTTATCTGAATAACCTTTTTCCATATGTTTTGCGTACCGCTGGTTTTTGACCGAGTCAGTAGGAAGAAAAGACACTCTGATTCCAAAACTGTTCCTTTATAATTTTCTAGTAGAAAGGTTGCTGCGCAGCAACCTTTCTACAAAGAATTTCCAGTGCGATAGCGTTGTAATTCTGTTCGCAATGTAGCTATTTCTGCTCGTAGTTCATCAATCGTGGCTTGTAAGTCAACTGACGTTGAACCAGTTTCTCCATAGCCGCCTGTTGTTTGAGTCGCACCAGCAGCATCTGCTGCACGATTTGCCCGCTCTATGACCTCTTCAGTAAATTGGCGCATTTGCTCTCTAGTTTCAGCGTCCCATTTGCCGAGTTCCGATAGAGCATCTGTAATAGCGAACTCCAACCTCTCGGTGAGGATTTCCGCCGCTGCTCTCCCAACGAAAAAAGCTTGTAACAGAGGGTTACTCATAAATTTTTGTTACGTTCATCTGCACAAAAATTATAACTTGCCTGTCTGCTTTACTGCTTATGTCTTAGTGCTCAGCTTGTGGGGAGATACAAGTTTGGTTTTACATAATTTTTGGCAAGATTTTTTTGTAACTTAAATTACATTTTTCTTAATCATATGCTTATTCCCAACTGAAAGGCTGGAAGTTAGTAGGGGCAAGTAAAACTAAAACTATAATGTAGTAAATACGGATAAAGAAATTATTGGTTACGGCAATTCACGCGGGAGCATGTAAGCTCGAAGTTTATCTGCCAAGAAATTAAAGCCTCGGCTCCGCTCAGTTTTAATCCTGAGTGCAGTTGAGTGCAGTCGAAGGATTAAATGAAATGAATTGACAGATACACGTTATTCATATCTATCCGAACCAAGTGAGATTGCGAGAACCTGATATCATTATCAAGGTAGTGGGAGAACCAAAAACGCCTCCGAAAAGCACACTCGATCCAGAAATTCTTTGCTGGTGTGAAGATAATAACTTTGTGCTGGTGACAAATAACCGGACTTCCATTCTTACCTCTCAAGTGAGTCGCACAAAAACTGATAGCTTAGATTGGGATTGGTAGCTTGCATATTTTCTAGGGGAGTCGATTGATATCACTCCAGCAATGGGCTGAGGAGAAGTCCTCTGCCGAACTGGTTCGCGTTAAGCCCACGGTCGAGCCTGAGTGGGGAGCCTTTACCGAGATGGCGCTCGAAGATGTCGCCGTAGTTGCCGACGCCTGCGAGAATGCGGCGCTGCCACTCCTTGTCGAGACCCAGTTCGGGTGCGGCTAGAGGCATTGCCTGGGCACCGCCCGCGTACCACCGTGTTTGGAACCTTTCCGCGCTAACCAAAGTGTGCACCGTCCACGCAACGATCGCCGACCATTGCCCATCATCGGTTCCGGTGGCGGCTATCACCGGAAAGCTCATCACCGACTCCGGGAGGATGCGGCTCGACAACCGATTCACCCCCAAATCGAGGCGGATCGTTGCCAAGGTCGTAATCTCAGCGGCGATCGCATGGCAATTCTGCACATTATAGGTATCGATCATCTCCCCGTCCTCGGAGAACCCCCTGCGGAACCAGTTTCGACGCAGTGCACCGAAGTACGCCTCAAGGCTCCGATCAACCGAACTGCCGATCATGAAGCAAATGCTGTCCCCAGCGAGGTCGCCGACGTGGTGCGCAGCCGAGGTGGACGCCACCATCACCGCATGGGATTCCACGAAGACAGTCGGACCAGGTACCACCTTACCGGCCAGCTTCTGCTCGTTGATTTCAGAGCCAGTGAGGAAGTAGACGTCATCCTGGTGGTTGCGCACGGCGTCGAAGTCCTTTGGCGTCTCGTACTCATGGTATTCGATTCGTTCGGGCGATTTGAGTACAGCAGAGGCGATCGCACGGCAGATATCCACGTTGAGGCCAGTCCAGTGACCGTGGTCGTCAGCACGTGCCAGGCCCGGTCGCTCGACGCTGCCGCAGCGAACCACACCACGCGCCTTCACGCGTTCGACGACGGAACCTGCCCGAGCGACGGAGACTGAGCCGCAAACACCAAGTAGGGTCAGCAAGACCAACAGCAAGCGCATAAATTGTCCTCTCAAGAAACACAGGGGTGTAAGGGTGTAAGGGTGTAAGGGCACTGTCCTCCCCTACACCCGCGCGTTTTGGTCAGAACATAGCTATGGATGGGGCGCACCCCATCCGTTCTTCTAGGTCTTTAAGGGTTGGCTGCGGGGTAGGTGCTTGGCAGCGGGTTGAAGCCCTGGGGGATGTTGTTGACGATTCCCTGGCGCTGGTCTTCCGGCGTGATTCCGAGCGCTCGGCAGCCTTGCCCACCGTAGTGCGGTAACGTGTTCACAACGCTATCCGGAATCTTCGCAAACGAAGCGGGCAACGGCGGCGATATTCCAAGCAGGCGCTTGGGATCAAAACCTGACAGCAAACTGTCGGTAATCGGCGAGTTGATGTCGCGCGGACCAAGATACTTCTGCTCAAATCCTGGCGGACCGAACTTGTTGAACTCCGGGGAGTTGCCTGCCGCCAGCGCCTGCGCTTCATCGGGCAGGCTAGCAAGGGCGGGCAGACCGAAGATTGTGTTGATCGTCTCGATCACCGAGTTGTGATCGCCCTCGGCGTGCGAGACAGCATGCGTCCGCGCGTAGGGCGAGATTAGGATCAGGGGTACGCGGATGCCTCGGGAGAGCGGCAGCCCGTTGGGACCGTAGGACAGGATGCGCGGCGG
The DNA here is from genome assembly GCA_019359695.1 of Brasilonema angustatum HA4187-MV1. Classification (GTDB taxonomy): domain Bacteria; phylum Cyanobacteriota; class Cyanobacteriia; order Cyanobacteriales; family Nostocaceae; genus Brasilonema; species Brasilonema angustatum. The sequence continues at coordinate 308,799 of JAHHGV010000002.1, forward strand.
GACGTGGTCGTAAAAGCCATCCGACTCGTCGTAGGTGATGATGATTGCGCTTTGCTGCCAAAGCTTCGGATTTGAGGCGATCGCGTTAATCACCCGAGCCGCCATTCCCTCGCTGAGTTGGCGATCGCTGTAGCCCGGATGGTCGTCGTCGCCTGCCTTCGCCGCATTAATCGCCGCAATCTCATCCGCAGGCGTGTTAGGGTTCGTGATCGCGGGTTTGAGCCCCTGCTGATTCGTGTAGCCGCCGCGAATGTAGAACACACCGCCTTTAGGCAGAGAATTGCTGGCTGTATCGGTGAAGAAGTCATTAAGCCCACGCAGGTTTTTGCTTATTTCAGGTGTATTGGCGACATAGCCGAAATACTGCGCGCCGTTGTGATGAGTGACATAGGCATTGTGCGAGGCGACTCCGTTGGTGTCGGTCGGCTCAAGATTGTAGCCTTCCTGATACCAGCGCCAGTTGACCGGCTTGGTTCCCACCTGCTGGATAAAGGGGATGTCCTGCTGAATGTCCGGCAGGTCGAACGAAGGGTTCTTGTTGCCTGACAAAACCGTCTGAATGTCACGCCCCTGGAAGGTAAGGGGTAGGCTGGCGAAGGTCAGGTTCGAGGCGATATTAGTGTCGGCGTAGCTTTCGTTCGTACCAGCGGGTTGTTTGTTGTCCGTCGTAGTGTCGAACTGGGAGCCGTAGAAGGGCTGCGGGTCGTTGACTATCGGCGGTCCTTGGGTTGTGCCAGTGTGACTGCCCACGGTGTAAGATTGTCCTGCCGAGCCGTGCTTGACCCACTGCGTTTCACCTGACTGCCCCGCGATCATCGCCACAGCATTCGGGGTAGAAGGTGTATCTTCGGTCGCGAAGATGTTGTCGAAGATTGTGAAGCGGCTTGCCCACTTCCAGAAAAACGGAATGGTGTCACAGTCGATGTGCGACATCACGAGGCGCGCAAACTGCTTACCTTCGGCAACGTTAGCCGCCCCGCCCTTCGATGCAAAGCGCGTGTACTCGTCGGAGGCAAACTGATCCATTTGTGGTTGGTTGTTCACCACATGGATCTTGTTCGCCAGCCCGGTGTGCGAGTGGTCAACGCTGTCAATCACACTGGCGTTCTGCTCAGTCCCGATCCGGAATGGCTGAACCGTGACCGTCATCCCGTTGGCGTCCGTGTAAGTCTGGGTGAAACCCGGCGTTTTATCAGCAGAACGAGGTGTGCGTCCGTCGGAGTAGAGTCCGTTAACACCTGGAAACGTGCCGTACTCGTTGTCGAACGAGTGGTTCTCGTTGAAGATCACGAAGACGTACTTGATCCGCTCCTGTAGCAGCTTCGTGAGCACCTTCGGCGGCAGCTTAGATTCCTTGGCTGGATCATTTAAGTATCGCGCGATGTCTGGCACTACGTCCGGCTGGGTCGTGACCATTGGGGACTTTTGCCCAGACTGATCTGTGGTCGCTTCGCCTGCCAACGCGACCGGGACGACACAGTTGTGCAGCAGCGAGACTGCCATAGTCAGAGCAAGTTGGGATTTCGTAAATCGTCTCCAAGCCCATTTCCTTGGTAAATTCGAGCCAGCTAGTCCCGAAATCAGCACACCAATTGATGCACAGCCAAACCATTTGTTACGAATTTTGCTGCTCATATTCTTCTTGTTTAAAATAAAAGTTTCTAATGATAGATAAACGCTTAGGACAAGGTTTATTTTCGACTGTGTTAGTTAAGCAAAAATTAACAAAAGATTATGACCTCATAGTGAATTTTACCTTGGGGAAATATTTCCCCAAGGTAAGGAGCGTTGATCAAGAGTTAATTACAAAGAGTAAGGTCTAAAAGCCAGACATCAAGCCCTTTTTACTTCTGTGGAGCTTAGTAGTTCTTGATAATACCGCTCCATTTCATCAGGCAAATATGTCATCTGTTGCAACTGTTGCTGACTCAACTTGTAAGCTTGAGTAATATTAATCCGGCTTAAGAAATCCAAATCGTGGGAAATGACCCAAAGCGTTCCTTGGTACTCATTAATACCTTCAATTATTTGGTCAACCGTTTCAATATCCAGATTATTCGTTGGCTCATCAAGAATTAGCAGGTCGATTTCTGAAATACTAATGATGGCGATCGCCAATCTTGCCAATTCACCTCCACTCAACACCGATGCGCTTTTGTTCACATCATCCTCTTTAAAAAGGAAGTGTCCCAACTGCTGGCGCAAAAGCTGATAATTAAGATTAGGATTAGCGGCTTGCATGTTTTCCAGAATCGTTTGCTTTCGATTTACCAGTTCATAAGTTTGGTCGAGGTACACAGCTTTCATCGCAGGAGCAAGTAAAATCTCACCTGACTGTAAAATTGCTGTTGTATTTTCTATTCCCAAGATTGCTTTTGCCAAACTAGATTTACCTGAACCATTAGCACCAGCAATAACGATTCTGTCACCAGAGGACACATGAAGCTGGATATTTGAAATCAGCAGGTGTTCTCCTACCTTGAGATTTGCATCTTGAATATCAATGAGATTTCTACGTTTTTGGCTTCTTTGTTCTAGTTGAAGACTTGTCGCCTTCGTGGTTTTCACCTTAGTTTCTGCAAATTTTTGAGTAGCTTTCTCTATAGCTGCTTCATGTTTTTGTTTTGCAATTCCAGCGGTCACTTCTGCTTTTCGTTTCATTGCTCCAGCTACAATTTTAGGAATGCTACCCGCTAGTTGACGACCATTTCTGCTAGATTGGGCTGCTCGTTGCTGTTCTTGCAACGCTGAAGCTTTGGCACGTTTGAGTTCTTTTCTCGCAACTTCGTGCGATCGCACTCTCGCCTCTAATTCTATTTCCTTTTGCTCTCGATACAGCGAAAAATTTCCTCCATAAACTTTCACACCTTCTGGTGTCAGTTCCCAAGTTATATCAGTAACTTGGTCTAGAAAAAATGGCTTGTGAGAGACAATAACAAACGCTCCATCAAAGCCGTTAAGAAAAAACCTCAAACTTTCTAACGCCATCAAGTCCATATGATTCGTTGGCTCATCTAGTAGTAACACCTTTGGTTCACTAGATAAACCAATAGCCAGAAATAGTTTTGTGAGTTCCCCACCACTCAGATTAACAAGTGGTAAAGATAAGTCAAGCGTCGTGCTGAATCTTGCCTCTAAAATCTCTCCAACTTTCCACCATTCTTCAGAAATAGAACTTAGAAAATTGAGTACTGTATCTGCTTTTATATTCTGTTGTATGGTACTGATTTGAGGCAAATAATAAATACTTCCATGACGTGTAACAGAACCTGTCTTCGGGCTAAGTTGACCTGCAATAATTTTTAACAGCGTGGATTTTCCAACACCATTGGAACCGACTAAAGCAATGCGTTCATCTTCTCCAATACTTACTTGAACGCCTTTAAATAAAGTTCGGGTTGAACTTAGTTCGTAAGCTAAGTTCTCAGCTAAAACTATTGATTTTTTCTGCATACTCAAACCTCAATATGACTAAATCACGCCTACCTATCGAACGCGCACAATAGGGGCGAGCAAATAGAGCCAGCCACAGACATATTTAGGGCTGCTCTTGGTAGAGATAAGTTTTTAAAAACTATTTAGCGCATGGCTGCTTTTTACCAAACCTGCTGAGTTTTTGGTGATTTTTCTTTGTTGATTTATATCTTGCACCAAACTTTGCGATCTCGTAGCGGCTCCTTTGGAGCATCGCCAAAAAATAAATTTCTAGTGCGAATAGCCAAAGTATGGAATTAGCTTACTGCATAAAATTCCAGTCCGTTTTAACGGACTTCAATTGTTAGCCTTGAACTTAAGTTCAAGGCGTACCCTGGATGAGGTGCAAGATTTGATTTAACACTCGTTGCCTTTAAGCAACAGTTTTCTACTACTACTTCATGTCAGCTATGTGAGGCGTGTTGAGGTTTGATACTAGCTACATCATAGCAGTAAAGGATTCCGGAACGCTGTTTAAATATTTTTAAATAAAGATTGTTTTTTGAGATTTAAAACATAATGTTGCAAAACTTTAGCGAGGATAATGTTTTGCCAAAAACTCCTGGGCCTCATCCCTCTTGCAAACAACTCCATCCAACGTCGCCGCCAGCAAATCATCGAGCATTTGCCGATACTGCGGTCCTGGTTTGTATCCCAGTTTCCTCAAATCATTCCCATTCAAAATAGGCTGAACATTACGCCAAACAGTTAAATATTGCCAAATCTTACGCCTGACGACTCTTGGACTTTGTACAGCTATTAAAATCAGCATTGGCACGTCATACTGGCGCAATAACTGTTGAATTTGACTTGGACGCACCTCATCCACTTCTTTGTGTGCTTGCAAAGAAGGGATAATTTTGTTGACATTAGCTTTAGCTTGTGCTAAAGTATCCAACCTATTGATGCTATCTTCAGGCAATTGCAGATGTCTTGCCACGCGCCCTCGATATTCTGCTGCTATGTGGGCAATGAGAGCTTCCAAGCGCATTTGCCAGTGGATAAGGGTTTGCTGGGAGTCAAACCGCCGTAAACAACGTTCTAATAAACGCAATTGCCCCAGAAGTTCCTCGTCTAGCCCAAGGGTGGGATGGATGCACTGCAAAGCTCCCAACTCTCCCAGTAATTGCAAAGCTGGCTTCCAATAGGGGGCTTCTAGGATATGTTTCAATTCCGTTTTCAGTCGAGTTTGCAGTGCTGGAGTTTTGCTATTTTCTCGGGTGGTGCGATCGTAAACGCCGCTGTTGATTGCATAGCGGATATACTCTTCTGTCTGAGGTTCCAAGTGAAATCCGAGTCGCATAGCAAAGCGCACACCGCGATAAATGCGGGTGGGATCTTCGATAAAGCTGTTAGCGTGCAACACTCGAATTTGCTTTGCCTGTAAATCAAGCAACCCGCCAAAAAAGTCGAGTAGTGCACCAGCGCGGGGAGGTGTCAGCCGCAGTGCCATTGCGTTGATGGTAAAATCTCGACGATACAAATCTTGACGAATCGAACTCGCCTCAACTTCAGGATTTGCTGCCGGATAAGGATAGAATTCTGTTCTAGCAGTCGCAATGTCAACCCACAAGGAATCTAATTCTGGGTCTTTATGCCACAGTAAAGCTGCAGTTTGAAAAGCCCCGTGAATTTCTAAACGTGCTGTTGGATAAAGTTGCTGTAGTGCTTTTGCCAGTTCCACACCAGCACCCACATCCGCCGCTTTGTGAAAACCATCAACGACTAAGTCAATATCTTTTATCATCAAAGTGCCAGAAGCTTTTTCCGCAAGTAGCAAGTCGCGTACTGCTCCCCCAACAAGGTAAAGATGCCAACCGCGTTTTTCTGCTTCTTGTGATGCTTTGGTAAGCAATTGCCATAACTGCGGTGCAAGCCGTGAATGCAATTCCTCTAGAGTGGGAGATTTAAGATTTTTTTCTCCCCCTCCCCCACTCCCTTTCTCTCTCCCTCTCTCTTCTTCCTGATGCAATTGCCGCAAAACATCAGTACGCGTAACAATTCCCACCAACTGCCCGTTCTCCAATACTGGCAAGCGTCCGATATCGTATGTCACCATCACTGACTCAATTTCTGGCAGTGTCGTCTCTGGGGTAATTGTCCTCATATTGACTGTCATGTAACCTTTGACGGGAGCATGACTAAAGCCGTGATGCAGGGCAATATCTAAGTCTCGTCGGGAAATAATACCTAGCAGTTGTCCTTGGGCATCGGCTACACACAAACCAGAGTGTCCGTAGCGCAACAAAGTTCGCTGTGCTTCAGCAATTGTAGTTTCTGGACGAATGGTGCGAACTGGGGAGGACATCAAATCTCGGGCGATAGGAGGATAGGGAATTGTCGCTTTTATTCCCTCAAGGAGTTGGTTGAAAATTTCTTGTGAGTCTACGCCTCTTAGGTTCAGCGATGCTGCTTGGGAATGTCCACCGCCACCCAGTGGTTGGAATAACTCATTGAGATTAATACCTTGAATGTGCGATCTTCCAATCACTATTAAGCGTGATTCACCTTCTGCTAAAGCATACTCATGAAAAAGCAGTAAGGCATCTATTTCTGTTAACTCCATCAACTGCGAGGCAAGACTTGACAATCCTGGTACGAAAGCATCAGTTTTCAAATTGACCCAGGCAATCTGATATCCTCGTACATATATATGTTGTATTTTTTCCAGCGACACCTTCAACAGCTGTTGCAATTGGGGAGAAAGACCAGGATCAACGTACTGACTCACGACTGACAAACTTGCCCCTTGTTGCATCAACCAAGCCAAAGCCAGAGCATCTCGTGGTGTTGTATAGTCAAATGTCAAAGAACCAGTATCCACATGGATACCCAATGCCATCACAGTTGCTTCTGCGGTTGTTAGGGAAATTTGTTGTTTTTGCAATTGCTCGACAATTAAAGTTGTTGTCGCTCCAACCGGGGAAATGTGTCTCTCTGTTGCTGGAATATCCCCAAGTTGTTCTTGGTGATGGTCATAAATGATAATTTTATTAATATGGGGGAGATCTAACCATTGGGCAGCTTTGCCAATGCGATCGCGCTGTTGGGTATCCACCACAATTAAGGAACGAATTTCGTTGGGATTAACCGAACGTCGTTCCATCAGCTGATACTCATCCCGATGTAGTGCCAAAAAATCTCCGACGGTTGGATGAGAACCGCCACTCAACACAATCTTGCTTCCAGGTAACAGGCGTGTCAGTCCTACTGCGGCTCCTAGTGAGTCAAAATCAGCTGTTGTATGGCACAGAATTAAATCCATAGTGAGCAGTCAACAACTAGGCGAATAACAGGTGTGAGGGAATAGGGGAGCCACATGCCTCAACGCGCTTAACCCGCACACGGTGAGACAGCGCGAATGACGGCTCTCCCGACCTAGGCGACTGCGCTCTTCGCAGCGGAACCGGAGGTTCTCCCCGATAGCCTTAAGGCGTGGCGTTAGCCATAGGGCAGTGGCTCCCCTACACCCCTACACCCTTAGTTTTGGTCGTTAGCACAAAGGATCAAGGACAAATGACTAAAATGTGTCAATTTTCTGTTAGCTTAACAAATAAGGAAAAACTGTCGGTGTTCACCTGCACAATATTTTATCTTTTGTAATTCGTTTGCTGTTTCGGGAGAAGGGAAAATGACTTTTATATTCCAACTGGCTTTATTAGCTCTGGTTTCGCTGTCTTTTGTTCTAGTCATTGGCGTTCCTGTCGCCTATGCCACTCCACAGAACTGGAATGAATCTAGAAAACTGCTGTGGCTTGGTTCAGGAGCTTGGATCATTTTAGTGCTTGTCGTTGGGGCGTTAAACTTTCTCGTAGTTTAACAAATTCGGCGTAAGTCCCCCACCATAGGCATACTCGCCGTGAGTGGGGGGAGATGCGCCGGGGGATTCCCCGATCTCCCTCACAGGATTCGGTCAACGAAATCTTCTTTTTACTCGATTTGTCGATAACTCTGCTCCTATACTTTTTGGAGAACAAATGTATATTGGCAAGAAGTATAGATGAATGAGAGGCGGTTATGGCAGTTTTTGAGGGAACTTTTACTCAGGCAGAACCTTTGCGGTTTGGAATTGTTATTGGTCGATTCAATGACCTTGTAACTAGCAAGCTGGTGGAAGGTTGTCAAGATTGCTTGAAACGCCACGGTATTGATGTCAATCCCCACGGCTCTCAGGTAGACTACATTTACGTACCAGGCAGTTTTGAAGTTCCAGTTGTGGCTCGCCAATTGGCAGTCTCTGGTCGTTATGATGCGGTTATTTGTCTGGGTGCTGTGATCCGAGGGCAAACGCCTCATTTTGATTACGTCTCTTCTGAGGTCGCTAAAGGAATTGCTGCTGCTGCGTTTCAAACTGGTGTACCTGTGGTTTTTGGCATTTTAACAGTGGACTCCATGCAGCAAGCTTTAGAACGTGCTGGCATAAAAAGCAATCATGGTTGGGATTACGCCATGAGTGCTTTAGAAATGGCTAGTCTGATGCGCCAATTACGTTCAAACCTCGCAGAGCCTTTTTCTGGGCATTCTCTCTCGTCAGCATCGCTGAAAAGTGCCAGCGTAGGACAGTTGTCTGTAGAATAGTCAGTGATTAGTAGTTAGTGGTTAGTGGCAACTTTTTCCACTAACTACTAAAAAATAAAAGGTGTTGACAAATCATGCATACTATGAAATACTAGTAAAAGTAAAGTTTGCGGGTATAGCTCAGTGGTAGAGCGTCACCTTGCCAAGGTGAATGTCGCGCGTTCGAATCGCGTTACCCGCTTTTAAAAGAAAAAGCAATGTATAAAGATAAAAGTTTGGCAAATTATTGCTGTAAAATGTCAATATATATTTATAAGAAAAAAATTAGGTGTAGCGAAAAAAAATGAAGTAAAATGCGCTACAGTAGAAAAACATATGTACAGTGGTTAGTATCATACTGTAAAAAAATATTGAATTGATACTGACGTTAAGGCGATATTGAAGAATAAAGGTTGAAGTGAAAAGAAAATTCACTTTAGTCTTTGTGCTTATTCAGTTATGATAGCTGGCTATTATCAGTGTAGTTCAGTGATAGAATTATACTACCACTGAATTTCAAGAAAATCTGTCCAGAAAAAAGAGTAAGCCAGACTGGCTAATGTTATAAAGAAAGTTCATGGGAAAATAGCTTGCCTGAAAACGTAAATCAGGGGATGCTATTTTCACAGCTATTGGCAAACACGCTCAAGTAATAAGTTCGCTTGTGCAACCTCAAAAAGCAGACAAAATTGACTTCAATAGTGAATATCCGTGTCCCTGTCGTCGGCGGGGGCAGTTGATCCCTATTACGCTGACGGAAGCATTTGGTTGCAATCGCTGTCAGCAGATATTCGTGGTGGAAGATAATGGTTATGTACTGGAGCAACTTTCCACCACCTATCCCTACAAGCGGGCTTGGCGCTGGAAAGGGAATAGTTGGCAAGTTGTCCATCCTCGATTAGGAGAAAGCTATTTGCCTGTAGCGCTTGGGATTATTTTCGTGCTAGTGATTATATGGTTACCATTGGCACTACGATTGGCAAATGGTTACAGCATTATTGCTTGGGCAATGGTGGCGGTGCTGTTGGCTATTTTGCCAGCACTGATGGTATGGCTCACCTACAGGCGATAATGGAATGACAGTGGATGCTTTTGATCTTAGCCCCGAACCAGTTGAGCGCGCAAGACGCGCTCATCAAGCTGCCCTAAAGCTAGGAAGCACAAAAGGAGTAGACAGAAGTCGTGCTGTGTTAGCGATGGCACAGGCGATGGCAGGATCATTTGACGACATTCTAGAAGCAAACACCTTGGATCTAGAAGCGAGTCGGGAAATGGCAGTGCCAGATTTAATTCTCGATTGGCTGAAGCTGACTCCAAAACGGCTGGAGATGGCAGTAGATATTTTGCAACGGCTGGGAGAATTATCAGATCCACTACGGCGAGTAAGACATGCTGACTATCAACTAGATGACTCTCAGACTTATACGCAGTTAATGCCTTTGGGTGTGATTGCGTTTATTTATGAGGCGTTTCCAGAATTGGGAGCGATCGCAGCAGGATTGTGTATCAAAACTGGCAACAGTCTGATTCTCAGAGGGGGTAGTGAAGCCAGTAATTCTAACGCGGCGATCGCCGACGCACTGGTGAGTGCTGTGACTGAAGTTGGTTTACCAGCAGGTTGTTTACAGCTGATAACACCAGAAGAAGGAAGTTCTATTCGGGATATAGTGACGCAAGACCAATGCTTGAATTTAGTGATTCCCTATGGACGTTCTAACTTGGTACAGCAAGTGGTGCGCCACTCCACCGCCCCAGTTCTCAAATCAGCTATGGGCAACTGTTACCTTTACTGGTCGCCGAATGGTAGCTTAGAAATGGTGCGCTGGCTGATTATAGATAGCCATCAAAGTGAACCAGATCCGGTGAACGCAATTGAAAAAGTACTGATTCACCGACAAGCCTTGCCATCTTCTTTACTGACATTGTGGAATAGCTTAAAGGAGAAGGGCTTTGAAATTAAGGGAGATGCCGAATTGGTAGAAGCCTTCCCCCAGTTACAGTTAGCTAAAGAACCAGAGTGGGGAAGCGCTTATTTAACCAAGACAATTGCTTTTAAATTAGTAGATAGTTTAGAAGCTGCGATCACCTGGATTAATCGCTACAGCAGCGGTCATGCTGACTGTATTGTTACTGAATCTTACCAGGAAAGTCGGCAGTTTGCCTTAGGAGTGAATAGTGCCTCTAGCTACATCAACGCTTCGCCGCGTTTTTCCCGAAACCCGTCGCGAGGAGATGCGGTGTTTCTCGGGATGTCCAACCAAAAAGGTCATCGACGCGGATTGATTAGCTTAGAAAGTCTGACGACTGTTAAGCATATTGTTCAGGGGAATGGACGGTTTTAACACAATTGTGCGAAATTCCCCATCCCTGAGTGTGGTGGGGGGTACTTCACTCATACGCACAACGTCTGTTCCTTATTTGGAAAAATTTTCTTTTTTTCTGGTAGATAGTTGGCATAATCTGCCACAATGAGATGATTTGGCTTGTGTGTTTCTATCTGAGTAACGCCTCTTGGATATTTGCCAGATAACAGGCTTTTTCAAGTCAATTCATAGCTCATTTGAACGATTAGTTTTTATGACACAGACACAAACGAGAGTGACGTTTGCCAAGAACGTTGGTTTTAGAAAGGAACTCAATAAACGAGTTGACGCTTACTTTGAATCTGAGAACATTGCGAAGCGCGATAATCTCGCAATGTACCTCAAAAGTACAATAATCTTGGGATGGGTCATTTCTGCTTGGACATTTACTCTCTTTGGTCCACCGATAATGTGGATGAAGGTATTTGGCTGTGTCCTTCTAGGATTAGGTATTGCTGGTGTTGGTTTTAGTGTAGGACATGATGCCAATCATGGTGGTTATTCTAGTCGTAAGTGGGTAAATTATATCTTTGGTTTAACTTATGATTTCATTGGTCTATCCAGTTATTTGTGGCGATTTCGCCATAATTTCCTGCATCATACATATACCAATATATTAGGACATGATGTAGAAATACATGGAGATGGATTAGTGCGTATGTCTCCATATATGGAACATAAATGGTACCATAAATTCCAACACTTATTCATTTTAGTGGTCTATACAATTATTCCGTTTTATTGGTCTGCTGCTGATATCCATCTGGCTTTATTCAAGCGCAAATATCATGAGCATATTATTCCTACGCTCAAGCCTTTGGAAATGCTCATATTGTTAGGGGGTAAAGTCGTTTGGCTGGGAGTGTTTATAGGAATACCACTTGCTGTCGGATATACTCCCCTACAAGTAGTTGTAGGATTTAGCATTGCTTACATGATCTATGGGCTGATGATTTGCAATGTTTTCATGCTAGCTCATGTTCTCGCTCCGGTAGAGTTTCTTCAACCACATCCTGAGTCAAATAATATTGATGATGAATGGGCGATTGCTCAAGTCAAAACAACAGTTGATTTTGCACCAAAGAATTCCTTTTTAAATTGGTATTTGGGTGGTCTTAACTATCAGGTGGTGCATCATTTATTTCCCCATGTTTGTCATATTCACTATCCTAAAATAGCTCCAATCTTGGCAGAAGTTTGTGCAGATTTTGGCGTGAAATACAATGTGTATCCAACTTTTGGAGAAGCACTTGTTGCGAACTTTCGTTGGTTGAAATTAATGGGTACTTTGCCTCAGGAAAGCACTGCGTTATCATATACACATCCTGCGTCTAACTAGAAACCTAGTTTCTTTGTGATTGAACGCAAATTTGGAGAAGTATTAATACCAAAGTTATGAAATGAAGAGTGGGGAGTTTTTCATGAACTTCTCACTCTTCACTTCATGTTAGCCTTTAGCTAATTTTTTATTGGAAAAATAGTAAACTTTTCCTCCAGTATCCGGAACAAAATCACAGCTACTGGACGAACGGCGTAATGCAGTCCAAATGGGTAGATCAGATTTGTGGAAATAGTCACCCATAATTGGTTTAATCGCCTCAGTTGCCTTTTTCAAATTGTAGTGAGGGATGTTCAGGAAGATGTGGTGAGCAACATGAGTACCAATATCATGATGGATGTGATTGATAAAACCGTAATCACGGTCAATGCTAGAAATAGCACCTTTGAGGAAAGTCCAATCCTCTCCACGATACCAGGGAATATCCGGGTCAGTATGGTGCAAATATGTGACTAAGTCTAGCCAAATGACAAAGACAAGATAAGGTCCAACGTAGTATTTCAACAACCACATCCAACCCCATTGATAGGTGAGGAACAACAGCAAACCTACCATTAGAGTCCAGAGTGTGGTGCTGGTGATGACATCCCATTTTTCTGAGGGTTTGAAAAATCGGCTGCTAGGTAAAAAGTGAGAGCCTCGTTTATCCGGATTGCCAGTAAACAAATACACCGGATAAACCAATAAAAATAAGTAATCTCGACCTATATCATGTACCCAATTCAGCACTTTGTACTGTGACTCTGTTGGTGGGTACCAGCTTTCATCATTATCGAGGTTACCAGTATTTTTGTGGTGAGTTCTATGGCTAATTCGCCACCCGTGATATGGAACAAGTATCGGTGTATGGCAAAGATGTCCAATCAAATCATTAAGCCATTTCTTCTTAGAAAAAGATTGGTGTCCGCAGTCATGTCCAACGACAAACAAAGCCCAAAACATCGTTCCTTGCATCACCCAGAAAATGGGCCAGAAAAACCAAGAATTTAGAAAATGAGCAACTGCATAAAGTAAACCGATAATCAGGATGTCACGAAAAAAGTAGAAGAGTGATTTCCCGACATTGGGCTGAAAACATTCAGATGGGATTGCAGCTTTCAAATCTTGAAGCGTGAAGGGCAGCTTGGTTGTATCCTCAAGAGATTCAACGTCATGAGGATTATTAGACTTGATGATATTTGATTGCACTTGATTTTTTTACTGGAGTCAAACAGGAAGTTGTTGAGACAAAGTCATTTAAACTTTGCAATCGCATTACGTTGGGGTTTGGGTATCCCGAAGTTTTGGAAGTGCAAAGCAGCAGAGTCATATCTGGCAATTTTCGTAACAAGACTTGTGTTTACAGAATTGCCAGAATCTATTTTTTAAAGCTATGAGCTTATCGTCCTGCAAAATAGTCTTTAAAAGACTGATAGCCACCATCGGCTGTATACAGGTGACACTGATCTGTAATTCGCTTCATTAAAGAAAAGGAAAACCGACACTCATCATGCAAATACGTTTGCCAATTTTCTTTGATACTGCCATAAGCCATCCGCAAGTTGTAAGAAGGAATAGCAGTTGAAATGTGATGAGGAACGTGGACATTGATATCGTGGCAAAGGATTTCTACCCAAGAGGGGTAATCGCAATGAACTGTGCCATTGAGCTGTGCTATTGCCTGGTTCCACTTGGATTCTGCCACAAAAGGAACGTCTGGAGCAGTATGGTGAACCAAGGTAAAAGTGCTCATCCAAAAATGGTAAACCAGCCAGGGAAGTAGCCAGAATTTCACAAATCCCCAGATCCCGGTTGTGGCGATGAGGATGGGGAATGCGATCGCAGCAAAAAGCACGACGACAGCCACAGAAAACTTCACACTTGCTTGGTCTTTCTTGCGAAATAAAGACCAATTAAAGTGTAAAACTCCGCAGTGAATGATTGAGCCTATCCACCACAATCGATACCGTAGAAAGGCTATGAAACCCCACTGCATAATTTTTCCACAACTTTCATAAACTTCTGTGGAAATTGGTTGCCAAGCGTTGTCCTCATCCAGCTTGTTAGTGTGAGCGTGATGATAATTGTGCTGAATACGCCAACTGTGAAACGGATAAATCAACGGCATCATCATCAAATGCCCGACTAAATCGTTTACCCAGCGACGTTTAGCAAATGAACGATGAGCGCAATCGTGCCCAATGACAAAAAAACCGGTTAAAGCAGTACCGGTAAAAATCCATGCTAGGGGCAAGAGAAACCAAGGAGAAATGATCAAGCTGAAATAGCCCAGGCAAACCATCGATACACTAATCAGCACTTTTGTCCAGGCTTTGTAGCGATTCTGCTCAAAACATTCCCGTGGCAGGCTTTTGATAATATCTTTTAGCTTAAGGTCGGAATTACCAAGGTCATGAACTGACTTGTGGTTTTCGATTGTTGATGTAGTCATGGATACCTGAAAATACAACAAACCTCACTACCAAATCACTAAACAAGTGGGTGTGGTAAAGTTTTCTAATATTAGCGTCTTGGATTATAGCAATCTAATGTACCCCAGCGCACCTACTATAAACCCCCACTGACGCTTAAGTAGTCTTTTAGAAGCGGGGGAGCATAAGTAATTCAAAATTCAAAATGGACTGCGTCCCCTGCGCTAACAAAATTCAAAATTGAACATTAAACTAAGATAAGAATTGCTAACTATTGACTGCTGACTGCTTTTTCTGCTGTTAGCTTGACATTCGTAGCCAGACCCAGTACTTGTAGCAATTGAATGGTCATCCAGGTTAGGTCAAATTCCCACCATTTCAACCCGTGCCGAGCTGAGAATTGATAGGCGTGGTGATTATTGTGCCAGCCTTCACCATAAGTTAACAAAGCTACCCACCAGCAGTTTGTAGAGCGATCGCTTGTATCATAAGTACGATAGCCGAATTTATGGGTAGCACTGTTGACAAACCAGGTGCAGTGCCATACGAATATCAGGCGAACAAAAACTCCCCAAACGACAAACGACCAACCACCCAGCAGCAACAGAACTATACCCAGCGCGACCTGGATCAGAATCATATTCTTTTGCAAAAACTGATAAAATGGGTCCTCGTTAATATCTTTAGTAAAGCGAGGCACCTCCGCGAAAGCTGGTGAATGATAAAACATCCAAGCCATGTGACTCCACCAGAAACCCTTATTGGAATCGTGGGGGTCTAATTCTTTATCAGAGTGCAAATGGTGTATACGATGCATTCCTACCCAATCGATTGGTCCTCCTTGGCAAGTGAGTGTCCCACAAAAAGCCAAGAAATACTCCAGCCACTTGGGAGTTTGAAAACTACGGTGGGTGATCAAGCGGTGAAATCCTAGGGTAATACCCAAGCCACCAGTCACCCAGTAGAGAAACAAGAATACACCGAATGCTTTCCAGCTAAAGTTACTAGGAAACAGGGCAAACAAAATTCCGACATGCAAACCTGCGAAAAATGTGATATGCAGCCAATTAAGTTGGGATTTTGTGGATGTAGCAATTGTCATGCAGTAACCTGAATAGGAATTGTCAAGCCTAATCCGCGTGATCTAAAAATCCGCAAATTTTTTATGTTTTCTTAAAAGAGGAACTAATGAATAGCTCGGAACACCTGTGTGAAGCACAAGAAGCACTCTTACAAATTTTTTCTGGAATTGACGCTCAGGTCAAGCAAAATCTTCAACGAGTGTTAAATGCTTTTCGCCATAATCATGTTGGGGCACATCACTTCGCCGGTGTCTCTGGATACGGACACGATGATCTAGGCAGAGAAACTTTAGATCGAGTTTTTGCGGAGGTGGTGGGCGCTGAGGCGGCTGCTGTACGAGTACAGTTTGTTTCAGGGACCCACGCAATTGCTTGTGCTTTATTTGGTGTTCTCCGTCCTGGTGATGAAATGCTAGCGGTGGTTGGTGCACCCTACGATACTCTAGAAGAAGTCATTGGATTACGAGGTCAAGGTCAAGGTTCACTACTTGAGTTTGGCATTCGCTACCAACAATTAGATCTTACTCTAGAAGGAACTATAAATTGGCAAGCTTTAAGCCATGCAGTGAAGGAAAAAACTCGTTTGCTGCTGATTCAGCGTTCTTGTGGCTATTCTTGGCGCCCTAGCCTATCTATAGCGGAAATTGAAAAAATTATCCACTTAGTCAAGCAGCAAAATCCTAACACAATTTGCTTTGTCGATAACTGCTATGGCGAATTCATAGAAACTCAAGAACCTACCCATGTTGGTGCTGATTTAGTTGCAGGGTCGTTGATTAAAAACCCCGGAGGTACAATTGTTACTGCTGGTGGTTATGTTGCCGGTCGTGCTGACTTGGTAGAAGCTGCTGCTTGTCGCCTCACAGCACCAGGAATTGGCAGTTACGGAGGTGCTACTTTTGACCAAAATCGCCTGCTGTTTCAAGGACTGTTTCTCGCTCCACAAATGGTTGGAGAAGCAATGAAAGGGACTCACCTCACGGGTTATGTATTTGACAAACTCGGTTACCCAGTCAATCCAGCACCGTTTGCCAAGCGTCGGGATGTTATTCAAGCAATTAAACTAGGTTCTGCCCAAAAACTTATTGCTTTTTGTCGGGCAATTCAACAAAATTCACCCATCGGTTCTTATCTTGACCCCATTCCAGATGAAATGCCTGGTTATGAAAGTAAGGTAGTAATGGCTGGCGGAACATTTATTGAGGGAAGCACCTCTGAATTTTCTGCTGATGGTCCATTGCGGGAACCGTATGTGGTCTATTGCCAGGGGGGAACCCATTGGACTCATGTAGCAATAGCTTTAGAAGCAGTCATAGAAGCTGTGGGAGAAGCACAGAAGACGTAGATTTACCACACTTTGGGAATAGATGCTCTTTGTCAAGAAAAGGGGTCTAGCTGAGACAGCGAGCAGTTCGGACAGGGTCTCTAACGCCCTAGTCGGAACGCTCACGCCTTTTGGGAGTTAGGAACATAGGGTGAAAGAGGACGCGCTTCATGTGAAGCGCGTCCTCTTTCTCTCTAACTAAAAAAAATCTCCTGCTCTAAAGCAGGAGATTTCTTACTTATCTACAACAAGTATTTGCGTAAGTCAACTAGATCAACCAAACTTACCAGCAGTAGAGGCAATCAGGAATGCCGCGTAGGTGAAGACGTAACCCACACTGAAGTGAGCTAAACCAATCAGACGAGCTTGAACGATGGACATCGCAACGGGCTTGTCTTTCCAGCGAATCAGGTTCGCCAAAGGAGTACGCTCGTGTGCCCAAACCAAAGTTTCAATCAGCTCTTGCCAGTAACCTCTCCAAGAGATTAAGAACATGAAGCCTGTTGCCCAAACCAGGTGTCCGAATAAGAACATCCAAGCCCAAACTGACAGGTTGTTCATACCGTAGGGGTTATAACCGTTGATTAACTGAGCCGAGTTCGCCCACAGGTAATCACGGAACCAGCCCATCAGGTAAGTTGAAGACTCGTTGAACTGTGCGACGTTTCCTTGCCAAATACCCAGATGCTTCCAGTGCCAGTAGAAGGTCACCCAACCTACGGTGTTGAGTGCCCAGAATGTGGCCATGTAGAAAGCGTCCCAAGCCGAGATGTCGCAAGTACCGCCACGACCTGGACCATCGCAGGGGAACGAGTAACCGAAGTCCTTTTTATCGGGCATCAGTTTGGAACCACGCGCATCCAAAGCACCTTTTACCAGTACCAGAACTGTCGTGTGGATCGCCAGAGCAAACGCATGGTGAACCAAGAAGTCACCAGGACCTATCGTTAAGAATAGCGAGTTGGTGGTGTTATTGACTGCATCCAGCCAACCTGGTAACCAAACGTTAGCGTAATTAGGCCAAGCAGTAGCTGCAACGCTATCTGGATTAGATAACAAAACGTTCAAGCCGTAGAGCACTTTTCCGTGAGAAGCCTGAATGAATTGTGCAAACACTGGCTCAATCAGGATTTGCTTCTCAGGTGTACCAAAAGCTACCACTACGTCATTGTGGACGTACAGACCCAAGGTGTGGAAGCCCAAGAACAACGATACCCAACTCAGGTGCGAGATGATTGCTTCTTTGTGCTTGAGTACCCGGTCTAGTACGTTGCCTTTGTTTTGCTCTGGGTCGTAGTCACGTACCCAGAAGATTGCTGCGTGAGCAAATGCACCCAGCATCAAGAACACAGCTATGTATTGGTGATGAGTGTACAAAGCTGCTTCGGTTGTGTAGTCCTTACCGATGAATGCGTAAGGAGGCATCGCGTACATATGCTGCGCTACCAACGACGTAATTGTTCCCAGCGCTGCCAGGTGGATCGACAACTGGAAGTGCAGCGAGTTGTTGTACGTGTCGTACAGTCCTTGGTGAGGCAAATTGAACTGACCTTCGGTTTTGCTGCCAAAGAACGTTTTGGAGTTCAGCATTTCTTTGATGCTGTGACCAATCCCGAAGTTCGTCCGGTACATATGACCGGCGATGATGAAAATTACCGCGATCGCCAAGTGGTGGTGAGCCATGTCGGTCAACCACAGCGATTCGGTTTGAGGATGGAACCCACCCAAAAATGTCAAAATCGCTGTTCCCGCTCCCTGCGATGTGCCAAACACATGGTTTGCTGTGTCCGGGTTGTTCGCGTAGGCCGCCCAATTTCCGGTAAAGAATGGTGCTAAACCCGCTGGGTGGGGCAGGCTGGTTAGGAAGTTATCCCAACCCACATGAATTCCACGAGATTCGGGGATGGCTACGTGAACTAAGTGACCTGTCCAAGCCAAAGAACTCACACCAAACAGACCTGCTAGGTGGTGGTTCAGACGTGGTTCTGCACTCTTAAACCAAGCCAAACTCGGACGGTACTTGGGTTGCAAGTGCAACCAACCTGCAAACAGGAACAATGATGCCAACAGCAGCAGGAAAACTGAACCTACATACAGTTCATTGTTCGTCCGCATACCAATGGTGTACCACCAGTGGTAGATACCGGAGTAGGTGATATTGACTGGATAGTTCGCCCCGCCTTGGGTAAAGGCTTCGATTGCTGGTTTCCCGAAGTGCGGGTCCCAAATTGCATGAGCTATTGGACGGATATGAAGAGGATCTTTTATCCACTGTTCAAAGTTACCTTGCCAGGCTACATGGAACAGCAGGCTCGATGCCCACAGGAAGATGATTGCCACATGACCGAAGTGAGTTGCGAATATCTTTTGGTAAAGATTTTCTTCTGTCATGCCATCGTGGCTTTCAAAGTCATTTCCTGTTGCGATCGCATACCACAGCCGACGCGTCGTCGGGTCTTGTGCTAGATCCTGGCTAAATTTTGGAAATTTTGTTGCCATAGGTTTGATAAGTCCTCTGACCTTCAGCCATCAGGTTCTTAGAGCTTTGAGTTATGAGTTCTGAGTCCTGAGTTTTTATTTAGAACTCAAAACCCAAAACTCATTACTGTAATAAGAGCTGATTTTTAGCCCAGTGAAAGAATTCGTGCGTGGAAGAACGCCCAGGTAGTAGCAATTCCTCCCAATAGGTAGTGAGCCACACCAACAGCCCGACCTTGAATGATGCTCAGAGCACGGGGCTGAATTGCTGGTGCTACTTTCAGTTTATTATGTGCCCAGACAATCGACTCAATCAGTTCTTGCCAGTAGCCACGACCGCTGAACAGGAACATTAAGCTGAATGCCCAGATAAAGTGAGCTCCCAAGAAGAGCAGACCATAAGCTGAGAGTGCGCTACCGTAAGAGTTTATCACTTGTACTGCTTGTGCCCACAAGAAGTCACGCAACCAACCATTAATGGTGAGAGCGCTTTGGGCAAAGTTACCACCAGTGATATGAGACACAGTACCATCTGCGTCCACAGTTCCCCAGACATCCGATTGCATCTTCCAACTAAAGTGGAAAATTACAATTGAAATGGAGTTATACATCCAGAACAAACCAAGGAACACATGGTCCCAACCAGATACCTGACAGGTACCGCCACGACCTGGACCATCGCAGGGGAAGCGGAATCCTAGGTTCATCTTGTCTGGAATCAGACGAGAACTACGGGCAAACAGGAAACCTTTGACCAGAATCAGAACGGTGACGTGAATCGTGAAGGCGTGAATATGGTGAACCAAGAAGTCCGCCGTACCTAGTGTGATGGGCATCATTGCCACTTTGCCGCCTACAGCCAAAACACCACCGCCAAAGGCGTAGCTAACTGGTTCTAGTGCATTGGGTGCTGTTGTACCTGGTGCTACAGTGTGTATGTTTTGTATCCACTGAGCAAACACTGGTTGCAGCTGAATTGCGGTATCAGAGAACATATCTTGGGGACGACCCAAGGCACGCATCGTGTCGTTGTGGATATACAGTCCAAAGCTGTGGAAGCCCAGGAACATAGATACCCAGTTCAGATGAGAAACTATTGCGTCTCTGTGGCGAATGACCCGATCCAGCACGTTGTTCCGGTTTACCACTGGATCGTAATCCCGCACCATGAATATTGTTGCGTGAGCCGCTCCACCAACGATCAGGAAGGCACCAATCCACATATGGTGAGTGAAGATGCAGAGTTGGGTAGCGTAATCTGTCGCCAAGTACGGATACGGAGGCATCGCGTACATATGGTGGGCGATGATGATAGTCAAGGAACCCAAGAAAGCAAGGTTAGTTCCTAACTGAGCGTGCCAGGAGGTGGTCAAGTTTTCGTAGAGACCTCTGTGACCATCACCAGTGAAGGGACCTTTATGGTTTTCAAGAATCTCTTTGATGCTGTGACCAATACCCCAGTTGGTACGGTACATATGACCAGCAACGATGAACAGTACCGCGATCGCCAAGTGGTGATGGGCATTGTCTGTGAGCCACAACCCACCTGTGACTGAGTTCAGACCACCTTTGAAGGTGAGGAAGTCTGAATAAACACCCCAGTTCAAGGTGAAGAAAGGCGCTATACCGTTGGCAAAGCTGGGATACAGCTCGATCAACAAGTCTTTGTTCAAAATGAACTCGTGGGGCAACGGTATATCTTTTACAGCCACTCCTGCATCCAACAGCTTATTAGTAGGTGCGGATACGTGGATGATGTGACCTGCCCAACCCAATGAGCCACAACCTAGCAATACTGCTAAGTGGTGATTGAGCATGGACTCGACATTTTGGAACCATTCCAGCTTAGGAGCGCGCTTATGGTAGTGGAACCAGCCGGCAAACAAGAATAAGCCTGCTAATACCAGACCACCAATGGCAGTGCAGTACAGTTGGAATGAGTTCGTAATACCCCAACCACGCCATATTTGGAACAAGCCGGACGTGATTTGAATACCGTGGAAACCGCCACCGACATCTCCATTCAAAATGTCTTGACCAACGATTGGCCAAACAACTTGAGCGCTTGGCTTGATATTGAGGGGGTCGCTCAGCCAAGCTTCATAGTTTGAAAAGCGAGCGCCGTGGAATATCATCCCGCTCAGCCAAATGGTCACTACAGCTAAGTGACCAAAGTGTGCTGCGAATATCTTGCGGGATATGTCTTCTAAATCGCTTGTATGTGTATCAAAGTCGTGGGCGAGCGCGTGTAGGTTCCAAATCCATGTTGTCGTTTTTGGACCTTTGGCTAGAACTCTGTCGAAATGCCCTGGTTTTCCCCATCGTTCAAATGAAGTGGGTACTGGGTCGTTATCGACTATGACTCTTGCCTTTTTCTCCTCTCGCTCTGGAGGACTAATTGTCATTCGACCTCCTCTCTTTATCAGGATTGAGGAATCATTGAACACCACCTAAGTATCTTTCGGGTTTGAGTTCACCTTAGTCGCCTCTTCCAGAAACAGATGACCGGAGCTGCGACGAAGACCTTTTTGTGGTTATTGGTTTCTCGTTGAATTATAAAGGCTTCTGTTGTACATGGTTACAGATCTTTTAACAATAATTCAAAATCGCGAAATCAATTGCCTCATCTGCTTTTTACAGCAAAAACGTTGGGCAAAAAGTCAATAGTCTATTTATTTATTTTACAAATGGTAACAATTCTTCAAATAAATGCTTATACCACAAAACTCTCTTTTTTCAGTATTTTTTCCGAAAATTAATATCATTTCATACAATTAATCAAGAAAACGCTTACTATAAATGATGAAAAGTTCATGAAAAAAAGTTAAAAACTTAATGTAGTAAAAATGACATTTTTATATTTGGACACGATCTACGAATAAATCTCCTTTTGGGCTATAGTGTCCAGTGGACAGTTTGAGCCAAAATTATTCAGTCAGTCGTAGTAGGAGTATCACTGGGTGAAACGCATGAACTTGTGGCAAAAGACCGCAACTGCTATGCTCAGATTGCTGATGGCATCAGTGCTGATATTAAGTTTGACCAGTTGTGGAGAGAAAGCCGTTAGCCAGGAACCGTATGGCAGCTTGCAAGAAAAAGCCCAGCTTTCAAAGCAAATCTCAGAAGTTTCCCCTCCAGCAACAATCCAAGAACTGCGCTCAGTCTTGGAAGTTTATCAGCCACAAGTAACAATAGTGACTCCTAAACAGGATGAAATCCTTCAAGACGACACAGTCACTGTTCGCTTTCAGGTAAAAGACTTACCTATATATAAAGATCCAAAACTAGAGCTTGGTCCTCATTTACACGTCATTCTCGATAATGAACCATTAATAGCTGTATATAACCTAAATAATCCCCTGGTTTTGCCAGACTTGTCACCAGGTACTCATACCCTGCGTGTTTTTGCTTCTCGTCCTTGGGACGAAAGCTTTAAAAATGAAGGTGCTTACGCTCAAACAAAATTTCACGTCGTCACCAAAACTGACGACAACAACCCCGATCCAGCCAAGCCACTATTAACATACAGTCGTCCCAAAGGCAGCTACGGTGCAGAACCAATTTTACTGGACTTTTACCTCACTAACGCTCCATTGCATCTAGTTGCTAAAGAAAATCCCGATGACGACATCGCAGATTGGCGCATTCGCTGCACAATTAATGATGAAAGCTTTGTTTTAGACCGCTGGCAATCCGTTTACCTCAAAGGTTTTAAACCAGGTAAAAATTGGGTAAAACTTGAGTTTCTCGACGAACAGGGAAACCCTGTAAAAAATGTCTTCAACAGCACAGTAAGACTGATTACCTATGAACCCAATGGGAAAGACACTTTATCTAAAATTGTCAGAGGAGAACTCTCCGCAGACCAAGTTCGCAGCATTGTAGACAAGAATTATATTACTGAAATTCCAACTGCTGAACCGACACCCACCCCAACCTTAACGCCCAGCGTTAAACAAACACCTCAAACACAACCCGTCCCTGAACCGACACCTACCCCAACCTTAACGCCCAGCGTTAAACAAACACCTCAAACGCAACCCGTCCCTGATGAACCGACACCCACCCCAACCTTAACGCCCAGCGTTAAACAAACACCTCAAACACAACTAAAGGAAGAAAAACAGTCTGTTCCTGAATCTGAACCAGTACCTCAAACACAGCCAGAAAAACCCAAATCAGGAGGATTTTTTAATCGCTTCCAGCGTGGGACAGATAAAATACCTACTCCACAACCAACAGTTGAACCAACTCCTAGCTTGTCTCCCACTTTGCCAGAGGTTATTGAGACTCCACAACCAGAACCTGAGTTAACGCCCGTACCAGAAAAAGTTGCTCCTCAGCCACAAGGACTATCGAGATTAAGTCGCTATTTCAATCGTCAGCTATACAAAAGACCAACTCCAGAAGCACCAGTAGAAACAACACCTGACTCATCTTCAACCTTACCGGAGATTATTAAGTCTCCTACACCAGAAACAATTGTGCCGCAACCACAAACCACACCCGAACCCAAATTAGAGGTAACGCCTACACCCGAAAACCAAAGCGAGGAAATCCAAAAGGCACAATAATTTCAAGTTTTGGATTGCTACCCAAAGATACTCAACTGTAAAGCTTGGGATAAAGCTTCAACAAAGGCGATCGCCCCTACAGAATTACCTGTACTATCCAAAGCAGGACTGTAGCAAGCAACAGCTCCTTCACCTGGAACTATCGCCAACAGTGCGCCACTGATACCTGATTTCATTGGCAAACCAATCTCTAAAGCATACTGGGAAGAAGCTTTATACAACCCACAAGTTAACATCAGCGAGTTGACAATACGGCGATGCTGCGGTTGGATCAATTCGCTGTCACACGCCAAAAGCAAACCCAGACGGGCTAAATCTTCCACTTGACTAGAAATACAGCATATTTGTTCATAAGTGTCAAGGGCTACGTCTTGATTCTTTACAGAACCTGCTTTTGTAAGATATTGCGTAATGGCTTGATTAGCTTGGGAGTCACTTGAGCGCACAGAAGCGAGCATCACTTCATCCAACTTGAGGTGACAACCAGTAAGTTGGTTTAGCCAATTACACAATTCGTGAGTGCGATCGCCCTTTGGGCGGCTCCCTGCTGGCGATGCTCCAGCATCTTTTCCTGGTAACTTATCGGCAAGGGTAATTGCCCCACTGTTAATCATAGGATTACGAGGTCGTCCATTGTCAGCGATTAGTTGTTCTAAAGAATTGAAGGGAGCATCCGATGGCTCAAATCCAACCCACTGAAAAACTGTTTCTGCTCCTACAAGTTCAAGAAGATACAAAAGCGAAAACGGCTTAATCACGCTCATGAGAGGGAAAACACAATCCGTATTGCCTTGGCTATAAGTTTCTCCTGAAGCACAGCAGATGTGAACCGCAAATAAATCGGGATTAGCCAAAGCTAATTGAGGAATACGCTCAGCAACTTGTCCTTGATTTGCTAATAATTTGGCTTGTTGCACCCAAGTTGATAACTGAGTAGTCGTTAGTGTTTTTAATCCAACCATTACTGCTACTGTGTTATGCAATTTCTAAATACTGTAAAACAGTCATTTTTGAATTTATCATTTTGCGAATTTTGAATTATTTATGATTCCGCGTGTCAGAGCACCAGAATTACCGCAAAATTATCCTTGGCTGAATGTTGACAAACCTTTGTCTCTTCGAGAACTCAGGGGTAGAGTTGTCATTTTAGATTTTTGGACATATTGTTGTATCAACTGCTTGCATATCTTGCCAACTTTGAAATATCTCGAACAAAAGTATAAAGATAGGCTGACAGTTATTGGCGTACACAGTGCCAAATTTGACAATGAAAAGGAAACAGAGAATATCCGCCAAGCTATCTTGCGCTACAACATTGAACATCCAGTTTTAGTAGATAGTGGATTTCGAGTTTGGCAAGAATATGCTGTGCGGGCTTGGCCCACTTTGATGATAATTGATCCACAAGGTTACGTAATTAGTTATGTGTCTGGTGAAGGGAATAAAGATGTTTTAGACGAACTCATTCAAAAGTTAGTTAGCCAACACCAAGAAAAAGGCACGATTAATTTACAAGAACTCAACCTGACTTTAGAAAAACAACGAGAACCATTAATCACACCTCTAGCTTTTCCTGGTAAAGTCCTGGCGACACAAGCAGGTTTGTTCATTGCTGACTCTGGACATCATCGCATTGTCATGAGTAGCTTTGATGGGGAAATTATACATTTAATTGGGACTGGACAATCTGGGTTAACCGATGGTTCTTTTAGTCAAGCTCAGTTTTTCGCACCCCAGGGAATGGTATTTGATCAACAAAATCAAATTTTATACGTTGCGGATACAGAAAATCATGCTCTGCGGCGAGTTGACTTGAAAAACAAAGTGGTAGAAACGATCGCGGGAACAGGTGAACAAAGC
Organism: Brasilonema angustatum HA4187-MV1; assembly: GCA_019359695.1. GTDB lineage: Bacteria > Cyanobacteriota > Cyanobacteriia > Cyanobacteriales > Nostocaceae > Brasilonema > Brasilonema angustatum. The sequence continues at coordinate 334,261 of JAHHGV010000002.1, forward strand.
CGTAATATTCGTCCTCACTCTGGTAGTGCACGAAAAACAGCACTGAATTCTCCTTGGGATTTACAGCTATGTGAAAATAGGTTGTATATCGCAATGGCTGGTCCTCATCAAATTTGGGAAATGGACTTAGAAACTAGCATGGTTCAAACTTATGCTGGTACTGGTGCAGAAGCTTGTGTAGATGGTGCACTGACTGAATCTACTTTTGCTCAACCTAGTGGTATTACCACTGATGGACAAGAATTATATATCGCCGACAGTGAAGTTAGCTCAATTCGTGGCGTGGGACTGGTTGAACCACGACAAGTAAGAACCGTTTGCGGTAGTGGTGATTTGTTTGGCTTTGGTGACGTTGATGGACAAGGTTTCGATGTCAGGTTACAGCACTGCTTAGGAGTAGAATACGCCGAGAATCAGTTATGGGTAGCTGATACTTACAACCACAAAATTAAACTCGTTAACCCCCACACTGGCGATTGTCAAACAATTTTGGGTGATGGTTCCGTTGGTTTAGAAGACGGAGAAGGTAAAAATACCCGCTTTTCTGAACCTTCCGGACTGAGTGTGATGGGTTCTGATTTGTTTATTGCTGATACGAATAACCATGCTATCCGTCGCGTAGATTTGGATACCTTAACAGTGACAACATTAAAATTTCCTAATTTGTGCGCCCCAGATGTATGTGTTCCACATGAGTCATAAGTTGGTGGTGAGGACTTTAGTCCTTACTACAAATAAGTTTTTACAAGTAATTTTAATAACATGATATCAGTCATTTTTTGAATAAAAAAACCACATAAACACACAGATATACACAGAGAAATTAAAAGCAAGGACTAATATCACGTCCGGATGAAAACTTATAAAACCAAGAACCTCACCCCCGTCCCCTCTCCTTACTAAGGAGAGGGGTGCCCGAAGGGCGGGGTGAGGTTTTTTTATTGTAAGTAATTAACCCAACTTGATATAAAGTTTTTTTTGAGGTCATGAAATTGGCAGAATCTACTATGAAGTCAGGTTAACTTATGAGGTGAAATGACTGACTTGACGACTGAAACTTGCGTTAATTATGATTGAAAATTTTACACCAGTAGAATGTGAGGACGATGTTATACTTATAGGAAAAGATTCTTTTAAAGTCTGTAGATTAAAAGAGGTGATTGAGGAAGAAATCAGAAATAAGTTACAGCAGCATATTTATGAATACACAAGTTTATATCCTGGTGTCTCAATGGTGGAATTTTTTAGGAAACTATCTATTGGACAAAAGAAGATAAATTTAATGGAAATTCAACATAACTATGTTACAGATTGTCAGATTCTTAGAGTAGGTGGATATGGCTGGCAAAAAGGACAACTGAAAATGAAGATATGTATATCAGTTATCAACCATAGTCAAAATGAATTAAGTTTAGAATTCTGCCCTGATGAACCGACTGAGCAAGAATCTTTAATGGATGAAATTTGTAAAATCATACAATCGGAAACATAATTAGTAGGGGTAGATAATGACCACTGTATAAATGTGCTTTAAGAGGATGTCTCTTGAAGTAAGAAAGCCCACGTAACAGTATCCTGTCGTTAAAACAAATACTTAAGTAGCGACAGCATTACGAGAACCATGATTCCTATGTCCCTTCGAGACACGCGCTCGTCGCAAAGCGTCCCGTTGAGGGACGCTTTAAAGTTAAAGGAGTATTGTATGAAAAATGTGATTTAATACCAAGTTGCAATCAAAAGTATCACCTGTGATTGCGAGTGAAACGAAGTGGAACGAAGCAATCTCCCCTAAAGCGCTACTACAACAGAACGCAACTTGGTATAAGCAAGAAACTTATGACTACTATCCTACACATTACTCAACGAAAACAATGGGAGCAAGGCAAACTCCTCGGAACATACGAAGGTGATACCCTCGACTCTGAAGGCTTTATCCACTGTTCAACGCCAACACAAATTATAAAAGTCGCAAATACATTTTTTCCCAATCAAAAAGGATTGGTACTCCTTTTGATCAACTCTGATAAAGTTCACGCTGCAATTCGCTATGAAGGTGTAGAAGGAGAACTATTTCCTCATATCTACGGTGCTTTGAATGTTGATGCTGTCTTCAAGGTGATCGATTTTGAACCTGGTGAAAATGGCTTGTTTATATTGCCAAAAAATATTTGAATGGAATAAACCGCCAAGGACGCCAAGGAAGAGAGGAGGAGAGATGAAAGGTAAGGAGTTGAATGTAGGCGAGTATGTGGATTTGATGGCTTTGTTGTTGGATTTGGAATTGAGGGATGAATATCGAGATGGGGTGATGGCGAATTTTGAGAGAATTATGGCGATCGCTCAAGTTGTAAATGAGTTTCCCTTACCTGAGACAATTGAAGCTGCGCCTGTTTTTGAACCATGAATTTAGAACAAGCTGATGCTGTTGCAGTAGCGGCTGCTGTGCGAGAAGGTAAAGTGAGTGCAGTGGAAGTTACCAAAGCTGCTTTACAAAGAATTGCCGGGCGGGATAATGAACTCAATTGTTTTACAACTGTCACTGCTGAGACTGCTTTGACAGATGCAGAACGAATTGATAGAGAAATTGCCCAAGGTAAAAATCCTGGTTGTTTGGCTGGTGTCCCTTTCGCTGTCAAAAATCTTTTTGATATCGCTGGCTTAACCACTCTGGCTGGTGCAAAAATCAACGGGGAAAATCCTCCAGCAACTCAGGATGCAACAGCAGTTACAAGGTTGAAGCAAGCGGGTGCTGTTCTTGTAGGCGCTTTAAATATGGATGAGTACGCCTATGGATTTGTGACGGAAAATTTCCATTATGGTATTACACATAATCCGCATGATTTAAAGCGCATAGCTGGTGGTTCATCGGGTGGATCGGCGGCGGCGATCGCAGCTAACTTGGTTCCACTGACGCTAGGTTCTGATACGAATGGTTCCATTCGCGTTCCTGCTGCTTTGTGTGGTGTTTTTGGTTTGAAGCCGACTTATGGACGGTTGTCACGTGCTGGAGTAGCATTATTTTCCAGCAGTTTAGACCACATTGGACCATTTGCCCGTTCGGTACGGGATATTGCTACGGCGTTTGATGTGCTTCAGGGGGAAGATGAGAGAGATCCAGTTTGTACAAAACGTCCTCCCCAACCATGTTTACCACTGCTGAATCAAGATATTACTGATTTACGAATTGCCATTGTAGGTGATTATTTTACAAAAGGTGCAAGTCCTGAAGCATTAGAAGCTGTACAAAAAGTTGCTGATGCTTTGGGTGTTACCCAGTATGTCACAATTCCTGAAGCACATCGCGCCCGTGCAGCAGCGTTTGTGATCACAGCTTGTGAGGGGGCAAATTTGCATTTGGAAAAATTGCGATCGCGTCCCCAAGATTTTGATCCAGCGATGCGCGATCGCTTTCTTGCTGGTGCTTTGATACCTAATAGCTGGTACATTCAAGCACAACGCTTTCGGAGATGGTATAGAGATCAAGTCCGAGAAATCTTTCAAAAGGTAGATGTTATTCTTGCTCCAACTACACCAATTTCTGCACCACTTATTGGTCAACAAACCATGTTTTTAGATGGAGAAGAAATTCTTGTCCGTCCTCATCTTGGGCTATTTACGCTACCACTATCTTTCATCGGCTTACCCGTTTTATCAGTCCCAATTCAACGTATAAGCAATCTACCATTGGGCGTACAGTTAATAGCTGCACCTTATAACGAAACCCTAATTCTGAGTGTTGCAGCGGTGCTAGAAGCAAAGGATGTCATATCGGCACTAACCGTTGAGCTGCCTGAGTGTGGCACTGTAAGCACAATTTAGCAGTACTTCATCAATAACGCCTGTTTTCTATTGGCAAGTAGACTCACGATTGTTGTGTACCTTCCTTTGCTCTAACCACCAGATAACAGTCACTAGAATTATCGAGGCGATCGCAATCAGTGCTGTGACGCGAAAAGTAGTATCAAAGCCAAAAACTAGACCTTCAACAGGTGCATTTGTCACATCGGTGTTAGGTGCAAGATCAGCGCTAGCTATAGTCAAAGTAGAAAACAGAACGCCCATTAAAGACACTCCTGTCGTCAGCCCTAATGACCGCGACAAGGACAACAATCCCGAAGCGATACCTAACCGTTCTCTGGGTACGGCTCCCATCACGGCGCTATTGTTGGAGGAAAAAAACATTTCTAGCCCTAACCTCAGGGGTAGAACGCGTACAACAAAGCCCAACGCCAGCGAAGATGTGTCCAAGGTGCTAATAGTCCAGCACCCAAATACCATCAACAATAGCCCAATCAAGCTGATGATACGTTCGCCGAAGCGGTCAGACAGAGTGCCTGCCAGGGGTGCCATGAGCGCTGATGACATAGGCAACACCGTCAGCAAGAACCCCGCTAGCTGTGGGGGATAGTGCTTAATCAAGTCGAGAAAGAAAGGTAAAAGCAATTGTAGAGCGCCGATGATGATAAACACCATCCAACCCAACAATAAGCTCAGGCTAAACTCCAGGGAGCGAAACATCTCCAAGTCGAGTATCGGCTCTGATACGCGGGACTCTACCACTAAAAAGCACCCTAAACCGACAGCAGCCACTACCAGTACTATCAGTTCTGTCAATGAGTCAAAGCTGGAATTTTGTAACTGAGTTACAGCGATTGTCAAGCAGGTTAGTGTTACTGTCATCAGCACTGCTCCAATGACATCAAACTTGGAAACGTTAGATGCAACCTCTTTGCTATCAGAAGATGGTACAGCGAAAGCAACTATCAAGCAGGCAATCAGACCAATTGGTACATTCATCCAGAAGATGAAACGCCAGCCCACAAAACCAATCAGCAGTCCTCCGATCCCAGGTCCAAGGGCAATTCCTAGTGTGAATATCCCGTTGAGAATGCCTAGCGCACGTCCGCGTTCCTCTTTTGGAAACACCTCCGTAATAATCGCCGTTCCCAATGCTGACATAAAGACAGCACCGAGTCCTTGCAGCGTCCGAAAGACGAGCAAAAAGTTTACTGTTGGTGCGAATCCACACAGCAGTGAGCTGATGGTGAACAGGATAAGTCCACCCAGGTACAGCCACTTCTTGTTGTACATATCGCCCAATCGCGCTGCACCCAGTACAAAAACAGTAAGCGTTAGCACATAACTTATAGCAATCCATTGAATCATGGCAAAGTTGGTATTGAACAATTCAACCAACATCGGAAGGGCAAGATTGACAATGTAGATCTCCAAGCCAAATAGGAACATACCAATTCCAACACCGAGCAGCGTCCACCATTTTCCAGAATCTCTAGGCTCATTAGTTGGCTCATTCGGTTGTTCTTCCTGGATTTTTGCTGTTGCTACCATAGCTTTTACTCTGAGCGTTGACCGAATTTTTCAGATATTATTATATGGAAGAATGAAATTTTTTTTGAATAGTAAAAATTATACACGGTTGAGCGTAATCAGCTACTCCACCAAACCGTGCTTAATTGCAAATCGCACTAATTCTGCTCGGTTACTAGTTAAAGTTTTCTTAGTAAACTGCTCACGTACTTTTCCACAGTTCTTGGACTTAGATGCAAGTGCTGGTCCATTTCAGCATTAGAAACACCATGAGTCAATAGTTCCAGAACTTGTTGCTTTCTGGGAGTTAACTCAGAGAACATCTCGGGTTTTTGAATACCAGTCATATCAGAGTTATTCGTGTCAGGCGATTTTGTGGGAGTATGAGTGACTAAATTTTCTTGATGAGGAAATCCTTACTCTGATTGAATAATTTGCGATCGCCGAAGGCGGCTCCTGCTGGAGCATCGCGTCCCCAAGATTTTGATCCAGCAACACGCGATCGCTTTCTTGCTGGTGCTTTGATACCTGGTAGCTGTCCAGACTTTTAGAAGCGGTTGTTCACTCAACCATTATCTTTCAAGAAACACATTTTGAAACCCTTATCTAGCAATGGTTTTAGAGATTTAAGGAAAATGTGTTTCTTTCAGATTTCACTTGCGGTATGCCGCTAGTCGGAGGATCACATCTTGCACCAAGAAAAGTTGATTGAATTTTTACACTCAGTACGAAGCCTCAAGCCCTTATTCTTACGAAAAAAAATAAGAAAAACCGTGTCACTTTCTTGCGCTGCTTTTAACGAAATCCGGGCTTATACGGTTAGGTGCAAGATCTGAGTTATCTTTTATCGGCTTACCTGTTTTATCAGTTCCAATTGTGCGCCCAAATGGTTTACCTCTGGGTGTACAATTGATAGCTGCACCCTACAATGAAGCGTTCATATTACGAGTAGCATCCGTATTGGAAGCAAAGGGTCTACTATGTGTGTGATTCAATGGCATGATCAAAAGAGTTATTGTCTTCTGACTCTGCCTGTTCCCTTTTTATGAGATGCTCTCTACCTTGCTCTGTAATTTGTAAATAATCTTTCAAGTTACCATTTTCTGGCATTGAGGAAATCGTTTTATTCGGTAAATTTTCAATAAAACCTAATGCACGTAAATGCCGCAATTCCTGTACAAAAGGACGCTGCTTTTTGTAAGAAAATGGTTCATCACTTGCTAACTTACGGAGATGCTTTAATTCATAGCTACCAAGCAGACTACTAACAATGAGTTGATTTTGATTTTTACTCTTAGCCATTTCCTGTTCTACGAAAGTCAGACGTTGGACGATATTTGTAGTTGCTTCAATATTTGCTTTATTGGTTTCAATCTTAACTTGTTGGCTGTCTTGTTCAGCTTTGATTTTGTCAAGATCAAATGTTATTCCATCTTTACTGATAACTAACTTGACTAATCTTTCCAAAAGTTCTGAATTAACTAATAAGATAATGGCAAAAATTATCACATCTGCCGTCTCTAATTTTTGCTTGACCCACCCAAGTGGAATCGCTATAAAATAAAGTAAACTAAGAAAACTAATAATTTTTAAAAACCAAAAATTAAGTTTAGTTTCATTGTTAGCTTTCTGGTTTGTCCCATTCATAAACTGCTCACCTTAAATACTGTTCTCGCCAATGTTACTTTTTAATACAAAGCTTGAACCAGAGATTCCAGAATCAAATGACTCATTGCTCATACCATAACTTTCCCAACAGATAAAAGTATTTAAGGTGGGCAATACAATATTTACTATTTCTGTACGCCTTCTGCGCCTAAAGCGGTTTGATGGGTGGACAATACCCACTCTACAACTCATATAAATCTTTCAACTTATAGTTTCTGTTACTATTTGGGTGACAAGCTTAAACCTCCACGCAAATCACTGGAAGCTAGCAAACCGACAAGCTAAGATAGTTCAGGTTATCAAGAAAAAATCGCGGAATGATAGAAACTCAAGCGCGATTAGCTACTCCACCAAACCATGCTTAATCGCAAAACGCACTAATTCTGCTCGGTTACTAGTTAAAGTTTTTCTTAATAAACTGCTCACGTACTTTTCCACAGTTCTTGAACTCAGATGCAATTGCTGGCCCATTTCAGCATTAGAAAGACCATGAGTCAATAGTTCCAGAACTTGTTGCTCTCTGGGAGTTAACTCAGAGAACATCTCGGGTTTTTGAATACCAGTCACATCAGAGTTATTGGTGTCAGGCGATTTTGTGGGAGTATGAGTGACTAAATTTTCTTGATGATAAAATCCGTACTCTGATTGAATAATTTGCGATCGCTCTAAAAGATTGCGAATTGCTGCAGCCAACTCTTCTAGTTCAAAAGGTTTGGGCAAGTACAAATCGCATCCCGATTGATAGCCTAGAATTCTTTCCTGAGTCTTGGTTCTCGCTGTTAGTAATATTACAGGTAACAATCGGAACCCTGGTTGTTGACGCACTCGCCTCACTAAGTCATATCCATTCATTCGTGGCATGATGATGTCAGTGACAATCAAGTCAGGATGATGCTCCTCCACGATTGTCAAAGCCTCTTGACCATCATCCGCTGTCATTACTGAGTAGCCAGACAGTTCAAGATAATCGCTGATAGATAGACGAGTGCCCAGGTCGTCATCTACTATGAGGATCGTCAAGGGCATGGACAGTAGACCCCTAAGATTTTTTTGTCTTGAGTTTGTTTTTATAAGCACTATAAGTAAACACAGGTAATAATAGTACTCTTATTTTTCATACTATGACAGGATTACCAATAGATAACTACCATTAAGTTAATTTCTAAAGTTAATATTAAATCCCTCTTAAGGTTAATAAGTTAAAGTCACCATTAACTGCTTACTTTAAATATTATATACTGCTGTATTATTTGTTACATCTTTGCAAAAAAATCGGATTGAATAGAATCTGAGTTGAAAAATTTAGACATGGTAAGGTTAATCAACGATTGAACCCAACAGAAACGATAAAAATCTATTTCTAAGTGCTTTGAATGTTGTAGATAAGAGGAAGTTCCATTTTGTGATTTCTTCCTTGCGTGTAAACAAAGCTATGACCAATATCTCTCTACAATTTACTCACGACATCTATAATTGAATTTGATTTGTCATTCAAAGCACACTTGGACAAGAGATTATGACAGGAAAAGGACAGGGATTTGGCTTTGGCTTGGGAAAAATGAGAGAACTGGCTGATGCCTTTAAAAAAGCGCAGCAAGTTCAAGAAGGCGCAAAGCGACTCCAAGAAGAATTGGAACAAATGGAAATTCAAGGAGAAGCTGGCGGTGGTTTAGTCAAGGTTGTTGTTAGCGGTAACCAAGAACCGAAGCGAGTGGAAATCTCTCCAAACGCAGTACAGGAAGGAGCAGAAGTCCTTTCCGATCTCGTAACAGCAGCAATGAAAGACGCTTACAACAAATCTACTGCAACAATGCGCGAACGCATGGAAGAATTAACTAGTGGGCTAGAACTTCCAGGATTGTAGTCATCAGTGAGCATAAGCTTTGCTGAGGACTTCCTAACAGAGGCGACTAACCCCAGAGCGCAGCCTCTTGTGGAGGAGATACCCCAAGGGTCATGAGTTATTTGTCATTAGCATAACACTAATGACAAAAACAAAGAACAGTGAATATTTATGCCCTACAAGCTGCTGTTTGTCTGTTTAGGAAACATCTGCCGCTCGCCAGCGGCAGAAAATATAATGAACCATCTGATTTCGCAGGCTGGGTTGAGTGAACGCATTGTTTGTGACTCTGCTGGGACATCAAGCTATCACACCGGTAGTCCACCTGATCCACGCATGAGTTTTGCTGCACAACAAAAGCTGCAAATTAAACTGCTCGGAAAAGCACGCCAATTTCAAAAGTCTGATTTTGAAAACTTTGATTTGATTTTGGCGATGGATCAAGATAACTATGAGGACATCCTTTCTCTTGACCCAGCTAGAAAGTACCGCCACAAAGTACACTTAATATGTGACTTTTGCTCTAGGCATAACCTTAAGGAAGTTCCAGATCCATACTACGGTGGTTCAGAGGGATTTAATCGGGTGATTGACTTACTTGTCGATGCTTGTGAAGGTCTACTCAAGCACGTTTCTAGTCAAGATTCTGGCTTGTAATACAAATGTAGTTAAGGAAAGAAGTCAATCAATTTTGGATTTAGGATTTTAGATTTTGGATTAACTCCACCCTAAAAGTGCTCTGCTTGGAGCGGAGCGAAACGAAGCCTAGATTTTGAAATTTACGATTTTGGATTAATTCCGTCCTAGAAGGCTTGCCGAAAATCAACGCCAAGTACCTCTGTCGGGAAACAAGGACTATGGCACAAAGTGCCACGCTACGCGCTTGCTGTATTGGCTCCCCAATTTAAAATCTAAAATTTAAAATCTAAAATTGTTTCGGTCAGAATTCTGAATGGGCTAACGCCCTTGCACTCTACAGAATTCTGAATCTATCTCGTTGGGGTTTGAATCCAAGAGTCGTAAGTGATTCTGACTGGAGGCGGAGCTATCCAGCGCTCCGCTCTTGGATTCTGACTCCTAGATTCTTTTTCAATGACCCACTTATTCTCCAATACATACACGGAGGTAGGTGGGCTTACTAATTATTGTTAAAGAATTTTAATTATTTGCGTTTGTAGCGTTAATTTTAGTACCTCTGGTCTAGCAAGGTAACTAGAAAGGATATATTATACAGGCATGAACACGCAACTACCACTGAAAAGTTATGATTTCATGATATCAACATACACTTACAAATGTTTAGTAGAAATATCTTTTTAGAAAAAAACTTATGTTTTAAAAACTAAGCAGAGTCATTGTAAATACTTTTGCTGTTCATATAATCTGTATAGTCATAGCAATAAAGAAAAATGAAGGAAAAATGCTATGGAAATTTACTGTACTCGTCCACACTGTTCAAAATCGATCAATTCTTTTCCCGATTTAAATGAACCTCTAGATCTGAAAAACGTTCGACAAAAATATTGCATAACTTGCGGAATGCCACTATTTTTAGATGGTCGGTATGTGCCCTTGAAGGAGTTAAGAAAGGGTGGGTTTGGAGCGGCATTTCTGGCATACGATCGCCGAACCCCAGCCATGCGAAAATGCGTCGTAAAACAGTTGCAACCATCTCCTAGCCTTAATGAAGAACAGATACAAAAGACGACACAGCTATTTCATCGTGAGGCAGAAGTTTTAGAAACATTAGGCACACATCCGCAAATTCCCGAGCTTTTTGCGTTTATTAATTTACGAGTTCCAAATTGGGAAGGGCAAAAAAATCAGGAGTTGTTTTACTTAGTGCAGCAATATATCGATGGTGAGGATCTAGAGCAGGAACTCAACCGCAAGGGTATGTTTTCAGAAGCAGAAGTTTTAGAAGTTTTACAAAAAATCCTCCCGGTTTTAGAGTTTGTCCATACTCATCACTCTATCCACCGCGATATTAAGCCTTCTAACATTATGCGTGCTCGTAATGGATCGTTATATCTTATAGATTTCGGTGCAGTTAAGCAGGTAGTCAAAGCAACTCCTGAACAGCAAGGAGCAAACTCGAACGGTATACATTCTGGCATGTTAACAGGTATTTATACACCAGGCTTCGCGCCATCAGAACAGACGGCTTGTCTTGCTGTGTATCCTTCAACAGATTTATATGCTCTAGCAGCTACCTGTGTGTGTTTGCTAACTGGTAAAAAGCAGATCAAACATTTTATTGACCCTAACACGAAAGCTTGGTTCTGGCGCTCACCCAAAGTTAAAGTTAGCGATCGCCTTGCCAATGTTTTAGAGCGAATGCTCAAAGATAAGCCAAAAGAGCGGTATCAATCAGCAACGGAAGTTCTTCATGCTTTGCAGCCAACCTCGAATTTGACTTCAACATTTATAAACAATTTGGAGTGGTTGGTAGAACCCTTTTTGATTGGGTTTGAAATTGCACTACTTGCAATAGCTTTTAATAAACTCCCAACATCAATTAATGGGGCATTAGTAAGTATAACTTTGGCTAGCTTTATCTATGCTCAACATCGCCGAATTCTAACTAGACATCATTTATCCATTCTTACTGGAAGTACACTCGTTGTTGTGCTTTTATTACTATCGGACTTGCCTGCTCGATTAGAAATTCCTTTTCTGAATTTAGTCTTGCAAAATAATCCTATATACGTCATATTATTTGCTATATTGTCTGGTATTTTTGCTATCACTTTATTAGGTTTATCTCAACTCATTTACCAGCTACTTGCCCGCATAGTATAAAGATTTCAAGCCTTATCGTTTTTTATAGAGTGTGTATTCATGTTGGAAAGAAAAGATTCTCTGCGCCGCTTTGTTGCAGTCATTATTGCTTTAGGTATTTTAGGAGTTGTTGTGTGGGCATTAAAAAATTTTATTCAACCCAATGAAGAGAAGACAGTAAATGTTAATGGAACTTCAAACTCTTTTTCCGATTCTTTAGATGAGCAGATGAGTTTTGGAGAAAAGAATTTAGTAGATAGAGAGCTAACTTTGAACATTCCTGCTTTCCAAGAAGCCAAAAAGCAGGGAATGGAAGGAATGGCTCAAAAGCAGTATCAAAAAGCTGTTGAAAATTTTAAAAACGCACTGGCAATAGCACCAAATGCACCTCTAACTAGGATTTACTTGAGTAACGCTGAAATTGGTAACGCGGAAGCTTACACAATTGCTGTTCCAGTACCAATACAAGCAAAAGAAAAATATGATCCAATTGAAGCCTTGGAAATGTTACGTGGATTTGCTCAAGCACAATATGAAATTAATCAAAAAGGGGGCATTCGTGGTAAGCGAATAAAGTTACAGGTTATTGATGACGATGATAATCCAGAAATCGCCAAAAAAATTGCCGAAAAATTGGTTCAAGATAAGAAAGTAATAGGTGTAATGGGGCATGCTTCGAGTGAAGTCAGCCTAGCAGTTGCTCCAATATATGCCAATGGTAAGCTTGTATTCATTACCCCAGTCAGCACATCCAATAACTTAAATAACCCAGACAACGCTCTTAATAATGGTAAGCGCTACGTATTTCGCACAAATATTGATACTCAAATCGCAGCGCAAAATCTAGTCAGGTATATGCATGATACTTTTGATGTACATAAGGTAGCAGTTTTTTACGATAACGAAAAAGATTCCCAGTATAACCGAGAGTTGAGAGAAGAGTTTACAAAAATATTAGTTAATTCCTACAAAGGCAAAATTGTTTATAAAGATGATTTATCAAAAGGTGGTAGCAATTACCCTGCTAAAGAAAAATATAAACAAGCTATTGAGAAAGGAACACAAGCTTTTTTGTTACTACCAAGTTCTAAAACAGTAACTCATGCATTGGATGTTATTTCAGCAATACCTAAAAATACAAGTGAATCTCAAGGCATAAAAGTGTTAGGAGATATTAGTAATTTATACGGAAGTAATACCTTGAATCGTGGTAAAGATACACAAGGTATGGTGTTAGCAGTTCCTTTATATCTTAATAGTGAAGACCAGTTTTCTCGGCAAGCTAAAGAACTTTGGAAAGACAAAATAGACTCTGCTTGGAAAACAGCAACATCCTATGATGCAGCACAGGTTTTTATAGAAGCGCTTAAACGTAATCCGGCTTCAGAAGCGCTTCCAGAAGAAATATGCAAAGAAGGCTTTCAAGCAAAAGGAACTTCTGGCGACTCTCTTCGATTTGACTGTTTAGACAGCAGTAGTCCTCAACAAAAAGTGAAATTGGTTCAAGTTAGTCCGCCTGATTCATCTAATAAACAGTATCATTTTAAGCTTATAGAGCATCAGCCAAAAAATCACAAAGATGATTAATTAGGGGTGTATTGACTACATAAGCTAAAATACATCAAGACTCTATTTTAGATTTGAAATTTTGATTTAGTGAAAGGGGAATTGGCATCTACTTTCTTAATATAAATTAACAGAGTGGATGCAATGAAAAAGTGGAATAATCAATTCTTGTTATCCTTAACAGGAGCTTGTTTGGCAGTTGGATATTCTAGTTTATTAGCTACAGGAAATTCTCAGCAGAGTCAATTAATCTTGAAAAATCAATTTTTAGCACAATCAGAAATAAATCCAAATGTCAATGAGTATCTTGAAAAGAATAAACTGGAAAGTTATAAGACTCTTAAAAAGAAGCTAGATGAAGCTATTCAGGATGCAAAAAGACCAACCCAGGATAAAGTTGTAAACAATCTTTGGAGATTGTCAATTAGCAATTCTAAAATCAAGATGAGGATAAAGAACGGTAAAACAGAATTTTTAATGGTGAGTTGGAAATATATAAAAAACCCAAACGAGGATTGGAAGCCTGGTTTGAAACAAATAGAAAACCAGACTTGGTTAACAGCTTCTACTCAAGTCAAAGATTTTTGTCATACCTGTAAAGGTTTAGGTATGAATATTTCTGGTGATATTATGCTTTCGCTAAGATTGCAGCAATATTTGGGTTTAATTTTGAATAGAAACTCCAATAAGACGCATTTTGTAGAAATGTGGGTGAAAGCTGAAGATTTAAGTAGACCATGTCTTAATTCAAAAATTAATAATTCTAGTTGTCAAGTTTTTGCTGTACCTCCTATTCATAATCCTGTGTTGCAAAAAATATACAAAAATTCCTTTGAAGGTGAAGAACATTATCCTTGGACAGGTTTGGGTTACACATATGATTGGGGAAATCCTCAAAAACCTCATGTTGGGGCAAGCGAGTTTATCATTAATGCAACTGTTACCAGCCCCATAACAGTAGAAGTTGTTTCTGTAACAGCTACAAAAGAGTATTGTAAGAATAAATATTTAACTTCTTCGCCGTAAGTCCCCCGCTATAGTGGTACTCCACACTTCGACAAGCTAAGTGCAGCGCTTAGCGTGGGGATATAAGGCGGGCAGCGACAATTGCATCTTGGCTTTATTTTTGCCAAAGGCAAAAGAAAGAAAAGATGTATGCGCAGTTGCCAATCTTCCAAGGCACGTTTTGGGGGGAAGATTCCCCCCAAAAGCTGCCGCCGGAATGGGTGTACAGCATGTTGTATGATAATATTGGTCGATGACCGTCAGGCAGTATGGAACAGACAGGTTAATACGAAGTAGCAGTAAGATGCTTACCGCAGCAACATCTACCCTGAAAAAGAACATGACCGCTGGTTAGTAAGGTTACGTCCTGCTAAAAAAACAATCCAAGCCATGTTGTACGTTCAAAAATCAAACAACCTGCGGAAGGCGGGTTGCTGCCCGGATACATACAAATGTATGGGAGTAAGGGACGAGTTCCAAACCTCCGGACGCCGTGTAAGACCATTATCGGATTTAGTTCCGAACTCCTAGCAATAGGACTACCCAACGTGGCAACGACGGATGAAACGGGAAGCCCCAACCATAAACGGTACTCCGTTTTGGTGGTGGGTACTTCACCTACATCTGATTAGGATAAAAAAGAGATTTTTAAAACCCTTTGTAATACCACGAATCTATTTTTGTAAGAGGTAGACAAATGCACACAGATGAATTACGTCTTTTTGTCTGTGTGCATCTGCAGTTCCAAATATCCTGAAATCAGACTTTTGCAAGAAAACTACTGCTTAAGCACCTTGGCGCAGTTTATCCAAAACCCCCCGATCTTCTAAAGTAGACGTATCACCCGAAACTTCTTGCCCAGCAGCCAGATTCCGCAACAAGCGCCGCATAATCTTACCAGAACGAGTTTTGGGCAAAGCATCGGTAAAGCGAATTTCTCCAGGGCGGGCGATCGCCCCAATTTCTTTGACAACGTGTTGCTTGAGTTCTTTACTCAGTTCTTCACTAGGATTGCGATCGCCTTCTAAAGTCACAAAAGCTACTATGTCTTCTCCTTTTAGGTCATCTGGCTTACCGACCACAGCGGCTTCAGCTACTGCTGGATGAGACACAAGGGCTGATTCCACTTCCATTGTACCAAGACGGTGACCTGATATATTAATAACATCATCAACACGCCCCATAACCCAAAAATAACCGTCTTGATCGCGTCTTGCCCCATCTCCAGCAAAGTAGACATATTGCCCATCTTTCGGGGGGATGTGTTCCCAGTAGGTACGACGGAAGCGCTCAGGATCACCGTATACTGTTCGCATCATACCAGGCCAAGGATGGCGCACTATCAAATAACCGCCTTCATTGTCACCTACAGAATTACCTTCTAAATCCGCCACATCGGCTAGGATTCCAGGGAAAGGACGAGTTGCGGAACCAGGTTTAGTGGAAATTGCCCCCGGTAACGGTGTAATCATGATACCGCCAGTTTCCGTTTGCCACCAAGTATCAACAATCGGACAGCGTTCACCACCAATTACTTTGTGATACCACATCCAAGCTTCTGGGTTAATTGGTTCGCCCACGGTTCCTAGCAAACGTAAAGAAGACAGATTTCGCGCTTTTGGCAGATGTTCGCCCATCTTGATAAAGGCACGAATCGCAGTTGGTGCGGTATAAAAAATATTTACGCCGTATTTCTCAATAATGTCCCAGGTACAGCCAGGGTTAGAAGCGCGAGCCGCACCTTCGTACATCACCGTTGTTGCACCATTGGAAAGAGGACCATAAACAATGTAGCTATGTCCCGTAATCCAACCTACGTCAGCAGTACACCAATATACATCTGTGTCTTGTAGGTCAAAAATCCATTTGGTTGTCATGTGAGCGTATAAGTTATAACCAGCCGTTGTGTGTACAACACCTTTCGGTTTGCCAGTGCTGCCGGAAGTGTAGAGAATGAACAGCATATCTTCACTGTCCATTGGTTCGGCGGGACAATCTGCGGAAACATTCTTTTGCAAATCATGCCACCATTGATCACGTCCTGGTTGCATGTGAGTTTCTTGACGGGTACGCTGCACTACCACAACGTTTTCGACACTGGGAACAGCGTTATCAGCCAAGGCTTTGTCTACTTGTTCCTTGAGAGGAACGATCGCATCCTTACGCCAACCACCATCAGCAGTAACGACGAGTTTTGCTTGAGCATCTATAAGTCTGTCGCGCAAAGCTTCTGCACTAAAACCACCAAAAACAACACTGTGAGGTGCACCGATTCTGGCACAGGCTAACATGGCGATCGCCGCTTCCGGAATCATCGGCATATAAATGCCAACCCGATCTCCTTTTTTCACACCTAGTTGCTTCAGTACATTCGCAAACTGACAAACTTCCCGGTGCAATTGGGCGTAGGTGATGGTGCGCGAGTCGCCTGGTTCTCCTTCCCAAATAATCGCAGCTTTATTTTTACGCCATGTGGTGATATGTCTGTCAAGACAGTTGTAAGAAATATTAATCTTGCCATTGACAAACCACTTAGCAAACGGCGGTTGCCAGTCTAGAATTGTGTCCCACTTTTGGAACCAGTGCAACTCTTGTTCTGCTAACTCCGCCCAGAATTTTTGCGGATCAGCTTTCGCTTTGTCGTAAAGGCGCTGGTATTCTTCCAAGCTTTTGATATGAGCGTTTTGGGAGAATTCAGGGCTGGGATGGAATAGACGCTTTTCTTGAAGGATTGATTCTATCGTTACTTGGGACATGATTGTTTTTGTAATTGGTGATGTGACTGAATACTACTGAAAACTATTGTGTACGCAGATTTACGAGAAAGTGTTTTGATTTTCGTTAAGATATGGGGCAATTGCAAAATAACTTTATTAAGACTTAGGCAGAAGAGATCCCCCAACCCCCTTAAAAAGGGGGCTTTTAAGATTCCCCCCTTTTTAAGGGGGGCTAGGGGGGATCCCAGATTTTGGGTTTTCAGTGCGTAATACCAATTTGAAAAAAGAATGCGACAGATACACATTCCCAAACCCAAGTTTCGTCTCGGCTTTCTTCCAGATTGAATTTTGAATTTTGAATTGGTATAAGTCCCCTTTATACATAGCCACAAGAAGTAGCCGTTGAGAACCTATTTCTAATTTTCATATTGCAAGATGATAGGTAGTACTCACAATACTTGCTTGCGCCATGCCAATTACTGTAGAACCCAGCAGCTTATCTCTCAATGACGTTCATCGCCTGCTGAAATTGCAAAAGCAGTCAAATGGTTTATTTACAGACTTTTTAACTTTAGAACCTCTCACGGATTTTGAACAGCAAGATTTATCGCGAATTAGGAGCGACTTTGAACGTTACTTTAACGCAGGTAAAATTTCAGAAGGATTAGTTAAATTTTTGACGCTAGCACCTTTGATGCGATTGGCAGGATTCTACGATACTCCAATTCGCCTGACGATGGAAGATGTAATAGCGATCGCCATCGAAGATGAAGATATAAGCATTAGAGGACGGATGGATATTTTAGCAGTCAACAACGCTCAAGCAACTACCGTGCCACCTTTTTGGATTTTAGTGATTGAGACGAAAAATAGTTTAGTTGAGGTATTTGAGGGTTTACCGCAATTACTGAGTTATGCTTTTAAGAGTTTAGAGCAGCAAACATCAGTTTGGGGACTGGCGACAAACGGACTGCGTTATCAGTTCGTACATTTAAAACAGGGAACTCCCCCAAGTTATCAGTTAATGCCCTCACTCAGCCTGAATGAGTCTGAGGCTTCAATTCGGTTGTTGCAGGTTATGAAAGCAATTTGCCAGTTAGAGAATTTTCAGGTGAAAGCGCCAGCCTGAAAAGCAAACTAGTCAATAAATCTTTCTGGAATTCAAGCTGTTAAGCTGGAAGTTATTAGTATGATGCCACTTGACAAAAAAGCTTATGGAACCATTAACCGCAGGTGCGATCGCAACTCTCGCTTTTACAAAAGCCTTTGAAAAGACTATTGAAAAATTCACCGAAGCAGCACTCGTCAAGATGGATAAGCTGCGGAAAAAGATTTGGGACAAGTTAAGAGGAAACATCAAAGCAGAAACTGCGCTTGCTGCTGCTGAAAAAGGTTCCAAAGCTGATTTAGATACGGTAACCGCTTATTTGCGGGTAGAAATGGATAAAGATGAGCGATTTGCTCAAGATGTGCAAACTCTTGCCAGAGAAATCCATCAAGAAATCAACATTGGTAAGATTTCAGGGCAAAATGTTCAAAATGTCTATGGTGGCGAAGCTTATCAAAATAATGATAGTAAAGCGCCTATCTTTCAAGGCGTAGATAATAGCCCAATTACTATCCATTACAATACTCCCCCTACTTGACTACAGTCGTCCGAACGGGAACGGACAAAGTTAAATCCCCCTAAATCTATTCCTTACCGAGGCGTCGCCAACTTTGTCGGACGACAACAGGAACTTGCTGCACTGCATGAAAAATTGCAGAAACCTGGTACTGTGGCAATTTCTGCGATTGCTGGTATGGGGGGTGTGGGTAAAACTGAACTGGCGACACAATATGCACACCAGCATGAAGCACATTACTCTGGTGGAATTTGCTGGTTAAATGCCAAAGAAGCGAATCTAGCGGCGAAGATTGTACAGTTTGCCCAATTCTACATGAATCCGGAAGTACGGCAGCGAAGTCTCCTAGAACAGGTAGAATGGTGCTGGCAAAACTGGCAACCTGCAGAAGGATTGGTGTTGGTTGTCTTGGATGACATCACCGATTTAAAAGATTGGAAGAATTGTCAACAGCTACTACCAACAGATAACCGCTTCCGCGTTTTAATCACAACGCGACTGCGAAACCTCGACGCCGATATTCAGGAATTACCTCTGGATGTGCTGTTACCAGATAAGGCTTTGCAATTATTGACTGATTTGGTGGGTGAAAAGCGGGTATCTCGTAATGTGGAGACGCAAAATTTTGCGTCTTCATTATGTGAATGGTTGGGATATCTCCCTTTAGGTTTGCAACTGGTGGGGCGATATTTACGAGAAGATCCAGATTTGTCTTTAGCCGAGATGTTACAGCGGCTGCAAATGCAGCAACTGGAAGATAAAGCGATCAACCCCACAACACGCGGAGTAAAAGCCGCATTTGAATTAAGCTGGCGAGAACTTGACTCAATGACACAGCGTGTGGGTGAGTTGTTAAGCTTGTTTGCCCAAGATGTGATTCCTTGGAAACTGGTAGAATCTGCTGCTGAGTTGCTGAGTTGGGCAAAGGCTGATGTTAACGAAGTGAAAAAGCAACTTTACAAACGCCACTTGATTCAACGGGTGGAAGAAGAAGAAGGCTGCTACAAAATTCACCCCTTAATTCGGCAGTTTTTGCAAGCCAAGCGAGAAACCTCACAACAACCCGACGAACTCAAACAAGCTTTTGCCTCTACCCTTATATCAATTGCCCAAGAAATACCCGGTTCTGTTACCCGTGAATTTATTGAGTCAGTGCAAAATGCTATCCCTCATCTGACAGAAGTGGCACAAAATCTGATTGATGCGGTAGGGGATGAAGATTTAATTTGGGTTTTTAGAGGTTTAGGCGCATTTTATCAAGGACAGGGTTTGTATGCGCTAGCAGAACCTTGGTGTGAGCAGTGTTTAAAAGTAGTGCAGGCACGCTTGGGAGAGGAACATTTCGATGTCGCCACTAGCTTGAATAAGCTGGCATTACTTTACGTGTATCAAGGACGCTACAGCGAAGCCGAACCACTTTTTGTGCAAGCTTTGGCACTCTACAAGCGCCTGCTCAGAGAAGAACATCCTGATGTCGCTATTAGTCTAGGGAAGCTCGCGTATCTCTATAAGTTACAAGGACGTTACAGTGAAGCTGAACCGCTGTTTGTACAAGCTTTAGCACTACAAAAACGCCTACTTGGAGAAGAACATTTAGATATCACTGAAAGTCTTAATGATCTGACAGATTTCTACCGTTCTCAAGGACGTTACGCGGAAGCCGAACCACTTTGTCTGCAAGCCTTGGAACTCTGTAAGCGTCTGCTGGGAGAAAACCATCCAAAAATTGCTCTAATCTTGAACAACCTGGCATTACTCTACCAAGTTCAAGGACGTTACGCGGAAGCCGAACCACTTTATTTGGAAGCTTTGGCACTAAGCAAACGTTTGTTGGGAGAAAACCATCCAAATGTCGCTTTCATCTTGAACAATCTGGGATTACTCTACTACTATCAAGGGCGCTACACTGAAGCTGAACCGTTATCCCTACAAGCAATAGAAATAGATAAACTATTTTTAGGAGAAGAGAATCCTGATTTTGCTACAGACCTTCACAATTTAGCATTGATATACCGCGCTCAAGGGCGATACAGCGAAGCAGAAACGTTGTTTGTGCAAACCTTGAAACTACGGCAGCGTTTATTACCAAAAGATCATCCGCTTGTAGCAGATAACATCTACGCTTTAGGTAAGCTCTACAGACAACAGGGGCGTTATAGCCAAGCTGAACCTTTTTGTATAAAAGCATTGGAACTTGATAAACGCCTACTGGGAGAAAATCATCCCAATGTTGCTGAAAGTCTCAATAACCTGGCAGAACTCTACTGTTCTCAAGGGCGTTACGTGGAAGCAGAACCTTTGTATGAGGAAGCTTTAGAGATTTATGAGCAGGTTTTTGGGCAGAACCATTCAAAGACAGTTAGTGTCAGTGAAAATTTAGAAAATCTCCGGGCTAAAGTGAATGCTAGTAATTCTTGGTGGGGCAAACTTCTAAAGTTTTGGCGATAAATCTAAGAGCAAGTTGCTGTCAAAAATGTCATTTCCGCTACACCCTTACACCCCTAGTTACTGACACTTTTGCGCTGATGAGAGAGTTTTCAACCCCACCTTTGCCGTTCCATACAGCCGACTAAACTCTTGCTCGTAATGCGCCGCTACGATGGGATTTTGTATAGCTATTAAAGTTTCATCATTCAAATAGTTCCCGGCATTAGACCAGTTATGGCTACCAGTAATCACCAATGTGTCATCTAAGATTGCCATTTTACTATGAACTGCGCGATCGCCCATTAAGCCTGTAGGAAAACCCACAGTAGTAATTGGATGCTTCCAAGGTTTCACTGTTATGAAGCTACGTTTCTTACCTACACGAGGACAAACACCCATTGCATCGTATGCTTTGGAGTAACTTTCTCTAAAAAAATCCGGATCTATTAGAACTTTTATGTCTTCAACACCTTGATCATGCACACTACCAAGAGTGTCACTAATCTTTTGATCCGAAAAAACAAACACCGCAATATGTACACTCTTTTTAGCTTGCTCTAAATAAGAGGCAATCATTCCATTACTAGTTCTTGTTATATCATCTTTTTTGCTTCTAGCTGGCGAAAAATTGACGGTGATAGTTCCTACTCCAACTGGAATTGTTACAGGAGATCTTTGTGGCTTATAAGATTTGAATACTCCCTGCCACATATAATTAAATTCATCAGTAAAAGTTTTGGCAAGTTGAGGGTTATTAGGAACAACAACCATATTGTTGGGATTACCACGGCTGTCAAGATTTCCAAAATCTCCATGCATATCAGATGTTGTCAGGTTAGCGCTAGAGATGATAGTTGTCTTTCCATCTACAATCACAAATTTATGATGCATAAGTCCACTGCCTTTTTTGGCATTGTTAGATTTATCATCTTTGATTTCAATTCCAGATGAGTGCAACATAGCTAAAGCATCGGCTGGATAACGTTTTAATTCTTCATACGCTTGCTTATCATGCCGATTCATCCGGGGAATTTCTGCTTGTGTATATTTATCTAAAGTTTTATTGTACTTATTATCTATTAATACTCTCACTTTCACTCCGCGTTTGCGAGCAACTGTTAGCGCTTCAGCAACTTTGGGAAGCCTAAACTCCATGACTGCTAAATCCACAGTTGAGTTTGCTTGGTTTATAGCGTCGATAATTTGCTGTTCTAAATTGTCTCCCTTACGGATAAAGTGACGGTATGGATCTTCATAGGAAGACGCTAAATTTTGATTGAAATAGACTTTAACAGCAGAGTCTTGAGGTAAAGGTTCAACAAGTTTTGTTTTTGGTGAAAATTTGAGGACGTTAACTAAAACAATCCCGCCAATAATAAAGATTGGTAAAAGAAAAATTGTCCTTCTAACAACTTTAAAATGCTGTTTATCAGAAGTGATCAAATCTAATAGAAGTTTCATTAAATAATAAGGAAGTGTAGCGCGTCGTTTTTACTCAGTTTGAAGACTGAGTTATATCTTTTACCAGTATTCTTTTAAAAAAAAGCCATAACAATACGGCTCTTACGGAAGTTAATTTGTTTTTATGACAAAACTTTTCAGTAATTGCACGATATGTGAAGTAAACTAAGTACTGCTTTTCATAAATTCGTATCGCAATAAGGGCTTGTGGTTGCAAGCCCCACGTGTATTCGCATCTCCCTTGCTCCCAACTTCATCTTGACCTTTTTGAGTAAAAATACTCTAATCAGACTTTAGTTAGGTTACCTGAGCATATATACTCATTTAATATGGAATGAAAAAAGTAAAGAAAAGTCAAAAATAAAAAAACCTTATGTTTGCGCCTGTCGTTGTCACAAGCAGAGGCTCTGTACGTCGAGCCGAGTTTAACTTTGTCGAGGGAAAAGCAACTATCATCCACTATTTGCCGCTAAAAAAGTTCTGCCATCAGCTTGGTATTAATCGCCCCAAATGTCATAACTTAATCTGTTGAATCGGTTAGAAGGGTAAAAAATCAAGTTTTTTGCCTGACTGGTAAGAGCAAGTCATCCGAGAATTTTTGAGCTAATTGTAGGAGACATGAACACTTTTGAATTGGTAAAACGTTATATCGCAGGGCAGAGGGATTTTAGTCAGGTTTTTCTTAAAGGAGCAAATCTAAGTGAGGTTTGTTTAACTCAAGCAAATTTAAGGGAATGCAATCTTACAGGTGCTGATTTGAGTTGGGCAATTCTGTATCGAACAGACTTAACCTGTGCTGACTTCACAGAAGCCAATCTTAACGCGGCAAACCTGATTGCAGCACTACTATCAATGGCTGTGTTAATAAGAGCCGACTTGAGTAGAGCCAATCTTAGTAGGGGAATCTTATATCAAACTAATCTTCAAGACGTAAACTTAACTAGAGCTAATCTGAGTTGGGCTAGCTTGGTTGAAGCAGATTTAACCAGAGCTGTTCTCCTAAAGACAGATTTGAGTGGTGCTAATTTAACCAGAGCTAACCTGAAAGAAGCGCTCATGGTCAAAGTCAATTTAACAGGAGCAACCCTAACCGGGGCAATCATGCCCGACGGGACTATTCACGACTAGACTTGGAGATGGAAATTCACACAAGGCAAATGCTAAGTGCGATTTTCAGGTGTCGGATTAACTGCCAATCCTTGCGCTTTCTGAAATAATAAACTTACAGGCTGCCCAGAGAATGGACAACCTATCTTCCAATGGTGTGAACGGTAAACAACAACAAGGAAATTACAACTGGTTTATGCCATCCTCGCTTCCATTAGGAGCAGCCTGAGGCAGTATGGAACGGTCATCATCTGGAATTCGTGTAGGTACACCTAAATGCTTACGAGCATGTTCCTCTGCTAAGTTCCGGTCTTGTTCGTTGTGAAACTGTTCCTCATCCAGGAGATATTGACTACGTGCCGCTTGATCGCGACTTGGCATAGAGCCATTTTTCCATTTGTACTTAAAGTTCATGAGCAACCAATCCCTCAACGCTCATTTGCATTTAATCTGATCACTAAACCGAACGACTCTAGCGCCGGGTAGAGTTGAAAAACACAATATCATCCTAAAGACAGAGGAGATATATACATCAAATAGTAAAGTATTGTGTAGAAAGTTAATATTTTCTTAATATTTACAGGATTTTTTTAATGAATAGTTCCCAACGTTTCCTGGACTATAAACTAGGAACTACAGACTTAATTGAAGCTAAGTTCGTTTCACTTTTCCCTTGCAACCGGAAAAGCGAGCTGCAACAATGTTTGTCGAAAGATGAAAAAGTGTCTAAGTACATGGATGAGCTGCAATTCCTAAACGGTTTGCAAGTCCTAGTAGTAGATGACGATGTTGATAATCTCGATTTGATCAAGTTCATTCTTGAAGAATACAAGACAGAAGTGATTGTGGCAACATCAGTTACTGAAGGGCTTCAAGTAATGACGTGGTTCAACCCAGATATTTTGATCAGCGATATTGCTATGCCAAACTGTGACGGTTATTCGCTGATTCGTTCTGTTAGAAACCTCAGTGAACACGTAAAACATATTCCTGCCATAGCTTTGACAGGACAAGCTTCAGATGAAGCACGTACGCTGGCTCTGCAAGCAGGTTTTTCTACACACCTCAAAAAGCCATTTGATCCAGATGAGTTAATTGTCCTTGTTTCAAAGCTTGTTGAGATGGCTTCCCTCAAGAACAGTTGCGGTAATAATAAAGTTGAGCCAGAAAATGATGGAACAAAATTTAGTTTAAATGTTGCCTAGCAGCAGTTTCTGGCTTTGTTCTACCACTTAAAGCTGTAACCTTTGTCTGTCAAACCTGAGGCTGTATAGTTGCACTAACATAGTCCTGACAGATGAGTATAAATGCTTAAGAGTTTTGGAAAATTTATTGTTATGCTAAAATATAAAGAAATTATTAAAAATAATAGGTATTGAACATGGATAATATAAAAGGCAAGGGCATTAATGTCTCAACCTTACGTCAGGTATGGTCTGTGATTGAACAGACTCACACCAATGTTTTGCTGAGATTAAATGATGCGGATTTGGTTAAGCAACTCTTGGGGGAACTTGATAGCTTGAGAATGCTCAGCGGTGAGGAAACTAACACCGTAAGCGCCTACCTTTACTCCAGAACTACGTTAATACGTGATTTAGCTCAAGCACGTTTAGCATAGTAGATGGCTTCTGTTATGGGAAATAAAAGCCTGTATTTAGAAGTAGAGCATTTAAGATTTGCTTAATGCTCCAGTGGTACTCAATGCTTAAGGAGATGAAGTCCTGTGGGGACACGCTACGCGTATGCCTTGCCTGACGCTGCGGCTAGTGCCGTTAGCGCAGTGTCTCCACAGGAGATACGGCACGCTTTGCGCTTACCTGAACAAGAAGATTCCCGACAACTTTAAAAGGAGTCGGGAATCTAAACCTTTCTATTTTTACAAATCAAATAGGATAACTATATCTTTATGTAAGAATTTGGCAGATTAACTATATAGTCTGAAAAATAGTTTGAAAATAGAAATAATATCATGTCCGGATGATGAGTTGTCATTGCGAACGCAGCGATAGCGGAGTGAAGCAATCTCAAACCATGGCGATTGCTTCGTTTCACTCGCAATGACAAATAATAAGTTATTAACCGGACTTGATATAACCCGTTGCAAGAGCGTGTTTTCTCACCTTATAGGTTATGCAAATTTATTTAGATTACAGCGCAACTACTCCCACTCGCCCAGAAGCAATAGCCGCAATGCAAGCAGTCTTAACTCAAGATTGGGGTAACCCCTCTAGCTTGCATGAGTGGGGACAACGGGCAGCAACGGTTGTGGAACAAGCAAGAATGCAGGTGGCTGGTTTAATAAACGCACCTGATCCTGAATCTATTATCTTTACTTCTGGTGGTACTGAAGCAGACAATCTGGCGATTATGGGAGTTGCGCATTTGTATGCCAAGCCCCAACACATGATTATTTCCAATGTTGAACATTCTGCTGTCGCCGAACCAGTACGGTTGTTGGAGTTGTGGGGTTGGCAAGTGACTCGCTTAAGCGTGGATGCGAAAGGAAGAGTAAACCCCCTAGATTTAAAAGCAGCGTTACAAGATAATACCGTGTTGGTCTCGGTTATTTACGGTCAAAGTGAAGTTGGGACATTACAACCTATTGAAGAATTAGGAAATATAGCTCGTAGTGCAGGTGTTTTGTTCCATACAGATGCTGTACAAGTGGCAGGGCGCTTAACTATAAATGTGAAAAATCTACCCGTAGATTTACTCAGCATTTCTAGTCACAAAATTTATGGGCCACAAGGTGTTGGGGCGTTGTATGTGCATCCTGGTGTAGAGTTGGTTCCTTTAGTGGGTGGTGGAGGACAAGAAAGACGACTACGTTCTGGAACGCAAGCAGTACCCATTATCGCGGGGTTTGGGGTTGCAGCCGAATTGGCAGATCAAGAATTGCCAACAGAAACACCCAGGTTAATCAAGTTACGCGATCGCTTGTTTGCCCAATTAACTGATATTCCTGGTTTGCTTCCCACTGGCGATTGCACGCACCGCCTACCTCACCATGTCAGTTTTTGCTTAGAACACGCTGATGGACAAAAACTTAGTGGCAAAACTTTAGTACGACAAATGAATTTAGCTGGCATTGGTATCAGTGCTGGTGCTGCTTGTCATAGTGGTAAGCTCAGCCCTAGTCCCATATTATTAGCAATGGGCTATCCAGAAAACGTGGCTTTGGGAGCTATCCGCATGACACTAGGGCGCGAAACAACAGAAGCTGATGTCGATTGGGTAGCAATGGTGTTAAGGCAAGTTTTGCAGCGACTATCACCTGTAGAATTGATTGTTAGTCGTTAGTTAAATCAGTGAACAGTGAACAGGGAACAGGGAACAGGCAATAGGGAAATTGATAACTGATAACTGATAACTGATAACTGATAACTGGTTGAAATTGCAACTGCACTCTCAGCGCGTATGCACACGAATATGACAGAGAATTATCTGTGTTTATCTGCGTGGAGGGTGCGCTTAAAATCTAAAAATTCAAAATCAAAAATTTTTTAGTATGACTCAACTTCCAAACTCTCTTGAAGATGCAATTGTTCAAGCCGGTGAAGCAACCAAAGCAGCACTTGCAGATGGATATAAGCGCTTACAAGTTGAAATACTGATTCCAGAACTCAAACCTATGTTTGTGGCAGAGCAATTTATGCCACTTTTTGAAGAATACGGTTCTGGCTTGAAAGTTTTCTTTCCAGATGCTGGTGGTGCTGCGCTTGCGAAGCGTGATTGGGCTGATGTGTCGTTTAAGATTTTTGATATTGGTACAGGAAAATTATCTATGGAGGACAAAATTGAACCAGAGGATGAAATTTTCTTTCTTATTGGTCCAACTGTGGTAGAAGTTTTAGAGGTGGAAAAGATCGCTCAATTGGCGGGCGATCGCCCAATAGTCATATTAAATCCTCGTTTAGAAGATTTAGGGGTAGTCGGCATTGGTTATGCTGCGCGTCAAATACGTGAACGTTTCGTCAAAACAATAGAATCTTGCTATTATCTCCGTCCCATAGATGACGAGACTGCTGTATTTCGCTCTTACCCTGGGATATGGGAAGTTTGGCTGCAAAAGAGCGATGAGTATCAAAAGATTTCCGAATCTCCGCAAAAGCCATCTGGTGACGAGTTGGATGCAATTTTAGCTAAGGCACAGTTTAAGTCAGCTACCGTAGATGCTTCATCTGCGAAAAAGCCCAATTTGTTTAAAGGTTTGCAACGTTTCTTACGGGCGTTGAGGAATTGATTTGTTCCTTAAGAAGAACACAGAATACCAGGGAATAGGGAACGCTTAACAGGGAACAAGGAACAGGGAAGAAGTGTTTCTTATATTGGTAGTGGGTGGTACGCCTAAAAATGGGGCTGTTCCTAATAACCCTGAAAGGCATACTTTCAAGCAGGGTGAAAGCGAGTAAGGCTTCCATCCTTTTTTGTTGTTGGCTTATGAGGTATTGGGCGATCGCCCAAAGGGCGGCGAGAAAGCTGGAGCATCGCGTCCTTTTAGTGCGCCCCTCCGGGGCTAGCGCTGCTGGCAAAGGTCGCAATAACCGAAGGTTTTTTTGTCCTACGCAAACAGTGAATTGAAAATCAATAATTCGAAAATGAATAATAATTATTATTCTCATTATAGATGATTTTGCTCAAATATTTTCTAAATTTAAACTAAATTTAACCTTTTCTTTGACTATTGTTTAAGTCTGAAAGGATGAATCTATATTAGGCTTAATTTGTATTGATTTATATGTTTGAATGACATTCAAACAGGTAATGGAATGAGCAACTAGTTAATATAAATTCTCCTGTCAATAAATTAAAAAGTATTAATTATCCTGTGAAATATCAGGACTGATTTTAATTAATTAGTTCAACAACTTGCAGACTGAATCAACAAATTTATAACAAGAAGCTCTGGCAACAAAAACTCTAAATTTGTCAGATAAATTTCTCATATATCGTCTTATTTACTTTAGTACCGGAGTCATTTACATGGCAGATAATACTTTGGATGGGATCTCGACAGCAGGTAGCGGTTCCCAAGGTAGGAACGTGATCATTTACGTCACAGATGGTCTACGCCCGAGTTCAGTGAATCCAGAAGATGCACCGACACTGTACGAACTGAGTCAGAAAGGGGTCAAGTTTGTTAACAGCCATTCATTGTTTCCTACCTTCACCACACCCAATGCATCGGCGATCGCAACTGGGCATTACCTAGGAGATACAGGAGACTTCAGCAACACGATCTACACAGGCTATCCAGTGTTTGCTGGAGGACTAACTGGAACGCCAACGCCGTTTATTGAAAATGACGCGATTCTCAGTGACATCGACGAACATTTTGGCGGTAACTATCTAGATGAAGAAACACTGCTAGCCTATGCCCGTGAACACGGATACAACACCGCTGCAGTTGGAAAATTAGGACCAACGCTGATTCAGGATGTCACACAGGGTAATGTTGGAGCAGATGGGAAAATACCAACACCGAAGACGATCATTATTGATGACTCGACAGGAAAGACAGGTGGTGTTCCCCTCAGTCCAGAAATCACCAAACTATTAGTGAATGCAGGGGTAGGTGCTACAACCCCCGACCGTACTAATGGTGTAGCCAGCACTGACCAGTTGAGCAACGGCTTTTCTGGGAACAATACCACTCCCGGAACACTTGCTGCTAACACCGTTCAGCAGCAGTACTTTACCAATGCGATCACTAAGGCAATCTTGCCTTACTTCAATGAACAAGAAAATGACCAAAGTAAGCCTTTTGCTTTAGTCTATTGGTCGCGTGACCCTGATGGTACGCAGCATAACCAAGGAGACAGCCTTAACAGCCTGACTCCAGGAATTAACGGTCCAACCTCGAAAGCAGGTGTGAAAAATGCTGATAACAACCTCAAGGAAATTCTGAACTATATCAACAGCGATCCACAGCTAGCAGCCAACACCGACATTTTCATCACCGCAGACCACGGCTTTTCTACCATTAGCAAGCAGTTCACAGATGCCCAAGGAGGAAAAGTCAGCGACTATGCCTCATCCCTAACTTATCCAGGAGTCAATCCTGGCTACTTACCTTCTGGATTTGTGGCGATTGACATTGCCCACGAATTGGCGCTACCCCTGTATGATGCTGACACAGCAACTGCTGATGGCAAAAACTATGCTTTGGTAGACCCTACTCAAGGACAACGTCCTAGAAATGGCGACGGATTGATTGGTGGTAGTGGAGTGATTCAGGACAAGCCTGATGCCAAAGTGGTGGTTGCAGCTAATGGTGGATCAGACCTGATTTACATTCCAGACCATAACCCCGAAACCGTTAACAAAGTGGTGGATTTCTTGAGCAAACAGGATTACACCAGTGGACTGTTTGTCAGTGATGAGTACGGTTCAGTTCCTGGTGCACTACCTTTATCGTCAATTAACTTAAAGGGTTCGACTGAATTACCAACTCCTGATATTGTTTTGAACTTCCGGACATTCGCCACAGACTCAAACAATCCCTCTGGCTCACAGGTAGAAATTGCCGACACAGCCTTGCAGCAAGGTCAAGGGATGCACGGTAGCTTTGGTCGGGGCGATACTTACAACAACATGATTGCCTTCGGTCCGGACTTTAAGCAGGGCTACGTTGATAATGCACCAGTGAGCAATGCTGACGTTGCCACCACATTGGCAAATGTTCTGGGATTTGATATTCCCAGTAATGGCGACTTGACAGGACGAGTGATCACAGAAGCACTCTTAGGAGGTCCCGATAGTATTCCTTACACTACGGGTATCTTGAAGTCTGCTCCGACTGCTGATGGTATTAGCACTTATCTGAACTACCAACAAGTAGGTGACACTAGCTACTTTGATGCTGCTGGCTTTGGCGATCGCACTGTCGGCTTAACGACTTTTCCAGAGTCAGTCACTTCAGTGATTTAGTATTTTGACCAACACTCGGGGTGTAAGGGTGTAGGGGTGTAGGGGTGTAGGGGGAAAGAAAAATCCTATTTGCTGTGTACCCAATAAAGTAGCGTAGGGTGGGCACTCGTGCCCACCCTACAATTTGAGGCTTTCAGCAATTCGCGCTCCAAAATCAAAGATGCTGAAAACAGGGAGGCATAAGTGAGAAATTTGGCGAGAACTTCTTGGACGAAGAAATATTTTTGGCAATTGTTCGCTGCATCGTTTTTTGTCATCCTGCTAGTATGGGGAAACTGGAACCAACATGGTACTCAAGGTCAGACTGCGAGCAAACCTCAAGTTCCCAAAGTTATTTTGATTTCCCTAGATGGTGCAACACCACAACTGATTAACCAATACCTTGCTGACGGAATACTTAGCTCAAGCCAGGGTTTAGGATTACTGCAAAGCCAGGGAATAGTCGCTCAGCAGAATATCACTATTACCCCATCTCTGACTGCCCCTGGACATATTGCGATCGCAACGGGTTCTTCTGCAGCAAAGAACGATATTGACGCCAACACATTTCATCTAGTTGCTAGTCCTTTCAAAGAAAATATCAGTGGTTTTAATGCTCCCATCGGCGGCTACTCAACTGGTATTGATGGACCGGCCCAAAGCACAGACTTGACAGCAAAGCCACTTTGGCTATCCTTACGAGAAAACGGTAAAAAGGTTGTTGCTGCCACATTTCCGGGAGCAGATGGGGTAGATATCACGGTACCAGGATTGCCAAATAGCCCGATTGTGCAACCAGCGAATAAGAGAACCGTAGACTATACAGTACCTTTTGGAACTTTTGCTGGAGTTGGGGCGCAAGGTTTTAACCTGACAGCAACAGACTTTTCTCCCGCTCCCAAGTCAGTGATAAACCAACTCAAAGCGGCTGGGAAAGTGTCCTATAGCCGAATTTTAAAGACAAATAAATCCTTTGATAAGTTCACAGTTAATGGCGTCACTTACGACATCCAAGTCGTTGCGATCGACACAACTAAGGATCGCAAAGTTAATTACGACACGTTAGTCTTCTTTGATGCTAACCAAGGTATTCAGCCGGGTCCCTTCAATTTACCTTCCACTGGACCTGCTTATGTGCGAGCGAGTGGGCAAAAGTCTAGCCCATTCTACTTGGAAGGTAGCTCCAGCAAAGCAGGTACCGCTTTTTACGTAAGTACCCTGGCTCCTGACTTATCCACTGTACGCTTTGCTCGTTACTCTGCCAATTACATTCCGCGCAACGCAGCAGTGCTAGCAAATGTGGATGATATCAACAATAATGTTGGTTTCTGGGGAAATCAGGCAGATTACCGCCTTACTGAGCGACTCAGCCCCGGATTTGAAAATTTTTCTGATGAAGAATTAGAAACTATCTACCAAGACCAGGTTCAGAATTTTGTTGATTACCAAACCAATGTTGGTTTACGGGCAATTACTCAGAATCCCAATGCTGACCTGGCAATGATCTACATTGAGCAACCTGATGGATCAGAACACCAGTTCCTGCTTACCGACTCACGTCAAGCAACTAACCCTCGCGACCCCAACTCTATTGCAGCAAATCAGGATCAACAGAAGATTGCCCGTTACGACGCTTATGTAAAAGCAGCTTACCAAGCTGCCGATCGCGCAATTCAACGTGTTATTGATACCGTTGGTACTGATAGCCAAGGCAGACCTAATAGCAACATCATCGTCGTTTCAGACCACGGGTTTGCTGCTTTCCATACATCGGTCGATATCAATAACTTTCTTAAAAACAATAACTTCGATTCTAACAAGGTGAGAGCCGTAAGTTCTGGTCCTGCGGTCAATATCTACTTCAACCTACAGGGACGGGAACCTAATGGCATCGTTAGTCATGAAGAATACGTTACCTTGCAACAGCAAGTAGCAAATGCACTCAAATCTTTTGTAGATAACAATCCCAATTACAGCTACGGTAACAGCGTCCATATATTTGATAAGGTTTACACCAGACCTATCCCTGAAGATCTGAATGACCCCTCGTTTGGTTTAAGCACAAATGAGTTCATTGGTCAAGATGCAGGTGATGTTTTTGCCCTACTAACACTGGGCTACAACTTCGATGGTATTCAAACGCCAGTTGTGCAGCGCTTGGGAGATGATCCTTCTAATAGTTCGGTGTTGTCTGTGCCCAATTTCTATGGCGCACACGGCTACGACCCCAATCTGCCGAATATGAGTGCGATTTTCTTTGCCGCTGGTCCAGATTTTGGACACAGCATGTTAAAACAGGTTCGCAACATTGATATTGCGCCTACAATTGAGTATTTGTTGAATGTTCAACCTGCCTTAACTGTACAGGGTAAATCTATCGTCAATTAATCAAATATAGGACTTATGCAAAAACCCTTTTAAACCCTCTTACCTTTGTGTTCTTTGCGCCCTTTGCGGTTTATTTTTTCATTATTTTGCGTAAGTCCTGAAATACTCGTCAATCATCAAAAATATTGCTTGAGTATATAGATAATCGCCGCAGAGAACGGCGTGTATCTTCCATCTGCATCTGGCTTTTCATAACCCTGAGCAAGAAGCTGTATTTCTGTAGCTGTCAATCCGTCAGTAGCTAGCAGTGTAGCATCAATAGCTGCACGCCTCATATTTCTCAACTTATCAATGCCAAGTGCTAGTTTTTGAATTGTGGTTTTAGCAGCGGCTTGTTTATCGTGATCATCTGTTGGGATAATTTCTCCAAAACCAGAGTACTTAAAGTAATCTACACATTTTGGATCTAACGGGGAAATCATCAGTTCCTCATCAAACCAAGCTTGTTTTTTGTGTCCACAATGCACTGGTACACGAGGTCTGTGTTCATCTTCGCCTTGGCATGAGGCGATCAGATTAGTGTACTCAAATGTTAGATCTTTATAAACACTCTTGGGTCTAAAATGTTCAATATGGCATTGTTTTCTGGCTATAGACATACCACAATAGCAACAAATGAAACCTTGCTCTTGTAGTAGTGAGTGATATACTTCATTTTTCACTGGTTGTGGGAAGGATTTCCAGTCGGGTGTTCGGCTACCGAGTTTATGCTTCCATTTGGTTAAGCTATCTGGTTCTTTACTTTTTTGGATATACTTCATCGATTGAGAATTTCCTTGCGTCGAATAAGGACATCTGCTCTCACAAATTCCGGATCGTCTTCTCCAATTTCATCGGCTAAATTTTGGCGCAATTGTTTAGCGCTATCGAGATGTCCCTGGTCAATTAATCTAAACAAATCGCGGAGATTATCTTTGACTTCTTGAGGTCTTTCTGATACACCCATGAGGTCTTCTAGAATTTGATTGCTATCTCTGCCAAACGAATTTTCTGGACGTTCAGCAACGATACCATCAGATGTTGCTTGTAGGAGGTAAATGCTGTCTGGTTTGACGTGACTCACCACTTGTGGTGAATGGGTGGTGATAATAAACTGACAATTGGGGAATGTTCTTATCAAAGCTGTAATAACTTGCCGTTGCCATTTGGGGTGCAGGTGTAGTTCAATTTCATCAATGAGAACAATACCTTGCCCTTCGAGTGGATTATCTAAACTTGGGTTAGCAATTGCCAAGCGCCTTGCCAAATCACCCACCATTGCTAGCAAGCATTTTTCCCCATCAGATAGTTGATTAACGATGAGTTCTTGACCTTGTTTTTTGATAGTCATTCGTAAGGGCGATCGCTCAACTCGTAAATCTGAAAAATCTGGTTGCAAAGATGATACCGCCCCTCTGATTGCTTCTAACTGCTTATCTCGATGATTTGGATTATCCCGTCGCAATTCATTTTCCAAATCTTCGCGGTTTCTAAACCATTCAAAGAAGCTTTTGAAGTCTATTCTTCCACCAGTCAGTGCTTGGTCGTAGGCATTTATTTGTGTAAATAAATGTTTCTCGGAAATTTCCAAAGGCATATCAAGAACGGCACGATTGACTGGATAATAAACAGCCAAAGGAATACTAGCGTTATCATTATTTGCTAACTGATTGTTTATATCGTCAACGAGTGTTTGTAAATCTTTTAAAGGATTTTGACTCACTTCATCAGCTTTTATCTGACTTAGCACTATTGAGGCTGCTTGTAAGGCGTTTGTAACTTCGTCTCCATATCCAAGCTTTTGTATGCGTTGCTGACTAATACCATCTATCAAAGATTTGATAGCCTCTAATCGGACTTCACCCGCACTTTTAACCGATTTGCCCTCTTTACGTTCCTCACTTAAAGACCAAGTAATTTCTTCTTCTGGTTGCGGAGAAATTGTTATTGAAATATCCAGTTTTTGGCTTTCATTCGTGATATCTTGTTCACTTAAGGAACGTATGGAATGACCATGTTGAATTTGCCCGGTAAGCTGGGATAAAAGAATAGCAATACAGTCTAAAATACTAGATTTTCCAACACCATTGATACCAAGAAGCACAGTTGGCTCCATTTCAGCAAAATCAAGCGTCAAATCGCCGATCCCACGGAAAGAATTTATTTTTAGGCGCTTGAGTTTCATAAGTTGTTACTCATTGAAGTTGCATAATATAGGACTCACATTTAATTTTTGACAAAGCTAGGTACACTTTCTGTTCCCTGTTCCCTGTTCCCTACCTCCACGAGTCAATTCACCCTTCGGGTTCGCCAGATGCCTACGGAGGGAAACCCTCTTGCAGCACTGGTCTCACCAAATCAAACCTGATTCTTATAGATTTTTTGTATAAATTAAGATTATGACTATTTTGAAGCGCAGAGTCACACAGAGATACACAGATCACTTATTTGTGTATCTCTGTGTGTCTCTGTAGTTTTATATTCCCAAAAATGACTGAGATAAAAGATAGAAGAATTACGCTGATTTGAGTTGAATAACACCTTTATCAAAAACGCTATTATCAGTGCCGATTCCACTAATTTCTATTCTATCTGCATAAACTTCGTAGGCAGCAAAACTTAACTTTTCTGCCGAATATTCTGTCCATTCAGAACGACCTACAGGACGAGTGTCCGCACCAGCGCCAGATATTACATAAGTAGTTCCATTAATCGAACGAGTGCGTTCATAATGATGTTCATGACCATTTATATATAATTGAACACCGTATTTCTGAAAGAGTGGAGTAAAGTTTTTAATAAAAGTTGGATTGCTACCATACATACCTGATGAATAAATCGGATGATGACCATACACGATTTTCCAAGGTGCTTTAGAGGTGCTTAATTCTTGATCCAACCATTTTAGCTGCTTTTGCAAATCAGCGTTGGTGTTCGTATCTAAAACAAAAAATTGCGCATGATCGCGTTGAAATGTGTAATATCGTCCCTTCATATTAAAATTGAGATACTTTAGTTGAAGGTCGCCGTTTGCGGTACGAATATCGTGATTTCCGAGAGCAGCCTGAAATTTAACACCTTGCTTTAATAATGGTGCATAGGGACGCTCAAATACTGCATTAATTTTTTCCATCTCACCATTGGTGTAGATATTATCACCAGCTAAAACCACTAAATCATAAGGATTTTTACTGTGATAGTTAGTCATTGCTTTAGCTACGGCGTACTGTGTTTGCTCTCCAGTACCTGTATCTGAAACAGAAACAAAACGTAGTAAGGAATTGTTTTTGACTGGATTAGGGGGTATCGCCGCTTTTGATATAGCAATTCCACCATTTTTGCCACCTTGACGACTGACACAACCGAGAAATCCTGAACCAATAGCGCTGAGGCTACTGAGAAACAAAAATTGACGACGTTTGAACTTCATAAAATTACCAAATTAAATAAATAGTAAAGTATAGCTGATGCAATGAAGTGATAAATTAAGGCTGAGGAGGCTGTAGTGCAAGAATAAAGTCTCTTGTCTTTGATTCGCAGCTGTCGGTTAAAGTTCCATGTCCCAAGATAATCATAATTCACAACCACCATTTTCCCCTGAACCGGAAGCGAACCTACCGCAACCGACGGTTGAGTCGGCATCTCAACCTCCCCAAAAACGATACCAGAGAGTCCAGCCAATTTGGAAGGCAATAACTCTGCGAATTCTGAGAGGGACAATTGGGGTTCTAGAAACAACGGTAGACAAATTAGAGACACAACCCTCTATTAGGGATAAGCGAACCCCTGATTTTTTCCAGAAACTCCAGTTGGCATGGAGTGCTGTTTTAGGCAAAATTCGCTCAATATTACCAGAAAACTTATCGACAAAGTTGTCAGATACAGCAATAACCGGAATAATTGCTGGAATTGCAGTGATTCTTGTTTGGACAACTTCTACAGTGTTTGGTAGTAAGCCGACTGAAGTCGCAAGTGTTCCACCAGAAGTAAAAACACCTCCATCCGCAACGATAACGACTGCACCAGAGGTAGAAACACTTCCCACTCCACCAGCAATCGAAGAAACGCCACCACCAGTAGAGGAAATCACACCACCACCAACCGCAGAAACTCCACCACCATCAATAGCTGAGGAAACTCCGCCGCCTGTGCAGGAAACTCCGCCACCAGAACCAGAACTGGAACCAACTCCGACGCCAACCATTATTTTGACACCAGAGCAAACCTTGATTGCAGCTATCGAAAATCAAATAGCAGAGGTGAGCGATCGCTTCGCCTCGGGTTTGATACAGTCAATTAAAGCTAACTTTCGTACCAGTAGTCTTGCTATCATAATTCATGATGAATGGTATAATCTAAAACAATCACAACAAGATACACTCTTGGCTCAGATGCTAGAACGTTCAAATGAATTGGATTTCATTCATTTAGATATTATTGACTCACGGGGTAAGCTGGTAGCACGGAATCCTGTTGTTGGTACTGAGATGATTGTTTTTCAACGACGGATTTCACTCATTCCTCAGCGATGAGATAGCATAAATAATGTAAATCGACTAACTCAAACTACTTATAGCATAATTCAGAAGTCAGAAGTAAAAATGGCTTTCTGCCTTGCTTTTAGACAAGAGCCTTGTACCTCAATTACTTGCAATGCGCTGTATTTAAAGTAGTTTACAACTATTTTCTTAAACATCCTCTTGGAACTGATTTATAAAATAAACCTTAAATTCTGGAACTGTCGAAACTATTGATTTTCAAATTGCTAACAAACGAATCAGAAGGCTTTTAGTTCCTTAATGTTTCGTTACAGGGTTAGGTT
The DNA here is from genome assembly GCA_019359695.1 of Brasilonema angustatum HA4187-MV1. Taxonomy (GTDB): domain Bacteria; phylum Cyanobacteriota; class Cyanobacteriia; order Cyanobacteriales; family Nostocaceae; genus Brasilonema; species Brasilonema angustatum. The sequence goes on from JAHHGV010000002.1 coordinate 371,890, forward strand.
GATTTTCACAATTATACTTGCTTCTCTATGGAGAAAAAAACAAAATATACGACAGCAAATATATGTATAAACATTACCAAAAAACAGTCTTAATCTTTACATAAAATTCACAAGAAAAGTCAAAGAGTTTACGGATTTTTGCTGCTCAAAAATAGCTTTATCGAGCTAATATGTATATACAGACACAGAATTATTCTTCTAAATCTTTCTAGTAAAACAATAATGCAAAAGATTATAGAATGTTGTTAGATTGCAGTTTTGAGAGTATTGGTACATATAACATTTTTGTCTGTCTAATATATTACGCAGGTAGAAATGTATTGAGTTGTACACAATCTCATTCAATATTAAATCAGTCTTGCCCACAGTTAGAAGGTTAGTTGGAATGATACACTCGGAGATTTAAAAGTGGACTTTTAAATCACAGTTTCTATAGAATCAGCATAATAGAATAAGATTTTCGTGTAGAGGAAGTAGCTGAATTTCTACTATCATCCTAACTATGCAGTATATATGCGTACTAGAAGTGCCGTACTTTCACGGCTATATACACTTGCTAAATATGTTCACTGACTACAACCTGTTATAGTTTTGCGAACAGCTAAGTACTATTTCTTTCTTGTCTTGGCAAGAAGCAGTTAGCCAAATCGTGGAGAGAAATTTCTTTCTTAGTGAAGAGTAAATGATGGAGTATTTCACGGATAAGTATCAAATGCCATAACACAAAAAGTGGATTTATCAGCAAAAGTGTTCAGTCATTACACAGATTTATAAGTCGTCTAGAAAAATATACAACACTTTTGTTGTTTCAAAAATTACTTTGTCTTTACTTGTGTCACTTATGAATTTTTTCCAACTCAAGGCGGAAGACTTGTATTGTGTTTCCACTTTTGTGGGGATGCTTTCATTGATTCTACCTTTGAGACAGGTTGTTATTTAAGGGGAATTGAGGTACGTTGGACAGTTCTTGTTAATCAGTAGAAAAAATTAAAATAAAATTGCAAATTGTGAAAAATTGTTATAATTTTTTATCATGCAGGCATAGTTAAATCATTTCGCTCATATTCCAATTAATCTTTAGGTGTTTAAGTAAAATGACTTAAGTCTCTACTTTTAATCTAACAAAATGTTACACACTTACCGAAATCTGTCATTTTTTGGAAAAACAAATATTTCTGGGTTTCAAACAGACCAATATAGCAGTTCTCATTCGGACGAATTACAGCTTTATGTATGTCCATCTGCTACAGGCTGCGGTTTTTTAACTCTCTGATGTATTGCACCAATTGAAAACCGCTATTATTATGCTCATAAATGATTAAATAAGAAATTTTCATCAACTGTTTGAAGTGACAAGAAAGTCTTTAAAAAGAGAGAATTAACACAAACATAAAAACTCTCAAGCAAAGCCACAAAAGCATAAAACGCAAGATATTTTGCTGTTAGTATCGTCGAACAGTCTAGATTGACGATTTCAAAGAATATGATTGTTCTAATGAAAATAACAGCAAACACTTAAATATTGGTGCTTTTACAACGAAACCACAGTTTACCAAATAAATGGAGTTGTTCAGGAAATGCAGTTAAATGACTTGGTATCGAGTAACAGTGTAGAAAAAGACGCGTGGACAGCAATTGAAAACTCAATTCTCTACTATAGAGGTCGTCCTATAGGAACAGTAGCTGCTTATGATGTGACAATAGAGGCGCTGAATTATGACCAATGTTTTGTCCGAGATTTTGTATCTTCAGCTTTAATTTTTCTGAGCAAGGGTAGAACAGATATTGTCCGTAACTTTTTAGAAGAAACTTTAAGGTTACAGCCAAAAGAAAGACAGCTGAATGCTTATATGCCAGGTCGGGGTTTAATGCCAGCTAGCTTTAAAGTTGTATGTGACGGTGAAGAAGAATATTTAGAACCTGATTTTGGTGAACATGCGATCGCCCGAGTCACACCTGTTGATTCTTGCTTGTGGTGGGTTCTTTTATTACGTGCTTATGTGGTTGCTACGAGAGACTTTTCTCTAGCATATCAACCGGAGTTCCAACACGGTCTGAGATTAATTATGGAACTGTGTTTGGCAACTCGGTTTGATATGTATCCAACACTATTGGTTCCAGATGGTGCTTGTATGATTGACCGTCGTATGGGTATCTTTGGGCATCCATTGGAAATTCAAGCTCTATTTTTTGCTGCTTTGCGTGCTGCTAGAGAACTGCTGGTTTGTCAGGGTAATGAAGATATTGTTACAGCTATTGATAATCGCTTACCGCTTTTACAGACTCATATTCGCCAGCATTATTGGATGGATCTTCATCGTTTAAATAAGATTTATCGTTTCAAAAGTGAAGAGTATGGCAAAGCAGCTGCTAATCCCTTCAACGTATATGCTGATTCACTACCTTATTATGAATTGGACAAGTGGCTGCCAAGAAAAGGGGGTTATCTAGTTGGTAATGTTGGACCTTCGCAGCTAGATACTCGCTTCTTTGCTTTAGCAAACATGATGGCTATTGTCTCAGACCTTACTAGTGAAGATCAATCACAAGCAATTATGAATCTCATCGAAGAAAGATGGGAGGATTTGGTGGGAGATATGCCCATGAAAATTTGTTTCCCAGCTTTGGAAAACGAAGAATATAAGATTGTCACTGGATGTGACCCCAAAAACATACCCTGGTCATATCATAATGGTGGAAGTTGGCCTGTTTTACTGTGGTTGTTATCCGCAGCTGCTGTGAAAACAAATAGAATAGATCTTGCACACAAAGCTATTGAAATTGCAGAAGCACGCTTACATGAAGATGAATGGCCAGAGTATTACGATGGTAAGAAGGGGCGACTCACTGGGAAACAAGCCAGAAAATATCAAACTTGGACAATTGCTGGATTCTTATTAGCAAAAGAACTATTACGCAACCCTAGATTTTTACCTTTGGTCAGTTTTGGATCATTTAGTGTAGAACCTGCTTCTCGGGCTTGTGAGTTTGAAGTGGTTGAGGGTAACACTCTATATTTTGGTTAAGCCTTGTAATTTTACTTAAAGTTTATTTTCTACACTAGAGTGCGTTATGCTCATGCAAACGCACCTTATTGCTTTAGGGCATTTTACTAATATCGCCAAAACTGCCAAGATACTTGCTACCATCAGCTTGTCTAATCTTAAATTTTGTTAGCGCAGCGGGACGCAGTCCATTTTGAATTTTGAATTGTTTCCATCCCCCCGTCAACTAGCTTTTATTGCCTTGCGAAACGTTCACAAGGGGGCTTATACTGACATTGCTCTGGATCGAGTGCTTACAAAAGCAAATCTACCAGATACTGACCGCCGCCTCGTCACAGAATTAGTTTATGGCTGTACCAGAAGACAGCGTACTCTTGACGCTTTTATCGACCAATTAGGGAAAAAGAAATCCCACCAACAGCCAAAAGACCTCCGCACTATTCTACATTTAGGCTTATACCAACTATGCTTTCAAGAACGAATTCCTGAAAGCGCTGCTGTGAATACGACTGTCCAACTCGCTAAAGAGAATGGCTTTTCTGGACTAACGGGTTTTGTGAACGGTTTATTGCGACAATATATCCGTTTAGAAAACAAAGGAGATAAAGTCTGTGTTCAATCTTCTGATCCGACAGAACGCTTAGGTATTTTATACAGCTTTCCCAACTGGATGATTCAAGTTTGGCTGGAACAATTCGGTTTAGAACAAACAGAACACCTCTGCTTATGGATGAATAAAACTCCAGCCATTGACTTGCGAATCAACCTCCTTTGCACTTCCCTAGAACAAGTGGAAGCGGCGTTGACATCTGCTGGTGTAGCGTCTCAACGGCTTCCCCACCTACCGCAAGCTTTACGATTGATGAGTAATGCTGGTCCGATTCAAAATTTACCAGGTTATAACGAGGGTTGGTGGACAGTACAAGATAGTAGCGCCCAATTGGTTAGTCATTTACTCGATCCTCAACCAGGTGAGGTGGTGATTGATGCTTGTGCGGCACCAGGAGGTAAAACAACTCACATTGCAGAGTTGATGAAGGATGAAGGTAAAATTTTTGGTTACGATCGCACTCCCTCTCGTCTAAAAAAACTTCAAGAAAATGCTCAACGACTGAAGTTAAAATCTATTGAAATTTGTACTGGTGACAGTCGTAATATGCCCCAGTTTCAAAACACTGCTCACCGTGTCCTACTGGATGCACCATGTTCTGGGTTAGGAACCTTGCACCGTCATGCTGATGCTCGTTGGCGACAGACACCAGAAACTGTAGAAGAACTCTCGGTGCTTCAAAAGCAACTTATTTCACATACATCGACTTTTGTCAAGCAAGATGGTGTCCTTGTTTATTCCACCTGTACACTGCATCCTAAAGAAAATGAAGAAGTCGTTTCGTCTTTTCTAGCTGAGAATCCAAATTGGGAAATAGAGCCTCCTAGTGCTGATTCTCCCGCTAGTACATACTCTACTCCACAAGGCTGGATCAAAGTATTGCCTCATCAACAGGACATGGATGGCTTTTTTATGGTGCGCTTAAGGAAAAACAATTAAAATTATTAGATTTTTGGGTGAAAGGGTATGGATAATGAGGAAAATAAGTAAAAAGACATATTCCCAAGTCCTAATACCTTAAGAAAAATCATGGTTAAGAATTCTAGTGTGAAAAACTTGGTGAAAATCCTGATTGGAGCCGCTTGGATTGATGGCAGAATTCAGCCAGAAGAGAGAGAATATCTTCGCAAAATAGCTCAAGAAAAGGGTATGGCTAACGAACCGGAAATTCAGCCTTTGCTAAATGAGCTAGTTGTAGTACAGCCAGAAGAGTTTGACAAGTGGGTGAAGGAATATTTAGGCGATCGCCCTAGTGCACAAGAGTACCAAAATCTAATTGAAGCTATCAGTGGCTTAATTTACAGTGATGGTGAGGTGGCGGTAGAAGAAGCAAGACTCCTCACCAAATTACAACAATTATCAGACACAGGCGATTCAACCCAACCTCGGCATAATGCTGTTCTTAAACAAATTCAGAAGCTTTACCGTCGTTGGGTTGAAGTTCAAAATTGAAAAAGTCCACCAGTTCGCAAGTTGTGAGTCCTGAGTAAAACCAAAATCCGAATCAATAACTCTTGTTTTCAAATAGTCCCTACACTTAAGGGCAACTCTTGTGTAGCCGCACCTGTGCTAAGGTTCAAAGGAGGTACAAGAATCGGGTTTGGTATCAGCACTCACGAACTCAAAACTATCTAGGACTTCGGCTGACTTGATTACGGAGTTGGCTATTTCCCACCTTTGGGCTCACCCAGTCCTGGAGTTGAGTCTGTATCAACTTTAGGTATAACATCAGGACGCTCTTTGTCTTCCCAACCTACAGGACGTTTAGAGTTGAACCAAGCAATTGAGCCAATGCTGACAGCAGCAATAAAGCCAATCACATACACAGCGGTGAAAGCAAAAGGAAATTGATATGGTTCTTTGGCTGCTTGGGCTGCTGCTTCCATCAAAAAATACATAAAGATAATCCCCTCTACAGTAGGCAACTTACATTAGACCCTATAGAAACAGCGTATCATTAACATCCACCGCAGGGGAGAACAGCAGTAGGGAAGTTAGGCAGATCGGCGTTTTTCTAGTGACAGAACAATTTTCGTCACGAGTACGTAAGTCCTAGCTAGAATATTGGACAATAGGTGTACTTATAAGAACAACAAATATGCGACAGCCAGCTTCAGACTTTCAGCAAAACCTTATCCAAAAGATTGCAAAGTGGAAAGCTGGGTTAGCTGACTTAGGACGACGCAATCCTCTGATCAAGTTTCGGCAAGATAGTCCTCGAACTTTGGAAATTCTGACAGAGGAACCAGATCTTCTGTTCAAAAATCTTACACAAGGAAAGAAATCGCTGGATTTTCAAATACTTGATAGCGAGCATCAAGATATTTCCCAGTTGATAAAGACCAAAGCATTACCAGCACAAACAAATCCTCTCGAATTAAGAACTCGTCAGACTGGGAATGAGCAACTCAAGCAGCTTAAGAAATTGCGTGCTGAGGCACGAAAATCATTTGAAGAACGAGGTGTAAACAGCTTATTTCTGGCACTAGGAACGCTGACTTGGTATGACAAGGAGAAACCAGATGATGCTTTGCTCTCACCTCTAATTTTGGTTCCTGTAGATTTAATAAAAGAACCTAAACGAGATGCATATAAAATATCTATTTTGGAAGAAGATATAGTATTAAATCCAACGTTAGCACAAAAGTTAAAGCAAACTTTTGGAATTGAGCTTCCAGAAGGAGAAGTTATACAAGGACTAACTTACAACGAAATTCTTACCTAAATTCGCGAACTTTTAGCAGAACAAAAGACGTGGCAAATTAAAGAGAATGTATTTCTTTCATTATTCTCTTATGCCAAAGCTGCAATAGTTCGGGACATTATTGACAATGAAGATCGAATCTTTTCTCACCCTATTTTGCAAGCGATTAGCGGTGATTTAAGTACCTATCAGTCTAACTATAGAGAACCCTTGCCTGCATCAGATCTAGATTCACAAGTTAAACCTGAACGAATATTTCAAATTCTTGATGCTGATTCTAGCCAGCAAGTTGTTATTGAAGCAGCAAAGGCTGGTTCTAGCTTTGTTGTTCAAGGTCCACCAGGAACAGGCAAAAGTCAAACTATTGTGAATATTATTGCTGAACTGGTTGGCGATGGAAAATCAGTTTTATTAGTTGCAGAAAAAGAGACTGCATTAAGTGTTGTATATAAGCGCATAGCTGAACGTGGTTTAGACCACATATGTCTCAATCTGCACCACAGTGGTACAACAGATAAACGAGTACTTGTCAATAATCTATCTAAAACTATTGATTATCTTTCACAAATATCTAGTGTCGAAAATCACAATTTATTCTATGAGCGTCTTGTTTCTACTCGTCAATCGCTAAATTCATATCTCACAAGTTTACACACCAAAGAGAAGCCTCTAGATAAATCACCGTTCGAGATATTTGGTGAGATTTTGAAAAAAGAACGCGAAGGAGTTCCAAATATCAATGTTATATTTTCTAACTTCAACCAATGGACTCCCAACCGATTAGAAGAAGCAAAAGATTTATGAAATCAGTTAGCGAGAGTTTTACCTTTATTTCAAGGAGAGAAAACAACTGTTTGGGCAAAAAGCTCTCTTGGGTCTTATTCTTATAAACTTGAATTAGAAATCAGGGACAAAATAGAAGATTTTCAACAAGCGATTTTTTCAACTCAAAATATTAGTCAACAGCTACAAGCAGTTCTGCAAGTTCGACCTTTATCCAACTTAGAGTCTTTAGAGACATTTTATCCAGCCCTATCCCATATACTCAAAGCTCCATTGAATCTGCCACAAAACTGGCTTGAAAGCGAAGCAGAGTTGACACCAATTGAGCAAGCTTTGAATTGGTTGACTGGCTTACAAAGATATTCGCTTCCTACGAATTCTGTCCAACATATTATAAATTCTCCCTCTCGGCGGCGCGAACTGGCTGAATTAGTTAAGAAATTTGAGTCAACTCATAACAATATTAGGCAAGGATTAGATTTTTTGCTGTCGCACTTTGACGAAAGCGATATTACAGATTCTTACCTGCCCCGTAATCAAATCTCCTTCGCCGAACTAGAAGAATTTTTGAAGCTGGCTCAATCGGAATTGCCTTATTTTCAAGAATGGTTAACTTACAAAGAAACTTGTGAAAAGCTCGGAAATCTAGGAGCCAAAAAGTTTTTAGATGCTTTGCGTGACACTAAACTAGAACCATTACAATGGTTTCCATCTCTGGAGAAACTTATTTACAAAACATGTCTTGACACGATCCTTGCCAAAAAGCCTGAGTTGAAGAATTTTAATATTGAGGTGCACGAACGGCAAATAAAAGAGTTTTCCAAACTCGATTCCTACCAGCTAGATGCTGCCAGTGAACGTCTAAAACAGCTTCATGTGCAACGCTGGCGAAACTGGGAAAAAACCTCTCTGGCTCAGACTGAGTTGCCAAGACTGAAGAAAGAAGCAACTAAGAAAAGGCAACATTTACCCATTCGTAAACTCCTTAACGACGGGCAAAAGGGGATACCAAATTTGGTCAAAGCCTTAAAGCCATGCTGGATGATGAGTCCGCTCTCGGTTAGTCAATATATTAATCCAGATGTGGTTCATTTTGATGTTCTCATTTTCGATGAAGCATCTCAACTTCGCACAGAGGATGTTGTTCCCTCTATTATCCGTTCTAATCAAGTTATTGTAATTGGTGATAACAAACAACTTCCCCCCACATCATTCTTTTCAACCGGAGACAGCGAAGAAGATTTAAATGATGATGATATATATGAAAGCGTTTTGGACGAATGTTCAAAGTTTATGCGTGGAGGACACACGCTCAAATGGCACTATCGAAGTCAAGATGAGCGTTTAATAGCTTTCTCTAACAATACCTTTGCCAATTTACGAGGCTGGAACGGTACTTGTGATTTGAAACAAAAAATGAGATTTTAACTCATGATATGCTTTAAAAATGAGTGTCTCAGTTTATCCTTCACTTTTAAGATTCGAGTTTTTTACTAATAATGATTATCGTGTAGGGAATGAAAAG